>NZ_JAGUCN010000030.1 GCF_018271975.1 Carboxylicivirga mesophila
AAAGACGAAAGACATAAGAAGCAAGATAAAAGACAATTCCGGACTTCGGGCTTCGAGCTTCGGACTTATTAAGAATAAACAAGCACGGTGCACAAAGCACTACGCACTAAATATTAAATCGACAAAAACTAAATAACATGCAACAACTAATCGAATGCGTTCCTAATTTCAGTGAGGGATGCGATATGACCATCATCGATAAGATTACCGATGAGATAAAGAAGGTAGACGGCGTTAAGCTGATTGATGTGGACCCGGGCAAAGCCACTAACCGCACGGTAGTGACAATTGTGGGTACACCCGACGAGGTATGTGAGGCAGCTTTCCAGGCCGTGAAGAAAGCCCAGGAGCTGATTGACATGCGTCACCACAAGGGCGCACACCCACGCTTTGGTGCTACTGATGTGTGTCCGCTGGTGCCTGTTGCCAACATCACCATGGAAGAAACCGTGCAGTATGCACACAAACTGGCCGAGCGCATTGGTACGGAGCTGAACATTCCTATCTATTGCTACGAGTTTGCCGCTAAAGAAGATAAGCGTAAGAACCTGGCTACTTGTCGCGAAGGTGAATACGAAGCCATCCCTAAGCGCATTGGTTCGGCCGAGTGGAAACCGGATTATGGTCCTGCTGAGTGGAATGAGAGCGTGGCTAAATCAGGTGTAACAGCTGTTGGTGCCCGTAACTTCCTGATTGCCTACAATGTGAACCTAAACACCACTTCAACGCGTCGTGCCAACGCCATTGCTTTTGATGTGCGCGAGCGTGGCCGTGTGAAGCGTGAGGGCAATCCTGTTACCGGCAAAATCGTGAAAGACGAAAACGGCAATCCGGTGAATGTACCAGGTATGCTGAAGTCGGTAAAAGGTATTGGCTGGTACATTGAAGAGTATGGTGTGGCGCAGATCTCCATGAACCTGACCGACATCACTGTTACTTCGTTGCACAAGGCCTACGAGGCCGTTTATGAGCGTGCCAATGCCCGTGGTATTCGCGTAACCGGTTCAGAAATGGTAGGCGTGGTGCCATTGCAGGCCATGCTGGATGCCGGTAAATACTTCCTGCGCAAGCAAGAGCGTTCAACAGGTATTCCTGAGCGTGAGATCATCAAGATTGCGGTTAAATCAATGGGTCTGGATGAGTTGTATCCATTCGATCCGGATAAGAAAATTATTGAGTACATCCTGAAAGAGGACAAGAAGCAGCTGATTGACATGAACCTGACTGAGTTTGCCGATGAGACAGCTTCTGAGTCACCGGCTCCCGGTGGTGGTTCTATCTCGGCTTATGTGGGCTCATTAGGTGCTGCCCTGGGTACCATGGTGGCTAACCTGTCGGCGCATAAGCGTGGCTGGGACGAGCGTTGGGAAGAATTCAGCGACTGGGCTGAGAAAGGCATGGCTGTGGAGAAAGAGTTGTTGAGCCTGGTGGATGAAGATACCAATGCCTTCAACCGCATTATGGATGCCTTTGGTCTGCCAAAATCAACGGATGCTGAAAAGGCGGCCCGTAAGCAAGCCATCGACGATGCTACTAAATATGCCATTGAAGTGCCTTTCCGCGTGATGAAAGTGGCTTTCAAAGGTTTTGAAGTGATTCGTGCCATGGCTGAGGTGGGTAACCCTAACTCGGTAACCGACGCTGGTGTTGGTGCTTTATGTGCACGCACAGCTGTAATGGGTGCCTTCCTGAATGTGAAAATCAATGCTGCCGGACTGGACGACAAAGCCTTTGTTGAAGGCATCCTGGCCGAAGGTAAAGCTATTGAAGACAAAGCTATTCAGGAAGAAAAAGAGATTCTGGAGATTGTGAATGGTAAAATTTAAGCTGAAAGCTGATTACTATTTACAGGACATAAAAAAACGGCTACCTTTGCGGTAGTCGTTTATAACTCAGGTGAACAGACGGAACATAACACGATAGGTAATAAGGAAAAAATCAACAATTAACTATTTAAAAACAAATCAGCATGAGACATTTATTTTTAATAGCTCTTTGTGTGAGCTTATTTACGAGTGTTACTTTCGCCCAGAGTTCAGATTCAAAAGTTAATGTGGGTGATGTTTTCACCATTGGTGAAGTAGAAAATAACCACTACGAACACATTAACTTCCCTAAAAACAATTTCATTGTTAAAAAAGGGGGAGTTGCTGATTACCAGGCGCTGGTTGGCGAAAAAGTTGAAATCACATCGATTAAAGAACAGAAAGATGGTCAGCTGGTAGCCACTATCAAACTGGCTT
This sequence comes from Carboxylicivirga mesophila, assembly GCF_018271975.1. Classification (GTDB taxonomy): domain Bacteria; phylum Bacteroidota; class Bacteroidia; order Bacteroidales; family Marinilabiliaceae; genus Carboxylicivirga; species Carboxylicivirga mesophila. Next base: position 2,244 of record NZ_JAGUCN010000030.1, read on the forward strand.
CTGACAAGAAATTTTTTAAGAGCCATAAGTACGTTACTGTGGCCATAGATGAGGCCATCAGCTCGAAAGAGTTATTGTAATCTTACAATAAAACAAAAAGCTAACGGCTGCTAATTATATTAGTGGCCGTTTTTTCTTGCCTCTAGTATCCAATAGAAACAATTGCAAGTAATTGGCTCTATTGCAAAAAAAGGCTGTCACGTTTGACAGCCCTCCTGTTGTCCATGAATATGAAGGAAAAACCAGCAGACGCTTAAAAGTGTGTTATGAGTAGGGTCAAAACGTCTGCCAGTTGGAAAGTTTCTTAACTGTTTGATTTAATCAGTGCTTCAAATGCAGGATTTGACGGAGCAGGTGCAAAGGCATCAATAAACCGGCCTTCCTTATCCAGGATTATAAACCGAGGTACACCAAATAGCTCATAGTCTTTAAACTCACTGCGATTACACACAAACTGCATCGACTGCTTCTCATGCTGCTCCAAATAGTCCTTCCAGGCTTTTCTATTGGAATCTATACTGATTGACAAAAAATGGATGGGTTTATCTTTGTACTTGCGAGCTAGTTCCTCAAAGTAAGGCGCTTCGTTTTTGCAAGGTCCGCACCAGGTGGCCCATATATCAAGTACCACCATCTGCCCTCTAAAATCCGATAGCTTAGCCTGTTGCCCATCGATGGTATTAATGGTTAAATCAGAAGCCACATTACCGGGCTGCAGTGTTTCGTATTTACTAAACGCCGTTTTGACTACTTGCTTGTAGTGCGCGGTTTTTAGTTTTGCCTCCGTCTCTTTACGTTGTTCCAACACCTGCTTAACAGGTCCTAACGAAGCCAAACCATAGCATAGGTCAGACGTTTCGATAAAATCACTTAAGTCCGGATTCAGCTGGTCAGCTTTAAAAAGTCCTACTACCACGCCACTAATATCCCGATAGGTATCAATGTTAAGATACTCGGCATTGTTGCTCTCCTTTAAATAAGCATCAACATGTGGTTTAAAATAGGTGTCGGCACTATCCTTGAAGCTCTTTGATTCTTCATCATTCAGTTTCTTCATCCAACCGGCATAGATTGGATAAGACAATAAGGTATTGGCAGCATCAAATTGAATTCGACCACTCTCAAGCATTTTAAACTGTTTGCTAACCCTTGTGAGCTTATCCAATCGTTTTTGCTCTTCCTCAACCGTATTGGCGAGGCGCTCAATCACCTCATCGAAATTAGGATGAGTGTTTAAATTGACATTTGGAATATATGAGCCACCTTTAGGAAATGGTTTGGCACGCAAATACATATTAGCCTCGGCCCCAGTGCCATTGAACACAGCTGCATTTGGATCATTCAAATTCACTTCCATAGATAGCACATCACCGGGAGATAAATACAAGGTATTGCGTCCCAAGCGATAATAGGCAGGATTGTCGAGCTGTATTTTTAGATCAAAACAGCCATTCTCATCTGTTTTTATTTCAAGCGACTCGCGTAATATGTATCCTTCGGGTGTTCCCACTCGCATAATAGCAACCGATGGAAAGTTGATTAGTTTTCCGGTTAAATGTACTTCGGCTGACTGCTTGGTGGCACATGCAGTGCATATCATCAGCAATAAGGCTATTGTAGATATTATTTGTTTCATTATTTACTTAGTTATGTTCATTTATTAAAGCTTGAAGACCATGGAGAGTTGATAATCCGTGCGACTGTTTATTGCATACTGAAGTGCATGACTATAGCTAACAGGATACTTAAAAAGAACCCTGTGAGCCATAGTCAAATCCACTCTTGAGTAAACCATTCCAGAGAAAGCATTAAGGCAGAATCCGGAATGGTTTGATGGTCAAGGTTAGTAAGTATTTTGTTTGATGACTCCTTCTGAAACCGTTATGTCATAGGTAGTGATTGGTCGTGCAAATTTTCTCGACTGCTTATCCAAAGTATAGATAACCGGCGCTTCCTTACCATGTATGGCAGATAAGTTGTAAGGATAAAACTCGCGTGTCATCACCACATCATCACTGGCATCGTCGTTGTTGTTGTAACGGCGTACATCAAACAGGCGCTGAGTAAATGGCATTTCGCGGCGACGCTCATCGATGATATGCTGCAATGCTTCATTTTTGTTAGCTGCCGACAGATTAATCACATTGGCAGGCGCATCGCTACTAATGCGTTTGGCGCGCAGCTGGTTGGCAGTGGCCAGCCCCTGCTCCCACTCGCCTTGTCGCACCTGTGCCTCTGCCTTAACCAGTAGCATCTCAGCCACAGTTGGTCCGCTTGGCACATAGCCATTTTCACAAAAAACATATGACGGATAGCTAAGCGGTGGATCAACCATGCCACGCGTATACGAATAGTCTTCTACAACATGATACCTATAACGTAAATCGTGCGTTTGGTCATATAAAGCCAACAGATCCTTAGAAGGCACAAAGTACTCGCTTGAATTATACAGATAGCGGTAATAATATAGTTCTTTCCAAGCCATACTATTCTGCGAATACATGCCTCCATCAAAAGTAATAGGATAGACGATTTGAATATTCTCATCGCCCACTGTCACCTCCTCAACAAAACTGGAATAGCTCATTTCGGTATTGTAATCGACCAATACGCCGTGGTTGGCCAAAGCCGCTTCTGCATATTTTTTCGCATTTTCATAGTCGTGCATGCACAAATACACGCGTGCAGCAAATGCATTGACAGCCGGTGTACTGGCCCGCCAGATACGGTATTTATCATCATCAAATTTTAAATCGTGCTTCAGCTGAAGTGCTTTCTCCAGATCACTCAATATCAGCGCCCAGGTTTCTTCGAGCGATGCCCTTTCAGCCGACTCTTCAAAGCTGGTCGTCTCCTTTATGGGCAATCCCATCTCCTGCATATTTCCCTGGCTGTATGGCAAACAGTAGGTATTAACCAATTGGTAGTAGCTGTAAGCCCTTACAAAATGGGCTTCTGCTTCTAAATGGCTAATCTCTTCTTTGGTCCCTTCCATTTTATCGAGGTTAGATATAATCATATTGGCCACAAATATTTTCTCCCATTCATGTGGCCAATAAGGACGCTCATAATCGGGCAGGTATTCCACATCCCAGGTGGCAAACTGCACTATATTAACACCGTATATATCTTTATTGTCAAACAATTCTGTATACAAACCATAGTCATCACTGCCATGTATCACATCACGATTAGCCTCAGATGCAAAACTACGGTAACTATTGAGTAAAGCATCGAAGTGCTCGGCCTTACCAGGCACTACATTGGATGATTTATTAGGTTCCTTATCGAGAAAGTCGTTACAGCCAGCCAACAGCAGAGCTATTGAAACTAAAAGTAAGCTACTATATTTTTTCATTTTAATAGATTTTAATTGATAATTAACCGGATTTAGTTTTACAATGAGAAATTAAATCCAAAGGTGTACATAGGCTGAGGTTTCATGGTGCCCATCGGGTATTCAGGATCCTCATCAAAGTCATTAAACAAGATTGTTCCCAGGTTATTCACCTGGCTATAAACCCTGATGCGCTCAAATCCAAGTTTATTAACGATGCGCTTTGGTACGTTATAGCTGACATTAACTTCCTGGAAGCGGATGTGTGATGCATCAGCCGTCAGGTAGTCAAGGAATGGATAGAAGCGTCCCCAGAAATAGTATTTTCTCTCATTCTCAGGGATCGGTACAATCTGATTCGGATCACCGTTCACTACTTCCGAATATTTGTTATTAACCAATGTATTCATTTGTGACATTGCCGGATAATTGAATGAATGGCGGCGATACACATGCCCAAACTTACCAGTGATAATAAATGACACGTCAAAATCATATACTTTAAACGAGTTCTGGAAGCCCAAGGTGTAGGGTGCCACTGTTGTTCCTTCATCAGACATATACTCGCGTGCATCTACTCCAGGAGGCCATGCACGGAAGGTGTATTTATCACCATCAGCACCATGGAAAGCTGGTGTCATCTCCGGATCTGTTTCTGTACCTACATTTGTTAGTCCGGCATAACGCAGAGCCCAAAGCGTATTTACATTGTGCCCCTCTACATACTTCACGGTTGGGTTACTGTTACCTGTCATATCGTAAAACTCATAGTTGGTTTTATACAGGTATTTTATTTCATTCTTGTTATACGATACATTCAGGTTTCCATTCCAGACAATGTCTCTGCCAACGATGGGTAAACGACTTCCCAATATCACCTCAATACCCCTGTTAAGCATGGTTCCATTATTAAACCTCGCACTTTTAGTTCCATGAACTGATGGGATTGACTGGGTTACAATCAGATCTTCACTGCGCTTATTATATACATCCACTGTACCATGCAGTTTACCTTTTAGCATGGCAAAATCTACACCAACATCAATGGTACGGGTACGCTCCCAACGTAAGGTTGGGTTACCAAAGCTGGACACGTTGGCTTTAATATCGTTGGTAACCGGATCCGGCGTACCTGGCATGCTGATTAAGGGTTTAAATGACGTTGAACGATCTACATTTCCATTAAAACCATAGGTTGCCCTCAGGTTTAAGCGGTCTAACCAATCTACATTTTTCAGGAATTCTTCTTTATGCACCTGCCAGCCAATACCAGTGGACCAGAATGGGGAATAACGGTACGATGGATCATCGGTAATAAGGTTAGAAGCATCTGTTCTGATACTACCCGAAATGGTGTATTTATCGTTATAGGTATAGGCCATATTTGAATACAGTGAAAAATAGCGATCGGTACCATAGCCAAATGATGGCATACTATACAGGCTTATGGGGTGAAAATAACGGGCAAATGACAGCGGCCAGCCATTCCACATTTTGGCCGTATTATAATCGTTTAACAAACGACCAACGGTAAGTTTATCATCGTCGTAGCCAACAATATCCGCATCATACTTTGACTCGGTAATCCGGTCGGTTATTTCGGTACCGGCAATCACATTAATCGCATGCTTATCATTAAATGTGCGGTTAAAACTTAACTGATTTCGGAAATTGTAGTTGCGCACCATTGACGAGCTCTGCTGCAAGGCACCACCTGACGGCACATTTTGCGTCACTTCACCGGTTGTTCGGTTCCATTCTGAGGTTTCGTTGATCAGGCTTCGCATGGTAAACGACTCCTCGGCATAGTAGCGCTTGTTACTTGATGTAAACTGCTCATACATGAATTTACTGTCCAGCTTCAGGCCTGGTAATATTTTAACTCCTAAACCTCCCTGCAAGCGCACATTTAAGCGACGATTAGTAAGGTTGCGGTGCTGAATCTCATCAATGGGGTTATACGACCAGTCGGCATAAGGGAAGGCTTCCTTATCCAGCAACTCATTCACCACAGGCTGATAGTAGTGTAAGTGATTCATATCGGTCAACGAACCATCTTCATTTTTCAGCATATCGTACGGAGCTAATCTTCGAATATCACTTAGGCTCACTCCATTATTGGTACGGTTAGATAACTGAATCATGGCACCGAAATCAAAATCTAGCCATTTGGTCACCTTTATCTGATTGCGGTAGTTAACCATGAATTTCTCACCATCATTTTCTTTAAAATAGTCCTTGTCGCCTTCATACATTAAAGTCAATACATTAGACATACGTTCGCTGGCTCCCGACACACTTAAGTTGTACTGCTGCGTAAAAGGATTCTGCAGAAGGTGATCTTTTATCTGATCTTTATTATTCAGCTGTGATAGTTGATTCAGACGTGCGTTCATCTCCGACTCGGAAATACGCCCTAAACGATAATCATTAAGTGTAATATACCCTAATGAATAAGGTGTATCAACATTTGATAAGGTGAAAGAAGGGGCCGGAAATGGTCCGCCAAATAAATCAGTTTCAAAGCCACGCTTCTCGTATTCAATTACCTCGGCACTGGTTGCCAAAGGATTTACGTAATCCAAATCCAGCTTAGGAGCTATTTTCCAGAAAGAAGAAAATTCCACCTTTGCTTTACCCTTAGCTGCTTTCTTGGTGGTTACAACGATTACACCATTAGCCGACTTGGCTCCCCAAATAGATGATGCTGCCGCATCCTTCAGGAGTGTAACACTCTCCACATCGTTCGGGTTGATACTCGATAAACCTCCCTGTATCGGGAAACCATCAACCACCACCAAAGGCTGATCGCCATATCCGCTGAAGCTGGTTTTACCCCTAACCTCCATAGATACGTTACCATTGGCATCCACGGTTGTTTGCACACCTGCTAAGGTTCCCACTAAACGCTCCGAAATATTGGATGCCGGCTTGTCAATCTGCTCTTTATCTACCTTATCAAAAGCTCCCGTAGCCCTTTCCTTAGATAGGGTTTGATAACCGGTTACAACCACCTCATCGAGGCCTTGCATCTCTTGTTCCAGCATCACCTCGAAGTATCTGTTTTCGCCTACAGCCATCTCTACATCTTTATATGACAAACAAGAAATCACCAATACCATCTCATCTTGTAGTTCAACTTCCAGCTCAAATTGCCCGTTTATATCAGTAACACCACCCAATGTGGTTCCTTTGATACTGATGGCAGCAAAAGGGATGGGCGTCCCCTCTTCATCTTTAATGACACCTCTTAGCTTTACTTTTTGTTCCTGAGCGGCTGATTCTGTTTCCAGGGCTTCTATAACAGCCGCCTTACGAATCAGAATAACGCCATTTTCAATGGAAAAAGCATAGCCCTGAGCCGTCAATAACGGTTCCAGAACCTCATCCACCTGTTCATTAAAGGCATTAACAGAGATGCCCTCTATCTTCCCTAGCTCTCTTCCGTTGTATAGGAATCCCAGGTTTGTTTGCTGTTCAATAGCTTTTAAACATTCCTTTAAAGTAACATTCTTCAGGTTGAGTGTTACGCGTTCCTGACTCAATACAGAGGCCGAAACATTCAGGTTAAGGACGAATAACAATAGAATTAAATTCTTCATAAAAAACAAAGTACGCCTTCGACTTCGCGCAAAGTCGAAGACCCATTCTGACATTTTTTTCATAATTTTGTATTGATTATTGAATAATTAAAGGGATCTCCCTTAAACGAAGAGTGGGAAAAGAACCAGTTTTTCCACTCTTCCTGTTTATGGTCGATCAAAACAACTTTTACTTTATTATCACCGTGTTATCCTGCAGGTTAAATTCGACATCACTTACTTTCTCTATCATATTTAATATCACATCCACATTTTCAAATCGCGGCAAGCGTCCGCTGAATATTTGTGCACGTTTCTCATTAGTTTCGAAAAACACATTAATGTTGTACCAGCGTTCGAGGGTTTTGAAGATACTCTCCAAAGACTCATCTTCGAAAAGGAACACACCATGAGTCCACGCAATATAATTCGCTCCGTTAACCCTTTGTACATTTGAATCAAGCGTGTATTTTGAGAAAACATATTGTTGATCGGGCCTGACAATAACTGGTACCGAAGCTCCTTGCTGATTGTTTATTTCAATCAATCCCTCAATAAGAGTGGTTTCAATAACATTTTCATTCTGATAGCAACTTACATTAAAAGTGGTTCCCAGAACTTTGATATTGTGCCCAGGTGTTTTAACAATAAATGGGCGCTGTTGATCGTGTGCTACATCAAAGCAGGCTTCGCCGCTCAGTATTTCAACTTCCCTGACAGACTCATTAAAATTGACAGGAAAACACAATTCACTCAGTGAATTTATCCACACTTTAGTGCCATCAGCTAATATTAAACTGAACTCTTCTCCACGGCCAACACGTATTGTGTTCTTTAAGTCATACCCCGATATGTCTTCATCTGAGTTATAAATGACCTCTTCATCACCCAGGTTAATCACTATTCCGTTTTCTTCAACAACTTCTTGCTTCTCGTTGCCTAGTCGTACCTTTTGCCCATTACTTAAAATCAGTTCTGCGCTGCGGTGACCCGGAACAATGCTTGTGATTTGCTTGGCCAGCTTTACATTATCGGCCGGTTGTTCAAGCAATATTAATAAAAGGGCGGTTACGGCTATAACTGCAGCTATCGAGGCTGCTACCATTACCGGGTGTTTCAAAAGGCGACTGCGCTGAGGCGGCAATCGATGTGTCAGTCTGCTCCAAACGTGCTTAGTATCGATTTCACTGGCATTTCTCACACGCCCTTTTGTATAATAATATTGAGCCTTCTCATAATAATCTCTGTTAGCCTTTTTCGTCAACCATCTCTGAAAACGTTCCTCTTCTTCAGGAGTAAGCTTGGAGAGCACTCTCTTACGAATCAACTCAATATCAACACCTTCTATTTGCTTTAACATGATATAGTTTTACTCATTTATATACAAGACAATGTCGATATACAAAGGGTGACAAAAAATTCATAGTTTTTTATCCTCAATTTTATACTATGTCATTAGCACCTGCTCTAGTTAATAAAATGATGGTTAACAGATATTAGAGAAGAAATAGAAGCCCTGTGCGATGTAGTAATTTTTCTTTCAGCTTTTGCCGGGCACGTTGCAATTGCGTTTTCACTGTATTAACTGATATATCAAGCTTTTCAGCAATTTGATCACGTGACAGGCCATCAACAGTTTTCATTCTGAATACTTTTCCCATCTGCTCGGGCAACTCATCAATAGAAAGCATAATATCTGTAAGGATTTTTGGATCGAAATGCTGCAAATCATCATCTGCCTGCAATACTCCATCCATATATAGCAGATGGTTTTTATCCTTCACTTTGAGAGCCTTTAGGTGATTGATGCACCGGTTGCGTATAGATTGATAAAAATAGGCTTTTATCGAGGTTGTAATATTCACTTTTGTTGCATGCTCCCACATGTAGACAAACAAATCCTGAACAAGATCCTCACTTTCATACTGATCAAACAAATAGCTTTTGGCAAATGCTACAAGTTTTTCATAGTACTCATCAAATAAAGACCTGTAAACTTCTTTATTCCCTTTCTTTATTTCATTAAAGATTATCCTGTCTTCTATTCGCATCTATTGGGGTGTATTAGCTGGATTCAAATATATACAATTATACAAATACTTCCTTATGCTTTCCTTTCACTCACTACATAAGCTTTAAGAAGCACACCTACAAGCTAACGTAAGACACCAGTGCAAGAAGGCATTACTTATTAAAGTATTATAGCCGTTCTCAGACTACTGGCGTGCAGGAAACCACATCCTCCAATGCACAGATATACCAAGCTGAATAACTGAATTTTACAAAAACACCAACTCATTACTACCAAAGACTAACGCTATGAGCATATGTGCACCCCTCATTTTGATAAACATCAATTTTAACATGACAAACGCAACATTTGGCCTGATAAAAAGTATAAGCCATACACCCAAACACGTTACACATGAATTCTAATTACATCTCAAAAAAGCACAGTACATTACTACTGTTTTTATTAGCCATATACCTACACAACCCTCTATCATTAGCATACGGACAATCGGCTGACGCCAATTGCGACGAGTGTTTCAATACTGAAATCATTTCCTTTAATGAGTCTGACAATTACCTGACTGTTGAGCTGCAAGTAAATGCCGATGGCTGCTCTGCTGCTCTATCGCACTTCACCGTTGAGATACCTTGTGGCACAGTGACTGAAGCAACCAATTCGGGCAACTGGCCGATGGAAATTAACAGCACCGATGCCACCACTGGTATTTATGGCCTGAAGGTGGATGATATACAAGGTTTTGGTGAGGATGGACAGGCCGCATCATTCACACTGAAGTACACCATTCAGTACGATGATGATGCCTGCCTGGAGCAATTAAAAAGTAAGCTGTTTAAGGTAGCTTACAAAGCAGGTACCTGCATAGCTATTGACGAAAAAGAACTGGTCAGCAACAAGCTGCAAGCCAGCATTGATGCATCGCCGATTATTTGTTATGGCAGTAATGATGGACAGGCAACAGTGACCGTTACCAATGGCACACCGCCTTATGAGTACGCCTGGAGCAATGGGGCAACAACTGAAACAATCAGCAACCTGTCGCCCGGTACTTATACAGTAATCATTAGCGATGCGGGTAATGAAACAATCACTCTAGAGGCCATCATTACACAACCAGAACCCCTCAGAGCAACAGCACAAGTGATTAATACGACCTGCGGTCAGGCAGACGGCGCCATCAGCACTGAGGTCAGTGGCGGCATTGAGCCCTACGCCTACTCATGGAATACAGGAGCAACAACAACATCTCTCGAAAACCTTAGTGAAGGCAGTTACACACTCACATTGACAGATGCCGGCGGATGTATTAAGACATTCAACTACAGCATTGCGGCAGAAACGGATTTAACGGCCAACATCAGCTCCAGCTACCTTGAGTGCTACGAGGAAGGAAAAGGTAGCTTAACAGCAGAAGTGAGTGGCGGAACTCCTCCCTATTCGTACCTGTGGGATAATGGCGAAACAACGGCCACCATCAGCGACCTGAACAGTGGCACACACCAGGTAACTATTACAGATGCCAATGGCTGTTCCATCACACAAAAGGGTTATGTGGCTATCAAGAAACTGAATATTATCTCAAACGTTAATAATCCGGTATGCTACGGCGATAACAGTGGCTCTATCAGCATTGACATCAGCAATGGTACCGAACCATATGACATTGTTTGGGATAATGGAGAAACAACGGCCACCATCGATGGCCTGGCTGGTGATTGGTATTCGGTAACGGTTACCGATGCTATGGGATGCACCCGCAGTAAATACATCAAGGTGAGCGAACCTGCTCAGATAAACTTAAGCGCACAAGTGAACCGTGTAAGCTGTGATGAAGCCGATGCGTCGATGAGCATTAGCGTGACAGCATCGGGTGGTACACCACCTTATCAAATCTACCACAACAACGAGCTGGTGAACGATTTAGTAGTTGAGCAAGAAGGATATTATGAATTTACAGCAGTGGATGCCAATGGCTGTAGCGTCACTCAACAAATCCTAATCGAACGTCCGGATACCGGACTGGATGCTACTGTCAATATCCAGCAACCAAGCTGTAGCCAGCCCTTGGGAAGTGTTAGCATTAGCGTTGAACAGGGCAGCGAACCATACAATACCATTTGGTCGGATGGATACAGCGGGCTGCAACGTACTGAGCTGGAACCGGGTGAATACATCATTACCATAGAAGATGCTGCGGGTTGCTCTGTAAGCAAGGCAATTACCATTAACACTTTCACTCAGCCAAGTGTCACCATTGTGGTACCAGAACAACAACCGACATGCAACAGTACTGATAATACCATATGGGCAGTTGTGGAGGGAGCAACGCAATACAACTGGTCAATTACCGATGGCGGCAATACGTGGACCATCCAGCAAGAGCAGATGGAAGAACTGCTATACAGTGCCGGCGAAGGACAGGTCAGCATCAGCCTGATGGTTCAGAATGCTGAAGGCTGCGAGGCACAGGATATGATTATCTTAAGTTGTACTGAAGCACCAACAGATGGTGGCGGAGAGAATGATGGCAACGAAGCGATCAATGATTGCGAAAACACCTGCTTTGACATACAAGCTGTTGAATGGACTAAAAACGACAATGGTTGCTATACCTACAAGGCGAAAGTTAGCACAGACGGTAGCTGTCAGCATGATCTATCGCATTTGACCATTCAGGTTGATAAGGGCTATGTGCAAACGGTGAGTAACTCCAGCAACTGGGCTACAGAGCTTAATTCGACCGATCCTACAACTGGCATTTACGGTTTTAAGGTGGATGATATTACTGGCTTTGGCCATTCGGCTGATGCGTTTGAACTTGAATTTACCATCTGCAACAGTCATGAACCGCAGCTAGCCTTTTTAGTGGCCTATAAAGCCGCCCAGTGCATTATGCGCGACACTTTGCAATACAACGCGCCGGCTCAATCACTATCATCGATGAGTTATCCCAATCCGTTTGTGGATCAAACCAGCATTACCTTCACCCCAGAAGAGGATGCCCATGCCATCCTTAATATATATGGCGTTAGTGGCGAGCTGATCGAATGCATTTATGAAGGACCAGTGAAAGCCAACACTAAATACACGTTTGATTTCAGGAGCCATTCAACAGGCAGCAACATCTATTTCTACCAATTGATTTGCGGTGAGCAATCCACCAATGGTAAATTGATACAAACAGCTTATTGATAAACTAATAATCTAACAACAGTATATCAAACGGTTACTTGCTTGCAGGTAACCGTTTCTTTTGCAACAACATTAACTCATACAGACAATAAGGCAATTTGATGGGCGTTTAGCAATAATACAAATAAATGAAACAAAACATTTTATCTTACGTAGTTCTATCGTAAGGTTTTCGAAAATCACTACACACCACACACCCATTTCAAAATGATAAGAACATTCTATTTTATAATTATTCTTGCTTTATCTGTGGCTGTTCAGGCACAAAAAAAGTACACCGATACTGATAAAGCCAATGCCTTAAGAAACATTTATAAAGACCAGCAAGTGGTGGCCAGCAACTGCATATCTGAAATTCGCTTTGAGCTGCAAAACAACCAACCAGTTGCCTACGAACAATACACTACTGATTTAATTGCTTTACAAAGCAATATAAAATACTACAAGAATGTGTATTACAACGACAATATTGACCTTACTAAAGGTCAGGTTAAATATTCTTCTGGCAGGGGTAACTTAAGATACAACAAGGTATTTGGCAACTATGAGGTGGATGACATATTTTACTCAGATGCTAAAATTGGTCATTACAGCTTTGATATGCTTTACGAAGGCACAGAGGCCACGTTTATATCTGAAAAGAAATACAAAGATCCCAGGTACCTGACAAAGGTTTTTTTTAAAGATACAGAACCGGTACATAAACGTGATATTACCTTTATCATTCCACAGGCATTTGATGTAGAATTGGTAGAAATGAACTTTGATGGTTATGATATTGTAAAAGAAGTCAACGAACGAGATGGTTCTAAGCTGATACATTACACCTGCAATAAGCTGAAAGAACTTGAGAATGAAACCAACTCACCTGGCCTCCTTCATTCAACCCCACACATTGTAGTGCTTACCAAAAGTTACAAGGCCAATGCCATTCAAAACAAGATACTGTCGACTACCGACGACCTTTACGCGTGGTATCACAGTCTGACACAAATGGTGCAAGTTAATCACGAGGCCTATCAATCCACTGTCGAGAAGTTAATAAAAGATGCAGGGTCTGATGAAGAGAAGATCAGAAATATTTATTACTGGATACAGGAAAACATTAAATACATTGCTTTTGAGGATGGTATTGCCGGTTTCAGGCCTGAGGCCCCACAAAATGTGTTTAATAACCGCTATGGCGACTGTAAAGGCATGGCTATCCTAACCAAATCAATGCTGGAAGTGGCCGGCATTGATGCGCGTTTAACCTGGATTGGTACCGATAAGATACCATACAATTATGATATTCCATCATTAGCCGCTGATAACCACATGATATGCACAGCCTTTGTAAAAGACGACATGTACGTACTGGATGCCACAGAAAAGTACATTGCCCTGGGCAAAGTAGCCGAACGCATACAAGGCCAGGAAATGTTGATAGAGGATGGCAACAGCTACATCAGAAAAACCGTCCCTGATTGCTCAACAAGTGAAAACCTGATAGCGCGCACTGAAACAATCAATATTAAGGACAACCTGCTGATTGGAAAAGGACAGGTGGAGTTTAACGGAGAAACAAAAAAATCGATTTTATACCTCTCCAATAATAGCAAAGTAGAAGACAAAGCACAGCTCTTTGATTTTCTATCAGTATCCGCCTCGGGCAACGAAGACCTTGTAAACGTCAATAACACGCCTGAAACTGACAGGGATAAACCTCTGGTAATTGAATACGACTATAGCATAGGTAATAAAATATACCAGTTTGATAACGAACTGTTTATTGAGCTTGACTGGGAAAAACCAATGAGCCAAACCAAGATTAAAAAAGAGCGTTTAAGCAGTTATGATTTGGGGCGTAAAATGTTGAATAAGACGATTAAACACCTCACTATTCCTAAAGGTTATAAAATTAGCCACCTACCCCAAAAGGTAAGTTATAAAAACGACAATATTGATGTTGAAGTCCATTATCAACACAAAGGCAATACAATTATTTATACCAATAGCATTACAATCGCAAAGGGTGAGATAAGTGCAAATGAGTTTGAAACATGGAACACCATTATCGAGAGCCTCAACACCTTCTATAACGATCAGATTATTCTTAAAAAGATATAATCCGGTTTATTTAATGAAGTCTTATAGAAGCTCATTAATTTTAATGATAGCACACCCAATATCAGAAGATAAATCACAAACAAAATGAAAGTATTTTTTTTAGCACTGACAGCCTTAATCGTCATCAGCATCCGCACTATGGCTGATGAGCGCAGCCAAATGATTCAGGAGACCATGTGGTCCGAAGATAATCAACTTTTTAACATCACCGAGGTGCCTGAAAAATGGCAAAATGAATCAGCTGTTATTCTTGCCAAACTCAACAGGCTCGAATACAAAAAGCCCCCAATTATTGCCGAGCTGCGTACCAATAGTATCTACCATCTTCGCATTAAACTAAACGACAAAAATGCCATAAATGAATACGCCGAACTGAGCTTTCCATCTGCCCGAAGAGGATTAACGGTTTACACGGGTTTTAAACTGATTAAACCCGATGGGCGTGAAGTGATTATCGACAACAGTCAGGCAGTCGAAATGGAGATGAAAGAAAGAAGTTCTCGTTATGCCTATAAAAAGATCGCCATTCCGGGGCTGGAAGAAGGGGATATTCTTGACTACTACATCTACGAAGAAGAAGCGCTTCCGCTATCCTCTAAGATGTACTATTTTGACCCGGTCCAACATTGCCTGCCACAAGAGTATCCGGTTGTTGAACAGCGCATTGAATTTAAGGCCCAACGCCGTTGTTTTATATCGCTCAACTCAAGCAACGGGGCACCACAACTTACCGAGAGCATAGATGAGGCAAGCGAGGACATTACCTATGTTTTAGTGGACAAAGATCGTGAGGCAGTGAAAGAACTGCGCTGGTTTTATCCCTATCGTGAACTGCCTACGATCAAATTCAGAGCTGCCTATGCTTCTGGCAAAGCCATCCGGCAAAACGATGTATTGTTGGGTGAAGCCGGAAAAGTTAAATGTGAAGTAAGTAACAAGGAACTAACCGATTTCTTAACCTACCTGTTGGTCAACACTTATACCGTTAACAAAACGATGCACAAGCACATTAAAAAGCAAGTACCTAAAGATGCTGGCAATTTTGAGAAGGCGAAAGCTGCTTTTTACTTCCGTCGCAATGAAGAGCTTAACTGGGATGAGGTGCAAACCATTGCTGATAAAGATACCTGGAATCAATCGCTGGCCATGTATAAGGACAGTCGCTTTCAAAGCCTTGACCGCTTTTCAACCTTCCTGGCCGTACAGAAAATTCCACACGATATTGTGATGGCTATCCCACGCGATGTGGCATCAATAGATGATCTGCTGCTCGAACACGAAATCAAATACCTGCTGCGTGTAAAAGAAGGCGACAAATATCTTTACCTCTCACCGGTTGATAACTACCGCATGCCCGGCGAATTTGATGCTGACCTGATGGGTACGGAAGCTTATATTGTCGATGGGTTAGCCAAATTTTCTGATTGGAAACCCGAGCTGATCACACTTCCGGTAATTGATAAGCAAAATAATTGTGAGGTCAGTCAGCTTAATGTAGAACTGGCTGACGATATGAAAACAAGCAATATCGCTATTCAAACCACCCTTAAAGGCTATCTTAAAAACTTCGTGCAATACACACTGCTGGATATTTATGATTATAAAGAAGAGGAAAGCAGCAAGTTTGATATGCAGCAAGACTTTGAAGGCACCCTGTGGATGAAAAAGAAGTTGTTGACTTTAAGGGAATCATATCTTAAGAACAAAGAAAGCAACCGCACTAAGGTCTTAAAGGAGATGACCGCTGGCAGTTACGATTTTGCCATTGATACGATAGCCGACTTTAAACTGATACAGAGTGGCCGATTCGATACCTTACCCGATATGCAATTCAGCTACTCTTTCTCAACCAATGAGTTAATTAAGAAGGCTGGGCGCAATTACATGCTCGATATAGGCAAACTGATTCAGAAGCAAGCCACTCTGGAGAAGGATGAACTGGAGCGTCAGCAAAGCATATACATGTACAGTCCCCGCTCATACTCATATGCGATTACCCTTACCATACCCGATGGCTATGCAGTGCAAGGCATCGACCAACTGAATACTGAGGTAACATCAGAACAGGGCGGTTTTATTAGTACCGCTAAACTAGATGGTAATCAACTCATTGTTGAAACGCAAAAATATTACAATAACATCTACGACGAAGCCAGCACTTGGCCTAACTATGTGGCTTTTTTAAATGCCGCTGCCAACTTCTCTACCCAAAAAGTACTACTTAAAAAACTGTAACAATCTAAATACATCAAACTATGATACAATTTGTAAAAACCTCCCTGCTAGCCCTGGCCATCATCAGCCTGATAGGCTGTAGCAAAGATGATGATCCTACCGTTAACAATGTAAAAATGAATGGGGAATCTTTCAAAATAGTTGAAGCCTCTATAATGGGGCTATCAGTTGACAATGGCGGTCACACAGCTATCTCATTAATAAGTGGCAATGCCAACAACGTACAAACACTCACCATCGACATCGAATCATTTACCCGTGAAACACTTGAAGGCACCTACTCTTATCCAGTAAGTGAAGGGGATAAAGCGCTGGATGACTGGTTAACCAATTATATGTTTTTTGAGGGAACTGAACCTACTACTTCCAACCTTGCAGACGGCACAGTAACAATAACTCACAACAAAGGAGATAACTATTCCATTGATATGGATTTAACCATGGTGGATGGACTCATATTTAAAGGAGAATATACCGGTGATTTTACAGTGGTTTTCCAAAATCTTCAAACAGGCGAATAAGCTTTCACATTCCTGCTTCACAAAAATCAATATAATTATTTACATTTGACTTGTTATAAATAAACCTAAACAATAAAATTAATTAACATGAAAAAGAGCATTGTATTAGTTTTTGCCTTAATCCTTTCTTGCAACCTGTTTGCACAATCGTTTGACTCTTCAAAAATCAGAGCCGGTGCCGGTTTAGTATATGCTACTGACATCAGCAACATTGGTATTAACATCAACGGTGTATATGCCTTTAATGAGAAGTGGGAAGGCGCTTTTGGCTATACGCATATTTTTGAAAAAGACAATATTAGCTACAACATCTTCGACTTTGATGCCCATTATGTATTCCATCAGCAGGATGAAAAAATGAATTTCTATGGTATTGGCGGTTTAAACATTACTGGTTGGAAAGCAGATTTTGGTGCAGCTGGAGATCTTTCTGATTCCGATTTTGGCATTAACCTGGGTGTTGGTATGAACTACAAGCTATCTGATAAATTAAACCTGGCTCCTGAAGCTCGTTTCACCATTGTAGATGATACTTATTTCAGAATTGGTGCCAGCTTACAGTATATGTTCTAAGCACAGATATCAATTATATTAATATAACGACTACCGGTTAACCGGTGGTCGTTTTTTTTATGTCATACTTATTCTTCTTAACGTCTGCAACAATAAATGAACAATTATCCCCCCCTCCTATCCAGATAATCAGGCTGGTTTACTCTAATTTAGTTGCAAACAAACTCAGTTATGATTCAACTAAAAGCAATTGTACCGTTTCTTATTATTTTACTGACCATAGGCTGTCATCATAAAGAAACAATATCCCCATCTATTATTCCTGAACCTCTGCATGTAGCATTGAGCGGCAATAGTCCTTTTCTTATGAAACCGTCAACGCCGGTTGTTATTGAGGATTCGAGCATGCTACCAGCCGTTGCTTTGCTTAGCGAGATAAGCCATATTGATTTTAACCTTAGTTTTGGAGATCCGAAAGACACCTCACATCCGGCCATTGTACTGGCCTTCGACAATCGCCTTGACAGCTTGAGCATGGAAGGCTATGTGCTGGATATCAATCAGCAAACACTAACAATTAAAGCTGCCGGGCCCCAAGGTCTGTTTTATGCCGTTGAAACCATCAGGCAACTGCTGCCTGCTGATGCAGCTACTTCGGGCAGCGAACTGGCCCTGCCTGCAGGCCATATCATTGATCGTCCACGTTTTGAGTGGCGCGGCATGCACCTGGATGTATCACGCCACTTTATGCCCACGGCATTTATTAAGAAATACATCGATTACCTGGCCATGCACAAGCTTAATGTTTTTCACTGGCACCTGGTGGACGGTATCGGATGGCGCATCGAAATCAAATCGCACCCCGAGCTGACAGATATTGGAGCCTGGCGTAAAGTAAAACCCAATCTTCAACCCTGGCAGGAATTTGAGGTATGGCGCAATGGCGACGAAGCACACAAATATGGTGGCTACTACACCCAGGATGAAATACGGGAAATAGTAGCTTATGCTGCCGAACGCTTTATTACAGTGGTACCGGAAATAGAATTGCCCGGCCATTCTGAGGTGGTTTTCCAATGTTACCCTCATCTGACTTGTAAAGATGCAACTGGCAAATTCATTAAGAACAGTGGCGTGTATTGTGCCAGCAACCCGGCTGCCTACCAATTGCTTGAGGATGTATTGGATGAAGTTATTGAGCTGTTTCCTTCCAATTACATACACATTGGTGGCGACGAAGTAAGCAAAACCAACTGGAACAATTGTCCCGACTGCCAACAGTTGATGCAACGCAAAGCTTATGATGCCTATGAGCTTCAGAGCCATTTTATCAATCACTTTGATACCTACCTGAAAAGCAAAGGCCGTCAACTAATAGGCTGGCACGAGATATTGGAAGGCGAATTATCGCCCACTGCCACAGTTATGTACTGGGGAGCCGAAACCGGTGTGGCTGATTGTTTAAAAGAAGGGCACCCAACCGTTTTAACCACCGGCTCGCATCTGTATTTCGATCACTACCAAAGTTTGAGCAAGCACGAACCTAAAGCCTTTGGCGGTTATGCTCCACTCAAAAAAGTGTATGATTACGAGCCTGTTCCTGATGGACTGGACCAGAAACATCTTAACCAGCTGTTGGGTGTTCAGGCTAACATATGGACAGAATACATGCCCAACGAAAAACATGTGGAGTACATGCTGTTTCCACGCATCGCGGCTTTATCAGAAGTAGCCTGGCAAAAAAAGGGCACAAAAGACTGGGAGCATTTCAGGTACAAAATGAACCAAATGCTGAAACACTATGAGACCATGGATATTAACTATGCCTATAGCGCTTTGCGACCAACTGTTCATGTTGAGCTTCTTAATGCGCAGCAACTAAAAGTAAGCCTTAGTACCGAATTGGAGGCTGATATCTATTATACCACAGATGGCACTGAACCCAATCCGGAGAGTGCCACTTTATACAAACAACCATTTATACTCAGCGAGTCGGCCACTATCAAAACCATTGCCTACAAAGATGGCCAAGCAACAGGTAAAGCAGAGAGCCGGGAAGCCATTCTGCATAAAGCAGCCGGAGCCAAAGTAACACTGCACTCAGCACCCGAAGCTAAATACGCATCCAATGGGCCTGCCACACTCACTGACACCGACTTTGGCGGCGACAAATGGGGCAATGGCAAATGGCTGGGCATACTGGATAAAGACTTTGAGGCGACCATCAGACTTAGCGAACCAAAGCAGATTAGCTCACTCAAATTGAGTTGCATTGAAGAGAATGGTGCAGGTATCTTCTACCCCTCATCCATAGAAGTATTGGTTTCCGATAATGGTAAAGACTATCACCTGGCTGGCACATGGGAAAGCCAGATTAATTACCAGCCTCCCTGGTCATCAGCAGTAAGCAACACCAGATTTCCTGTCATATTCGAGCCAGTTACAACTCAGTATGTGAAGGTCAGGGCCCATTACCCAAAGATAAAAGGCATGGGAGTATTCCTGTTTATTGATGAAGTAGTGATTGAGTAACTCTCTGACAATTGTCGCCAGGTTCACCGGTCAACTGTTACTGTTATTAAAGCTAAAAAGCCCTATAGGACTATTTCAATTTAAAACTATCAAATAGATTTTTTGTAGCATTTTAATATTTTAACAACTCACAAAGTTTCTATTTGATAGTTTTTGTTACATTTGCCTAACAAATCACTAATTAAATTTGAGATGGCAAAACTATTTATACCAAAAAACTACGAACCACTTCTTGATCTGAAACAAACGGAACATGCGATTAAAACCGTTAAAGATCATTTTCAAACAGCTCTATCGGCTGAACTGCGCCTGCGCCGGGTAACAGCCCCATTATTTGTAATGAAAGGCACTGGTATCAATGACGACCTGAATGGCACTGAGCGTCCGGTAGCTTTTCCTATTAAAGAGTTCAACGATGAGCAGGCTGAGGTGGTACACTCGCTGGCCAAGTGGAAGCGTATGATGCTGGCAGACTACGAAATTGAGCAGGGCTACGGACTGTATACCGATATGAACGCCATTCGCCCAGATGAAGAGCTTTCAAATATTCACTCGCTGTATGTTGATCAATGGGACTGGGAACGTCACATTGGTAAAGAGGAGTATAATCTGGACTATTTAAAGCACATTGTTCGCAAAATTTACGAAGTGATGAAGCGAACTGAATTTGTGGTATTTGAACGCTACCCATCTATTCAGCCTATTTTACCAGAGGAAATAACCTTTATTCAGGCACAGGATCTGTTGGACAAATACCCGGATCTAACACCCAAAGAGCGCGAAGATGCAGCTGCTAAGGAGCATGGTGCCATCTTTATAATTGGTATCGGCGGTATTCTATCCAATGGCGAGAAGCACGATGGCCGGGCCCCGGATTATGATGACTGGAGTACTCCAACAGCAGATAGCTACAAAGGTTTAAATGGTGATATCGTGGTATGGAATCCCATTCTGGAACGTTCATTTGAAATATCATCAATGGGTATTCGCGTGAGTCCTGAAGTATTGAGCAAACAGCTGGATATGGAAGGTTGTCCGGAGCGTAAAGAACTGCTGTTTCACCAGCGCCTGTTAGATGGCGAATTGCCATTGTCTATCGGTGGAGGCATTGGCCAATCGCGCCTGTGCATGTTCTTCCTGCGCAAAGCGCATATCGGTGAAATCCAGTCGAGCATATGGCCGGCTGATATGCGCCAGAAATGCAAAGAGAATAAAATCATTCTTGTATAAACACCCCATCACTCCCTAAGCACCCGCAATAAGCTTAGGGAGTTTTTTCTGCAACCATCCAGCCAAACTGGTAATGACAAAAAACACTTTTTCCCTCCCTTAGATTCATTAACTTGCATACCATTAAACTCAAAACTATAATCGTATGCATCGTAAATATCTATTATCACTTGTGGTACTGCTGTCATCCATTATAACTTCAGCACAGTACGAACAATACTTCACAACTGCCACCATGCGCCTCGACTACAACCATGTTGGTACTGCCAGTGAAGAACATTTTGCCTTTGACCAGATGGTGAACGATGGCCAGTGGGCCGGTAGTAAAACAGTACTTATCGATGAGTTTCGACTGGGTAAATACTTCTTTGAAGTGAAGGAGCCCGAAACTCAAAAAGTACTTTACTCAAGAGGCTACTCAAGCATTTATGGCGAGTGGGAGACCACACCCGATGCTAAGGATAACTGGGGCAGTTTCCATGAATCGGTTCGCTTCCCTTGGCCTAAAGCTGAAGTGGATGTGACCATTTACAAACGTAATCGTCTGAATGGTTTCGATCCGGTATGGACCTACCGTGTTAATCCGAAACACCACAGAGCATTTACAGCCCCGGTTGAACAGCACTACAACACTTTTGATGTCGTAGTGAATGGTACACCCGAAAAGCAGGTGGATATTGTGGTATTAGGCGAAGGCTATGCCAAAGAAGATATGGATAAGTTCCATAAAGATAACAAAACCATACGCAATGCCTCGGCTGCAGTACCGTATGAGTTTACTGCCATTCTGATGAACGACTCTATCTATGGGGGTGGCGGTATTTATAACCTGTATATCACAGCAGCTGTCAACAATGCTTTCCAGGAGTACCTGTTTGTGCACGAGTTTGGCCATCACTTTGCCGACCTGGCCGATGAATACTATACCTCAGCCACGGCTTATGAGATGGATGCCGAACACCTGGAACCATGGGAATTAAATGTAACAGCCAATCCCGATCCGGAAACTATTAAATGGAAAGACATCGTAACACCGGGCACCCCTATTCCAACGCCCTGGGAAAAAGAGAAGTATGACAAGCATAGCATTGACGTGCAAAAGAAGCGTGTGGAAATGCGCAAAGCCAAGGTAGATGAAAAGGTGATGGAAGATTTCTTCCTGGATAAAAAAGCCTGGGACGATAAACTGCTGGCTAATATGAAATACAGCGGCCAGGTAGGTGCTTTTGAGGGCGCTCAGCACAAAGCCACCGGCATGTACCGCAGTGCGGCCAACTGCATCATGTTTACGCGCCACGACCATTTTTGTCCGGCCTGCCAGCGTGGTATTAAACTCATTATTGATCAGTATACCAAGTAAGCTGAAACTGATTCCGATTATTGAGATAACAACATTAAGAACATCCAAAACATGGGCCACGGCTGATGTTTTGGATGTTTGTTTTTTTGACGGTTTCATAAAAGAAAACCTTCAATGCACACACCTACAGGCATCCTGTTCATAATTCATTATCTTTATAAATCCCAAATACTTATACTCATAAAAATATGGGCTGCAATATCATATTTAAACCTATTAATGTTGGACAGTATGTTAAAACTAGTAAGTAAATTTATCCTGATTGCAGTGACAATAAGTTATCTTGCAAGTTGCAACACCAAAGCACCAGAACCACTACAAATAAGTCCATTACCTGTTGATGCATTTATTGATGGCGATATCCTTATGGGGTCATCCACCTTAAATGATCCCAAACGTTTTATATGGGGAGGCAGTGTTATAAAAGGCGATGATGGCCGTTACCACATGATTTATAACACCTGGGAATGTGGTGACTCCATTCCACAGTTTACCGATTCATGGGTGTTGCACTCAAAGCTGGGCTATGCAGTTTCGGACTATCCGGATAAAGGCTTTGAGTTTCAAAAGATCATCCTGCAAGGCAGACGATTTAAAGGCGACACCACTGCCTGGGATGCACAAATGGTGACTAATCCTCACCTTAAAAAGTTTAACGATAAGTACTACCTGTATTATGTTGGTTCCAGGGAGCCTGGTGTTCAACCAGAAGGTTCGAAGGGGGAACACCTCAATCAGCGCAACCGTATTCAACAGATGCAATGCATTGGCGTAATTGAGTTTGATAGTTTCGAAGACCTGATGGCAGGTAACTTCAGGCGCCCGGACCAGCCCATATTGCAACCTCGGACACGCGTTAAAGCCGATAACATTGTGCATCCATCGCCAGAAGGCACAGTGGCTAAACCCGATAATATTATTGTGGTGAATCCATCGGTGGTACAACGTCCATCCGACGGTAAATACCTCTTGTATTTCAAAGGCAATATCTATGACCCCCATTGGAAAGGAGTTCACGGCGTGGCAGTTGCAGATAGTCCAATGGGGCCTTTTCAACCAGGCGACAATGTGATTTTTGAAGTTATGATGGACGATGGTAAAATTGCCTCAGCCGAAGATCCGTTTGTGTGGTACCACCAAAGAAGCGAACGATTCTATGCTGTTATCAAAGACTTTTCAGGACAAATAACTGGTGCAGAGCCCGGGCTGGCCATACTGGAATCAAAGGATGGCATGAGCTGGACCCAACCCGCCAATCCTTTCTTTATGAAAAAGGAAGTACAACTAAAGAGTGGTGAAGTGGTGAAAGTAAACCGACTAGAACGGCCTCAGCTCTTGCTGGATGAAGAAGGTAATCCATTGGTATTATATGCGGCCTGTTCGCTGGTTAACATCAACCCACGCCAGGACGGCGCCTCATTTAACATCCAGATACCACTTAACATTAAGTAGAATCAAGAATAAATGAAAAATAACATTCATGACTATCCTCACTATACAGTGCAACTATTTTAATGTCCGGATGGTTATGGTTTAAAAGAGGATAATGACAATCAAAATAAAACAGTATCTCATTTTAATACCATGCTTGCTAATGGTAGCCTTATCGTGTAAACGTCAGTCCACAGTTATCACCTTTGAACTGGATATGCGACCAGCCATTGCTGAAGGTTGGTTCACTCCGGATGAAGACCAGGTTGGATTACGCGGCGACCAGCAACCCCTTAGCTGGTCAGAGACCTGTATGGCTAATGCCACCAATACTTATGGTATCTATTCACTTAAAATGCCTTTCTCAATAGTGGGCGATAGCCTTGAACTCAGTTACAAAATAAAAACTGAGGGAGCAGGACACCCGGAAGAAGGCTGGC
The DNA here is from genome assembly GCF_018271975.1 of Carboxylicivirga mesophila. Classification (GTDB taxonomy): domain Bacteria; phylum Bacteroidota; class Bacteroidia; order Bacteroidales; family Marinilabiliaceae; genus Carboxylicivirga; species Carboxylicivirga mesophila. The sequence goes on from NZ_JAGUCN010000030.1 coordinate 26,757, forward strand.
AAACCGGTCACAATCATCGTTTAGTGTTATACAAAGGCCAACAACAAACCGTTAAACTATCCTGGAATACTCAGGCACCTGAACCTTCTTCGAGCATCACAGGCCATGTGGATATATTGCGCCAATTTGATAGTGGTGCGCTGGCCAGCAGAGATATTTTTATATACCTGCCACCTGGCTACCACCACTCAAACCTACATTACGATGTATTGTACATGCACGATGGTCAGAACCTGTTTGATGCCACCAGCATCGGTCAGGAATGGGGATTAGATGAAGCAGCTGAGGATATGATAACTTCTGGTAAAATAGCTCCATTAATCATTGTGGGTATTGGTAACACCTCCAATCGCATTGATGAATACACGCCAACACGTCAGCACTGGTCATATACCTTCATAAAAGCAGACGGCAATAACAATGAAGTAGCCGGCCATTATCAGACTGATACCGGCGAGGAACTTCAAGTAAAAAAACAATCAGACACATTATGGGTCATCATACCGGGAAGTGATGAATGGCAGTCACTGGAAGCCCAATCTGACACATCGTATTACCTGCCACGAGCCGGTATTCGCTTTACGTTTCAACAAGATAAACAAGGCTCCACTATTCATGCCAACAAGCCTCCGATGGGTGGACAGGGGCCCATATACGAAGCCTTTATTCTGAAGCAACTAAAACCATATATCGACAGTACTTATCGCACCAATCCATCTGCTGAACACACCTCATTGGGTGGCTCCTCACTAGGTGGTCTCATCAGTCTTTATACCGGATTACGCCATCCCGAAACATTTCAAAACTTGTTGATTCTGTCTCCTTCACTCTGGTGGGATGGTAAAATGATGTTTGATTGGGTGAATACCATTGAACCTTCCTCTCACCAAAGAATTTGGTTATATATTGGTGGAGCTGAAGGAGAAGAAGCTGTTAGCAATGTGAGAGCCATGAAGCAACTACTGATTGATAAGGGCTGGCAATTGCAATATAAAGAAGCCGAGCACGAGCAACACAATGAAACAGCGTGGAAGAAACAGGCTGCTAACATCCTTCACTTCGTGGCGGGCAACAACCAGGAGCAATGAAAAAAGACGATTTAACAAAGGAACTAAGAAGAGAGTTATTATCGAAAGACCTGGCAGCTTTTGAAGAAGCCATTGGTTTTACCGAAGAGGAGTGGCATCAAATAAAAAACGGACTCAACCAACGGGAAGCCGGCATGAAGGCGACACTGAATGCGCAAGCTCCAGCCTTTTCTGTGACAATGATGAATGCGGAAGGTGAGATAAGCAGGTCAACCGTGTCACTGGCCGACTACAAAGGTCGTCCGCTGGCACTGGTTTTGGGCAGCTACACCTGCCCTGTGTTTCGCAGGCACAACAGCCGGATAAACGCCATCTATGAGGCGTACCATAACAAAGCAGCCTTTCTGCACATTTACGTATACGAAATGCATCCGGTCAATAGCTGGTTCATACCCATTAATCTGCAGGATGATGTGGTGTATGACCAACCAACAACTCTTAGCGGGCGTGCTGCTGTAGCAAGAGACTGGATTAAAGCACAAAACATACGCATGCCGGTGGCTTTGGATGATATGCACAATACTGTGGATGAACTCTATGCCGGTTCGCCGGAGCGGTTATATGTGATTGACAGCGAAGGATTCATTCGGTACCGCTCCTCACAAGGCCCCTTTGACGACCATGAAATTGACCAGTGGGAAGCAGCTCTTCAGCAACTAACCAGCCACCGTATCTAAAGCACCATGAAAAAGCTCTTTTTACTGATAACCCTTATATCAGCATGGCCCTCGTTAATGGCACAAGACTGTTATGAAGATAAAACAATAGAGTACCTCAGCTATGATTTCTCAGAAATCTGGCTCCATAAAACCTTTCAGGGTACAATAGGTGACAACAACCAGCGGATACAAGTGCGCTTCACAGCCATTACAAAGCTCAATGACTCCACCTATCAGGCCGTTGGCAAATCAAAAGTACGCTCCAATATTTGTGATTTTAAAGGTTACCTGCAGCTTTCGAAAATTGAGATTGTTAAAACAACGTGTGACGAGCCCTACAACTCTTATGGCATCATAACGGCCAGTTATTCGCTCAATGAGGATTCTACCCAAAACCACGTGGGGCAATTTACCGGTGTGCTACAAAGCATGTTTGACCAAGCCGAAGAGGGTTTTCAACAGTTTCCTGGCTGGTATAGCGACGAAGGGGTAAATGTGTTTACGGGTACCTGGCAGGAATACGGAAACCCAGCACCAAAATATTGCAGCTGGGGACTGCAAATCCCGCCTTGCCCTCGCAATGACTTATTCAGGCATCTGGAAAATGAATTCTACCTCTTCAATAACCAGTATATTAACCAAGGGTGGCGCTCATATGTGCTGGCTCACCTCAACACCTTCATTATTGTGCCCAAATCTTTTAATGGCGACCTATCCGCATATCCAAAAGAAACCATTACCTTCAGCAATGAAGAGATAAGCCAGAGCCGGGCCATTGAAGAGGAGCAATGGTGGAATCATTAAAACATGCAAATATGCCCTACCTGTTAGCTTTCATTAAAATTGCCATCATCATGGCCATCCTTAGTCTCTTAAGCATCTTTGGTGCCAACTGGCTGGTGGTGCATTCTACAAAGGATAAATTGTACAACGCAAGCAATGAAATTCCGCATAACAAAGTGGGACTGTTACTGGGTACCGGCAAAGTGCTTTCCAATGGCAACACCAACCTTTACTATACCTATCGTATTGAGGCAGCGGTGCGTCTTTACAAGGCTCAGAAGGTGGATTATATTCTGGTGAGTGGTGACAACTCGCGCAAAACCTACGACGAACCCACCACCATTAAAAACGACCTGATTGCCAAAGGTATTCCCGCTGATAAAATAATTCTGGATTACGCCGGTTTCCGCACCCTGGATTCGGTGGTGCGCTGCAAAGAAATATTTGGGCAAAGCAGTATCACAGTCATTTCGCAGCAGTTTCATAACGAACGTGCCATCTACCTGGCCCAGCACAATGGCATCACTGCCGTAGGATATAACGCCAAAGATGTCAGCCGGCGATATGGCTTTAAAACCAAGCTACGCGAGCGTCTGGCGCGGGTTAAGATGCTGCTGGACGTAGCCTTTGGCAAAAACCCGAAGTTCCTGGGCGAACCCATTGAAATAAAATAGTCATCACCAACCTATATTAAATGTATACCCATATCAAACTCCTGCTTCTTCTGTGCCTGGCCTGTATAAGTTGCCGGCAACAGTCTAATAAAGTCAATCAAACTATAGTGGATATCAACTCAGCAGCCGACACTCTCAGCCTGCTGGGTGAAGGCGTTATCTCCACGCCGCTTTATGAACGAGACATCGCCATATCGCCCCAAGGTGATGAGATAGTATACACCCTGGGCGATTACAAACAAACCTGCCGTGGACTGGTAATACTTACCAGAGAAGGCGAACAGTGGTCTGAACCGGCCCTGATGAATATTTCAGGCGAATACATGGATATTGAACCCTTCTATAGTCACGATGGCCAGCGCCTGTATTTTGCATCCAACAGACCTATTTTTAATGACTCCACGCGCAAGGATTACAACATCTGGTATAGCGACAGGCTGAATGATGGCTGGTCGGCACCGGTGGCACTCGATTCGCTTATCAACACGCGTGCCGATGAGTTTTATCCCTCGCTGAGCCGCAATGGCAACCTGTATTTCACAGCAACAAGGCCCAATGGCATAGGGCGCGAAGATATTTTCATGTCGGAACTGATTAATGGCCATTACCAGACTCCAAAGCCCTTGCCAGCAGAAGTCAATTCGGACCTGTATGAGTTCAACGCTTTTATCAGTCCAGATGAAGATTACCTGCTGTTTGGCTCCTTTGGCCGCAGTGATGGATTGGGAGGTGGTGACATTTACATCAGTGAAAAAGACAGCTTAGGTCACTGGACACAAGCCCGCAACCTGGGAAGCCCCATCAACTCAGACAAACTGGATTTCTGCCCATTTGTAGATGCCTCCTCACGCAATTTTTATTTTACAAGCGAACGAAGCGGCAACCAGAAAAGTCCAATAAAAAGCATAGCTGAACTAAAAACTTCTGCCAACAGTCCTCTTAATGGCTTTGGCAATATCTATAAAATAAGCTTCGAAGCCTTAAACGTAAAAACAACGATAATATCTAAACAATGAAAATAAGTGCATTAACATCCTGTTGCGTTGACTTCTTCCCCGAGGAAGAAAAGGTATATGTTGGTGGTAACTCTTTGAATTTTGCTACCCAATGTAAACTGTCAGGTATTGATAATGTATCTGTACTTGGAGCTGTGGGTAATGATAGCTTCGGCAAAAAGATAATTAATCACCTGGATAAGGTTCAGATAGACCAGTCACATCTGCATACCATGGATGCTCCTACCGCATCAAATAAGATATATCTGGATGAGAAAGGAGACCGTTACTTCAAGGCTGACAGTTGGAATGGAGGAGCTTTTGACCTGTTCCGCCTCTCCGAAGATGACTGGGATTATCTACATGACAGCAACATTATTGCCATGCCGGCAGGCGATCCTAACCTTTCGGAGTTGCTGCGCCGGATCCGTAACGAACAACTGGTTGCAGTAGACTTTCTGGATTATTTTGGCATAGATGATATTGCCAGGCACATAGCTAATATAGACATTGTATTTTTGAGCGGTAAAGAAGGCATGCTGGATGGCCTCCAACAAATATCAGAGCAATCGGGCAAGCTAATTGTGGCTACCCTTGGTGCCCGGGGAAGCATTGCTTTTTATAAGAATAGCGTCACTCATCAATCAGCTATTGAAGCAGATGAGATAATAGATACCACCGGATGTGGTGATGCCTTTCAGGCTGCCTTTTGCATTAATTGGTATACCAACCGCAACATCAAACAAGCATTGAAGGTAGGAGCTCTTGCGGCCAGCAGAGTATTAGGCTTTATGGGAGGTGTGGAATAGTCGTTTCATGCCTTCTACTGCAGCTACTTGTGCATCCATAGTTGTTTTATTTGCTGCAAAAACATCAGCTTCATCAGTAATAATGGTCTGATAACCTTCTTGTTCGAATACTAGGATATACATTTCGGCATCAACCCCTAATACAGTGTAATTACCATCAGCATTGGTAAAGGTATGGTGTACTTCTCTTCAGCGGGCTTCACAGTTAACTGAACACTTTCCAAAGTGTATTCAGCACCCTTCAAGTGCCCTACAAAGCGTCCTGTGGTTGACAAGCTAGCAGATTAATGACCGCCAAATTGTATTTAAAATGCGCATAATGTATAATTTCAAAAACTACAATGGCTTGCTAATTATCCATCCCACTAAATGGTAATCATTGTTTCTGCATCTGTTTTTAAAACATGCTGATGTTTCAATAAAAACATAGTGACGTTTTACTTAAAACATAAGCACGTTTTTTCAGCTCATTAATCGCTATTGATAATCAAAAACTTACAACAATTAAAAATCCTCCTGTTTTTACCGCTGATAAATCACCTCCAAAAACACCTCAATACGTTGCGATAATCACTTACCTCCAGCCAGGCAGATATTTATCGACCTCAACGCAAGAAATATACCCCATCAGTAAAATGTATACATCAATCAGGAATATATTTCAATTAGTGTATTGACAGTGCTCTACTTTTGAATTATCAATTGCATAACACTTAAAACAAACAATAATGAAAGATTTCACATTTTACAATCCCACTCGCATTGAGTTTGGGCAGGGAAAAGAGAATAACATTGGCCAATATGTCACAGAATATGGCGTCAGCAAGGTATTGATCGTTTACGGTTCGGAGCGCATTAAAAAATCCGGCTTGTTCGACCGCGTGGTGGCTTCATTACAAGAAAAAGGCATTAGCTACGAAGAGCTGGGCGGCGTTGTGAGCAATCCGGTTTTGAGCAAAGTGCACGAGGGCATTCAGCTGGCCAAGGAAAAACAGGTGGATGGAATACTAGCTGTTGGCGGTGGTTCGGTGCTCGACTCAGTGAAAGCCATTGCGGCCGGTGCCAAATACGATGGCGATGTGTGGGACTTCTTTGTATTTAAAGCTTTTGTGCAGGAAGCTCTGCCGCTCTTCTCCATTATTACCCTGGCCGCCACCGGTAGCGAAATGAACAATGGCGGGGTAGTCATGAACGAAGCCACCAAAGAGAAATTTGCCCTGATGGCTCCAAGCTTATTCCCTAAAGTATCAGTGATGAGCCCTGAGCTGCAATCAACCGTTACGCGTGAGTACCTGGTGTATTCAGCCGCTGATATATTTGCCCACTGCCTCGACCTGTATTTCTCGGCTTCCTATATACCCACATTCATCAAAGGCCATATCGAGAATATATTAAGGACCGTTATCAGAACCACCGAAATATTACTTGAAGAGCCGGATAATTATGAGGCCCGCGGCGAATTTGCATGGGCAGCCACACAAGCCTTAAATGGTTCAACCTTTACAGGTGTTGAGGGTAACTCTTACGATACGCATATTGTGGAGCATGCCATGTCGGCCTTGTTTAACATTGCCCACGGAGCAGGCTTGTCCATTGTGTTACCAGCCTGGATGAAGTGGCACAAACAGCAAAACATGGCCCAATACGAACGCTTCGCCAGAGAGGTATTTGGCGTGGAAGGTGCCGATGCTGGTATACAAGCGCTGGAAGACTGGTTTAAGCAAATTGGGACACCCGTTAAGCTGGAAGAAGGCAACATACCACGCAGCGCCATTACCGATTTGGCTGAAAATGCCCATGGACTGGCTACCAACTGGGGTGTTGGCGAAAAGTATACAACACAAGTCATCGCCGAAATATTGGAGCTAGCCTAAGCACTGCTAGTTATGAAGAACTTGTCCGAAAATTAAGATAGGCAATTTCAAAACTAACATTATCACCTCATCCCGGCCTTTCCGCTTTGGCGGAATAAATCCTCCCAAGGAGAAGGTGACATTATTGAAAAGGCAACTATCTCTGATGTAAGATTATATCTTCGTTGAGGAGCGGTTTCCTCTCCTTGTAGGAGAGGATTGAGGAGAGGTGTTTTCTTACGAATTACAAGTTTACAATTGTCTTTTTAACGTTTCGGACACCCGCTTCTTAAAAATCAACTAAGAACAGTATCAAACTAAAAAAGCAATGAAAGTAATTATAACCGGTTCAACTGGTATGGTGGGCAAAGGCGCTCTTCTGGAGTGCCTCGACAGCCCTTTAGTAAGCAAGGTACTGGTCATTAACCGAAACAGTGTAGGCATTCATCACCCTAAACTGGAAGAGATCATCCACAAGAATTTCAGCGATTTATCGGCAATAAAAGATCGGCTGGCCGGATATGATGCCTGTTTTCATTGCATGGGCATTTCAGCAGTAGGCCTAAGCGAAGCGCAGTATACCGAGATAACCTACACCATGACCAAAGAGTTGGCAGACACGCTCTACAGCCTCAACCCACAGATGGTTTTCAGCTATGTATCGGGCGCCGGTACCGACAGCAGCGAAAAGGGCCGCGTGATGTGGGCCCGTGTTAAAGGCAAAACCGAAAACATGATTCTGAATAAGGGCTTTAAAGACGCGTATGCATTCAGGCCGGGTGCCATACTCCCCGAAAAAGGTATTAAGTCGCGCACCAGCTGGTACAATGCCTTCTACCTGGTTCTGCGTCCGTTTTTTCCCTTGCTCCGAAAGATGAATTCCGTAACTTCAACCACAAAAATCGGACAAGCCATGATTCAACTTGTACAGCAGCCCAGCAATAAAAAAATACTGGAGAATAAGGATATCAATAGTATTGTTGCATAATATGAAGACAATCAACAGGCAGCTTATGAACCACTGGCTTTTAGCAAACGATGAAAAGTAATTTGCTGTTGGCGATATAAATGGCGCTAATATTTAATTTTTTTGACACCATGTAAATCCATCTCATTACTCATATCTCACTACTCACTTCTTAAAAATACACTACTGACTATTAACTACTGACTAAAAACATGAAAGATATTATCCACATAAACAGCATTGCCGAAGTACACCAGCACATGGGACTTGAAGCCCCCGGGCATCCATTGGTAAGCATTTATAAACATGATGAAATAACTCCCAACCATGAATTCAAGGGGAAGAACCTTTCCATTAATTTGTACCAGGTGATGTTTAAGATGTGTAAGTCAGGCTCCCTCTCCTATGGCCGCAGCAGCTATGACTATCATGAGGGAACCTTAATATTTATGGCGCCTGGTCAGGTCGTTAATTTTGGTCATGAAGAAGAGTGGGACAGGAATGAGATGAAGGGTGGCTGGTCGCTCAACTTTCATCCGGATTTGATACGCCGCTCGCACCTGGGGCAACACATCGATAATTACAGTTTCTTTTCGTACGAGGTAAATGAAGCCTTGCACCTGTCGGATATGGAGAAGCAAACCATTGGCGAGATACGGGATAAAATTATCCACGAATACAGCGCCAACATCGACAAGCACAGTCAAAAGCTGATTATCTCCAACATTGAGCTGATGCTGGATTACTGCACCCGCTTTTATGACCGACAGTTTTACACACGCGAGAATTTAAATAAGGATACCGTCAGCCGTTTCGAAAGGCTCTTAAAAGAATACTATGCCTCGGAAAAACCGCTTGAAACAGGCCTGCCCACAGTCAGATACTGCGGAACAGAGCTTAACCTGTCGGCCAATTACCTTAGCGACCTGCTGAAGAAGGAAACCGGAAAAAATGCCCAGGAGCACATTCATAATTTTATTGTTGACAGGGCCAAAACCAATCTGCTGAACACCACCGAGCCCGTAAGCCAGATTGCCTACTCACTGGGTTTTGAGTATCCTCAGCATTTCAGCAAAGTGTTTAAGAAGAAAACAGGTGTAAGCCCTGCCGAGTACCGTCACAGTAATTAGAACGGCCTGTTATCTGATAGAGGCTTTGGGGTATAATTACCTGTTTAATACGAAATAGGACATCTAAACAGCAAGCGCAGATAACAAAACAGGGAACCCTGTTGGATTCCCTGCATATCTTATAAACCAATAAAGTTAACGCTACTCAGTAATCTCTACTGCCGCCACTTGTGCATCTACAGTTGTTTTATTTGCAGCAAATACTTCAGCTTCATCGGTGGTGATGGTCTGATACCCTTCTTTCTCGAATACCAGGGTATACATACCTGCATCAACCCCTAACACAGCGTAGTTACCATCAGCATCGGTAAAGGTAGTGGTGTACACCTCTTCACCCGACTTCACTGTTACCTGAACTCCTTCAACCGGCACTTCTTCAGCATCCTTCACATGCCCTACCAGACGACCTGTAGTTGACAGATTAGCAGCCTTAATAACCGGCGTAAAGTTAAACCCCTCAATACCAGCAGGTGAACTTATATCACCATTAAGTACAAATGATTTGCTTACATCCAAATCAAGCAGTAGTTCAGCAGTTAAGCCTCCTTTTACCACCAAGGCAGGACTAATAAATACCTTGATACCCGTTTCGGCACCACTCGGTATTTTGAGGGTGTACTCGCTGCCATCTTTCAGCTTGATGCCGGCATCGCTTACATACAGGCGTACCAGATCATATTCCCCGGCCTCAATAGGCAGGTCAACCAATCCGGCTGTTACGCCATTGGTCAAATCCAGCATGTTAAAGTCCATCACCTCTTCGCTTAAAGTGATAAACGGACTGCCCTGTGAATCATCTTTCTTCCTGATTTCAATTTTGTTAATCGTTACGTTCGCCTCGGTCACCAGGTCCGTTGGAAATGGTGCATCAGTCAGGTGAACCTTTAAGGTTCCGTTTGCAGGTACCTCATCACTGCTGCAGCTAAAGAATAAGCCCGACAGTAAAATTGCCATGATGGCAATCAATTGTTTTCCGTCCATAAATTGTGAGATTTAAATTATGTTATCATCTCGCAAACGTTAAAAAAAGATCAAAGGTTTCATTTTTTTACCATAAATTTTCAACAGGCTTATAAACAAGCCCCAGAAATATCAATGCTATATGATGGGTAATAACACAATGGCAATACTCAACAAATAGCCTGAATGAATGGTTAATAAGAGTAATCAGAACTAATACACCGGAACATGATCAATAACCGCTATGTACTTATACTTTTACTACATTTAATGCTATGGCAGGCCAGCGCCCAAAACAATGAGCATGCCTCACACCATCACCACCACAGGAGTGAGTTAGGTATAGCCAATGCACCAGTGTATTTTGTGAATGAAAAAGAACTCGCTTATGGGCTTCACTTGCACTACATACGCATGAAGCCCCATTCACCCTTTGGTATAGGTCTGGGGTATGAGCGAATTTTCGATGACCATGGACATAACACCTTTGGCATAGTAGGTTCGTACCGACCAACTGACAGACTTGTTATTAATCTGTCGCCAGGCATCACCTTTGAAGACGGAGAGAGCGACCACAGTGCATTTGCCCTGCACTTTGAAACCTCGTATGAGTGGGAAATTAACAACCTACATATTGGCCCCGTGTTTGAAGCAGCCTACGATCCGGAAGATATACATATCAGCCTTGGCTTGCATATAGGTATTGGTTTCTAACCGTGGTCAACTATCCTATTCAGACCATACCTGGCTACAACTCCTGGCTTCTCAAAGCATACAATTATTTGCTTTACCCATACACAGAAATATCCTGAAGACGGCTATAGTCCAGAATCGTTATCTTCTTCCCATCACTTTCTACGATGCCTTGCTTTCTGAAGTCGGCCAGATTCTTTAACACACTTTCTTTTGAGAAGCCAATCACCCTGGCCATTTCACTCCTGGTGAGGGGAATTTCAAAAGTATTTTGCCCATAGTTTTTTACAAACTCACTTAACAAAAAGGCCAGTGCCCCTGCCGAATTACGTTCTGTGAGCTTCATGTGCCAGTTAAGAAAATTTTCATTGACCATGGATATGTACTGGATAAAAGACATGGAAAAGCGCGGGTTACTCTCCAGAAGCCTGGTAAACAACTGATAATTGATGATGAGCACCTGGCAATCACTCAACGCCCGGGCCGAGAAGCGATAATGCATGGTTGAGTAGGCACAGTTAACACCTATGATTTCGCCTGAAAATAGTAGCATAAGCGACTGCCGGCTGTTTGTATCGTCCAAAGCCAGCTCCACAGTACCAGTCTGCAAAAGGTACAGATCGTGCACGGGCGAGCCTTTTCGTATCACCACTTCGCCCGCTTTAAAATCGAGGATTTGGGCTGAACCAAACAGTTCATCCTTTTCTTCATGTTTAAGCTGTTCAATACAGCTGCTGCCCGTTGGATAGATTATTTCCATATGTGCCAATCGTTAAACAGGTGTAAAATTACACCCCTCATCATGGTTTAATACACGGCCTGCCTCAGCCTGTCCGCCTCCTAAACACATAGCTTTGCAAAAGTATTAAATTAAAAACTATTCAAATGGAAGCAATGGAAGTGCAAACCATCAATTTCAATGTGGAGTCAACAACCAAATCGGGTTCCCAGTCAGAAGTACAAGTTCGCCAGTTTAAGGTGTTGATTGATGAACCCAGCCAGTTGGGCGGTACCGACGAGGCACCCAACCCGGTAGAATACCTCTTGTGCGGTTTAAGCGGCTGCATGCATATCATGGCGTTCAAAGTAGCACAGGAACTGAATATGGAACTAAGCGACCTGAATATAAAAATTACTGGTGAGCTCAACCCCATGAAACTGTTTGGTATGCCCACCGATGACCGGGCCGGCTACCAGGGCATCACCATTGAGCTGCACCCCGTTACCAGTGCCATTCCCGAAACACTTGAACAATGGAAAACCATAATGGCACAGCGCAGTCCCGTATTGGATAACCTCATTAACAAAACACCTATTGAAGTAAAAATAGGGTGAGACAAACGTTAGCACCTACTTTCTAACACTCATTTTAAAGCCCCGGCCTCAACTTACTCTCCTCCATGGCCGGGCAACCTTTAGTCTGATAACAGGCAAAATACATAAGTTCTAAGGAACAATACATTAGACTTTAGCAATAAGCACCAGGCACTCATCCCACCCCTTACACAGAACTCGTAACCCGAAACCTCCAACTCATAATCCTTCGGACTTCGGACCACGAACCTCGGGCCTACTAATCCCCTCTTTCTCTCCATTCATCAATAAACCAACATAATTTATCAACTGCATAGGGCATATTTAACTAAAAATTCTAATTTAGCATACACTAATCGGAAAACTGCTGCCCCTCGCTGCCAGGTGAGGACGAGAATCGATAAAAGGGGGCGGTAAAAACATAAGGGATAATTTTAGGGATGTATGGGTGTGCATGAGGATGGCGTGGTGGTTCTGATAAATGACTGAGCATTGCCAGGTTATTACTAACACACAGAACTACAGGATTGATAGATAAGTAATTGTAATAAAACAACGCAAATAACCTAAAAAATTAAAAATGAAGAAACATAACTTTGTTTTCGCTATTTACTGGTTCCTTTTTATAGCCTTTGCTGTATCGTATGGCTGTTCTGACGATAGCGAAGAACCACCTGTTGTTGATGCCGAATTAGTTGTTTCCCCAGGTATTTTGTCATTTAACGCATCTGATACTGGCTTGCTATACCTATCTGTTCAACCGGCCTCAAAATTTACCTGGCAAATATCATCAGCACCCGAGTGGTTAAACATCTCACCTATGTCAGGTACAGTAAAGGATGAAATTATAGAACTACAGATAACAGCCAAGGCAGAGGGCTTAGGTGAGGGAAACCATTCCGGCCAAATAGAAATTATATCGAACGGTGCCGGCCACTTTAGAGCAACCGTTGTAATGCATGTAGATCCTCACCCGGTAGCTCAAGTAGAACCAGCAAAAGTAGATTTGGGCACTGAGAATGAGAAAAGCATCTTCATCAACAATTCAGGTACAGGTATTTTAACGTGGCAATTAAAAGATGCACCCGAATGGGTTAGCCTTAGTCGCACCGATGGTCGCTCGGGGGAAGACTACGGGACAGAAGTTATCGTTTCGGCTATCCGCAAGGGCTTGCCCGTTGGCGCAAAAACCGGCAGCATGGTATTAAGTTCAAATTCAGAAGAAGGAGATATTACCATTGACCTTAGTATGGAAGTACCTGCTCTGGCACTCATTAGTTCATCCGTTTCGGAAATTACATTTGCACACTCTGTCATCAACCAATCGTTTTATGTCAGAAACGAAGGAAATGTGGATGCTAATTGGGAATGGAGTATGAACGAAACTTTTCTATCAGCGGATATCACGGAGGGAACCATTAATCCTGGTGATTCGGCAAAAGTCACACTCACGCTCGACCGCTCTCAATTAACCGAAGAACAATATAGTACAGAAGCTACACTTTCCTGCAATGACGGAAATACCATCAGCTTACCCATTCATATTACCCATTACAATGAAGTTGAATTGCAAATTGATGGTAAAATTATTGATGCCGAATACGACCGAATCAATGATGTGATTATAGCTGTATCTGAAGGGCCTAATGAGCTACGTAAATTTGACCCGGTAACACAAACAATTAGTACTGTTGCATTAAACATGATTCCTAAATGTGTTTCGGTGAGTCAGGATGGTAACTATGCCGCTGTTGGGCACGATGGTCAAGTGGCTTATGTCAACCTGTCTACTATGACCATTGAAAAACATTATGGACTCACAACCAATGCCTATGACATTGTACTGGCGCCAAACAACTGGGTCTATGTGGTACCTGAGTCGAGCCAGTGGGAAAAGTTGAGATGCATCAACCTGGCCACTGGCGTTGAATCGAACCAAACCGGCTACTCCATCCATGGCCGCACAAAAATTAAACTACATCCTACGGGTGACTATATCTATGGTGCTAACAATGGTCTATCTCCTTCTGATTTTGAAAAATATGACATCACAGGAGGAACGGCGGCATACCTGTATGATTCGCCTTACCATGGCGATTATGACTTTAGTGGTGATATCTGGATATCAGAAGATGGCAACCGCCTGTTTGCCAAAAGCCGGAATGTGTTTAACTCATCTGCCACCCAAGCAAATGACATGACCTATAATGGCGCATTATCGGGTGAAGGGTATGTAATGACTTTAGATTATAGTGCGGCAGCCAGTAAGATTTGTGCTGTGTTTACCGAGGGTAGCTACTGGGACCAGATACCAGGCAACGAAGTGCATATTTATGAAACCACCTACCTGGCGTTTCAGGAAACCATGACTCTGCCAGCTTTCCTGGTTCCTGACGGACAAGGTGGTGTTACTAAATTTGAATCGCAAGGCCACTTTGGCTTCTTTAATGCCAGCGGAACAGCCTATTATGTTTTAGTAAAAGCAGAAGCCGGTTCGGGCATGATTAACGAATGGGCTATTACGACAATAGATATAGATTAAAAAGTCCCTTTAGTGGCGCAGATCCAATCTGCGCCACTATTAACCAATTAAACAAAAATAATCACCTTACACACATTATATGGAAACAATTGACAAAGCAAACACATCTTCATCCAAGTACCTGTATATACCGCCAAGCCGTTTTCTGCTGATGAGCATCATCACCGTTGGCCTTTACGAAACCTATTGGATGTATAAAAACTGGAGCTATCTGCGCCAGCGCGATAATCTGGATATTATGCCTGTATGGCGAGCCATATTTGGCGTATTCTTTATCCATAGCCTATTGAGTAAAATGGAAGATGACCGCGAACTCAGCCAGGTTACTAAAGCTGGGTTTTCGGCTGCCTCCCTGGCCACCGGTTGGCTAATTGTTATTCTATTGGGCAACATCCTTGGTCGCTTCGACGAGTACGAGATTAATGTTCTGGGTTTCATCATCGCATTTCCGTCATTTCTATTTTTTTTACCGGTTCAGAAGCACATCAACCGAGCTAACAGTAAGCTTACCCCCGGCCTTCAATACAACAGCTGGTCAGTTGGCCACACGGTATGTTTGATGCTTGGCCTGCCACTATTTATATTGGTATTGATGGGGTTGTTTGGCGGGTATTAAGTGTAGTGTGGCAGTGCTAGCCTATAAGCAACCCCTCCCGTTCGGCGAAGTTTACAACTTTGCCGACAGTTAATAATAAAGTAGCTGGAAACCATTAACACTCAAAAGTTATATCACCTAATATGCCGGTGATAATCAACCAGCCATTACGAACAATCTATAAGGCCCATTGCCTTAATAAGTAAGAAATCAACAAATGAAGAAAGTTATTATTAAGTCTGGATTCACTTCACATCAGAGGTTCATGCTCATTCTATTTTTTATTTTCTCCTTTATTGTCGGAACAGGAGAGGTTATTGGAATCGCCATATCTGATTCATTGGATCTATATCCTGGAGATTATATTGCATTGTTCCTATTCATCATTTCACCAGGCATACTGATTTTATTATTAAGCAAAGAGGGTATACTAATAAGCAAGGACCAATTATACAACTCTCAATTCATATTTGGCAAACCTTATTTTAAAACAAAAATAGACCTGAAAAACATGAAGGATATTAGTATACTAAACTATAATATGGCTCAACGATTGGTATTCATCTCTGCAGCCAATCCTAACTTCGCAGAAAAGATCCGAGTAAATAAGGTTTTTCTTCTTAATGAAAATCATAGCCAGAAAAGACTTGTACTAACAACAAAAAAAATGGAACATGCTGAGTTACTCGTGAGAGAGATTGAAAATGCATTTGCTCTTAACCATAGCGACTATAATCCACCAACACGAAGACGATGGTAATAAAGCAATACTTGATTCTTAACAAATTAATCTAATCCACCTCATCAATACGACAAATCTCATGAAACAATCAATTTCATTCACCCAGGAAGCCGCCATCGCAGCCGAACAGCAACGATTTATGACAAAAGTTTATGGATGGATGTCTTTTGCACTAATCATTACCGGGCTTGTGGCCATGTGGACAGCGTCTACCCCACAGCTAATCAACCTGATTTTCAGCAATCAATTTGTTTTTATAGGCATAATAGTGCTTGAATTTATATTGGTTGCCCGCCTGGTTTCGGTTATTAAGAGCATTTCGGCCCAGATGGCCACCATGCTGTTTATACTCTATGCCTTCCTCAACGGGATCACCTTGTCGGCTATATTCATTGTATTTACAGAGGCATCCATTGCCACCACCTTCTATGTAACGGCCGGCACCTTTGGCATAATGAGCCTCTATGGTTACTTTACCAAGTCAGACCTAAGCCGCTTTGGCAACCTGTTTTTTATGGCACTCATAGGCTTGATATTAGCGTCAGTGGTGAATATGTTCCTGCATAACGAGCAGCTATACTGGATTACCACCTATGTGGGTGTTTTACTATTTGTTGGCCTAACAGCCTACGACACCCAGAAAATCAAAAAGATGAACATCATTGGGAACGAGGGGACAGAAGAAGATAAGAAAGAAGCCATCATTGGCGCACTAACCCTGTACCTCGATTTCATTAACCTGTTTTTATACCTGCTCAGAATATTCGGGAAAAGGAAGTAATGTTTTAATCCCTTAAACAACAACACTTATGAAAAAAGAACTATTTATGCTAACAATTATGCTTTGTACAGCTAATTTGATGGCACAAAACGGAGATAAAAATTTTATAGTTCAGAACTACATTGAAGTCATTGGGAAATCTGAGATGGAAATCAGTCCTGACCTGATTTATATTAAAGTTCTACTCGATGAGAAGGATACTAAAAACAAAGAAAACCTGTCGCAGCTTGAGGCAAAAATGACGACCACACTCGAAGGCATCGGTATTAACACCAAAGAAGACCTATTAATAAAAGACATAAGCAGTAACTTTAAGTATTACTTATTAACCAGGAATAAAATTCTCTTATCAAAAGAATATCAAATTCTTGTTCGCGATGGAAAAACAGCTTCACAGGTGTTTATAAGCCTTGAGAATATTGGCATCTCAAATGTATCCATCGACCGACTGGACCATAGCAAGATAGTTCAACTAAGAAAGGATGTGAAAGTTAATGCCATAAAGGCCGGGAAAGATAAGGCTGAGTCATTGGCCCTGGCAATTGGACAAAATGTGGGGCGGGCACTATACATTCAAGAACGTGATAACATGCAGGATTACAGGACATCAAACAATATCATGATACGTGGCGTGTCCAGCAAAATATATGGTTCCAATGCAGCTTCTGCAGCACTTGATTTTGATTTTGAAAAGATTAAAATAGCGTATTCAATCCTTTGCCGCTTTGAACTTGAATAACGATTAAACTTCCTGACTAATCGCTAAATAATCTAATGAGGACATCGTCATGTGCACTATTAATTACAAAATAACAACCATAATATCTATGAAACAGTTCGTACTACTAATAACACTTATAATCTTAATAAACTCGTGCATTGTACCAGTCAATAATAACTCAACCAATCAGATAGTAAAGGAAGAACCCTATGCCTTATATGAAGATTTTGTAAGTAATAAATTAGGATGGATTGAAGAAAAAACCTATCAGCATGAGTTAGAAATAAAAAACGGGTACTACTTTATTCACTCAAAAGATACTTCATTTATTTACACTAGCACCTCACCATTAGATAAATCATTTTTATATGGACTTAAGAACTTTGAGTTAGAATCCAATTTGCAGTTAGTCAAACAAAGCCCCAAGGAAACCCAGTTTGGTGTTTTCTTTATCAGTGGCACCCTTCAGTATGATTTTATATTAAATTTTGAAGGACTCTGTAAAGTTTTTGAATATAATCATGCCAACCAGACAGAAAGAACTTTATTGGAAAAAGAGCTTACCAACTTCAACAATAAATCAATTAACAGTTTTAAAATCAAGATGCACGACAAAAAGTTTTCGTTCCATATTGACAATGAATTGGCAGGAACTGGAGAAATTGGGTCGGGCAGCTGGCAGGAGATGCGTTTATTTGCTTCATCGGGTACCGATTTAATGCTGCATTCATTTACTATTCTAAAACAATAACTATGAAAATTGAAACCAAAATTGAATTAAAAGACTACATCAAACTGATGTTTATTCTGACTTACAGAAAAGGGAGTATTATATTCAGCAGCATTATGGGTGTTTTTTTGGCAGTCATTACCGTAGCCACCTTAACAGGCGATATGGTTGGAAGCGATGGTTTTCCCGTCATGCCACTTGTATTATCCATGGTGATTCTCATTGTAATTCCTGCATCAGTTTACTATTCTGCCACAAAGAACTATAATACCCATTCGAGACTACAGGAGACCATTACCTATGAGATAGACCATCAGTTAATCCGCTCAATAGGCGAATCATTTAACTCAGAGATGGACTGGAGCAAGATGCATAAGGTACTGGAATTAAATAGCTGGTTTCTGCTCTATCAGAACAAGATGGTGGCCAACCTCATCCCCAAACAAGCGATGGGTGAGCAACGGCATGAACTGAGGGAAATCATCAAGAAACAGAACATTAAATACAAATTGAAAAAGGATTAGGACTGCCAAACTAAATAACCCATAGAAGAATAAACAGATGAATGAAACACAAAAGTCAAGCATAGCCTTTCTAATTTTTTCGAAACTATTTAATCGCCTGGCCTTTTACCTGATGATTACAAATCTGACTAGCTACCTGATGAACTCGCTAAATATGGCGCATGAAATGGCAGGTGGCTATTATAGTATATTCTATGGTACGATCACTTTTATAACTTTTTTCTCAGGCCTACTTGGTGATTTAAAGAACCGTGCTAAAGTGGTTACTACCGGCTTTATAATTCTGACTATTGGGTACATCGCCTTAGTATTTCTACCACACATGCAAGGAGCTGTTATGGTAGCGTTAATAATTTTAGCGCTTGGTCTCGGACTGGTTGGGCCAAATATGACTGTTTTTCTGGGCAATACCTACAATGAAAAGGGTACCGAAATTTTTGGACTACCTGGATTTATTCTGTTTTCTATGGTAATTAATTTGGTCGTATTCATTGCCCCACCACTATCCAATTACCTGAAACATTTATTAGGCTATAGCTCAATATTTTTTGTAGCAGTTGCTTTTGCTCTTACGTCTCTTCTTCTGTTTTTGAAGTTTAAAGCCAATTACAGCCAGCTTGATTTACACATTGAAAACAACACGAAGCAACCTGATGTTACTTATATAAATATAAACACCACCTTGCTGGTTTCCACCCTTTTTATCTATGCATTGATAGGATTTGTATTATTTCAAAAAGGAATGATCTTTAAATATTCTTTAGGGGAATTTGTTAATCAAGGATTCGCCTTAGAGCAAACACTAACAGATGCTGGAAAGTATATTTCTATCATATTGGCTGGTATGTTCGCTATAGTCGCAATTAGAATGAAGCAACTCACTTGGAAAGGCATTCTAAACATTATTCTCACCGGTACTGTCATTTGTACAATAGCCTGGGTGATGATTGCAGCTAATAAACCTTTGTCGGAGTTAATGGGTAAAAAGTCCATATTTATTAATGCCTTTGTCATGATATTAATTGCTGAAACATTGATATCTCCAACTGTATCTTATATTGTGTATAGAACCTCACCAGAGCGTTACAAAGGACTATTTCAGGGCTTGTTATATGCAGTAGCAGCAATCTCTCTTTCTTCTCTTGCTATAGGAGTTAGCTTATACAAAAATGCTAGTCCATCAATTGCATTTATCTTTTTCATAGCAGTACTAGCCACTAGCTTAGTGCTAATAATCGTTTTAAAAAGTGCTGTCAGAAAAAAAGTTATCAGTGATGAAATAAAGACTATTTAACCGTGTAACAAAAACTACAATATGATCTAATAGCTAAATCTAATTATTACCCATGATCCTATTCGAAACGCCCAGACTCATCGCCAGGCATATTACACAAGCAGATATTTATGAGCTGCTTCCGATTTACAACAAGGAAGCCAACATGCGCTACATCTCCAGCGGTAAGCACCAATGGACGCATACTGAACTGACGAATAAGTACAGGCAGGTGAACCAAAACTACCATCTTGGCATCGGCATTTTTGCACTGATATTAAAGTCAGATGATTCGGTGATTGGAGAAGCCGGCTTATTTAACTCTTTCGATAACCTCCAAAGGTTAGAAATGGGCTATATCATCGACTCAAGCCATTGGGAAAAAGGATTGGGTAAAGAAGTCTGTTGCGGACTAATTCAATATGCTTTTCAAACACTGAACACCCAAACACTTATTGCACGCATGTATACCGACAATAAAGCGTCTGTTGCCCTATCTGAGAAATGCGGGATGGCCAAAACCGAGAGTGGCCACACTGATGATGGCAAAGAATATTTAGTATTTTCTATTAATAACACCTGCCCTCTGAACCCTGAACTCTGAACTATTAAACAGTCCACTAATGCATAATTTCCAGCTCTTTCAGCTTCAACTGTTCGGCATTCAAAATACTTTCCATGCTATTTACATCAACATTACTTGCCTCTAAAAAGTCTGATGGCACTACCACAACCCTGAAGGTCTGATTTTGCGTGTATCCAGGCGGCAGTGTTGACAAATCCAGGTAACTATCCAGAAACACCGACATATCAATAATCTGGTTACTGGCTATATCAGCCGAAAAATCATAGTTATACTGAAAAGATGTTCCATTATTGAAATAAACCGTTTGTGGCAAGGGGCGCCAGTAGTCAATACCTGCCGACTCCCATAAGACATAGGCCAGTATCACATCCGATTCGTAAGGTATAAAACCATTTTGCCTGAAGTTAAATACCAGCTGATAAGCATTTGAGCGGTTAAAGTCTCCTGTAAACTCGAAGGTTGTGCCAATAAAATCGCCTCCCTGCGATGGCGGGTGTCCGATAGTATTATCGCACGACGACAAAACCAGGCTTAGTGTAAGTAGTATAAGTGCTAAATATTTCATGAGATTGTTCTTTAAATGACTTAATTCAATATTCGTGCCGCAATACCCGTTAACCCAACTCGTCCATTAAGAGACAGTCCATAGACGACTATGCTTAATAAACATCCATACCATCTGTTCAGCAACATCCAATCATATGCAGCACATACGGTCAGCTTTTAAATATCTGAGAACTTATAGATGTAATACACAAAGTATTTGTACTTTAAGCCTGATATAACCAATAATACCAAAAGCAATGAATACCAGCAGCAAGCAAGATGAGCGCATCGCTCGCATGACATTTGCCTCAGTTTATCCGCATTATCTGGCCAAGATTGAGAAGAAAGGCCGATCAGAAACAGAACTGCAACAGGTGATAGAATGGCTGACCGGATTTGATGCCCCCAAACTACAGCAACTAATCGAGGACAAAGTCACATTCGAATCTTTTTTTCGGGAAGCCACAATTCATAAAAACGCACAGCTCATCACCGGGGTCATTTGCGGATACCGGGTTGAAAACATCACAACCCCTTTGAATCAGCAAGTTAGATACCTGGATAAACTGGTAGATGAACTGGCTAAAGGGCGTAAAATGGAGAAGATTCTGAGGGGTAGCCTGTAAGCTAAACTGCGGTTGACCTTACGTGTGGACATCATTGGGTTCTACTATTGAAAAGATACCCCACTTGTAGATGCACCAACATTAATTAATCACCTGGCAATTTGACATTTACAAGCAATGCCTTTAAATTGCCAAAAATCATTATAAACCAGTCGAGCAAGCTCTTAAACAACAACTTAATTGTTTATACAAATCATATCTGGATTAATATTTTTAACTAAATCAAGTAAACATGAGAAAGAAGAGAATGTCATTGGTAATATCCTTTATTGGATTAATGAGCTTTATAAGCTTTGCTTACTCTCAGGTTACTATTAAACCGGGAATAGGTATTAACATTACTAACTGGTCGAAAGACCCGGGTGGGGCAACAACAAGCGGAAATGTTGGCTGGCAGATTGGTGGTACAGTGGCTTTTGGTGAGAAGCTATTTTTTGAACCCGGTTTGTTTTATGTGGAGCAATCGACAGAAGTAGATGTCATCGATAGTGAATTGCCCGATAACTTTAAGTTCGATAATAAAATTACTTCGCTCAGGATACCTGTTAACGTTGGCTATTCAATCCTTGGCAAAGAAGATGGCATGTTTTCGTTACACGTCTTTGGTGGTCCTACTGCCTCTTTTGTTTTAGACGTGAAAGAAACTGAACTACTGTCAAAAGATGACCACAAAAGTGTTAACTGGGGCGTTCAGGCTGGTGCAGGCATCAACCTAACCATGTTTTATCTGGATGCATCCTATGAGTGGGGGCTAAACGAATTTCTGGAGGATATGGATGAAAAAGTTAAATTACAAGGTTTTTATCTCACCGCCGGTATCAAATTTTAACCCACAATTTCCATTTGGCTATCTGGTTGCTCACATACAAGGCTGCCAGCGAATTATATTTGGTTAATATTAACAGAAATGGGTGTTCAGCAAATGAGCGCCCATTTTTTGATTAACCTGATTGATGTGCTTAATAATCCACAAACATATCAACCAACTAACTAAAGTTTGTATCTTCGTTAAAGTCCAATAATATCAGACTCTCTAATTCATGAACTGGATCATACTTACCATAGCCGGATTATTTGAAGTGGCTTTTGCCTTTTGCCTGGGTAAAGCGAAAGAAACAACTGGTCAGCCCATGTACATGTGGTACACGGGCTTTATTGTGGCGCTTTGCCTGAGTATGGCCCTGCTGATTAAAGCCACACAAACCCTGCCCATTGGTACAGCCTATGCTGTATGGACCGGTATAGGGGCAGTCGGAACTGTTCTGATAGGTATCTTTGTGTTTAAAGAGCCAACCACTTTCCTGCGTCTGTTTTTCCTGACCACACTTATTGCCTCCATCATTGGCCTCAAAGCAGTATCGCAACATTAAAAAAAGTCATACCAACCCAATACAAACAAAATGGAACAAGCAACCAACATTGAAAAACTACAGGCTTTTGCTAAACGAACAGGCCGCGAGATATTCTTTACCGAAGATCAATACCCACTGCCTCCCTATAGGCAGATACCGCGCTATAAAAGAACCGTTTACATCCCTTACAACGAAGAGAAGCAACTGTTTTTTGTGCTTTTCAGCGATCCCTATTATCAAATAGGCGAACACACCGTCTTTTGTGGCATTTACTTTAAAACCAACATACCGGCATCGGTCAGGCTCAATTTCAGACCGAAAAGTATTTTTGACAAGCTGAATCCCTTTTTATCGAAGAAAACACTTAAAATCGATGAGCGCTTATTCGATTCTAAAGTAGTCATAAGCGGTAACGATACATCCACCATAAAGCGCTACTTCAAGCACTCGGTGCTGCAACGCTTAATGATTGAGAAGCTCAACTCCAATATGTTCATGAAGTTCTCCATTAACGAAACGCCGGTTGATTTTGTGCCCGAGCTAAAAGATAACTCCCATTTTGCCCTCATTAATCCGCAGGAGTGGGTGCTTGATGCTCAAACCATTGAGCAGTGGTTTAGCACCATGAAACAAATACACGCCATATTTCAAAAGAAAGAAGTAGAACATATCACCTACCTGTAATGGAAGAAAACAAACGCCTATTTTCACAAAAAGCCATAGCTCTGGCAACATTCTTTGGGGGACCAGCGGCTGCAGGCTACCTTATCAAAAAGAATTACGATGCATACGGTGAATTGAGTAAAGGAAAAAATGCGTTTGCCATTGGGGTGATAAGCACTATTCTCTTATTCTCTGGCATCTTTTCAATCCCTGAATCCATCATCGATAAGATACCTAATGCCCTTATCCCGGCTGTTTATACAGGCATCATCTATCTCATTGTTGAAAAATTACAGGGACATTGGCTGGATGAGCACAAAGCCGCGGATGGTGAGTTCTACACAATGTGGCGTTCAGCAGGCATTGGGGTCATATTTACGCTTATCATCCTGGTTGGTGTTGGGGCTACGGCTTTTATCGCTGGTGATTTATCACAGCCTGACTACAATGCGGATTATTATAATACTGAGTTCAATAAGTTCATTAAAAATGAAAATACAGCACTTGCCATATTTGAAGTGATTGATGTAGCCGATCCTCAGTACAGTATTAAAGAACTTAGCAAAGGCGTTGTATTGTGGCAACTTAATAAAGAAATCATTACCAATTTGGACACTATCAGCAATTTACCTCCTGAATTCATATTACAAAACAATAAACTGAAAGAGTATTGTGATCTGAGAGTGAGTTATAATGAAGTTATTATTAAAGCAATATCAGAAGATACAGACCTCTACAATTCGGAGATTGACAAGATTGGTTCACATATTAACAAAGTACTCGAAGAGCTTAATTAACAGATTCAACATGCAAAGAGCCGTCCTGTTATATGCCCTGTTAGCTATAAACCTCCATATATCGGGTCAGTCATCCTGCCTGATAGATTGCCATGCTTCTAGCTGTGACGAAGAACAGGAACCGGATAATTTTGACAACAGGTTGTCAGAACTACTTTTCAGTAATGACACCTTATTAATCATTGTTCAGCTGGTTGATAACTGTGCCTATGCCAGTGAGCCGCTTTATGCCGAAGCTCAATTAGTCAACGACACCATACAACTGTCTTACTCGCTGGAGCCACAAATAACCGATACCCTTTATCAGGATGGACAAATCATTTATGAATTTACCTCCCCTTATTATGAGTGCGATTGTTGCTTTGAACTGACCTATCTGCTCCGAGACATTCCTCATCGTTCAATGCCCATCAGGTTAAACAATCAAATCATATACCCCGCCATCAAGCGTTAACTCAAAGGCGTTATACAACATTCTTCTGTGACTCCGGACACGAAATCAAGGCAACATCATTCAAGCATCCTCAGAGCATTTATGCGTTCAACTACCCGCTAACATTGCGTTAAGAGCCCTATACTCCATCAGCGTTAGTGTTTAAAAACTAAATACTTAAGCTTAATTGTATTGATTCTAAATACGCTTATGTGTATCTTTTATTGATTCAATAAACACCTATGTCATGAAACAAATCATTGGTACACTACTCCTGCTCACCCTCCTTTCAGGATGTACCCAAAAGCCAACAGAAACGCAAACCGTTATGGAAACATCAAGTGAATGTCCTTTTCATAAAGGCGCCCAGATGAGTATGGACAACAAAGATTGGTGGCCCAATCAGGTTGACCTGAGCATTCTGCGACAACATTCAAGCCTATCTGACCCTATGGACGAAGGCTTTGACTACACAAAAGCCTTTAACAGCCTCGACTACTATGCCTTGAAAAAGGACATTAAGCAGGTAATGACTGAATCACAAGATTGGTGGCCAGCCGATTTTGGTAATTATGGCCCCTTATTTATCCGCATGGCCTGGCACAGTGCCGGTACCTACCGTGTTGGCGACGGACGCGGTGGTGGCAACCAGGGGCAGCAGCGCTTTGCTCCTTTAAATAGCTGGCCCGACAACGCCAATCTTGACAAGGCCAGGCGACTATTATGGCCCGTTAAGCAGAAGTATGGCAACAAAATATCATGGGCCGACCTGATGATACTGACAGGTAACGTGGCGCTAGAATCAATGGGCTTTAAAACCATAGGATTTGCCGGCGGACGCAGCGATGTGTGGGAACCAGCCATGGAAGTTTACTGGGGCTCAGAAGGTAAATGGCTCGAAGACAAACGCTACTCGGGCGATCGTGAACTGGAAGATCCGCTGGCAGCTGTACAAATGGGACTTATTTACGTTAATCCTGAAGGACCTGACGGTAACCCCGACCCTGTGGCTGCGGCCATTGACATACGTGAAACCTTCGCTCGCATGGGCATGAACGATGAAGAGACTGTAGCATTGATTGCAGGTGGCCATACCCTGGGTAAATGCCATGGTGCCGGCGATGCAGCCCAGGTAGGAGCTGACCCTGAAGCGGCTCCTATGGAACAGCAGGGACTTGGCTGGAAAAGCAGCCACGGCTCAGGTAAAGGTGCCGATGCCATCACATCAGGACTGGAAGTCACCTGGACAGTCACCCCAACTCAATGGAGTCATCAGTTCTTCCAGATTCTGTTTGATAACGAATGGGAACTCACCTTAAGTCCGGCTGGTGCCAAGCAATGGGTAGCCAAAGATTCACCAGAGATTATTCCGGATGCCTTTGATCCCGAAAAACGACACAAGCCAACGATGCTAACCACTGATTTATCGTTACGCTTCGATCCTGCCTACGAAAAGATTTCACGCCGCTTCTATGAGCACCCTGAAGAGTTTGACATGGCTTTTGCCAAGGCTTGGTTTAAGCTCACTCACCGCGACATGGGACCACGAGCCCTCTACCTGGGACCCGAAGTACCTGAGGAAGTGTTTATCTGGCAAGATCCTATACCGGAGCTAAACCACAAACTGATAAGTAACGCCGATGTTAAAAAGCTTAAGACAGCCATTCTGGATGCCGGTCTGACCACACAGGAACTGGTAGCTACTGCCTGGGCATCGGCAAGTACCTTCCGTAATTCTGATAAAAAAGGGGGTGCCAATGGTGCACGCATCCGTCTGGAACCACAGAAAAACTGGGAGGCTAACAACCCTGCTCAGCTGAGTAAAGTGCTAACAGCACTTGAAAAGATACAGCAGGACTTCAATGCCTCATCGGGCAACAAGCAAGTATCAATGGCCGACCTGATTGTACTGGGAGGTTGTGCAGCTATAGAGCAAGCAGCCAAGGCAGGTGGTTACAACATGGCCGTTCCGTTTACACCCGGCCGTATGGATGCCACACAGGAACAAACCGATGTAACATCAATGGCTGTACTGGAACCATTATCTGACGGTTTCCGCAACTACCAGAAGACCAAATACAAGATGTCAACAGAAGCCCTGTTGGTGGATAAAGCTCAACTGCTTGGGCTGACAGCGCCTGAAATGACCGTATTAGTTGGTGGTTTGCGCACCCTGGATGCCAACTACAACCATTCTAAACACGGTGTATTTACCGATAAGCCCGGCACGCTTAGCAACGATTTCTTTGTGAACCTGCTGGACATGAGTACCGAGTGGAAGGCTACATCGGAAGATGAAGAGCTATTTGAAGGTAAAGACCGTGTAAGTGGTGAAGTGAAATGGACAGCTACAAGGGCCGACCTGGTGTTTGGCTATAACTCCGAATTAAGAGCTTTAGCCGAGGTATATGCCAGTAACGATGCCCAGGAGAAGTTTGTAAAAGATTTCATCAAGGTATGGGATAAGATCATGAACCTCGACCGCTTTGACAGTCAGTAGATAAACACATTACTTGAACCAACAAGTACAAATCACAGGGTTAGGTTCCGAAGGGAGCTTAACCCTTTTTTGTTTAAACAGTAATAACTCTATTTTGCTCACACTCCTTATCTGCATTCAATGACCACTTTGAACTCAGCTTAATTAATTACCTTTAGCAGCAGTAACTCAACATGCTCTAACAATGGATTACCGGGATCAAGTTTTTATTGCCGTAGCCGAACACCTTAGTTTTTCCAAAGCCGCCGAAGACCTCAACATCAGTCAGCCAGCGGTTACCAAGCATATTAAAGAGCTGGAAAACCGCTACGACATTAACCTGTTTGAGCGCAAAGGCAACAAAATATACTTAACCAGAGCCGGCAAGAAGGTGTACAATGCCTTTAAGCAAATAGCCACCCAATACCGTGAGCTGGATTTTGAAGTGAGCCAGATGCATGATACAGTGGCGGGTGAATTCATCATAGGTGCCAGCTCAACCATATCGCAGTATGTTATTCCTCAAGCAATTGCTTCATTTCACAAGCGCTACCCAAAGATTCAGATACACCTGGTCAACGGCAATTCATTTGATATGGAAAAGCTGCTGCTGAATAACCAGGTGGACCTGGCACTGGTCGAAAACCAGGGGTCGCAGGCCGGCATCGGCTACAAAAGCTTTATGAATGACGAACTGATAGTGGTGACAGGGGCCAATAGTGTGTATGGCAAGCGCAAAACCATTAGCAAAGAAGACCTGATGCGCTTTCCCATCGTACTGAGGGAACAAGGTTCCGGCACATTGGAAGTCATTAAAAAAGCCTTCACCGGGCAAAGCATCCCATTTGATAACCTCAACACCTTTATTCACCTGGGCAGTACTGAATCCATCAAAAACTTTCTGCTTGATTTTGACGGCATTGCCATCATCTCTGAAAAAGCAGCCTTAACAGAGCTATACATGAAAAGCCTGGTTAAACTGACGGTTAACGACTTCACCATTCCACGCACATTCAGAATGGCTTTTAAGCAGGGACACAAAAGCAGACTGGTTGAACTATTCGAGAACTTTCTATTCAACTATAACTTTTAGTTATCTTTAATAAATATATAGTATTTGCTTTGGTTATACCTACTCAATACTTTTGCTCGAAAGTTTTGAGATATGAAAACAGAGCAAAACACATTCAGATGGGTATATATAGCACTGGCAGGCACCTGCTTCCTGCCCTTTGTATCGCCGGCCATGGCGCTGGGTGCTGGTATTATTGTTTCCCTGCTGGGCTATAGTCCCAGAAATGCTCACCAGTATACGTCAGTTATATTGCAGGCTTCCATTGTTTTAATGGGCTTTGGCATGAACCTGAATGAAGTGATAGCCGCCTCCAAAAATGGTTTTATTGAAACATTCGTATCGGTAATACTGGTCATGGCGCTGGGCCTGCTATTGGGGCGACTGCTTAAAGTAGAAAAAAACATTACTCTGCTGATAGCTGCCGGCACGGCCATATGTGGTGGCAGTGCCATTGCGGCTGTATCACCCATACTCAAAAGCAAGGATTATCAAAACTCATTTGCTCTCATTGTGGTATTTGTGCTCAATGCGGTTGCCCTGTTGGTATTCCCCTTTATTGGTCATCAGCTGAACCTGAGCCAGGAAGTGTTTGGCAACTGGGCAGCCATCGCCATACATGATACCAGCTCGGTGGTAGGCGCCGGGGCCGAATATGGCGAACAAGCCTTACAGATTGCGACAACCGTGAAACTGATACGCGCCTTGTGGATCATCCCGCTCTCTATAGTGATTGCCCTGCTAAACAAAAACCAAAACACCCGTAAGGTAGCTGTCCCCTGGTTCATTCTGCTGTTTGTGGCAGCAATTGTTTTTGCCTGGCTGTTCCCTGATTACACCCAGAGCTACGGACACCTGAACTGGCTGGGCAAGCGTGGCATGGTGCTGGCCCTGCTGCTGATAGGTTCGAATATTTCCATCAGGCAAATTAAACAATCAGGTACCAAAAGCTTTGTGCTGGGCCTCACCTTGTGGATAATTACCGGAGTTGTGTCATTAATTGCTTTAAATCACTAAGTCATGCCTAATATCTGGATTCTTTTAATTGTAGTGGCTTCGAGTCTTATTAAAGGCATCACCGGTTTTGGTTTTGCCCTCATATCATTGCCTTTGCTCCTTTTCTGGTATCAGCCTGCCGAGATTATACCAGTACTGATGATCTGTAATTTCATCGCCTCTATGTTTATCATACTGCAGAAGAAGGAGCACCAGCTGGTGAACAGACAGGAGCGTCTGCTGATTATTGCGGGCGGCTTTTTCACCATCGCAGGTGTTATCCTCTTAAAGTCAATCAATCAGCAGCTACTGGTTCATGTTACTGGTGTGGCATTCATCATTATCACCCTCCTATCGCTCAAACCACAAAGCAAACCACTGAAAAAACTTTCGGACCTGAGCTACCTGGCTGCCGGTGCTGTTATTGGCATTATAACCGGATCGATATCCGTTAGTGGCCCTCCATTGGCCCTGTTTCTGAACAAAGCCCGTGTGGATAAAATGGCCTTTCGAGAGGTGTTTGCCTGGTTTAGCGTTGTTACAGCATCCATTGCCATTATTGGCTATATACCGGCTGGTTTATTGTCGCTTGAAAGCCTGAAGCAAGTGGCTGTGTTTGTGCCCATCCTGCTCCTGGGAACTGTAGCTGGCAAGCGACTTAATCACCTGATTCCCGGCAATAACTTCAGACTCATCAATATTGTTATCACTTTACTGGCAAGCCTGATGCTTGTGATTGGGCAATAACGGCTTATCGTCATTCAGATAAGATAGACTTAAGAAGTAAGGCTAAAGATATTAACCCTATGGAGCTATTTGCTGGTAGCAATTGGGTATTAATGTTCCATCCCCATACCCGAAATATGGTTTCGGCAGCGCTCGGCCTGTCATACAATGGGACAATGAGGAACTGCCTCCTGCAGCAAAGAAATTGACAAAACACTCCTTAAACAGTAACTTGCTTGCCATTACCCGCTCAATCTTCGCGCTTCTTACCATTAAATTGTATCGCCATGAAAACAAAACTGTCAGTCAAGAGCAGCTTGTTTGTGCTGCTTGCATTAATTATCGCCAGTGCCTGTACCCCCGTTAAGCAAGATGTTACAGCCGAGATTGAAGAAATGAACATCGTGTATATGACGGCTGTTAAAAACCAGGATGTGGAAACACTCGTCAGCTTGTATACAGACAATGCGGTTATTTTGCCATCGAACCAAAAAAAGGTAGAGGGGCTGGATGCCATCCGCCAAATGTGGAATGATGCCTTTGCCTTTGGCATGGGTTACCTTAAGCTAACAACCACAGAGGCCACTGCCTATGGTCATGTAGCCCACGAGACAGGCATTTATATGTATTACACACGAGATGATAAGCTGGTAGATGAAGGCAAATTCATTGTGGTATGGGAAAAGGTTGATAACAACTGGAAGATTGCCAGAGACATCTGGAACAGTTCAATGCCCATGCCGCCCAGAGCCACTGATAAAGATACCGTGGCCATGGTTATAACAGAGGTAGCACCTGAAAAAATGGAGGCCCTCAACACCTTTGCCTCCGAGGTATTCCTGCCCGCTTTTGAGCAACATTTTGCCGATTCAAAAGCTACTGCCCGCCTGTTTAAGGTCATTAATGAATCTGAGGGCAATGCCAAAGTCATCTATTTTATCGACCCCATCAATAGCAATCATGTGCATGATGTCAAAACCATCCTGTCGATGCATTATAACGAGGAAGACACCGACCGGTACATGGAGGAGTTTAGAAACTACCTGATAAAACAGGACGTGGTGTATGCCGTGCCTATGGGCTGGTAAAAGTGCTTTATGCTGCCTATCTGCCCCCCGACCTCAGTAAAGCAGATAGTTCTGATAGGATCGCATCTTTATGTGTAAGTTGTCATTTAAGATGCAATCCTTTCCACGCCCTGTAATCATTAAGAATGCATGTTGAGTGCTGAAGGCACGACAGGTTAAAGAGAAGGGAGCAAAGGCTCTCTTTCTAAAACCCCATTAACTGTCGCACTTTCGCTGCGTTTTCTTTGGTGGTGAGGTTTTCCAGCAGCAACAGCGCCACATTAATGGCCGTTGAGGGATTCCACGATGTGATGAGCTTATCATCCTCTACAATGGGCTGGTTTTTTACATGCACACCAAAACTGGCCAATGCTTCCCGGCGGATGGGACTATCATAGGTGGTGCCATTCTTCCCCTTTAGCACACCACTTTTACCCAGGGGCAAGGCTCCTACACAAATGGATGCAATCATTTTATCATCAGCCCTGAAACGGCGGATAAGGTCAAGAAACTGCTCGTTATAGGCATCCTTATAAAAGCCATAAACCTCAAAACCACCAGGTATAGCCAGTGCGTCAAAATCGTTGATATCAATCTCATCGACTACATAATCCACCACAAATCGCTGATTGAAAGAGCTTTTAATTTCTTTTCGCAGGGCACAGGTAAATAGCTTTGTTGAGCCGTCGCCTTCCTCCAGGTTCCAGCCCATTACATCAATAAAGACGCTGGCTTCAAATACTTCAAATCCATCGGCTAATAAAAGGAGTATTTTTTTCATGTGATATAGTTTATGGTTGGTGCGATTAGTCTTGAGAACCGAGTGACAGTGTATTCAGCCTGATTTATTTATCGGCATACAGAATACGTTGTACGTTCGGGTAAGCGGAAACGTATTTATCGATTTGTTTAAATAGGGTTTTTTGTGCCCAGTTAGCCGTTTTGCCACCTTTTTGCATCTGCATATTATCAAAATTGCCACCAAACACCGCATTGTAGGCAAATCCGGTTACTGCCACGTAAATATTGTTTTCCTTGTCCTTAGCAGAATAAAACTTCAGCCTGCCACCAAAGTCTCCCCACATTAAATCGTATAAAGTGGCCATACTGGTATGGATGGTATCACCTATTTGCCTGCTGCCACTCGTTCTGTCATCAAGCACTAATTTAGTATTGATGCTTGCAGGGCTTTGCTTCTTGCTTGTCTTTTCAGGCTCTGGCTCGTCTTCCTTTCCGGGTATATGTGCTGTGAATCCCGTGTTATTAATGAATTTGGCAAACCTTACCAGAGCTTCATCTTTGGAGGAGTCACCTACATAAAGTCTGATAACTTTTGCATCTTTAAATGCTTTCCTTTCAATCTTCTGAGCTTTTGAAGTGCCACAAAATAAGCCTGAAACTAGTAGTATGCAGAGTATTTTTTTCATGTTTTTGTAAGTATTTTCTTGAGGTTTTATAATTTAATAAACTTCAACTGATTGGTGAATTGGTAGTTTCGTTACAAAATTGATATTAAGCAATGTGAAAATCAACTACTGCCTGCTGCCTAATGATCTAACAAACTATTAATAGTTTATAGATTGTGATTAAATGTTTGGTTAATAAAGATTGTGCGAGCAGCCATTACCATTACTTATTGCATCGCTTCCTGCGGGGGGCTTCATTGGGACTGTTACTGGTATCAAACTTCCTTATTATACACAAGCGGCATCTGTCCTTTCCAGGTGTTCCACAGTGCCGGCTCAGCTATCAGGCGTGTCATGCAGTTGGCCACATTGATACGGCTTGTTTTGCCGGGGTTAAAGATGGGATTCCTCACCGGTGAAGGAAATAGCTCATAATCCGTCACTTCATCCTCATTGATCAGGCCATCGGGGCGCACCGCCACCCATTGGATATAAGGGTTATCCTGGCCTATGGTGACACGCAAATAATCAGCCGCCTGCTCATTGTCGGCATGGGGCGGTATCAGCACGCGCAGCAGTCCTATCACTATGCGGTTCTTATGGGGATTGGGCTCATTTAAGTCGCGGTTGGCATTGCCGCTGGTATTCATCAGCACAAACTTGACAGGTGATGCCGGGGCATTGGACTGGATGCTTTCGCAGATGAGTTGAACCGCATTGCGCACCAGGCGCCTGGGCTTACCATAGATGCCTTTAAAGGAGGGGCGGTGTCCCAGGCATGAGGCGACAGCCTGGCAGTCTTTCAATAGCTCCACCATTTGTTCAGGGTGCATCTCTGCGATGGAGGCGGTGATAATTTCGATGTGCTCATGTATTTGCCATGCTGCAGGAATACCAGCTGTGGAGCGGACAATTATCTTCACTGCCTGCCCGGCCTCTAGTAGCTGTTGGACCAGGTGCAGGCCGGTGGCACCGCTGGCACCTATCACTAAAGTTTTCATATCTATTTGTTTAGGGTAGGCTAAGTTAGCTATTCTGAGCCATTTAACAGCATTCTGCCTGTAGAATAGATGACACAGCTGTGGTGCTTACCTGATTACAGGGCATAAATTTTGGTGATTTTGTTCTAATACAGGTATTTACACTTGAGGGTCTGAGGGAATCACCGTAACTTACTGTGTCAATTTTATCTAACTTTTAAAGGAAAGAGGTATGAGAAACATTTACACGATTCAACAAGGGCTAAGTTCTTTGGCATGGCTTGGGTTGTTATTTTGCCTTCCCCTGTTGGCTTTTGGGCAGATGCATCATGGCCACGAAGCCTGGAAACTGGTAACTGCTAATGCCGAGTGGGCACCAAGAGCTGGATTGCAGGTTGTACGCTTACAGAATAACCTGTATGTATTAGGCGGGCGCACCCCTTTACAATCCAATATTCCCGGTGATAGTGAGATATGGGGCGATGTATGGAAAAGTAACCTAAGCGGCAAGCACTGGACACGGATACTGGCCACCGACGATAGTCAGCATTGGCCCGCACGGGCTTATTTCTGTGCCATTACCAAAGGCAATTACATGTACGTAATAGGCGGGCAGAATTTTAATCCATTTGGCCCATCGGCTTTCTTTAATGATGTATGGCGCAGCAAAGACGGTATTAATTGGGAGGAAATGACCAGCGATGCCCCCTGGACAGGACGAGCCGGTATTAGTGCCTTTGTGTTTCGCGATGAGATATATGTTCTGGGAGGCTCCAGAAATGATGACGATGCGGTAATTGGAGGGCCACCTGTTCGCATTTACTATAATGATGTCTGGAAATCGAAGAATGGCAGCAACTGGCAGCTGGTGACTGCTGATGCGCCCTGGACCGCCCGGGCCGGTATGCGCGTAGTGGTGAAGAATGGCTATATGTACCTGATGGGAGGCGAGAGCGGTTTTACGCCCAGTATGCCCGGCACACCGCCACCCTACTACAATGATGTGTGGCGCAGCAGAGATGGTGCTAACTGGGAGCAGCTGGTTGAGCATGCCCCGTGGTCGGCACGCCCGGGTCATGAAGTGCTGCTGTACCGCGACCACCTGGTGCTCTTTGGTGGCTTTAACCTCGATCCTGCCTTTAATCCCATACCAGGGCCCAACTTCTCGGCCGAACCAAATAACCCGATGGACATTTGGGCAAGTCGCGATGGGGTGAAATGGTTTCAGTTGCCTGGCACTCCCTGGAATGCTGAAGAGCCAATGGATGTGAAGTATGATTTTCATGCCATAGTGGTGCCTGCCTCCAGAAACAATAAAGCACCAGCCATAATGACCGTTGGGGGCGACCGCGAAACATTTAATTTTACTGATCCGCTCAACTACCTGAATGTGGATAATGATGTTTGGCGTTTTTATCCCGACCTCAGCGTACGTCAGCATATGCACCAAGAGCTGGCTAAGATGTTGAAGCTCTTTATACGAGCGTATCCCAACCCCTTTGTGCACAATTGCACCTTGCAATATAACCTGCCCGAAGAGGGACATGTGGGCATTCAGGTTTATGATGTTGCCGGTAACATGATACTGCAGCTGGTAGATAAGCACCATGCCAAGGGCTTGCATGAGTATGTGTGGAATGGCGTGGACAACAGTGGCAAGGCGGTCAGAAAAGGCATGTACTTTGTCAAACTAACTTACCAGGATAAAACAGAGGCAAGTATTATTATGAAAAAGTAGAGGCTGCAGAACCTCGTTATCAAACACAGTAACAGGCCCGATGAAACAGCTAATTGCAGGGCAGGCTTTTTTATAGAATAGTAGTGTTGGGTATCAAACCAGGTGAAAGCACAAGGTTTGGTACCCTTTTTCAGGCCATGGCTGCTGCAGTTAGTGGCCTGTTTGAGGGCATGCCAATGCGAGTATTACTCTATGGCAGCACCAGCAGATGTGTGGCTGTCCTGGCCTACATTCGTTAACTTTTCTTTCACCACCTTTCGATAGCTTCGGCCGATATTTAGCCGCACATCATCCACCAATACTTCATCCAGGGAATGCTCCTTCAAGCGGTCGGTGTTGATGATAAATGAGCGGTGGATGCGTAAAAAAGTATCGGGCAGGCGTTCGGCCAGCCGACTTATCTTCTCTTTACTCACCACTTCGTTGCTGGTGGTTATCACCCTGATGTAGTCCGACAGGCTTTCGATGTACACAATTTCATCGTAGGGTATCTTGGCCAGTTTACGGTTCGACATGATTTCGAGAAACGACTTCTTCATCTTTTCCTGTTCAGCTAACAGCCCCTCAATCATCGTACGGTTCTCGCTGATTTGATTCATCATCAGAAAAAACGTGCCAATAAATACCAGCAGGTAGAGGACCACCACCAATAGCTTAAGCTGGGTGGCATCGGGGTTAATGGCTGCAAAGTTAAGGTTAACCAGGTAAACATAGGAAAACAGCAGCACCATCATTTCGAGGTACACCGACACCACTGCCATGCAAAAGGTATAAAAGGCAAAGCGGCCATACCTTTTGGTGAGGTAAAATTTGGGTACCAGCACATAGTTGAAAAAATAGGAGGTGCCGATGACGATGGGCAGCAGCATGCATACGAAGAAAAAAGCGGCGGTGGTATTGCCCCAACTGAAGCCAAAGGTTTTGGTTAATACCAGAAGTACAAAAATCCAGTAGGCGATATGGAAGTAAGGGTTTTTCGATTTTTTATACATGAGGTCTCATTTTTTCGGGCTAATTTGGACAAATATATCATAATTACAACAGAGCGTCGGTAAACAACCGGTTTAGAGCCGGATTCGACCTTGATGGACTTCGTGATCTCATATACTTTGGCAGAAGTATTAATCACTAAATTTTAATGACTTATGAAAGATTTATTTATTACGGGAGGACCACTTTTTATGGGCATACTAACCATCCTTTTGGTGATGGTCACTGCCTGGATTATTTACCATTTTATAGTGGGTTATACCTCCAAACAAATAAATAAAACAGAGATTTTGCGAAAGCTGAGCTACGGTAAATCCATCGGCCTGTTTGCCCTTATAACCGGCTTGCTGGGGCAGTTGATTGGACTCAGTGCCATGTTCTCGGCCATTGAAAAATTACTGAATACCGGAGGTACACTGACCCAGGATATGGTGTTTTACGCCATTAAAGTAACGATGATTGTTACCATGTATGGCATCCTTATTTACCTGTTCACGCTGCTGCTGTGGCTGGCGGCCTCGATGCTGATTGAACGAAAAGAGTAGACACGGGGGCAAATGGGGTAAAACGTTTCATTTGTTGGCCTATACGACAAGGCAATGTCATTAAGTTAGGAGTCTCCCTCATACTCACCCTTTGCTTCCCTAAAGGGAACAGCGCGCGGGGTAAGCCCCTTTAGAGCTTGTCCCGACCTTTCGGGAGGTTTGGGGTAGTATCTGGAGGTGTTTAACGGTACGAAAAACCCTTAGCTTAATGACATTGATACGACAAGGGGGCGTCCTGAGAAGCAAAAAAGATAACAACAAACTTATCATTCGTAATCGATTACCTCACCTCAATCCTCTCCTTTAAGGAGAGGAAGCCCTGATTTAATAATATTGCTCTATATGAGAGTGAGTTGTCTTTCTGAGTGAGGTACCTTCTCCTGGATGAGGATTTATTCCGCCAAAGCGGAAAGGCCGGGATAAGGGCTTTTTGTCCTCGAGCCGGACCAATGTCATTAAGTTAGTAGCCTCCCTCACACTCACCCTTTGCTTCCCTAAAGGGCACAGCGCGCGGGGTAAGCCCCTTTAGGGGTTTGGGGTAGTATCTGGAGGTTGTATAGCGGCACGAAAAACCCTTAACTTAATGACATTGTCGAGCCGGACGGGCTTATCCTGTTTCTCTTATATAAGAATTATGTCCTTTCATTTTTGCCTGCAGCAGCAAAAACGAAACAAAAAATGCCGCCGCTGCAGCACTCATTGACCCGCTACTTTTTCATTTC
>NZ_JAGUCN010000031.1 GCF_018271975.1 Carboxylicivirga mesophila
TCGAAAATTATGAAAGAATAGCGGGCTATTTTGAATAAATTTCGGGAAGAAAATTGCTGTTTATAAGTGAAACATCTATGCATTGTCATAAAAAACTAATCTACTGCGTTAAATTTTTCGAGCTAGCTCGCTAGCCCTGCAAAATTTGCCTTGTATATCAATTCTTTATGACAATCTGAATTCTGAAATTTAAATCGAACTCAGGTTAATAAATAAAAGAGTCTTTTGGGGTACGTGAACCCAAGGCTCTTTTCGATATTAAATCGGTATAAAAACAATGCCCAAAGCATTGCTTCAGGCATTGGCTAATTAGCTTTCGGGAGTAATGTTAATTGATTAGTTGACCGAATTAATCAGGAACTCCAGTTCCTGGTAGGCATCAATGATGGCTTGGTTGTTACCTATTTTAGCATAAGCAAACATAAGGGTGTACAGGTTTTGCAAGTCCTCAGCCAGCTGAGGTGCCACATAACTGGCTGCACTGGTGCCCGATAATTTGACATTGCCTTCAATAAAGGCCTCATGACCTGCTTTAAAAGCCAGGTTGGCATTGCTGATAGGCTCCAGCCAGCGTTGTACAAAAGGGAGTACTTCAGCTGATAGACCTAGCTTTGAGATTTCCTCAAGCAGGTTATCAATGGCTGCTGTTTGCTCGTTATACGACATGCGTGTAATGCCAGTATATTTATTGGCTATGTTAATCAGTGTAGAGGCTGTTTTAGCCGTTGTGCTATCATGCGGAAAGTGAGATTCAGCCTTAATGCTAAGCATAAGACCGTAGAGCAGTCGGTCGCGTTTGTTGTCTAGTTCGGCTTTAGGTATGCCGGTTGATGTATCCTTTTGCATGCCTTTCTTAAAGGAATTTAATGAGTTGGCGGCTTTGTCAACGGCTGTTGTTACTTCATTGATAGCACTGCAAATGCGAATTGAATTTTCCCCAACGGTTTGTAGTTCTTGATTCCTCAAACGGGGTAGGTTAATTAATTCCATGTTTTGTCTTTTTTTATGGTTAACTCCCAAATACTACTGTTAAAGATATGTATAAAATAGATATATACAACGTATTGTTTATAAAAAAAACAGTATAACTAATTGTATGTGTTGCTACAAGCTAAATGATATCAGCTATTCGGCACTTTTCTGTTTGTTAGAGTGGGAAAATTATTGTGTAAAGCTGCCAGCGACTTTCTCTAGGGATCGTATCTTATTAGAAATTATTAAAATAAAGATACGATCCTTGTTCTTTTATCTTTTGACCTTATGCACCACGCAATAACTCCGAACATAAAAACCTCTGCGCCTCAGCGTCTCTGTGTTTAAATTTTTACGGTTATGTGCACCATGCATTAAGCTTCGGACTTCGTGCTGTGGACTTCGGACTTTTTGCGCACTATGCACTGTGTACTAACTCCGAACATCAAAACCTCTGCGCCTCAGCGTCTCTGTGTTTAAATTTTTACGGTTATGTGCACCATGCACTAACCTTCGGACTTCGTGCTGTGGACTTCGGACTTTTTGCGCACTATGCACCGTGTACTAACTCCGAACATAAAAACCTCTGCGCCTCAGCGTCTCTGTGTTTAAATTTTTACGGTTATGTGCACCATGCACTAACATTCGAACTTCGGGCTTCGGACTTTTTACGCACTATGCACCACGCACTAACTCCGAACATAAAAACCTCTGCGCCTCAGCGTCTCTGTGTTTAAAGTCTTACGGTTATGTGCACCATGCACTAAGCTTCGGACTTCGTGCTCTGGACTTTTTGCGCACTATGCACCGTGCACAAACTCCGAACATAAAAACCTCTGCGCCTCAGCGTCTCTGTGTTTAAATATTTACGGTTATGTGCACCATGCACTAAGCTTCGGACTTCGTGCTCTGGACTTTTTGCGCACTATGCACCGTGCACAAACTCCGAACATAAAACCTCTGCGCCTCAGCGTCTCTGTGTTTAAATTTTTACGGTTATGTACACCATGCACTAAGCACTAACTTAGGACTTCGGACTCACTTCTTTTTTTAGCCCTCCGCCTTTGGCTGGCCAAATGGGATGATAACCCCCACATGTATTACCGAATGGTATTGCTTGGCCGCATCGGCTGCTTTTGAAATATTCATCAGGCTATTGAAGTAACGGGCGGTGATGGTGATGCCATTGGTTTGTTTAAGCTTTTGAGCAATACCTACTGTGAGGCCCACATCTATCTTTTTGTATTGGTCCGACACATCGGCTGTGTAGGATAAATCATCGTCATCAAACAGCGATACCGAAAACACATCTTCTGCTTTGGTAAGCAGGCTGAATTGTGGCCCCAACTCTAAATAGGTAAGGTTAAAAAGCCGGTGCCTGAGGGTGATGGGCAGGCTGAAGCCCGCCATTTTGCGCTGCACAGTGGCTGTTTCCAGTACGTTATTTAAATCCTCATTGGGCGTGTCATATACGGCAATGCCCTTGCTGCCCATCGGAAAGGCATAGTACAGCATGGGATTGAGGTGCCAGCGCTCGTTAAACTTATACAAGAACGACATGCCTATGTTAAGGCCTGTTGAAGGACCTCGGGCATCCAGGTTGACGATGGATGAGCGGTTAATGCCCACATTTAGTCCAAACTCCAGTTGGTCGTTTGTTAGCTTATCACCAAAGAAAAGCGCAATCAGCACCTGGGCCGATAGGGCGTTGGCAAGCAGTATGAAAAGGAGTAGCAGTAAGGGTTTCTTCATAAGATTATTATTTTCCAGTTGTGGGTGCTATAAAACAAACCGGGTGTCTATTGCTTGATAGCTTACCCGGTTTATTTCATTTATAGACTAATGGGTGTCGGGGAATGGCAGACCACCCGCAATGGCCAATCGTATTTCGCTCAAAATGTATATTTCAACCTGCTGAAAGCGCATGGCCGTTACCGGGCCATTGGTTTTATTTACTTTTTTAACGAAGGTGCTCAGTAACTTATCGTGCTGCTTTTTAATTGTCATGGTCTGTTTTAAAAACTGTGCCGCCTGTTCATCGGTAAGGTTAGCATACTTTTCACCATAATCCATGAGTACGGCTAAGCGTTGTTGCCCTAATTCTTTTCGCCTGGTTTCATAGCTGTCGTACAAGGCCCAAAAAGCATTTTTGGTGGCTTCATCGGGCTGCACCACCTCGGCCACCAGGGCTTTCTTTTCCATGCCAAAAATGGACTGGATGTAATCGATTTCCTCTTTGGCCGACTGGGCCGATACACTGCCTAAACATAGCAGCAGTGCTAATATTGAAAGACTTGTTCTCATTGCTTATCGTTTATTATTGTTTTACACTAAACTTAATTAAGAAGACATCCGTCTTATGTCATTCCTTAAAGACTTGTGTAATCAGAATACTCGTAAACATCCTTTAATGGCACCATCTGACCAAATGCCTCTACATCCATTTTAAATGTTTCCTTCTCCAATAGGTAAATTTGCTCGGCCTCATTGTAGGTATAGTTCACAAGCAATGAAAGTTTATCGGTCTTAAGCGGCCATTGCTTCAACGGTTTTTCATTTACAAATTCTGCTTTTTCAAGCTGTTTGGTCGATTTATTAATGAAGGCTTTGCCTTTGCAATTAGCTAAAAAGGCATATCGGGCCGGTAAACCAGATTTAATGTATTTAAAGCCAACAACCAAATAGTTCTTATCGTCGAGTTCGATATTCAATGACGACTTGTCAATCGCTCTATTAATATCCTTCTCTTTCCTATTGAAGCGCTTGTTAAAGTCCTTAAGCTCTTTTCTCGATGGTTCATGACCGTTATGCGACAGCAAAAGCCAACGTTCACCAACTTTCATGGTCGGATCGTACTTGGCTTTCTCAACAACGGTTTCCGAATCGGTATCGGAAGTGATGGAAACATTGAAGGCGTATTGGCTATGAGATGCTACTATACTGTTGGCAAGTACTTCAACGGATAAACCATAATCTTTCAGTTTGCTATCCACTTCATTCTGCTGGGCCGTTAGGCTTACCGAAATAAACAGCAACAGGCCAAACAATAGATTTTTCATAGGGTTTCTGTTTTTGTTAATAATGGTGACTTATATTATAACTTCTTTTGCACAGCAGGCATGGTGTACAAGGGGGCTAATGCCGACGGTTCGGGCCAGTAAATACGGGTTTGTAATGAGAAAGGTCCATCGTGAGCAGGCAGCCAGTTGGAAACCTTGTCTCTGCCCGGATTCTCTTTTTGAATATATACGTCCAATGAGCCATCCTCGTTGTACTTTAATCCTTTGGTGGCGCTGCCAATTACATAGCGATCAATTTCATTTTCTATCAGCAGTTGCTCCGGTAATTTGTACATGGTTAACGACCAAAAGGCTTTAGCCGGGGGCAGCTCATCAGCTTCAAAATGCAGTATATAATCATGTTTTGAACCATTCAGCTCCTCCTTGTCAGTATCAAAAGTAGTTTCGGGATAAAAGGCTTCCTCCAAATCGTTACCCCAAAGGCCAAAGTAGGCGGCTGCAGCCCGCGTTAAATATTTTTCCTTCATGGCAGTCCGCGTACCAAAAGCCCCGGCGATCTGTTGCCAGCCATTCTTGCGCACACCCAATTGCGTGGATGCGTCTATCAACTCCTTGCGACCTGCATCAATGCCTTCTCTGATGGCAGCTATTATTTCCGGACTATAGTCTTCTGGATGATAGGCTTGACCTGGCTGAATACCTATTTTAGCGAAGCGTTTAAAAAGGGCCTCTTCTGTAGGGTGAATAGGGCCCGTGGCCATTAGAGCATTCAAATAGCTTATAAAGTGTTCGTTACTCACTTTTTCAGGATGATATGGCGGAATAGGCGGATTCTCGCCAATTACAGCAGCTTCAACCAAACCATTGTAGGCGTTCAGCGATTGAACACCGTATTGATCGATAACATCCTTGGCAATTTCCACGTCATCAGGACCAAAAACCTGGGTTCTGCCCAGTGCCAGCAAAAAGTTGCCTTCTGATTGAATAACCTTTGATATTCCTTCAGGAGTTTCACCTTTCCAGTCCGGCCCGACAAACATATAAGCCCCTGCATCAAAACCCGTTTTACGGGTGCCTATATAGTCAATATTATGCGTATACATATCGATGATCTGGAATGAATAATAGCGGCCATCTGTAATAGCGGGAACCGTTAATATTTGAGGTTGTGCTGAGAGATTAAACCAGACAGCAGAGTAAAAAGTGTCGTTGTTAGGCCGCACAATAATAGTATCCTCAGGGCCGTTGAGCTTTGAATTGTTGGTCAATACATTAAATGGTGCCTGATAAGCGCCTGACTCGGGATACATGGCCATCGCAAACATCATTTTATAATGCTCCAGCATGGGGTAGGCATAGATGTAGGCCTCTTTGGCAATTTGTTTAGCCTCGTTGGCTGTTATCTCTTTGGGCTTCGGGTTACATGCACTAATGGCCATGGCAAGTGCAAGTATGCTTAGTATTATTTTGTTTTTCATGCGTTTAAAGTTTTTATTGCTTGCTTAAAACTCCCAGGGAATTTCAATCATCCCCCTTTGTGTAAATTAGATAATTGGATTTTCATGCTTGT
Source organism: Carboxylicivirga mesophila (assembly GCF_018271975.1). Lineage (GTDB taxonomy): Bacteria > Bacteroidota > Bacteroidia > Bacteroidales > Marinilabiliaceae > Carboxylicivirga > Carboxylicivirga mesophila. The sequence goes on from NZ_JAGUCN010000031.1 coordinate 5,563, forward strand.
TTCATGTACCTGGGTTTGATTAATTATTCTTCGAAAAGATGCTTTTGGGGAGTAATATTTGTGCCTGGAATCGCCATTGCCATTCAGGTCCAAAATCTGGCCGCACCACATTGTAGTACAGCTGCGTTTGCAGGTTGAGAGGTAGTTTGCCGCCCAGCATCAACAACCTACCGCCTCCACCGCCCAGGGGCACTATCCAGCGATCATCGCCCGATTGTGTCCAGTCAGCTGTGATAATAGGCGCACTGTTGACGTACCAGCCATTACCCAACTGCCGCACCAAAAACAGGTTGCACAGCATGTGGTTAACTTCTGCAACTTCTGATTTGCCGGCAAACGACCAGGCATTATTCAGTAATACACCCAGTGTCCACACCTTTGACTGCTGCAAAGCGACAAACGAAGGGCCGATGCTCCATTTTTGCGAGCCGCGCAGTTCGCCGCCTGTAGGTATTTCAAGTACAGGGCCTATGCCAACAGTCAGTCCTTTGGTGTCGGGCACATAAAAAGCTGTAAATACCACATCGCTGATGCCTGAAGATAAGGTGCCCGACTCACTGCTGAAGTCGGGGATGCGCACAATTGGCATGATTGTGCGGGTGATGATTTTACCGTCGGCAAACGGAATAACGGGCTGTATATTCAGCACATTAACGTTGCGATTGTATGCCCCATGGTTCATGTTCAGGTTATTCTGGAAGGGGAAGCTCATTAAGTTGGCAATGGGATTGGCGGCTGCTGCAGATAGCTCATCCTGTGACTCCTGGGCCTGCAGCTGCCAGCCAATGAACAAGGCAATAGCTATTATTATGGCCGATTTTTTCATGACTTATCTGCTTGATTGAACATTATTGGCGGATTCATCCAGGCGCCCGATAATGCCTCCTCGGTAGGGCCATACAGACGCAATATGCAATAGAACGGGCCATCGGGTGCAGGCAGCCAGTTAGCTTCCAGCTCTTTGCCGGGCGAGTCTTTTTGGATATACAAGGTAAGCGAGCCATCTTGGTTGTATACAAAGCCGTTTTCCATCGATGAATTCAGTAGGTACCTGTTTAGCGGATTGTCAACCAGCAGCTGAGTGAGTCCATCATACATGGTCAATGACCAGAATGCTTTAACGGGAGGCAGTTCACCTTCCTGAAAGGTGAGGGTGTAATTATTTTCAGCTGCATTAAACGGTATGCCTGGAGCGGCCATCAGGTAGGCAGGGTAGATGGCTTCTTCACCCGAATTGCCATAGAGGCCCAGGTGGGCAGCTACCGCCCTTAGCAGATACATGTTTTTGTCGGGGTAGTTCTTTGTGGCACTTTTCTTCAGAAAATCACGTGTACCAAATATTTTGGCGCTGGCCAGCGGGTCGGAACTGATTTGGGCTATAAATGTTTCCATTTCAGCAAAGCCGGCTTTAACGCCTGCTTTAATGGAATCCTGTGTGGCTGCGTCAAAGGCATTGAGGTCGAAACCCGCATCAGTGCCAATCCCCAGCTTGGCAAAGCGTGCCATCAGCGGCTTTTCTTCGTCAGCGGGCGTGATGTGTTTCAGGATAAAGCTTAGGTATTTAAAAGATTGCACGGTAAACTGAACACCTTCATTCCACGCCATAAAGTTGTTTTGGCTTGTGGCAGCCGCTGGTTCATTGCCCATATATTGGCTAAGTGTTTGCAACTGATACTGGTCCTGGATAGCGCGCACATTTTCAATATCATTTTCATTCATCAGCTGAGTGCGCACAATATTCAAAAACAAATCCGTTTCGCAGCGAATAATTTCATCTATTCCATCCGGCTTTTCGCCCGTCCAGTCAGTTGCTGCGATTAGGTATTTGCCGGCCCGGCTGCCGGTGGTTAAACTGCCAATGTAGGCGAAGTTGTGGGTGTATAAATCAATCAGCTGAAACGAGTAATAGCGCTCTGGCTCCACATCGGGCACCGATATCACAATGGGCTCGTGGCTGATATTACACCACATCATGCAATAGGGAGTATCAGAGTTGGGTGTAACCACGGCCTTGTCCTCGGGGGTGTAAAGCCTTGCCTCACACGATTTCTGGTTGAACTCACCTTTGTATTCGGGCGAGTTATTATCCAGTGTGTAGGCATCAAGTGTTTTGTAATTCATCACCATCGGAAAGCCATAGATATAGGCTTCTTTGGCTATTTCCATGGCTTCCTGCGGGCTTAATTTTTCGGTTTGCGGCTGGCAGGCGCCCAATGCTATGGTAGCCAGCAATGCAATCAGTAAGTTTAATGTTTTTGTCATGGTTTTATTGTTTGATTATTAGAATGTATGGTCAATTAAAGCGCTTATCGGAATAGTACTTCGATGGGCTGTAACGGGCAGTGTGTATGAGTAGTGTTTCTGAAAACAAGCCGGTGTGCCAGTCAATAATTATTGCGGGTATGTTTTGGGCCATTGTGGGGGCGCCAGGGGCGCTCAGTAACAGAAGTAATTGAATCGGTAGTTTCATAGTTAGTTTGGTGTCGTTTATTCTGGTATTATCACAGTTGGCAATTACTGGCTATTGTTAGTAATTGTCAATTAAATTGTTAGTTAATGCGACATTTTTTCTGTATTTCATTCCTTTTACTTTGTTTCTACTAGTGCCAGCGTTGCGCTGAGGTTTATGATGACGTATGGCTTTTGTGTACTGCTTAAAATCAGTAGTGAATATGTTGTTGTGGCCGGGGGCGTGCGCCATAGTATTTAAGCACATGGCCAACAGGCGCCCGTTAGCTTAGCCAAATCTACTAAATAGGTATCAGAGAAACTTGGACAGGGGTGTCAGATATTATTCATTCTCCTTAAACTGAATAATTGTGTGATTGGCCGGATTGTATTTATTATTGGCCCCTTGGTAAGCTTGTGTGAGGCGATTATTGTTTGGTGTTGTGGCCAATGTCAATTGTGTTGTATAAGCCCAATGTATTATCCATTATTTCGATGGCTAACTCAGTCATGTAGTCGGTATTCACTTGGGCAGGATGGAGTCTGATATACCAGGCATCTGTTAGTGTATTATAAAACTCAATGATTTCCTGGTCTGATTTATCTGCATCGAAAAGGAGTTTGATAAGAGGCAGAAGAATATGAATAGATTGCTTATTCGCATGTTGGTATAGTTCGCAGTACCTGGTTTCGTGGCAGTTTTTAAGCAGCTGGCGATGAAACAATACGGCAGGCTTAAATTTACTCATTAATACATATAAGTCAGGTATTAGCACCTTAACTTCAGTTCTTAGTTGTTTTAGAAATTCTTCAACCCGACTTTTATGCAGTATCAGTAACTGGTCAATCAGGTGTTCTTTATGATCAAAATGATAGTATAAGGTAGCTCTGGGAAGGTTTGTTTTTTGTGCCAGTGCTTTAAGACTGAATTCAGGCCCGGATAGACCGAATTCGAGGTAGGCGGCTTCCAGCCATTTATGATATGTTTGGCTTTTCACAGAGATTAATTTGGTTCAATCAAAGATAAGACAGAAATGCTAATACTCTGCTTTTACTCATTAAACTTTATAAAACGAATGAGGTTGACCTTTTAGGGTTCACATCCTAAAACAAAATGTGCTAATAAAGCTGTGACGGCCTCCGGACTTTTTGTTAATAGCTGATGGCTGATAGTGATTGCCTGCTCAGGCTCGCATCTTAATAGAAAACGTGCTAATATAGCTGCGATCCTTTTTCATTAGCCTTTCGCACTGCGCACTAAGCATGTCCTTCGGACTTTGTACTTCGGGCTTCGGACTATGTTTTCAACTCCTCCTTCAAATACTTAGCTGTGTAGCTCTTTCTGTTTTTTGCCACTTCTTCTGGAGTGCCTGCGCACAGTAGCTGTCCGCCAAATCGGCCGCCATCCGGACCGATATCAATCACGTGGTCGGCCACCTTAATCACATCCAGGTTGTGTTCAATCACTACTACCGTATTGCCTTTGGCCACCAAGCGATGCAGCACATCCAGCAGCACACGTATGTCCTCAAAATGCAGCCCTGTAGTCGGCTCATCCAGTATATACATGGTTTGACCGGTGTCGCGCTTAGCCAGTTCGGCCGCCAGCTTCACACGTTGGCTCTCACCACCCGAAAGCGTGGTAGAAGGTTGTCCGAGTGTGATGTAGCCCAGACCCACATCCTGCAGTGTTTTCAGTATTTTCGATAGCTTGGGGATGTGTTGGAAAAATTCAACCGACTGGTTGATGGTCATGTCCAGCACATCGCTGATGGATTTGCCTTTGTAGCGCACCTCGCAGGTTTCGCGGTTGTAGCGGCGTCCGCCACAGTCGGGGCATTCAACCATCACATCGGGCAGAAAGTTCATTTCGATGACTTGGACGCCGCCTCCTTTACAGGTTTCGCAGCGTCCGCCTGCCACGTTAAACGAGAAACGGCCGGGTTTGTAGGCGCGTATCTTTGACTCGGGCAGTTCGGCAAACAGCTTGCGTATTTCATCAAATATCTTGGTATAAGTGGCCGGGTTGGAGCGCGGTGTGCGTCCCAGCGGCTTCTGATCCACATCCACTACTTTGTCAATGTGTTCCAGTCCTTTCACTGACTTAAACGGCAGCGGGTCTTTCACCGCATTGTAAAAGTGCTGGTTGAGTATGGGGTAGAGGGTTTCGTTAATCAGCGTTGATTTACCACTGCCCGACACACCGGTGACACAAATGAGCTTACCCAGCGGAAAGTCTACATTCACACCCTGCAGGTTATGACCGGTAGCTCCTTTTATGGATAGCACTTTCCCGTTGCCATCGCGTCGTTCTTTAGGTACGGCAATTTTTTTACGGCCGGTCAGGTAATCGGCCGTCAGCGAGTTGCTTTGCAGTAGCTGCATGGGTGTGCCATGTGCCACCACCTCGCCGCCATGTCGCCCTGCGTGCGGGCCCATATCCACCACGTAGTCGGCGGCCATCATCATGTCGTGGTCGTGCTCCACCACCAGCACGCTGTTACCTGTGTCACGCAGTTGGCACAGCGAGTCAATCAGGCGGTGGTTATCGCGCTGATGCAGGCCAATGCTGGGCTCATCCAGTATGTACAGTACGTTCACCAGTTGCGAACCTATCTGTGTAGCCAGGCGTATGCGCTGGCTCTCACCTCCCGAAAGGGTCATGGCGCTGCGGTTGAGCGACAGGTATTCGAGCCCCACGTTAATCAAAAAGCCCAGGCGGTTGCGTATCTCTTTCAACACCTCGTAGCCAATGGCCTTCTGCTTATCGGTCATCCGGTCTTCCAGGCCCTGAAACCATTCGTGCAGCAGTCCCAGATCCATCTCAGCCAGTTCGGCAATGTTTTTCTGGTCAATCTTAAAATGCAGTGCTTCCTTGTTCAGGCGTTGCCCGCCGCACTCGGTACACTGTGTGTTTTTAATAAACTGGTTGGCCCATTTGCGGGCTTTCATCGAGGTGTCGTTGTCCTGCTGCTCCAGTATGTATTTAATCACACCCTCAAAACTAAGGTAATAGTTCGATGATGAACCTAGGGGTGTGTTTTTCAATGTCAAAGGTTCGCTCGAACCGTGTAAAATGATGTCAATGGCCTCTTCGGGTATGTTCTTAATAGCCGTATTAACCGTAAAGCCATACTTTTCGCCAATAGCCTCAATCTGCCAGAATATGAGGCTGTTTTTATATTTTCCAAGGGGCGTGATACCCCCTTTTTTGATGGTCAGGTTGGCATCGGGTACAATCTTATCAAAATCCACTTCATCAACCGTTCCCAGTCCTTTACATTTCGGGCAGGCTCCCTGTGGTGAGTTGAATGAGAAGGAGTGAGGCGCCGGTTCGTTATAGGATATGCCCGAGCTGGGGCACATAAGCTGGCGGCTGTAGAAGCGCTGTTCGTCGGTGTCTTTGTCAATCAGCATCATAATGCCTTTGCCATGTTGCATAGCCAGGCGGATGCTCTCCTTAAGTCGTTTGGTATCCTTTTGTGAGACAGCAAAGCGATCCACCACCATCTCAATGAAATGCGTTTTGTAGCGGTCTACCTTCATGCCATGCACCACTTCCTGTATCTCGCCATCGATGCGCACATGCAAAAAGCCTTTTTTACGAATCTGCTCAAACAGCTCTTTGTAGTGCCCTTTACGTCCTTTCACCAGTGGGGCCGCAATGTACACCTTGCGTCCTTCAAACTGTTCAAGTATCAGTTCGAGGATCTGTTCATCGGTGTATTTTACCATTTTCTCGCCTGTTTGGTAGGAGAAAGCTTCACCGGCACGGGCGTAGAATAAGCGCAGAAAGTCGTATATCTCAGTAATGGTGCCTACTGTTGAGCGCGGATTTTTACCGGTGGTTTTCTGCTCAATGGAAATCACCGGACTCAGCCCGGTTATCTTGTCCACATCCGGACGTTCCATATTGCCCAGAAACTGTCGGGCATAAGCAGAGAACGTTTCGATGTAGCGCCGCTGTCCTTCGGCATAGATCGTGTCAAAGGCCAGTGATGATTTACCACTGCCACTTAGGCCGGTGACCACCACCAGCTTGTTACGCGGTATACTGACATCTATATTCTGAAGGTTGTGTACGCGGGCGCCATACACATCAATTTGCTCCGTTTCGTCAATTTGCTCAATGGCAGGTACTGTATTTTCTTTCACTTTCATCAACTTATGAACATACAAAGATAGTTATTAGTTCGAAGTTAGTGCGCAGTGCTTAGTGCAAGGTGCGTAAATGGTGGAGCTGCAAATTGCTAGCTTCTGGCAGCTAGTGCCAAGTCATTCATTGTAATTCGGGTGTTGTGCGAAAAACTTACATTCTAAAACCCCGCCGGGTTGTGGTTTTTTAGCAATTAGATCCATAAATTTTTGACACCGCTGGTGTCATGTTTGCAATAAGAGGATGCCAGCGGCATCCCATATTTATAGAAATATTTACGTTACATTCATCGACCCCAGAGCGGGTCGGATATAACAGAATTAAAACATTACCCGACACTTGATTGGACACCAGTCTCTAGTAGCTAATTTAGCTATTTATTTGCTGTGCTATCTGCTTCTGCTTTTATCGGTTTATTCAGATATTGTTTAGAGCTTTCAGGTAGCTTGATGGTATACGTTTTTTTGCCACTGTTGGTCAGATAAGCCTCTCGTAACCACGGATTCATGTTTTTAAGCTCTTTGTAGCTGGTTCCGTATTGTTTTGCAAAGTCGGCAAAATCAGCCACTTTGGTGTTAACCTCAATATCAATGGTTTCAATTACCGGATACAAGTCTTCTTCTTTCACAAAAAAGCCATATTTCTCGGCATTGGTAAGTATTTCCTTGGCTGCCAGTATGCGAAACACGTAACGACCTGTTTCCTCGCCCAGGAGCAGGTCGTAATAGCTGTCTGTTTTTTGGCGCGATAGCTGTCTGTTAACACCTGTGCGTCCGGCATTGTAGGCGGCTGCAGACAAAGTCCAGCTGCCATAGTGGTCGTGCATTTTTTTGATGTATTTGCAGGCGGCTACGGTCGATTTTTCAATGTGATAGCGTTCGTCAACTTCCGGATTCACTTCCAGGCCATACTCACGGGCGGTGGCACGCATAAACTGCCACAGACCAACCGCACCAGCAGGCGATTGAGCCCTTGGAATAAAGCTGCTCTCTATCAGCGACAGGTATTTAAAATCATTGGGCACACCCTGCTCGGCCAGTATAGGCTCAATGATGGGGAAGTAGCGATTAGCCCTTTTAATGAACAGTATGGTTTGCGACTGCCAGTATGTATTTACCAGCAATTCGCGGTCGAAACTTTCTTTAATGTCATAACGTTGAATGGGTACTTCCTCGCCGGCAAAGTTCAGTGATGCAGGAATATCGAGGGATGAGATGGCATAACTACTTTCTGTTGATTCATTATTGGAAATTGATTCAGCTGGTTCAGATGATTGAATAAACAATTGCGAAACCAGCACCACTGCAATAACAGCGGCCGATACAGATAGTAGTTTTGTAAAGAAATTTGTTTTCATAGCCTCTCCCGTTTTCAACATTTTCATTAAAGGACACCAAAAATAATTTTCTGGTTAAACAAACCAAAAAACGTGCCGCATTACTTATCAACACTACGAATTTTTTAACATGTGTGGTAGATAGTACTACGCTGGTAATTGAAAAATGTTTGTTCCTTTTGGTAAAAAAAGAAGAGCCATGCGGCTCTTCTAACTATCATTACTTTATTACAGACTCAGGGTCTATAAAGTGCCCGTCTTTTTTTATCTCCATATGCAGGTGTGGACCGGTTGACAGGCCACTGCTCCCCAATAAACCAACAACATCGCCCTGTTTAACTTTTTGGCCTTCCTTCACCTTATAGGCATTTAGCTGCGAGTAGAATGAGGAGTAGCCATTCTCGTGATCAACTATTACAAAGCGGCCATGGCCTTTCCCCTCCACAAAATCGTGGTTGACTTTGCGCACCACACCATCGCCTATTGCTACAACATTGGTGTTTAGTTCGGCTACATAATCCACGCCATTGTGCATCATCTTTTTCTTTGAGATCGGATGAACGCGCATGCCATAGCCCGACGATGTTTTAATTAGATCCTTTGCGGCGATGGGAGCGATGAATAAATCGTCTTCAAGTTCAATAGGTTTATCAATTGATATATTAACCAATAGGTTTGCTGGATTTATTTTTTTGTCATTTTGATGAACCTCAAAGTGCAGGTGAGGGGTCGTAGAACCACCGGAACTGCCAACATAGCCAATTATATCGCCTTGTTTAACCGCCTGTCCTTCTTTAACATTGAAACTGTTCAAGTGAGCATAGAGTGTTTTGTAGCTGTCTTTATGTTCCACCTCGATGCGTTTGCCATAGCCTGTTTTTTCCGACTTAGTTAGGATAACTACACCTGATTGACTGGCAAAAACAGGGGTGTTTAATGGAGCTGAGTAATCAAGGCCTTCATGAAACTTTTTGACTTTATATATTGGATGTATTCTGAATCCCCAACCAGCTGCTAAGTTACCATTGGAAACAGGTGTAATGAAAGTGCTTTCAGAAGGTATGTTTTTAGTTTCATTATTTATTTCCAGAATACTGTTCTCACTATTGTTTGATTGAAGCGTTCTGACATTAATTGCTGAAGTTAAAAGAATAACTGCACCTATTAGCATTGGGATGATAATTCGAAATTTAGTATGGGGATGTGATTTATAATTTGCCATTTTTATTCGTTTTTTGATGAGTTTATAACTGAAAGGACTCATCAGAGGCGAATAGCTGCAGACGGACGATTGCTGCAATACCAAGCCAAAATATTCACCTTGGTCAACGTGTTTGGTTGCATCTGCATCAGCCTGAAATTCATGTACCTCTTCCAGTGCCTTTCGATAAAAGTATAAGAATGGGTTCATCCAAAAGACAATCAATAAAAGTTCCATTATCAGCCGGTCGATTGAATGCCTGTGCTTCAAATGGCTTAGTTCATGGTTGATAATTTTACTGCCATTGGGTGAACGCCAAACAGTTTGGGAAATAAAGATGTAACGAAAGAAAGAAAAGGTGTAGTGCTGGTTAAAAAGCACCAGCGTGAATTGAGGTTCTTTTATTGTTTCATTAGCATAAATGGTTTTGCGAAGTTGAATAATGTTTTTGAGAAATCTGAACAAGAAAGCAATAGAAACCAGTGCAATGGGCAGTAGCCACCAGTTTATGTAGCTGGTCGTATTGCCGACGTTTTCTATAGCCACAATGGTTGGTTCTTCAGCAAATTCGAACTGGTTGATGGTTGATTGAATGGTGCTAATGAGTGCCAGTGGCTGTGAAGCCCGGTGCTCGATTTTAATGCTCACCAAAGGATACAAAAAGGCGAAAGCCACACTGCTCAATAAATAAAAGCGGCTTAGCGAAAAGAATGATTCTTTTCTGAGAAAAGCATGATAAAACAGGTAGAAGATGCCAGATACCAGCGTGCTTTTCAGCAGGTATAGTCCAAATGCTTCCATCACTTTTTCTTTTCAGATATTTGTTCGTCAATCAAGGCCTTTAGATCTTCTAATTCAGAAACTGATAGGTTACTCTCTTTAGTAAAGAAAGAGGCGAACTGCCCCGGTGAATTATCGAAAAAGTTCTGAACAAGATTACTTACATGCTTTTTGCTGTAGGCACTTTTCTTGATGAGTGGATAGTACTCATTGACCTTGCCATAGCTATTGTATGCAATCGCCTTCTTCTTTACCAGCACACGCACCACCGTTGATACAGTGGTATAAGCTGGCTTAGGATCAGGGTATTGCTCAATTATATCCTTCAGAAATCCTTTCTCAATGTTCCACAGGTAGTGCATCACCTGTTCTTCTGCTTTCGTTAATTCAATCATTTCCCAAAATGTTTGCAACAAATATACGACTATAAATATAGTTACAAAATTATTTAGATAGTTTTATGACTATAAAAATAGTAATAGATGTAAAAAACAGATGCCGATAGGGATTTCAATGGCGCATTGTCTGGCTTAATTGTTGTGAATCATCAAAACATTAAGTACTTTATGCCATGGATTTCATATTTGATCATGAATAATAGTTTCCAGGATATCGAACAAATCGTTAATGTAGCATTGGAGCCACTGGTGGCCTTTGAAAAGCCCGGTTATGAGGCCTCCCTGTTAAATAACAAAGCAAGGGATTTATTCATCCTGCATCCAGACACAGCCTATTTCTTACGAGATTTTTGCTCGCGGGCTGACCTGTTTAATGAGCGTGCTGCTATTAACCTGTTCGATAGTCTTAAACCGGAAACCCAGCAGATTGTTGACTGGCCGGTACGATTGGGAGCCATCAAGTGGTTATCAGCTTGTATTCAATTGGTGCAAACGGATACAAAAGAGTATGTGGTGGTGGCCTTCAGAGACAATACAAAGGCTAAAGAAAGTCTTTTGAAACTGGATAATATGATTGCTTACCGGGAGATGCTCGATAAGCTGCTGGCCTACAATATCAATATCAATATTGAAGAGATTCCGCGCATTATTGACCAATCACTGGAGATGGTAGGTAACTACTTTCATTGCGACAGGAGTTATGTGTTTGAATACAGTGAAGACCTAAAGTTCAAGAGCAATGTTAACGAATGGTGTGCACCGGGTATAGAACCGTACATTGAGCAGTTACAGAATCTGCCAATCAATTCGTTTCCCTATCTGAAAACAAAGCTACTTAATATGGAAGTGGTTTGTTTGGATGATATAAATGATTTACCCAATGAAGCTTACGAAGAACGTGAGGAGTTTGCCAAAGAAGGTATCCAATCCATCTTACTTATTCCATTTAGTGAAGGAGATAAGCCATTGGGGTTTGTAGGCCTCGATCATGTTAATATGCGCAAACACTGGTCGGTGAGCGAGGTGTCGAACCTCAAACTGCTTGCTCGTACATTTGCAAACTTCCTGGTCAGGGTAAGAAGCGAAAAGCAAATAGAGGCGCACCGTTATATGTATAAGACGCTTTTTGAAGCAGCTAACGATGGCATCATCATTTATAAAAATGGCGTTTGTATTGATGCCAATTATAAAGCCGTAAGCGAATTGCGTTGTGAATTGGATTACCTGAAAGGCAAATCAATTGTAGAAATATCGGCCCTTAACCAGTTGGATAGTAAATCACCCACGTATGCCAATGTATATATTAAGGAGGCTGAAATGGGGTTTCCGCAAAGTTTTGAGTGGCGCATTCGTCGGCAGGATGGCACTGAGTTTGATGCTAAAATCAGTCTCAACAGTTTTCGTCTTAATAATGACCGGATGGTTATTGCTATTGTAACGGATGTGAGTGATTATAAGCAGACAATGAATGCCTTAATCAACTATCAGCACCAACTGAAAAAGGAGATAGACACCATTGTCAAACCGGTTGAAGATAGCAGTCAGCTTGGCATATTGCAGGTGTTTGAGTTGGAGCAATTGCAAAAGATGCAGGATGCCTTTTCGTTTGCTACCGGCATATCTTCACTCATTACAGATACGGAGGGACATGCTATCACCAAGGTGTCTTTCTCTAATAAAGTATGTACCAAAGTTCGATCAACCCCCAAAGGTTTGAGCATGTGTATGCAAAGTGGAAAAAGGCTGGGGGAGATGGCTAAAGAGTTACAGAAGCCAGTATCCAGCCCTTGCTTATCATGCGGTTTTGTCGATGCGGCAGCACCCATTATAGTGGATGGCCATCATATAGGCAACTGGTTAATCGGCCAGGTGCGCCCCGATGATTTAAATGAATCACATCTGCTGGAATACACCCGCTCGCTTGGTTTTAAAGATGAGGACATCTTACCAGAGTTTGTCGAACTGGTCAAAGTGGCACCTGAGCATTTTCAAAAGATATTAAATCTGCTTAATGTTTTGTCCATTGAGCTGTCAACAATGGGGTATAAAAACCTGAAACTGGCCAAAACAATACATCAGCATGTGGCCCTGGAGAAAGAGTTGCGTGAAGCCAAACAAAGCGCAGAGGAAAGTGATCGCCTTAAGTCCGCTTTTCTGGCTAACTTGTCTCATGAGATACGGACGCCTATGAACGGTATCGTGGGATTCTCAGAGTTATTGCAGTATGAAGGGCTCACGCCCGATGACCGCCGCGAGTATGTGCGCTTAATTCATCAAAGCTCAAGTCAGTTGCTGAGTATTATCAACGATATCATTGATATTTCCAAGATAGAGTCGGGGCAGATTGATGTGCATCCAGGTTATACTGATATGGTTAAGCTGGGAGATGATTTACATGCTTTCTTTATCGATGTTGCCACTGCTAAAGGCATTGACTTGGTGTTTGAGCATGATAATCACAACGAATTTGAAATATTCACAGACGAAGTGAAACTGCGCCAGGTACTGACGAATCTGGTCTCTAATGCTATTAAGTTTACATCCACCGGAAGTGTTCATTTTGGATTCAAAGTGCTAAAAGCAAGTGATTTGGAGGTGTATGTTCAGGATTCGGGTATTGGCATAGATACCGAAGATATTGATTTTATTTTTGAGCGTTTCTGGCAGGCTAAGGATTCTGATGTTAAAAAAGGTGGAACAGGCCTGGGACTGGCTATTACCAAGGCTTATGTCGAATTACTGGGCGGTCACATACATGTTGAGTCGGAACGCGACAAAGGCACACGCTTTAGTTTTGTAATACCGCGCGAGCTGAAATAAAAAAGAGAAGTCCTTCACGAACTTCTCTTTCATATTTTGAATTGACTTATGCTTAAACAATACCTGCAAAGCCCATAAAGGCTAGTGCCAACAGACCAGCAACAACCAATGCAATTGGTGTACCTTTCATCCCTTTCGGAATATCCATCAGGTCAAGTTGCTCGCGAATACCGGCAAATGTTATCAGTGCTAAACCAAAACCAACGGCGTTGGCAATGGCAAATACCACCGACTCAACAATGTTGAAGTCCTTCTGAATGGTCATAATGGCCACACCCAAAATAGCACAGTTAGTGGTAATTAAGGGCAAAAACACTCCTAATGCCTGATATAACGGGGGACTAACTTTCTTTAAGATAATCTCAACCAGCTGTACCAGTGAAGCAATTACCAGAATAAACGAGATGGTTTGGAGGTAGCCTACGCCAAATGGCTCCAAAACAGCTTTTTGAAGAAAGAATGTAACGATGGTAGCAATTACCATTACAAAAGTAACGGCACCAGTCATACCAATACCGGTAGAAATCTTTTTAGAAACACCAAGGAATGGACAGATACCTAAAAACTGGCTCAGTACAATGTTGTTAACAAAGATGGCCGAAATTACAATTAATACATATTCCATAGCTTATGCCTCCTTTTTAACCTGGTTAATAAATGCGATGAGGTAACCTAAAGCGATAAATGCACCAGGTGCCAATACGAATACCAACATACCGTAATCTTCAGGGTAAATGATGGTACCAAACAGTTTACCACTACCCAGTAATTCGCGGATAGAACCCAGCATGGTTAATGCCATTGAGAATCCAAGTCCCATACCTAATCCATCGATGACAGATGAACCCAGGTTGTTTTTTGAAGCAAAAGCCTCCGCACGTCCCAGCACCAGGCAGTTAACCACGATAAGTGGAATGAAGAGTCCTAATGAATCAAATAGGGCAGGAACGTAGGCCTGCATGGTCATCTCAACAATGGTTACAAATGTGGCGATTACCACAATGAATGAAGGGATGCGCACCTTGTCTGGTATGAAATCTTTGATTAAGGCAACCACCAGGTTTGACATTACTAATACAAATGTGGTGGCCAGGCCCATGCCTAAACCATCAATGGCGGAAGAGGTTACCCCAAGGGTTGGACACATTCCCAGGAGAAGCGTAAATACCGCATTCTCTTTAAAAAAGCCTTTTGAAAAGTTATTCCACTGGTTCATTCTGCACCTCCTTCCTCAGTCGAGGTATTTGTTGCAACCGGCTGGCTGCTTTGATTTTCTGTATAAGTATCAAATGCCACACGGATAGCATCTAAAAATGCGCGAGAGCTTATGGTGGCGGCTGTAATGGCATCTACTTCACCGCCATCCTTACTAACGGTTAAGTTGTTTTTCTTTGGGTGTTTGCCCAGGATGCTCTGATTACCTTTGTCGGTTTTAAACCAGTCGGCCATTTTAGTACCTAGTCCGGGTGTTTCTTTATGCTCAAGCACCTGATAATTAATAATAGTACCATCTGGCTTTAAGCCAACCATTACTTTTATATTTCCGCTAAAACCTTTATTGGTCTGTGTTTCAATAGCAACTCCTATTAGTTCGCCATCTTTTTTAGCCGGAAACAACTTAAGAGCTAAACCTTCTTTGGAGGTTAGTTCATACATTTCATCGCCCGGGTTGTTAGTAAAACCCGGCACAACTTCTTTTATTGCAGCTTGCTGCTTGGCAGCTTTCGCCGCGGCTATAGGTCCTTTGGTGAGCTCATACATAAAGCCCAGCGACGCCCCTGCCACACAGGTGATGACCAGCAGGGTTAAAACCATATTTTTAAGCGTTGATTCTGTTTTTGCCATGATTATTGGTTTTCCTGCATTAGGCTTTAGCTGTTTTTACAACTTCGCCAAAGCGTTTAGGTTTCACATATTTATCAATTAGAGGCACAAAACCATTCATGATAAGGATGGCAAAGGACACTCCTTCTGGATAAGCACCGAATACACGTATCACAACGGTTATTACACCAATACCTATTCCGTAAATAATCATGCCTTTGTTAGCCATAGGTGAGCTTACATAATCGGTGGCCATGAAAATAGCACCCAGCATCACACCGCCTGTTAACAGGTGGAATAACGGACCGGCATAGACTTCAGGATTTACCAAATGAAGTATGCCTGTGAAAACAGCTATTGAACCAATGACTGCCACCGGAATATGCCAGGTGATGATTTTGCGAATCAGCATGAAGATTAATCCTATCAATAAGGCAGCTGCAGCAATTTCACCTGCTGAACCGCCCGAATTTCCAAAAAACAATTCGGTGTACGATGGAATTTTTGACATCATTGTGCTTACGGTTTCGCCATTTGCCAATCCTTCTTTCATTACCGAAAGTGGTGTGGCACCGGTTTCTGCATCTAAATAATGTGCTTGAGAAACAATTGGTTTTGGCCATAATGTCATCTGCACCGGAAATGAGATAAGCAGGAATACACGTCCTACCAATGCCGGGTTAAACGGGTTGTTACCCAGTCCGCCAAACGACATCTTACCAATACCGATGGCCACCAAACTACCTATGATGATGATCCAGATTGGCAGGTTACTTGGCATGTTAAATGCTAATAATAGTCCTGTTAATGCAGCTGAGCCATCCATGATGGTCGAGTCATTTTTCAACAGGTATTTCTGAATAGCCCATTCGAAGAATACACACGACACAACAGCTGTGATGGTTACTATGGCGGCACCCAGACCGAAATAGTAAAGCGAGGCTGCCAGCGCCGGAACCAGGGCGATGATCACCCCATACATGTTTTTCTTCACAGAGTCGCCACTGTGCACATGCGGGGATGGTGATACGGTTAACCTATTCATATTTAATTAATTTTCTTATTTTTAGTTTGTTTGAAAGTGATTAGATAATGTCAATCACTTCTGCCTACTGGCTAATAACTAACCAACTAATTTATTTAGTTCTGCTGCGCATTATTTGCCCAACTTTACCTTTACCTAAGCGGATGTAATCCAATAGCGGACGGTTGGCAGGACAGGTGAAACTGCATGAACCACACTCAATGCAGTCCATAATTTTTTCTTCCTCTGCACGATCCCAAATGGCTTTATCTGATACCGTCATTAATAAATATGGTGAAAGTCCCATTGGGCATACCGAAACACATTTTGAGCAACGAATACATGCTTCTGTCTTTCCACGTTTCGCCATCTCATCCGGCATAATCAAAATGCCGGAGCTGCCTTTAGTAATAGGTACTTCTGTTGATGAAAGGGCTTTACCCATCATTGGGCCACCACCAATTACTTTACCAGTATCTTCCGGGAGTCCGCCAGCAGCATCAATCAGCTGGTTGAGAGGTGTACCCACACGAGCCAGGAAGTTAGATGGTTTCGAAACCGATTTACCGGTTACTGTTACTACGCGCTCAAATAAAGGCTTGTTCTTTTGAACGGCTTCGTAAACAGCAAGTGTTGTACCTACATTCTGAACGACGGCTCCTACCTCAATCGGCAGTTTGCCTGATGGAATCTGGCGACCGATACAGGCGTCGATTAATTGTTTTTCACCACCTTGTGGATACTGCACTTTCAATGGCTGAATGGTGATTCCCGGGTATTTACCGGCTAATTCACTCATATGCTTAATGGCGTCGGGTTTATTGTTTTCAATACCAATGATAGCCTTATCCACTTTCAGTGCTTTCATTAGTATTTGTGTACCTACCATAATTTCGTCGCCTTTTTCCATCATCAGCTGATGGTCGGCTGTCAGGTAAGGCTCACATTCCACACCATTTAAGATCAATACCTCGCAGGTTTTTCCCGGAGGAACAGAAAGCTTAACGTGAGCCGGGAAGGTAGCACCACCAAGCCCAACAATACCAGCTTCGCCAACTTTCGTAATGATTTCTTCTGGTGTAGCTGTAATTTCTGTGATCAAATCTTCTGAGCGGTCAATGCTTTCGTCCCACTCATCACCTTCTGTTTTGATGATGATGGCTTTGCGTTTATAGCCGCTGGCATCTATGATGTCATCTATTTTAAATACTTTACCCGAAACAGGCGAATGGATATTGGCCGAAACAAAACCGGTTGATTTAGCTATTAACTGACCCACTTTTACTTCATCACCTTTGGCAACAACAGGCTCTGAAGGTGCTCCAATATGTTGGGCAATAGGAACCGAAACTTGCTCGGGAACGGGCAAGACCTCAATCTTCTGGCCGGCTGAGAATTTGTTTTCCGCCGGGTGAACCCCTCCTAATGAGAATGTTTTTAACACGATTGGTCCTCCTATTTTATAATGTTTTTATTAATGTTCTTTATCTCTTATTCTGCTGATTCAGCTACAGGCTTCTCCACCTTTGGCTTCGGAGGTGGGAAGTTGATCATGTGAATAGCATTGGTAGGACACTCGGCCACACACTTGCGACACAGCTTACATTTGTTGTAATCAATATACGCCAGGTTGTTTTCGACCGTGATGGCATCAAACGGACAGATTTTCTGACATTTCTTACAAGCAATACAAGCTACCGAACAAGCTTTTTTGGCAGCCGCTCCTTTGTCGGTATTAACACATGATACAAAGATGCGACGACTCTTAGGTCCTTTTTTACGCAACTCAATAATGTTTTTAGGACAAGCATCCACACAGGCACCACACGATACACAGTTATCTTCAATGATGACCGGTAAACCTGTTTCTTCATCCATGTACATGGCATTGAATGCACACGCATCCACACATTCGCCTAAGCCCAGGCAGCCGTTAGAACAGCCTGTGTCGCCACCGTACAGTGAGGTGGCAATTGTACATGATGTAGCTCCATCGTATTCAGTGATACGAGGACGGTTTTCGCATGTGCCATTGCAGCGCACTACAGCTACCATTGGATCTGCAGCTGCTACTTCTTTTCCAAGAATTGCTGCCGCTGCGCTCATGGTGTCTGCGCCGCCAACAGGACAGTTCAGGTCTGAAATATCATCGGATTTAACCATGGCTTCGGCAAATGCCCGGCAGCCCGGATAGCCACAGCCACCGCAGTTGGCAGCAGGTAGCACTTCTTCCACCTGGTCAATGCGAGGATCTTCAAACACTTTAAACTTCTGCGCTACAAAATAGAGTATGATAGCGGCCAATGACCCTAACACACCTAACGAGATTATAGTTATCAGAACAACATTCATATTTAGTTGATTTGATGTTTTATTGTAAATGAAAAAGTTCTTTTAAGCTTATCTTTTAACAGGTAGATGACCAGGTAGTAGGGGACCAATGCGGCCAATGCCATTCCGCCTGCTAATAGTTCATCGGCAGTCAAGTAAAAAACTGTAACTAAAACTGCTAAAATGATGAGAATTGGATATATATAAGCCAGTAACACGGCCTTGGGTGCTAACGACTTTTTACCAAGTATCATGACTTTTTGCCCAATTTGCACATTGCTTTCAGATTGATATACATCAATGATTTTATCCTGCAAATCTGCTGCTGTACACGATCCTTTGGCATGGCAAGATGCACACGCCGATTCGTTAACAATTCTGACCTTGATGAGATGAGGTGATACCTCCGTCACAATGCCCTCGTGCTCTATGTAATCTAAGTCTGCCATATTACGTAGGGTCACAAATGTAACGAAGTAAAAGAATTGTTGTAACTAACGAAAGGTATTTGTATTTAGAATGAATTAAAATAAGCTTATTGCCTTACAGTTAATTAGCTTGTTGTAAGCTACATTGCTTGTGTTTAGCTGCAAGTGGTTGTAACTAAAAGAATTATAAAGAAAAAAATCTCTAATTAAATAAAGAAAATTCTCCTGATTTAATCTTTAAGTAGTTTCAAGGATACCAGGTAAGCACAATGGTCAGAAACAATGGTATCTGCAATTACTTCTCTTTGCACCACCTGCCATCGGGATGCTGGTTTCATCATGACATAGTCGATCTTCACTTCAGGTTGGTGTGATGGGTAGGTCGGATGTGGGTTATCATGTTCGTAGCTTGACAGCCAGTGTTCCTCCAAAAGGTTGATTGCCGGACTGCCTGGCGTGGCATTTAAGTCTCCTGCAAGAATCGCCGGATGATTGATTTTAGTGCTGACATTTTGTAGCTGTTGCGCTTGCAGCAGTCTGGAGGCGCCATCTTTTAAATGGTCAAGGTGTGTGGCGATAAACTCAATGGTGTCATTGCCTGGCAGAATGCTTGTAACTGACAAGGCCGTGCGTGGTTCATCACCGGCTTTAGTTGGTAGGGCTATATTTTCAGATGCTATCAATGTGTGCTTTGACAGGATGGCGACGCCGTATTCACCACCATCAAAGTACATCGCACGTCCAAAAAGAGG
Organism: Carboxylicivirga mesophila; assembly: GCF_018271975.1. Taxonomy (GTDB): domain Bacteria; phylum Bacteroidota; class Bacteroidia; order Bacteroidales; family Marinilabiliaceae; genus Carboxylicivirga; species Carboxylicivirga mesophila. The sequence continues at coordinate 25,061 of NZ_JAGUCN010000031.1, forward strand.
TAGGAGCTTAGAACGCCATCCTAACTCGGTAGCTAAGTCATATTGATGCGCCCGATTGGTTTTATAGTCTACCTCTTGCAGGGCTACAAAATCAGGATCGGCATCAATAATAACCTGGGCTATGGCATCAAGATCAAATGTATTTTGTGTAGTGGCTCCATGTAGTATATTAAATGATAGTACTTTAATGTTTGTGCTGTCCTCACTGTTCTGAGCCAGGCTGATTATGTTAGTAAGCAAATAAAGGATGATAAGTAGTAGAGTGGATTTCATGCGACATGTGCTAATGATTAATGTGATTGCTAAATTAATTAATTACTCAGAGAACATGACCTCAAATAGACAGTCGTAATCCAATATATGCATTAAAGGGCATAGCCGGGTAATAATAGCGCGGTGCATTATTGCCAAATGAAGGTGCATTGACCAGCACCATTGACGCATAATGGGCATCCAATAAATTATTAGCACCCAAATAGAGTTGGAATCTAAAGCGATTCAATTGAAAAGAGTGACTCATTTTAGTATTGAGTACACTGAAAGAGTTGTAGCTGTTTAGGTTGCTGTCGTTAAGGTATTGACTGCCCTGAGCGCGATAATTGAAATGGATACTTAGTTCCCTGATGTTAGCTGTTGCAGCCAGATAAAGGTTGTAGTCTGGAATGCCGGGTAGGTGCTTGTTGCTATAATCAGTGCCATCGTCCACGAATTCGAGGAACTTGTTAATTGAATGGTCAAATGTTGCATTAAGGATTAATAAAGCTGAGTGGCTGATATGGACGGTTTGACTACCACTTATTTCGAGGCCATAATGGGAAGTTTTCCCTGCATTGGCTCCGTAGAAGATGTCTTCACTCTCGCGCTTGGTGACCAGTAAGTTGTTCATTCGCATCCAGTAAGCGCTTGCTTCGAGCTTACTTTGATTATCGGATGCTATGTAGCGATAGCCCAGGTCAACTTGGTAACCTTCCTCCGGCTTGATGGAAGGGTTGAATCTTCCATCGGGCAATTGTGCTTCTTCAACCGATGGTGTTGAAAACCCATGACCCGCAGATGCAAAAAAAATGGAGACATCACTCAGCTGGTAGTTAATACCCAAGTGAGGCGACAGTGTTAAAGGGTATTGGTGATTGAAAGATTCACTCTCACTCGATTGTTGTTTTGAGTTAAACCATGTGTTATTCAAGTTGAAGGCCGCCTGAATAAGTAGCTTTGAATGGAGTTTGTATTCTGCCAATCCAAATAGGTTGATGTAGCTGCGCTGCAGTTTTGTGCTGCTAAGTAAATGCCCCAGATTATTTTCTTTCACACCATATAGCTTAACGTGGTTGTGTTCAAGCAATGCTTCAAGCCCGGCTTCAACTCTAAGGTTGGTGCCCTGGTAACTTAGCTTTTCCCTGAGACCAAGTGCATTTTTATTGTCACCAAGCCTGTTAAAGGGTCTTAGCTCATCCAGGTCTGAAATTGTACCAAAGATATCAATTGAATTACTCAATTGGCTATTCACTGAAAGATGCACACCAGCATTAAATAAGTGGCGTTTCGATTTTTCATAGCCTTCTATTGCAGCCCATGAATCAGCTGCTTTTCGTGGATTGTTATTAAAATCTATGCTATCCAGCGAACTGGGGATTTGGCCATGCAGATAGCGGTAGTTATAAAGGTAATGCCAGTAATGTTGACCGAATTGGTATTTGCCTTTTAATGTGAGGTTGTAGCGTTTGTATAAACTGTTTTCTCTATAGCCGTTGGAATGCAATTGATTGGCCGTAATCCAGCTGCTTCCTTTGTCTGATTTCAAGGCGGTTGTTAGTTGGTTAGAGTATGTTCCGTAGCTCCCAACTTCACTTTGTACCTTTAGATACTCTTGCATTTCAATAGAAGTCCAGGGATTGATGAGGATAACACCTCCCAGACCTGCACCATAGAGTGCAGATGATGGCCCTTTAACAACTGTGAGTGAACTAATATCGTTAAAGCCAATATCTTCTATGGCAGTAACCCCATCGCCATCTGTTAATGGAATGGCACCCCAATAGGCTTTTATCCGGTTGCTGTTGTATGGCGTTCGTGAGCCAATGCCCCTGATGGTGATGCGGTTAGTGCTCAATGTGCCTTGTTGCATTAATACGCCTGGCAGACTGTTTAAGTGCTCGGCCAGTTGATATGAATTACCCGACTCAAGATTCAGGGAATCCAGTATTGAAATACTTCCGGGCCATTGCTGCGATGATGGTATATGAACCGGTGCATCAACAGTCACTTCGTTAAGCACAATATGTTGCTGGCCCAAAGAGTCTGAAGAATTTGTATTTGTGACTCTTTGAGCAAATGTGACTAGAGTTGAAAAGTATGCGAGAATAATAAAAGTAAACCTCATATATGGAATTATTGAGGAACGAGTTTCAGAATTTTCCCGGGTTTCTCAATAGCTACATAGATGTATCCATCCGGACTCATTTCTACGTTTCTGACCCTGCCAATCCCTTCCAGAAGTTTCTCTTCATGGCTGACTTTATCGCCATCTAAAACAACCCGGTGAAGATATTCGAAACGCAGTGAACCGGTTAGGATGTTGTTTTTCCAGTTCGGATAGCGATCGCCTTTAATAAAGGTCATGCCGCATGGTGCAATGCTTGGTACCCAGTAATGAACAGGTTGCTCCATGCCTGCTTTAGCGGTATCGTTGGTGAATGTTGTTCCGTTGTAATTGATGCCAAATGAAATAACCGGCCATCCATAGTTCTTTCCTGGTTCAATAAGGTTGATTTCATCACCGCCTTTTGGGCCATGCTCGTCAGTCCATATTCGGCCTGTCTCCGGGTGCATGCAGACACCTTGCGGGTTGCGATGACCATATGAATAGATGCTTGGCCGTGCACCTTCGTATGTAACAAAGGGATTATCATCAGGGATACTGCCATCATCATGGATGCGGTGTATTTTACCGCAGTCATTATTCAGGGCTTGTGGATGGCGGTCACGATCTCCTCTGTCGCCCACCGAGAAATATAAGTACCCCTCCTGGTCAAATTCGAGCTTGCAACCATAGTGATGGCGCTTATCCGTCTCGGGCCGGGCTTTAAAAATAACCTCATTGTCAATCAGTTCGTTTCCTTGTAATCGGGCTCTCATGATGGCTGTGTTAGCCAGCTTTTCATCTTCGGTACCAGGTGATGAGTAAGCCATATATATCCACCCGTTTTGTTCATAGTTGGGATGTAGTTCCAAATCGAGCAGCCCACCCTGACCAGCAGCCAGTACATTTGGTGAATTGCTAACTTTTGTGAGTTGACCTTCTGATGTAAATAGTAACAAATCGCCGTCTCTTTCGGAAATGAGCAGACTACCATCAGGTAAAAACTCCAATCCCCAGGGTACATCTAAACCACTCAGTACCGTATCAACTGTAAAGGTTTGAACTTCACTTTTATGTACGCTTATTTTTGAAGGCTCTATTTTTGCAGTCGTTTTAGTCTGGCTGGCCAGTGCGAGTATATAATCAGCCATCGATTCAATTTGTTTATCATTTAGCCCTTCGCTAAATGCCGGCATGCCAAATGATACACGACCGTGCTTAATGCTGTTGATAATTTCAACCTTATTGCCTCCGAAGAGCCACTCTCTGGCGATAAATGACGATTTTTTATCATTGTGACAGCCAATACAGTAGCTATTAAAAAGTTGCTGACCGGTTTCTAAATGCGACGCATTTGCCCGTTTCTTAATGGTGCTGTAGAGGCCTATTCCTATACCTATAATTACAACTGCCAGATAGCCTATCTTTCTCATAATAATGGTGTTTGGTGATAATCAACTATAATAACAAAGAAACGGAAGTTTTGTTATTACTCTTCCACTGATAATCATGTCTTGGGGTTCTTTACCAGATACTGTTGTAAACAGATAGAGTGGATGAAATCTCGTCGAGATAAGCGGCTATCTTATGGTTCTTCTCGGGTTAAAAGAAGAATAAAAAAGGGGTTCTGTATGGGTTGGATTGGGTAAATTCAAGAGTTCCCCACCAGCCTTGGCTGGTAAGCCATAAAACAAGGTTGCATATGACGATTTTAGAATCGTTTTTGTTTGAGCCCGAATTAGAACTTGTAGGAATTTGAGCAGCAAATTGCACAAAGTTCTTAATCGGGAGAGTTTAACGATTTCGTCATTAAACCGTAGTTTTATGAGCGTAAGCAGGCAAAGCTGAAGATTTTTTTGCTTGCGTTTTTTCATCTTTGAAAAAATGAAGTCGGGATTTGGGGGTGAAAACCCCAGCGTGATAATTAAAACATACCCACTAAAAATAGTTCAGAGCCAAAAAAGGGCTGCGTTGTTGTGAGCAGCCCTTTTATTGAATTGAATCTTTCTATAATGCGTAATCGTATTTTGTTAGCAGAATCTCATTAATTACATCAGCATGTTGGTTGTAAAAGTTTTCTTTTACCCAGCGGCTTAGTTGTTTTTGTTCGTTGGTGTTTAACCAGGCCAGGGATTTTATAAGTTCTTTTTTAAACAGTTGTTTGTCGTCTCTTACGCCGTTTAAAACTATTTTGCAACTCTCTAACATGTTAATGGTTTTTAAGATTAGTCATTATATTTTATGGGATAAGCTTTTGTAACATAATAAAGGGGTAGGCAGGCTACCCCAATTATAAGCTTACTTAATCTCGATTTGTTTGATAGGTTTTGGTTTCAACTCTTCACGTTTGGGAAGTGTTATGTACAGGATGCCATTTTTATAGTTCGCTTTAATTTTATCGGCATTCACGGCATTCTCAGAAATAGTGAAAGAGCGTTGGAATGATTGGTAACTAAATTCACGTCTTGTTACTTTTTCACCATCTTTTTCCTCTTTTTCATTTTTGTGCTCCGATGAAATTGTCAGGCGTCCATTGTCATAATCTACCTTAAAATCTTCTTTGTTTAAGCCCGGTGCCGCTACTTCAATGGCATATTCATCAGCATTCTCCATTACATTTACTGCAGGCAGCGTGGTGTCTGTACTTGAAAAGTTGCTGTTGTTCCAATCCATCAATTCGCCATCGAAAAAACGATCAAATAATGAAGGAACTGATGGAAACCAATTGTTTGATAATCTTGCTAGTGTCATAGTTGTATCCTCCAAAATTTAAGTTCAACATTTAATTTATTACGCTTATGTATTTTCAAAATGGATGCCAACTTTCTGAGAGAAAATTGGTGCATAAAGTAATTATTCAGTAAATCAGTTAAATAGCAGTTGTGATTAAAAAAGGGGCTGCAAATACAAGTGTCAAAATGGCATAACTACTGATTTTCAGATGTCAATATTGCAGGTTATTCGTATGAAATTTCTCATTGGTTGTAGAGTCTGTCAGATAAACCTACTTTTGTGTTTTGTTGAGAATTTATTTGGACGAAGAAAATAGGAAGTTGATGAATATAGCAATAATAGGTACGGGTGGCGTTGGTGGTTATTTTGGTGCTAAATTGGCTCAGGCTGGTAATAATGTCACTTTTGTAGCCCGGGGGCAACACCTGAAGGCTATTAAGGCCAATGGCTTATACGTAAAAAGCATTAATGGGGATGTGATTTTACGAGATGTGCAAGCGACCGATTGTATCACTAATATTAAAGCGGCTGACTTGGTGATTACAGCTGTTAAAGCTTGGCAAATAAAAGAGATTCGTTACGATATCAGGCAAATTATTCATGATAAGAGTATGGTGTTGCCATTGCAGAATGGCGTGTTGGCGGCTGAAGAACTTAGCGAAGTGATTGATGCTAAAAACATCATCGGGGGACTCTGCCGTATTATTAGTAAAATTGAAGCACCAGGCGTCATCAATCATTTTGGTGTGCAGCCCGAGATAGTGTTCGGAGAGTTGAATAAACAAGACACTGAGCGCATGATATTGTTGAGTTCTTTATTTGAACAAGCTGGCATTAATTACAAGGCTTCCCGTGATATTGAGGCAGATGTGTGGAAGAAATTTATTTCAATTTGTGTGAGTGCTTTGCTGGCAGTAACCAAAACCACCTATGGAGAAATGTGCGAGTTGAAAGAGACCTATGATATGATGACTACACTGCTGAACGAAATTTATCTTGTTTCGCAGAAGGCTGGTGTTAATATCAAACCAGACTTTATTGATAAGACCATTTCTTTCATTCAGTCTTTTCCATATGATTCAACGTCTTCATTAACCCGTGATGTATTGGAAAGTAAGCCTTCGGAGATTGATTATCAAAATGGGACTGTAGTGCGACTGGCAGAAAAGTATGGCGTGGATGTGCCTGTCAACAGGTTTATATACAATTGCGTATTACCTATGGAATTGAAGGCAAGAGGACTGTTTGGTAAAGGAAGATAACCTCATTGAACTAGTTTTGGTTGGCTCCTTAAGGTATTTCGCTCAATCGATTAGCTGGTTGAACCAATTTGTATATAGCAGAGCCAGTTGCTCGCGGTGTGCATCGTTGTGTACTTCATGATACACATTGTTGAATTCCTGAAATTTAATAAAGTGTGTATTGGCATTGGCCAGCTGGAGGCTTGCTTCACAGGACGTTATTGGATCTTTGCTTCCATGGGTGAGTAAAACAGGCGTATGGAGTTGACTGATAGCGTTCATCGCCCATATACCTTGTCTCATGATGGCATTGAGTAATCTGAAAGAGATGCGTTCGTGGTTTAAGCGATCATTTTGGTAGTTGATTACTTCATGGTGTTGGGTGCTGATGTGGCGGGCATTAATACCACTCTTGATGGTGACGTTAGGTATTAGGCAGGCGAATAACTTGATAAGTAGTTTGCTAAAATAGCCTGGTTCATTGACTAATTTGAGCCAGGGAGATGATATAATACCACCAATCAATGAATGTGGGCGTTTTAAAAGGTAGTTGAGCGCGATGTTGCCACCCATGCTATGGCCATAAATTATTTTAGGGATGCCTGGCCAGTATCCTTCCGCTTTTTCGCATAAGCTTCCTACATCATCCAGTAATTGGGCGTATGATTTTATAGTGCCTCTTTTGCCTTCTGATTGTCCATGTCCGATGTGGTCCATCCCAATAAAGGCGAAACCTGCTTTTTCAAAAAAAGTGATAAATGAAGAGTATCGCGAGCAATGCTCTCCATAACCGTGTATTAATATGATCACAGCTTTGGGAGAGTCTTCCGGAATCCATAGCCTGCCAAACAGCTGGCAGCCTGCCGCTGAAGTCATTTGAAACGTTTGTTCTTTCATTGCCTGCGCTAATTCGTAATCAGTAACCGTGGTTATATCTTATTTCAACAGGTTGGCTGCAGCATTATCCAGCAACCACTCAGTTTTCGTGCTATCAACCAGAGCAGCCGGATACTGCTTGTAGTTGCCTTTTTTATTGAATATCTCATCTACTTTTTCAGCTTTGTTCTCACCTGTCACCAGGAAGAATATTTGCTGACTGTTGTTGATGACATTCCCCGTCAGCGTCACGCGAAATTGACCACTATCGGGGTGTTGAGCCAATTCGCAGATATTGTTACTTTCCCAAAGTTTGATTTGATGAGGGAAGATGGATGCCGTATGACCATCATCGCCCATACCCAGCAGCATGATGTCGAACTGAGGAAGCCCATTGACCACAGGCACCTGCTCATCAATGGTTTCGATGTAATCTTCCACTGCCTCTTCTGGATCTAGCTCACCTTTGACACGAAAAATATTGATGGCCCTGGTGTCTACGTGATCAAACAGGTGTTCGCGTGTCATCCTGAAGTTGCTTTCTGAATCCGTGGGAGGAACGCATCGTTCATCGCCCCAGAAAAAAACAATTTTGCTCCAGTCAATGGATTTGGCGTATTCTTTAGCCAATAACTCAAAAATGGCTTTAGGCGTGCTGCCACCCGAAAGTGCGATGTAAACTTCGCCTTTTTCCTGGGTGATATTAAGCAGATAGTCGCCAAGGTATCGCCCAATTGCTTGTTTCGATTCAAAAATCTTGTGCATATCTTCTTTATTAAGCAGGTAATAGTGGTTGACTTTTTATAATTCGCAATAATTGCCATCGTTGGCCAGGTTCTTACATGGGTAGCGCCAGGTGATGTCGTTTTCTTCTATCAGCTCATCAGATACTTCCGGTCCCCACGTGCCGGCAGGATAGCCGTGCACGGGTATATTCTTATCATTCTTCCAGGCTTTAAGTATGGGATCGACGAACTTCCAGGCTGCCTCAACAGCATCGCCGCGGTGATACAGCGTGCTATCGCCCAGCATGCAATCCAGCAGAAGGCGCTCGTAGGCACTTGGCAGGTATGTATCTGATAAATCGCTGTAATGGAAATCCATGTTTACATTTTGCACTTTAAAGCCGGCCCCGGGTACTTTCATACCAAATTTAAGAAGCACCCCTTCGTCGGGCTGGATACGAATAACCAGCTGATTGTAGTTGTTGCAGATGGATGCATCATTGGCAAACAAATGATGTGGTGTTGACTTGAAGTGTATCACAATTTCGGTAACACGTGTTGGCAGCATTTTACCACTGCGTATATAAAATGGTACACCGGCCCATCGCCAATTATCGATAAATAGCTTGATGGCTGCAAAAGTTTCAGTGCGGGAGTCGTCTGCTACACCTTGCTCTTCACGATAACCCTTTACAGCTTCTCCTTTGATGTGAGAGGCCGTGTATTGTCCGCGAATAGCATATTTTGCCACTTCCTCTTCTTTTATAGGACGCAAGGAATGAAACACCTTTGCAATTTCGTTACGGATATTGGTTGAGTCGATTAAAGTAGGGGGTTCCATAGCGACTAAACCAACCAGTAACAAAAGGTGGTTCTGAATCATGTCGCGTAAGGCTCCGGAGCCTTCATAATAGCCACCCCGGTTGCCAACGCCAATGTTTTCGGCACCGGTTATTTCAACGTGGTGAATGTAGTTGCGGTTCCAAAGTGGTTCAAATATGCCGTTGGAAAATCTGGTGACCAATAAGTTTTGGACAGTTTCTTTACCCAGGTAATGGTCGATGCGGTATATTTGTTCCTCATTGAAATACTTCAGCAGCTCTTTATTTAGTTTTTGGGCTGTTTTAAGATCATAGCCAAATGGTTTTTCAACAATCAAGCGTTTGAAACCGGCAGACTCATCACTTAATGCTTGTTTGGCCAGTTGTTCCGGGATAATTTCATACATGTTTGGGGGCGTGGCCATGTAATAGATGAAGTTATTATCAGTGCCACAAGCTTCATCCAACTCCCGCAGTTTACCTTTTAATAGGCAGTATTCATCCGGATCCTTCGTGTCAAAAGAGAAGTAATGTAATTTTTCCAGGTAGTCATTCAGCTTGTTTTCGTCATCCGGCTTATTAAGTGCAAACTGTTGTATGCCACTTTTCATTTTCGCTCTGAAGTCAACGTCGCTTAGGTCAGTTCGTCCCAGGCCCAGTATGGCAAATTTTTCAGGTAATAAATTCTGATTGTACAGGTCAAAAACAGCTGGTACAAGTTTGCGATAGGTCAGGTCGCCCGATGCACCAAAAATGACAAGTATATGGTTTTTAGGTTGATTCATATTTTGCTGTGTTATTATCAAAGTAAATAGCCTGCAAGATAGTGAACAGGCATAGAGTTTAACAAGTGCTGAGATGTTATTGTTGCAAAAATAAATCGCACCTTATTGCCAACTGCAATAAGGTGCGATTTAAATATTGTGAGGCGAATTAAGTTTAATTAATGTTGATGCCTACTCTGAATCCCCAGCGGGCGTAGCTGCCATCTTCAAAACCAGCAAATACACCAGCACTGCCAATTAAAAAGATTTGATTCATGCTGTAGCCAACTTCCACATAGTTTTTGTAGTTGGGTTGGGTCAGGTAACTTGTGTATAGGTTTTCGGTCCACAAGCGATTGCTTAATACCGGCAAAAATTTTAACAGCAGGTATGGCGTTGTGTAAGAAACATGAGCTTTGGCATACCAATCGTTAGTGCTGTAGCGATAGTCATCCAGCAACAAAAAGGCATTCTCCCACGATTTGAAGTTTACAGGTATTTCAGATGTGTTAAAATGTTGAAAGCGTGAAAAATGCATTTGGTTATTGCGAGTGAAATAGCCAGCGCCAACCTGCCAGCTGAAGGCGTTAAAAATGCCCCATTCTTTCTTTTGTGATATGGTGCCGCGTATCAGTTCATAATCCGAATCGCTGCCGAACAGGTTGTTTATGCCTCGCTGATAGTTGACTTTAAAGGTCGGATAGCGCGAACCACGATGGTATTTTCGCCCTTTGTACATGCTGTAGCGCATACGTGGCGTGTAGCTAACTTCAATAGACGTAAACAAGTCAGTCTGATCCATCAAATGTGCCGGTGTCACCAGATCATTCGGTGGTATATTTGGTGCATAGTCTTTATCCTGCTCTAAAATTGACCAGTTTGTGTTGTTCTGTAACTGCCTGTACCAGTTGTAGGACGCTGCCACATTGACTCGCATGCCATGTATCAGGTCAAATGAGCCATTGATAGCGGCATAATCCTTCTGATACAACTTCATATAGTGGTCTTTAAAGAACAGGGCAGAAAACATATTGAGGGTTCTGTCGATGCCATATTGGCTGTTGAAATCTTTGCTTAGCTGTCCGCCTGATATGGCTATTCTGGCGCGACTTTTTGGCGCAAATGAGTAACTGGCATTGGCATCCCAAAGTAATTTTTTACGCGCAAAAGCATATTGCAACATGGGTTCAATGCGCAAGTTGTGCAATGAATCAAACTCATGTCGAATGGTGAATTTTTGCTGATAATTCCATCCGTCAACAGCATTGAAATCAACCTGGCTTAATCCAATTAGTCCGTGGTAGGTAATTCGTGTTGATGAATCATTGGCATAGAAGGTATAGCCTGATAAAAAGCCATCGGATGCTTTGCTGAAACCAGAGCGTTTTTTCCTGGATGTTTGAGTAGTATCTGCTTTTACCTCGGCCAGTTTAATGGAGTCTTTGATCTCAAAACTACGCAGTTCATCACTGGTTAATGGTATTGGACGTATGGTTTCCCAATAGCTGGAGTCTCTTTTGGCAGTGTCTTTCTTATGGGTTATTTTATAGGTGCTTTTAATCTCCAGGGATTCTTCTTCCTCTTCGGTTTTGCGCGATTCTTTTTCTATTAAACGCGATAGCTTAATCATATCCCGGTTTGATAATTCCTCTTTAGCAAGGAGCTCTTCCATCTTTTTTTGCTGACGCGTCAGTTCCAGTTCCTTTTGCTGTTGCTCGGCGGCTTTTTTAGCAGCCTCTTCAGCTGCATACTGCTGCATTAGAATGTTAGGTACAGGTAACTCGGTATTTAATTTTATATCAGAGTATTTGACAGAGCCGGCATACCGGAAGTCAGCCTTTACGCCAAAGATAGAGGCTTTAACTATGAATCGGTGGCTGATCGGTAACCACGAACGTTCTTTAACCGGAGCATATACCTGTTTGATGTTGATCTCGCCGAAGAATGCATTGTTAGTTACATCAATTGAGTGGATATTCCAGAGGTTATCCACAATGTAGATATAGCCACTGTAGGTTTGCTGACTTTTTCGTTTAGGTACAATTTTAATCTTATTGACTGCCACATCGCCTTCGTAAAAAAAGCCTTCGTAAACAAATTTATAGTGCGAGAAAGCATTGGGTGCCAGGGGCGAGATGGCCATATCCTGATGAGGTTCGTAGAAGCTATAGGTGATATAGCCCATTACATCATTGTCGTTGGAGTCGGGGAAGGTGCTTCTTGAGGATATAACTGTATGGTTGTATTTATCGGGGGCCGTAAACTCAATCTCATTCATCGACTCCATAGTATAGGTTTCACCTACTTTAATATCGGATGCTTCCTCGTCTTTCTCCATCATCTTCTGGAATAATTTCGGGATTTTCTTCATCAGCAAGCTACCTTTAAGATATACTTCAGCCTTATACTGCTCTGTTTGTCGCTGATAGTATGGTGCCAGACTTATTGCTTTTCGCATTATAGGGTAAGCCGGGTCTTCACCACCTGAATAGACTCGTACCTCTTTTATGCGGTATTCCTGCTTCTTTAAAACGATGTTATTGGTGACCATTTGGTCTTTAATGGTAACGGTTACTTCTGTTTTCTGGAAACCCAGGCCTTGAAAAACGATGGTGTATTGACCGGCAGGTAACAATATTTCGTATTCACCCAGATCATTGGTAGTAGTACCGGTGGTAGTTTCGGTCAGGTAAATAGTTGCAAACGGAATGGAATTGCCCTCTTCATCGGTTACGGTTCCTTTAACTCCCTGGGCCCGGCTGTAAAATGATATTAAAAGTAAAAGTGCGGCAAAATAAATTTTTGTCATAGGTTATAAGTTAGATTAGCGGTTTAAGTTATGGTAAAGATATAGAATTATTGTAAAACAATAAGACGTATGCATTCAACGCCTGGCTATATTTCAATATAAGGCGTACGAGCATCAACAATAGTTACAACAATGTCAATAAAAAGCGAATGTGTAGTTTAAAATTTCAGACTGAATGAGTTATTGATGGTGTAGAATAATTGATCCACTTCAGGCGGAACGAGGTTGTCGTAATCGAATCGGAGATAGAGTGCAAATGAAAACATCTTGGTGATTTTGACGTTGAATTTTGTTTCACTCCAGATACGGAAATCTGCCGGATCAGAGTAATCCGGCTCGTAGTAGGTGCTGTGCGATAATGAGGCATTAGGCGACATTTGCCAGTCGGTAGATAGCATCGAACTGAATTTAACCAGGCTTTTGCGCCGTTCATAATCACTGGTCTCAAAAAGCTCATTCAGGTAAATGGTATAGGCTACCAGAAAGAGCGAAAACTTCTCTTTGTCGGCAATGTTAAAACGTGGACCACCACCCATTATATGTCGGTGCTTTAATTGCTTCACGCGGTTGTATTGATACTGGTAAAAGGCTTCAGCAATAATTATCTTGTCGGGTACCCAGTAGTTATACTTAAACATCAACCCGCCGTTATTCACATTGCGTTCTTCATCTACTTTACTAAAGCTGATATCAGATGAAAACAGGTAGGTGTTGTCATTATCGTTGTACTGCAATTTGAAGCGCGACATCAGCTGCATCATATCGGTAGTGGTGTGCACGAAGTTGAGCCCAAGGTTAACGTCGCCCTGGAAACCTTTATTGGGATTTTTTGTACGTCGTTTGTCTATACTAACTATCTGTGCCGATAGTGATATAGTAAAAATGAACAGAAGTATGATAGTTGATAATCGCTTGAGCATAATGCTGCCTTTTTTTGACAAAAATAAGCTTTCCGGTGAGAACCTGAAAAAGACTTTGGCAACTGCTTATTTAAGTGGTTAAAAAGATGTTGAAAATCATGAAAAAAGTATCGTATTAACTCTAAATTTGCCTACAAGTTATAACAAGTTAAACCCATTAATCAATATAGAAATGCCAAATATTTCAGACAGAGGACAACAGATGCCGGCTTCGCCGATTCGTAAGCTGGTGCCTTATGCCGAAGCAGCTAAAGCAAAAGGTACGAAGGTTTACCACCTAAATATTGGTCAGCCTGATATTAAAACTCCGGAAGTAGCACTTGATGCGATACGTAATATTGATATGAAGGTTGTAGAATACAGTCACTCAGCTGGTATTGTAAGCTATCGTCAGAAGCTGGCCAAGATGTATCAGAGCATTAATATTAATGTGGATGAAAATGAGATTTTGATTACTGCCGGTGGTTCTGAGGCTATTACATTTGCCTTTTTAAGCTGCTTAAATCCGGGTGATGAAGTGATTATTCCAGAGCCATTTTATGCCAACTATAATGGTTTTGCAGTGTCGGCAGGGGTGGTTGTAAAACCTATCCGTTCAAGCATTGAAGAAGGATTTGCTTTGCCTGCCATTGAGGAGTTTGAAAAAATGATTACGCCTAATACGAAGGCTATTGTTATTTGTAATCCAAATAATCCAACGGGGTATCTTTACTCGCAGGACGAAATGGATCAGTTGAAGCAGATTGTGTTAAAGCATGATTTATACCTGTTCTCTGATGAGGTATATCGCGAATTTTGCTACGACGGTGAGAAGCACATTTCGGCGATGCACCTGGATGGTATTGAAAATAATGTAGTAATGTTCGACTCTGTATCGAAGCGCTACAGCGAGTGTGGCGTGCGTATTGGAGCTTTGGTCACTAAGAATAAGGATATTATTAATACCGCGCTTAAATTCGGTCAGGCGCGTTTGAGCCCTCCTGGGTTTGGTCAGATTGCAGCCGAAGCATCGTTGGATACGCCAAAAGAATATTTCGATGAAGTATATGCTGAGTATATCGAGCGACGTAACTTTTTGGTGGAAGGCCTGAATAAGATTGAAGGCGTTTATACACCAATGCCTAAAGGTGCTTTCTATACCGTTGCTAAGTTACCAATTGATGATTCAGATAAATTCTGTCAGTGGATTTTAAGCGAATTTGAATACGAAGGTCAGACCGTGATGATGGCGCCGGCATCGGGTTTTTACAGCACGCCGGGTGCAGGTAAAAATGAAGTGCGTATTGCTTATGTGCTCAATAAGGAAGATTTGGGTAATGCCATTAAAACACTGGAAGAAGCATTGAAGGTGTATCCTGGTCGTACGAACTAGAAATTAGTGTAATACAAATAGGTATAAGAGCAATCTTATATCAGGCTATTCAGCGGGTGATAATAGACATACTATTTATCACCCGCTGAGTATTTATAGGGCGGCCCATTAATCTTTGCGGTCTTTTTCTACCTTTGTAAAAAATCATGCACATTGAATATCGAACTCTTTATAGCGCGTAAGATAGCCTCAGGCGGACTGGTTGGTAAAAAACTGGCAGGGCCCGTTATTAAGGTAGCCATGCTGGGGATTATCTTAGGTATGGTGGTCATGATTGTATCACTGGCTGTGGGGTTTGGTTTCAAAGGGGAAATAAGAGAGAAAATAAGTGGTTTTGCATCGCATATCCAAATTATGAGTTATGATTATAACTATTCTCCCGAGACAAATCCCATTTCAATTGATACATCGTTAGAAAAGGAAGTTGAGCTGATTGAAGGAGTAAATTATATTCAGCGCTTTGCTACCAAACCAGGTATAATAAAGGCCAATGAACTGATTCAGGGCATTGTTTTGAAAGGGGTTGATCAAACCTATAACTGGGAGTTTATTCAGTCTATTATGGTGGAGGGGCGCATACCTGTTTTTACGGATTCAGTTCGTTCCGATGAAGTACTTATTTCTGAAGATATTGCCAGCATGTTAAAATTGAAGGTTGGGGACAAAATTCGCATGTATTTTATTCAGGATACCCCTCTTCAGCGTCGCCTGACCATTACTGGCATTTATAACTCTCATTTTCCCGAATATGACAAAATGTTTGCATTTGTTGACTTGAGGCATATTCAAAAGCTCAATGGCTGGGAGGATTACCAGATTTCAGGGTATGAAGTAGGTGTGTCCGATTTCGGACTGATGCATGCCGTAAATGATGAAATCTACTATCTCACCAGCGCTAAAATTGAAGAAGACGGCACCATGCTTCGTAACCGAACCATCGAGCAGTTGCAGCCGCAGATATTTGGATGGTTGGATCTGTTGGATACCAATGTGTATGTTATTCTTATTCTGATTATTCTTGTTGCCAGCTTCAACATGATTTCCGGCTTGCTGATACTCATCCTGGAGCGTACCAATATGATTGGTATCCTTAAAGCTTTGGGCTCGGAAGATTGGAGCCTTCGAAAAGTTTTTGTTTACCTGTCCGGTTTTATTATCGGACGTGGGTTGCTATGGGGAAATATAATAGGCATACTGGTTTGTATAATTCAAAAGTATACCCATCTCATTAAGCTTGATCCTGCAAATTATTATTTGTCTACTGTACCTATCTACATAACGCCAATTGATTTGTTGCTACTCAATATTGGCGTTTTGGTGGTAACCATTAGTATGATGCTTGGACCTTCCTACCTGGTTGCACGCATACTACCTGTTAAAGCCATCCGGTTTAATTAAATACAATTGTCCGTTAAAGAGACGCCTCTGTACGTATTCGTACATTTTTTGGTGCGGTTGGTAACGCTTGATTTCAGTCGTTAATATTATTTCAATTTTTATTTGTTGTTTAAGTAGCAGTATATCAGTGTGAAGTTGAGTTGTGCTGCAGATGATTTAGTAATTTTTTTCGAAAGAAATAAAAGTGGTATGGTTGTTGGTTTAACCAAGGCAAATACTTAATTAAGGTTTAAGTTAATAAATGGGACAGATAGCCGGGAACGCCCGGCTTTTTTTATGTCTTTTTTTCAGTGAGGGCAATAGGATTAATCATTACAATTAATTAACTTAAAAGAGAACAAACCACTTCAGATTTGAGTTACATTGTAAGGGTAGGTGTATGAAGAAAGAAATTGAAATATTAACGCAGGCATTAACCAGACCACTTCCTGGTGTTGACGCTCAGCGACGAATGTCGCCTTCTGTGCGCTTCACAGGTAGCAAAAGATATAATGAAGCCGACGCACGCATGAGTAGTGTGCTTATTTTACTTTATAAAAAAGGATTAGAGTGGCATGTGCCACTTATTCAGCGCCCTAAGTATGATGGAGCTCACAGTGGGCAAATCAGCTTTCCGGGTGGTAAATACGAAGAAGGAGATGTGTCGCATCTTGACACAGCATTGCGTGAAGCTTATGAAGAGATTGGTATTGACCGCCATGAGTTGTCTTTTGTCAGGCAGCTAAGTTCACTATATATTCCCAATTCCAACTTTATTGTTTATCCTCAGGTTTGTATAACAGAATCTGAACCTGTTTTTGTTCCCGATTGCCGGGAGGTGGAAACGATTATAGAAGTGCCGGTGAGGCAATTGCTCTCACCAGCTACTATTCATCGTTTTGTTCGTAATATCAATGGGGTGGTGGTAGATGCCCCGTTTTATAAAGTTGATAATCACATTATTTGGGGGGCTACTGCAATGATTACAAGCGAATTTCTCTCTCTGTTAGAATCGTGTACGCTCTTCTCTAATCGTTTAGAACATTCTTGTAATGCGTATAACGCTCCAGAATGTCACTAACATAGTGGAAAGGTTCTTCACCACGACAGTACCCATACTTCACCACCGGGTCGTTATAGAACGATGGTTTGGATTTATTCAGCAGGTAATAATCAACGCTATCATCCCACTTGTGCGGATCTTTGTCATTTTTCTCCGCTAATCGCATGGCATCCTCAACGTGACCTGGGCCCACATTGTAGGCGGCCAATACAAATTTCAGGCGTTCATCCGGGTCACTAATGTCTTCAGCAAAGCGCTTGTCGAGCCAAATCAGAAATTTTAATCCGCCCTGGATATTATCTTTTGGGGATGTGATTTCTTCAACGCCGAAACTTTCTGCTGTTTGAGGCATTAGCTGCATTAAACCAACTGCACCAGCCCAGCTTTTGACCTCGGGCAGGAAGCGCGACTCCTGATATATCAGTGCAGCTATCAAGCGCCAGTCCAAATTGTATTTGGCACTTTCTTCTTTGATGATTGCATCATAATCGGACACAACCCCTCCTTTAATGGAGTGGAAATTGGCATCTACCAGGTGATTGGAACGCTTATTGATAAAATACTTCCGGTAAATGCGCTTATACTGATTGGTTTTTTTGAAGTTGATGAGCCAGTTATCTACAATATCCTTAAAGTTATTAGCATTAGGACGTACAGCCCAAGCAATCTTCTGAGGGAAGCTGACGGCTGTTTCAATATCCAGATTGTCATAAAAGTTAAGGTTGATGCGTGCCAGGTTTTCATCGCATACCGTGTAAGGTATTTCTCCGCTGGCTACTAGGGCAATGAGTTGCTCCACTTCATAATCAGGAATTTCCACAATGTGAATACTATCACCTATTTCATTGCCCAGACTTTTAAGTCGGCTTACATAGGCCGAATTCTCCTGAACGTAAACAGTTTTCCCACCTAGGTCAATCTGATTGCGTATCAACTCCTGCGCACTGGACGGATTATTGTCAGGCGAGGGCTTTTGTTGAACCAGCACCTGCCGTGTGATACAGTGCGGCTCGGTAAAGGCTACCTGGTGGCTGCGATCACGTGTTATGGTAAGGTTGGTGGCGATAAGATCCACTTTACCTTCTAAAAGGCTGGCAAAGTTTTTTTCCACATCGTTGGATACAACAATTTCCAACTTAAGCCCCAAAGTGTTGCTAAGCGCTTGTAAGAGCTCAAGTTGATAGCCTAAAGGGCGGCCTTTGTATACAAAATAGTTGGTGGAGTTATAATCGGTTATTACCCTAATTTTACCTCGCTTTATGATATCATCCAAATCAATTGCAACCAACTCTTCTTTCTGCTTGCGCACCTCTTTATTGTGGCTATTTTGGCAGGCCGACAGACTGACTAATACAATTAAAAAAAGGACAAGTTTACGCATATTTAGCTTATTAAATTCAGCTGCAAAGTTAATTACTTCAACTGATTAAAAGCTATTTAAGTTACTTCTTTAGTCATAAAAATTCCACGATACACCAAATTTGAGGTTGCGCGGATTACCCGGATACTGATAGGTTGTGTAATAGGGCTCATTAGGGTAGCCCTGGTTTACATGGTCAAATTTGACATAGATACGTGCGCGTTTTAGCTGCATGTTAATAAATGCATCAACAAACGGGTAATTGCCTATCTTCTGATTGGTCTGGTTAACAAACTGACCTGTAGCAGGCATATACATGGGTGCATAATACTCAGTGTGATAACGTGCATCAAACCCTATCTGAAAATGTAATACCTTAAACAGTGTGTTTTGGTAGTAGGTGGAGTTGTAAAAGCTAAAAAGAGGCACAGGTATGTACCTTTCATCGCTTGTATATTGCAAAACAGCATCGTTAACACTGTGAATACGACCTACAATAAAGTGCTTTTTAAGCCTTGCATTCAGTACCTGCAGAACGCTGCTGGTTTGGTAAGGCAGGCCATCATCTAGCCAATAGATGTGCTCGGTCAACAGGTTAACACCTCCGCTGAGTTCCAGGCGACGCGTTGGTATGCGAATACCACCTCGTATGCGAATGCTTTTGACCTGGTTGAAATCTTTGGACCATTGCAAGTGGTTCGAAAAATATTGATTCTCGAATAATTCAGGTTGCCGCAGGTAGATGCCTCCATTGGCAAAGAAGCCGGCTGTATCTTTCCGTATTCTGAATTGAGAGTTAAGACTTCCGGTTATTTCTGAGTCGCCGGCCCGATAGCCTTGAATATAGAGTTTGACACCAGCATTCCACCAGAAATTATCCCCCATATTCTTGAATATTTGTCCGCCAATAGCTGTGGTTACAAGTGTCGTGTCACGTGTTTGGTAAACAGGGATTCCTTTACCCTTACTGTCATAGTCCCAGCTGGTTTGACCCGGAAACTTATACATCATCACATCATTGGTGATATAAGCTCTTAAGCCAAAGCGAAGCAGCGAATTAGCTTCTTCATTGAATTTTATCTGGAATGTATTGGTTAGGTTATTATAGGTAGTGCTATCTCTGGTTTGCAACGAGTCTCGATAAATATTTGGGTAGAAAGGATTATCGGTTTGATAAAAGAATTCCAGATCGTCGATTTTATACTCGCGCTTGCCATGGTCGAACTTAAAAGTATGGTAAACGGTGCTGACAGGTTGTTCTGTAGTGGTTGAGTCGTTTTGCTTTACATCAATGTTACCAATTGAAAGGGAGTGGTTATAAAAGAACTGGTAGTTGGTAATTTTATGACCGGTATTCTTTGTGAAGTTCATTGGAATATCCTCGGGTTTCAGCTGATGCCAATCTACATTAGCATCGCTAACGCTTATACCACCGTTTTCCTGATTGTTGATAAGCGCATAAATAAAGGCCATGTGCATGTTGTAACGTTCGCCATTGTAACTACTCCAGAATTTGAAATTCTGGTTTTCAGCCTTCTGGTGTTGGTATTGGCCAACCGATGAGCTTAACTGATATTGTATACCTACATTGGTGGCTTTATTAACATTCTGCGTGTACAGTGCGCTAATGTATTCTTCAGATAAACGTTTAGGTCCCCCGAAATGATAGGTGAGATTCACGTAAGGGGTTTTGGTATTATAAAAATTGAATTTTTTAGGTTGAGGCAGATAAGCCAGGAATGAATTATAGAACATATGACCATAGTGACGCTGCTGCTCATCAAAAATCATTGACTGATGAGCACTACCCATGTTACCTAACCAGGCCTGTGCAATACTTTGACGATAGATTGGATTGTATATTTGGTACCCATTGCTAATGGTGTCAACAGCAACCGTGTCTGAAAAGGTAAAGTCATCGCGTAGCTGCCAGGTGCGCACATCAGGTGGAATAAAGTCGCCTTTAGGAGCCGATTCTTCGCCCATACGCTCTTGCCCTGCCTGGCCTCTGTTCATTTGGTCAGGGCCGCTCAGAGTTCTTTGTGCCAGGGAATATGATGCAAATAAAAGACTAATGAAAAGGGTTAAAAGGTATTTGTTGAAGTTGAATGCCATATTATTAGAACCAAGTGGTTTGCATTAATAGTTGCTTCGGGCTGAATGGCCCATTCACAAGCAAATATAGACAAAAAGTTTTCAATAGGGTTAACCAGCAGGCTATGCCGGCTAATAAAAAAGAAGCTATCAGTGACAGCTTCTTTTGAATATTATTTCTTTCGGAGTACTATGTTTACCTGTACACCTGTGAAGTTCCAGTGCTCCCTTATCTTGTTTTCGAGAAAACGCTTATAAGGATCCTTTATGTACTGAGGTAAGTTACAAAAGAATGCAAATGTTGGCGATTGCGTTGGCAGCTGGGTAACATATTTAATCTTGATAAACTTACCTTTGGTTGAAGGCGGTGGAAACTTATCAATCAGCGGTAGCAGTGTATCGTTCAGCTTCGAAGTGGTAATCTTGGTATTTCTGTTCTCATACACCTGCAGAGAGGCTTCAATGGCTTTATGAATTCGCTGCTTGGTTAAGGCTGATGTAAATACAATCGGGAAATCGGTGTAAGGTGCCATGGCTTCGCGCACCATAGTTTCGAATTGCTTAATGGTGTGTGTATCCTTTTCAATCAAGTCCCATTTGTTTACCAGCACCACAATGCCCTTCTTATTTTTCTGTATCAGGTTGAAAATCTTCTGATCCTGGGTCTCAAAGCCACGTGTAGCATCGATCATCAGCATACATACATCTGAGTTTTCGATAGCTCGTATGGCACGCATCACCGAGTAAAATTCCAGGTCTTCGTTCACCTTTGCTTTTTTCCTCAGTCCGGCAGTGTCTACCAAAAAGAAATCGTGGCCAAACTTATTATAGCGTGTAAATATCGAATCGCGTGTAGTACCGGCAATGGGTGTTACAATGTTACGCTCCTCGCCAATAAAGGCATTAATGATAGATGATTTACCGGCATTGGGACGCCCCACAATGGTGAACTTGGGCAAATCCAGCTCTTCTTCATTCTCGTTTTTTGGGAATAAGGATACCAGTTTATCCAGAAATTCACCTGTTCCTGCACCATTAATGGCCGAAATAGGATAGAGGTTATCCAGTCCTAATGCATAAAAGTAGCTCGACTCGGCAATACGCTCGTTGTTATCCACCTTGTTAACTACCATCATGACCGGCTTTTTAGAACGGCGCAGTATGTCTGCAACACCTTCATCATAGTCTGTGATGCCCGTCACCACATCTACCACAAACACAATAATGTCAGCCTCTTCAATGGCAATGAGTACCTGGCTGCGGATAGCTTCTTCAAAGATGTCATCGGAGTTGGTTGCATAGCCTCCGGTATCAATCACCGAAAAGTCTACACCATTCCAGAAGGCTTTACCATACAAACGGTCGCGTGTTACGCCGGCCATTTCGTCAACAATTGCCTGACGTGTTCCGGTTAATCGATTAAAAAGTGTTGACTTACCTACGTTTGGGCGGCCAACTATTGCAACTATATTTCCCATGATGACAATTCTTTTTTATTTCGGGGCTGCAAAGGTAATCAAACCTGTGCTTAAGACCAATCTTTATTTTTGATTTAGATGGATTTACTACTTTAATTCGTAGCCATGGCCACGTAAAAAGTTATCCTTGTCGCGCCAATCTTTGCTCACCTTCACATAAGTTGTAAGGTTCACTTTCTTTTTGAAGAAGCCTTCCAGGTCTTTACGGGCTTCAATACCAACCCACTTAAGCTTAACGCCTTTGTGGCCGATGATGATGCCTTTTTGTGATTCGCGGGCCACATGAATAACAGCACGTATGTCAATACGTTCTTTGGCCTCCTTAAACTCTTCTACTTCCACCTCTACCGAGTAAGGAATTTCCTTTTTGTACTGAATGAGTATCTTTTCACGGATAATCTCTGTCACAAAGAAGCGTTCCGATTTATCCGTTAAGGCCTCTTTATCGAAGAATGGGGGGGAGTCGGGCAATAATTCAATGATGCGATCGAAAAGATTTTGAACATTGAACTTATGCAGGGCCGACATGGGGAAAACCTCCGCCTTAGGCAGCTGTTGCTTCCAGAAGTCCATAATGTCATCCAGTTTATTCTGGTCGATCAAATCAATTTTATTGACCACTAATAACACAGGAATATCAGTTTTCTGCACCGAACTTAGAAAATCATCGTTTTTATCCGGTTTCTCAAAGGTATCGGTAACATATAATATAACGTCGGCATCGGTTAAAGCCGATTTTGAAAACTTAAGCATCGACTCCTGCAGCTTATAATTGGGTTTGAGCACACCCGGTGTATCCGAAAATACGATTTGATACTCAGGTTTATTAACAATACCAAAAATGCGGTGACGCGTAGTCTGTGCTTTAGAAGTGATAATAGATAAGCGTTCGCCAACCAACTCATTCGAAAGGGTTGATTTTCCTACGTTGGGGTTACCAACAATATTTACGAAGCCTGCTTTATGTGTCATAGTCCTTTTGTTTTCTGCTGCGAAGATACGATAAATAGTTAAGTGCTGATGAGAATCATTTATCCCAGAATCATATTCGGTGGCTTTTGAAAGCTTTAGGCTTTGCTTTGTAAATGAAAAGAAAGAAAAAGACGGTTTATCTGATTGCTTTTCGTTAGCTTTGAAGGTGTCTCATTTTTAAAAGGAACTATAAATCTTAAATTTCAATAAGTATGAAGGTTATAAATGGCTTCTGCATCCTGTTAATTTTAACGCTTATGGCATGTAGTACACAATCAACGCATCAAAGCTACAACGATGGCATTAACGTGGTGCCCTTGCCCAATCAACTGGTTGAGCAGGAAGGTGAATTTGTTTTAAATAGCTCGAGCCAGTGGGTGGTAACAGGCGAAGAGGCTAGTGCAATTGTTAATTTTATCAATAGCAAAGTGAAACAATCAACTGGTTTTGATTTGACTATAGCCAATGAGGCACCGGATAATAATTATATCGCTGTTGAGCTGGACGAGTCGCTGCCCATCAATGAAGAGGGGTATAGCTTGTCGGTATCAACTGAGAAAGTCCAACTAAAAGCAAAAACAGCTCAGGGAGTATTCTATGCTTTACAAACCTTGTTGCAACTATTGCCTGCTGAGATTGAAAGTCCAACATTGGTAAAGCATGTGGAGTGGGCGATTCCGGCAGTGGAAATTACGGATGAACCTCGTTTTACCTGGCGCGGCATGCACCTGGATGTGTGTCGTCATTTTGTGCCGGTTGAAGATATTAAGAAGCATCTGGATATGCTGGCCATGTTTAAGATGAATACATTTCATTGGCATTTGACTGAAGATCAGGCCTGGCGCATTGAGATTAAGAAATATCCCAAATTGGTTGAAGTGGGAGCTACCCGCACCGAAGGCGAAGGCTTTGAGCATGCAGGTTTTTATACACAAGAAGAGGTGAAAGAGATTGTGACCTATGCTGCTGAACGCTTTATTACGGTGGTGCCTGAGATTGAATTACCCGGACATGCGCTGGCTGCATTGGCTGCCTATCCTGAGTATTCATGTACGGGCGGACCGTTTGAAGTGCGCAAAGTATGGGGGGTAGAACCTGATGTATACTGTGCGGGTAAAGAAGCAACTTTTCATTTTCTTGAAGATGTAATTGATGAAGTGGTAGCCTTGTTCCCTTCGGTTTATTTCCATATTGGTGGCGACGAATGTCCTAAAGAACGCTGGAAAGAGTGTACCGATTGTCAGAAGCGTATGAAGCAGGAAGGCCTGGCCGATGAGCATGAGCTACAAAGCTATTTTGTGAAGCGCATTGAGAAGGTATTGATAGCACATGGCAAAAAGATGATTGGCTGGGATGAGATACTGGAAGGTGGATTGGCTGAATCGGCAGCCGTGATGTCGTGGCGTGGTGAAAAAGGTGGCATTGAAGCCGCTTCGCAGGGGCATGATGTGGTGATGACCCCCGGCAACTGGTGTTACCTCGACCATTACCAGGGCGATTATCGTGTTGAGCCGGTTGCTATTGGTGGTTACACCACATTAGAAGAGTCATACAGTTATGAGCCGGTGCCAGCCGAGCTGCCGGAAGAGAAGGCTAAGCACGTGCTGGGCACACAAGGCAATGTGTGGACCGAATACATGTATACCCCCGAATTGGTTGAGTACCGGGTGTATCCGCGTTTGATTGCCTTGGCCGAAGTTAACTGGGCCAATAAAGAGAATAAGGACTATGACGGTTTTGCTACACGTATTAACAACCAGCTGGTACGTATGGATCAGCATGGGATTAATTACCACATTCCTTTGCCCGAAGGACCGGTTAATAAGGTGGTATTTACTGATAATACCAAACTGGAGTTTTCTAATACCCGCAATTATCCTATGGTGTATACAACTGATGGCAGCGAACCATTAGCCTATTCAAATGAATACAAGCAGCCATTAATATTTGCTGAAAATAAGACCATCAATATTGCAACGCTGTTGCCAAGTGGTAAAATGAGTAAGGTAAGAACCATTACCATTGAAAAGACGACTATGAAACCTGCTGTAGATGTAGAAACCGGCAAAGTGGGGTTGGCGGAGCAATACACAGAGGGTACATTTATTAAAGTGGCTGAACTGGATAAAGTGACCGACTGGCAAACGCGCGATGGCTTTATTGAAAACAAAGGTCCAAAATATCGTAAGAGCGATTATAATGATCCGTCGGCGCATATATATACCGGTTATCTGATGATTGAAGAGGAAGGTATCTATGAGTTCCAGACTAACCTGGACCAGTTTTTTATTGCTGAGGAGCTGTTGATTAACAACGATGGTGAGGTGAAGCGCTTCTCGCGCAACAACAGTACCATTGCCCTGGCAAAAGGTAAGCACCCGGTTAAGCTGGTTTATCTCAATAATATTATTGGTGGTTGGCCTCAGGCATGGAACGGGCCAAAGGTGCAATATCGCTTATTGGGTGATGAAGAGTTTAAGGTTATTGACAATACGCAGTATAGCTACTAGTGCGATAATGAAGTATGAAAAAGAGGCTGTCCTTATGGGGCAGCCTTTTTATTTATCCTTCTTTATCAAATAAAAATTCCATGGTATAATTGGCATATTCAGGTTGAGTAATGCCTTTGGTATATTTAAGGTTATGCGCCTGGTTGTACTTATCCAGATAGGCTTTGTCAATATGCAGGTTAATGGCGTCATCTTTATCCACCTTCTTTCCATGGATGTTAATAACCTGGTTGTTATACTTTATCTGGCCAAGGCCTGTCTTTAATATCTCAGTAAACCAACTTTTGGGACTTTTATTCCAGCTTCGGGCAAATACGCGATTATCCACCTGAACCATCCATATTTTCAGGAATGTTTCTCTGGTGTTTCCACCTTTAATTTCTATCAGTGTATTGGCTTCTAAATACTCGTAAAAATCAATCGGGAAATGTCGTGAATTATTCATTGTTGATTAGTCTATAACTACTTGTTGTGTGTTTCCTTTTTATAACTCCCTTCAAATGGGCAGTTCATGCCGTGGTAGTCACAGTTTTTCTCTGTCAGATTAAGCATCTGATTAGAAAAAACAAACTGTATTTCTTCACAGTTTTCTACTGCGTAATTGCCTTCTTTAAAATCGGTTAATTCGATTAATCCTTTTAAATACCCGGCACAGCCTGATTCTGTGCCATTGCTGATGCTGAAAGCAAAGGTGTTGTCCGCAATGTGTTCCAGCTCAACTGAACCAAGGTATTTCTCCGAATTAATGTTGCTTTCATAGCGGCCTTCAATTTCAGAGGCCTTGATATTCTGACTTATTGTGTTGTCGGCATATATTAGTGTATTGAACTTCATTGTTTTGTTCTGTGGTTTATTTGTCCATATCCCACTAAAGGACTTATCATCTAAATCACCCATGAAGCCAATTTCGAATTCAGATTCATAACCCGGGGATTCATTTAAAACAACTTTGTTGTCCTTGATTTCACCCTCCAACAATATCTTCGATTTATATTTATCGTAGTAGTAAAAGCCTATAACTTTTTCTCCCTGAATAGTCAAGGTCATTAAAATGGCATATTTGTCATTGATGGAGCCGGAAAGGTTGATGGTTCTTTTGGGTAACTGGGCTGATAGGCTAAAAGAAATTATCAATCCCCATAATAATAAGCTGATATACTTCATAGGTAGGTTATTTTATGTACACCTTAAAAATTCAATAATAACTGGTAGAATATGAAAGAGGCCGTCCGTTCTGGGCGGCCTCTTCGTATGTGATGGTTAGTGCTGTTAAAACAGCTTTTCTTCGGTAAGCTCACCATTGGTGTAATACTCTTCTTTGGATAGTTCCCCCACTTCATTCCACATGCTTTGGATACCTTCTTTTTTATCCTGTACAAAATTAACGGTAGATGACACTAAGCCATTGTTATGATACCAGGTCCATTCGCCTTCTTTCTTATTGTCTTTTACTGTGCCAGCGGCAAACAGTTCGCCTGTTTCGAAATAGATTTTCATGTCGCCCGACTCACGCCCTGCCTCATAGAAATGCTCCAGGTAGGTGCTTTGGGTTGTTTCGTACAGGGTTATCCAGTTGCCGTCGCGTAAGCCATCGACGATAGAGCCCGATTCCAGCACCTTTTTCATATCGGCATAATAAGAGGTGTAATAGCCATTGCCATCCACCACCATGGCTTTACCATCGGGGTTCCACGAATGATTGATTTGATAGGTGCTGTTGGCATACACACCTTCTTCCTGCAGCTGGCCGTTTTCGTAGTAGGTTAGCCATTTACCGTGCTGCAAACCCTCTTTGACCAAACCCTCTGCCAGCAGCTGTCCGGAAGCAAAATAGGTTTTAAAATGCCCGTTGCCTGCCTTGACCAGTTGAATACCCTGTTCGTTCCATGTATCCTGAATCAATACGGTTTCTTCATCTTTATGATTAAGGATGTTTTCGGGCTTACCACTTTCGAAATAGTGCCTCCAGATGCCATGGGCCATACCGTCTTTCATCATGCCTTCAGATGCCAGCTGACCATTTTCGTGGTACGATTTCCAGATGCCTTCCTGAAGGCTTCTGTGGTAGTTGCCCTCCTGCTGCAGCTGCGAGGTATCATACCAGTTTTTCCACAGCCCTGTCATGCGGCCATCTTCATAGCGGCCTGAATCCAGTTTAACACCGTTATCGTAATAGCTGGTCCACAGGCCATGTTCGAGCCCTGAGCGGTAATACCCTTCCCGTACCAGCTGGCCCGACTCGTTGAACCATTGCCATAAGCTATCGGGTGTGCCCTCGGTAAAATGTGCAATCAGCTGTGTGTTGCCATTCTCATACCAATAGGTCCACTTGCCGTTTTCTTTGCTGTGCACCAGTTCACCTTCCGACATGCGCTTGCCTGACTCGTAGGTGTAGGTCTGGAAACCACTGACCCCGCTGTTAACCGTGATAAGGAAGAAGCCCATCACCACAATTGAAACGATGACCAGCGGCATGCGCAGCTTGTAGTTGGCCGGGAAGCCTTCCGATTTGTTTTCCTGAATCATCTTTATTTCCAGCTCCGACACCCGCCTGAAAGCCAGTTTGTAACCTTCGAAAACGGCGATGCCATAAAACAGGATGTCCATGGGACTAAAGGACTCCACCAGTATATCGATGATGATGCCGAAGTTGAGGTAGGAGAGCACCTCAATGTAGCTTAATGACTCGGCATGGGCATAAAAGCCCACCTCGCTAAACAGGTTGCCGCTTAGGCAGCCCAGTAAAGCCAGTCCTGCTCCCAGGAAACCAAATTTCTGGTCGATACCGGCACCAAAGAAACGAACGGCAAAGCCCACGATAAGCCCCACGCCAATGGCCATGTAGCCAATCTGGTATTGAGTGCTAACGGTGATGGCGGCCCACAGCACACCGCTGATGAGGCTGGCCAGCAAACCGCCAATGAGGGCATAGTAAAAATCCTGGTGTTCCTTTAGTTGATTAAGGCTATTGGCATCAAGGCCTCTTAAAATGCTTTGGTCGGTGTCATTGGCTGTATCAATCACCGTATCCTTCACGTATTCATCGCGCTTGAAGTGTTTGCAGGATGTTTCAAAATCGGCCTTTTCACCTGTTAAGCGGCACAGCAGGCCCTGCTGAATATCGCTCTGCCGGTTGGTACATTTCTTACAAAACGCTAGTTGCTCTTGTCTGGTCATTTTCTTTGGTGTTGTAGATTTTTTATAGGTGGATTTGAGGTTTTATTTCTTTTCAAGTTTTTCTATTCCCTTCATTACAGCTTCTCTATTCTTGGCTGACTTAATCCAGTCTGGTAATTTCTCAACCATTGTCCAGTATTGTCGACCATTTTTTTCTCTTAAGTCGGCAGAAACATAGTCTTTCAGGTAGCTCAGGTGATTGTAATTATAGGCCCATAATGAATGTCCTTTGACTGATTCTACCAACCAAAGAGGAAGTTGAAAATAGGGTTCTGTTGGATGTCCATTATATTCATAAATCAGCTCTAGTCTTATGTTTCTGGGTGTATAGCTTTGTGTTTCGCCACAAGTATCACACTTGACAGCTATTTTGTCTTTAGGTGCATTTACATTGGGGATTTGTATGCTTATTTCGGAAGCACAATTTGAACAGTAGCATTTAAGGTCAACCTGATAGCATTCTGTTCTTCCAATTTGAGAATACATACAATTGGGGCATTTTATGCTTCGCTTGGAGTAATAACCTGGTTCAGTTCTGAATACTATTGCACGCTTTGAGCATTTGGGACAAACGACAAGAACGTCATCTTCAAAGCTAGATAGAGTCAGGTTTTTATCTTGAAATCTTTTCATTTTAGCGATGTCTTTTCTTAAAAGGGTGGCTTAAGAGGCAAAGTAAATTTCTTCTTCGAATTGCTTATCATATATGACGATACCATCAAAGATGTCTTTTAATTCCTCTCTTTGAATCCTATGGATGTCAAGTTTTCCAAGATTAAGAATCATATAGTTTAAGTTTTCATCAGTATATGGTGTAGACTGAGTTTCTAAGTAATCATCTTGAATCTCGAGTATGATTTCTACTTCCTTCTTCGAAATCTTTTCGCAAGTCTCTCTCAAGATATTTTTATAGATGAAGTTTGTTCTTTCATCATACGCATGGTCATCAACCTTCTGGGTTATATCTTCCCCTCCAGTTAAGTTGACATGTATTGCTTCAAGAGAATTTCTTAATCCACGAAATCGATGTATTAGACCCAAACCCCAAAATCCAAGCAATAATGTTAAAATGGAGTATAAAATTCCAACGACATAGGGCATTATCAGCCTTGGGAGTTTATACACTCGTGTGTCTTTACAAAAATAAAAGGGGCCAATACTAATTGATATTTTATAATACCTATAAACATATTTCTCTTTTGTCATTCGTGCTTTTTATTTTGGTGTTGAAGCTAAAGGTTGCCGCATTAAGCTGTAGCAAAGTCGCTGTGATTGTCCGTCCAAGAGGACGAGACCATCGAGGCGGGGAATCTGCACAAATGCTCCAGTACCCCTGCTTTACACTATTGTGCCGTGTTGTCCAACGTTTTATTATTTTCTTTAAGTTCTTGTCTAAACTTTTGGTAAGCTTTAAATTCTTCTTCATTCATGGTTATTCTATGACGTTCTAAATCAACTATCTCTTTCAACTCTTCATCTTCAGGATTGCTTAATGATTGTTCATATAAGTCAATAAATTCAGGATGATCTTTATACTGTATCTTAGTTCTAACAATTT
Organism: Carboxylicivirga mesophila; assembly: GCF_018271975.1. GTDB lineage: Bacteria > Bacteroidota > Bacteroidia > Bacteroidales > Marinilabiliaceae > Carboxylicivirga > Carboxylicivirga mesophila. Next base: position 55,270 of record NZ_JAGUCN010000031.1, read on the forward strand.
CAGGTACTATCAATAATGTTAATGCAAGTCCAATTAGCAAAGCACCTCTCATTATTATATTTCGATATAAACCTCTTAATTTTGGATTTAGAGTTATTATCAATATTACAATTGAAGTTGAAACAAGACCTATAGAAAGGTTGATAGTCGAGCTAGGTATATGAATAAGTTTAAATGCAATTCCGGTGCATAAAATTGAAAATGCTATACCACCAATTACCATTATTGCTTTTAAGTTCTTTTTGTCGTCAACAATTGGTGTGTTCTTATATTTTAAGTTGAAAATCGAAAATCCCCAAATTGGAAAATACAAAAACGCTAGACCAAAAAATGATAATATTGAAAGCAGCGCCCAATAATTAATTAGCATCAATCTCATAATTAGAGATGCTATTGCAGTGATAGCAAATAAAATTTCTAGTTTTTTAATCATGTTTGATAATTAGCTGAAAGGTTTTATGGATAACGGTTGGCCGCATTGCGCTGTAGCAGATTCTGCTATGCGCTATGGCGGCGTGTTGTGCGTTCGTTATTTATTAAAAGTTGAACGAGATTATTTCATACTCATTATCAACTTCTTTAAGCTTCATCGTAAACAGGTCTAGCTTGTCACTTTGAGATTTTATGATTCCAAAAATTGAATAATTTTTTCCATCTGATTTGTAGTCAGCAATTCTTGTTTCACGGTAATCCTTATTTAAACCTTCATAAACATTATCAATAACCGTTTTAAACTTTTCCTTGTCCTTAATGTCTATAAATTCGAGACATGCGGAATAGTCCTTATTGTATATGTTTGTTACATATTGAGCTACAAATGATTCAAGCTTTAAGTATTTAGGAAGTTCAGCTTTTACTTTTTCAACTTCATAAGTATAAGTCTTCGTTGATTGGATTTCACCGTCTTTTTCCTTTACAATATCAATTTCTATCAGGTTATATTTCTCTGATTCCCCAATCATGTTGCAGATTTGGAGCGAAAAACTATTTGCAAATCCATCTTTCGAAACACCGAAGTCAAATAACTGACTATTTTTAAAAGTATATTTCTTAGTACTATTTTCAATATCGTCGGTACTTGCAATATAGTGTTCTGTCACAACACAACCACAATTCAATGAAATTTCTGTCAATTTGCCGCGGGTGCATGACAAGGTTGTCAAAACTAATAAGAGTCCAATTGTTAGGTTTAATCTATTCATTTTATTTCTGTTATAATCTACTGTCTTGTTGGGTCTAATGACGCACAACTCATACATATCCGCACCCGAATGCCCGATATATTGCCACTATCACCATTAAGGCATATAGCAATTACTGCCGGCACCCAGGTGCCAATACTTTCATTATTCCTTTATGCTTGCTGCCCCTTATTACGCTCACATTATCCCCGGTCAGGGGGGCAGTTTTACCGATTAGTACCTGCTAAATTAGAATTTATTTTGAGATGCACATACTTATGTTGATAAAAGATGAGGTGGAGTTGATGAGTGGGAGGTAGTCAGTGGTCAGAGGTTATTAGTCAGTAGTGAGGCAGAAGGCAGAAGAGTTTAGTTAAAAGTGAAGAGTGAAAAGTGAAAAGTGAGAGGTGAGAGGTGAGAAGTGAGGCGGATTGATGTGATGGTGATATGTCAATGAGCATTGGCCATAAGCAAGGAAGCTAGGGTAGTGTTGACCAGGGTCATAAGGCTTCCGACTTGGGTCAGCGGCTTTCTGACCAAGGTCAGATTCAAAAATACCTGGGGTCAGAATGATTCTGACCGAAGACATTTGTTTGCTGACCTATGGGATAAAGAAGATGACCCGGCTTAGGATGAAAATGAGCTAAGTAATAAAGCCTACAACCTGGGTGGTCAGGCTTCTGACCTGGTTTGCGGGGTGTAAGAGATGGGTGCAGAAGAGCGATTTGAACCCTCTTGAATGGGATTTTTGCCCTCTTGGCTGTTTTACCTTGCCTCGGGAGCGGTTTATCCGGCCTCTTGAAGCCGATATTTGGCCAATGGGCGGCTTAATCAGGCCTGTTATTTTGCTTATTGAGCCTCTTGAAATTAAAAACCAGGTCGATGGGATGCTAAGCCAAGTCAGTTGAGCAGCCTATTGAGCCGATGGAGATGAGGAATCGTCCCTGTGGAAGGGGCAACAGGTTGGTTGGCATATCAAATGCTTCAATTGACTGGTGTTGAAGACCTCGGGGCTAATCAAATAAGGGGCTTGTCGCTCATCTTGAAATAGTGCACATGTGGGGTTAAAAACAGGTTTTTGCCCGGCCTTATTGCCTGTTTTTTTCGGCAAATTACCTTCAATTATATCGTATTTTGGCGGGTTTGTAATTAACTGGTAATCAATGCTAATGGTTGAAGCAAAAAACATGCTTATGATTTGACAAAAACGTAAGCATGTTTTTAGTAAAACGTGCCTACGTTTTTACTAAAACATAGGCACGTTTTTTTAGGGCAGGTAGTCGAAAGTTATTAATCTACTTTCTGGTACTCTAAATTATTAAGCATTTGCTTCAGCTTTTTGCCCGGTGTAAAAATGCACTTTGAAGCATTGTGTCATTACGAGTTAATCCTAAATTCTTTTTTATACTTCGCTGGCGAATAACCCGTGAGTTGATTGAAGATGCGTGTGAAGTGGTAGCGGTCGGCAAACCCACAGGTAGTAGCAATTTCTTCGATTGACAGGGTAGAGTGATGCAGCAGAATACAGGCTTTGTCAATCCGTTTCTTCTTGACATATTTTTGAGGGGATATACCTGCTTCCCGGGTAAATAACCTGGTGAAAGCATTGGTAGCCATGCTGGCAATCCGTGCTAGCTGAGGGTTGCTTAAGTCATTGGTCAGATTGTTTTCGATGTGTTTGATAACATCAATGATGCGGTAATCAGCACTTGTATTCTGCCAGCTTTCTTCGGGTAATGACGATAACAGGTGGTTGATGATGGTGTTGATGGCTAAGGTGGAATAAAAGCTGAACTTTGCATGTTCGTAATTCAAATGCTTTTTAATGCCAGCCAGCATCGCATCCAGTTCTTTATTGATAGGTAAGGCATAAACGCCGGGAATGGCATTGTCGTATGGCATGCCCAGGTTAAAATGGATAAATAAGTGAAGCAGGTACTGCTCATTGTATGGTAGCATTTGACTAACGCGTCCGCCTTTTAATGAATACCCTGATTGTGGAATCGAGTTGTTATACATGTAGGTGGAATACGACGTGTTGGGGGCGATGAGAATCAGTTTATCTGGCGTAATAGGTATCTTTTGATTGTTGTATATAATGGCAGCGCCCTCAAAACTATTATGATACACCCGCCAGAATGGAAAAGACAGATCGTTAAATTCCCAGTTCTGCAGCCACCAGTAGCGGCAGCAGTGAATCTGAATTTCATACTTAGGGAAGACCTGGATGATTTCCGAAGGGTCACCTTTTAATGGTCTGTTGGTAGTGGTATTCATGCCTGATGTTTGAAACAGATACAAATCTATTAAAAATAGCCATTTATTATTGAGGCATTTAGAATCAATTTTGTGTGTAGTAAAAATTAATAAACACGAAATTAAAGATATTTAAAATGGCTAACAGGTTAATAGGCGATTTACCCAAGGTTGGAATCAGACCGGTTATTGATGGTCGCGAAAACGGTGTGAGAGAATCACTGGAGTCGCAAGTGATGGATTTGGCGAAAGCAGCTGCCAAATTTATTGAGGAAACACTTCGATTTCCTAGTGGTGAAAAAGTAGAATGCGTCATTGCAGACACTTGTATTGGTGGTGTGGCTGAGGCGGCCATGTGCGCCAATAAATTCAAGAAAGAAGGGGTGGGTGTGTCATTAACTGTAACGCCTTGCTGGTGCTATGGTACCGAAGTGATGGATACCGATCCCCTATTGCCCAAAGCTGTTTGGGGTTTTAACGGAACCGAGCGTCCGGGGGCTGTATACTTAGCGGCTGCCTTAGCCGGTTACACGCAAAAGGGATTGCCCACCTTTGGTATTTATGGTCGTGATGTGCAGGATGTGGGTGATACAACTATTCCTGCTGATGTGCAGGAGAAGATCATTCGCTTTGTAAAAGCCGG
>NZ_JAGUCN010000032.1 GCF_018271975.1 Carboxylicivirga mesophila
CTCGTCCTTATCACAGGCGAAGCAACTAAGAATAAAGAGTGCACAAGAAATCCAATAGACTGGTTTATTCATTGCGTTTAAATTATAGATGTAGGTTCACTATTCTTTATCTCATAATCTACATAAAAAATGCTCAAGCACTTGAATAAACCACTGTTTGGGTCAGGTTATTCTTAGCAAAAACACTTATAAGTAGCTTTCCCTTCGGCGGTAACAAAGTAATGTAATTCTTTACATTAGACCAAATGGTCGGTTGACATTTTTTTAATCTTAATAGTTAATTAATATGCTATCATTAATTACAGTGCTCTTGAGTGATATATTCTATTCGCAAACAAGAAATTTGCTTTAACTCAAAGCATAATTTACGAACGTGTGAGCTGATGCATCAGCACTAAGAAATACTCGATCACATATACGTATCCATCTGCTATTAAAAGAAAGCCACCCCGCTTTGGGGTGGCCTTAAAAATATCTTATACAATAGTATGTTATGGCGTATTAGCCCTGTTGCTTAGCCAACTTAAAAAATGCCACCAACTGCTTAAACTCTTGTGCCTGCATCTTCAGCTCTTCAGCATTGCTGGTTAATTCTTCGGCTGTTTCAGCATTTACTTGCGTTGAGCGGTTAAGTTCCGACAATACTGCGTTAATCTGCTCAGAACCTACATTTTGTTCATTGCTTGCCGTGTAAACCTCGTGCATCAGTTCAGCCGTCCGCTCAATCTCGGGTATTGTCTCTGAAACCAGGCGCACTGCTTCCTCCGAGACCTCGACGCTTGAGCCAGATAGCTTCACAATCTCTTCGGCTGCACTTTTGCTTAGTTCGGCCAGGTTTTTAACCTCGTTGGCCACTACTGCAAAGCCACGACCTGCAGACCCCGCACGAGCTGATTCCACAGCTGCATTCAGCGCCAGTATGTTGGTTTGGTTAGCAATATCATTGATAATACCAATTTTAGAGGAAATACCCTGTATGGCATTCAGGCTCTTATCGGTTGAGTTACTAACGTTGACCATGGATTGGGCAGCTTTGGCTGCCTTTGTGCGTGTCTGATCAGAATTGGCCGTGTTTTGTTGAATGGAAGCAAGCATTTCTTCCATGGAGGCCGAAACTTCCTCCAACGAGCTGGCCTGCTGAGTGGCGGCCTCCGAAACCCGGGTGGAACTAATACTCAACTCTTCGCTTGCCACGGCAATATTGTTGGCACCTGTGGTGATTGAGGTTACTATTTTGCGTATGCTCTCAATCATCTGGTGAAGACTCTTGCCTATTTCTCCAAGTTCATCATTGCTTTGTGCATCAATATCAACAGTCAGGTCGCCATTGGCAATGCGTTTACTGGTGAGCAGAATGCCTTTAAATGAATTGTTAATGCGCCGGATAATGATAAAACTAATTAAAATGGCAATCACAATAATGCAGAGCGTAAAAGCCGATATCTGTAATACCGATGATTTGACACTTTTGTAAACCGGTTCGGTGCTGGTAGATACAATAAACAGGCCTCTGATATCGCCAGCATGCATGGCTGTTTGACTCTGCCCCTGATTATGACAAAAGGCGCAGTTGAGTTCCTCACTGTAATACACTGGCCGAATAATCCGCAGCTCACTGGTTTGGTCATCAAATACCTTTAGCGACTGAAGATTGTTTTCCTTCAATGTGTTTTCATATGCAACTTCTTCCGCAGTTGCCTGGTGGTTCTTATTTAAGGCTTCCTGTGATACAATCCTGAATTTATACGAGCCTTCCAATAGGTCTTCTGTTTCATCGGCATTATCTTCCGACATACTCCCATCGGTATGGTATCGTAAGAAATGCATGGTATACAAATCAAGTATGGAATTGCTCTTGTTTTCAAGGTCATCAATTCCTTGTGAATAAATGCGCATGGATGATACCAGCAAGGCAATAACCCCGCATGATAGAACCGGAAGTATAACGAGTAAAAGTAATTTTCTTTTTAATGACATGGGCTTGTGGTTAAAAGTGTTTAATTAATCATTTAAGTTTTATAAAAATTGCTTATCCCGATTAAGTAATTTTCATTAGCTGCATGCAGCTATTAGCAAAACTTCCTGCCTTCTGCGGTAATTCCCTCATTAGATACTGCATTTGATGTCTCGAATCAGCTTTGCTTGCCCAATTGTCTGTTTATTGGTCTTGGAGTGCTCTCACATAGTTTACAACGGCCCATTTGGCTTCTTCCTCCGGAATCAGTTTCATAAAATCTGGCCGGTCGGCAATGCCCACAAATGACAAATAGTAAAGTTCTCCATCGGTATATTCTTCCATGTATTTGGCTGACAAGTCGCCCGGAGGTGTTTTCATATTCTTAGACATTACGCCATCGCCTTTGCCTTTTTTGCCATGGCATGATACACAATGACGATTAAAATTGCGAAGACCAATCATTTTCAATGAGGCATCATCCTTGTATGGATTTTCTTTGTTTTGATATTCGGCAGGCACTTCTTTCTTAGTGTGCTCCTGCTTGGTCGTTTTAGTCGTAAACGAGATGTGGATGATAGCCCAAAGCGCTATAACCGCGAGTTTAAACAGATGTTTTTTCATAGTAGTTATGATTATTTAGTATTAAAAGAAGTTGTATAAACGTGTAATAGTAAATCCAAACCTGATTTCGCCCTCCCTGAAATCGTTGCGATTAAACAGCATATTGTGCTGTGGCAAAAATCCGTCGGATGATGAAATATACAGCTGAAATACGTGTGCACTGGTTCTTATTTCCCAACCCAGGCCAATATTTGCATAGGGCGTACTGGTAAACTCACGGTGCTCGGTAATTGAATTCAGTTCCAGTGGCACATCGCACTGAAATAATATGGCATGCTTATAGTTAACGGTGATGCGGCCATTCAATCCAACGGCTATTTTGTCATGATCCATGCCCGGCTCTGTTGCATTAAAATGCGAAAAACTGGTATTGGCCTGAATACTGGCCACCTCACCAAACTTACGCCCAACAATAAGTTGGGCAAAATAAGATAAGCGATCAGAGAAGGCATAATCCGTACCGAACACCTCCTTTTCGCGGCCATCAATAGCCATATTGCCATAAAAGCCTACAGCCACCGGAATCCTGTTTTTACGGGTTTGCTCCAGCAAAGTATATTTGAGCGAAAAATCACTGTACATCCTCACTAAATGCAAGCCATAACCAACCTGCATATTCTTAAGTGGTACATAGTTGACCCCGGTTCTGATGAAAGCACCCGGCGCATATATCCCGAAAACATCCTTTATGCCATTATCCATATTTCCAAACTTATGTTGAATCATAAATTCGAAAGTCTTCTTAACAGGTATAAAGGTGGTTTGGTTATCGACCAGTAGACCACTTAAAAACGGTTCGCTTACCGGTAAGTCTTTCTCAATAGTGTTTTGTGGAACAACATCCTGGGCCATTGTGGAAAGCCCAATAAAAATTGTAAAGGCAAGAGTAAGTAAATTCTTCATGTATGTTTGGATTGTAATGGTAATGCAGTGGTACACCTTCTCGGTCGGAGCAAAATGGCCATTGGGCAATTAACGATAATCCCAATAAAAACAGAGGAAAGCAAATGAGAGGCAGGTAACAGGCCGGACCTCGTCCTGTTTAAATCTTCGATGCCTGTTTGAATTATGTTGTACCCACAATCAAACAGAGCCAGAAGTACTGTACCTAAGAAGGTACAATCCAGCAAAGCAACTCTTTTCATTCGAGCAACGGTATTAGGTGTAATTAAAAGTCAAATGAAATATAGTCAATTATTATAATAATCTGAAAATGAATTGGGTAAACAATCAGATTCGAAGCTCAGGAAATAAGTCTATTTGATTGGTATGATGACTATTAGAGAAAAGATTCTGGATATAATTGTAATTTAGATTGAATTAAGCATACTTCTTCATACACCTATATATTAATTGATAAGTGCCTGATCATAAATGCACATAGCTAAATTAGCTTAGGGACATATTAGGTTGCGTTCACTCCTTTTATATAACCAATAGAAGCCATTGGCCAATACCGCACACACAAACATACTGATACCCAATGGTAGCAGGTTGCCTGTATAAAATACAGCAGTTAGAGAACCTATTAAAAAACTGACAACAAAACGGGTAACGCCAATCATGGCATTGGCCGCACCACTAATTTTTGGTAAGAGGTTCAGAATGGTAGCGGTGGCATTGCCAAACACCATGCCCAGACTGCCAATATAAAACACCACGCCGGCAAATACCGGAATGAAATGTGCTTCACCATCAACGGTGAAGATAAATATAAGGGTAGCCGCTACCAATCCGGCAAACAAACCTGTTTTTAGAAGCAGCTGGGGTGAGTATTTTTTTAGCAGTCGGTTATTAAGTAAGGACAGTACCACGTTGAGCAATACATTGGCGGCAAATAAAATCGGAAACACCTCGGGTTTCATGCCGAAATATTCGAGGTAGATAAACGATGAACTGGTGATGAATACAAACATGCCACTCATAGAAAAGGCAGTTGCCAATAGCAGTAGCACAGCTGGCTTCGACTGAAAGAATAGCTTGTATTTGCTGAAAAATTGCCCGGGGGTAATACGCCGGGTAATCAGGTGCGCCTCTCTCGACTCGGGCATAAACGTATAAAACAATACCCATAAGACCAAACCATAGGCCGCCAGGAACCAGAAGATGGACTGCCACCCGATTAATTGCCCCAATGCGGTGCCAATGATGGGCGACACCAATGGTGCAAACATCATGACCATGCCCACCATGGTGGCCAGCCGGGCGACCTTGGCTCCTTTAAACCAGTCGCGTACAAACACCATGGCCGTTACCGACGAAAAACCACCACCAAAAGCCTGAACAGCACGTAAGACCCATACCTGCTCTATGGTGCGACAAAACGGAATGCTGAGTGCCGACAAGATGTATAGCGTAATGCCTGTCATGGCCAGGGTTTTTCTGCCAAAGGCATCGGACAATGGTCCGCCAAAGAAATTACCCATAGCAAACCCCAGAAAATAGACCGTTAAAGTTATCTCAACCAGGTTAATGGTCACCCCAAAATAATCGGCCATAATAGGCATGGATGACAGGTAGGTATCGATGGCCAGCGGCGACATAGCCGTTAGCATAGCCAGTAATATGGTGATGGCTGGTATAAAATATTTTGAATCTTTACTGATGGTCATAACGCTTCCTTTCTTGGCACAAATAAGCATTGCACTAGTCCTGTACCAATTACTCTAACACAATATTCCCTTCTGAAATAAACAGATTGAAGGCTTTGCCTTACAAAAAGGAAGCCAAGGTTACAGTTCCGGACAACAAAATGAAGAAAAGCTGTCATAACGACCAGAAGCTACTTTGCCATTTGATAAAAGTTAAGGATTATTAGGTATTGGGTAGACAACCATCCATTACCTTTGCAGCGCGAAAACAATTTTGGACGGATGAAGAAACTAATATTAATAGCCCTGCTTATTGGCACGGCATGGGTCACTAAGGCACAGGTATTTGGCTCACCGCAGATGCTGGGTAAAGGCAAAGGAAACTTTGGCATGATGCCCACCCTACTGGTGAATAATGGCAATGATCAGCTGATGCTGTTTATGAACGGCGGCTATGGCATTGCCCAGGGCGTTGATTTAGGCATGAAGCTGGGCGTATTTGGCAACAGCAATTTTGTTGGTATGGATGTGCAGTTCAGCAAAAGCAAAAACTTTTCGTTTGCAGCCGGTATCCATTCCTTTAATGATGTGGCTCTCGACCTCACGGGTTTGCTATCGTTTAATGTGGGTAAAGGGGCGCGCCTGGCCACCGGCCTGGATGCCGATATTGTATTTGCCAACACTACCCGCGTGCCGGTATGGATTCCCATCAACCTGGAAATATGGATCAAAGAGAACATGACCTTTATGCTCGAAGCCGATATCGACACCAAGCTGTTTAGCAACAGTTACCACCTTATTTCGGCGGGTATTCAGGTGTATTTTAAAAAAACGAGAACACTATTTGACACAAAGGATTGAGTAAGCCGATACGCTTTTATTAGGTCGTATCGGGAAATGTAGGATAGTCTCTACCCTCTCAATTGCCTTCTCTATCGACTCTGCGGTAAAAAATAAAAAGCCACCCCTAAAATGAGATGGCTTCAAAATGACGTATGGATTGAATTACATTTTTACTTTACAGTCAGGCAATAGCTTCGTCAATTTATCCAACTCACTTTGAGGAAGTGGATTTCCTTTCAGAATAATTGTCTTCAATTCCTTACAGGCACCAATTTCATCGGGGATGAGCTTAATACGATTCTTTGACAGATCCAGACGCTTCAGATTAACCAACTGGCCAATTTCAATTGGAATACTCTCAATGTCCTGGTTCTTAAAGTAAATTTGGTTTAACTGGGTCAGCTCGCACACCTCTACCGGAAACTCGCCCAGCTTGTTAAATGACATATACATCAGCATATAGCCCTGTGTTGATGTATGGGTTACCATGGACTCATATGGGTTTAATTCTCCCGATTCAACCGCTTTATCGTGCGCATCTTTCGCTGCAGCGTATTCGTTCATTTGCTGCTTTGACGCATAGGCACTATAGTCGTTTTTAAATTCTTCATAAGCTGCCATTCCGCGGTTGGTCACTTCCACCTGACGCGCTGACAAATCCACTTTAGTATCTTTATTTAAAAGGTAGTATCCATTTTGCTCATTGCAACGATCGCGCAGTACTTCCCATTTCATGGTGCGATTATTGGACATGCCCGAATACATATTCAGTGCCTTATTAACCTGCACAATGGCATCGTTATACTGTTGAAGATAAGCATAGGCTAAAGCCATATTGGCCCGTAAAGTAGCCGCCACTTTTTTATTGATGCGTGATTTACGATCATTCAGATCCGTCTGCTCCAATTCCTTTTCCCAGGCAGCAATGGCCGTCTCCAGTTTAGCTTTCGCCTCAGCATGCTGATAATCGGCATTTATCAGCTTATAAGCCTCAGCAGCCTCTTGGGCTACCGCTTGTAAGGCATCGTAATTATGCTCTTTACTGGTTTTAGGATAGAATACCTCTACTTCTTCATCAACATAGCGAAACATCACGGCCTTATCAACAAAATCCTGCGCCTTGGCCTGCACATTAGCAAACTCATCCTCCGCCACTATTTCTTTGTAAGTATCTGCCTGCTTTTTCCATACATCTACCAGTATGGCTTCCAGAAAATAACAATCGTCTTTACCAAACATGGTGCTTGAATTACCGGCTTCCGAAGTTCTTTTGCTAAACAACACCATACCGGTATTGTCTGTAATGCGCAAAATACCTGATGGGGTTTGGTGCTTTACCTCGTAGTAATAATTCTCAATGACTTTGGCATCTTTAATGCTCGCCCCTTTGGCCTTACAAAGATTGGCCCCTTTGTGCACGGTTTTATCACCCAATGAGATGTCTGTGTGAGCCACTTCAGCCTTAATCTGATTCCAGTCGATATCTTTTACCGGGATTCGTGGATAAGTTAAATAAGATGTTTCGGCTTTAAATTCATCAATCCTCTGTGCCGTAGCTGAAAGACAGAATAGTCCCAGCATCATTCCCAACGCTAATTTTTTCATTTATACGATTTTTATAGAGCTAACCGGCTTAACATTTATCCTTTCCCTAAGGATAAACGCTCCCCTATTCCAACTAACTCTTTCAGGTTATAGGCTGTTCTACTGGCATCTACTGGAATAGTTACGAAAGGAAAGAAAAATTAACATTGAAGTATAAGTAAATACTATGGTTCAACTGTTTAGAAGCATCTGAAAGAGACAAAATATTTCAATATAACCTGGCAATAAATACAAGAAAAGCCACCCCAAAAACGAGGTGGCTTTCTTATATCTATTGCACGGTGCTCAATGCACTGCGCACTATTTACAAATTACTCAGCATGCTGCTCAATCAGCATGTTCAGGATGTCAGAACCTGCTTTAGCAACTGAAGTACCAGGACCGAAGATGGCCACAGCACCTGCATCGTAAAGGAATTGGTAATCCTGAGCTGGAATTACACCACCACAGATTACTAGGATATCCTCACGACCCAACTTCTTAAGCTCTTCAATTATTTGAGGAACTAAGGTCTTGTGACCAGCAGCTAATGAAGACACACCCACTACGTGAACGTCATTTTCAACAGCTTGCTTAGCCGCTTCGGCTGGAGTCTGGAACAATGGTCCCATATCCACGTCGAAACCGATATCAGCATAACCGGTTGCTACCACTTTAGCTCCGCGGTCGTGACCATCCTGACCCATTTTAGCGATCATGATACGTGGCTGACGACCTTCTTTCTCAGCAAATTGTTTTGCTAATGACTGTGCTTTTGCAAACTCTTTATCGTCTGCTGCTTCTGCGCTGTACACTCCTGAAATTGATCTGATTACTGCGTTATATCTACCTACGATTTTTTCGCAAGCATCAGAAATCTCACCTAACGAAGCACGCTTCTGTGCTGCATCAACAGCTAAGGCCAACAAGTTACCTTCGCCAGTTTCAACCGCTTTAGTAATAGCAGCTAAAGCAGCCTGTACTTCTTCTTCGTTACGGTTAGCACGTAGCTTAGCTAAGCGCTCAATCTGTGACTTACGAACTTCAGCGTTATCGATATCCAAAATATCGATTGGATCTTCTTTCTCCAAACGGTACTTGTTAGTACCCACAATGGTTTGTGTCTTCGCATCGATTTTAGCCTGTGTGCGGGCAGCAGCCTCTTCGATACGCATCTTAGGAATACCAGACTCAATCGCTTTAGCCATACCACCTAATGACTCAATTTCCTGGATGTGAGCCCAGGCTTTGTCTACCAACTCATTAGTCAACGACTCTACGTAATAAGAACCGGCCCATGGGTCAATCGCCTTACAGATTTGCGTTTCATCCTGAATGAAAATCTGCGTATTACGAGCAATACGAGCAGAGAAGTCTGTTGGTAATGCAATTGCCTCATCCAATGCGTTAGTGTGTAACGACTGAGTGTGACCAAGGGCAGCGCCCATCGCCTCAATACAAGTACGACCAACGTTGTTAAAAGGATCCTGCTCAGTCAATGACCATCCTGAAGTTTGTGAGTGCGTACGTAGCGCTAACGACTTAGGATTTTTAGGATTGAACTGCTTCACGATTTTAGCCCACAACATACGCGCTGCACGCATCTTGGCAATCTCCATAAAGTGGTTCATACCGATAGCCCAGAAGAATGATAAACGAGGCGCGAACGCGTCAATATCCAAACCAGCATTAACACCGGCACGTAAGTACTCCAAACCATCAGCCAAAGTATATGCTAACTCAATATCAGCGGTAGCACCTGCTTCTTGCATGTGGTAACCTGAGATAGAGATTGAGTTAAACTTAGGCATGTTCTGTGATGTATATTCAAAGATGTCGGCAATTACCTTCATCGAGAATTGTGGTGGGTAGATGTATGTGTTACGCACCATGAACTCCTTCAAAATGTCGTTCTGGATAGTACCAGCCATCTCCTCCAACTTAACGCCTTGCTCTAAACCAGCTACGATGTAGAAAGCCATTACCGGCAATACAGCACCGTTCATAGTCATCGATACAGACATTTTATCCAATGGAATACCATCGAACAATACGTTCATATCCAGGATAGAGTCAATCGCCACACCCGCTTTACCAACGTCACCTACTACACGCTCATGATCTGAGTCATAGCCACGGTGCGTAGCCAAGTCAAATGCTACTGATAAACCTTTCTGACCAGCAGCCAGGTTACGACGGTAGAATGCGTTTGACTCTTCAGCAGTAGAGAAACCTGCATACTGACGAACCGTCCAAGGACGCATAGCGTACATCATTGAGTAAGGTCCGCGTAAATATGGAGGTAAACCGGCCGCATAGTTCAAATGCTCCATGCCCTCTAAATCGTCCTTACTATAAACTGGTTTCACAGGGATTTGCTCTGGTGTCACCCAGTCTTTCTTCACCCCGTGCTTTTGTTCCCAAGCCTTAGCATCAGTCGTTCCGCAAGGCTTGTTTTTGATATCTATGTTATTAAATTTTGGTCGCATAATTTTAAAATTTAACGCTGAGACACTGAGGCGCTGAGGTTTTAACTATTAATTCTTCGTCTAATCCCATTCTTTAAAACGGTCTCATTAAAATTGATTAATAACCCGAGTTTCATTCCTGAAAGCTTTAAATAAGTCACTAATTGAACTTCATGAACTGAAAGAATGTCTTCAACAGCTTTAAGTTCCACTATTAACTTATCTTCCACTACTATATCAATAATAAAATGCTTACTCAGTTCTTTACCTTTATAAATGATTGGAAGCTTTACCTGGTTTTCCACTTTTAAACCTTTGTTTTTCAATTCGGAAATAAGGCATTCTTCGTAAACCGCTTCTAATAAACCTGGGCCAAGTTGCCTATGCACCTCAATCGCTGCACCAATTACTGCACTTGTTAGTTCATTATAAGCTTCCTCATTCATAATACTCTGCGTCTTGGCGTCTCTGTGTTTTGTTAAATATTTAGCAAACTGTTGAAGCCTTGCAATGTTTCAAGCACATTCGAACGAACATTGATAAAGTTTGTGATGCCTTTGGCTTTTAGTTCATCAGCACATGCAGGAGCACCAGCAATTACCAAAGGTATATCACCCAGTAATTCGAATGCTTTTGGAGCTGCTTCTGTGTACTCATCATCAGAGCTACAAAGTACAACGATATCAGCATTAGCTGCTTTGGCTGCTTCAACACCCTCTTCAACAGTTTTGAAACCAAGGTTATCCTGAATTTCGTAACCGGCACATCCGAAGAAGTTACCAGAGAACTGTGAGCGCGCTAAACGCATAGCTAAGTTACCGTAAGTCAACATAAATACTTTTGGACGCTTAGCTGCTTTCTCGGTAGCCAAACGCAACTCTTCGAAGTCTTGTGCACCGCGGAACAATGTGATTGGCTCAACATCGCTTCCTGTTTCGCAACAAGCGCATGACTTAACTAATTTGCTGGCATCAATGTTACCAGAGATGATTTCGCCTGTGTTAGGGAACTGGTTAGTACCCAATAGATTTTCGCGACGAGTAGCTACCGCCTTACGACGTTTTTCAGCAGTTTCTTTCACAAGGCCTTGAATAAAGCCTTCTTTCATAGCTGCCAGGTAACCACCTTTTTCTTCCACCTCAACAAACAAAGCCCACGCTTGCTCAGCGATGCTGTTTGTCAGGTTTTCGATATAATATGAACCCGCTGACGGGTCAACAATTTTCTCAAAGTGAGATTCTTCTTTCAACAGTAACTGCTGGTTACGTGCTACACGCTCTGATAACTCAGTAGTTTCTTTGTAAAGCGCGTCGAATGGAATTACAGTTAAGGACTGTGTTCCACCAATAGAAGCCGACATGGCCTCAGTTTGCGTACGAAGCATGTTTACGTTTGGATCGAAGATAGTCTTGTTCCACTCAGAAGTTTCACTGTGTACATGCATTTTGCATACTTCAACACCAGTTGGCTTGTAAGCTTCAACGATCTTGGCCCATAACAAACGACCTGCCCGTAGCTTAGCGATTTCCATGAAGTAGTTACCACCAATACCGAAGTTGAACTTCATCTTAGCTGCTGCTTCATTGATTGAAAGTCCACGCTCAGTTAACTGCGACAGGTACTCGTTACCCATAGCTAAACCGAAAGCCAACTCCTGAACGATAGAAGCACCTGCGTTGTTAAAATGACGAGCATTAACTGCAAGCGTTTTGAATTGTGGGAAGTTTTTAGCTACCTCAGCCACTTCTTTCACACGGTCTAAAGCTTTCTCGATATCGCAACAAGCTTTTCCATTGATGGTTAAATCACCAATCGGGTCGAAGTTGATTGAACCTTTAACTTCAGCATGTGTGCGGTTCATCTTGTTTAGAACTGCCACAACTGCCTCAATTAACTCCTTGTTGCCACAGCAAGCGTTGAAGTTAATTTCCACATCGTCAGAAATGATGTTTTTCAATAAAGCCTCAACGTTAGCCTCAGTAATAAGCGCTTTGTCTTCAATTACGAAACCAATACTGTCAACACCTTTTGTTAGAACGGTCAATGCTTTTTCATTAGCCGCTTTCACATCTTTCACCAAAATGTCCTGACGCACAAACCATTTGTTGGTTTTCGCGTTATTACCTCTTACATAAGGGAATTCGCCAGGTTGGCTTTCCAGGTAGTTAATTGATTCAAGGTCTTCAGAACGATAGAAAGGCTGTACATTGAACCCTTCGTTGGTTCTCCATACCAGCTTTTTCTCAAAGTCTGCTCCTTTAAGATCTGCCGTGATTTTATCCATCCACTCTTGAGTAGAAACTGGTGGAAAATCACTAAATAACAGTTGTTTTGTTTTATCTGCCATAATGTAACTGTTTGTTTTTTTCCAAGGCGCAAAAATAAACCTTTTGTTGATATTAGAACTAATTTTTAACTGTTTTTAATGGTGTTATAGAGCATGATTATCAATAACATATGCAAGTATCTTCATACTTTCGATAGGTCTCATATCGCTCCAACTTATACTTAATCAGTCAGTTATTAACGCTAAATTTCTTTAATTCTAAAACCGCTGAATTAAAAACACGCCAATAATTAAAAGAATAATTCCGGCAATTCGTCCGGGTGAGATGGCATGAACCGTAATGTTGAAAAAACCATAATGGTCAATTATTGAGGCTACAATCATTTGACCACCAATGGAAGCACCCAACATGGTTGCCACACCAATTTTAGGGATAAGAATAATGGCTGAACTCACATAAACCGCCCCCATAACACCGCCAATAAACAAGTATAACGGGATGGCTTTAATAGTTTCCTTTGCCGGCAGATCGGTTTTGGCAAATACATTTATCGCCAGTAAAATAATTGTTCCTACA
Source organism: Carboxylicivirga mesophila (assembly GCF_018271975.1). Taxonomy (GTDB): domain Bacteria; phylum Bacteroidota; class Bacteroidia; order Bacteroidales; family Marinilabiliaceae; genus Carboxylicivirga; species Carboxylicivirga mesophila. The sequence goes on from NZ_JAGUCN010000032.1 coordinate 12,929, forward strand.
AAAAAGTTAACAAAAGCTGCCTGCAGCGGATTCTTCAATAAACCTCCCAATTGCGAATTGATACTGCCTTGAACAGCCAACAGGCCACCAATTAACAAGGCAATGCCCGTTAGAATATACTTTAAATACATATAAAATCCAGGTCGATTAGTTGAGTTGCATCAACTAAAATTTGTGTTGCAATTTACGGTAAAAAGTGCGGAAAGGAAATGAAAAAAGCCCTAAGAATAACTCTCAGGGCTTTTTAGACGCAATACAAATATCTTAATTCAGATTGTATACATTCACGTTTGTTTCATCGAAGTAGTAGAGGTAATTGGCTGTATTGTCCAGCTCAAAAATCACCTTGCGGTTGTCGCCAAAATTAAAGGCGTCTACCTCTTTACCCGACTTCTTATCTACTTTAATGATGGACATCTTATCACCAGCATCTGTTTTTTCACCTTTCAGGAAACATGCATAGTCTTTACCTGAGCGTGATGCACCTCGTAGTTTGGCTTGCTGACGTAACTTCGAATAAGCCTCATAGGTAGCTTGAGAAGTTTGTTGCAACTGCTTGGCATTTTCGCGGCTGGTGAACACACCTCCTGAAGCTGTATTCCCCTGCGAATCAGTGGCAGTCCATTCAGCACCACCAATACCTGAAGCAACAGAAGTAGCCATCAATGCCGCCTTTAATAAACGGTCGGTCTTTAACGGCTTAAAATAGTTAGCGCTCATTACTCCGCAGTTTTTATCCAGCATTATGTACTCATTCATACCTGTAATAAAGTAACCCGAATCGAATGTTTCAAACCCAACAATTTCTTCAGGCTTTTCGATGTCCAGTTTAATCTTTTCCGGCTTTTTCTCAACAGTATTCGGATTGAACAGGTAGAATTTTTTACCATCTAATATAGCCACTTTGGTATTTCTTTCATCAAAAGCTGCTTTGGCCTCTGCAGAAACGCCCATCTTCCAGATTTTCTTACCAGTCTCTTTATTAAATAAGCCCACAAATGAAGCGCCCATAATGAAAGTACCTTTCTGGTAGTCTTTCTTAATCATATCACCTTCATCGTCTTCTGGTACATCATCAAACTTAATTGGCTTCTTCCATGCTTTTTTGCCTGTTCCGGCATCTACCAGCATGATTTCATTGCCATAAAACACCTCAACACCTTCAGGTTTAATATTGATTTCCTGCACGCGTTTGGTCTCATAATCTTTTTTCCAAAGAGTTTCACCTGTCTGATAGTTATAGATGTTAATCCCCTTGTTATGCGCACATACAAAATGCTTGTCATCAAAATTCGTGTGCATGGTAAACTTATTATCCAGCTTTACAGGCTTCTTCCAAAGCTCTTTCCCGTTCTTCAGGTCAAGTGCAAAAATTGTTTTACCAAATGATGAAGCACTCATCCCGGTTAAACTACCAGCAGTTGAAGCTTGCTTAACAACTACAAGCGTTTCCTGCTTATTGTCTAAGAAGAAGGTACCTGGCTTGCACTCATTCTTCCAGATGATTTCACCATTTGAAGAATTAATTAGCAACAGGTCATTATCGTTTTTATAAACAATTTCTTTTTGGGCCGTTACCTTTGGCGCAAAAGTGCTGAACATAGATTGCATGGCTACTGATACCATCTTGCTAATGTTTTTATTGTCCTCAGTTGTTGACAGCGTCTGTTTCCAGTCTACCTGCCTTTTCTCTAAATCAATACAATACAGCACATTGGCATTATTAATTGATTTAACTTTGATGAGAATTTTATATAATTCAGGAATGATATCGTGCTCGATAATCGCAATAAATTCATCACCAGGATTACCAATCAGAATGTTGCCGGTTCCCACATCGGCCAGTTTATTGTGAATATTAACAAATGGCGTCATCGGAATTTCAACAAAACCAGATTCGTCCTCTTGTGCTTCAGTTGCCCCAACCATAGCAGTAGCATCAGTTAAAGCTTTCACCGTTTCATCCTGATAGGGTTTCTCAACAGCCCATAGTATTGATTGTTCAACATAGTTCACCCCATAATAATAACGAGATGTTTCAATAACAGGAATACCCGTAAAGTTGTGTTTGAAGATAGCCACTGGTTTACCATCAATTGGCAGTTTCCAGTCAGGTTGCTTAGACGCAAAGACAGCAATGCTCATCACAAGCATGCATAGCAGTGTGAGTTTTTTCATAGTTTAGATTATAATTGATTAATATACAGTGTGCTTATTCGAAATAACAAAATAATTGTTTCAAGTATAGCTGTTTTTTATCAAAAAATTACACAAAAAAAGGTTCTGACTAATCAGAACCTTTTAATTTATAGTGCTTTTAGATAATCTCTATCTTACCTCCGAACCAGGCTTTACAGCATTGGCCGGCGCTACAAACTCTAACTTGCCATTGGCATCTTCGGCCATCAGAATCATACCCTGTGATTCAATACCGCGGATCTTACGCGGCGCCAGGTTAACCAAAATACTCACTTGCTTACCAATGATGTCTTCGGGCTTAAAGAACTCTGCAATACCAGATACAACAGTGCGCTGATCGATACCAGTATCCACTTTCAATTGAAGCAATTTCTTTGTTTTAGCCACTTTCTCAGCTTCGATGATAGTACCTACACGGATATCCATCTTTACAAAGTCATCGAACTCAATATTTTCTTTGGCCGGAGTCGCTGTTTTATTAGCCGCTTCGTTATCTTCTTTTGTTTGAGTCAATTTATCCAACTGAGCCTGAATCGTCTCATCCTCAATTTTCTCAAACAACAACTCAGGCTTATTTACCGCATGACCTTCAGCCAGAAAATCTACTTTACCACAGTCTGCCCAGGTCAAACCATCCAGGTTCAACATACCTTGCATTTTCTTCGCAGTAAATGGCAGGAATGGTTCAATCAAGATCGCCACGTTAGCCGTAATCTGAAGCGCGATGTTCATAATTGTCTTAACGTGCTCTGCATCTGTCTTAATCAGTTTCCAGGGCTCGGTATCGGCCAGGTATTTGTTACCTAAGCGGGCTAAGTTAATCGCTTCCTTCACTGCCTCGCGGAATTTGAAGTTATCCAGCGCATCTTCTACCTTTTTGACCAGCACAGGAATCTCGTTCAGGGTTTCCTTGTCGTAATCAGTCAGTTCGCCTTGCGCAGGTACAACACCATCATAATATTTATGTGTCAATACTATGGCGCGGTTCACAAAGTTACCTAATATGGCAACCAGTTCGTTATTGTTACGTGCCTGAAAATCTTTCCAGGTAAAATCGTTATCCTTTGTTTCGGGCGCATTGGCTGTGAGCGTATAACGCAACACATCCTGCTTATCTTTAAAATCAACCAGGTATTCGTGCAACCAAACGGCCCAGTTACGAGAGGTCGAAATCTTATCGCCTTCAAGGTTCAGGAACTCATTCGCAGGAACGTTCTCAGGCAAGATGTAACTGCCTTCTGCTTTTAGCATGGAAGGGAATACAATACAGTGGAACACGATATTATCCTTACCAATGAAATGCAACATGCGTGTGTCTTCATCTTTCCAGTACTTTTCCCATTCAGGCGTCAGCTCTTTGGTGGCTGAAATATACCCGATAGGCGCATCGAACCAAACATACAGGACTTTGCCATCAGCGCCTTCAACAGGTACAGGCACTCCCCAATCCAAATCGCGACTCACTGCACGCGGCTGCAATCCCAGGTCAATCCATGACTTGCACTGTCCATACACATTGGATTTCCACTCCTTATGGCCATCCAGAATCCATTCTTTCAAAAATGGTTCGTGTTTATCTAATGGTAAATACCAGTGTTTAGTTGTTTTGATGACCGGCTTGCTACCTGACACAACTGAACGCGGATCAATCAGGTCGGTAGCATTTAATGATGTACCGCAGCTCTCGCACTGGTCACCATAGGCACCTTCGCTCTTACAATGCGGACAAGTACCCGTGATATAACGGTCGGCCAAAAACTGTTTGGCTTCTTCATCGTAGTACTGCTCCGATTCCTTCTCTACAAACTCCCCTTTATCGTAAAGTGTGCGAAAGAACTCTGAAGCTGTTTCATAATGCTTTTTGCTGGTAGTGCGTGAATACACATCGAATGAAATACCGAATTTCTCAAAAGAATCTTTGATGATGCCATGAAACTTATCCACCACATCCTGCGGCGTAATGCCTTCATTTTTGGCCTTTAAGGTAATGGGTACACCATGCTCATCAGAGCCACCAATCAACACCACATCCTCCTTTTTAAGGCGCAGGTAACGCACGTAAATATCAGCCGGTACATACACACCCGCTAAGTGACCAATATGAACAGGCCCATTGGCATAAGGTAACGCAGTGGTTACCAATGTTCTTTTGAAATCTCCAGCTTGCTTCATTCTGCTTGAATTATTTTATGGTTGCTTACAACCTACTAATCTACGGTTGAATTTAATGGCGCAAAGATATGCAAAGTAATTTATTATAGAAGTAAGATAAAAGACATAAGATTTAAGTATCAAGACACAAGACTATTTTCGTTTTAGAGATTATCTTGATACTTTTATCTTAAATCTTGATACTTCTGTTATGATATTCCCAAAGTCACTCGAAAAAGGTTCTACCATTGGTATTGTTGCCCCTGCCGGTAAGGTGGATGCTGAAGTCATTCATTATGCCGAAAAGTGTTTACACAAGCGGGGTTATAAAGTGGTAATCGGCGAACATGCTTATAATAGCTTTTACCAGTATGCGGGCAACGATGAGCACCGCCGTGCCGACCTGCAACACATGCTCAACAGTACAGATATCGATGCCATTTTTTGTGCCCGGGGAGGTTATGGCACCATCCGCATTATCGATGAGATTGACTTCACCCATTATCTCGAGCATCCTAAATGGGTAATTGGTTATAGCGATATTACGGTGCTGCATGCCGCTTTGCAAAACAGAGCAGGTGTCGCTTCTATCCATGGACTAATGCCCAAGAACTTCCCGGATAAATCAGAAGACGAGGAAGATGTTGAGAACCTGTTTAAATTGCTGCATGGCGAACTGCCAGAATACCAGCTTAAACCAAATCCGCTCAACAGAACGGGTGAAGCCGATGGCATATTGATAGGCGGCAACCTATCGTTAATATATGCCTTGCGTGCCACAGAATTAGATCCTGCTCCTCATGGTAAGATACTGTTTATCGAGGACCTGTCGGAATACCTTTACCACCTCGACCGCATGATGCAAAACCTGAAGCTGAGCGGCTTTTTGAAAGAATTAAGCGGTATTATCGTTGGCGACTTTACCGATATGAAGGACAATGATGACCCATACGGCCAAACAGCTTATGAAATTATCAAAGAGGCTGTAGAAGAATACGATTATCCGGTAATGTTTGGATTTCCGGCCGGACATAATCACCTTAACCAACCCCTTATCCTAGGCAAACGTGTGAATCTGAACGTCCAGAACTGCTCCTGCCAATTAAGTTTTTAACAGATGGCACAACACAATGAACTGGGCAAAACAGGTGAAGCCATAGCTGCTGATTACCTGGAAGAAAAAGGCTTTGAGATATTAGAGCGTAACTGGCAATACAACCACAAAGAGCTGGACCTGATTGCCATGCACGACAACTACCTGGTGGTGATTGAGGTGAAAACACGTACAACAGACGGCTGGGAAAATCCCAAAGAAGCCATAACCAATAGTAAGATTCGTTTTATTGTAGAAGCCACTGAAGCTTACATTAATGAAACTGATATAGATAATGAAGTACGCTTTGATGTAGTAACGCTGATACCCAATGGGGAGGACTGGGACATTGAACATATCGAAGAAGCTTTTCATCCTGGTTTGTAATCCAGCTAAAAAATTTAAACACAGAGACACGGAGACGCAAAGAAAGAAATCAAATTATTCCTCTGCGTCTCTGCGTCTCTGCGTTTAAATACTTATTCGTTATATTGCCAAAGCTAAATGAGTATCTTATGAATATTGAAGAATTCAGAGACTATTGCCTGGCCAAACCGGCTGTGAGCGAAACATTTCCTTTTGATGAAGTCACTCTTGTATTTAAGGTTGCCGGTAAAATGTTTGCACTAACCAGTCTGGACAAGGAGTTTAGCATGAACCTGAAGTGCGATCCGGAACGTGCTATTGAACTGCGCGAAGAATATCCGGCCATTCAGCCAGGCTACCACATGAACAAAAAGCATTGGAACACCGTATATGGTGACGGCTCCATCAAAGATGACTTGCTTAGGGAACTTATTGACCATTCTTACGAATTGATTGTTAAAAGTCTGACAAAGAAAGTGAGAGAAGAATATAATCTATAGATAATTGTTATAAACACAGAGACGCAAAGGCGCAGAGGCGCAGAGGTTTTTATTTATCAACCAGTGTCTTTAGGTTTTACAGAAAGATTATTTGAAGTCTGACTGGTAAAAAAAACAAAAGAATGAATTATTAATAACTCAGCGGCTCTGTACCTCTGCGTTAAACACTCAAGAAATGAAAAAACTAGCCAAATTCTTTTTCCAGGGTCTGCTTTATGTGGTACCATTGGCTGTAACCATTTACGTGATTGTATTTGCCTTTATCTGGCTCGATGGCCTGCTGCGCGATCTGGAGGTATTTCAGCACGAGCCTTATTCACAGTTTAACTTCCCGGGTCTGGGCTTGCTGGTGATCATCCTGTGCATCACCTTCATTGGTTTTATTGGGCAGATACTGATTACGGCGCCTATCGAGAACCGCTTTGAACGTGGCCTGAAGAAAGCACCATTGATTAAAGTGATTTACACCTCGGTGAAAGATTTATTATCGGCTTTTGTGGGGAAAGAGCGTAAGTTTGAGCGCCCTGTGCTGGTCACATTAGATAAAGAAGGCATTATGGAACGCTTTGGCTTTATCACTGCATCCGACCTCAACGAACTGGGTATTAAAAATAAACTGGCAGTTTACCTGCCCAGCTCCTATGGTATCTTAGGGGAGCTGTATGTTGTGCCAAGTGAGAATGTGAAACCCATTGATGCCCATCCGGCCGATGTGATGAAGTTTATTGTATCGGGCGGTGTGGCTAAAGTTAAATAAGATGCGAGGACTCGTTGTATTACTGCTTTTGCTGGTTAGCCTGTGGTGCCAGGCACAAGCATTCTACCAAACCGGCAAAGCCTCCTACTATGCGAGTCATTTCGAAGGAAAGCTAACAGCCAGCGGCGAGGTCTTTTCCAATAGCGCCATGACAGCCGCCCATCGCACCCTGCCATTTGGCACACAGCTGGTCGTCACCAACCTGGAGAATCAGAAAAGTGTGGTGGTTACCATCAACGACCGGGGCCCTTTTATCAAAGGTCGCATCATCGATGTTAGCGAACGTGCTGCCCGCCAGCTTGACTTTTACCGGCAAGGCATTGCCAATGTCAGTATTGAATCGCTTCACCAACCACTACCTCCTGATTCCCTGCTGCAGAAAGTCTATCATCAACCACGGCTTATCCTGCATAAAATGGGTCATGAATTTATGCTGCATTAGGGCATTTCTCAGCCCTTTGCCAAATTACTGTATTTGTCAGGCACGGCTTTTGATTGTATCTTCGTTGCACAAACACCAAAACACGTTTATAATGAAGAAGGTATTATTCATACTATCCATTGCTATATTAGCGGCTTGTAACCCAACTGCTAAGTTACCCACTATTCTCTCAGATGCGGATGCTGCTTTTAACCAGGCAGACTACACCAAAGCATATACGCTCTACGCTGAATATATCCAATTAGCCACTAGCAACAATGTAGAGGTCAGTAAAGACCTCTTGATTAAACAGGCACAAAGCTGCGCCCAGATAGATAAAGCCGATGAAGCAACTGCCATTTATGACCAGCTGTTGAAAGATGATGCTAATATTGGATTATTAGCCGAATACTCACAACTTTTACAGCGCGAAGGCCGCACCGACCAGGAGTTAGCCCTGTGGCAATCGTATGCAGATAAAATCACTACCCCGGAATTGCTGAAGCTGAAAGCTGAACGTCAGGTGTTTCTGAATGCTGCCAACGAAAATAGTGAGGCAGTTGTTGCAGCCTATGAGAGCAAAGGAGAAGCCGTACTTTCGAAGGAAGCACAACTCACCTACATTAAAGCGCTGGAAGCAACCGGTAATGCAGGCAGAGCTGTTAAAACCTGCAATGAACTCATTAAAGAACAACCAGATTATGAAGCGGCCCTGGAATGGAAAGCCAAGTATTATTACAACAAAGCCGAAGACAGATATAAGTATGAAATGGCTAAGTACAATAAAAACAAAAATGCCACTACCTATGCATACCTGCGCCGCGACCTTAAAAAGGTATCAGCTGATTTTCGTATTGCACGCGACACCTTTATCAGGCTGCGCCAGATGAATCCACAGGACCAATCCTATATCAGATACCTGAAAAACACCTACCTCAGACTGGAACAAAAGGACGATGCAGCCAGAATGGATAAGCTGCTGAAGTAAGAAGATTTGTTATACGCAAAATATAAGGCTCGCATCTTGATGTACATTAGATCAATAAGGTGCGAGCCTTTTTTGCATTTCACCACAAACAGTTATCGCCTGATTTCAAAATCAATGCTGACCATTACATAGCCCATAAAATGCTGGTTGCTGCCATATTGAAAGGTCAGTGGCCTTATTTCATAACCTATCCGCTTTGACGGATTATAAACCCTTATCCCCAATGAAGCTGTACCACCAGCATAAAACTTATGATAGTACTCTGAGCCAGTATTAAATTCGCCATCGCCCAGCAATCCCCTGGTGTAATTGCCATAAGCTCCCACCATAGCAAATAACGACAGGTGCTTACCTTTCAGCATATCGTAATACAGATGGCACCCAAAGCTGCCTGAGCGTATATACTGATCGCGTTTATCAGTCATCATTAGGGGTGTAAATCCTCCAAACAATATGTTGGGATTGATTCGTAATCGCTCCCGACTATCAATCGCCTTTTGCCAGCCAATTGTGTAAACCAGCCCCAGCCCTGATTCTTTATCCCCTTCGTTATACCCTAATCCTATGCCTGCCTTTAATGCTCCCTTTCTTTCAGCCACTTCCTGCGCCAGGCTATACGAAGGTATTAACAGAAGAATCCACAATAAATATTTCATAGCTTGATCTGCTTTTATGATTATGCTAACGACTATTTGTGTGTATTATAATGTGCCGATAACTTCACTCTTTCACCAGCTTAAAACTGGCATGCTTGAGCATCTTTTTAAAACGCACCCCAGCTCTGAACTGCACCTTCAAATCCTTTATGGAACGCCATGTTACCGCCTCTTCAGTTTCTTCGCTGTGGCTGGTAAAGTGCAGGCTAAGCGTACCCAAGTCCCCCAGTTCAACCGATTGGTTATCCAACAGGTAGCCTGGAATCGAATCTGTTAAGGCAATAAGTACGCTGTGCACCTCCCCCCGCGAAAGAGTGGTATAGCCGGCAATGTGCTCTGCCACCTCATCGAGCTTAACCCGCCGCCGCTTACAGGCCCTGGCATAATGTATTTCGCGCTGTTTGCCATCGGCATCGGCAACAGCTTGTCTGACTTTCTTGTACTTTAATGACATAGAACACTAGTTTTATGCTGACACCACAGCAGGTTGATGATCTTTCGACAGTATCATTTTCATCAAATCTACTGTGGTTTTACATTTTTGACCCGGGTTATAATTAATATTTGACCCCAGTTAAAAGATAGTTTTAACCCGGGTTAAAGTCAAGAAACTTAATGAAGAAAATTCAAACCCTTGCTTACAAAAAAGTATAAACATAGTGAGGGAAAATCATGAAGGTGCTTTGTAGAGTGATATAACTTGTGTTTTAAAAAATCTGTACCCATACACCTTCGCGCACTATTCAATGACCTAAGGCATTTCCACCTTGGGGAGGACGGTTTATGGAGGTTAATAATACATGCGAATCAATAGTTGAACCCACTCCGGGGTTCTGTTTGTAATATATTAATATACCATGGGTTGCACCCATGGTTATTAAGATTAAATCCTTTCGGGATAAAAGAATGTCCGTAGGACATTAACAATAATAGCCCCGTGCGAAGCGCGGGGTTATCAATATGGTGAGAAAACAACCCTGATATGGGTTGAAAGTGTATATTAAGCAATTTTTAACTATTGATTCGCATAATAAATTAATAATTAGGGGGATTGCCTTTTAGAAAAAAGAAGATTATCAACTTTGTGTAAAAAGTACAGATAAACTTAAAGCCAAGCTCTAGCGCCTTTTCCGGCGGCCTTTAGTATACGGATCCTGGTAGCACGGCAGAGCGCTGATGCCCTTTTTGCTTTTTTGCGCCTCATTGCGCGGTTCATCGCAGCGGGGTACAATGCTCAGCCCAAAACGCAGGTTGAGGTTGCGCTGGTTCTCAAGCTTTAAAAAACCAAGCAGGTTATCGCTCACCGCATGCAAGTGGAAAACACCCAGCTTAAGCCCCAGTCCGGCCCCAATATTCATATAATCGCCATTGATTGCGGTGTACGACAAGGAGCCATTCAGCCTTTTGTAGTTATAGGTGTTGGCCGACAAGGTAAATGCAGGCATGATGCGGTTACGATATATGCGGCTGTAGAATACCGCACCGGCATTCAGGTGGTCGGTGAAAGTGCGGGTGGCACCCAGATACATTTCAGGTGTCAGGTGGGTAGTAAAGGTATTATTATCAGGCACAGGCAAAAACTGGTGGCGCAGGCTGTCGCCCAGCTCCTGCCAATAATCGCCGTTGTTAAAATCGGTAGATGAATCAGTCCCCGTAAACTCAAAGGTGCCGTCAGACACAAACGTATTTACATCGGTTTTCCAGCCTATCACACCCAGGTTTAGCAGGCTGCCCGAGAGGGTTGTGCGCTCATCCAGCTCATAGATAAAACCAAAGTCGAACCCAACCCCCAGGTTTTTGGCATTCATCATATACTGTTGCCAGTCAATATCATCCTGCAGGTCAATGTTGTTAACATATCCTTCATCATCTAGCTCCACCTCTATCGGAAATGAGGTATGCACTCTGGTATCTAAATCAATCAACAGATTAAAATTGGTGGCATTGGTCGTTAGTCCGCCCAGCGTTTGGGGTGTATACATGCTTCCTTTGCCGAATAGTAATCGGGCATGCATACCTAATTGTAATCGCTCCGATACCTTTCGGGCAATACCCAGGGCATAGTCGCGGTAATGATAACCACTCAGGCGCAGGCCATCCAGCGAGGCTTTGCGCCCCACAAAATGCGTATTGCCATACCACAGCAGTTCGGCTGCCTCCCTGGGCATGGTATTAAAGGCCGTCACCTTCTCAGTTACCGAAAAGGTTATCCAGTTATTCTTTAACCAGAAGCCGGCATACAAAGGGGTGTAATGCACAGTGGATGCCACTATCTCGGTGTTATCGAGCTGATTCACTACCTTATCAAAATTCACATAGCTGGAGTCAGTAGCAGCATCGTAGCGCAGGGCATCATTGACTGTAAACGCGCTGTTGTTGTAGTTGCTGTGCAGCGATGCTAAAGCCGGCACCCCCACAATCCAGTCGCATTGGTAGGTAACAGCCGGGTTCACAAAGTTGGCCTGCGGCACATCGTGCATCAGAAACAGGGTGAGATTTTGTTGTGCCTTAGCCACATGACCAAAAGCCAGCAGCCCAAGAATAACAATATAGTAGGACAGCTGCTTCATTTAGTTGTTGTTAATACTGAAATCCACCTGTGCCTGCACGCCTATGGCAGCATCCAGCTGGTACGATGAAAAACTGTTGACAATGGCGTTGCTGAGCAGGATGTCTTTCACCACGCCTTCAGCAATCAATGCCCGGGCGTCCAGCAAAGCATCAATCTGTTCGTCGCTTAAGGGCAGCTGATAAGGATAAGGGTCGGTACTTGCCGGCTGCACTATGGCGCCACTTTCATCTATCTGTGCCGCTTCCAGTTCAATGGGTGATGTAGTAAGCGCTATTATCTCCCCCAATGCATCAACCAGGTATAGCTCAACGGCCATGGCTGCGGGGTAACGATTGACGATATCAAACTGCAGGAGCATCGACAGGATGTATTTTCGCTCTGAGATGGAGGCTTCCAAATCGAAATACATTATTTCCCTCTCTTCCCAACTCACCGGTTCTGAGTCAATAGGATCGGGTAAGTCAACCGGCAGCTCATACACCTCATCGTACTGCGCCGTCAGTTTGCCAAGCGGTACCGACAGGTTGGGCCGATACTCCAGGTCATCCGACAGTTTATCGGTATCAATGCCGGTGCATCCGGCCAATACCATCAGAATAAATAACAATATCGTGCATCGTGAAATCATAGATTGGTCGATAAGCAGCACCAGACTGCACTTCATTATACTAACTTATTTATTACAAACTTATTGCCCCAACAGCCAAGCGATATCCTCTAAAGCGAGTGAACTTCGGATACGGCCATCTGTTGTTCTTTAATGACTAACAGAACTGCCATATCAGTACTCAATCTCATCGCGATAGTATGGAGCTGTTCGTTACCACAAAATAATACATCTATGCACACTAATCAATTAATACACGAAACCAGCCCCTATTTATTACAGCATGCCCACAATCCAGTCAGCTGGTACCCCTGGGGCGATGAAGCATTGCAAAAAGCCAAAAATGAAGACAAACTCCTGCTGATTAGCGTGGGCTATTCGGCCTGCCATTGGTGCCACGTCATGGAGCATGAATCATTTGAGAATGAAGAGGTCGCCCAATTGATGAATGCGCATTTTATCTGTGTTAAGGTGGATAGAGAAGAACGGCCCGATGTGGACCAGATTTATATGGAAGCCGTGCAGATGCTGACCGGCAGAGGCGGATGGCCTTTAAACTGTTTCGCACTGCCCGATGGCCGTCCGGTGTGGGGTGGCACCTATTTCCCAAAAGCTCAATGGATGGCTGTATTGCAACAGCTGGCCGAACTAAATGCCAATGGCAAAGACAAGCTGCTACAACAAGCCGAAGGCCTGACCAAAGGCATCCAACAGCTGGAGATACCAGTAGCAAACACTGATGTCACACCCAACATCTACCAGGCGGTGCAAAAAAGCAGTACCCGCTTCGATGAACAGCATGGTGGCTTTGAAAGTGCTCCAAAATTCCCGATGCCAGTAGCCCTTAAGCTAATCCATCAGACAGCCGTTATGGAAGAAGATAAGCAACTGCTTTCGTTTGTGCACCTCACACTTAACCGCATGGCATCGAGCGGCATATACGACCAGGCTGGGGGCGGCTTTGCCCGTTACTCGGTGGATGAACGCTGGTTTGCGCCCCACTTTGAGAAGATGCTCTACGATAATGCGCAACTCATTGCCCTGTATAGCCAAGCCTATAAAGCGTCGCATGATGAACTGTATAAACGAATAGTGTTAGAAAGCATCGCCTTTGTGAAACGCGAACTAACATCGCCCGAAGGCATCTTCTATTCGGCACTGGATGCCGACAGCGAGGGCGAAGAAGGCCTTTTTTATGTATGGGAGTATTCTGAGTTGAAAACCCTCCTGGGCGACGATGAGCATTTCTTTCGCTATTTCAACATTACCGAAAGTGGTAACTGGGAAAACGGTAAAAATATATTGCATGGCGATGTAACACGCGAAGCCTATGCCCGCCAGTACCAGCTGGACCCGCAACATTTTGACAGCCACATTAACACCGCCCTGGAGAAACTCTTAAAAGCCCGAAAGCATCGTGTTCGACCCGGTTTGGATGATAAGACCCTCACCTCGTGGAACGCGCTGATGATTGCCGGCCTTTGTGAAGCCTACCAGGCTTTTGGAGAAGAGGCCCATCTGCAAATGGCCGAAAGCGCCATGAAATATTTGCTTGATCAGGTGCGCCAAACCGATGGCAGCCTGCTGCGCACCACCAAAAATGGCGTCAGTAAAATAACAGCCTTCCTCGATGATTATGCCCTTATGCTTGATGCACTAATCAGTCTGTACGAAGTAACTTTTAATGAGGCTTACCTGCATACAGCCAAGGAATTGTCGGACTATACCATTGGTGAGTTTTACAATGCCACTGCGCAGGTATTCTATTATACCGCCAAAAGTGGTGAACAACTGATTGCCCGCAAAACAGATGTGCAGGATAATGTTATCCCCTCATCGGTGGGTTCAATGGCCAATAACCTGATACGCCTACACCAGCTCTTTCACCTGCCGGAGTATGAAGCGATTGCCAAAGGGCTAATCGCCAGGATGACTAAAACAGCGGAAGAACACTCCACCTATTATGCACAGTGGGCATTGCTGGCCTATCTGCAGGATAAACGTCAGGAGCTGGTAATTGCAGGCGGGATGGCAGCAGCCTACAGAAAGGAGCTACAGCAGCACTTGCGACCAGGTGCCATTTATGCCGGTTCAGTTGACGGAGTATCAAAACTGGCGCTACTACAGGACCGTTTTAAAGCAGGTGCAACGTTAATTTATAAGTGCCAAAATAAGACCTGTGAGTTGCCGGTGGAAAAGCCATCTGCACTTCGTTAGCACCGTTTAGATGCCCAAGCACAAAAAAATGGACGTAATGCACATGAGAAGTCTCTGCACATTACGTCCTTTACATTATAAAATTGTCTGTTACTTGATTGGCGTAGCGGTCCCCTTTTCCGTTACAATCTGTTTTAGATTGAGAGAACCGTCATCGTTGAAGCTCACTTCCCATCCTTTTTTCCTGTATTGCTCAATAACCTGGGCTTTCTGTTCTTCGGTCATGTCCTCATAGGCAACACCCTTCTTTTGAGTTGTACCTTGTTGAACTTGACCATCATTCAACTGGAAGTTAATTGGTACCGTAAAGCTCACATTAACTGCTTTCCCGCTTTGTTTCCCAGGTTGCCATTCCGGCATTTCAGAAACTACGCGCAGCGCCTCATCATCCAACACACTAAAGCCACTTGTCCGGGCAATCTTAGCATCCTTTACCGAACCATCATCGGCAACAATAAACGTCACATAAACACGACCACTTACCCCGGCTTTTTGAGCTACTTCCGGATATTTAACCGAAGATGCGATGTAATGACGTAAAGAATCTTCTCCACCCGGGTATTCGGGCATCTCTTCTACTACAAAAAACACATCACCTGTTACCGTTTTTAGTTGGGCATTGGTGTTCTCCACAGCTTCTTTTATTTCTATTTCCTCTTCAGTCATGGCGGGCTCCTCATCGCGCAGCTCGCAGGCAAATAGAACAGCTACCATCGTCATCGTAACAATGGCAAACACTGATTTAAGACTCAATAGCTTTTGAATATTATCTTTTTTCATCATGGTAAATCGTTTTTTAGTAAGCGACTGGTTGAAGTTATTAACCGGCAACAAGCGGGCACCAGTCGCCTGAAACAACAACAACTCCTTGTAACTTTTAGCTGAATAACCTTTATCGAGCACCTGCTTATCCGCCTGAAACTCGTGTAGCTCCTTTAGCATGCTGCGCAGGAACCACGCAAAGGGATTGAACCATTGAACAATTAGCAGTAATTCGAGTAAAAGTACATCCCAACTGTGCTTTAACCGAACATGTGTCAGCTCATGTATCATAATCTGCTCCAGCTCCTTTTCGGAGTAACGCGACTGATTCACAAACACCACATTAAAGAATGAGAATGGATTAAACTGACCGGGCAAGTCAGCCACTTTGTATCCCTTGAAACTAACCAATTTCACTTTACCGGCTAATCCGCCCAATCGGACAAAGCCATACAGCAAGCGCAGCAACAAACCAAGGCAACCAACCATATACAACCATCTAAAAGCTGATGATTGTGCTACCACCGGCACCACCGCTTCTTTCGTGTTTTGGGCATAAACCGTAATGGCTCCCAGTACATTACCTACATACACATCGCCTTCAGGCGTAATTGTACGATAAAAACTAAATGTGAGCAATGGCACCACGGCTGCCACCAATAACGATAGCAGCAAGTAGAAGCGATTAAATTTGAACCTTGGTTCATAGTGCAATCCTAGTCTGTAGAAGATTGTTAGCAGGCCTAATATCAGCGACGATTCAAATAAGTAATTAACGATTAGGTTCATAATGTGTTAGTCTTCTTTATCCAAATCCTTCTTTACATCATTCAGTAATTCTTCCAGATCATTAATGTCCATCTTGTCTTCTTTAGCGAAGAAAGACACCATGTTTTTAAATGAATCCTGAAAATAATTAGACATAAAGCGCTTCATAAACACTTTCTTGTAACTCTCTTTCGACACAATAGGAAAATACACGTATCCTTTGCCCAACTTTTCATGGTCGACAAAGCCTTTGTTCTCGAGAATGCGCACAATGGTAGATACGGTATTGTATGCCGGCTTGGGTTCCGGCATGAGGTCTATGATGCTTTTTACATTGGTTTTGCCCAGTTCCCATAGTTTCTGCATCACCTGTTCTTCTGCTTTGGTCAATTCCTTCATTCTATTCAACTAAATTGTTAGTTCAAATATATGGCTTAATTCTCAACTGCAAAAACTTTTCACTACTTTTTTAGTTGAAAGAGCTATTAAGCCATTTCTTCGGTCATAATTTTATCTACCAAATCACGAAGTTGGTCATGATGTTTTTCGTCATCACGCACATCATTTTCATCATAGGCTTGTATAGCCACCGTATCGATATAAATCATACCCAAGGCCTTAAATATCCGTTGAAACTGCTCTATGGTCACATCACAATCACCCATACCAGAACCTGCTGGTAATAAAAGTGCGGCCCGCTTGCCATACAACTTTTTATTGGCAAAGTAAGGTCGGAACCGGTCAATGAGTAACTTAGTCTGTGCCGAAGGCCCGAACCAGTAAATCGGAGTTCCGAAAATAATGACATCAGCCCACTCAATGTTTTCATAAAGTACTGTCATATCATCTAATTGGGCGCAGGTCATGTCATCCAGCTTACAAAGCCTGCAATCGAGACAGGGCTCTATCTTGTGTTTGTACAAATGAAAACTGCGGCACTCAGCTCCTTTCTCAATAAGTGAGGTGGATAAGATGGATGCCATGGTAGAGGTATTACCATTATAGCGTGGACTTCCGATGAATATAGCGACGTGCATAAGAATTTATTTAGAGGTATAAAATACAATATACTAATGTTTTATCACTTTAGCTATCGCAAGTCAACAATATCGCTGTAACAAATAAACCGCAACCGTCGTCCTACTTTTGATTAATGAATTAAACACAAATAACTATGAAGAAAGCACTCAAAATAATATTGCTGGCAGCCTTTACCCTAGCTGTTCTTGGCAATAGCAATGCCCAGGAAAAAGAAAAAAGCAAAAGTGTTGTAAGTGTTGAAGAAAGTAATGGCAAAAGCATTGTAAAAGCGCCAGGTGTTAAAGTTGAAGTAGATGAGTTCAATGATACCATCACTAAAATAACCATTGGTAGTCGTCGTTTCGAGGTTATTGAGGACTATAACCGCGCACGTATTCGCATGGTGCGTGTACCACGCGAAAAATTTAAGGGCCACTGGGCAGGCTGTGATATCGGCTTTAACGGCTACATGACATCCGATTTTTCAACAGATCTCCCCTCAGATGCCTTGTTTATGGATTTGAATGGTTCTAAATCGGTGACCTTCAGCATTAACTTTCTGCAGTATAACATTGGCTTGCAGCGTAACAAAAACAATTTTGGTATGGTATTAGGCGCCGGCTGGACATTCTACAACTACCGCACCGACCAACCATATACTTTTGAGCGCGATACTGAAACCGGTCAAACAATAGGTGCACCTGTGCCAGCTGAACGAAGTGTTGAAAAGAATAAGATAACAACCTCATTTATTAATATTCCCCTGCTCTTCGAATACCAGTTTCCATCGTCGGAACCATTTCATCGGTTTTATATATCAGCAGGCCCCTACTGTGGCTTTAAAATTGGGGGGCACACTAAATTGGTATATAAAGAAAATGGCAACCGCACCAAAGACAAAGGAAAAGATGATATTAATCTGACGCCATTTCAATATGGTGCCATGGTAAGAGTGGGGTATCGCTTCATTAACCTATATGCAAGCTATAATTTCTCTACCTTCTACACCGAAAATCGCGGACCCGAATTATACCCGTTTACCATTGGTTTATCATTAGTTCAATTCTAAAACAAGCTGTACTATGCTGAAGCAATTTGCTGCCATACTGTTAACGCTAATATTGACATCTCTTAGTCTGAGTGCCCAAACCATCACACCTGAGGTCGCCTCCATTTACGAGCGCCACTGGGAGATTGAATCAGGCATATACCGGGTAATGAAGAATGGTAAAGTGGGCATCATCAAGGCAGATGGTCAGATTATTGTACCATGCGAATTCAATCAAGTGTGGAACCTCGATGATGATGGCTTTTTCAGAGTACTCAAATCAGGTAAAGCCGGCGTTTACAATATCAGTGGACAGATAGTTATCCCAGCCGAATATGATCAGGTATGGCCTTTTAGTAATGAATTGGCTAAAGTACTAAAACAAGGCAAGCTGGGTTACTTTAATAGGCAGGGCGAACAAATCATTCCGTGCCAATACCAGCAGATATGGGCTTTTGATAATGGTAAAGCACGCGTACTCAAAAATGGCAAGGTGGGTTACATCGATAGCCATGGAAATGAAATAATCCCGTGCGAATATCAGCAGATATGGGCCTTTGAAAATGGCAAGGCCCGTGTGCTTAAAAATGGCAAAGTAGGTTATATTGATAGCACCGGCAATGAAATAATCCCACCCATCTATACTCACATTTGGGCCTATGAAGATGGTAAGGCCAAAGCCCTGCTCGATGGTCAAATGATTTGGATTGATGAAATGGGGCATCCGCTTGATTTACCGGCTCCTGAAAACGACTATACCCAGAATGATTCACAATCATCGGTGACTAATCAGAATGAAAAAGAAATCATTGTTGAAGATGAAGATGGCAATAAAACGCATATTAAGGTACTAGGCAGCGACATTGTAATCAATGAAAAAGGCAAAAATACTTATATCGAAATAGGAGGAAGAAACAGGGACAAATACCGGGAATACCATCGCCGATTTAAAGGGCATTACACAGGTGTTGAATTTGGCTTTAACAATTATGTCACCTATAGTGGCAGCACCAATCTACCAACCGACGATTCATTTATGGAACTCAACAGCGGGCGCTCCAACAGCTTTGCCATTAATGCCCTGCAATGGAGCATTGGTTTAGATCGAAGGGGTAATTTAGGTCTTGTAACTGGCTTGGGAATAGAATGGAACAACTATCACTTTTCGAATCCCATTATCCTGACCAAAGATGCAGATGGCAACATCAGCTATGAGGATGCGACTCGCCCACTGGATAAAAACAAACTGGTGACAACACACCTGAATGTGCCACTACTGATGGAGTTTCAAATACCGACTAACCACCGACGTCAGCCTTTCTATATTTCAGCAGGTGGTATTGGTGGCATGCGCATTAACTCGTACAATCGCATTGTCTATGATGACAGCGAGGACCCACATAAACAAAAGAAAAAAAGCGCCTACAATCTGCAGAAATTCAGGTATGGTGGCATGGTGCGCATCGGCTACAGGGCCATCAATCTATATGGCACCTATTACTTCTCTACTTTGTTTGAAGAGAACAAAGGGCCCGAATTGTATCCGGTTTCGGTGGGATTAAGCATCTACCTGGATATATAATAATTATACGAAAACAAATATGAAGCCACCTAAATAAGGTGGCTTTTTCATTAGCTATTGTCCCCACAAAAGAAATTCTTTACTACTCACATTAGCAGCCTAATACATTGACAACACACAAGCACAGGTGTAATTTTGTACTTTCTTTTTTCTTCGATTTTAAACACCCTGGTATCACTAAAAATTATTATCATGAGAACCGTTGTATTATTCGTGCTGATATTAATCCACATCAGGCCATTTGGGTTGTTGGCACAGGACAAGATTGTAATCAATAAGGCCGAGGACTTACCTAGACACTCATACGAGTTAATAGTTGATGATGCATTAATATTTATTCAGGATGACCAGAAGGTATTAGATTTAGCACAGCTAATTAAAACCGATTTGCTTAATGATCTGGATACCTATGAAATAAATGACAATGCCAGCCTTCGAAGCATTTATACTAAACTTCGAGACATCGCATTAATTGAAAATGATTATAAAACTGTCATTGAATATATAAAAAGAGAAAGAACATATTCTGACAAAGAGTCTGCAAAACTTATTAGAGCTAAAAGCATGGAGGCCATAGCCAATGCCATGCTTACAAACGAAGCAAAAGACCTTGAAGCCTGCGAAAAATCTATCAATCTGTTTCTTAATGATTTTTTCCAAACCATCAACTTTGAGGTTGTTCAGGAAGATGTGGAAGAATTTAAGGGCATCCTTGAGATATGGAGTAAAAATATTGCTATAGCGCCACTAAAAGGAACGGTTCAAACAGCACTGAACAAAAACAAAGGTAATGTTCCTCAAGAAATTGCTTTTGCTTTAATTGGTGCGTATGCTGACCTAAACTATTTCTTTCCTTACAAGGACATTATTTACACAAACTATACAAGCAATTTGGAAAAGTACGGAACCAAAGCGGTGATGGCTGACATCTGGACAGACAGAAATGTGTCTTTAAATGGCAGTGCAAACAACCATAGTGTAACAATAGGTATATGGGATACAGGTGTAGACATGAATGCTATGCCAGAGAACAAGCGATGGACAAATACAAATGAGAAGACAGACAATATAGACAACGACAACAATGGTTTTATTGATGATGTTTATGGGATAGCTTATGATCTTAACGGAGAAAAATCTACATCTATACTGCACTCACAAGGCCATAATACAGCCAATAAAGAACAGTCAAAAGCATCACTGAAAGGGCTTATGGATATTTTTGCCAATATATCGTCTGATGAAGCAATCGCATTGAAAAAGGAATTCTCATCGGTGCCTCCTGAAGAGTTTGAGGCCTACTTCGAACAACTTATACTGTACTCCAATTATGCACATGGGACACATGTGGCCGGAATTGCAGTTGATGGCAATCCTGCAGCAAAAGTACTTTCTGCCCGATTAACCTTTGACCATAAGCTTATGCCAGAAATGCCAAGCGAAGAAAAAACATTGAATTGGGCGCAAATGTATACTGAGACAATCCAATATTTTAAAACAAACAATGTAAGAGTGGTAAATATGAGTTGGGGCATTGACCTTAATCAGGAATTTATTGAACCCCTTGAAATGCATGGGTATGGAGAAAGCGATGAAGAGCGAAAAACCTATGGTCAGAAATTATTTGAAATCCAAAGAAAAGCATTTATGGAAGCTGTAGCCTCAAATCCGGATATACTTTTTATCTGTGCTGCTGGAAACAGTAACAATGATGTTGACTTCACTGCAGATTTTCCTTCCAGCTTAAACTACCCCAACCTTATTACTGTTGGGGCTGTGGATAAAGCAGGCAATAAAACCTCATTTACCACAGAAGGTAAAAGCGTTGATGTATATGCCAATGGATATGAAGTGGAAAGTGTAGTGCCTGGCGGAGATGTAATTGCATTTTCAGGAACCTCAATGGCTTCACCCCAAGTGACAAATCTGGCAGCAAAAATGCTCAGCATCAATCCTAAATTAAGTCCCCCAGAAGTGATTGATATTATAACATCTACATCATCAACATCTGAAGAGGGCATAAAACTAATACATCCAAAGCATGCTATTGATAAAGCTCGTGAATGCAATGTTTTTCCTTTGCCAGAAATGCCATAGATTAAGACAACTTCATTTAATTACAACCTAAATATACTTATACAAAAAAGCCACCTCTATTGAGATGGCTTTTCAGCTCCCCAGGTAGGACTTGAACCTACGACCTACGGATTAACAGTCCGCCGCTCTAACCAACTGAGCTACTAGGGAAAATATTTTGAAACAAAGCTTTCGTTTAAGCTTCTTAAAGCTCCCCAGGTAGGACTTGAACCTACGACCTACGGATTAACAGTCCGCCGCTCTAACCAACTGAGCTACTAGGGAATTTGAATTTCAAGATCTCTTGAACTCCTTTCTTGAGGAGGCATTTTCGTCAAATGCGTTGCAAAACTATAAGGAATCTTCAAAATATGCAATATCTTTGTCGAAAATTTTTAGAATAAATTTACCCGAAAATATTAAACGATTAAGGATGAGCAGTGTATTAGGATTAGGAAATGCGTTGGTGGATGTGCTGGCAATACTGGAAAACGACCAATTATTAGATGAATTGAATTTACCAAAGGGAAGTATGCAGTTAGTAGATGAAGCTGCAGCCCTAAAAGTGAAGGAAGCAACCTCTCATATTAAAAAAGATTTGGCTAGTGGTGGTTCTGCTGCTAATACTATTCATGGTCTGGCCAGCCTGGGTGTAAAAACCGGCTTCATTGGTAAGATAGGTAAAGATGAGCTGGGGCAGGTATTTAAAGCCGACATGACAGCCCATAACATTACTCCTCACTTGCTGGAATCAGATACACAAAGCGGACACGCCAATGCGCTGATAAGTCCTGACTCTGAACGCACCTTTGCCACCTACCTGGGTGCCGCTGTTGAATTATCGCAGGATGATTTGGCCGAGGACCTGTTCAAAGGTTATAAATACTTTCATGTAGAAGGCTACCTGGTGCAGAACAAAGCACTGATTGAAAAAGCTTACCAACTGGCCAAAGCCAATGGCTTAATTACCAGCATCGATTTAGCAAGTTTCAATGTAGTTGAGGATAATCTGGAGTTTCTGACTAACCTCATCCATAACTATGTGGATATTGTATTTGCCAACGAAGAGGAAGCCAAAGCCTATACAGGTAAAGAAGGTGAAGAGGCACTTCTGCAACTGGCGCAAGGCACGCAGGTAGCCATTCTTAAGCTTGGCAAAGAAGGCTCAATGATTAAACGCTCCAACGAAATAGTTAAAGTAGGTATTATACCCGCTAAAAGCATTGACACAACCGGGGCTGGTGACTTATATGCCGCTGGTTTTTTATTCGGTCTTATCCAGGAATTACCCTTGGAAAAATGTGGTAAAATCGGTTCTATCCTTTCGGGACATGTTATTGAGGTAATCGGACCGAAAATGAATGAAAGCACATGGACTAACATTCAAAAGCTTATAAAAGACGAATTAAATTAATTCGTAAGCAAAAAAGTGCTTTTAGTCATTGTTCTTTAGTTTCAATGCCCGTACTTTTGAAAATTAAAATCGATTAATCACACGAAAAACGATAGTCATGTACGGTAAATTTCAGGATTTTCTGACCAAGGAAATTGAAGCCATCAAGGAATCTGGTCTGTATAAGAACGAACGCATTATTACTACGCCTCAGGGTGCCGAGATTAATGTTCAGGGCGGTGAGCCGGTACTTAACTTTTGTGCCAACAACTACCTTGGACTGTCCTCTCATCCGCGTGTTGTAAAAGCTGCTCAGAAAGCATTAGACACACACGGTTATGGTATGTCATCGGTACGCTTTATTTGTGGTACACAAGATATCCACAAACAGCTGGAAGGAAAGATTGCCGAATTTTTTGGCATGGAAGACACCATTTTGTATGCAGCCTGCTTTGATGCTAATGGTGGTGTATTTGAGCCATTATTTACATCTGAAGATGCTATTATTTCAGACGAACTGAACCACGCGTCTATCATTGATGGTGTGCGTTTGTGTAAGGCAGCCCGTTACCGTTACAAGCATGCCGATATGGCTGATTTGGAAGAGCAATTAAAAGCTGCTCAGGCGCAACGCTTCCGCATCATTGTTACCGACGGGGTATTCTCAATGGACGGTGATATTGCCAAACTGAATCAGA
Source organism: Carboxylicivirga mesophila (assembly GCF_018271975.1). Taxonomy (GTDB): domain Bacteria; phylum Bacteroidota; class Bacteroidia; order Bacteroidales; family Marinilabiliaceae; genus Carboxylicivirga; species Carboxylicivirga mesophila. Next base: position 36,803 of record NZ_JAGUCN010000032.1, read on the forward strand.
TTTGTGATTTAGCCGACAAATACGATGCTCTGGTAATGGTTGATGACAGTCACTCATCAGGTTTCATCGGCAAAACAGGTCGTGGAACTCATGAATACCATAACTGCATGGATCGTGTTGACATCATTACTGGTACACTTGGTAAAGCATTAGGTGGAGCATTGGGTGGATACACAACCGGTAAGAAAGAGATCATCGACATGCTGCGTCAGCGCTCACGTCCATATTTATTCTCTAACTCATTGGCGCCATCAATTATTGGTGCAGCATTAGAGATCTTTGATATGCTGACGGAGTCAACAGAATTACGCGACAAAGTAATTTCAAATGCTGAATACTTCAAATCGAAGATTGTTGAGGCCGGTTTTGACATCAAGCCAACCGAATCAGCTATTGTTGCATTGATGCTTTACGATGCAAAATTGTCGCAAGAATTTGCTGTGCGTCTGTTAGAAGAAGGTATTTATGTCATCGGCTTCTACTACCCTGTTGTACCAAAAGGACAGGCTCGTATCCGCATTCAGCTGTCAGCAGCTCACGAACAGCACCATCTTGACAAAGCCATTGCGGCTTTCATTAAGATTGGTAAAGAACTAAAGGTGATAGAGTAAATTCTGTTGCTACAGCTATACAATACTAAAAAAGGGCGCTCAACGAGTGCCCTTTTTGTTGATTATAATAATCGTGCAAATTTCTCATTTAAATCAACTAAGAGTTGATGCAATTCAGGATATAAGGTAGAGCTAACTTTGGCATTATCAACAACCTGACTTTTCAGCAAATCACTTAAAGTTTGACCTTTATAGTTGATTAAATGCAAATTAGTGCGCTCCAGCTCATTCGCCAGATACCTTATACAAACCTTTGTTTGCTCAGCATCACTCAATCGAAAACGCAGATTTTGTAAAGCATCCATCAAGGGGGTATTACCCAAAGTATTTTGAGCATTCAGGTCTGTATTGCTATTCTCAACGAGCGTTTTAACCAGCTCTGCATTATCATTTCTTACAGCATGGTGCAAAGCTGTTAGTCCTTCTCCATCATGGGCATTAACATCACATCCGGTTGCATTCATGAGTTGCTTGATTAACACGGCTCGTAATCGCATGTTAGACGCAATTTCATTTTCATCATAGCCATAGGGCCTGTGACGGGTATCGCAAAGTGCCGTCAATGGTGTTGATGCATCTTGCCGTCCATTAGGATTGGCCTTGTAATCCAAACAAAGCTGTATATTTTCAGTAAAAAATGCAGTATCTAATTCCGTTACGTTAAAATTAACCTGATTAAGCATCATCCACAACTCATACGTTGCCCCGTTATGAAAAGCCTTATCCGCTTGAAGCTGCTCAATAAGCTCATCATTGACATCATCCAGCCAATTCTTACGTTCGGCATAGTCATAAGCAGTAAAAAGCACATTGTTTTGATGAATGAGGTTTAAATCTTCTCGTTGCAGAAAAAGCTTAATCAGCTGAATACCTCTCGGGCTTATGCGATTAACCCCAGTTTCATAAGCCATCAGATACTCTTGTAAAGGATTATTGCCATAGTAGTAATTGGTGCGGTTCACATCGCATCCTTGGTAATGAAGTAAAGCCTGAATAAGTCTTAAGTCATGCCCTCTATTATGGCGTCTGCCTGTTTCCGCATCATGCATATAATAGTTCCCAACCGCATAGTGCAAAGCTGTATTACCATATGCATCCTGTAAATTCAGATTGACTTCAGGCAACCCACAAGCCTGCTCAAGTATAGTGAGCCTTTGCCTATCACCACAATCAGCCCATTGATTCAATAAAAACAAATGATGCAGCGGCGTTTGTCCCAAACTATCCTGCTGATTCCAGAATGGCTGACTCCACCCCCGGTAATTACCCTTTAAACGAATGGTTACCTTACTCCACTCTCCTTCGTCAATTCGCCTGTTGAGGTTCGCATCCTTATACAGCAATAAATAAAACTCGCTCAAACGAGCTTGCGACATTTCCTCATTATGCCCCCAAAAGCCTAATGAATCCACTTCAAATTCGAGCATAAGCTGCTCGTCCTTCACTGAAAGAAGCTTAACTCTGTTACTGGTTTCATCCTGATAAAAAAGATAATGATGTGCATTGGAGTTAATGTTTAGCACTTTATACTTCCCGTTTTGCGACGGAGCCATTCCTGTACCAGCCCCAAAACAGGGCAGCGAATCTGCAGGTATGCCTGGATATATGCAGGGCATTTGGCTTTCGCTTAAAAAAGCCGCTATACGCATACTATAAAACTGCTGCTCCACTTCATCAAATCTGCCACACACAAACCGTATAGAAAAAGCATCTGGCTCCACTTCTATCTCCGTCTGACCTGCATACAATGGTTTTTCCTGCTCACTTTGATATATATAGGCAAAACTATCGGGCACCTGTTCCATCTTAAAAACCTTACAAGCAAATATGCTCAAACCTAAACAGCCCAGTAATAAACTTTTCTTTATACAGTATTTCATAATCTTCAATAGCATCAATCTCTGAAGCGCAATAATCCAGCACACAATGCCGATTGCATGCCACACCAATGTAGTCTCTAGTATTAGAATGTTTACCTCACCTCCTTGCCAAACGGCACCAGTGCAATATGGGCCAGTTTAAAGTGCTGGCGCGCAAATGGAATGCCAATAATGGTGATAGCTAATAGAATTCCGAAAATCAGGTGAGATATAGATATCCAGATGCCACCTATAAAAATCCAGATGACATTCATAAGTGTATTTAAGCACCCGCTGGCATGTGGCCTATCCACTACCTGACTGCCAAATGGCCAAAGTGCCAGAATACCCAACTTCATGGTTTGTAATCCGAAAGGGATACCTATAATGGTGAGCATCAATATTAGACTAGACACAAAATATTCAATAGCTGTTAACAGGCCTCCAAACAGCAGCCAGATGATATTTCCTAAAACTGACATAGGTTAAAGATTTAATTCGGGATTCAATTAGTGAATCCCTTAGGTTTTTAGTTATAATATTGACTAAAACTAATAAACATTTTTTATTTTCACAGCTAATGCTTCAAACGACGTTATGCGAATATCAGCTATTCTGTTACTTTTTATTTTGTTCATCAGTCATTCTGTGGCTCAGGATTATTTTCTTGGTGGAAAAATTGGCTATTCATTTCCAACAAACATTGGTCGTTCATCGGATGAATTAGGCTTTAAGGATGTCGCTGAAAATGGATGGCAGGCTGCAGTTATGGGCAGATGGTTTTACAACGAACGTCTTTCTTTGGGTTGCGATTTTGGCTATCAGCTTCAGGATGGCAGCGACTTTTGGGATGTTCAGCAATATGGCGAAGTAAGCGCTTCGTACCAGACTATTCGTTTGCTGGCCAATGGGACCTATTATTTTAGTCACGATGAAGTGCGGCCTTACATTGGTTTATCATTTGGCGCTTACTATATGATTAACACCATTGATTTTGCCTCGAATGGACTCACTAACCAGTCGGTGAAATACACTGCAAAAGTATGGAAGCCAGGTGTAGCACCACAACTTGGTCTTCTGGTTGAATTAACTAAAAAGACGATGCTGGATATTCATGTGCAAATGGATATCATCACTAACATGCAAGCCATTTACTATCCGGATGCTGAACCAGATTACACGGAGAATCCGCATGAGAAGCAGAACCAGATAAGTATCAATGTTGGTCTATTATTCGGCCTTTAAAACAAGCCATGTAACTGAGCATTTACCTTATCAATGATCATGCTCAGATCAGCCTTATTTTTAATGAAATCAATTTCATTAGCATCAATAATAAGCAGTTTGCCCTTATTGTATTTTTCAATCCATGCTTCGTAACGCTCGTTGAGTCGCTTGAGGTATTCGAGACGTATATTGTTCTCGTAATTCCGTCCGCGTAACTGAATCTGGTTGACCAAAGTAGGAATTGAAGCGCGCAGGTAAATCAATAGATCAGGTGGCTGTACCAAACTACTCATTAACTCAAATAACGATTCATAGTTTTCAAAATCTCGACGGCTCATCAAGCCCATATCAAACAGGTTGGGTGCAAAGATGTAGGCATCTTCGTAGATAGTTCTATCCTGAATAACCGTTTTCCCGGCATTACGAATTTCCTGTACCGATGAAAAACGACTCTTTAGAAAATAGATTTGCAAATTGAAGGACCAGCGTGTCATATCTTCATAAAAATCTGGTAAATAAGGATTTTCATCCACATCTTCAAAGTGCGCTTCCCATCCAAAATGGTGGGCTAACAATTCGGTTAACGATGTTTTACCTGATCCAATATTCCCTGCTACCGCAATGTGCATATCTTTTCGTTTCTAGTGGTTTAACTTCAATAATTCATCAATATATTCTCTGTTATTGGCCAGACGAGGTATTTTATTCTGCCCGCCCAGTTTATTCTTACTCTTTAGCCAATCCATAAATAAATGGTGTCTGGCCACGGTCACCTTTGGTCCTTCAAGCGTGATGTTTTTGTAACGCTTAGCCTCATAATCGCTATTCACTTCCTGCAATGTTTTATCAAGCAGTTCGGTAAAGTTTTCAAGCGACACAGGCATGGTATCAAATTCAATTAACCACTCGTGGGCACCCTTAGTTTCTTCACCCATAAAAACTGGCGCTGCGGTATACTCTTTAATAACCGCATTTGTGGCTGCACAAGCTTTTTCCAGGGCGCGCTCTGCATTTTCAATCATCAACTCTTCGCCAAAAGCATTAATGTAATGCTTGGTTCTGCCGGTGATGATGATTTTATGGGGGCGCAATGAGGTGAACCGCACCGTATCGCCAATCATATAACGCCATAATCCGCTATTGGTTGTAATCACCATGGCATAATCAACGCCTATTTCCACATCCTCAATGGTTCTGGCATCCGGATGAGGACTGGTTATCTGATTTAAGGGAATAAACTCGTAAAACACACCATAATCAAGCATCAGCAGCATACCCGGATCATTCAGATCATCCTGAATACCGAAGAATCCTTCTGAAGCATTATAGGTCTCCAAGTAATTCATCTTATCCGTTGGTATCAATTCTTTGTATTGCTTACGATAAGGTGTAAAATTAATTCCTCCATGCATAAACAACTCCAGATTTGGCCATATTTCCAATAAATTGGATTTTCCGGTTTGCTTGAGCAAATGCTTAATCAGCACCAGAAACCAACTGGGTACACCCGCCAGCGAGGTTACATTATCCTTAATGGTTGTCTCGGTAATCTTCTCCAGCTTGGCCTCCCATTCATCCATTAGTGCAATGGATTGTTCGGGCGTGCGGGCAAAGTGCGTCCAAAATGGCAGGTTCTCAATCAAGATAGCTGATAAATCGCCGTAATAACTTTCATTACTGAAATTATTGATCTGATGACTACCCCCCAACGTCAGGCATTTACCACTAAACATATCCGAATCAGGATTATTTTGCAGGTACAATGCCAGTACATCTTTACCTCCCCTAAAATGGCAATCTTCCAGTGTTTCTTTGGTCACCGGAATAAATTTGCTTTTGGTAGAGGTGGTGCCGGAACTCTTGGCAAACCACTTAATATCACCGGGCCACAGCAAATTACTCTCCCCCTCTCTTAATCGCTCAACATAAGGACGTAAACCTTCATAGTCCTGAACAGGCACACGTTCTGCAAAAGTACCATAGCCTGCTATACTTTTAAACTCAAATTCTTTCCCTATGGTTGTATGCTTGGCCGAATCGAGCAAACGACGTAACTCTGCTTGCTGCACCTCTTCAGGGTTTTTCTTAAAGTGATCTATTTGAGATAGTCTCCGGGCATTAACCAGTGATATAATTGAACTCAGTATGGGCATATAAAATCTATCGGTTAGCAATAAATAATTCTTTCATCTCCTCTATCAACAGCACAATTACGAATAATTATCAATCCACAGGGATTAAAGATAAGTAAAAATGATTTGTGTATAAGCTCTTGGTAAGACCTATTCACACTAATTCAGGAAAGGTAGTGAAGGATGGTTTCACTGCACACAAACAGCACTTTATTTGATCGTTAAGTATTCCAATATATTTTTTCTCCTATCCAGCAATCATGCACATGCCATATAATTAACTCATATTCTGTCATTATAGTCTGCATCTATCTTATGGATAATTACTATCTATTTGATTGATGTTATCGCAGTATGTAGTTTTGCTTCTGTAAAAATCAAACAACAAAATATATTAACATTTAAACATTATAACTATGTCACAGATTGGAAAACAGATTGTAGATTTTGAAGTACAAGCATACGTAAACGATGATTTCAAAGCAGTAAAAAAAGAAGATGTATTAGGCAAATGGTCAGTCTTTTTCTTCTACCCTGCAGATTTTACTTTTGTATGCCCAACCGAACTGGAAGATTTAGCCAACTCATATGATGAGTTCAAAGCAACCGGTGCCGAAATCTATTCTGTATCGACCGATACACATTTTGTACACAAAGCATGGCACGACACTTCTGATACAATCAAGAAAATTAAATACCCAATGTTGGCCGATCCTACAGGTGTATTATCTCGCGGATTTGACGTAATGATTGAAGAAGTTGGTCTGGCAGAACGCGGAACATTTATTGTGAACCCTCAGGGTGAAATCGTATCGTACGAAGTGGTAGCAGGTAATGTTGGCCGAAATGCCGATGAGCTGTTACGCAAATTAAAAGCCTTGCAGTTTGTTGCGGAACACCCATCTGAAGTGTGTCCGGCTAAATGGAAGGAAGGCAACGAAACACTGAAGCCAAATATTGACCTTGTAGGTAAAATTTAATAATCAGGCACCAAAAGTCAGAAGGCCATCCTTAAGGTCTTCTGACTTACCTCTCTTCTCTCTCAATCCGCACTTTTAAAACAGACAAACATGTTAGAACAAGCTATTAAAGATCAAGTAACCCAGGTATTCTCCAACCTGAAAAGTCAGTTTACATTTCAGGTGGCAATAGCCGACAACCACCCTAACAAAAACGAATTAACAGGCTTGCTTGAAGACGTTGCAGCTTGTTCCAATAGTATTACAACAGAGGTTACTGTTGGGCCAAACCTTAGCTTTACCATCCTTAAAAATGGCGAACCAAGCAATGTAACTTTTAGGGCTGTGCCAACCGGCCATGAATTTACAACCTTACTATTGGCAATTCTTAACCTGGATGGTATTGGTAAAAACCTGCCCGACGAGATGCTAACAAAGCGCATCAAAGGCATTAATCAGAAGGTTGAGCTGAAAAGCTATATTTCACTTAGCTGCACCAACTGTCCCGATGTTGTTCAGGCACTTAACATCATGGCATTTCTGAATCCCAACATCAGACATGAAATAATTGACGGGGCCATCAATAAAGAAGAAGTAGACGCTCTAAATATTCAGGCAGTACCTTCCGTTTACGCCAATGGCCAGCAGCTGCATGTGGGGCGCTCATCATTAGGTGAATTGCTGACCAAGATTGAAAAGCAGCTAGGTAGCACATTTAAACCAGGAGCATCAGAATCGAAGACATACGATGTAGTGGTAGTTGGTGGCGGGCCGGCCGGCGTTTCAGCAGCCATTTACTCTGCCCGTAAAGGCTTTTCTGTAGCATTGGTGGCTGAAAAAGTAGGCGGCCAGGTTACTGAAACCGTATCTATTGAGAACATGATATCGGTGCCAAAAACAACTGGTGCCGAGCTATCAGCCAATCTGATGAGTCACTTAAACGATTATCCGATTGATATTTTGGAAAACAGACTGGTTGAGAAAACAGAACTAATTGATGGTAAAAAACATTTAACCACCTCACTTGGAGAAACACTTATTACTCCGGCATTGATCATAGCCACCGGAGCCAGTTGGCGTAAACTGGGTGTACCAGGTGAAAGTGATTACATTGGAAATGGTGTGGCATTTTGTACACATTGCGATGGTCCGTTCTACAAAGGCAAAAGAGTAGTAGTCGTAGGTGGTGGTAACTCTGGTTTGGAAGCTGCTATTGACCTTTCTACAATTGCTTCAGAGGTAACTGTTCTGGAGTTTATGGATAGCCTGAAAGGTGATCAGGTGTTGCAGGATAAGCTGCAACAACTTTCCAACGTGAAGATTATTACCAATGCCCAAACACTAAGTGTGGATGGCGATGGTAGTCAGGTTAATGGATTAACACTTAAACACAGAGCAACAGAACAAGAGGAAGCCATACAAACCGATGGAGTATTTGTGCAGATTGGTCTGCAGGCGAACAGCAAAGTATTTGCTGACATGGTACCCACTAACCGTATGGGTGAAATTGAGATTGACGCACATTGCCGTACCAACGTAAAAGGTGTATATGCAGCAGGCGATGTATCTATTGTTCCCTACAAACAAATCGTTATTGCCATGGGTGAAGGTTCCAAAGCGGCACTGTCAGCCTTCGAGGATAGCATTAAAGGTGTTTTGTCTGTCAACTAAACATTTGGATTATTAAATACAGCCGTGGGTCTGCGCATTTAATGCGTGGGCCCTTTTTGTTATCCCTGCATATTCGGTATTTTTGTGTTTATCAAAACACAAGCAATGAATCCAGAATTATTAAACAAACAATTTGGCATCGCCGGTAAAATAACTTTTCAGCCATTTGAGCACTCCATTGCAGCTGAGCTACAAAGCAAGTTTGCAACAGCAAAAGTATCGTTATATGGAGCTCATGTATTAAGCTTCATCCCGAAGGACCAGGATGATGTACTCTTTGTAAGCCCCAAAGCCATATATAAGGATGAAAAAGCGATCCGTGGCGGTATTCCTGTATGTTGGCCCTGGTTTGGTCCTCATCCGGTAGATAGCTCGCTACCATCACATGGCTTCGCGCGCATCTCCAACTGGGCCGTAATCAACACTTCAGCCAGCGATGAAGAAGTAAGCATTGAGTTAGGCCTTACCTCCAATGCCGAAACCATGCGGCTCTGGCCCTATCAATTTGAAGCCAGTCTCCTCATAAAATTGAGTAAAGAGCTAACAGTTGAACTGACAACCAGGAATAGCGACAACAAACCTTTTGAGGTAAGCGCGGCCTTACACAGTTACTTTAATATTTCTGATATTGACACTGTTACGCTTGAAGGGCTATCCGGTGTCAATTACCTGGATGACGTAACTAATGCAAATGGACATCAAACAGCTAAATTGCTTTCTTTTGGTCAACGTACCGATCGACGCTATCGTACGTCGGGAAAGGCCATTATTCATGATTCCAAGCGCGATATCAGTGTGAAAAAGTCAGGTAGTGGCATAACAGTGGTTTGGAATCCCGGTGCTGAGTTAGCCATGCAAATGGGCGATTTGGCTGAACACTATAAAAACATGCTATGCGTGGAAGCTGCCAACAGCCTTGATGATACAATTGTGATTCAACCGGGTATGTCACACACATTAGCCACTACAATTAGTTGACTTAGCTGATACTGACAAAGCTCTTTGTTTTATTAATTGCAAAGAGCTTACTTGCTTTTCTAAATCCAACAACAAATCTATGAAACAGCTACTCACTGCCCTGATGGCTCTGCTCATCGGGCATCTTTCAGTTAATGCCTGTACCACCGCAATTGTATCCGGCAAATACACAGCTAATGGCCGCCCAATCATCTGGAAGCTGCGTGATACTGAAACATTTGAGAACAAGTTACGCTACTTTAGTGATGGAAAATACGATTACATCGGTTTGATAAACTCATCTGATGCCAACGGTGAGCAAGTATGGGGTGGCTCAAATGCCGCTGGATTTGCCATTATGAATAGTGCATCCTTTAACGTCAACCTCGATGATACCACTTCATTTAAAGATCAGGAAGGCTACTTTATGAAAGAGGCATTGCAAAAATGTGCCAGTTTGGAAGATTTTGAAGCACTCATTAATGAGAGACCAGCACCTAAAGGATTGGCTGCGCATTTTGGCGTATTGGATGCCAAAGGGGGCGTAGCGTTTTATGAAGTGAATAATTACAACTATACAAAATTTGATGCCAACGATCCTGCCCAGGCACCAAACGGCTATATCATTCGCACCAATTACTCTTTCACCGGTAAAAAAGATGTTGGCTATGGTTTTATTCGTTACCAAACGGCTCAGGATATCTTCTATAAGGCCGAATCAATGGGAGAGCTAACTTCCCAAACCATCTTACAGGATTTTTCGCGCTGTCTCAAGCATGCGGTTCTGGATGTGGATTATCGTCAACAATACTCGGCAGTTCCCAAAGGTCAGCACTTTGTAAATTCAGGAGATATGATCACACGCCATGGATCCTCATCAGCCATTTTAATAGAGGGGGTGACCAAAGGAGAAGTACCTGATTTATCAACCATATGGACCATGGTTGGATTTCCAAACACCTGTCTGTCTCTACCAGTTTGGGTGAAAGGAGGAAATAACTTACCTGCCATACTAACAGCAGCGGGTGAAGCCAACTGCGAATTGAATGAGCTATCGCTTCAACTTAAAAAGCGATGCTATCCCATTGAGCGCTCAGCCGGCTATAAATACCTCAATGTTTCTGAATTAATTAACAGTGAGGGAAGTGGCATTATTCAACAACTTGAGAGAGTTGAAGCATCCGTTTTTTCAACAACAAAGCAGAAACTGGAGCAATGGCGCACCAGCGCACCAACCATCAAAGAAATAAAAGAGGTATATACCTGGCTGGATAATTTAGTACGGAAAACTTACAACGAGCTTGCAGAATAAAATATCAAAGGGGTATTATCTTTTAGGTTATACCCCTATTCTTTTTCTCCCTCTCCCCTGCTTGCAAGGTGTTTATCGAGTATTAACATCACTGAGTTAATAGCCAAAACCAATACGGTAGAAACAATTGCTTCGATGTGATAGCCTGCACCGGCCAGGCAACCAATAGCTGAGCTGCACCAGACTGTTGCAGCGGTCGTCAGACCATGTACATTAACGCCTTCTTTAAATATAATGCCCGCACCCAAAAACCCGATGCCAGAAACCACTTGTGCGATAATACGGGTAACATCACCTTCGGTTTGTGTTATATAAATAGACAACATCACATACAAAGCAGAACCTATCGTCACCAGCGTAATAGTTCTTAAACCAGCTGACTTATGGTGCCAACTTCGCTCAAAACCAATGAGAAATCCGGCTCCCAGTGCTATTACCAACCTTAATGCAAACTCGGTATAATTCATCGCAATAATTCAATACAAATTGCTTATAAAGTCTGGGTAAGATATGCCTGATAATTACCTGATGGGATATGAACCAAGTCGTCAACCGGCCAGTTATACAGATACACCCAACAGTTGAATACTTTTCCAAAGTCATCAAATACCTCGACTACCTCCCTAATGTACTCACAGGGCTCAGAAAAATCAACTCCTGTCTCCTCATATTTATCCAACTCATTCAGCACTTGTTCTTCATTTTGCAGGCTGTAGATCTGGCCATACACCCTTTCATCAATTTGTTGGGTAACGATAGCTCCCGGATAGTCATCCACTTTGTATAATTTGCCCACTAAAAAGCCCGATGTGGTAAACTTTGCCTGTTGATTCAAATAGGTAGCCATTGGGTGATCCGAATTATTTAACAGGGTGCCGTACACAAACAGATAATGGCCATTATTGGGGCTCATTGCTCTTATTTTGATTACCCGCCTGCTGGTATTTAGCCATACGGGCTTTCCATCGCTGACGGGCATATTCCTGCATATCAGCTACTGTGTCTTTTTCATCAACAATTTCAAGCCCCAGAAGCGTTTCAATAATGTCTTCCATAGTTACGATGCCATCCATACCACCGTATTCATCAACCACCAAAGCAATGTGTTCTTTTTGTTTCATCAGCTTCTCCCATATTTCGAACAATACAGTAGAATAAGCCACCATAACAATATCTCGCCTGATATCTTTTAGCTTTAACTCATGATGATCTTCAGCCAGATTTTCGAACACTTCCTGCCTGAAAACATAGCCAGTGATGTTTTCATCGTGACCTGAATACACAGGTATACGCGAAAAATTGAGGTATTCCTTGTTATTAAGAAAATCCTGTAGCAGCATCTCCTCATTGGCAATAGCCACTACAATCCGTGGCGTCATGATTTCCTTCACCTTTATATTTCTCAGCTTCAGCAGGTTTTGGATTATTTTGTGCTCTTTGGCATTAAAAATACCTTCGTCGGCACCAATGGTAGCCAATGCTGCAATCTCTTCTCTACTGGTGGTTTTTTCATCCTTATTGCCAGATAAGGCACGGGTAATTACAGCAGACATCACCACCAAAGGATAGGTCACAAACATCATGGCCTTAATGACTATCGCCGAAAACCTGGCCAGATTTCGCCAGTAATTAGCCCCAATGGTTTTTGGAATAATCTCCGTAATAACCAGTATAAGGATGGTTAATATGGCCGAAACAATGCCAAATGAAGCTTCACCAAACACTTTAATGGCCTGGGCACCCACACCGGCTGCTCCAACAGTATGCGCAACTGTATTTAGCGATAGTATAGCTGAGAGTGGCTTATCAATGTTACTCTTCAATCCGGCAAAATAAGCTGCCCAGGATTTACCTTCGCCACTTTTGACAAATAAAAAAGATTGGGGTGTTGATAGCAGCACTGCTTCCATAATTGAACAGAGGAAGGAAATGAACAGTGCCAGAAATAAATAAACAAAAAGTAATAGCATGTTTTTAACATTATGAGCGGCCATTCACCTGGCTGCATTTGTCCAAATTTATTTTTAATTTTTACCATTTCCTACCTTTTTATGCGACTTAACAAATCTTAATTATCCGATTCTGCATACTTATTAGCAGGTAATGTTGCTTGAGCAATTTGATGCGACTTTTCCCTTTTTGAGCACTAAAGCTATTCAATATCAATCTTTATGACTAATTAACTATGCACTTGCAGGTTTAATGAGTTTTATTACTTTTATGCCCGTCTAAACCCAAAACACACAAATCTTCATTTATTGAAGGTTAGCATATTGCTATTGGAAATGAGTTCTACTACAAATGAGTTAATACAGGTAACCTGTGCTATTATTGTTGATAATGGCAGAATACTGGCTGCTTTACGCAGCAGGCAAATGAGTCAAAGCTGGAAATGGGAATTCCCTGGCGGCAAGATTGATAAAGGCGAAACTGCGGAAGAATGTGTCATCCGGGAAATTAAGGAGGAGTTAAATATCCTTATCACAGTTAATGAGTCGCTTACTCCAACTATTCACTCCTACCCGGATAAAACAATTAAACTAATCCCGTTTATCTGTTCAATAACAGAAGGCACCGTTACTGCGGTAGAACACGAAAAGGTTAGCTGGTTCTCCCCTGAAGAACTAAAGTCACTCAATTGGGCAGATGCTGACCTGCCCGTGATGGAAGAGTTTGTGAGGCTTCAAGTGGTTAAAGTTTAGCTGATTGATACAATCTTTTTCACCCTTCCCACCTGGCCATCTTCTAAACGTACTTTTATACCATGTGGATGAAAGCTGCTTTTGGTTAATAAATTCTTGACAACACCCTCGGTCAACTGACCTGTTCGCTGGTGCTGTTTGAGAACAATACTTACATTGTCTCCCGGCTTGATGTTAGTTCTATATCGGCCATCCATGAGCTGCGTTATTATATTTCATCGACTGGTTTTGCCTTTTTGAGCAATCCTCCCAGAAGCGGATTATCATACATGATTTTCTGCCCTTTCTCGAAATCATAAAGGGTTAGTTCTCGTAATCGGTAATAGGCCACCCAATAGGTTTCCAACGAGTTTATATAGTCACGCTTAGCCTTCTCCCGCTCCGACAGTGAAATATTCAGATCCGCAATACTTATCTCTCCATTCTGAAACTTTTTAAGCGCAATCTTATAGCCATTATCAGCAACCAAATCAGCTTCTTCTGCAATTTCTAACTGTGCCTTCAGCAGGCTAAATTGCTCGACCTGCACCACAACGGTCCGCTCAAAATTTTCTCTGTCGCGCTCCACATCAAATACCACCAGGTCGCGTCTGCTTTCTGCCAATTTAACATTGGATGATGATTTGCCCCAATCTAGAATCGGAATGGAGAATGATAATCGCAGATACTTCTGGTTGGCCGGTTCATCATACACACCAGGCCAGTCGTAGGCTATGTTTGACGTTCCGTAACTACCATGAAGGGTCGCGGATAAACCATTCCCCCGCTTAGCTTTGGTCAATTCACGCTCAGCTTCCACCAGGCGACGTTTATATTGGGTAGTTTCCTTACGGTTTTCGAGTGCTTCACTTAATGCCATATCGGGATCGACCTGGAATAAAAACATATTCAGGGGCATCACCAATTCAATCTGGGTATGCTGGTCCAGACCTATGTAGGACTTCAGTTCAAAGTCAGCATTCTTTAAATCCATACTAGCCTGTGTCAGTGACTTTTGAGCAGTTAGCACAGACAGCCGAATGCGGGAATAATCATTCTCAGAGATAGTTCCCAGCTTACGCTTTGTCTCTGCAATACGCAAATTGTCCTTACTGTTCGCCAAGTTATTTTCGGCAAGTTTATAATTGGTCTGTACCCTTAAATACTTAAAGAATCGCCAGGTGGCATTGCGGGATATTTCTTCAATGGTCTCAACAAAATCTTTCTGAGCCTCATTGTACACCATTGGCTCTGTTTTTAGTGCCCACTTCATCCAGTTATAGGCAAAAACCGGTTGTGTGAATCCAATTTTATAGGGGTCTCCTGAGAAACTGACTTCATCTTTAAGTAAATCCTGATTTCGGATGACCGAACTGCTGGCATATATTCTTGTGCCTGTTTGAGGAATTGATTGATTGACCGAAAGCGCCACGTTATTATTGAATCGGCCCACTTCTCTAAACTCAATACTACCATCCCCTTGCTTTACCGGCTCTGTGCCTTCATAATAGTTGGGCAAATTACCTTCTACCACCAGTTGTGGCCTGAACTGTGCCTGAAAGTTCTTCCACCGCCAATAGTAATTTTCATAGCGGTTTTGAGCATATTTTACTGATGATGATTGATTGATGGCTAAATCAACCACATTTTGTAGTGTTAAGCTAAATGTATCCTTCTCCTCTGACTGCGCCCTGCTGTTGTTAACGATAAAGACAGCCAGCAATAGTATTCCAACACGTCTCATCCTTCTATTTTTTTAATTTTTCTAAACTTACCGATTTCTCTTTTCCAATGGCCGATACAGTGGATATCACCACTTCATCACCCTCTTCCAGTCCTTCCTGCACTTCAATGTAATCATCGGTTGCCAGACCAAGTTTCAACTCTTTTTGATTGGCACTATCGCCGTTAACAACATATACCTGCTGCACTTTTTTGTTGCTGATCATGGCTCCTTTCTTTATTCGAAGCACGTCGTATCGGGCACGTTTTACTATTTGAATGTCTACCTTTTGATTAGGAATAAGCTTTGGATGCTGGCTATTGGTCAGATGAACCGAGAACTCTAAATTACCATCTTTTAGCTGGGGCATGATGGTACCAATACGCCCTTCAAGCCTAGTATTATCAACAACCACATATGCGCGCTTACCTGTTTTTACCATGTCGCGGAATTTACCATCTATCGTAGCCTGTATTTTAAAACAGGTTAAATCCGACAGGCTAACCAACAATTTATCCCCTTGAATCTTCTCTCCTTTTTTTCCATGTATGGCCAATATTATGCCATCTGAAGGTGCTTTAACTTGCAGATTTTGCAAAAGTTCAAGTTGATGCTGGATTTCCTTCTGCTTAATATCAATTTGCAGCAACAATCCTTTTTCGTCGGCTTCCAGTTGCTGTAATTTAATAGCACTCTTCTGCTGTACCAGTTGTAACTCTTTCTCGGCTAAAACCAGTTGTTGCTTTGTTTCATCGAACTTAGCAGGTGAAATTCCTCCAACTTCAAGCAGCTGTTCCTGGTCGGCCAAGGTGGCTTTGATTGATGATATCTTAAGTTTCTTTGTTTCGAGGTTGTGTGACAGATCGGCTTTATTGCTGCGCGCTGCCAAACGGGTTTTTTCAAGGTTATTCTGCATAACAGCCAAATTATCATTGAGCTGTTCTATTTTATCTTCCACTTCTTTGGTGTTTAACACCAATATTGTTTCACCCTCTTTCACTTCCTGGCCAGGCTCCTTAAGAATACTGGTGATAATACTGGCAGTTGGACTGAGCAGCAATACTTCATTAGCAGGCTCAACAAAACCTGCTGTTGACTCCCATGTTTCAATATTGCCTTTATCAACCACGTAGGTTTCGTAGGTACCAGTGCCGGATTTAGCCTGGCAAGCAGTAAGACATATTACCAATGTAAAAAAAGATGCAACTTTTAGACTGTGCAGAATAATCGATCGATTCATAAGATTTTAGTGTTGAAACCGGCCTCTAAGACCAAATACTTTCAGGTTGCCACAAAAATAACAGATGCTTTTTAATCCTAAGGGTATAATTGTGTTCAAATTACATGGTTAAATCACAAAACGAGTAATTTTTACCTTTTTTAAATAAAAAAGCCCGAATAGAAGTTCTATCCGGGCAAAGTCAATTACAAATGACTTGTAAATATCATAGCATAATCACCCTATTAGAAAGATGTTGCTTTTGGATCGGGTCCATACTGATTATCTCCTACCGTACCTTCTGTTACGGTTAGAATAAGGTACCATATACTGCCAATGAATGGCACCATCGGAATCAGAATCATTGCGCCACTTTTACCAATATCGTGCATGCGGCGCACACTAATTGCCAATGTTGGGATAATCATTCCCAATAAAAACAATGTAAGTATTGGAGTGAAATAAATACCAGCTGTGCTGATGATCATGACATCAAGAATTCCCGCAATCATCGCAAAAAGTGTATAGAATAAAACAAACATCCAATACTCTTTTCTTCTTGCTCTTCCTGAGAAATCAGCATACTTTTTCAATGCTGCAATAAAATAATTCATTACTAATTGGTTTTAGAGTTTATGAAAAAAGCCCTTACCATCGGGGCAAGGGCTATCAGTTCATTAATCATCATGGCGTTGATATTGTTCTGATATAGTTGGCAACTTGTTCCATTAGCCAGTTGGGGGTAGATGTGGCACCACATACACCTACTGCAGAAGTGCCTGGATTGAACCACTCTGGCCTCACTTCATCAGCTGAGGATACAAAAAAACTATGGGGATTCACTTGTTTACAGGCATCAAACAATACCTTGGCATTACTGCTTTTCCTTCCTCCTACAAAAATTATAAGCGGGTAAGCTTTAGCAAACTCCTTTATCCGCGGAACACGTCCTGTTACCTGCTTACAAGTGGTATTGTGCCATTTTACTTCATTGTGACATCTGGTTTGGATAAGCTTTACCAGCCTTGTCAGTTTATCGGGGTCCTTTGTGGTTTGCGCAAATATTTCAACAGGCCGTTCAGCATCTATGAGGTGAATATCTGTTTCGCTTTCAATAATTATCGCTTCATCTTCAGTTTGTCCCATTAAGCCTATCACTTCGGCATGACCCGGTTTACCAAAAATGACAATCTGGCCACCAGCCGCCTTTTGTTCCAGATAGGCTTGTCTGATTCGTTGTTGTAACTTAAGTACCACCGGACAGGTTGCATCCTGCAGCCTCAAGCCAGACGCATTAATTTTATCGTAAGATGCCGGAGGTTCGCCATGCGCCCTGAACAACACTGTTCCATCTTGAAGTTGCTCTAAGTCATTATGCTCAATGATGCGCATCCCCAGTTGATTCAACCTGGCCGATTCCGCTTCGTTATGCACAATATCGCCAACACAGTATACTTTTTCACCATCACTGAGCAGTTGACTTGCCGCTTCAATGGCTTTTTTTACACCAAAGCAGAAACCAGATGACTTATCAATATCAACGGTTATCATCAGCTATAGCAGTTTACGCTCTTTAAGCACCTTAATGATCCATTCAAGCTGTTCTTCTTTATTCAGATGGCTATTATCCAGTACAACAGCATCCTCTGCCTGAATCAACGGACTCTCTTCGCGTGTACTATCCAGGTAATCACGCTGCTTCACATTCTCGAGGATAGCATCAAATTCTACCATATCTCCCTTGGCTGTTAATTCATCGTAGCGTCGCTGAGCCCTGATTTCAGGTGAAGCAGTCATAAATAATTTCAGGTCGGCATTTGGGAAAACAACTGTTCCGATATCCCGGCCATCCATAACAATGCCACCTTCTTTACCCATTTCCTGCTGCAGCTCTACCAGCTTTTTCCTGACAAAACCAATGGCACTAATAGCACTCACGTTGCTGCTTACTTCCAGACTACGAATTTCATCTTCCACACTAACGCCATTTAAAAATGCTTCATTCTTCTTTTCTTCCGGCTGATATTTAAAAGAAATGTTGATTTCTCCAAGACGGTCTTTTAATGTGGCTTCATCGATATTACCATTCTGAATTAGGCCATTTTGCATGGCAAAAAGCGTTACAGAACGATACATGGCACCTGTATCAATATATACGTACCCAAGTTCTTTGGCTAAATCTTTCGCTACTGTACTTTTCCCGCACGACGAGTGACCATCGATAGCAATTATTGATTTTTTATTGTGCATCATTTCATTTTAGTTGGATGCAAATTTAGAAAATATGCAACAACCACCATTTTTTTAATTTTATAAACTTACCAATCCACCAGGATGTACATTTGCAACATCCATTTGAAAGCCCTTAAGCCTGCTTAACGTTTGATTAAACTTCTTTTCATCAACAGCCTTATTGTACTTCAATATCTCTCTCGCTTCTGTCACATATTCATTCATTCGCTTTCGAGCTGTTTCCTGCATCCATTTTGCATTCTTGTGACGAACTGCCGGCATTACATAGAAATGCTTCTTTCCGCCAATTATTGGTGTATAAACCCACGTTAACTGATACTCGGCATTAACAACTTTTGTAATTCCATCCTTCTTTTCTAATTCAACAAACAATAAAGCCGATCCATCGCGAGGAGCCGGCCGTTGATTAGAAATAAAATTACCCATGCTATAGGCCACAAGACTCGTCTTTTCATCCTGCACTTTAAATTCCATTGGTTGCAGCACGTGTGGGTGCGACCCTATAATGATATTAATGCCTTTTGACTGAAGCCAATTTGCCAAACGCTTTTGTTCAGGATTTGGCTTGGTCTGATATTCCCACCCCCAATGCATACATACAATAGTTTCATCTACATGCATGGCCTCGGCTACCTGAATGTCTTTTGCTATAATGACTGTGTCGATATGATTGACGATATTTGGAAGCTGAACATGAATGCCGTTTGTACCATAAGTATAATTCAAAAATGCAATTCGAAATCCTTTCTTCTCAATGATCATTGGATTATGCTTTACCCTGTCAAGCGAATCTTTAAATACACCTGTGCGCGGCATACCTTTTAAATCCAAAATATCACAAGTGCGATTTAAGCCCTTTTTTCGCCGATCCACGCAATGATTATTGGCCATCACCAATGCGTCAATACCGGCTCCCTTTAAGGCATCTACTAAAGTATCTGGCGATGAAAAAGCCGGGTAACCTTTATGCGGCGGACCGGCCAGTGTTACTTCAAGATTAGCTATAGCGATGTCGGCACTCCTAATATCATCTTTTATATACCTGAAACAACTGTTATAGTCAAACTTATCGCTGCTTCCAATGCGTGCGCTTTTTATTTGTGAGTCGTGCCCCATAACATCCCCCATAAAAACAAGAGATAATATAGAGCCATCCTGAGCTATAGATAATTGAGAAATAAATAATAGAAAGAATAGATAGAAGCGCATAATCAGTTTTTTCGGTAAAAATAAGTATTAAACGCAAAAAGTCCGATACTCTATTCGAATATCGGACTCTTCTAAAAAAAGGCGGCGACCTACTCTCCCACTTCTACGCAGTACCATCGGCGCTATCG
>NZ_JAGUCN010000033.1 GCF_018271975.1 Carboxylicivirga mesophila
TAAAACAACTTCGGAGAAGTTGAATATTTATAGAAATAATAAGCCTACCCTATTAATAACAATCCCGGCGGGATTGCATATCATATAGGCGTTTCCATGTTTTTTACATTTTTAATCGGTCTATAATGAAAGAAAATCAAGACTGCAGCACTCAATGACCCACTAACAACTTACTCTGCATGAGATTTAAAGATGTACAGCTTGGCACCCAATCTCATTTTGCTCCGCTTAGTTGTGTGGTCCCCCATTTACGTTGCTGATGTCAGCGTCTGAACTAGCATTTAATTGTGTATAGTCCAATCCACTCAAAACGGCGTTTTGAAAGAGTGTGGGCTCGTCAGACATTGAAGCCAGCGTGTGGGTGAATGGTGCTGTTCGTTGTACTTCTTAAAAGGAGCTTGCTTTTGTGCTAGAAAAACACTCTACTTCTTTAGAATTATGTGGAGTCGAAAGGGTGGGTGGCGTTTTTTCCAGCTAGTCCCGCCATAGATTTTGTAGGATTTTTATCAAAAAACACAAAAAGTATGAGCGGGATTGTTTCTTTGAGGCAATACAAAAGAAATTAAATACATTATCACTCCACAGTATTACCATCCAACTCATTAATAGTAATACTCACCAGCTTAAACTTATCATCCTTACCCAAGCTTACTTTACCTGAGTATCTCACTATTGGGCTGGCGGCTGTACTTTGTTTAGAGGTAAACAAAGTCATTTCCGACGTGGTATCAAATCCCGATAGTTTCATCTTAGAGAACACAGATTTGCCATTAATCTTTAGATCTAATCCCACTTCATCAGGGTCGTTATGAATCAAAAAGTTCAGGGTTGCAGATGTGCTGTCCCAGGCTATAAAAGCCTCATGTTCATCGCTGTGTTTGCGGTATGTCATGGAGCAGGAGCTAAGTTGTATGAGTTTGCCGGTGTCCCAACTGCCCACCGACCAGTTATCGGTTACCAATAAATCACCGCTATTGGAATAATTAAAGAGGTAGTGCGTATCTGAGCTGCCTTTTTGTATCGACTTAACATGGGTATTTTTTAGTGCACTCCATTCGGTATGCTGGCTGGTACCGTTAACGGGGCGATAAATCAAAATATGGCACATTTCATCGGGTGTATTAAGGCTACCTTCAATATGTTGGCGCCATTCCAGTAAAACCACCACATCGTCATCCGATTTAACCATATTAAAAAATGCCAGAGCATCTAATTCCATCATATTAAAACCAGGATTGGAGGCCAGTACCTGCAGGGTGGAGCGTATTTGTTTATAGCAATCTTTGACGAACTTCACACTGCCCGATGCGCTTTGATTTTCAGTGATGTCAATCAAGCTTTTAAGGTAATCCAAATCTTTAGGCGCTTCACTCTCTTGTGCCTTTAATGGCTGAACTAATAATAGGGCAAGTAGTAAGTAGCCTGTCAGTGACTTTAACTGGTTCATATATCGTCTTATTTTAATGTATTAAAGATGTGTGTGATGGTGTATTTCTGTTTAAAGAAATGCAGGAACAAATCACAGGTGATAGTTCTTAGCAATTATTGTGCTAAAGTAAGAAAAATGCCGTTCAGGAGATCTGTATTTTTGACTATGACCGGAGGCTGTTCTTCTTTTTAAGCGGGTAATTTGATTTAAATGCCTTTATTTTGCACAGCAAACTGATGTATATGGGAAAACAAATAAAGACCAACGCCATGCGCCTGCTTGATGCTAAAAAAGTGCCGTATGAATCGTTTCACTACAAAGTAGACGAGGCAAATACCGATGGGACATTAGTGGCCCGGATGAATGGGCGTGATGCAGGATTGGTGCATAAAACACTAGTGGCTAAGAGCAGCAAAAATCAATTGTTTGTCTTCATTATTCCTATTAACAAAGAACTGGACCTAAAGAAGGCGGCTCAGGCATGTGGCGAAAAGAAAATAGAGATGTTACCCCATAAAGATCTCCTGAAATATACCGGTTATATCAAAGGTGGATGCTCGCCTTTGGGCATGAAAAAGCTGTATTCGACCTACCTGGAAGAAAGCTCGCTACCCCTGGGAAAAGTAATAGTGAGTGGAGGCAAAAAAGGCCATATTATCGAAATTAGCATCGACCAATTGCTTAAAACCATTAATGGACAGTTGAATGCACTCATTGACCTGAGTTAAAAGATGTCTCGTTAATATCAGGCTAATTGGTTGCCAATCCATTATTTTATAAAACAAGAGGCCAGTAATTACTATTACAAGCCTCTGCCTTTTTTAAACTATTATTAAAATGTGATAGTCTTATTTCTTCTTAACAATCAGGTTAATTATAAAAAGAATTACAATGGCACCTATTGCCCCGGTTAATATGGCTCCAATAATTCCGGAACCTAAACTGATGCCTATAGCTCCAAGCAACTTATAGCCAACAAAGCCACCGATAATACCTACGATAATGTTGCCAAAGATACCCAAGCCACTACCTTTGTAAATAATACTACCTAACCAGCCAGCTACTGCACCGACCAAAATTGTAACAATAATTCCTTCCATAACTAGATTGTTTAGAGTTGCTTAATTTGTTTATAATACAGCAAGTTATTAAAATATCCATTAATAACCGATTAAATATATATTCAACCTCGCTGAGGTTGATTGGTTATTAACATTGCATTTATCTACAAATATTTATCTCCGCTGGAGATAATAAGACAACTTCGGAGAAGTTGAATATTTATAGAAATAATAAGCCTACCTTATTAATAACAATCCCAGCGGGATTGCATATCATATAGGCATTTCCACGTTTTTTTACATTTTTAATTGGTCTGTAATGAAAAATAATCGCAAAAGTGAATGGCAATTGCTCAGTGGACAGGGAAATTGTTTTAAACACCATTAGAAATATTAAACCACTAATTGCACCAATTAGTGGTTTAATATTTCGCTATGCGGAATTTAAAATTGGTGTAATTCGCGAAATTGACTTCGTCGAACGTTGTTTTGCGGATAAAAGAAGAAATTTAATCAATCTATTTTTAAAAGGCGAAATCCCTGGCTAAGTGGATAATAAAAGTGTCACTTTATTAATTTGGCAGTATACCTAAATAAGATTCTATTGCCTGGCCTGACCAATTCAGTGATAAATTTTACATCGCGTTAACACAATGCTATTTACAATCTCCTTATTTTTGACAAATTGTTACAAACAGTAAATGCAGATTATTGGATGTTGACAAAATGCTAATCCATCTTTTGTCTATAATCTAATGGTCTAAATTAAAAACATACACAAATCATTATGGCAATTTTTAGTTTCGGAGAATACAAAGACGATTTAGGCTATAAAGTGGTTGATGAACGCGTTTGGCGGGGAAGCGCCGGCATCATGTTGCTACTTGGCGCAATTGCATCCATCAATGGCTTTATTTTCAATAAATACGAAGTGGTGCCTTACATTTCAGGCTTTTTGTTTATTAACTTTTTTATCGGTGTGTTTATCAATCCTAAGTATTCGCCTACGGCCTTGGTGTCAAGGATGATAACCTATAACCAGAGTCCACTATGGATAGGAGCAGTGCAAAAGCGATTTGCCTGGAGTTTAGGCCTGGGATTATCACTCACCATTTTTATTATGTCATTGCAACTATTAAACGACGTAACATATTTTGGACCAGTTTGTATGCTGTGCCTGTTGTGCTTACTATTGCTCTATTTAGAGTCAGCTTTTGGCATCTGTGTGGGTTGTCAGCTTTATCACCTGGCTATCCGCTTAAAGATGATTAAAGCACCTGAAGTAAAGCCCAACTGCATGGGTGATTCGTGCAGCGTGTAAGAACCTGTAAAACAATATTACAAAGCCCGGAAGGAATAATACCTTTTCGGGCTTTTTTCTGTATGTATAACGACTTGCTAAGCATCTGGGAGATGCCAAGCAGGGTTTCTTCATTGCTGTTGGAGTTTCCCCTAATCATGAACGTTTCTTAAGAGAAGGATCGCATCTTTGTTTTTCAATTCCTATAAAGATGCGATCCTTTTCATTCTAGAAGCTTCTTACCTAAACATTCGCATGCATCACCTGTTATGCTTAAACCCGGATTATGAATTAGAAATACGTTATGAGCGTTGAAAATGCAATAAAACAAAGCTTTACTGAAACGAGGCATAGCATCGTTCTGGTGAGTTGAGGTAAAGCAACGAAGTGTTTTGTTTTAAAGCAGTTTAAATGCGTAATAGATTTTCTAATACATATTGTGGGTTAAAACAATCGACTTATGAAACAGATTGCGATAATAACATTAACTCTATTGATAAGTATGAATAGTACAGGACAAGATAAAGCGGTGGCTACCTTTGGTGGCGGCTGTTTCTGGTGTACCGAAGCATTTTTCACCGCTCTTGAAGGCGTTGAAAAGGTAGTATCGGGTTACAGTGGAGGAAAAGCACCTAACCCCACTTATAAAGAAGTATGCACAGGCTTAACAGGCCATGCCGAGGTGGTGCAAATCACTTATAATCCTAATCAGATTGGTTTTGAAGATTTATTGGAGGTGTTTTTTGCTACTCATAATCCAACTACTCTTAACCGGCAAGGGGCCGATGTGGGAACACAATACCGATCCGTGGTTTTTTACCACACCCAGGAGCAAAAACAAATTACTGAATTGGTGATAAAGGAGCTGGAGAAGGAAAAGATTTTTAATGATCCAATAGTGACAGAAGTAAGCCCGTTTGATCAATTCTATGAGGCTGAAGATTATCATCAGGATTACTTTGCCAACAACCCACGTCAGCCTTATTGCAACGTGGTGATTAATCCTAAAATGGAAAAGTTTAAAAAGCTCTTTAAAGAAAAGCTGAAAAAATAATCGTGCTTTTGATGCTGAAAGACAAATAGTTGGATGTGGGTTAAAAATGGTAATGTTAAATTTGTTTTAAGGAAAGGTTGTTTTGTAATATGAAAATTACCTATCTTTGAACTCCGGAATGAGACAACAGATTGACCAATATTTACGACGACGAAAGTCAGTAAATCATCCGGAAAAAGATGGTTTGACACGCCGTTTTTCCCTTCGATCATTCAATCATCTCAATGCTGATCAACTTATTATTTTTAGATATTTTAAAGAAGACCTGATTTTTATTTCAGGTCTTTTTTTTGTGCTCTTTTCTCAAGCAAGCTATACCCTTTGCTTAAGTAATAATTGTAATCCGAACCAAATAATGCGGGCCCGCGTCCGCAGTAAACAGTTATGCAAATGAAGAATAAAAGTTTAGTTTCCATCACCGATTTCTCGAAGGAAGAAATCCTGCGCATTGTTGAGTTGGCTGCCGAATTTGAAGCTAACCCAAATCAGAAGTTAATGGACGACAAAGTGGTTTCAAGTTTATTTTTTGAACCATCGACCCGTACACGCCTGAGCTTCGAAACTGCTATTCAGCGCCTGGGAGGCCGTATCATCGGATTTACCGATTCATCATCATCGTCAACATCAAAAGGCGAGTCGTTGAATGATACCATTAAGATGGTGAGCAACTACAGCGATTTGATTGTAATGCGTCACCCATTGGAAGGCTCAGCCCGCTATGCTTCTGAAGTGTCAGATGTGCCGGTTATCAATGCTGGCGATGGAGCTAATCAGCACCCAACACAAACTTTACTTGATATGTACTCTATTTATAAAACGCAGGGTACATTGGATAATCTGAATATCTTTTTGGTTGGGGACTTAAAGTATGGACGTACTGTACACTCATTGCTGATGGCGATGTCACAGTTTAATCCAACTTTCAACTTTATTTCGCCCGACTCACTGAAAATGCCTGATGAATACAAGTTGTTCCTCGATAAGAAAGGCATTAAATACTATGAACACCTTGAGTTTACAGATATTATTGAGGAAGCTGATATTCTTTACATGACCCGCGTACAACGTGAACGTTTCTCAGATCCTATCGAATACGAAAAGGTGAAGAATGTGTATGTGTTACGCAATTCGATGCTGGATAATACCAAAGACAACCTGCGAATTTTGCATCCGCTGCCACGTGTAAATGAAATTCACACCGATGTGGACGCCAACCCAAAAGCCTACTATTTTGAGCAGGCCGAAAACGGGGTATATGCACGTATGGCCATAATGGCATCTATTTTAGGATTGAAGTAATAGCAGATTAAAAGACATTGAATCATGACAAAAAAAGAATTAAGCGTAAGAGCAATTAAAAACGGTACCGTAATAGACCATATACCAGCTACTCATTTATTTAAAGTCATCTCTATTCTTGGACTGGATAAGATAGAGAACCAGATTACTTTTGGTACCAACCTGAAGAGCAAGCAACAGGGACATAAAGCTATTATTAAAGTAGCTAAAAAGTACTTTGCCGATGAAGATATCAATAAGATCGCACTGGTTGCACCTTCGGCTAAGCTGAATATTATTGAGGACTACCAGGTGGTGGAAAAGAAAGTAGTGGAAATACCTGAGCAGATTGTTGGTATTGCTAAATGTTTTAATCCTAAGTGTATAACCAATAATGAGAACATGACAACCAGGTTCTCATTGGTTGAGAAGTCGCCTTTGGCTTTAAAATGTCAATACTGTGAGAAAATCACTAACGAGGCTCACCTCGAAGTGTTGTAATGATGGATCAGGATGCACAAGCATCTAACTTAAATAGGAAACTCCCGTGTCGTTCGATGCGGGAGTTTTTATTGCGCCAAACATTTACCTTTATGCATTGTTTGTTTCAATAAACTTTAAACTTTCGTGAAATGAACAAAAGAGACAAAATTATTTATTGGATCGCCACCGGTTTACTTACCGTTATGATGCTCATGTCGGCTGGTATGTATATTTTTAATCACGAGGCAATTACTGAGGCCTTTATTACGCTGGGTTATCCTACCTACATTATTTACCCATTGGCTGTCGCCAAAATTCTCGGTTTGATAGCCATATTAACCAATGCATCAAGGTTATTGAAAGAGTGGGCCTATGCAGGCTTCTTCTTCGATTTTGTATTGGCAGCAGCAGCTCACATTAGTGTAAAGGACGGAGAGGAGATGGGCGCATTGATTGCCCTGGCATTGTTGCTGGTGTCCTATATTTTCGGAAGAAAGCGATAAAAAATTACAGCTAATAGCTATCGGTTGGAGGCTATTAACCTGAGTTCGATTTAAATTTTAAAACTCAGATTAGAATAAAGAGCTGATTTACAATGAATAATTTTAGAGGAATAGTGAACTATTGCGATAAAAATTGAAGCAGTAAATCAGTTATTTATTCAAAGCTTGGTAATCCCGCTTACAAACAGCAATTTTCTTCGTGTAATCGACTCAAAATAGCCCGCTATTCTTTCGTCAATATACACTTGAAACTCACTATTTGTAAGCGTTCTGAGCTCAAAATTCCACATCGAACTCAGGTTATTAGCTGCTTTTTAATTAAAACCGGATAAAATATCCCAGGTTAATAAGCCCTTTGTATCCGAATCCGATATTACCGGTGAAGCCTTGTTTTTGGCCCCATCTGAAGCCCAATAGGTTAATGTGAACTGTAAGGCCATCAATATCTGCAGAACTGTTCAATCCGCCTTCATTTCTGATACGTTCTTTAGCATAGCCAATATTCAGCCCGCTGTATAGTTTAAACGCAGGATGGCGCAGGTATTCAAAATCAAGCTGTGGTGCCACAATAAAAGCACTTTTGGAAGAGCGGTATGGTGAGTTTATAGTCGGATAAGGCGTATAGTAATAGGCTTGTATGCCT
The DNA here is from genome assembly GCF_018271975.1 of Carboxylicivirga mesophila. GTDB lineage: Bacteria > Bacteroidota > Bacteroidia > Bacteroidales > Marinilabiliaceae > Carboxylicivirga > Carboxylicivirga mesophila. The sequence goes on from NZ_JAGUCN010000033.1 coordinate 7,752, forward strand.
TCGCTCACGGTTTTATCATACATGATATTAATGCCCAGCTTGAGCCATTTGTTCAGGTAGCGGCTATACTCCAGGTTAAAGGCACCCAATACAAAATATTTATCCTGCCCATCAGAACGGCCATCCACCCATTTTTCGAAGCGGTATAAGGAAGCGGGTGAGTAGGTGATGCTTATTTCTTCATTTTGTGCAATAGCAGATGTTAAGACGCAGCATAGTGCGACTAGTAATTTAGTTTTCTTCATTATTTAGTGTTAAGGTATTTCTTGCCTATTTGACAATAAGCAGGACTGATACACTTACGTTTGTTTCAATATTTTTTTCAATCCATCGGGCTTTTTCTGACGGAGGTGTATCTTTGTTGAAAAATTCAGAACATGGCAAAACAAGATTGGAAACCCGGCAATATGATATATCCTTTGCCAGCCGTGATGGTGTCGGTTGGTAATTCACCTGAAAACTACAATATTATAACCATTGCCTGGACGGGCACCATTTGCTCCGATCCGCCCATGTGTTATATTTCGGTGCGTAAAGGCCGGCACTCCTATAAAACCCTTAAGGAAACAGGTGAGTTTGTCATTAATCTGACAACTAAAGAACTGGCGTATGCTACCGATTGGTGTGGGGTGCGTTCGGGCAGGCAATACAATAAGTTTGAAGAGATGCATTTAACACCAGGTAAAGCATCGGTGGTAAATGCCCCTATCATTGAGGAATCGCCCATTAATATTGAATGTAAAGTGACAGAGGTGAAAGAGCTGGGCACACATGATATGTTTATGGCTGAGGTGGTGAATGTAAAGGCTGATGAGCAGTACATTGATGAGAAAACGGGTGCTTTCAGTCTGCAAAAGGCGAAGCCTATCTGCTATTCGCACGGGCATTATTTTGAGGTGGGGAAGAAGATCGGCAAATTTGGTTATGCTGTTGAAAAAAAGAAGAGAAAGCCACGTAAAAAAAGATAACTAAAAACCCGGCTTTAAAAGGCCGGGTTTTTTATGTTCTTGCCAGGTGTAGCAATTAAGAACCACTATCTTTCTTAACTTTACCACCTGTGTTTTCGTTCTTTTCAATCTTATCGGGCTCACCACGGTAGTAAACAACACCGCCCGAACCAGCTGTTGCACCTAGTTTTTTGTTGGCTGTTACTTCCACAATACTGCCCAAGGTTGATTTGGCGTAGGTTTCTTCACTTTCAACGTTAAAGCCCAGGTATTTACCGCCTGCACCAATATTGATTTCCTGGTATTTAGCTTTGCCTGCTAACTCAATTTTAGAAGTAGAGCCGTTTACATCCAGGTTGTTAACGTCCACATCCAGTATGATGTTTGACTCGGTACCGCCACGCAGTTTCAGGCTTTCGGCATAGATAATATTTTCCGCATCTATGCTGGCACCCGAACCGGCTTCTATCTCTCGCAGACGCTTATAAGTTACATACACCTGCACGGCCATATCTTTGTAAATTTTTGTTTTCATTTTCACCACAAGCTGACGGTTTTTAACGGTGGTGATAACATCAGTTACTTCTGCATTTTTAATGTGTACATCCACTTCTTCTTTATCCCCCTCAATTAGAGTCACATTAATACCTTTGGAAGCTTTTACCTTGTCAAAAGATCCCACTTTGCGTATTTGTGTGTGATCGGGTTCCTGTGCTTGTAATCCTGTTAAAACTGCCAAAAGCAGTATGATTGTGCTAGTTAGTTTCATTCGATGTTTCTTTATTATTGATTGTTTTCACTTTCTTATTTCCAGCCCCGCTTTTCCTTACGAAGAGGCGTTGCAAATGTTCACTTTCACAACAAAAACTATGCAAATAATTCACGCAGCTCGTTTTCTGATAAATCTTTTAATGGATTATTAGTTGTAATAAAGGTGTCGGCCAGGGCTGATTTGCGTTCTTGCAATTTGGCTATTTTTTCCTCAATGGTATCAGCTGCTATAAATTTATATACAAATACATTTTTAGTTTGTCCAATGCGGTGTGCCCGGTTGATGGCTTGTGCTTCAGCTGCCGGATTCCACCACGGGTTGAGCACAAATACATAATCGGCCTCAATAAGGTTCAGACCCACGCCGCCGGCTTTAAGCGATATCAGAAACACCCTGCAATCTTCATCATCGGTAAAGCTTTTAATCACCTTTTGCCGGTCGCTTGTTGCACCTGTCAGTTTTGCATATTTTATTTTGCTGGTTACCAAGTCTTTTTCTATCAGCTCCAGGTCTTTAACAAAGGATGAGAAGATTAATACTTTATGATGCTCACTTATTACATTGTTAAGTTTTTCGAATATTTGCTCGTATTTACCCGATGAGCCTTTGTAAGAAGTATCCACCAGGGCAGGGTGGTTGGCAATCTGGCGCAAGCGAGTCAGTGCCTGCAGTGCGAGGATGGCGTTTTTATTCACGCCAGTTTGCTCAATGGCTTTCATCAGCTCATTACGGATTCCTGATTTCTCACGTTCATAAAACTTCTGCTGCTCCTCTGTCATATCGCACACCAGCGTTTGCTCGGTTACAGGTGGCAGTTCTTTGGCCACCATCTCTTTGGTACGCCTCAGGATAAATGGATTAATCAGCTCGCGCAGTTTTTGTTCCTTGGCTTCATCCTGCTTCTTCTCAATGGGGCCGGCATAATGATTTTTAAAGAAATTCAGGTTGCCCAGCAGGCCTTTATTTACAAAATTCATTTGTGCCCATAGGTCCACCAGCGCATTTTCAATGGGTGTGCCGGTGAGTACCAGCTTGTAGGTCGACTGGATATCACTAACAGCCTGATATATTTTAGAACCCGGGTTCTTGATGTTCTGGCTTTCATCCAGAATGGCATAATGAAACTGGTAATGCTTCAGGTACTCAATATCGTTACGTGCTATGCCATAGCTGGTGAGTACCACATGGTAGTGTTTCAATATTTTCCCAATTTCCTTCGATTTAGTGCGATTATTACCTGTGTACAGATAAATTTTCAGGTTTGGTGCAAACTTAATTAGCTCATTGGCCCAGTTGTGGACCAAGGAGGTAGGCATGACAATGAGGCTGGCAGGTACAGCACTGTTGTTAAAACCCTGCACTCCATCAAACATATTGAGTTGTCCCTGAGCATTATTGTTGCTATCGTTTACTTCCTTGGTTTCATACTGGTTGAGGAGCAAGGCAATGGTTTGTATGGTTTTACCCAATCCCATATCGTCGGCCAATATGCCGCCAAACCGGTTGCTGTTAAGTAGTTTCATCCATTTAAAACCATCGAGCTGATAGGAGCGGAGTGTAGCCTGCAGACCGTCAGGTGTATCATAATTAATGGTACGTTGCTTTAATTGCTCCATGCGCTGCTGCCACTGAGGCGATACTTCGCCTAGTAATTCCTGATCCAGCAGGTTGTAATGCATTTTATCCAGCTTAAGCTGTTCGCCATCGGCTTTAACAAAGTGCATCAAATCAGTGTATTTGGTAAACCATTCTTCCGGAATGATAAATACAGCCTTGTCAGGTAAGATAAATTCGCGTCTGCCACGTATGATGTGCTGCCTAATTTGTTGAAACGGGATTTTAAATTCATCTATCAGAATGACCGCTTTAATATCAAACCAATCATTGTCTTCGGTGTATTGCATGGTGAGCTTTACGCCGCCGGTATAGTAGTTCTGTTCAAAGCCTTGTTGCACCACTTTAATGCCTTTGGCTGCCAGGGTATGGGCATTAGCATTGAGCCACTCAACAACCTGGTGCATTTCGGTGCTCGGTTGCTGTTGGTTGATTGGTCGGTATTGCGATTCGCTGACGCCTTTCAAACCTATGCCAATGAGCGTTTCAATGATTTGCTGCTCTTCCTCAGTTTTACGATTAAAGCGATCGAATATATGGTGCCCTTTCATTTTGCGATGATTAACAAACACCCTTGAACGGGTCCCGGCCAGGTATTCACGGTCGTCGTACTTGAATTTAAGGGTGAAAACGGGCTGTTGCGAAAGGTCGTGCTCCAGTATGAGCATGGGCACCAGCCTGGCATCTTTATTATTGATGAAAAAGCCATTGGCTTGCACAGGAAAGTCGCGCACACAATTTTCCACAAAGGACGACATGTAGGCATCTACACTGCGTGGCTGTATAATCAGGTGATTGACTTTTAAAAAGGGCTTGAACTTTTTGCTGTCGATATTCTGGAAACGAAACAGCTGGTTATTGATTAAAAAGGTACATGGCGACGTGGTGATTTCAGCTACCTCCCGGTTAGTAAGGCCCATTTCACCTATCTCCGTTTTGATTTTAAGGGTGTATTTGAGCCCCGTTGGTTCCAGGTTAAAGTCAAACAATGGTTGGTCGTGCAGGGCACGTACCTTAATGCGGTCAGATGAATAGATGGATGAATAATTCGGGTCTTTAAAGTACACTGGTATGTCCGACAAGGCAATTATTTCCAGTGCCTGCGTTATTTTATCATCCATCACCGGGCGAATGTGTTCCAGCGTAAACTGCTCTTCCAGTTTTTCAAAGAAGAGCTTGAGGTTCTTTTGTTTTGAGAAGCGCTTAAACAGGTTTTGCTCATTGATACTGACCAGCAGTTTCACCACTTCTTTCTGAGCAGGTGTAAAGTCAAATCGCTCGTCTTGGATATGTTCTTTGGTGGCCTGCTCAATCAGTTTGAGTGTACCGCTCTCATTAAGTGTGGCATAAAAGGGGATTAGGGTAAAACCAATATTACGTTTCTCGGATATGACGGTAATAAATTGCTCCATTGCTTTAGGACGATGTGTTAATTCGGACCTTACTATTGTTTTATCGAACCAACAAAGATAGTATCATTCTTAATAGAGTAATTGCCCAGTGGCGATAAATCGGAGAAAATGCTGTAAACCTTTATAAACTATTTCAACCACAGATTTTACTAACAAACACCAATAGTATCGCATCAACAGATGAAACTTACTTACCGTCAATGGTCAACCCAATTCAGGGTTGTTTGCTTTACGGTTCTTCATGCCCCGCGCTTCGCACGGGGTTATTATTGGTAATGTCCTTCAGACATTTGTTTATCCCACAGGGATGTAACTATAAATAACCATGGGAGTATCCCATGGCATATAAGTATTACGAATAGAGCCCCGAAGTGGGTTCAATCCGCAGCCATTGCAATCAATTAAGCACAGGATTCGCCATTAAACACCAATGGTATCGCATCAGCGAGGCCAACATTCAATAAATTACTAGTTTACGATATATCTCCAAAAGGGAGCGCAAAGGCGAATGCCCGTTGGAATAAAAAAGGCCGACATAATGCCGGCCTTTTAATATGGTTAATTTTGAAATACTTAATCCATGTCTTCGAGCATGTCCAGCTTTTTATTCAGCAGTTTGATGTTGCGTCGCCCTGTTTCAATTTTGTGCTGGAAGTCGCGCACCAAAGCATCTGACTTTTTAGACTTGGCAAAGAAACCAATGTTATTTTCCCACACGGTAATGTCATTTTCCAGCTGCTTCAGCTTGTTGATGATCTTATTACGCTCCTGGGTTAAACGGTCATCGGCATGTTCCGTTTTATAGTTCTCTATCTTATTTCTGAACTTCTCAACGTTTTTCTCAAATTCATTCAGGTTAAGATTATCGAAATACTTATTGATGTGGTTGCGGAACTCCTGATTCACCCTGTCCTTATCTTTGATAGGCACATGACCAATCTCATTCCAGCGATGCTGGTAGTCCTGCAGTTTCTGGAAATTATCTTCGGCATTATCACTTGGTTCAAAGACTTTCACTTCTTCAATAAGGGCTTCTTTTAGTTTCAGGTTTTCTTCCTGCGACTCATCCTTTTTGCTGAAGAATTTCTTTTTGTGATCGAAGAAGGCATCACAGGCAGTACGGAAGCGTTTCCAAATGGCATCGGATTGCTTACGTGGTACCGGACCAATTTCTTTCCATTTCTTCTGGATACGCACAAACTCATCGGTGGTGCGCTTCCAATCGGTGCTGTCCTTCATGCTTTCAGCCTGTATACACAGCTCTGTTTTAAGCTGAAGGTTCTCCGTTTGCTCCGATTTATATGATTTAAAGAACTGACGCTTATTATTGAAGAAACTATCGCAAGCTGTTCTGAAGCGCTCATATATGCGGTTGTTATCTTTTTTAGGTGCAAAACCAATGGTTTTCCAGATGGTCTGCAGCTCAATCAGCTCCTTGCTTTTGGCTTCCCAATCTTTAGGCGAATGCAGCTCAAGTGCCGATAAGGCCTCGGCTTTTTCGCAAAGCTCTGTTTTGGCGTCCAGGTTCTTCTGCAGCTGGTCTTTCAGTCCTTCGAAATATTCCTGGTGGCGCTTGTTAATTTTAGAGGTGGCTTCTTTAAAGCGTGCCCATATTTCCTCTTTTTCTTCGCGCGGCACAGGGCCTATCTCGCGCCACTGCTCATGGTATTTTTGCAGTGTTTTAAAGGCTTTAACAATGGTCGGTTCAAGCAGCAGCTTCTCCGCCTTTTCGCAAAGCTCAATTTTGGCTTCCCTGTTCTTTTTCAGGTCAAGGTCGCGCAGTTCTTTGTTTATTTTTATATAGCTGTAGAAGTTCTCGATGGTGTGGTTATAGGTCTCCCATAAATCATGAACGCGGTTTTGCGGAATAGTCCCGATGTTGCGCCACTTCTCCTGTAATTCCCTGAAATGCTGGAATGTTTCGTTCAACGACTCCTGGCCATTGATTAACTCTTTGATACCTTCAATAACATCGAGTTTGGCTTGCAGGTTGGTCGCTTTTTCCTCTTCAAGGCGCTTATTGAATTCAGCTTTACGTTCTTTGAACTCTTTCAGGTAAGCCTTCAGTTCCACTTCAAAGCTATCCACCGGGGCCTCAAAGTTCTCTTCCTGTTCACCCGATTCGATAAACTTACGCTTCAAATCTTCAACTTCGGCGGCATGCTTCTTATAGAAAGCCGATTTGATAGCTTCTACTTCTTCTTTAATCTTTTCAACCGGGAAATCCTTAAGGACAGATTTTAGTCGCTTTACTAACTCTTCTTTGGTCAGCATAATATGGTCAACCGGCTCCAGTTTGATAGCCTCTTCCTGAGGTGTTTCGGTAGCAGGTTCTTCTGTTGCAGGTTCTTCTGTTGCAGCTGCTTCAGGCGTGCTGCTGTCGGTTGGAGTAGGCACCTCATTTTCGGGTGTGTTGCTGGCAGGCGTATTTTCAGCTTGATTGTCTGAATTCAAACCTGCACCATCGTTGGTCGGTTTGTTTAGGTCTTGTGCTTCCATAAGCTTTTGAGTTCTTTAATCTAGACTAAGGTATGGTCCTTTAAGTCAATTTATTTTACGAATATATTGTAAATCGGGCAATGGGCAAATTATTTGCTGCAAAAAGAAAGCTAAAAGCCAATAGCTATCAGCTAAACGCTTTTAATTATCTTTGGCCAAAAATTGAAACAGCTATGCGCATAGATATATTGACACTTTTTCCGGAGATGTTTGAAGGGCCATTAACACAGTCGATTATGAAGCGGGCTGTTGATAAGGGGTTGGTGGAGATGCATTTTCATGATATCAGGGATTATACGCTTGATAAGCATAAAAAAGTGGATGACTATGCCTTTGGTGGTGGCGCCGGTATGGTGATGACCATTCAACCTATTGCCGACCTGATAGATAAGCTGAAAGCAGAACGCAATTATGATCAGGTTATTTATATGACACCCGACGGGCAACGGTTTGAGCAACGCATCGCCAACACTTTGTCGTTATGTGGTAATATCATGATTTTATGCGGCCATTATAAGGGTGTTGATCAACGCATCCGCGACCATTATGTGACCATGGAGCTATCCATTGGCGATTATGTATTAACCGGAGGTGAACTGGCGGCTGCCGTGGTGAGTGATGCCATTATTCGCCTGATACCCGGCGTGATGTCGGACGAAACATCAGCTTTAACCGACAGCTTTCAGGATGGGCTGTTATCGCCACCTGTGTATACACGCCCTGCCGATTACCATGGCTGGAAAGTACCTGATGTGCTGTTAAGTGGCAACCAGGCCATGATTGATGAATGGCGCGAACAGCAGGCCTATGAGCGTACTAAGCAGATTCGACCTGACTTGCTGGAGGACTGATTGAAAGAGCAACTGAGAGATACCCTCGCTACCGCACGAATCTCCGTTTCACGTAGCATCAAATAAACAAAACCGCTCGGCGTAGCGTCTCGCTACGTCGCTTTTAACAGGGCCTCTGGCCTAAAACTAATCGCTCCGCAATCGCATATTTGCAATCTGTGTGTTAGATGCAAACTTCGCTTACTGTGGAGCCGGAAGAGTAATATATATTCCTGCACCTGTAATTATGCTGTTGAAACGGCTGTTTTACCGAAGTGGAAGTTTTGGCATTAAGCGTAATAACCGTGAAGTAATAGTTAGGCCAGAGGCCTTGTGGAATAAAACGTAGCGAGACGCTACGCTTAGCGGGGGGTGTGCGTTTTTCTACTTATTCTTCAATTGCTAAAGACATTAAATCATAATAGAATTCAACAATCAATATTCTCATGAAGAATGGTTCATTGTATTTTATTTTCAATTTATAAATCGATTCTGCAACAGGTTTATAATAAATGTTCCCCATTGCCTTTTTACTTTCAACATAATCAATAATTACTCTATCCTTAGGGGCATATTTTTCAAGTCCATATAGGAAAAGTCCATATGTATTAGATTCCAAATAATTACTTAAATCAATTGTGTCTGTATTAGTTTCTCCATTTCTAATAATGGGCATAACTACTTCTTCAATCGTGACTTCTCCGTAAATTGGAGAAGTATATTTTTCGTCAGGATATAACCATATTTCTTTTCGTAAACCACTCGACTCCCAATTATTAACAACTTTGGCGCATTGTTCTTTATTAAATATGAAGTCGGCTTTAATATTTTCAGAGTGTATTATGGTCTTCAAAAATTCACTAATTCTTTCATTTTCATCGTCGATATTAGGATAGTTTAATACTAAGAATTCTTGAAATGAACTTACTGCACTATTAAATGATTCTGCTTTTTCATATCCCATAAGTTTGTCAAAAGCTTCTATGTCATTTTGCCTCTGACAATTCACACAAGCGATAATAGAAAGGATTACAAGAAGATTTTTCATGATTTAATTTGATTTTTACTGCCTCACTACCGCACGAATCCTTGCGTGTGGTAAAGTAAGGTAATTATCAGTTTAATAATTCGCAAAGAGTTTGCTTTTAGGTTTTGTGGTAGCTAAGTGTTTTATAAAGTAATTGATTCAAACCACGCGAAAGGATTCGCGCGGCAGCTGTGGGCGGCAGCTTTAGCTGAATAATTAGCACTAATAAGAGTAATATTGTACATATACTTAATTCCTTTTTGTAAAAGACAACTTAAATGCATTAAAATTTTTATCTGGATAAAAATAAACAGCTACTTGTCTTCTTGGATTTACATATATACAACCTCTTTTGTAAGAACGAGTACCTTGTGGGGCAGACCATTCATCACCATTTCTTCTCCATCCCAAATCTTGCATTAGCATAGCATAGTAATATTCTCCATCATTATCGACTAAATCATCATAAAATACAAAGAAATCAGTACCATCTGAAAGCTTTCCTTCAAAAAACGTAGAACCATCTTTTACTATTTTAGAAGGTGGCAATTCATATTCTCCCCACTTGTTTGAACTTACTGTTGTATAAACTCCACAACCATTAAACAGAATGGTCACGAGTAAAATAAATAAAACTTTGACTGTACTTATCTTTTTTTGTTTCATCTTAATGTTTTTATTTTTGAATGGACGTGCTGCTTAAACTTGCCTCTTACGGTCTTTGCATGGTTCTGTTGGCATCCTGCAAGGTGACAATGCACTATTGCATATTGTTGGTGGCAGTAATTATTCATTAAGTATCTTGTTTATTTTTTGTATTTCTTTTGATTGTTTAATAATTAACCCCTTGGACTCAGCCTGTTTAAGCGCCTTACGGGCTTCATTGTGCATGTCTTTGTAATAATATACTAAAGCTAAATTTGCATAACTAGTTGGTCCAACTGAATCGATTTCAATAGCTTTTAGATAATCTGAAATCGCTTTGTCATAATCGTTGAGTTTATAATAATACAAGCCTCTGTTGTTATAAAATCCAGCATATGTTGAATCAATCATTATTGCAGTGTCTAAGAGTGCAACTCCAGTTTCAAGCTCGTTAATTCTCACATAGGTTTCTGCTAAATCAAATAATATGGTAGGATTGTAAGGTTCTAAATTTCGAGCTTTCTGATAAAATATTATCGCTTGAAAATAGTCTTTATGTTCTCTGGCATTTGAAGCGTTATTATACAATTCTTTTGCTGTTTGGAGTTGAAATTGATATGATAGTGTGACATTAATATTATCTACATCTCCTAATCTATTATACCAAGATTGGGGAAATAATTGTCTAGGTGATTTATGAAAATCAAGTCCGAACAGAGGAATTGTTAATACTAGATATAATAAAGAGATACTTACTAACTTAGGGTCTTTATGTTTCTGAGTTGCTAAATACAATAATGTCGCAACAATAAAAAGAGGCACAATTATAAGAGATGGATAGTCACCAAAGATGTAATAAAGATATCTGGTAAATAGAGAAACAGACATTAAAACAATCAATACGTACATTACAATTTCAATACTAGTGCGATTTCTCTTTCTTGCTGTGATTAATTCAATAATAAACACGATTAAGAATCCTAGAAAACCAAGAACTAGCGATAAAGCTCCGAAATTCAATCCAGACACTCTAAGCAGTATACCAGTTGGAATTAATATGGATGAGATTAAAAAGACTAAGTTTCTTTTGGATTTCATTTGAATGGTTTACGTTTTATTGCCACCAACCCTTTCAAAAGCGCATGGCTTTATTTCTTTACGCATGCTAAAGGTGCACAATACATACTACATAGGCAAGTATTGTGCACTTTTATATGTTAACCATGTAGTGTGTTATCCAGTGGATTCGTCGAACACAACAAGTAGCTTGTATCTACCATAGCCGGAAAAAAATACACAGCCTTGCAATATGGCTACTGCAAGGCTTTTCGTATTCATGAAAAACCTGTCAGGATTTTGAATCCTGACAGGTTTAGCAAAGTCATTTGTTTTCTTTCATGTCTGTTGTTTTACAGGATCATGAAAGGGCTTTTCAGCGCAAGTGCTACTTCATAACAATACCTAGCTTCTCCAATAGCTGCGGTTCGTCGCTTAGGGCTATTTTAGCAATTGATTCGTAGTCGTTAATCCATTCGTTAAGCACATCCAGCTTGGCATCGCGTATCTTGGTGGCATTTTGGGCATCGCCTTTTTCGCGCATAATCACTTCGGCAAACGCTTCCACATTTTTCACCAGCTGACTACCTTCCTGCAGCTGTTCTTCGCCAATGTTGAAAGTAGCCATTGCAGCCAACCAGCTGCTATTGGCCAGCAGGTTACTATAGAAATTGCGTGCACGGCTCATCCACCCGCTTAAGGTGCGTGGCTTAGCTTTTGACAATTGCAAGGTCGTATTGGCCGCCTTGTCGTCTTTAAGGGCAATGCGGGCAATGGCCACATGCGTGTCATAAATTTTTTCAGCCTTTTCCTTTTCATTGTTGCGCTGCTCAAAGGCGGCTGTTACTTCACCATATTCTTTGTCGTAGTTCTCACACGCCTGCTCGGCATCCGTTAAAGCATCTTTGCCGGTTCCAAGTCGCTCGGGTGTATAGCCAAGCACGGCTACTTTCGATTGAATGGCCTCATCAGACAAGGAGTTGTTGATGCGTAACTTACATTGAAACAAGAATTCGGCGATGGTCATTAATTGTTTGTTCATAATTTGGTTGATTAAAATGATTAAGTATAAAAATTGAAAATAAAATGTATTGACATCTAAATGATTAAGGGCTGGTGGTGCATCATGTACCTATGGTGTTACATAAACTGGGTGTGTAGCTGCATAAGGTGCATCTGTTGTTGTACAGACTGGTAATGCAGGCTCATATTCTGTAGTTGAAGGCTCATAAAATGCGCTTGTAAGGTTTACATATGGGTTTTATGTATTTACATCTGCCTTTTACGCGCTTACAGTAATGATATGTGAGCTGACATTAGCAAAAGATGGAGCTACAAGAGTTGATTTTTTAATATGACATAAAATAAGTCGATTGATAGGCTTAATGAGTGAGTGTATGCGGTATATTGTTTGTTTGAAGCCTGGGATGTTGTCGTGATAGAGCTTGTAATGAGCAGTCAGTCTGGTGTTATGAGCTGCGTATCTGCAGTAATTGGGGCTAAGGTATAAAAGCATTTGTTTAAGGATTATTTGATTTAGGTTTGTTAATATAAATGTAAAATGTTAAATATGCAAATGTTATTGACGACCAGGTATAGCCACTTAATGATGCAGTTGGCAACGAAATTGCCAACTGGCTGGGTATTGGCCCCCGGCTACCGCACGAGTCCTCTCGTGTGGTAAATAAAGCTAAGTAGGTAAAAGTTAAGCTAAGTCATTTTAAATCAATAATAATAAACCAAAAATGAGCCACAACTATAAGTTCCATAATCCATCAGGTGTATGTTTTGTAAGCTTTGCTGTAGTAGAGTGGCTCGATGTATTTACCAGAAACGAGTATAAAGATATTTTGCTTGAAAACTTATCCTATTGCCAAAAGCAAAAAGGCATGGAGGTATATGCATGGTGCATCATGAGCAACCATATGCATCTTATATTTAAATGTACAAATGGTATGAAACCAGAAGTTTTATTGGGCGATTTTAAGCGGTTTACAAGTAGAGTATTAGTAAAGGCCATACAAGATAATCTGCAAGAAAGCAGAAAAGAATGGTTGTTGGCTCAGTTTAAAAAGGCAGGAGAAAAATCATCAAATGTAAAGCATTATCAGTTTTGGCGTCACGATAATAAGCCAATAGAGCTTTGGAGTAATAAAGTAATAGACGAAAAAATAAATTACATCCATAATAATCCGGTAGAAGAAGGCTTGGTATTTAATCCTGAAGATTATGTATACAGTAGTGCGAGAGATTATAGCGGAGAACAAGGAATGTTGGAAGGAGTGGTGGTAATAAGGTAAAACCACACGAGAGGACTCGTGCGGCAGCGGGGGTTTTGTGGTAGCTAAGTGGCTTACAAAGTAATTTATTCAAACCACGCGAAAGGATTCGCGCGGCAGCTTTGAGCTACGGCAAGGCTTTTCGTATTCATGAAAAACCTGTCAGGATTTCGAATCCTGACAGGTTTAGCTAATATTGAAAGTCGCCTATAGCCAGCGCAAATTTGTAATCTGTGCTATAACAGGTAGAGGCACGGATTGCAAATCCGCGCCAGCGAGGGGAGCAAATAGAAAAACAGTTTGATACTATCTTTAATTTATAAGCAGGATGAAACAAGTTAATATTATTTCAGGGGTAAAAACATTTTGGGCATTAAAGGATGGTATTATTTATCACGATGATAATTCTTTAATGTCATCAGAACCCTTGATAAAAAAGGTATATAATAAAAATGCTAGTAATTACTACAGAGAAGAGGGGAAACTAATTGAGATTTACAATGGTAATAGAAATGTATATAATCATAAACTAGAAAAAGAAACACAGGTTAAGGTTGCTGATTCAGAAATCGTAAGTAGAGTTAATGATGAGTACTTTATTTATACCAAACGTATTAAGCGAAAGTTCTTTGAAAATGGAGTTGTTGATTTGGAGGGAAAAGTAATATGGAGTAAACAAGAAGCTGTAAGAAGCAAAGGTTGGAGTGATAGACTAATGACCTACTGTAAATACTTAGATGATGAAGAAATATTTAAGCGAGATATTTTAACAGGCGAAACACTTTGGACATTTAATGCCTCGAAAATAGGTAAATTCACCGACTACGAAGGTGAACATACCGGGGAAATAAGAGGGAAAATACAATTGTGGAATAATTACCTTATTGTACCCTTAACAGGTCACAAATTAGTAAGCCTTGATTACAGTACAGGTGAATTGGTGTGGGAAGCAATAGTGCCATTTAGCAAATACGAAATTTATAATGATAAAATAGTTTGCTTATACGAAAGTGCATTCCAGGAAATTGACCTACATACCGGAAAAACCTTGCGAGACATTAATCTTAACGATTACCTAAAAATAGGGAAAGGGATTGATCGTATTTCTCGTTATAAGGTTGAAAAAGACCGTATTTACTTTACTGATTACCGTAAGTTTAAAATAGGTATACTTGACTATTATAGCCTAGAGTTAATAGATATAATAACCATTGACTACCAAAAAGATGCCTGGCAAATAGGAGATTTAGAGGTATTGGATGGTAATATTTATGTGTTAGAGTATTTAGACGATTTTTCAAAGAACCTTCATATTTATAAGGACGATACTTTATAGTTGAAAAAAAACTGCTCGGCGTAGCGTCTCGCTAGGTCCCCGCTACCGCACGAGTCCTCTCGTGTGGTATAGTGAGTTGCCCTATTTTCTGCGGTAATTTTTAATACTAGGCCATAATTATCAGTTTAATAATTCGCAAAGAGTTTGCCTTTAGGTTTTGCGGTAGCTAAGTGGCTTACAAAGTAATTTATTCAAACCACGCGAAAGGATTCGCGCGGCAGCTTTGATAGTTCAGGGTTTCTTAGTTTATGAGTTGAGAAGTATAAGAGTTGAATGATTTTGGGTTTTTGTCATAAATCTTGCCTCTTTTATCTTATCTCTTTAATTAGCCCCCCGGCCAGCGCAGATTTGCAATCTGTGCTATAAAAAACTAACAACTTCCGTGAGCCAGCCACCTAGCGGTTACACAGCGTTTTATAAGGACAAAAGCGGCACTTAGTAATATCTTCCACTGGTTGAAAGGGAATATCCGGGTTGTAAAGCTCGGCCAGCAAATTGTCAAGCCCGGCTTTAAACTCACTTTGCACGCTTTGCAGCAGGATGGGATTTTTACTTCGGCCATCCTTCAGAAATAGCTGGGTGTCGTAGCTTTTCTTAAACACATCGCGCACCCAGATGACGCCTGGCTGAATGGGTGTTGGCTCATTCGCTGTTTCGTCCAGGATGAGCGAATACAGCAGGGTCTGGAAGGTTGCTTTAATCTTTTTATGCTTATCGGTATTAAACAGGTCCTCAATGGAGCCGGCCGTGGCATCGCCTGTCCCGGTTTTATAGTCCATCACCCTCAGCAGGCCATCTTTGCTTTCCAGGCGGTCGATATAGCCACCAATGTTCAGTTGCAGCCCGTTGCAGGCGTAGGTGTGCTCCACCTTGCGCTCCAGCTCCACAATGGTAAAGGGAGCCCGGGCTTTTTCAAGCTTCAGAAACTGCAGCAGGTAACGGCGAATCACCTCAAACACCATCACGTTTTTGCCATGTATCTCGGTAAAGGCGTTTTTGCCTTTCTCGTAGTCGCTCAGGTGCTTATTAAAGCCATCGCGTATCAGTTCGTCAATGCGTTTCTTGTTCTTTATCCAGCCTTCTATGGTTGATGCCTCTATTTCCTGACCTTCAAATGGTTTGTACAGGTGTTCCACCACATCGTGAAAGATGAGTCCAAAGATACGGGCGTCGGCCTCTTCGGTGATCTCCTCCGGTTCGCTGATGTTGGCTATCTTCTGGTAGTAGAAGCGCATGGGGCACTCGATGTAAACCGACAGGGCACTGGGCGACAGGAAGCGCTGATGACCAGTTTTGTATTTGTCCAGTTCGCCCAATATGGCCGCTGTTTTGCGAGCAATTGGTTGAGGGGCTGCCAGTAGCGACACATTCTCAGAAGTGGTGTGCGTGTTAATGTGGGCGTTAAATTCGTATTTCAACTGGTAGAGGTAACGGCTCATCTCGTTCGATTTCATGCCCTGTGCACCGGTCGAGTAGAGCAGTTCTACCTTTTTGGCCCGGTGAATGAGGCGGAAGAAATAGTAGGAGAAGATGGCATCCTGAAACTCGATGGTGGGCAGTTCGAAACCGGCACGCAGCGTGGCCGGGATAAAGGTATTGGGCGCTGAGGTACGCGGAAACACCCCTTCATTCAGGTCAAGGATAATCAGCTTATCAAAATCCAGTGCGCGTGTTTCCAATATACCCATCACCTGCAGACCGGCTAATGGCTCACCTTTAAAGGGCACCGTCTGAAAATCGGCCAGTTTCTTAAACAGCTTAATCCAGGTTTCGGGTTGCAGGTCGTCCTGTTGGTTCTGTTCCAGTAAATCCTGGAGGCGCACAATGCTTTTGTGCAGGGCATACACAAATTCCTGCTCCAGCAGCTTGTCTTCCTTCGGCTGCAGTAACTCGTATATTTTAGTGAGTATGTTTATCAGGTAATCAGCCAGTTCAGAACCGTTATTCACTCTACTGAACAGGAGCTTAAACAGCGCATTGCTATGCAGTTCAGTCGCCCTGACAAAGATGATGTTTTCTTTCACCAGCTTTTTGTGCATCGAACGGCAATCATCTTCGGCCAGCAAAGAGATGTACTGGTGCTGCAGGATGGGTAAAACATGGCGGTGGTATAGCCAGGTGCCTTCTTTGCTGGTGCGGGCATTGCGTTGCAGGTCAAACAGCAGGTTCACCAGTCCGAATACCGGCGTGTTGTTCAAGGGATAACCCATGGTTACGTTCACCCGATCCACATTATTGGGGATGCCATGCAGGGTGGGCATCAGCATGGTTTCGTCGGCCAGCACAACCGCCGTTTTCAGGTCACTTTCATATTCTTTAGTCAGAAACGAATGGACCGATTTCAGCTGTTCGGTGGGATTGGCTACTGCTGTGATGGTTACTTCCGGGCCTTGCTCGTTAAGTGGTAACACAAAGTCTTTTGGGGCGGGGTAACGCAAGCGGTTTTCATTGAGGAATAAACCGGGTCCACGCGACTGAAACACATCATCGGCAGCTGTTTCCATCCAGGGCGAATAATCCCAGAAGAAATCGGCCAGATGTCGTTTGCGCAGATGATCCATCAGTTTGCGTTCGGCAGGGGTGAGGGCATTAAGACCAACAAACACCACCTTCTTCCATTTAATATCTATGAGCTTATCCTTGATGATTTTATCGGCCACCTCGCGGTATATCATACCTTCATACGCCAGTGAGTCGGTTTGCAGCTGCCGAACAAAGGCCTTATATATATGCGGGATGTGCTCCCAGTTTTCAAGGAAATGACTTTGGTGCGATGATAATTGCTCGGCTTTAAAAGCGCCCCAAAAGGTTTTGATGGCTTCCAGTTGTTTCTCGTTCAGGTGGCTGTAATCATCATCCAGCTCTTTAAAAGCAATCAGGTTGGAGAATAGCTGGTCCACTTCCACCAGGTACTTGTCGATGTCATCAAAATCGCCCAGAAAAAGCTCGCCCCAGGCTAAAAACTCATCAAAACTGATGGCTTTTTTCGTTACCTCATTATAAACCTGATGAAGGGTGAACAGCAGGGTAATATTATCGGCAGGAATAGCCTTTGACAAGGATGCAAAAAAATCATTGACGGTCAGTATTTCGGGCGCCCATGCAGGGCCATCCACCAACTGCCTCAGATGATTGGTAAAAAAGATACCAGCCCGCTGGCTGGGGAACACGAAGCAGTAATCGGCTAACTCTTCTTTTGAATTCTGATAATAATAGGTGGCTATTGAATTAAGAAATCCGGAAGTCATAAGGTCAAATTTTGAATAGCAAATGTACTATGTTTTTATTATACCGATTACCATGGCAATTGCATTTAAAGATTTTATTCCCATTGTGCCAGCGCAAGTCGCTGAGGCTCCCGTTTTGACACGGGACAAGTCTTTACTTTCTTCCTTCAGTTGAAGAAAGTAAACAAAGAAAACTGCCGACGGGTTTCTCGCTTACCCATCAAGGCTTTGTTGATGAGAAATAAAGAACTCGCTACGCTCAAACAGCTTTATTTCTTTGCATCAACTTCAACCGATGGAGCCCAAGCTGCGAAACCTAAGTCGGAAACAAACGACTAAAAACCTGAAACGTTTTTAAATGCAATTGCCGTGCTTTTGCATTACAAGCAGGCTGTATAAAGTTTTAAAGTTAATGACCAAATTATAATAAGAGATAAAAAGGTGTTTTATAATAGGTTTTAAAGGCTAAAAAACTTTTAACTTTAAAGTCAATTATTTGTTAAAAGAGGAAAGAAATACAAAATGTTTTTCTCACGAAAATAGTTTTATGGATAAATTCTCATTCTTGGGTAACAGTGAAATAGGCTCAATCGACGAGCTTTATCAGCAATATAAACAAGACCCCGATTCGGTCGAAGAATCGTATCAGCAATTCTTTCAAGGCTTTGATTTTGCGTTGCAAAACTACCAGCAACCCACAAGTTCAGGCCTGGTGGATAAAGAGTTTCATGTATTGAACCTGATACATGGCTACCGGCAGCGCGGGCATTTGTTTACCAAAACCAACCCGGTACGTACACGACGTAAATACTATCCAACACTTGATGTAGAGAACTTTCAACTCTCTGAAAAAGATATGGATACCGTTTTTCAGGCCGGTAATGAAATAGGCATTGGCGCCGCTCCATTAAAAGATATCATCAGCCACCTGCAACAAACCTACTGTCAGTCGGTGGCGGTGGAATACCTTTATATACGTCATCCGGAAATATTAGGCTGGATGAAAAGCCGCATGGAAAACGTTCGCAACACGCCTTCTTTTTCTCACGAAAAAAAGCGTCTTATTTTTAATCACTTGAATACAGCTGTTGGCTTTGAGAGCTTTATTCATAAGAAGTTTGTGGGTCAGAAACGTTTCTCACTTGAAGGTTCGGAGGCGTTGATTCCTGGTTTGCATGCCTTGATTAATAAAGGGGCCGAGCTGGGAGCCGAAGAGGTGGTGATTGGCATGGCGCACCGTGGCCGTTTAAATGTGCTCACCAATATTCTTCAAAAGCCTTTTAAGAACGTTTTCAAAGAGTTTGTGGGAGATGAGTACGAAGAGGGTATATCGCTGGGTGATGTGAAGTATCACCTGGGGTATTGCAGTGATATTGAAACACCCGATGGCAAAAAGGTAAGGGTTAATCTCACGCCGAACCCATCTCACCTCGAAACTGTTGCGCCCATTATTGAAGGAATTTCCCGTTCGAAAATTGACCATAAATACGATAAGGATTACGATAAAGTGGTGCCTATTGTCATCCATGGCGATGCGGCCATTGCCGGACAAGGCGTAGCTTATGAAGTGGTTCAGATGGCCCAACTCAGAGGATATAAAACTGGTGGAACCATTCATATTGTCATCAATAACCAGGTTGGTTTTACCACCAATTACCTCGAAGGGCGTTCATCCACCTATTGTACCGATGTGGGTAAAGTAACCCGCTCACCGGTTTTCCATGTGAATGGCGATGATGTGGAAGCTTTGGTTTACACCATTGAGCTGGCTATGGAGTATCGTCAGCGCTTTAACTCTGATGTATTTATCGACCTGTTGTCATACCGTAAATATGGGCATAACGAGGGTGATGAGCCACGCTTTACACAGCCTATTCTTTACAAAGAGATAGCCCGCCATAAAAATCCGAGGGATATCTATAAGCTGAAACTGGAAGAAGAGCAAGTCGTATCTAAAGAAGATGCCAAAAAGGAAGAAGCCAACTTCAACCAGTTGCTGGAAGAAGAGCTGGCAGCATCGAAGGAAATTGATAAAGTGGTTATTCAGCGTTTCCTGCATGATGACTGGACTGATTACCGCTATTCAGAGGATGAGGATTTTGTGAAATCCCCGGATACCTCGGTGAAGCGCGAGCAGCTCATAAACCTTTTGGAACGTATCAATCACCTGCCGGAGGACATGCATTTCTTTAAGAAGCTGCATAAGATTGTGAACGACCGCAAAACCATGGTGGATGAAGATCGCCTGGATTGGGCTTTGGGTGAACAGCTGGCCTATGCTTCGTTGGTAACCGAGGGGCATCCGGTGCGTTTAAGCGGACAGGATGCCGAGCGCGGTACTTTTGCTCACCGTCATGCGGCATTAACCATTGAAGATACAGATAAGCGCTATCGTCCGTTGCAGCATATATCGCCCGATCAGGCACCATTTAGAGTATATAACTCTTTGTTGTCGGAATACGGGGTGATGGGCTTTGAGTATGGCTATTCATTGGCCAAGCCAGAAGGACTGACGATTTGGGAAGCGCAGTTTGGTGATTTTTATAACGTGGCGCAGGTGATTATTGACCAGTACATTTCATCGGCCGAAGAAAAATGGGGCTTGATGAATGGTTTGGTATTGCTGCTGCCACATGGCTTTGAAGGGCAGGGACCGGAGCATTCAAGTGCCCGTGTTGAACGCTTCCTGTCGTTGGCGGCCCGCAATAACATGCAGGTGGTGAATTGTACCACGCCCGCTAACTTTTTCCATGTGTTGCGTCGTCAGCTGAAACGCGAATTTCGTGTTCCACTGGTAGTATTCACACCAAAGAGCTTATTACGTCATTCGAAGTGTGTGTCGTCATTAGCTGAGTTTGAACAAGGCGGATTCAAAGAAGTTATTGATGATACTAACGTGGATGTGGCAGACGTAAAGCGCGTTGTATTTTGTACAGGTAAAATTTACTACGATTTGCTGGCTCGCAAAGAGGAGTTAAATGCCCGTGATGTGGCATTGGTGCGTCTGGAACAGATGCATCCGTTCCCGCAGGAGCAGGTAGATGCTATCCTGAAAAAGTACAATAATGCCTTGTTGCATCTTTGGGTACAAGAAGAGCCGGAGAACATGGGAGCATGGAATTACATTCGCAGTAAGATGCCAGAAACGGGTATTATACCAGTGGCGCGTATTGCCAGTGGTAGTCCGGCTACCGGACTGAATGGTTTACACTTGATTGGTCAGAATGAGATCATCAATAAGGTATTTAAAGGCTGCCATTGTGAACGACAACTTAAGTACTGTGGATTACAATGTGTGGAAGGTAAATCCAGAACCGAGATACTTAAGCAGCACAAGTATTTTGAAGAAAAACCAAGATTTTCGATATAATAAGCAGACAGTAGTATCATGTCAGTGGTCAGTAGTAGTTTATTAGACATCGGTCTTTGTGCTTCGGACTTCGGACTAAAATTTGAGAAACATGATAATTGAAATAAAAGTGCCTACCCCGGGCGAATCCATTACTGAAGTTGAACTGGCCAGTTGGTTGGTTAGCGATGGCGATATAGTTGAGAAAGATCAGGAAATTGCCGAGATAGAATCGGATAAAGCAACATTGTCGTTGTTGGCTACTGAAGCCGGGAAAATAAAGATTGAAGTGGAAGCCGGTGAATCCATTGCCGTTGGTGCGGTTGCTTGTACGGTTGATACAGAGTTTGCAGGTGAGGCTAAATCAGCACCAAAGGCAGAGGCTGCAGATGCTCCTAAAGAGGAAGTTAAAGAGGTTGCTAAGGAAGCCCCTAAGCAAGAAACTGCTTCAACGAATTATCCAAATGCCAAAGCATCGCCTTTGGCTAAAAAGCAGATGGAAGCGGCCGGTCTGGATATCGATCAGGTGATAAACGGATTAAAGCGATTATCGACCAAAGAAGTGGAGTTGGTGAAGAATATGCCGCAGGAACAAGCTGTCACTTCATCCTCATCAGCCCATTCTTCGTTCATTGATGCCAATGCCAGTCGGGATGCTGAGCGCCAAAAAATGTCGATGCTGCGTAAAAAGCTAAGTCAGCGTTTGGTGGCGGTTAAAAATGAAACGGCCATGCTCACTACCTTCAACGAAGTGGATATGTCGGCGGTGATGAACTTGCGTAAGAAATATCAATCCAAATTCATCGATAAGCATGGGGTGAAACTGGGTTTTATGTCTTTCTTCATCAAGGCGGCATCATTGGCTCTGAAACATCACCCCATGGTGAATGCCATGATTGATGGCGACGAGATTGTGATGCCTGAATATCATGATGTATCGGTAGCTGTTCAAACGCCAAAAGGCTTAATGGTGCCTGTGATTCGTAATGTGGAGACTTTGAGTTTGGATGGCATTGAATCGGCATTGAAAGAATTGGCTGAGAAGGCGCGAAAAGGAAAAATCGGCTTGGAAGAGATGACGGGTGGTACGTTTACGGTGACCAATGGTGGTGTATTTGGTTCGATGCTGAGTACCCCTATTATCAATCCGCCGCAGTCGGCCATTATGGGTATGCACAACATTGTGGAGCGTCCGGTGGCGGTGAATGGTCAAGTGGAGATTCGCCCGATTATGTATTTAGCTTTGTCTTACGATCATCGCATCATTGATGGAAAGGATTCAGTTGGCTTCTTAGTTAAGGTGAAGGAAATGCTGGAGAACCCGGCAAAACTATTATCTGGCGGTTTTGATCCTGAACAGGCTGTTTTAGGATTGTAAACTTCTTCAATGAATATGAATCATCGTATTGTCGAAATTTCAGCTGATGAAACCATAGCCATCAGGCATCAGGTTATGTGGCCTGATAAACCAGTTGATTATGTGAGGTTGCCTAATGATGAAGAGGGAAAGCATTATGGCTTATTTATTGATGGCGAAATGGTTTCGGTGATTTCACTATTTATTACAGATAAGCAAGCCCAGTTTAGAAAGTTTGCCACTCTTCAAAGGTTACAGGGCAAAGGCTATGGAACACTGCTATTGGAAGAAGTGATACATGTGGCCAGAAGTCTGAATCTGGATAAAATATGGTGTAATGCCCGAATGGATAAAGCTGGTTACTACGCCAAATTCGGGATGAAGTTGACTGACCAAACTTTTTTGAAGGGTGGGATAGAGTATGTTATCATGGAGAAAGCACTAATCTAAAGGATATTAACGAGGGTGTCCGAAAATCAAAAAATCATAATAATAAACTTATAATTCGTAAGAAAATACCTCTCCTCAATCCTCTCCTTCAAGGAGAGGAAGTCACTACTTAGAAAAGGTATCATCCTCCATTATAGATAGTTGCCTTTTTAGATAATGTCACCTTCTCCTTGAGGAGAAGGCCGGGATGAAGTTATAGATTAATTGTATAAAAATGCCTCTCCTAATTTTCGGACAGCCTCTTTTCTTGGAATTGCTTATCTCTTATCGCCTTAAATTCTGCTTGTGCTTTCCATTGCGGATAGTCATCCGTATTGGCAATGTCCCATCCAACGCGGAAAAGTAGCCGGGCATCTTCAGCCACGCCTGAAACATCCCACCATTCTTCGTATTCATCATCAGGCTTATGGTAGCAGTTATTGATCCAGTACTGCTCTTTTTCGCTCATATAGCTTTGTCCATGCTCCCAGTGATCGTTGTTACCACGTGCAAAAAGAGCGGGTATACCAACCCGTGCGAAACTAAAATGGTCGGAACGGTAATACATACCTGTGTGAGCATTTGGATCCGGCAGAATGTATCGGCCTTGTTTCGTGGCATGCTTTTTAACCAGATCATCTAAATCCGACTTGCCATAGCCGGTAATCATCACATCTTTGCATTTGCCAAAGGGCAGCATCAGGTCGTTATTGATATTGGCCACCGTTTTGTTAATTGGAAATATAGGATTGTAAGCGTAATAACCCGAGCCATTTAAACCAGATTCTTCTGCTGTAGGGGCAAAAAACACAATGCTTCGCCGTGGTGGCGATGGCATGGCTTTAAAAGCTTTCGCAATTTCCATCATCCAGGCCATTGAAGTGCCATTATCAACTGCGCCATTGTATATCGAATCGCCATTCATCGGTTTGCCAATGCCCAGATGGTCCCAGTGTGCTGAATAAAACAGGTATTCATCGGCCAGGTCGGTGCCTTTTATTATTCCCAGTACATTATGCGATACATCCTTTTGCCAGCTGTTATGTAGCTGCACAGCTGCTTTGGCATCCATCTTAAAACCTATAAAACCACTTTGTTTTGCTCCATTTTTAAGACTGTCCAGATTCAGGTTTAACGATTCGAAAAGTTGATTAGCTGCATTGGCATGTATCCATCCTTCTATCTGGCAGCGATCGGCATAATCATTTTCAACAACCGGATAAACTTTGGCAACAGCGGCTGAGTTGACTACCACCGACCAGGGGTAGCCTGCACCTTTGTCCTCATGGATGATTAAACAACCGGCAGCTCCCTGGCGGGCCGCTTCTTCATATTTATAGGTCCACCGGCCATAGTAGGTCATGGCATTACCAGTGAAGAAATCTTCACGGCCAGAGTCCAGTCCGGGGTCATTGACCAATACAACAACGGTTTTCCCTTTAACATCTAATCCTTCGTAATCATTCCAGTTGTATTCAGGGGCTACTATGCCATAGCCCGCAAATACCATTTCGGAGTGGTTTAATTCAATAAAGGGAGTCATCTGTCGGGAGAAGGCCACAAAATCATCGAATGCTGTCCACTCGCGATTTTCTTTGGAGGTCTTAATAAGCATGGTTCCTTCAACTGCGCCTTTAATCTTGACCAGCGGAACATCCTGAAGGTAACTGTTGCCGTTAGCAGGTTCTAATCCAACTGCTTTAAAACTTTCCTGTAGAAATTCGAGCGTTAAATCCTCACCTTTGCTGAACGGCTTGCGCCCAAGGTATTGGTCGCTACCAATTTCTTTTACAAATTCTGCTATGGAATTTTCGGAGATAGCTTTTTCGGCTATGGTAATGTTATTTGATTCATTATTACATGCTATATGAGCAATTAGAATGGCCCCATAAAGCAAGTGTTTGGTTGTTTTCATAGTTGATTTAAATTGGATAAGCGAAGTTAGGCTTTCTTATCTGGATCGAAAATTAACAGGCTGCAAAATATCTGCTTATAAGGACTAAGTAAGTTGCAGGTAATACTTACATCAGGATATGAAACGAGCTA
The DNA here is from genome assembly GCF_018271975.1 of Carboxylicivirga mesophila. GTDB lineage: Bacteria > Bacteroidota > Bacteroidia > Bacteroidales > Marinilabiliaceae > Carboxylicivirga > Carboxylicivirga mesophila. Next base: position 32,577 of record NZ_JAGUCN010000033.1, read on the forward strand.
TGAGAAAATGTTCTCGCACACGGGGATGGCTATTTTTCTGGCGAGTTCCATGTGGCAATTGAAAGAAAATATAAACACATGAAAAAAAATATTCAATTAATGTTTAAGAAATCAGAATATTAAGATGTAGCCGATGTAAATGGTGACTAATTTCAGGTAACAAATGGGGGTATATGGCGTATTACATTTTTGACTTATTGAAGTTGAGCAAACAAAAAATAATAATTAACCTAGGGAGGGCAGAGGCAATCTTAAATCACACATGAGGTTGCTTTCTGACCAATGAAACAAATTAACATGAAAAAAATGAAATGGTTATCAGCAATGCTTATTGCTGGATTAGTAGCTTTTACTGCCTGTAGTGATGATGAAAACAAAGAGGTATTCAGCGATTTGTCACCAGAGCAGCACAAGAAGGAAATTGAAAACGAAGGCATTGCTTTAGTGCAAAAGTTGGATGCTGCTAAAAATCTGAAAACATTTGATGTAATTGATGCATTCTTTACCAATATGGATGCGGTTGGCACTCAGCCAACGCTTGCTGTTCAGTTCGGATTAAATGAGATTGTATCTCTGGCAAATGGAGTTAAATCAACTGTTAACCTGAAAGGTGCATTGGTTGAACAATCGCGTGCAACTGAAATGTTTGCAGAAGAAGCAGGTATCTTTTTATGGGATGCCGAAGTACAGGATTGGGAATTGTTAGAAACTTCAAGCACTGAGGCTACTTTCCGTTTCATGATAAATGGTCAGGATGCAGAGATTAGTGTATACGACTTCACTGCAAAAGATGCCACTCACCAGGATGAATATGCAGAAATGGTGGTAGAATTGCCATTAACATTGAATGCACACGTGAAACTGAACGACGTTGTATTAACCAGCTTTTCGTTAGCTGCTGAATGGCATGCTGATGACACACCAAAGCATATTCAGGAAATCATTACGCTTGAAGATTTTTCTTTCGAAAGTGAGTTGACTAATACCAGTTCAACCATCGGTACCAGCGCCTCTTTTAACTATTTAAATGACGTTATTTATGCCAATGGCATCAGTATAGATGGTGAGTTTTCATACAATGAAATATTCGATACTATGCCACAGGACGGCAGTGGGATGGATGCTATCTTCACTCAGCAGGTTATTGAAAAATCAAACATCTGGTTTCAGCTGGGCAACATAAAGTTAGAAGGTATTTTTGATGTGAAAGGTTTTATTGATGCTTACATTGATGAAGTCGGCAATCTTCCTCAAAATCCGACTGAAGACGACATGGAGAACCTTTTGGTTAAATTAATCAATGAATATGCCATTTTGTATGTGCGCTATGCCGATACAAAAGAGATTATTGCCAAAGGAGAATTTTACCTGAAGGAAGTTGAAGATTATTACGGAGGAACTTATAACGAGCCTGCCTTAAATATGGTGTTTGGTGACGGTTCTAAAGTAACTGTTGATGAGTTTGTTAATAGTGGATTTTCAGGATTGATTACCGAAATAGAGAACCTTGTAGCGGCCCTGGAGGCCAGCTATGGTGCACCTGTTCAGTAAATGTTCAATGATTTAGCATAGTAATTGGAGGTCCTATAATGGCCTCCAATTCTTTTATAAATAAAGCTAAGGTGAAACACCTACTCTTATTCTTTCTTCTTCTGGTTGCAATTTCAGTTGATGCACAACACACAGGTTGGTGCATCAAAGGCGCTGTGGTTGATGAAGCTGGTATACCTGTTCCATCAGTGCATATTACCACCCTTGATGGAAAAAAAGGCACAGTGTCAGATGGTGATGGGCGTTTTGAACTTTGTGGATTAGCAGGAGACAGTATTATTTTCCTAATTGGACATACGGCCTTTGAACGCCAGAGATTAGTGGTGTACAAGGATAGGAATAAGGAGTTGGAAATATACCTGACTTATAAAACCTATAGCACCAAAGAGGTGCAAATAAAAGGCCAGCAAAATGCTATTGTGAGTAACTATATACCTGGTAAACTCAGCCTGAAGAAGGAGGATATCTTGCAGCTTCCGGCTTTTATGGGAAGTCCTGATGTACTAAGAGGCCTGCAATTGCTACCTGGCATGCAGTCAGTTAGTGAAGGTAATTCTGGGATTTATGTTCGTGGCGGATCGCCAGGTCAGAATTACGTGCTGTTTGATGGTATTGAGCTGATGAACCCGACACATTTGATGGGTATTTATTCAGTCTTCAATCCTTTACTCACCGAACACGTAGATTTTTATAAGGGCAATGCGCCTATTCACCTTTCATCACGGCTGGCTTCATCGATTATTGTCGATACCTATCATCAGAAAAAAGGCAGTAGTAATTGGGCTGGTAATATTGGCAACATCATGACCAATCTTACATACAATGGTCAGTCATCCAACAATAAATGGTATTTTTCAACAGGTATCAGGCGAAGCTACCTGGAGGTATTAGGCTACATGGCTCGACCTTTTTTTAGTGATGAAGTAAACTATTTTGATCAGAATACCTATACTTTTTATGACTGGAATGGTAAGGTAAGTTATCAATCGGGTCGCAATCGAGTGCAGCTGACATGGTACTTTGGGCAGGATAATTTTCAGATGGATAATCCTAAGCATCAACTGGAATCTCATTCGAAATGGGGTAACTGTGGAACGGCCATGCAATGGAAACACACAATTCAGCCAGGTTTTATGATGGAACATACCATCTCTTACTCTTCTTACTTTTCCAATTTCGGTGCTTCTATCCCTGATGGTACCATGCAGTTTGATACAGACTATAGTCAGGTAAAGCTACAAAGTGGCTTTAGTATGGTGGCTGATAAGCACTTTTTACGCTGGGGAAGTGATGTTACCTTATACAATATCATTCCGCAGCAGCTCGAAGTAAGCAATATTAGCAGTGCCGATGCCGTCATTGATGAGTATAAAAGTCTTGCCATCAGGCCATATATTAGCGATTACTATACCTTCAGTGACACTTGGTCGTTGTATGCCGGACTAGGTTTTAATGCCTACAAGCTAATGTATTCGGGCAGAGATGGACAGACAACGAGAAACGATAATGGGGTGCAAATGGCTCCTAATATTATTCTTACACTGAATTATAATCGTTCGCGGCATGCCTCGTATAAATGGTCATATGCTTATACAACGCAGGATATTCACCTCGCTTCAGTCGCTTCCATACCTTTACCGTCTGATATCTGGATGCCTGCATCGGAGGCCTTGCCATTGGAGGCCAGTCATCAGCTGACAGCCGGGTATTTTAAGTCATATGCAGACAAGAAACTGCAATGGGGAATAGAATTGTATGGTAAGTATATGCATAACCAGCTATTGGTGAAGTTAAATCAGAATCAGTCAGAAACAGAGCGTTTTGAGGATAACTTCTATCGGGGCCGGGGATTAGCCTATGGAAGTGAATTTTACCTTAGTAATTCGGATGAGAAGCTAAGCTATACTCTTAGCTATACACTTGGTTGGGTACAACAACAGTTTGATGACATAAATAGTGGCAGATGGCACGATGCCAAATATGATCGCCGCCATGATCTTAATTTACAGGCATTGTATAAGCTCAACAAACGAGTTGATTTAGGAGCCGTGTTTATTTTCGCGACTGGCAATAAAGCTACCTTGCCAACAGGCCGCTACTGGCTGATGGGCGAGATCGCCAGTGATTATAGTGGCGTCAATAATTACCGTATGCCGGCCTACCACCGCATGGATGTTTCCTTAAACTACCACTTGCCATCCAATTTATTTAATGAGTCAGTCCTTAACTTTTCAATTATCAATCTGTATGGTCGTAGCAATCCCTATTATATCTATTATCAGGTAGAAGAGGGGCAGCAGGATTATGCCTTAAGTATAAAAGCCAGACAGGTTTCATTGTTTCCAATTATGCCATCCATCAGCTGGCGATTTAAATTTTAGTGTATGCGCATTGCTGTAATACTTATACTAACACTATTATTGGCCTGTTCTAAAGATATAGAACTGGAACAAGTTAACTATGAACCAAAGATTGTAGTGGATGGCTGGATAGAAAATGGTAGAACTGCCAATGTGCTTTTGACGATGAGTTCACCATTTCTTACCGACTATGATTCTGCATCTATTCGCAATACCTTTCTCAACTACGCAAAAGTGACCATCACTACCGGTAAAGGAGAATCTGAGGTGCTTACTTTAACCCGCCAAAAGGAGTTTTTTCCTCCTTTTGTGTACAAATCAATTGCTATAAAGGGGGAAGTGGGCGAAACCTATACGCTTGAGGTGGTTTATCGCGATAAAATAGTAGAGGCGGCTACTTCAATTCCCACATTACCAGATGTTAGGGAGGTGGTTACTGAGCCTGTTTCAGATACCTCAATGGTCATATTTGCAACTGTGAATGATGATGCTTTGAATGAAAACTACTACTATTCGCAGATATTTACCTGGCATTATGATACCCGTTTTCATCCTTCTGACAATCCCTTGAAAAATGACCGTTTTTTTAATGGGCAGATGCATACTTTTCAGGTGAAAAGGAGCGATCAACCTGATCCTTTAAATATCTATAATATCAATTCTGACCGAAATATTATGGCTGATGAGTTTGCCATTACGGACACTGTTTCGGTGAAAATTTCACAGCTTGATAAGGAAGCCTACGAGGTTTTAAATGGGATCTACATCGACCATTTAAGTCAAAGCAGTCCCTTTACGTTTGTTGATCAAAAAACGCACACAAATATTAAAGGCGGCATAGGGAGGTGGACCGGAATGGCGACGCGGCAGTTTCTGGTATATAATAAAAAGCCCCGCAACTAGATTGTGCAGGGCCTCATGATATTTTATAGCTGGTTTATCTGATGCGATCCATCGATTTGAGCAGTGCTATATCTTTACCAATGGCTCTTAAAGCTAAAAATGTCAGGATTAAGGCCACAAGCGGAAAGGCAGTCATTATCTTATAACTCATCACGCCCGTTATTTCATCAATCAGCTGTGTTCCCAGGTAGTATATCATTCCTGTTGAGCCAAGCAGTAAGGCTAGATTTAATCCGCACAATCGTATTTGAAGCACCCGTTTCTTAAATAAAAAAATGGTTATAAAGGCTACAATAGTGGCAGCTGTTAGCAGAATAGCCAGTGCCAGAGTAGGAATAACTGTTTCTCCATCAGCGTTAGTCAGTCCTCTGTACATGAAGTTATACACTTCGCCTGATTCAGCCTCAATCTGAGCAAATGGCAGAAAGAACAAGCTGGTCATCAGCAGGCCGCTTAGCAATAAATATACTGTTTGAATTCGTTGTAACATGCTTAACTAATTTAAAAATGTGGACTGCGAATTTACATATTTTTATGCAATAAACTTAAGGCAATCTCAATGTTTACTGACCTTTGCCCTGGCATTTGCCTGAAGGTGACAAGACAAGTCTGCCCAGCCAGCTTAAAGCTGATTTTTCTCCTGTTGGTGCAAAATTGCCCGATTGGGATGCTTTATACAATAAAAAATCACTAATTTGACTGGAAATTGAAAATTACATGCAAAAGAAAATCGAAGCTTCAGAGCTAATTATAAATCCGGACGGAAGTATTTTTCATTTACACCTTAAACCGGAGGATATTGGCCGAGATATAATATTAGTGGGAGATCCGGGCAGGGTTGAATTAATCAGTTCATTGTTTGATTCAATAGAACTTAGAAAAGCCAACCGGGAATTTGTATCCTGTACAGGAACATATAATGGTAAGCGGCTTACCGTTGTGGCAACCGGAATAGGAACTGATAATATTGATATAGTTGTTAATGAGTTGGACGCACTGGTTAATATTGATTTTGAAACAAGAACGGTTAAACCTGAACATACGCAGCTTAATTTTGTGCGCATTGGTACATCAGGTGCCTTGCAGAAAGATTTGCCAGTAGATAGTTGGTTGTTAAGTGAAAAAGCCATCGGATTTGATGGATTAATTAATTTCTATGCGCGTCGCAACGAGATAAGCGATCTGGCATTTGAGAAAGCATTTACCGATGAGCTGAACTGGAACCCTCTGCTAACAGCTCCATATGTGGTTGATGCTGCTCCATCACTACTCCATAAGCTTGACGGAGGCAAAGTAGTGCGGGGCGTCACTATATCGGCACCTGGTTTTTACGGACCACAAGGGCGTGAGCTGAGGTTGGACATTGCAGATAAGTATATCAATGCTAAAATAACAGGTTTTAACTACCAGGATTACCGCGTTACGAACTATGAGATGGAGTGTTCGGCCATCTATGGCTTGTCGGCACTTTTGGGCCATCAGGCAGCTACAGTATGTGTGATCATTGCCAATCGTCTGGCCGGCACAGCCACTAAAGATTATAAACCAGTAATGAAGCAGCTGATTGAGCATGTAGTAAAAGGTTTAACGCAATAGCAGGCCTATGGATAGGGATAAGATAAAAGCATTAATAGCGCTGCTGGATGATCCGAATGATGAAGTGTTCTCATCGGTGGAGCATGCTCTGCTCAAGGAACCGGTGGAAATTGTACCAGAGCTTGAGAAGGCATGGGAAGCGTCTTTGGATGGCTTGTTTCAGTCGCGTGTGGAAAACATCATCCATACCATTCAACTCAATGATATTCACACAGAGCTGAAAAACTGGTTAGCATCACCTAATAAAGATTTGCTATACGGCGCCTTTCTGGTATGTAAATATCAATATCCCGAAGTGAGTATTATCCGCCTTAAGGAGCAGCTGTCAGAGTTGCGAAAGGATATTTGGCTGGAAATGAATGAACACCTGACTTCCTTGGAGAAAATTCGCATTGTCAATCATGTTTTGTTCGACATCCATAAATTCTCGCGCAACACAAGCAGGTACCTGGCACCCGAAAACAATTATATATGCGAAGTGCTGAATACCCATAAAGGCAATCCTTTGTCAGTATCTGTTATTTATTCAATCCTTTGTCGTGAGCTGGGAATGCCTGTATATGGCGTTAATCTGCCCAAAAACTTTATTTTGGCATTTATTGATGAAACAGCCATTAATGACAATGATCAACTGGCAGATGAAGCGGCTGTATTGTTTTACATTAATCCGATTAATAAAGGAGCAGTGCTTGGTCGCAAGGAGATTGAGTACTTTGTGAAACAGCAAAAACTTCAGCCAAAGGAAGAATTCTTTTTACCTTGCGATAATGTAACCATCATCAAACGGATGTTTAACAACCTCAGTTTTGGATATGACAGCAATGGTGAAGAAGCCAAAAAAGAAGAAATACAAAAGTTGCTGGCTTTGTTTGATGAGTAATAATAACACACAATAATAATTCTAACAGAATATAGAAGAATGAATAAATTATCAGGATTACATCCTCAGGAAGTCTGGACACAGTTTGAGGCGATTTGTCAGGTGCCGCGTCCTTCCAAAAAAGAAGAAAAGATTATTGAATTTCTTCTGAAGTTTGCTGAAGAGAACGGGTTGGAGGCTAAGAAAGATGAAATTGGTAATGTATTAATTTCAAAGCCGGCTACGCCTGGTAAAGAAAACCTGAAGTCTGTTGTACTGCAGTCGCATATTGATATGGTGTGCGAAAAGAATAGTGATAAAAAGCATGATTTTGATAATGATCCGATTACGCCTGTTATTGATGGTGACTGGGTGAAAGCCGATGGCACCACCTTAGGTGCTGATGACGGTATTGGAATGGCTGCTCAAATGGCCTTGCTCATTGCCAATGATATTGAGCACGGCCCCATTGAGTGCTTGTTCACTGTTGACGAAGAAACCGGTTTATCTGGTGCATTTGGTCTGAAGGAAGGATTTTTTAATTCGAGCATATTATTAAATCTTGATTCGGAAGATGACGGTGAACTCTTTATAGGTTGTGCCGGAGGTGTAGATACCCTGGCAAAGTTTCCATATCAAAAAGAAGCTGCTCCCGATAAAGGCTTTGCTTTTAAAGTATCTGTTTCTGGCCTTAGAGGAGGCCACTCAGGCGATGATATTAATAAAGGACTGGGTAATGCCAATAAAATATTAAACCGTTTCTTGTGGGAGACAAGTCGTAAATATGATTTGCGTCTGGCTTCATTTGATGGTGGTAACCTGCGAAATGCCATTGCCCGTGAGGCTCATGCTATTGCCGTTGTGCCCAATGCTTATAAAGAGCAGGTACGTGTAGCATTTAACCTGTTGTTTCACGATGTGCAGATGGAGCTGAAAGTAACTGAGCCTGGTCTGAGAATGAAACTAGAGTCGGTGGATGTACCAGCATTTGTGATGGATAATAACACCCAAAACAACCTGCTGAATGCATTGTATGCTTGTCCACACGGTGTTATTGAAATGAGTCGTGACATTGAAGGCCTGGTGGAAACATCAACCAACCTGGCCTCTGTTAAGATGCAAGATGATCATGTGTTGGTTACTACCAGTCAGCGAAGCTCCGTGGAAAGCTCAAAGGAGGATATAGCCAACATGGTTGATGCTGTATTTACGCTGGCCGGTGCGGAAGCTTTTCACACTGATGGCTATCCGGGATGGGCACCAAATACTGATTCGGAAATTCTGAAGATAACTAAAGAATCCTATGAGCGCTTATTTGGTAATGAACCTGTTGTGCGAGCTATTCATGCGGGATTGGAGTGTGGACTCTTCCTTGAGAAATATCCGGGTATGGATATGATTTCATTTGGTCCGACCATTAGGGGGGCTCATTCGCCAGATGAACGAATTGACATTGAGACAGTGGATAAATTCTGGAAGCACTTGATTGATGTTCTGAAAAATATACCAGAAGCATAATAAAGCAAAAGCCGGATGAAAAATCCGGCTTTTTTTTATCTCATTGCTATGTTATTGCCAAAATGATTCAGTCTATTCGATAAGTGTAGGATATTTACCTTTTTTTATAGCGGTGAAGAGTTCATTTTTTGCACTGCAGGCACATGAACCGGCATCGCAGGCTGTTTTTCCTTTAGCCGGTTTAATCAGGCGGTAAAAAAAACTTAGTACCTGGTAAAAGGCCCAGGCCACAATCAAATAGGTTACTATATCCTGTATCATAATATTATAACAATAGATGACCTACCTGGTTCACTGCAAAGGCTAAAACCCAGGCTAAGCCAGTGGTATAAAAGATGGTAAATAAGGCCCATTTCCACGAGCCGGATTCTTTTCGAATGGCTGCCACTACCGCTACACAAGGAAAGTAGATGAGTATAAACACCATAAAGCCAAAGGCGGTAACCTTATTGAAAACGGGCCGGCCATCCGGATGTGTTTCTTCCCTTATCTGCGTAATTAATTGTTTCGAATCTTCGGTATCCTCATCGCTGTGATAAATAACCGCCATCGTGCTAATAACTATTTCTTTAGCTGCAATACCCGTAATAAGACTAACGCCCATTTTCCAGTCAAAACCCAATGGTTGAATAACCGGTTCGATGGATTTACCTAGTCGTCCAATGTAGGTGTTGCTTTGGTGTTCACCCTTTTTAATCAGCTCAATAGAATCGGTTTTAGTTGTTAGTTCTTCTTCATACTGCTGTGCTAATTCATCTGAACTTTTAGCTATTAAGCTCGCATATTCGGTATTAAGTTGTTCAATCTTAGTGTCAAAGTCTTCTGAGTAATCGACATTTTGCGGGTAATAGCTCAAGAACCAGATGATGATGGATGCCACTAAGATAATGCCACCCATTTTTTTGAGGTACTCGGCACCTTTGTGCCACATGTGTCTGATGGTGTTTTTAAGCGTAGGAATACGATAGGGCGGAAGCTCCATGACGAATGGAACTTCATCGTGTTTAAAAATAAAACGCTTAAATAAACGTGCTATTAATACTGCCAGTAATATGCCAACGCCATAAATGATGAATAACATGGTGCCTGCATTTTCAGGAAATATAGCCCCAATAATAAGAATGTAGACCGGTAAACGGGCACTGCATGACATAAACGGATTGATAAGCATGGTTAGCAATCGGTTATTCCTGTTTTCAATGGTGCGTGTGGCCATCACTGCCGGTACATTACAACCAAACCCCATTACAAGCGGTATGAATGATTTGCCATGTAAGCCCATTTTGTGCATTAGCTTATCCATGATAAAGGCAGCACGGGCCATATAGCCGGTATCCTCCATGAATGAGATAAAAAAGAAGAGTATCAGAATGTTGGGTAGGAATACAATAACACCACCAACACCGCCGATTACGCCATCTACGAGCAGGTGTTTTAGTGAGCCATCCGGCATGACGCTACTAACAAAATCAGACAAAAATGCCACGCCTGTTTCAATCCATGTCATCGGGTATTCGCCCAGCTTAAAGGTAGATTGAAACATCAGCCACATAAAGAAAATAAATATGGGGAAGCCAAATAAACGATGGGTAATCAGCGCATCAATGCTATCAGTCCTTCGTCTTCGTGTTTGAGGGTTTTCCTTAAATGTTTCTTTTAGAGCACCGGCAACAAAGCCGTAACGGGCATCGGTAAATATGGTTTCAGAATCTTCCTGCGATTGCTTTTCAATTTTCTCAGTCAGGTGCTCGGTTTCTTTTAATATGTCAGAATAAATATGGCTGTTTGACTGCATGTAATCAAACAGTTGCTTGTCTTTTTCAAGAGCTTTAATCGCCAGATAACGAGGCGAAATACGATTGGCAATATCCCCGGCTTTAATAAACATGCCGTCAAGGACTTCAATAGCTGATTCAATAGGATCTCCATAATTTACATGGATATGACGCACAATTTCATCCCTATCTTCATATACATCGATGAGCTTATCAAACAGTTCAGTGACGCCTTTTCCTCGAGAGCTAACCGTTGGGACAAAAGGGATACCCAGCATAGCACCTAGCTGGTCGTAATTTAGCCGATCACCTCTGCGCTGCATCTCGTCGAACATATTTAGGGCCACAACCACTTTTATATCCAGATCAATCAATTGGGTGGTGAGGTATAAATTACGTTCAAGGTTGGAACTGTCAAGCACATTAACGACTATATCCGGATTTTCATTGGTGATGTATTCGCGTACAAATGTTTCTTCGGGTGAATAGGCCGAAATGCTATATGTGCCCGGTAAATCAATAATATTGAATTGATACCCATTGTGCAGGAATGTAGCAGCCTTTGCATCAACTGTTACTCCACTATAGTTACCAACGTGCTCTTTGGCGCCACTGGCATAGTTAAATAAGGTTGTTTTGCCGCAATTGGGGTTACCAACTAATACGATATTAATGTTGCGATGTTTCTTATTAGCTGATTGCTTGAGAATATCTTCTGAAATGGTACCCTGATAGCTTAAATCGGCAATGTTCTTAGCTTCTTCAACCGTAACAACTTCAATGAGTTTAGCTTCACTTCGTCGTAAAGAAACTTTATAATCAAGTATTTGGTATTCAATTGGGTCTTTGAGAGGTGCGTTTTTTACAACCGTAACTTTCTTCCCTTTAATAAATCCCATCTCGGTAATGCGTTTGCGAAAAGCGCCATGGCCTTTTACTTTAACAATGACACCTTCATTACCGTTGCTTAACTCAGATAAATTCATGAAAACTTAGATTGACTATGCCCATTAATAAGATCCTACAAAAGTATATTTGTCGACCTTATGTTACAATACCTAAAAGTAGTGATTTTACAGTGTGGGCAAAATAAATATTGCAAGACTGTATATAACTTTTTAACTGAAATTGCGTTTAGTTGGTATGGACAAACTCTTGACAGATGTAGATATGCAGAAGTTGTTGGAAAAGTATGCTGGAAATATTGCGATACTTGAGGAGAAAATTGATGTTCAGTTGCAGTTGCAATATTTCAAGGAAAGTAAACAGCAGAAGAAAGAACTGGACAAGGAACAAGTGCTTTCGCAAAAGGAAAAGCTGTTTGATCCGGATTATTCACTCGAGGAAAAGAAATTACTATTGTGTCGGTTAGCTTCTGTAAATGAGGTGGAGGCCTACAGAATGCTGGAATCCTATAAGGCCAACCCAGATAAGGCTTTGGTTGATTGGTCGATACTAGCTTACCAGGAAAGTAAAATGCTTTTACAAAGTACATTGCTCGATGAGAAACCATTATTTATTTCAACCGGATTAGGTGGTAAAGGCAATAAATTGCGTTATTTCATCGTGCTTTTTGCCAATGAGCAACAAGTTTTCTCACAATATCAAGAGCAATTGGTAAAGGGAGAGGTGGAATATGCTTTTAGAAAGCACAGTGCTGAGATTGAGGAGCTGGAGTTTTGCGGTTATTATATGACTATTCAGGCATTGGTGCCTTTGGATTGTGCTTTAAAAAACATGCTCGCTAAAATTATTAAGCAATGTAATGAGTTGGGTGATTTTTTAAGCCCATCGCTTTTGGTTACTAATGTAAAAAAGCTATCATTAGGAGAAATTGAAAAGCTGATCGATCAGCAACAATCTAATCAGAATATAAATAAAAATGGAATTGAGGAATAAAACAGTTAATGTGGCAGTGCAAGTTTTGCCAATGTCTGATAATCACGATATGTATGGCCTTGTTGATGCGGCCATTAAGGTGATTGAGAACTCAGGGCTGAAATACAAGGTTACACCCTTTGAAACCGTTATTGAAGGAAGTTATGACGATGTAATGGCATTGGTTGAAAAGGTCCAGGAGGCTTGTTTTATCAGTGGGGCACAAAAGCTGCTTTGTAATTTAAAAATTCAATCGGACCATACTGGCTATGTAACAATTGAAGATAAGATGGCCAAGTATGAATAGGGTAGTTTAAGATATTTAAAATGCAAAAAAAAAGGTTGCCATATCAGCAACCTTTTTGAATTATAACGCTATAAATTTATTCATGCAAGTCTTCAAACTCAACATTGGTGTACTCTGCTGTAGCAACACCTTCTTCTATTAACTCTTCATTAGAGTTAGCCTGTTGATTTTGTTTAATGAAACCAATTGTCTCTTCAAGTCCGTTCACAAATTTTTCAAAGTCTTCTTTGTAAAGAAAGATTTTGTGTTTCTCAAAATGGTATTTCCCATCTTGATCAAAACGTTTTTTACTTTCTGTAATTGTCAGGTAATAATCATTTTTTCGAGTAGCTTTTACATCGAAAAAGTAGGTTCTTTTTCCTGCTCTTATCGCTTTTGAAAAGATCTCATCTCTATCATTCTTTTCAAATCCATCGTTTTTTTCAAATCCTTCCATCGTTTTCTTTATTGTTTTGGAAACAGCTTGTATGCCTCAAAAATGATAAATATTTCCCTATTAACCAATAAAATCTTTACAATTTTTTTATGTTTTTTAAACAAATAAACAAGTCTTACAAGCGACTAACGCTTTAATATTAATGCTAATATGGAGAGGTTCAGATATTTAATATAATCTAGTTTGGCAACTTTTAGGTATTGCAAAGGCCAAAATAGTATCCAAAGTAATCTGGCCGCTAAAACAGAAATTTATGGTCAGATTCAATGGAACTATGCTTTATCTGAGTTAGTTGTATTAAAGGTCTATGAAGTTATATCGAAGACTTGTTAAAAGCGCTTGATGCAAATAAAAAAAAAGCTACTTTTGCATTTATTATATAGTAAAAAAGTTCTTTAAGGATGTTAAGTAGAAGATTGTTAAGAGTTAAAGTTGTGCAGATGGCTTACGCACATTACCAAAAGGGTGAAGTGTCGATACAACAAACCGAAAATGAGTTATTTCATAGCATAGCTAAGTCTCATGAAATGTACCATGCGTTTTTGCTGTTGTTGCTCGAACTGAAGAATTTTGCAGAAAACAGGATTGAACTGCGCAAACAAAAGAAACGTCCATCCGAAGAAGATCTGAATCCCAATTTGCGTTTTGTAGAGAATGCCTTTATGGTGCAGCTGGCCAATAATGAGTCATTGCTGGCCTACAATAGCAAGAATGGAACGCCTTGGGTCAACCATCCCGAAACCATTAAAGGACTTTTCAATATCGTTACTGAGTCGGAGTTGTATACTGAATATATGGCAACTGAGGCGGGTGATTATGATGCTGATAAGAAATTTATTGCCAAACTTCTGGAGAAGGTAATTGCACCTTTCGAAAGTCTGTATTCCATTTTTGAAGAGCAGAGTGTTTATTGGAATGATGAAGTGGAATTTGTTATTTCTATGGTCGTGAAGACTATTAAAGGATTCAGTGAGGAGAATGCAGAGAAGGAAGCACTGCTGCCGGAGTTTAAAGATGATGAAGATCGTGATTTCGTGCAGCGCCTTTGCCGTAAAACCTTGGTAAACCATAAGGATAATATGGAGTTAATCAAGAAGTTTACCAAAAACTGGGATTTTGATCGTGTTGCCTATTTAGATTTGGTCATCATGCAGGTAGCTCTTGCTGAGATTACAGAGTTTAAGAATATTCCAATAAATGTATCGCTGAACGAATATATCGAAATAGCCAAATACTACTCAACTAACAAAAGTGGTGTATTTATCAATGGTGTTCTAGATAAAATTACTGAGCATCTTATTGCTGAAAAAGTCATTAATAAACCTGGTAAGGCTAATTAATAGGAGATGAAGGCAGGCACTTTCTTGCTTCTTGTTATTCTGGTTTTTGGTTGTGTTGGTAAAAAGCAAAAATCATCGACCACTTTGGAAGGAAAAGGTAGGCTGAGATTTTTGGAACTGACTTATAATTTCGGCGAGCTAAAACATGGAGATATTGTCGGACACAGGTTTGCAGTAATTAATGAAGGGGCTTACCCTGTTGTTATTCAGAACGTAGAGCATGGTTGTGGTTGCACTGATGCAATGTTTCCAAAAGAACCTATTGAGCCTAAAGATACAGTGTTTGTTGAAGTAATTTTCGACACCAAAGGTTGGACCGGAAGACAGGTTAAACAAGTGGTAGTAATGGCCAATGATTCAATCCAAAAGCATGAGCTACTGGTTTGGGCAAGTATTAAATAGAAAATAAGAAATAGAAGAATTATGAGCTTTTTAAATGTTTTTTTAAGTATGCCTCCACAGGCGGCCGAAGGAGGTAATCCTTTAATGTCATTTGCACCTTTTGTGTTGATTATTATTGTATTCTACTTTTTTATGATTCGTCCACAGATGAAGCGTCAGAAAGAGTTACGTAAGTATCGTGAAGCACTGAAAAAAGGTGATAAGGTTATTACGACAGGAGGTATCTATGGAAAAGTGGCTGAGGTAAAAGACCAGTTTGTAACAGTGGAAATTGCTGATGGTGTGAAAGTGAAGATGGATAAGTCAGCCATCGTTATGGATATGTCAGATGTAGCTGCCAATAAGTAAAACATTTGGGTGCTGCGTGTTTTTAGTATTCTGATAAAGATTGATTATTTTTGGGAGTCTGATCATTAAACTATGGAAAACATAAAAGCGCTATTAACAAAATATTTACAACAAATAATCGGTAAAACCAAGGAAGTACGCGATGATAAAAATGCGCTTATTTTCTTGGTTTTTCTGTTTTTGTCAGCCTGTTTTTGGGTGCTAAATGCTTTGCAAAAAGATAATTACACTACCGAAGTGAGCTATCCAATCAAGTTTGTTAATGTAGGTGAGGATGAAATAATTAATGGTAGTGCAAGGCGAGAGCTCAACCTGAAAATAAAAGGGGGAGGTTTTAAGATATTAAATTATCTCACTCGCCATAAAGTTTCAGCCAAAGGGGTTGATATATCCGGATTGAGGCGTATAAGTCTGGATGGTGTTACTGGTGCTTATATTAACTCAAACGACTATTTTAAACTTATTGAAGATGAGTTGGTGGTGGGTATTGAGCTGGTGAGCATTACGCCTGATACTTTATTCATACCGTTGTTAAAAAAGCAATCGAAAATACTTCCGGTAAAGGTGGTTGCTGACTACAGTTTTGCCCAGCAATGCCAGTTATCTGGCCCAATAGCTGTTCAGCCTGATTCAGTTACAGTATCAGGCGCTGCTCAGGTGTTAGATTCCATTGAATATATTCAAACGCGGCCTTTGAAGTTCGAAAAACTGGCCGATACAATTGTGCGAAATGTAGCACTTGAAAAGTCAGATAACCTTGAGTTGAGTGCTAAAAGAGTGGTGGTTACGCTACCTGTTGAGCCATTTACTGAAGCCAATGTAATGGTGCCAATAAAAGCATTGAATCTGCCTGATAGTTTGCAACTTAAGACATTTCCTTCTGAGGTGAATATTTCGTATCATTTGGGTTTGAGTCGTCCGCTTTATCTGGCGAGAGATTTTAATGTATCAATTGATTTCTCCAGTATCGATTTAAAACAACCGCCTCGTCGCCTTAAAGTGAGAGTTAGTGATTATCCAGGCAATGCTCAGAATATGAGTTATCAGCCACTATTTGTGGAGTATTTGCTGGAAAGGAAAACTGAAGAATGATAAAGATAGGTATTACCGGAGGCATTGGAAGCGGAAAAACAACAGTGGCTCGTTTGTTCCTTTCACTAGGCTTCCCGGTTTATGAAGCAGACGTTGAGGCCAAGAAGCTAATTAATCACAATACGAGAGTAAAGGAACAGATCATTGAGCTTTTAGGAGAGAAGGCCTACAATGCTGAAGGCTATAATCGAGCGTATGTTGGAAGTGTAGTATTTAATGACAAATTAATACTTAATCAGCTAAATAGCATCGTGCATCCTGCTGTTGCCAATCACTTTGAACAATGGTGTGATGAGCATAACGACCATAATATTGTGTTTCAGGAGGCGGCTATATTATTTGAAAATGGGAGCTACACTAAATTCGATAAAACAATATTGGTAACAGCTCCGCAGCATGTGCGTTTGCAAAGAGTTATGCGACGTGATGGGTTGTCAGAGCAAAAAGTTATTGAACGAATGAATAACCAGTGGACAGATGAAGCAAAGGTAAAACTGGCCGATTTTGTGATCGACTGTGATGGTCAAAACTTGGTTATTCCTCAGGTGTTGAATGTTTTAAAAAGTTTATAATGGGATTATTAGGTTCTTTCCTTGGTGCCAGTATCGGATGGTGGACATTGGGCCCCATTGGTGCCATCATGGGTTTGGTTTTGGGGCATTTGTCAGAAGAGCAGTCAACATTTATTAAAGGAAGTAAACAATCTCCTCATCAACAGGCAAGAAGTGGTTTTTTGGCAACTTTGTTGGTCTTGGTGGCTGCTGTGATGAAAGCGGATGGTAAAGTGGTACGTTCAGAGCTGGATTTTGTAAAGAGAAGCCTGGTAGCCACTTTTGGTGAAAAGGAGGCAGGTAAGGCCTTGTTGATGCTAAGAGATATACTAAATCAGAATATTCCGGTAGATGAAGTGGTGCACCAGGCGCGTGTTAATATCAATTATGCGTCAAAAGTGCAATTGATGCACTTACTATATGGAATCGCTCTGGCAGATGGTCATCTTTCGAGTGAAGAGAAAAATTATCTGCAGCAAATAGCTTATGGCCTTGGGATATCAAGTGCTGATATGACATCAATTGCCTCGATGTATGTTAAGGATTCATCAGCTGCCTATAAAGTATTGGAAGTGGATGAAAGTGCATCGAATGAGGTCATTAAGAAGGCATATAAGAAGATGGCTGTTCGTTTTCACCCTGATAAAGTAGCGCATCTGGGCGATGATATACGCAAGGATGCCGAAAGGAAATTTCAAAAAATTAATGAGGCTTACGAGCAAATAAAAAAGGAACGGGGGATCAAATAATTCTTTCCGCAGAGTTAAAATCTTTTGGTCAAAGCCTGTATAATTCTATTTTTGCAGAAAAATAAAAAGTAAACATATGTTGAAAGGAATATTAGCGATTTCAGGACAAAGAGGACTTTTCAAGTTGGTGTCGCAAGCTAAAAACTCAATTATTGTTGAGTCGTTGATTGATGGAAAGAAAATGCCGGCATACGCTACGTCTCGTATCAGTGCGCTGGAGGATATTTCGATTTACACTGAAGACGAGGATGTTAAGCTGTTTGATGTATTCAAAGCTATATACGAAAAGGAAAATGGAGGAATGGCCATTTCGCCCAAAAGCTCTTCTAATGAGCTGAAAAACTATTTCGAAGAGGTGTTACCATTGTATGATAAGGATCGTGTGTATGTTTCTGATATCAAAAAAGTACTTGGCTGGTATAATCTGCTGATGGAGAGTGAGCTATTTGATCCAAATGCTGTTGAAGAAGAAGGCGAGGAAGCTGCTGAAGATTAGTCATAACACCAATCAAAGATATTAGGGTGTCCGGTATGGGCGCCCTTTTTTGATCTTGATGATTAAGTGTTTATCGTTATATTTGTGTTATTCTTAATAATCCTAATTCTTGTTTAATGAGGAAGTTTATAGTATCAATTGCATTATTAATTGCAGCATTGAGCATAAATGCGCAAACACAAGTTTATACAGTTACCAGTGGAGAGATGATCTTTAGCTGGGCTGATGTTGAACAGGCACCCTTGGGAGGAGGAGCCATGGATAATGTATCGAGCATACCACGTTTTTCAGCTTTTTTCCACGTTGGGCAATACGTGCATCTTGATTTTACCGATGCCTTAGGCCTGTATTCAGGCTTAGCCATTCGTAATATTGGGTTCATCACAGAAGATGATGCGCTTGATCTTGGGGTTGAAAAGGAAAAGCACCGTTCTTACACACTTGGATTACCTGTTGCACTTAAGCTGGGTTCGTTCCGCAATCACTTTTATGTATTTGGTGGCGCCGAATATGAATTGCTATTCCATTATAAGTATAAGTATTGGATAGATGGAGATAAACACAAAACATCTGAATGGTTTAGTAATCGCACCAATCGATTTGTTCCCTCAGTGTTTGCTGGTGTGCAGTTTCCCCGCGGTTTAAACCTTAAGTTTAAATATTATCTGGATGATTTCTTAAATAATGACTTTAAAAAAGGCGATAATCCGTTGAACGATTATTCCCGATATGGTAAAACCCAAATGTTCTATATCTCCTTAAGTTGGCAATTCGACACGCGTGATTTCAATAAAATATGGGGAGGAGAAGGAGCAGAGCGTATTTATGATGCAAGAATATAATAGATAGAAGCCATAAATGATATCAAAGCTCCCCATCCGGGAGCTTTCTTATAAATTTTATTTTCTTTCAACACCCACCCATTCAACCTCTAAGCAATCAAAGTTCAACGGGTTTATCTTTTTTCTCGAATTTCCATTTGGATAATAAAGAAATCCTGTGTTATTTTGCACCCGCTTTTGAGAACAACGGTTGTCACGAAAAGCAGGATTGATAGGGCTTACAGGCATATGTCAATAACATATTGAGAGGTAAAAAGGGCATAGTCTTGACAAGGCAGATAAGAGGTGATATCTTAGCTTTCCTGACTCAAAAAAAGGCTAAAATTTTTTCAAAAATAGTTTTGGATATTACGAATAAAAACCTTTATCTTTGCAGCCGCAAAATCAACAAGGGTTGTAAGATACGGCGGGGTATTGAGAGGGTTTTAGAGAATGAAATTAAGTCTTACATCTTAGGTCTTAAGTCTTAAATCTTTTCTTCAAAAAAACCTAAAAAACATTTGGAGAATAGCTCAAAAAGTTTTTACCTTTGCAGCCGCTTCTC
>NZ_JAGUCN010000034.1 GCF_018271975.1 Carboxylicivirga mesophila
TGCAAATTGAAATCCGTTTAATCGAAAATGGCCTACAACTCACTAAATTTCAATATTTTCAAAGAACATTGTTAGAATTTAATGGGACAGTAATGTAGTTGAGTATGAAATTAGGATTAAATGCAAAACTGAATATTTATATTATCTCAGTTTTCATGGTTGTATTTAGCGTCACCTTGGGTGTGATTATTTACAATATACTTTCAAAAGCCAAGGACGATGCAGCCAATCTGGCTCAGGTGATAGGGGAGGATGAAGCAAAGAGCATTGAGAGTTACCTGAACCAGGCTCTTACAACCAGCGAAACACTGGCTCAAACCATGCTTACGCTAAGACAAAATGAAGCAGGGGACCGTTATCTGGTATTGGATCTACTGAAGGAATGTTTAAAGCAGAATGAGAACTACTTTGGGGTGTGGACCATGTGGGAACCCAATGCGTTTGATGATATGGATGCTTATTATGCCAAGAAATACAGTCAGGAGATTGGGCTTTTTACTGCCTCCTGCTTTAGAGAAGGTGATGAGTTGCTGTTTCAAAACTTGGGAACCGATATTGTGAGTCATGTCAGTGACGACAATACAGAAGAGTATGCAGAACCCTATTATGCAGTGCCAAAAGCAACAAAAAAGCAGTTTGTTGATGATCCTTCAGAGTATAGCTTTACAGGCCTCGAAGAAGATATGGAAACAACCATCTCTATTGTAACACCGTTAATTGTGGATGAGGTTTTTTTAGGCGTGGTTGGTATCGACCTCGACTTTGAAAAGCTGATGCAACTGAACGACAGGCTGGAAGTGTATGATACCGGATACGGGTCAATTATTACCAATAATTTAATTATTTCCGCTCATCCCGACAGAAGCCTTGTTGGTGCCAGAATTGATACCTTATTTACAGGCTTTGATGAGGAAACACTTAAGGCAATAAAAGCAGGCCGGTTGCATATCAAGCAAACAGAATCGCAGCATTTGAATACAACAGTAGCCCGCATTTATTCACCTGTTCATCCGGGTAATTCCAACAAACCCTGGACGGTGATGATTGATATTCCTGGTGACGAGATAATGGCGGATACAATTCATTTATCTGTAATGATTCTGGTGATAGGATTAATCAGTACCATTGTGATGCTGAGTATCATCTTAATCATCTCCAAAAATATCACTAAACCAATAGAAATTATCAGTCATGGTATGAATCAAATGGCTGATGGTGACTTAAGTGTTAATATTGATATCAATGAGCGAAGTGATGAAATAGGCACCTTACACTCTGCAGTCAATCGGATGCTCTATAAGATTAAAGAGGTAATAAATGGCATACACGAGGGTGCTGATGGCA
Source organism: Carboxylicivirga mesophila (assembly GCF_018271975.1). Lineage (GTDB taxonomy): Bacteria > Bacteroidota > Bacteroidia > Bacteroidales > Marinilabiliaceae > Carboxylicivirga > Carboxylicivirga mesophila. The sequence continues at coordinate 1,345 of NZ_JAGUCN010000034.1, forward strand.
TTAATGCAGCCAGTCAGCAGCTTAGCTCTGCAGCACAGCAGATTTCTGGTGGAGCCAATGAGCAGGCGGCTTCCGTTGAAGAAATATCTTCTACAACAGAGGAAATTGCAGCTAATGTTGAGCAGAATGCCAGTAATGCCAGTGCCACCAAAACAATTGCCCAAGGCGCTAAGCAAGGGCTTGAGGTGGTGATGTCCAAGGCCTCTTCGAGTTTGGATGCCACACGTAACATTACCGATAAAATTACAATCATCAATGATATAGCTATACAGACTAATATTTTGGCACTTAATGCGGCTGTAGAGGCAGCAAGGGCAGGTGAACATGGACGAGGATTTGCTGTGGTAGCTGCTGAGGTCAGGAAACTGGCTGAGAATACACGAGTTGCTGCTGATGAAATTGTTAACAGTGCAACCAATAGTCTTCATATGGCTGAAGAAGCTGGTGGGCAGTTGCAAAAGATGATACCTGAGATAACAAAAACAACTCAATTGGTGGAGGAAATAGCTGCTGCCAGCAATGAGCAGAATAGTGCAACAACACAAGTGAATGCGTCTATTCTGGAGTTGAGTAATGTCACTCAGCAAAACTCAGCTTCAGCCGAGGAGTTAGCTTCCAGTGCCGAGGAGTTAGCTTCTCAATCTGAAAACTTAAAGCAGATGATTGCCTTTTTTAGAGTCAATAATCAATAAAAAAAATAACGTACCAATTAGATTAAAGCATCTTGTATTGTCCTGCAAATAAATGCATAGGCTAATAGCTAATTGGTGCGTTTTTAGCTTATTACTTTTAACTGTTGAGGAGCTTCATAAAAAGCCTCGTGCAGCTCATGCAGCATTTCTTTCAAAGGGATGTGTTCGGGAACTTTCGAAAAGTCCACTTTATTAATGGCATCAGGTGTGGCAAATACGCCGGGTACCCAATGGTTGGGTGTTTTTAATTCTTTGTAGCGGTAGCGGGCAAAGTTAAGCATGTCATAACATTTCCATAGCTTGCGCCAGTGTAGAAGCAGAGGAATATCCAAATCAGAGCTGTGCTTCAGGTCATAGCCGTCAAAATGTGCGTAAGGATCATCTTTTACCATTCCGTCCAGTTGTAATTTAGCATCAAAATCTGATTGAGCGAGTGGGATATGACTGGGAAATATGCCTTTCATCTCGTTAAAGTGACTGGCTTCGGTCATGCCAAACGATAAAGTATGCATCTCGGCGTGACTCAGACAAAAACGGGCATTCCATTGGATGGGTGTGGCATGTGGAATGGCTTTATGGACTTTTGCTGGTGCCTGAAACAATTGTCCGCCTTTGTCGTTGGGCGAAATAATAAAAACACCCATATCTTTTTCTTTTGCCAGTTGCACTGCAGCATGGTTGCGCTGGTAAAAATAGTAGTAGTGCAGATTAACAAATTCAAACATATCTGTTTGAATGGCTTTAACAATTGTTTCCACTGAGCCGTGGGTACTGAAGCCAACATGTTTGATAATGCCTTCTTCTTTCATCTTCAATAGCTCCTCAATTGCACCACCTGACTGACAGGCTTTATATAATAACTCGTTAGTATTAATGCCATGCCAGGCATAAAAGTCAAAATAATCAGTCTGAAGTGTTGTTAATTGCTCTTCCACCAGGCGACGTGTCTCATCAGCCGTAAGCGGATTTCCTTTGGTCATTAGGTGATACGACGAACGGTCAATATTAAGCTCTTTGTTTAAAGTTCGTCCAAAAACAGTTTCGCTTTTCACATAGCCGTATGCCGTTTCAAAATGATTGATACCCTGTTTGATAGCCAGGTCAACCATTTGATTGCAATGGTCCTGAGTGGCTGCAGGTATTGTTTGACGTGGATTGTCCCAGACGTTTTTAAAACGCATTCCACCAAGGGTGATAACACTAATGTGTTTGTTTGTTTTGCCAAATCGTCTGTATTCCATTTTGCTTTTGTATTGTTTGTATTTGCTTATTGGTTTGCAAAGCTAATCCAAAGTTCAACAACACAAGCAAACTGATGTTCAAATCTCGTGGGGTGTCAGCAGCAAACTGGCTAAAAAAAGAGGGCATTGTATCCTGTTAAGAACAATACCCTCCATGGAATATACGGCTGTAAAGTAAACGATAGTTAACTTTTATAATGGCATATTGCCATGTTTTTTCAGCGGTGCTGTTTCGCTTTTGTTTTGAGTCATTTCCAATGCCTGTATGAGTTTAAAGCGTGTCTCTTTAGGCAAAATGATTTCATCAATATAGCCTAATTCAGCAGCACGATACGGATTGGCAAAGTTCTCGCGGTAATCATCCACGCGTTCAGCTTTGGCAATTTCATCATGTTCGCCTCTGAATATAATGTTAACAGCTCCTTCAGGACCCATCACAGCTATCTCAGCTGTTGGATAGGCAAAATTAATATCTGCCATCAGGTGCTTGGATGCCATTACATCGTAGGCGCCACCGTAGGCTTTACGTGTTATAATAGTAATTTTTGGTACAGTTGCTTCGGCATAGGCATATAGTAGTTTGGCGCCGTGTTTGATAATACCGCCATACTCCTGCACAGTTCCTGGTAAGAATCCTGGTACATCCACAAAGGTCACAATAGGTATATTAAACGCATCACAGAAACGTACAAAGCGGGCTCCTTTAGTCGATGATTCAATGTCGAGGACACCAGCCAGGTAGTTAGGCTGATTGGCTACAATACCTACAGTTCGACCAGCCATACGTCCAAAGCCAGTGATAATGTTCTGGGCGTAATGGGGCATCACCTCAAAAAAGTGTTTGTTATCCACCACTTTGCTAATCAGGTCGTGCATATCATAGGGCTTGTTCGGATCGGCTGGAATTAGCTCCTGCAGCTCAGGACTTTCACGGCGGATATCATCAGTGGTTGGCAGTACCGGTGGGTCTTCCATGTTGTTAGATGGAATAAAGCTTAGTAACTCCCTAATCATCATCAATGTATGTTCGTCGTTATCAGCCATAAAGTGTGCCACACCACTTTTGGCATTATGCGTATGCGCACCTCCCAGTTCTTCCTTGGTCACCTCTTCGTGTGTGACTGTTTTAATCACATCAGGCCCTGTTACAAACATATAACTGGTGTCTTTCACCATAAAAATAAAGTCGGTGAGGGCAGGGGAGTAAACAGCACCACCTGCACAAGGACCCATAATGGCCGATATTTGAGGAATAACACCTGAAGCTTTAACATTAAGGTAGAAGATATCACCGTATCCGGCCAGGCTCTGAACACCCTCCTGTATGCGGGCACCGCCTGAGTCGTTTAGTCCGATAAGTGGGGCACCCATTTTTAGTGCCATGTTAGATATTTTAATGATCTTATCGGCATTGGTACGACTTAATGAACCCCCGAAAACAGTAAAGTCCTGTGCAAAAACATACACGAGTCGACCATCTACTTTTCCATAACCGGTAATAAAACCATCACCCGGAAACTGGGTTTTTTCCATGCCAAAATTATTGCACTGATGTTTTACTAGTTTATCGAGTTCCACAAACGTACCGGCATCCAAAAAGATGTCAATGCGTTCGCGGGCTGTCAGTTTACCACCCTTATGTTGTTTTTCAATACGTGCTTCGCCACCACCTGCTTCGGCTTCGCGGTTACGTTCTTCAAACTTCTTATATTTTTCTTTTAAATTTTGCATCTTTCAAACTATTAGTTATTCAATTTCTACTAGAGGCTGGTGACCTTCAACCGCTTCACCTTCGGCTACATAAACCTTCTTTACAATGCCATCAACAGCACTCTTGTATTCACTTTCCATTTTCATGGCAGAAACAATGACTACTGTTTGACCTTTTTCTACAGTATCACCTTCTTTAACAGGTATTTTAACAATTTTACCTGGCATAGGTGTTGAAATAATATTACCTCCGGCATCCAGTGAGGATTTCGACGAGTTACGATAGCGCGTAGCAGCGTCAATCACTTCAATTTCATAATAGTTACTGATGGTGTTAACCTTGTACTCATTCAGGCTGTCTCCTTCAATCATCTCCATGTTAATGGACTGACCATCCAGCAGTATAGAATACGTATCTGATTCTACCTTTATAAGATCCAGATCGTAAATCCGGCCATCAATATCAACTTTGTATTTCGAGCCATCCTGCTCAAGAATTTTAATTCTGGCAAGGCGCGTATCTATTTTTAATTCTATTGGCATAGTGGCTGATTTTATAGTCGTAAGATGTTTTTGCGGCGTGCATATTCTTTCCAGGCCGATTGATTTGGTGTGGCAACATTGCTTTTATCAGCCGCATCTTTTAGTTTCTGGGTATAATCCAGAAAGGCCACAAACAAGGCGATGTCTTCACAATAATCTGTACAATCGTCCTCGTCCGTCATCAAAAAGTCCATATTCTTTTCGATAAAGTGCGTATCGTAGTTGCCTTCAACAAAATCTTTGGCTTCCATAATGCGGGCTACAAATGGGATGGAGGTTTTTACCCCGGTGATTTTATATTCGTAAAGCGCACGTTTCATACGATCAATGGCTTCCATACGGGTGGGTGCCCAAGATATTACCTTTGATATCATTGGATCGTAATGGAATGGGATTTCATACCCTTCATATACATAGCCATCGGTGCGCATACCCAGTCCCATTGGTTCAGTAATGTTTTTCACTACACCAGGGCAAGGCATAAAATTATTCTTATGGTCCTCAGCGTAGATACGACACTCAATGGCATGGCCATTTTGTCGCAGATCGTCTTGTTTGAATTCAAGAGGTAGGCCGTTTGCAACATTAATTTGTGCTTTCACAAGGTCAACACCAGTGGTACGTTCTGTTATCGGGTGCTCAACCTGGAGGCGTGTATTCATTTCCAGGAAGTAAAAATTATGGTCATTGTCCACCAGGAACTCAACCGTGCCTGCTCCAACATAATCAACCGATTTGGCTGCAGCAATGGCTTGCTCACCCATTTTATTTCGCAGTTCTGGCGTCATAAGCGGAGATGGCGTTTCCTCAACCACTTTCTGATGACGTCGCTGCACTGAGCATTCGCGTTCAAACAGATGAACGTAATTGCCATGTTGGTCGGCCATTATCTGAAACTCAATGTGATGAGGCGATTCAATGTATTTCTCCATATACACAGCATCATCGCCAAACGCTGAACGGGCTTCAGACTTAGCCATGTTATAGGCATTCACCAGGTCTTTTTCTTCACGGACCAGTCGCATGCCTTTACCACCGCCACCAGCACTGGCTTTCAGCATAATCGGATAGCCTATTTCAGCAGCAATTGTTTTCAGCTTATTTGGATCATCAATATTTTCTTTTGTGCCAGGCACTACCGGAACACCTGATTCTATCATTAACTGCCTGGCTGTTAGTTTATCGCCCATGGTATTGATCGCATGAATCGATGGACCGATAAATATGATGCCCGCTTTGTCAACAGCTTCAGCAAAGTTGGCATTTTCAGACAGGAAACCATAGCCGGGGTGTATGGCATCAGATTTTGATACCTTGGCCACTTCAATGATTTTCTCAATATTAAGATAGCTTTCTGCTGATGTGGCCGGACCTACACAGTAGGCTTCGTCGGCGTACCTGACATGCATCGCAGTTCTGTCAGCTTCGGAATAAATGGCTACCGAGCGTAAGCCCATCTCGCGGCACGATCGCATAACGCGGACAGCAATTTCGCCTCGGTTAGCAACTAAGACTTTTCTGATCATAATGGAATAAAGATTTCAATTATAAAAAATTAGAAGTCAAAATGTTTTAAATAACATTAAAAGACCTTTAATTCCGATGTGCAAAAAAGCTGAATTTTATCAAACTTCCAAACGGTTTGATGAATTTGTGTGGAATGATTATAAATAAGAATGTGGCTAAACAGCTGACCGATTGGATGGTTTATTAAGTGTATATTTGCTATTAGAATCTTAATTTTTAACTGTTATGCTTAAGAAAAAAGTCGAAGAAATTCTGGTTAATCAGATTGAAAAAGAAGCTTATTCATCTAATTTATATTTGGCAATGGCTGTTTGGGCCGACACTAATGGGTATGAAGGAACAGCCAATTGGTTGTATGCCCAGGCAGAAGAAGAGCGTTTGCACATGATGAAATTTATTAAATATGTTAATGAGCGTGGTGGTAAGGCCATTATTCCTTCAGTAGAACAGCCACCGTCTGAATACAAAGACATTAAAGCTGTGTTTGCCAAGGTGTATGAGCATGAGCAATATGTGACTGAATTAATCAGTGGTATTGTAGGGGTTTGTTTAGAAGAAAAAGATTTTACTACTCATAACTGGATTCAATGGTTCGTTACTGAGCAGATTGAAGAGGAAGCTTCTGTAGCTGCCATTAACGATAAATTAAGACTGTTAGGTGATCACAACCTGTATATGTTCGATCGTGATATTATGGGTATGCGTGGTCAAGTGCCTGCCAGTGCTGAGTAATGACTTACCAGGTTGTTAATGCAGAGAATAAAATACATCCTGATATTTAAACATTAAGGATTATAAACAATAAAGCCGGCTTTTAGCCGGCTTTATTGTTTATAAGCTATGTAATGATCGCTTTTAATGATGAATCGATTTCATAATCTGAGCTTCTTTTGATATTTGTGCGCCAGATAAAGTAATGGCAGTTTCGATAATAGCCAGGTGTGAATAGGCCTGTGGAAAGTTACCCAACAAACGTCGTGTTTTAAAATCCAGGTCCTCACTGAATAATCCCAAGTGGTTTGAGCAAGCCAGCAAGGCATCAAATTTACGTTTGGCTTCATCTTTAAGCCCAATTTTATATAAGCTGTTAATCAACCAGAACGAGCAAATAGTAAACGCTGACTGTGGTTCGCCAAAATCATCTTCATTCTTATACCTATACATCAGTCCGTCGTGCTCCAGTTCTTTTTGAATAGCCAGCACCGTTTTCTTATAGCGCTGGTCATCAGCCTTAATAAAACCATAGGTTTCCATCAGCAGCACAGCTGCATCTAAATCATTGGAGCCATATGACTGAGTAAATGTATGCTTTTGATCTGACCAGGCATTTTTATGAATATCGGCAGCTATCTTTTCTTCCAGTTTTTTCCATTCGATTGCATAGGTGTCGCGCTTTAAGAGTGTCGCAATCTTGCGTGCACGGTCAATGGCTACCCAGCACAGAACTTTACTAAATGTAAAATGTTTGCCTTCGCTGCGAATCTCCCAGATACCTTTATCAGGTTCTTGCCAGTTCTCATCAACCACTTTTACAATATTACGCACTATGGTCCATAAGTCTTCACTGTTGCCAAGTGTTGAGCGGAATCGTTCGAAATACTGTAGTACCACATCCATCAGGATGCCATAAATATCATTCTGTTTTTGTACATATGCGGCGTTGCCAATGCGCACCGGTTTACTACCTTCGTAGCCTGCCAGGTGATCAAGCTCCACCTCGGTGAGTTCCTTCTCACCATGTATGCCGTACATAATCTGCATCTTCTGTCCTTTATCAGGCATCAGGCTGATGATAAAATTCAGGTAACGCTCGGCAATGCGCTCATGACCCAGTTCAGTCATGATTTTTACCACCATCGATGCATCGCGTATCCAGCAGAAGCGGTAATCCCAGTTGCGCACTTCACCAATGGTTTCGGGCAGTGAAGTGGTGAGTGCAGCCAGAATGGCACCTGATTTCTGGTAATTTAGCAGTTTTAGTGTCAGGGCGCTCCGGTTAATGGCAGCCTCGTAACTCTTAAAACTGGTAGTTTTGTCTGACCAGTTAAGCCAATACACTTTAGTGCGCTGATGCTTTAGGTAAGAGCGATTGGTCGATTGCTTCAGCAGTTTTTGGTTATAGCTTAGCAACAGGTATTCGTTTTGCTTAATGGTTACTGGCAGCTTGTCTTTGATACTTTTCTTGTCGAAAGACGAATACAGATAAACAGAATCGTATTCACCATCGGTGGTGTAGGCTTTTATATATTCCTCTTCAACATCAATAGCTGTGTTTGACATGGCATAAACCAGCTTTGGTTCGAAGTTGATAACCACATTTACCGAGCCTGAAATATGCTTGATGTACCTGACAATATCGGGTGGCGTATAATATACACCGTGCTCATTGCGGTAGCGTGGCATAAAATCATGCAATTCAAAAACACCTGATTCACAAGTGAATTTGGTGACAAGTATATTGGTGCGAGATATATAAAACTGCTCAGTTTCGTAGTCGCCTACCGGTTTAACACTAAAAAATCCGCCTTTCTTATCATCCAGAATTCTGGCAAAGGTTGAAGGAGCGGCAAAGTGAGGTAAACAAAGCCATTCGACAGAGCCGGTTTTCGAAACCAGTGCAGCACTTCTGCAATTCCCAATGATACCGTAATCAAGGTTCTTCATACGCAATCCAACTTATACTTGTATTCTGATAAAACTTCTACTAAGTAAACTTTGAAATAATCTATAAAAATGTATATTTGCTTAGTACTGCAAAAAAAATGGTATTTTTTTAATAATACTACTATTTGTAGTTTTCTTTTATAAAATCATTTATTTAGCGCGAATTGTAACTGTTTTTAGTTGTCAGGCCTTATTTGCAGAAGCATTTATAAAGGCTTGTGGTTGAGACTAAATAATAATCAAATATATCTCTATGTCGAAACTTCATATTGTGGCTAACAGATTGCCATATAGTTTAAAAAAAGAAGCAGATGGATACGAACTGATTGAAAGTGTTGGAGGATTAGCAACGGGCATGAAGTCGGTTTATACCGAGTATGGTGGAAAATGGATTGGCTGGTCGGGTGTAAATTCAGATGAACTTTCGCCCAAAGAAAGTGATGCCATTGACCAAAAGCTGCTTGAAAAAAGTTGCGTTACAGTGCCGCTTAGCGAACAGGAGATTCTGGAATATTATGAAGGATTTAGTAATAAAACCGTTTGGCCGCTTTTTCACTATTTTACCCAGTACGTTGATTATTCACCGGTTAACTGGGAAACCTATAAGCGCGTCAATCAGCGTTTTGCCGACCGTGTGCTGGAGGTAGCCGAAGATGGCGACCGGGTGTGGGTGCACGATTACCAGTTGTTGCTGGTACCCGAAATGATTAAATCTAAAAAACCCAATGTGACAGTTGGTTTCTTTTTGCACATTCCATTTCCATCGTATGAGGTGTTTAGGATACTTCCCTGGCGTATGGAGCTATTAAAAGGGATGCTTGGGGCCGATTTGTTGGGCTTTCATATTTACGATTATGAACGTCACTTTTTAAGCTCGGTGCGTCGCCTATATGGTTACGAAATTGCCTTTAACGAGATACATGCTGATAATCGTATTATCAAGGCCGACTCTTTCCCAATGGGTATTGACTATGCCAAGTTCAAAAACACTTCGGCATCGGTAATGCAGAAAACCATTCAGGAGCGCTCAGAATTACATAAAGAGCTGGAGAAATATTTCATGACATCGCCCGACAGACGCCTTATTCTGTCCATCGACCGTTTGGACTATACAAAGGGTATTCCACAGCGACTAAAGGCTTTCAGGAAATTTATGGAGAAGTATCCTGAATTTCACGGGAAAGTGACCTTGGTTATGTTGGCAGTGCCAAGCCGCGGGCAGGTGGAGGAGTACATGATGCTCAAGAAAGAAGTGGACGAGCTTGTAGGTAATATTAATGGTACCTATGGTAATATAAACTATACGCCTGTGTGGTATTTTTACCGGGCAATGCCGTTCGAGAACCTGGTAGAACTATACAACATGTCTGATGTGGCATTGATTACGCCGCTTCGTGATGGTATGAACTTGGTAGCCAAGGAGTATGTAGCTTCACGAGGTAATCAAACAGGAGTTATTGTGCTGAGTGAAATGGCAGGAGTTGCCAAAGAGATGGGAGAGGCCATTATTATTAATCCAATTAACGAGGATGAGATAGCTGAAGCATTGCACCGTGCGTTAACGATGCCTTTGGACGAACAAAAGCAGCGCATGGGTTACCTGCAGGAACGCATTCAGCGCTACTCGGTATATAAGTGGGCAGGGGAGTTTGTGGATGCTTTGGAAAATGTCAAACGTATTCAGAAAGAATTCCTGGTGAAAAAAATTACGAATAGTGTATTTGGCGAAATCAATAAACGATATGTTAATGCAGCCAAGCGGGCTATTTTCCTGGATTATGATGGTACACTCACAGCCTTTCACAAGAATCCTCAGGAAGCAACGCCCAATGATGAGCTTTATGAAATATTGAATAAGCTACTGGCTGATCAGAAGAATACCGTAACTATTATTAGCGGACGCGACCGTTATACGCTTGAAAAATGGTTTGCTGATGTACCCATTAACCTTATTTGTGAGCATGGTGTTTGGTTGCGTAAGCATGGTGGCGAGTGGCAAACACTTACCAATGTAAACAATGACTGGATGCCGGTGATTCGTCCAGTACTGGAGCGCTTTGTTGATCGTACGCCAGGCTCTTTTATAGAAGAAAAGAACTACTCGCTGGTGTGGCATTATCGTAAGGCAGAGCCTGAGCAAAGTCTTATTCGTGCCAATGAGTTGAAAGATGAGTTGCTTGACCTGGTTGGTAATCTAAACCTGGAGATAATGGAGGGCAGCAAAGTGATTGAGGTGAAGAGCGGAGGTATCAATAAAGGTATTGCAGCTAACCAGTTTATTCATAATGGGAACTTCGATTACCTGATGGCGATGGGAGATGACTGGACAGATGAATACATGTTTAAAGAACTACCGGATGGAGCAATAACCATTAAAGTGGGTATTCAGCGCACCAGCGCCAATTACAAATTAGAATCGGTTGATGCCGTAAGAAAGTTCTTGCGTAACTTGGGTGAATAAATCTCATATAGCATAAAAACTAAAAACGGCGCCTATTCATAGGCGCCGTTTCTGTATGCAGTTAAGTAGTATTATTGCCAGCCACCTCCCAGTGCCTGGTATAACCTAATGTATGCTTCCAGAATATCCTGTTTATTGCCGGTGAGTAGCATTTGAGCATCAAAAGCCTGTCGCTGACTTTCCAGAAACTCAATATAACTGGCAATCCCTTTATCATAACGGTCGGCCGAAAGACTGGCGGCTTCAGTGGCGGCTTCTACATGCTCCTGTATGGCCAACTCTTCCTCCTTCAGCGTTTTAATCGAGAGCAGGGCGTCTTCCACTTCTCTAAATGCATTCAATACGGCATTTTCATACTGATAGACAGCTGCTTCTGTTCTGGCCCTTTCTGCTTTAACGCGGTTGGTGTTTTTACCCCAATTAAAAATAGGTCCCAGTATGCTGCCACTGATATTCCATGCCGGGTCACCAGATGTTAAAGTGCTTAAATCATCGCTGGCCAAGCCAAACATACCTGTAAGGCTGATGGATGGCAGACGGGCAGCCTGAGCCACTCCCACCAGTGCATTTTGTGCCACAAGCTGTTGCTCAGCCATTAAAATGTCAGGCCGGCGATTAAGTATATCTGAAGGTATTCCAGCCGGAATGGTCGGGATGTCTATGAAATCATCAAGCTGAGCCTCAAAGGTATGCAGCTGTGGGTTTTCGCCAATAAGCATATTTAAGAGGTTCTCTGATTGGGCCGCCAATCGCTTGTATTGCGGTATAGCAGTTGCTGCCACCGCTTTTTGTATGCGCGAATGATTGACATCAATTGCAGGAATAATACCCGCATTAAAGCGCTCCTGCAGGATAAGGTATGAACTGTCGCGGATGGCATAGGTTTGTTCCGCGATTACCGTTTTGGTCCTAAACTCAAGTACCTGAAAATAGGTGGTGGCTACAGTTGTTATCAAAGACAAACGTAGTGCATTTAAACCATATTCAGAGGCGAGGTATTGTGCCCTGGCTGTTTCATTCATTCTGCGAAGCTTACCCCAGAAGTCAATCTCCCAGCTTGCTTGACCAATAATATTAAACGCATTCGTAGGTTCTGGTAGGCTGAATCCCTGAAAATTACCTCTTCCGGCAGTGCCTGAATAATTGAATTGCGGCAGAAGATCTGCTTTTTGAATGGCCAGCTGCAAACGCGCGGCTTCAACATTTTGGGCTGTTGCCAACAAGTCCTTATTATTATTTAGCGCCTTGTGGATAAGTGTATCCAAAACCGGATCATTAAACAGGTCCCACCACCTTAGTGTTGCATTGTAGCTTGTATCACCATTAGCGTATATAAAACTCTCCGGAGTGTCAAGCTCCGGTCTTGTATAGTTTTTGCCCATTCGGCAGCTGCCAAACAGCAATGTAATACCAATGACAGGCAGAATATATTTCAGTATCTTCATTACTCTTCTTTCTTTTGGTTAGCTAAGGCTCTTTTTTCTTCGTACCTGGCTAGTTTGCCGATAAAAACAAATAGCATAGGGTACATAACTACTCCCAAAATGGTAGCTACAGTCATTCCTCCAAGCAGTGCCATTCCCATTACTTTACGTGCTTCGGCGCCGGCACCTGAGGCCATCACCAGTGGTAAAACACCCAATATAAATGAGAAAGCCGTCATCAGGATTGGGCGGAAGCGTAGACGGGCCGACTCAATGGCTGCGTCAAATAAGCTGAGTCCCTCATCAAACTTAATTTTGGCAAATTCAACGATTAGAATGGCGTTTTTAGCTGCCATGGCAATCAGCATCACAAGCGAAATCTGCATAAATACATTGTTTTCGAAGCTAGGGCTGACAAAGCGAGCCAATAACACAAACAGCATTGCGCCCAGCACAGCAAAAGGAGTACCTAACAGGATGCTGAAAGGTAATGACCAGCTTTCGTACTGAGCTGCCAGGATTAAAAACACAAATATCAAGGCGAATACAAAAACGATAGATCCTGAACCACTTGCTTTTTTCTCCTGATAAGACATATTTGCCCATTCATAACCCATTCCAGGTGGAAGTACTTCTTTGGCCACCTCTTCAAGCGCGTTAAGGGCCTGGGCCGATGAATAGCCAGGAGCTGGTGTACCTGACAGTTCAACAGAGCGATAAAGATTAAAACGATTGGTAAAATCGGCTCCTGAACTTTTTTCGACTGTTACCAGTGAGGATAGTGGCAAGCTTTCTCCATCCTTGTTTTTAACAAAGAACATGTTCAGCTGCTCTCCATCCTGCCTGAATTCTGGTGCTGCCTGCAGGTAGGCCTTGTATAAACGACCAAAGCGGTTGAAATCATTGATGTAAGCACCTCCAAGGAAAGCACTGATGGTGGTGTACAAATCATTTAGCCTTACGCCGGCTTTTAGCGCCTTATCACGATTGATGTTAAGACGCCTTTGAGGTACGTTTGCCCGATAGGTTGTAAAGACATTGGCAATCTCGGGGCGCTGCTGTGCTGCCGCAATAAACTTAGCTGATTCTTCAGCCAGATATTGTGGCGATTTGCCCAGCTTATCCTGCAGCATTAATGAAAAGCCCGAGCCACTACCTAAACCTGGTATAGCCGGAGGACCAAAGGCAAATACCTGCGCTTCTTTGATGCCTTGATAGAACATAAAATTAAGCTTACGGGCAAGCCAATTGGCTTTAAGTCCGCGATCGTCCCAATTTTTAAGTGTAATGAAAATGATACTTGAGTTGGTTGACATACTACCCGATAGCAGGTTGAAACCCGATACCGAAGCCACACTGGCTATCTCATCCACTCCTTCAAGCATTGCCTCCACATTATTCACTACTTCCTGAGTGCGCTGAAGTGAGGCTGCATCAGGCAGCTGCACGTTCACAAACAGGTAGCCCTGATCTTCTTCTGGTATAAATCCGCCGGGTACAAATCGGCTGATGATAACAATTAGTACAACAGTGGCACCAATAAACAGCATGCTGCGGGTTATTTTACGGGCCACCACATTGGTAGCTTTCATGTATTTTACCGAGCTGCGATCAAATGCTTTATTGAATGATTTAAAAAAACGTCCAAGCAGTCCGCCGGGTAGCTCAGGTTTACGCAATAGAATTGAGGCTAAAGCTGGCGAGAGGGTCAATGCATTAACTGAAGAGAAGCATACTGACACAGCTACAGTTATTGCAAACTGCTGATACAAACGCCCTGTAATGCCCCCCATTGAAGCTACCGGTATAAATACAGCAATCAACACCAGCGTAGTAGCGATTACGGGAGCGGTTACTTCTTTCATGGCGGCAATGGTTGCCTCGCGACGATTCATGCCTTTCTCAATATTCACTTGTACAGCTTCTACCACTACAATGGCATCGTCAACTACAATACCAATGGCCAATACCAAACCAAGCAGTGACAAGGTGTTAATAGTGAACCCCAGCATAGGGAATACAGCAAATGCACCAATAAGAGAAACTGGAATGGCAATGGTAGGAATCAGCGTTGCCCGCCAATCCTGGATGAACAAGAATACTACAAGGATAACCAGTATTAGAGCCACTACTAAGGTGATAGCCACCTCTTTTAATCCAGCAGTAATAGGAGCTGTGGCATCTAAAGCTATATCATAGGTTACACCCTCAGGAAATGAACTGGCCAGTTCGTCCATGGTCTTCAGAATTTCTTCTCCCATGGTAACGGCATTGGTACCTGGTGACTGATAGATAGCAATCAATGCACACGGTTTACCCTGAAATTGTGCATTGGAGTTGTAACTTTCGGAGCCCAGCTCGATAGTAGCTACGTCTTTTAATTTAATCTGACTGCCATCTGGGTTGGTACGGATAGCAACTTCACCAAATTCTTTTTCAGTTACCAAACGGTTGGGCAGAGTGACAGTATATGTTAATTCGGTACCCGGAGGAGCTGGTTCAGCACCAAATTTACCACCTGGTACAATGACATTCTGTTCACGAATGGCAGCTGTAATCTCCGGTACAGTAAGATTAAGTTGCGACAGGCGATCGGGCTTAATCCATATACGCATAGAGTAGTCGCTGGCACCCATTACCTGCACACGTCCCACACCATTAACACGAGCCAGAATGTCCTGAATGTTAATAATGGAGTAGTTGCCCAGAAATTCCTGGTCGTAACGACCATCACTATATACTGCTAAGGCCAATACAATACTACTCATACTTTTTTGAGTGGTCACTCCAAGTCGTTTTACTTCTTCAGGGAGCTTGGCGGTAGCAGCTGATGCCCTGTTTTGGGCAAATACCGTGTTCATATCCGGGTCGGTACCCACTTCAAATGATATATTAATAGCCATACTACCATCATTGGCATTGGTCGATTTCATATATATCATGTTTTCCACGCCATTAAGCTGCTGTTCGAGCGGAGTGGCTACTGATTGCTCTACATTCAGTGCATTGGCACCTGTATAATTGGCTCTTACCTGCACCATAGGTGGTGTAATATCCGGAAATTGCTCCATTGGTAACTGAAGCATAGAAATACCACCTACAATAAGAATGACAATGGCAATAACCATGGCCACAATAGGCCTTCTTACAAAAAAACTTCCCATAACTATTGCTGATTATTGCGTACTGACTCAAATGCTTTATCTTGTGGCTGCACAGTCATGCCCGTTCTTACCCTACTAAGTCCTTCCAAAACAATGCGTTCATTGGCATTGAGTCCTGATGTGACAATTACCATATCCTGAAGTGTTTCACCTAATTCAACGGCCCGGAATTCAACTTTATTTTCAGCATCTACCACAAAAACACTGTATTCTCCTTGCACCTCCTGCAGGCATTTAACAGGTATAAGTAAAGTCTCAACTGGCTCGGTCAGCACCAGCCGAAGGCGTGCAAACTGACCTGGACGTACCAGTTCATCAGTGTTTGGAAACGATGCCTGCACCATTACAGTGCCGGTTGTCGGATCTATGTTACGACCAATAAAATCAAATTTGCCCAATTCGGGATGTTGGCTGCCATCTGCAAAGAAAAGTAGTATATCTGCCTGACGCTCTTTTGGTGGAGTCTTAAGTGTTTCCTGAGCTTTAGCATATTGAGCCAGGTTCAGGTATTGCTGCTCAGTTAAATGAAACTGAACCAGAATAGTATCCAGGCGCGAAACTGTATTTAGTACAACCGGATTGGGCTCACGACCCACGTAATCGCCCGCTTTAGCCATTGAACGCCCGATTATTCCATTGATAGGTGAGTATATTTTAGAATAGCTCTGCTGTATCTTGGCGTATTGTAAAGAAGCTTCAGCAGCTTCGAGTGAAGCTTGTGCGGCACCAAAGTTGGCTACAGCAGCGTCATAATCACTCTGACTGACAGCGTTTGTTTCGGCTAATGGTTTGTAACGGTTATAATCGCTTTCGGCTTTAACCAGATTGGTTTTGGCTTGTGCTACCATACTCAGGGCTTCAGCCACCTTGGCATCTAACGGTGCTGGATCGATGGAGTACAGTAGTTGTCCTTTTTTTACGCGTCCACCTTCTTTAAAATGTATGCCTTCCAGGTAACCATCAACCCTTGCTCTGATTGAAATGTCAAACAGCCCATATGTCTGTCCTACAAAGTCTTTAGTTAATTTGATTTGTTCTGTTTTAGCTGTAAACACCGGAATTACTGGAGGTGCCATTGCTGGTTGTTTGTTTTTACAGCCAGCAAATACAACCAGTACCATAAGAAGTGCTAGATAGTTTCTCATAATCATAAGTGTGAATGATCAATTTTTATTGTTCGTAAAAGTTCTTGTAAATGTAGGGAATTTAGCACGTAGAATGCAATTCTATCTACCATGTCTTTAACTTTTTGATAAAAACGATGCATATTTATAATTGTTTAAATAAACAGGTAGGAGTTGTTAATTTTTGATATGATATATGGTAATGATGGAGATGAAAAAAATACTTAATCCTTTTGAAGTCAATAAGGGTGCAGATTATCAGTGTTTTGGTTGTTCGCCGGCCAATTCAAATGGCTTACAACTGAGTTTTTATTCCGATGGTGAAAAGTTATTTGCCAACTGGTTGCCTCAAAAAGCTTTTGAAGGCTATACGAATGTGGTACATGGCGGTATACAGGCCACACTAATGGATGAAATTGCCAGTTGGTATGTATATGCATTGCTTGATACGGCAGGAGTAACCAGTGCTATGGAGTTGAAATACCACAAGCCTCTGTATATGACAAATGGTGAAGTGCAAATTGTAGCAGAGTTAAAGGAAAAGAACAGACGAAGTGCAATTATTGACACTAAAATATACAATGCCAGCGAGGTGTTATGCAGTTCAGCTTTAGTCGAATATTATTTGTTTCCTTCCAATGTAGCGTGCACTAAATACAAATATCCGGGTAAAGATAAGTTTTGGGAATAAAAAAGCCCCGCTCAATAGGAAAGAGTGTGAGAACGGGGCAAGGGGAAAACAACCTGTCAGGAAAGATGAAACGAATATAGTGAAAATCAATCGGAGAGCGGAATGTTTGGTTTTGTGATTGTGATAAACTGCGGTATTTTTTAGACTAAATTGAAGAATTATTCCATTAAAAGCATTTTATTTTATTGTCAATAGGACTGAAAGAAGAAGCTGTTTTTATTTGTAAATATTATTGCGAAAATGGGAATCTGTTCGGAGAATGATCTAGAGACAATAATGGTATCATACATTCTGCCTCTTAGGCTTGCTTATTAGTTAAAGCGATAATAAATAATGTTACTAAAGAAGCTGGAAATGGTTTTCAAATGGCGTGCTCTTAAATTACTAACTATAAATATATGTTTTGCTGCTACCAAATTAACCTGGCTATTTTCGTAAGTGGATCTTTAGTTTAGGCAAGGAGCAATAATTTAGTTGTAATTACATTGCTCTCAGGTGGGGAAATCTATGAAAATATTGTAATTTATTCTAAATCATAATACTTCGTCGAACATACCTAGTAGTTTGCAACTACATCATTTGTATGTCCGGGTTAAGAGTAATTTACGATAACTATCATAGTTATCCGTTCCGCCTGGCAACAAAAACGAAAAGTTCGGCGCAGCGTTTCGCTAGGTCTTATTCAATAGGCCTCTGGTTAATAATCATAGTTGATTAAATAATATCGCACTTTTAATGTGAGTAATGGCTATCAGATAGATGAATAAAAAGTTGCCTATTCTCAAGCCTTACAAAAGTTAATTGGGCTGATTTGTTTTGCGCAAGATTTCATCGGGGAGGAACATACTAACTACTCGCCGATAACGCATACACTATGGATACAAAAAACGATAACTATCCATTTCAAAACCGATAGGTATCGGTTGGCGATCCGATCACTATCGGTTTGTCGATCGATCACTATCGATATTTGAGCGCTTATCATGTGGCTAATTTGCAATAGTAGCGAAAGTAAAAAGGAAGCATCATTTGTGGCTTGGAGTAAAACCTAACATGGTTTCAATCCAAACTATATTAGGTTTTCAGAATGCATGTGCGTATACAAAAAAAATCCCCGTAAGTTCAACTTACAGGGATTCTTAATTTAGTGCGGAGAGAGGGATTCGACTAAATATGCAAAACCTGCAGTCAATCTCAATATTGTAAGATTTCATTTGGATTGTTCATCTCTGAGTTCACTAATTAATTACATACCTTCAATTTTAGGAATTAAGATATATATTATGTGTTTATTATTGTTGTTTGTATTGTGCAGATATCCAGTGTGGTATAATTTTTTATTCAAATTATTCACCAAAAATGTGTTACGTTTTTAAGGTTGTGTAATTAATAAGTAAGGGGAATGTTATTCAGATAGGATTCCAATATTATAAAACGTGAAACTATTGTATCTTAAATTAGTATTAGTAAGAAGAATAGATATAATTTATAACAAACCTAATGACAAAATACATCTTTAATATTATATCATTTTTGTGTTTTTCATTGTATTGTCAGGCGCAGAAAAGCATTTCCTTAGATAATATCTTTGAAAGTTTCAGACAAGGTAAGTATCCATATAGTGCAGTAAAGGAAGTGTTTAGGGAATATGAAAGCCAGGAAATTATTGATATAGCCAATAAGTATATTTCATCAGAAGATGAAAGAGACCGTCAATTGAGCTATCGATTATTATATGACATAGTTGAATATAACAAAATTAATAAAAGCTCACAAAATGCAGTTTATCACCTTATTGAGAAAGGACTTACTGATAAGTCATCTAAGTTAGTATCTTCAACATTGGATTACCTCGATGAATTTCCTGAAGAAGTATTTGATAACCGATGCAAGAATCGATTAGCTGGAATAATTATGGAATATCCCAGCCATTATAAGCGTATCGTGATGCTTTCGGGTAAGCTGAAAATGGAGCAGCTTACCTCATATTATAAGAATCGTTTGAAAAGAGATTCAATCATTAATTATAGAGATAAATGGGCATTGCAGTTGACCTTAGCCAGAATGGGAGATCCATTGATGGTTAATCAATGTATTGACCAAGTAGAAGCCATTGGTATAAATGATCAGGTTATTTATAACCTGATTCCTGATTTGCTTTATATAGAAGATAAGCAGATAACTGACTACTTATTAGATGAATTGGCTGTTGAGAATCTCAATTGTACATCTGCCGATCCTGATAATGATGTAGTCATTGACTGTGGTTATCGATTGGCAGAATATATTGCACCAGTTATACAAGGTTTTCCAATAAGTGTGGGGGCATCGGGGGACCTTGATTGTGACAACTATGAACAAGCTTTGCTAGCTATTAGAGCTTGGATTGCAGAGAATAGAGAGAGTTATAAAGTGGTATTTGGCCCTAAATAAGGAAGTAAGACTATGATAGCTCTCAAGTGAGAAATGAGTTAGGGTCGAAGATGCGATTAGGTCAAGCTACAAGATAGAATTAGAATAAAGAGATATTTAAAATGAGAATTATATGGATTATGAGGGGATAATCCGCATTAACTCACACACAATCCCAACATATGAATAAGCAGTTAACTGAAAATCTAAAACGGTTTTCTTTATCTATACTATTGGCTTTTTATTTTCTGAGCTCTCTGTTTAGTAATAACTATGAGGCACAGAACGTCCGTTATTTTGATGAGTTTGAATTACCTGATGAAGCTGTTTTTATTGCCGAACAGTTTGATATGCAAGAGCCTGCAAATACTATTGAGGCTGAGCATGAATATGATTTGATTCTTGATAAGGTAATCTCTGAAGGTCGTATAACCAATCAACTAAATAAATCCGCACTTTATAGTCTACCGATAGGGATTTCAGTTGGTGGCAATGCTTCATATATGATTGTTATTAATGAGGCGAAAATACTGAACAACCATGCCATCTTTAATGCCTTTATGGTATTGACCAACCCTCTTGATGGTTCCAAACTACGCTTTGAAGCCAGGAACATAGCTTTTACATTTGGAAGTGGCTTATTAGATGGGTTTCAACTTGAGTTGATTGAAAAGAAAGAAGTGAAAATCATTAACGATGCTTCACTCTGGATTAAAGAAGGTAGTTATGTTGATTGGGATTGTAACGGTTTTAATCAATTAGGTTTAAATGCTGAGTTAGAGTTAAACGAAAAACGTTTTAAGAAAGTCAATCCACAGACTGGACAGGAAGAAGGGAAAGTATCAGCTTTATTTAGTGTGACTGTATCTAGTTTTCAGGATATTTTAGTGGACTTATCACTGGCTCCTTTTAAAATGGTTGGATTTAATGAAGCCTATTTCTCATTTGAAAACCTGACATTTGACTATAGTGATGCCAGAAATTCATCTGAGTTTGCCTTACCAAGTGATTACCCGGGTGATTTTAGTGGTGAGATGACCACTCTTTGGAGAGGTATCTATGTTAATGAAGCACGTGTCTATTTATCTGGGAAGCTATCGAATAAAAATGGGCAGGTTACATCTATATATGCTAAAAAGTTTCTGTTGGACAATTATGGCTTGACTGGCTTTATAGGTGCCACCAATGTTCTCTCATTAAAAGATGGAGAGATGGGGAACTGGCCTTTTTCCATTAAAGAACTTGAGTTGGAGTTGTTCACTAGTGAAGTTCGTTACTTTGGACTTGAAGGACAAGTTCAAGTTCAGGGTGCAGATAAAACACTCGATTATGATGCTTTTTATGATGCAGAAGGCATTTATCACTTTGGAATTAGTGTTGGCGAAGATTTACCTTTTAATGCATTAGCAGCTGAGGTTAATCTGCATCAGTCGTCCAGAATTGAGGTAACAGTAGATAACGGTAAGTTTTATCCGGCAGCTGAGCTGCATGGTCAAATAACTTTCGCTTGTGCCAAAGGTGGAGGTGGTAAATTATTGAATATTCCTAAGCTTGATTTTGAGGGCTTACGAATCGCGACATTAAAGCCATACTTAGATATAGATTACCTGGGTATGGCTTCTGATGAGGATATGTCATTTAACGAATTTCCAATAACAATAACGGAAGCCTCTTTTCGGAAGACCTCAGATGCCGGTTTGTTTACCTTCGGTGTCAAACTTAACTTGTCTCCGGCAAAAGACGATGGAATTGTTGGTGAGACAGTGTTAGGAATAAAGACTGATACATCGGGTGATAAGTGGAAGTATGATGGCTTATCAATTGATAAGATATATGTCAAAGCAAGCAAAGAGGGTGCATTTGAAATTGAGGGTACCATACTGTTTGCTAAAGGAGATCCTGTTTATGGCGATGGTTTTCGGGGTGATTTAGATGCTAAGTTTGCCAACTCTTTTGATTTGCAGGCAATCGCTGTATTTGGAAAGGTTAATGGATTTCGATATTTCTTCGTTGATGCCTTCCTTACTTTGCCAAGTCCAGGTGTCACAGCCGGACCATTCATTATGAATGGCTTTGGTGGAGGAATGTATTACCGTATGAAGCAGAATGGCGATGGCGATCCGGGTGGCGAAATGGGCAAATCAATATCAGGCTTAACCTACTCTCCGGATAAAGATAGTCATCTGGCCATACGGGCGGCAGTGCAGGGCGGCATCGTTTATCCAAAAATCATAAGTTGTAAAGTTAATTTTCTTATACAGTTTAACCGACATGGTGGGATCAACTTGGTTTCATTTGATGGACAAGCTGTTGTTGCCACTCCACAGTTAGAAGCAAGTGTGGGTGAAGTGAAAGCCATGTCACGCACAGTTGTTGAAGGTAAAAAGCTAAAAATACCATCACATGAGGTAATGAAAGCCACCATCTCAATAGTAATGGATTTCGAACATGATGTTTTCCATAGTGAAATGGAACTATTTGTAGATGCGGGACTTATCAGGGGCATAAATAAAAACAATAGTGCTGGCCGCGGAGTTATGCACATCGATCCGAATAAATGGTACTTACACCTGGGACGCCCCGATGCACCCATTGGATTGGAACTGGTTGGTTTGGTCAAAGTGGGAGGCTATTTTATGGCTGGCCATGATATACCAGATGCGATGGTGATGCACCCGAAAGTATTGGAATATCTGAATATGGATAATTCCGACTTCAATGGTAATCGTTCAGAGGGTGAGATTATCATGGGTAAAGGCTTGGCATTTGGAGCTAATTTTGAACTGGATACAGGAGATTTACGCTTCCTGATATTCTATGCCCGCTTTGAACTTGGAGGAGGATTTGATGTAATGTTGCTTGATTACGGCGATAAGGCCTACTGTGAAGGTCTTAGCGGTGGCGTTGGTATCAATGGATGGTATGGTAAAGGGCAAGCCTATGCTTATTTTGGAGGAAAGATTGGCATTAAAGTTAAGCTTTTCTTCAAGACACGAAAGTTTGATATCATTAGTTTACAAACGGCAGCAGCCATCCGGTTAGAAGGACCTAACCCAACCTGGATGAAAGGCGTTGTAGGAGGGCAATATCGTATTCTTGGAGGACTGATTAAAGGTAAATGTAAGTTTGAGATGAGGGTCGGTACAAAGTGTGAGCTTCGCACCATGAGTGACCTGTCTGATTTAGAGATTATCGCAGACCTGGCTCCGGCCAGTGAATCAAAAGATGTTGACATATTTACTTTACCACAGGCGGTATTTAATATGCCAATAGATAAGGTCATCCGTATTTCGGAAGATGTAAAGCTGACAAAGACTTTTAAAGTTCAATTAGCCGAATACAGTATCTATAAAGACAAACACAAGATAAGCGGTTCCTATGAACTGGATGCTGAACAAACCACGCTAGCCTATACCCCAGACCGTATTTTCGATCCAAAATCTACTTATAAAGTGGTAGCCAAAGTTAGTTTCCAAGAGTATAAAGATGGCCAGTGGCAAGCCTATAAGGATGATTCAGGTAAGGTTTATTACGAAACTAAGGAAGCACAGTTTACTACAGGCGTATTACCCGACCGTATTCCAAGTGACTATATTCAGTACAGTTATCCAATGGACAGGCAAGTTAACTTTTACAAGAAGGAATATGGTACGGCTTATATCACCTTTAAGTCTGATCTGGAACCATTCTTTGTACCACAAGAAGGCTGGAAGCAACAGGCGCGATGGACGCCGGTTAATGGACAAGCCATTTATTCGGATATCAGTTATAGGGCCAATGATAAAACAGCTGAAGCAGTTGTGCCTGAAAGCCTGGTGAGTGGTAAAGTACATGCTTTTGAGTTAGTTAATGTTCCAATAGACAGTAACAATGCTATCAACCGAAATGTGAAAGAGACAACAAGCTCAACGGTTGATTCTAATACAGGAAGCACAACTGAGGTGACAACGCGTGAAGCTCTTGGTTCGATTAGTGAAGCTGAAGAAAAGGCCTTTTATACCATTCCATTCCGGGTTAGTAATCACGATAGATTCCTTGATAAAGTTTCGGCTAATGAGATGAATGTTCGATTCCTTTATAATGCAAGTCCGGGAGTGGACTTACTTGGGGCCACTTATTATGGGCCAGAATTCTTTGACCGCTATGAAATAAACGGTGATGGAGATATTCAACCATTGATACAGCGGGAAGCAGTGCTTAATGGAGCTGATTGGTACCAGACTAATATCTATCCATTGATATATGAAGGGTATCCGATTCATTCGAAAGCACTTATTGACTATCGTGATACAAACGAATATGGTGTGCCACCAGTTAAACGTATTGATATGTGGCAGGTTGGTTACAACTACCTGCTGACAGATGCAGATATTGAATCGGGGACTGTTACACAACAAGCCGAAATGACTCATCTCATATACACTTTGCAAGAAGTGTGGTCAGCTGACTATGCCAACATCAGAAACAATATTGCCAATACCGTAAGTAATGGTTTAACACCAACATCGCGCATGACGACCATTTTAAATAAATATCCGGCTCCGCAGGTTAGTGCAGGTAATTACCCGATTAAGTTGAGTTATGTATTGCCGGGACGAAATACTGTAACCAGCGAGAAGGTAATAAATATGAAGAATGGATTTGAAGTGAAGCAGGTGGATTTGATTGAGGAGTGAGAAGATAGAGATGAGTAGTGAGAGGTGAGTGAAAATGGAACACAGAGGCGCAAAGGCGCGGAGCTTAATGGTTAATGAGTTGAGGAGTTGAGGAGTTGAAAAGAAAACAGATAAAAATATAATGATGAAGACAAAAGGAATTTTTAGGGGTTTATTGATGGCTGCTTTGGTGGCGGTGGTTTTTAGTTGTGAGAAGGATGAAAAGAGTAATCCGACTATTAGCTGGAGCAACCCGGCGGATATCCAGTATGGGGTGGCGTTAAGTGCAGAGCAGTTAAATGCGACGGCCAGTGTAGAGGGTACTTTTTCATATATGCCTCGTATTGGGACTGTGCTGGAGGCAGGAGCTGAGCAAGAGTTGACGGTGAATTTTACGCCGGAAGATAAAGGAAGTTATAAAGAAGTAAGTGCTTCTGTTTTGATTAATGTATTACCAGGAGAGCCGGAAATAACATGGGAGAATCCTGCAGATATCGTTTATGAAACTGCTCTGGGGGAAACTGAATTAAATGCTACTGCCAATATAGCAGGTACATTTGTTTACACACCTGAGTTAGGTACCGTATTAACGGCCGGCAATGAGCAAGAGCTTATGGTAGCGTTTACGCCTGAGGATACCGACAATTACCAAGTAATTAGCAAAACTGTATTGATTAATGTACTCAAGCAAGATCCGGTTATCACTTGGGAGCAGCCAATGGATATGTTTTTTTACATGGGAGACCCTCAGCCATTAACTGAGAAACAATTAAATGCTACAGCCAATATGGAAGGTACAATGAATTATATCGGTATTGTAGCAGGTGCCACTGTATTACCACCCGGCAAAAAAGAATTACAGGCAGAGTTTGTACCAGCCGATGCAGATAACTACAACACCGTTACCAAGTCTGTTACTGTTCATGTATCGGAATCGGCAGGTATTGTAACCGATATTGAAGGCAATAAATACCACACGGTACAGATTGGTGAGCAGGTATGGATGGCCGAGAATTTAAGAACAACAAAGTTAAATGATGGGACGGAAATCACTTTATATGATGGTAGTAGAAACCAAATCCCAATGTATTTATGGCCTGATTTACAAGAGGGTATCAAATACCAAGATGCGGTTGGTGCTTCTTACAACTGGTATGTTGTTGAAACAAATAAGGTTTGTCCATCTGGGTGGCATGTTCCTTCAAGAGAGGAATGGGAAGTGATGTTCACATATTTAGTAAATAATGGATTTGCAGTAGGCGATGGTTATTTATATAATGACCCTAACCTACCAACTGTTAGTAAAGCATTGTGTTCTTCCAATTGGAATTCTGCCAATATTGAAACAGATGGAGCACCATGTGATAAAACTGATTCTGAGTTAATTAACAAAACAGGTTTCACGGCTTTAGAAAACGGTTTCACAAGATTTAATCATGGCAAGGAAGATGAGTTTGATAATTACTATGCTTTATGGCATAGTAGTTCAAAGAGAACATATAACAGAAGTGAGGTTATTAGAATATATGGTCGTAGTTCAGCAATTGCATTTTATGACTACACTGAAGATCATCAGATAGCAATAAGATGTGTTAAAGATTAATGACTGCTGTAACCAATAATCTTATGAAGTTGAGAGGATTTAAAATAACGATTTATTTATTTATTATTTGTTGGGGTGTTACGACAGGGCTAAATGCCCAGGACAAGCTTGAGCACGAGATGCGTTTACTGGCTCGTCCTCTACCAGATAGTATTGTATTGCGTTGGGCTCCTACCAGCTACCAATTGTGGTTAAACGGCAATGAATATGGTTATCACGTTACGCGTACTACCATTATTAAAAATGGGAAGTATATCAAGGAGAAAACCACGCGTTTAACCAAGCAACCATTAAAGCCGCGTCTGCTCGCTGAATGGGAAGCATTGGTTGATAAAAACGATTATGCAGGAGTGGCAGCCCAGGCTATTTATGGTGATGGTTTTGAGGTGGAGGCCGGTGATGGTGAAGCCAGTATGATTGATATCATCAACCGCTCTACCGAACAGGAAAACCGCTTTGGTTTTGCCTTGTTTGCGGCCGACCAGAGTCCGGAAGTGGCTCAATATTCAGGCTTGTGGTTGGCGGATAAAAATGTCAAGCCGGGCGAGAAATACCTGTATAAGGTGTTTCCGGCGCAGGTGGCTGAAGGTATGACATCCGATACTGCTGTGTTTTTTACCGGTGTGGATGAATATATGCCCCTGAGCCCTCCGGCTAATGTGAAGGCTGAAGCTGGTGACAAAATGGTCACTTTAACTTGGGATAAACAATACCAAAGTGAGTTGTACAATAGTTTTTGGGTGGAACGTTCGTCGGATAAAGGACAAAGTTTTCGACGATTAAACGATGTGCCACTGGTTAATACTACGCCTGAAGGGTACGATGAGGCCAACTTTCATTTTTATGTGGATTCGTTACCCGATAATGAAACAGCCTTTCTGTATCGTGTGATTGGTATTTCCCTTTTTGGCGAATTAAGCCCAGCTTCAAAAGAAGTGAGTGCCAAAGGTATTTTTATGATAAGCTCTGTCCCTAAGATGACAGCCAAGACCGGGCCACAAGGTCAAACGGTAGTGCTTAATTGGGAATTTTCCAATGATAAGCAAGAAAAGGTGGATGGGTATCGCATTTATCGCTCTGAAAAGTTTGACAGTGGGTTTAAGATATTAGCGGATAAGTTACCATTAATTAGTCAACAATACGTTGATATGCAGCCCATGTCCAATGCTTATTATCGTATTCAGGCCTTTAATCATGACTTTGATGGGCCACAGAGTATTCCGATAATGATGCAGCTGGTGGATTCCATTCCACCTAAGGTGCCAGTTGGTTTACAAGCAGAAGCCGATACCTCAGGACTGGTTCGTATCCAATGGACAGCCAATACGGAGAAAGACCTGTTTGGATACCGTGTTTACCGTGCCAATAGCTCACGGGAGGAATTCTCACAACTGACCAGTGAAGCTATACCCGTTAATGCCTATGTAGATACCATTAACCTTAAGACCTTGACCAAGGAGGTTTTCTACAAGGTGGTGGCTGTTGATAAGCGGCAGAATAAATCTGATTTCTCAGAGGTGCTAAAAGTAGAACGACCGGATATTGTGCCCCCTGCCTCACCAATATTTAAAAAGGCATCAGCTGATGAAAAGGGTGTTTATTTAAGTTGGGCACAAAGTGCGAGTAATGATGTGGAACAACAAATTATCTATCGCAATGCCAAAGGTAGCCAAGCATGGACGCTGGTCGTTTCGCTTCCTACGGATAGTATTCACTATACAGATATCCCCTCTCAAACAGGTACTATCTATCGCTATATCATCATGGCGGTTGATAAGGCCGGTAATGAATCAAAGCCCGCAAAGCCGGTGGCTGTTAAGTATAATGCCCCCATACAAAAAGATGTATGGATTACGCCTGAGGTAAAATACAATAAGCGCAAAGGATTGGTTGAGTTAAGCTGGGAGAAGCCGGAAGGTGATGTGAAGGAGTATTGGGTGTATGAGAAGAAGCAAGGTGGAAGTTGGGAGTTGAAAAAGACCAATATTAGGATATGTAAGTTGCTACTTAATATTACAAATAATGAAAGCGAATATCGTGTACTCAGTAAGAATTAATTTATATAAGTTATTATTCTTGATGCTTTTACTGTTTTCAGGGACATCAATATTATTTGGTCAATATCTTGTGAAATATAGTTTTACAGTGGATACAGAAGGAGATGGTTGTCCCTTAAAAAGTACGGTTTATAGCTTTACGCCAAATCAAGGTTCATCTTTTAGTGAAGATGTACTTCCTGGTGATAATGGTAGTGTTCTGAAAGAGGAATCTATGAATAATTTTCCAACGATGATCACCCTAGATAAAAGGCAGAGACCCGATAAAGGCGCACCGGCTGGATGTACATACGATAATATAACAATTTCCAAAGGAATAAAATCTAATTGTGAACAAACGATAAATTTTGGTGATGATTTTGGATGCAGTGGTACAATTACTATACTACCATACTATAATATTACGGAATCTCCAACTTTAGGTTGTGTAGTTGGGCAAGGTGTTAAAGTACAACTCGAAAATTCTAAAATTTATTGTGGAGTAACAAAGTTTAGAATAAACCCTGTGGGCAAAATAAACGACTATATAGACTATACAAAAACGATATCCTCAAGTAATGTTGAAATCAAATATTCAGCAATAGCTTCAAAACCACATTGGGTAAATGAAGAACTTGAAATAACAGTATTTCATCCTGATGGAGGGTTATCCAACACAGTAAGGGGTTTTTATTTTCTACCCACTCCTGATATTACGCTTACACCCTATCCACCTAGTTGTTTCGATTCCAAAGATGGATATGTGGTGATAAAAAATAATTCGGAATATCCATCAAATACCACTGTTGATCTACGAATCAATTTGATTACTATGAGTACCCAAAGTAGTGTTGATTTTCCATCAGTAGAATGGACAGATCCAGAAACTGGTATTAAATATTATGTCACAGACTCAGATACTGGCTTTGAAAATATGAGTCCAGGTGGGACCAAAAAAATTGGGCAATTAGGAAATGGAGCATATTGTTTGGAAGTATTCTTTGATGGCTCTTTGTGTCCTGTTAAAAAATATTTTGTATTTAATATTGAACCTATTAAAATAACCAACTTAACACTAAATACCTATACTGCCACAGACGGCACTATTTATTATACAAATAAGACTTCAGGTGGAAAAGCCTCAGGTACAATAAGCATAACTGGACGAGGTACAGATAGAAGTTTTGAAGTTGTTGAACCTGCAGGAGCTACTTTAACCTATGTTTCAGGTGATACTTATAAAATTGAGAACATACCTTTGACGGCCACACAGGTCCAGGTCAGCTATACTGGTGATAGCAATGGCTGTGTAAGCAATATAATTGATATTGAGAAATTAACTGCTCCATCAGCTGTTACTGCATCGAAGGGAACCGTTGTTAACGTTGATTGTCATGGAAATACAACAGGTCAAATTCCAATAACAATTACAAATGGTTTTGGACCTTTTAAAATAGAATTGACATCGCCAGTGTATAATGAAACAGTTCCTTCACATAATTCGACATCAAAAACATTCACTAATCTTGCGGCATCCACTTATTCTGTAACGGTTACAGACTTGGCTAATCCAGCGAATACATCAACAATAACAAGTATTGCAGTTACTGAGCCAGATGTATTTACGATTGAGAATGTCAATGTAAGTGACGTTTCATGTAATGGAGGTACTGATGGTTCTGTTAATATAGTTGTTTCTGGTGGAACAGAAACGTATTCTTTTTCAAAAGATAATGTGAACTTTAAAACGACTTCTTCATCTTTTACGGATTTGTCTGAGGGTTCATATAATTTCTACGTAAAGGATGCCAATGGTTGTACAGACTCACAAAGTAAGGTTGTCTCAGAACCAGATGTTTTAAGCATTACCCCAACAAGTACAACAAATGTCAACTGTCCATCATCCGAAGGAGGTAGTTATAGTTTTATGGTGAATGGAGGGCATGATAGTGATGCTTCTTTTAATGTTAAATCAGAACTATCTGATCCTGTTTTTTTTAATCAAGACTTTATAGGCAGAACTATTACACTAACAGGGCTGAAAGAAGGAGAATATACTATAACAATCACGAATAGTGCAGGATGCTCTGTTCAACATGGATTTAAGATAGAAGAACTAAACACTTTTAATTTACAAGTTAATACTGATTATCAACCCTTATGCGATAGTCAAAATACAGGTGTGGTTGAGTTGACTATCTCAAATGGAGTTCCATTAGTTGACGATTCAAAGTATAAATTGTTTATCAATGGCACACAAAGATCAAATATATCAGAAATTGATAATGTATCGGGTCTCTCTGGTACAATGGCTTATACCTTTAAAGTAGAAGATGAACATGGCTGTACGGATGAAGTATCCAATTACACCATTGGCATTCAAGATAACCCCGTTGCTTTTGCTGCTGGTTTTCCAACTTCGGAAAACAGTTCTTGTGCAGAAGGTACAGATGGTGTATTAAAGGTTCAGGGAGTACATGGGAAAAAGACTGATGGCTCCAATACCTCTGGCTATCAGTATAGTCTGGACGATACAAATTATACAGCCCTACAGCCGGCAAGCCAACTGTTTGAATTTAAAGGGAAAACAGCAGGAGCATATACGCTCTATATAAAAGATGAAGCCGGATGTGTTGTTCAAAAGGCAATTACTCTTACAAACAATGTTGATCCTTTAGCAAGCATAACACCGGTGGTAACAGATGAATCGTGCCCGGCCAGTGATAA
The DNA here is from genome assembly GCF_018271975.1 of Carboxylicivirga mesophila. Classification (GTDB taxonomy): domain Bacteria; phylum Bacteroidota; class Bacteroidia; order Bacteroidales; family Marinilabiliaceae; genus Carboxylicivirga; species Carboxylicivirga mesophila. The sequence continues at coordinate 32,019 of NZ_JAGUCN010000034.1, forward strand.
TGGTGTTATTACTCTTAATAATCTGCCAACCAACTGGACAGATAACTTAAGTTTTACAATTGGAGGTAACTTAATTGATAAAGCGGATAAAATCACTCCAGATAAGTCATCGTTTGTTTACAATGGATTGGATACAGGTATTTACCCCATAGTAGTTAGAAACACGGTTAACCAATGCGAAGAATCATTTACGGCTAATATTGCTAACCTTGAGCATGATACGCAAATTGCTATAACATCAACAACAACCATCTTTCCGGCTTGTGATATTGCTGAAAATGGTGAGTTGGGGATTGATGTTCAACGAACTGGTTACACAGGTTCATGGAGTATTAGTTTGGATGGTGGCATTAATGATGATGCTAAAGCAAATAGCAATGGCTTTGATAAGTATTACACCGAGCTTGATAATGCCACATATAATATTGTGGCCATTGATAATGATAATTGCCGCAAGACCGTTCCTGTTTCAATTGAGTTATCTGATAAAGCCGTCAAACTGACCACCCCAATTATCACAAAACCCACCTGTTTAGTTGCCCATAACGGAAGTATTGAAGTATCGGCTATAGATGGTGTATGGAAACCAGGAAATATATATGACTTCTATTTGATTGACAATACGGATGCTTCATTGAATCAGCATGTAACAGGAGCCAGTGCCATATTTACCGGTCTATATCCCAACCATAATTATAATTTAAAAGTTGAAGATGCCGAAGGATGTGCGGATGAAAAGGTGTTGGGAATGATTGGGCATTTACCTATAATCAGTATTAGTGAGCCAATTAAGACAGCTCCTTTGTGCTATCAGGATGAGAATGGTGCAATTGACGTCGCAATTGGTAATATTTATGAGGCGAGAGTCAATTATACTTACGAACTGTTCAAAGCTGATGCCGGCAATAACTATCAATCCCTTCAAAGCTTTACGGATAAGACTGAAAGCTATAATAAATTAGGTGATGGACGTTACATGCTAAAGGTAAGTGGTGATGATAATTGTTCTGCAACGTACAAAGATTTAATACTTACTGAACCTCAAAAAATCGTAGTTGATAACCGTCAATACAGTTGTATTTCAACCCATGGGCAGAAAGCGGGATGGTTTGGTATTGACTTTAGCCTGGGAAGTTTAAACTATGTAATTGAGTGGATAAAAGCTGATGGTACGAAAGAAACCCAGACTGTTAATCTGGCTGCTGTTGGAGATGTTTATCACTTTAAGCGTGAAGACCTTGGTCCTGGCGACTATACTTTCCGTTTGAAAGATAAGAATGAATGTGACTATTTTGATGGTGGTATATGGTACGAAACCAGCGTTACTATAACTGAGCCGGAACCATTGGAAATCAGCTTTAGTAAAGTAGATGAGAGCTGTACTGATTATAGCGACGGACAAATAGTTATTTCGGCTAGTGGCGGTTGGTTATGTCCGGCTACTGAGCACACGGATTGTCAGAACCCGGCACATGATAACTGCCCGGAATGGCAAACTAATACCTGTGGTACACAGGACTATTTGTATTCTATTGATGCAACTAAAGCAGAGTGGCAATGTGAGCCTGTATTTCAATCATTGGCTCCTGGTACTTATGACATTAGTGTGATGGATAAGGCTGGAAATATTACCACCACCCAAGTGGAGATATTAGCACGTCCAAAGCTGAGTTTTCTGCAGATTGATGCTTTCCCGGCTTCATGTCCAGGTTATGATAATGGTCGTATCGCTGCAACGATTGATAATGGTGTGTTTATCACTGACCATCTCGATTATACCATTCGCGAAACTGTTAGCGGAGATTTGGTTATTGCGAAAGAGGATGACCGTGACTATCATTATGGGAAACTATTTGCAGGTACTTATACCCTTGAGGTGATAGATTTAAATGGATGCGTAGATGCGCAAGATTTTACTATCGGAGAGCCGGAAGTACCAGAAATCAGCATTACACATAATTATATTCGTAGGAAAGGTGAAGCCACTGGTGAAATAGATGTTGAAGTGGTTAAGGGTAATGGAGTTTTTAATTATGAATGGTATAAAGATGCAGAGGCAATTGTTTTTGAAAATGGACAAACCATCAAAGACATTAGTCTGAGAGATTTGCTTGCCGGTACTTATACGCTTAAGGTTCAGGATACGGCTCAATGTGTGTATGAAGTCAGCGACTGGATGGAACGTCAGGTGCAGATAATCGAACCTGAGTTACCACTTTCGTTTACCGTGAAAGAAAACAGTCCGGTTACCTGTAACGGATTGTCCGACGGTATTCTGGAGGTAACACCAATTGGAGGCTGGGGTGATTATACTTATGCTATTAATGGGGAGCCTGAACAAGCAAGCCCGCGCTATGAAGGTCGACCAGCAGGCAACTATACCATTACCGTTAAAGATAGTGCAGGCATCACCTGGCAGAATAATATTGAATTGGCTCAACCAGAGGTGTTGACCGCCAGTTTTAGAGCAAAGCAAGATGTTAGGTGTTTTGATGGCAGTGATGGTAGCATTGAACTGGCTATTAATGGCGGTAACCTAAGTTACCAGGTGTCGGTTGATAATACCCAGTGGTATGATGGCATGACTGTGCCCGATTTGTCGATTGGTACTTATACGGTATACGTGCAAGACCCTAAAAACTGTTTAACACAGGTGGATAATATCACCTTAAATCAACCAACAGAAATTCAATTGTTGGATTCAACTATCATAAAATCCCGATGCTCCAATAACGAAGGACAAATTTTTTCTTCCTATAAAGGAGGTGTAGGTGCTTATACATATAAATGGCAAAAAGGTATTGGAGATGATATCGTTGAATTGCCATACGTTACGGCAGATATTACAGATTTATATTCAGGTCTCTATACGATTGAAGTACGTGATGCACATGATTGTTTGATGAAATTTAACTTCCCTCTTGGAGATATTACTGACTTAGCTATTGAATCAATTGATGTAACAGATGTCAGTTGTTGGGATTACTCCGATGGAGAAGTGCAGGCAACAGTAGTTAGGGGTAACCCGGCTTATACTTACACATGGTCTGAAGAGATTACAGCCTCTGACCAGAATAAAGCATGGGGTATGAAAGCCGGCACCTATTACCTTATGGTAACTGATGAAAAAAAGTGTAATGCAGTCCGGGAGTTTACTGTAGGAACCCCTGATAGCTTGTATTACAGCATTGTTGATATGGAACATCCGCTTTGTTTGGGAGGTGAGCAAGGGCATATTGAGATACAAGGAACAGGTGGAACACCGGCGTATGAATACCAATGGAGCACCGGTTCGACCGAGAACCAGTTAAAAGATGTTGTGCCAGGTGATTACGTGTTAGGTATTACCGATGCGCATAACTGTTTTTCTCAATTCACAATACCGTTTGACTACCAGCGCACAGTTGTTCCATTTGTAGGGAATGATACCTTGATTTGTCATTACGATGCCTTACCGCTGGATGCCGGTCAGTACGAACAATTTAAATGGACCTCGCTGAATGGTTTTAGGGCTAAAGAACAGCAGGTAGTGGTAACAGAGCCGGATACTTATTACCTGGAAGTAACTGATGCAGATAAATGTTTGGGCTATGATACATTGAAGCTGGATGTGAGTTACCTGCAAATCACCAACCTTAATGTTAAAGATGTGACGTGTAACAAGTTTGGTGATGGAGAAGCACATGTAGAGGTATTGCCTGCCACATGGGCACACAGCATTGAATGGACGGATGCTTCCAGCGAAAATACCTGGTTAAACCTGAGTGGTGGTGATTACTCTGTCAGAGTATTTGATGAATATGGCTGTGAGGATAAGCGCGATTTCTCGGTTTATGAGCCGGATGCACTGGCGTTGAATGTGAATAAGCTGATGCAGCCTCTTTGTTTTGGTGTGCCGGATGGCCGAATCGAGCTGGAAGCTATTGGCGGTGTTGGCGACTATCGCTATGAGTGGTTGCACGAGACTACTAAGTCGACCATTACTAAATTGGATACAGGTACCTATGTGGTGGATTTATATGATGCTAATAACTGTCACCTGCGCGAAAGCTATGAGATGACGTACGTGCGCACGATTTATCCGAAGCTGGGCGACGATTTAACAGTGTGCGAAGGCAATAATGCGAAGCTCTATCCCGGGGAATTCTATGGTTATCAGTGGTTTAAAAACGATGTGGAAGTTGGCACAGATACAGCTTTAATCGTCTCGGAAGCAGATAGCTATTGGGTGGAAGTGCAGGATGAAGATAATTGTATTGGTCGCGATACGATGAGCTTAAGCACGTATGCCACCGATGTGGCACCGGAATTTCTGACAGCAACGAGTGTGGCAGCTGGTGATACTTTAATCATGGTAGAAGTGACTCAGCCTAAACCGCAGCATATCGACTGGGCTTTTACAGGTGAATACAATATTGTGGAGCAAGGTGCCTACTTCTGTAAGGTCATCTTTAATGAGCAAGGCATGCGTGAGATAACGCTTAATGCGCATACAAGTAACTGCTTTGCTCAGGCTCGCAAAACCATACTAGTGACGCCTCCGGGAAGTGGTAGTGAAGAAGGTGATGAACTAGCTGATAAGGCTTATCAAAATTTACTCAAGCTGGGTGTATCACCTAATCCTACGGATGGATTTTTTACTGTTAGCATTGAGTTGAGTGAGAAAGCCCCTGTTAATATTTACCTGGTTTCATTGGGAACCGGTCAGATACTTGAGCAATGCGAACGTGAAGGCATGGATATCTACAGTGAAACATTTAACCTGAGTATTCCGGGGATGTATGTGGTTGTTGTGGAATCGAATGGAGAGAAGAGAGTTGGGAAGGTGATAGTGAATTAGTCAGTAATGAGCAATGAGCAGTTTAAGAGTTTAAAAAGTGAATGAGTAAAAAGCGAATGAAGATTGACAATATAAATATAGTGCATGGTGCGTGGTGCACAGTGCGCAAAAGCTTAACTATAAAGTGTTTTTCCCGTCTTTGGACTTCAGACTTTAAGCTTCTTACAGTTTTTCCTCCTCGCCTCTGCGTCATTGCAGTATTATTTGTTAATGCCATTAGTACTTATTCGCAGCAACTCGAACAAATAGGAAAAAAAGATGGACTGAAGTTGAATGGTGGGTTGAATGTCAATCAAATGTACCGGAGCAATGCAGCCAGTGGTATAGATCCCTATGCATTGGTGGTGACAGGTAATGTAGCAGCTAATGTGTATGGTATGTCGATACCCGTAAGTTTTACCTGGTCGAACCAAAACTGGACCTATACACAGCCATTTAATCAGTTTAGCATCAGTCCGTCGTACAAATGGGCGACCTTGCACTTGGGGTATTCGAGTATGAGTTTTTCACCTTATTCCCTGAGCGGGCATACCTTTGCCGGAGCAGGCATCGTTCTGGCGCCAACCGATAAGCTTAAATTTAGTGCTATGTTTGGGCGCTTGCGCAAGGCTCTGCCGGGCGATACAGTTTCGGGTTTTGATCCGCAGTACAAGCGCATGGGAAAAGGTATGAAGGCCAGCTATACCTTTAAGAATGCCGAGGTAGGTGTACACTTGTTTCATGGGCAGGATGATACAGATAAACCCTTTGAAAAAATGGACTCTTTAGGCATCACACCAATGGAGAACATGGTGCTGGGCTCTACTTTTATGGTGCGCCCGTGGCAACGTTTGACAATGCGCGGAGAAGTAAGCGTAAGTAGTTTAAGTCGCGACCGACGCATTAGCGGCGCTACCGACTTTAACGGTGCCGCTACGCATCGCTATCATGCTGCTAAATCGGATATTAGCTGGAGCACCTCAATAGGGAGCATAGGTGCTGGTATTGAATACGTGGAGCCGGGGTATGAGACACTGGGAGCCTATTATACGGTGAATGATTTTGTGAACTACACGCTTAATCTGGCCACCATGATGCTTCGTGGTAAAGTGACGATGGCGGCTAATGTGGGACTCAGACAAACGAATCTGGATAATCAGTCGGATACAGATCAAAAAGACATCATTCAGAATTTTAATGTAGGGTTTACACCCAATGAGAAATTTAACCTGAGTGCCTCGTATTCCAACTTTTATAATTACACGCATATCCAAACAGTTTTTGAAGAAACCAATACCCATACCGAATATGAATTGCTTGATACGCTTTCGTTTACGCAGATAAATGAGAACATCAGCTTGTCGGCCAATTGGCAGATAAAGAAGACGGAGACGGCTAAGCACTCATTAAACGGAAATATCAATTTTCAGCAGGCCAGCCAGAACCAAAGCGATGTGATGGAGAATGCGGATAGTCGATTTGTGAATGCTTCGGGTGGATATAGCTGGGCACGTCCCAAGCAAAACTTGAGCATTGGTTTAAACATGAATTACAGCCGAAATAAAACCTCTGCCGGAACGGGCGAAGCTTATGGCCCCATCTTTTTTGTACGCAAGAGCCTGTTTGATAAAAAATGGCGCAACAGCTTATCTGTTTCGTGGAACGGTACTTATATGGAGCAAGAATCCACGGGTAATGTTCTAACGGCACGATTAGGCTCCAATTATGCTTTAAAAAAGAAACACCTGCTGAATCTGAGTATGGCTTATAGCCAACGCGACAGGAATGGCAGTACGAATTCGTATGTGACGGCGAGCCTGGGGTATAGCTATCGTTTTGGGTGGCCGAAAAAGGATACTAACCGCTAAGACGTAGAAGCGCTAAAAAAAATAGATTGGAATAATAATACTGAAAGATGAAAAAGTTAATGCAAAATATAGTTAATGGAATCAGTTCTTACCGCAAAGGCGCGAAGACGCTAAGCAAAATATTCTCTGCGCCTCTGCGTCTCTGCGGTTCACCTTTCATTCCTCTGCGCCTCTACATCTCTGCGGTTTCTCTTTCTTCAAAGCTTTCTCCGCGCCTTTGCGCCTCCGTGGTTTTATTTTTCTTATTCTTTCAAATAGGTGCGCAAACAACCTACCCCATTCGTACCTACACGGTTCTGAACCCGCCAATGCCTTATAGTTTGAGTGCTTTTGCTTCGGAGCCGGGGCGCATGCAGCTAAATGTGGTGGTGGACGATGTGGCGCTTGAACAGTACCCTGTTAAATTTAGTCTGCATATACAGGGTAACGGGGTACATTTATATACCAAACCGGACCTGCGACAGCAGCCTTTTATGCTCGATGGCGGACTCACGGAAACAGTCACGGGGCTTGACCTGGAACCATTGTTTAATCCCAATAACCTGATTTTTGAGGGTTACAGTCGTAATGAGTACCAGCGCAATGGGCGATTGCCGGAAGGTGTCTACCGCATTTGGGTGGATATATTAGATTATTACCGTGCCATGAAAGTGTCGCAGGCTTTTCCGGGCATGGCAATGATCTACCTGACAAGGGCACCGCGTTTGTCATTTCCGTTAGATAAGGCGGAGGTTAACCCGCAAACAGAACCTAACATACGATTTTCGTGGATGGGCACCTTGCCGGCCGACCCGGAGGCCGATGTGTACTATCGACTGAATCTTTGGGAGATAATGCCTGAAGGACGCGATCCCTACGAGGTGGCACGTGTGAGCAGTCCCATCTTTACAGATGAAAGCGATGACCCTAACTTTCTTTACGACATGGGTATGCCACCTCTGCTGGATGGCATGAGCTATGCCTGGCAGGTACAGGCTATTGACCGTGAGAACCGGGCCCGTTTTCAGAATGAGGGTTACTCGGAGGTGAATAGTTTTCGCTATGGACTGAGCTGTGTGACGCCTGAGCCACGCATCAATAGTGTAGTTTATAACGAAGCTAGCATCAGCTGGGCGGCCAATGTTGCGACTCAGCTTTATCGTGTTTTTTATAAAAAAGCCAAAGATACAGAGTGGCAAAGTGAGGAAACCACTATGGTGAATCACACCCTAAAAGGATTGGCGGATAATACCGACTATGAAATAAAAGTAGTAGCCATTTGTGGTAATGAAGAAAGCGACGAGAGTCGTATAATACGCTTAAAAACCGATCGTAATGTAGATTATACCTGTGGAACTGATAACGATGACTTTGACCTGAGTAATCGTGAGCCATTACAGGAACTGTATCCCTTTGATGAGTTTAAGGCCGCTGATTTTGTGATTGAGGTAACCGAAGCTGAAGGCAGCAATGGGGTGTTTAGTGGTAAGGGAATGGCTTTGGTGCCATACATCGGCATGGTTAAATTCTATGTCACATTCGATAATATTACCATTAATACTGACAATCGTATGGTGGATGGCGAGGTGCATTTTGTGTACGACGAAGCAACCGGAATGGTGGTAGGGATTGGCGCCGGAGGTGGTGATGACGATGAAGAGGTAGATGTGACAGATGACTTGGATGATATAGCCGATGAGGTAATCACCATAGATGGTGATGTAAAAGAAGTGAAGGTTAGTGACGACAAGGTAGTTGTGGTGAAAGAAGATGGTACTACCGAAACCATTAAAATTAAAAAGGGCGACAAGGTAGCAGTTGTCTCCAATGGCGGGCAGGTACATGTGGCTGACTCTGGCTCGGGACGCGTTTATACCACACCCAAGAAAAAGTCTGGTGGTAAAAAAGGCAGCGACAGTGTGGGGACAGCCTCACAAACCCGCCAGTATGGTGCATCAGTCAGCTTTAAAGCACCTGACGATATGCATTTTGGCTACGATCCGGTGGGCGATGGTAAAACTAAGCCCAATGCTTATTTTGAAACTAATAAAACAGGCGATCGCATTGCCTGGAAATCGATACAGGCCGGTGGTACTGATTATATAGATGTGATACCACAAGGCACACATGCCGATAGTCTGCGTTATATACGCAAAAGCGGACTGGTAACTCCGACCACCCCACAGGAAAAAGGCAGCCGCCTGTTATTAACCGGCCTTGGTGGTGGCGATGAGGATATATTAACGGTAGCCGTTGCTAAAACAGAGCAGATTGACTCTGTCAATACACGTGAGATACTCACTGAGGCAGGGGCTTTAGGTTTGGTATCCTACGATATGATTACCAAAAATGTGGTGCTGGTGCCGGTGAATAGAGCGCAGTGTCCGCAAAATGCAGCGCCCTTGATAAAGACTCTAAATGAAATCTACGCGCCTGCAATAACAAGATGGCAAGTCAATATTGCACCAGCAATAACTATCTCTAATTTAGATTATAACAATATCAATCCTGATAATCTATTAGATTCTGACAAATACACACGAGAAATGGCTAATGTTGTCAGCCAATATGCTCAAATATCCCCAATCAATAAGAATACTTACTATCTGTTTTTTATCAATAGTCCTGGCATTGAACGTAATGGATATATGCCCTTAGCCGGACAATTCGGATTCATTTACAACTTTGGCAGCAATATCAATACCATAGCTCAGCAATTGGCACATGGAGCTTTTAACTTACGAGCAACAACAGGTTCCGGTGCAACAACTCTTAACCTGTTAGACAAAGCCAATGGTACAGAACTATGGAAAAACCAATGGGATCTTATCCATAATCCAGAACAAGTCCTAATGCCTGAAATAGATATTAATACGGAAGTTCTGGCAGACAATAACGATTCCGATAAAAATGACTCGAACCAGAGCGATTCAGAAATTAACTTGAGTATTGGAGCTAATCTTAAAGCAAATGATAAGGTAAAGTTTGGACCGATTTTGGTTACATTGAAAGCTAATCCAATAACTTTCAATTCTGATAATCAAACAACTTGCAATTACTCTGTTTCTGATGTTGAATTTGAATTGGTATTTAACGATACGTATTATGGTCAATATAAAAAAGATATTTCCAATGCTCAGCTACAGTACAAAGTTGATTGTCAAACTGGTCTGCTTCAAAATGCCAGTATTAATTGGGAAAGCAACAATGGTATAAGCATTAATGACATTGGATTTATTGATGCCCTTATTTCCAAGCTGGAGATTGATATTAATAGTGGTGGCGAAGTGGGCGGTCTCATTAATTTTAACGCTCAGCTCAATGATGACAAATTAATTTGTCCACAACTAATAGTTCGGAAAGGATTAACAGGGAACTTCAACTTTAAATTCTTAGCTACAGGAAGTGCTTTCGGTGGACACTTCAACTTTAATGATTTGAATAATATGGTCATAGATTTTGTTAAATCGGATCAAAAGATTGCCTCTTTAACTAATGGCCAGCTTACTGATAAAGGATTATTTATAGGTGATCTTCAACTTGATAAACCTGCAGCATATTCAGAAAATGGATTTAACATTACTCTGAAAATGCTTTCCGGTAAGCTTACATACAATGTAAGTTTACAAAGCATACTATTTAATTCGTTGAATGGTGAAGCATCTATTGGTAGTTTACCAGGTACAAATACACAATTTGATATTAGCATCAATAAAACCAATGAAATTATACAAGCTTGCATAAAAGATTTAGACCACCTTTCTTTTTACGGAATGAATTTGGATGCTAAGAAGCTGGAAGTTCAATTCAATGAGAGCTTTGAGCTGGTCATATTTGAAGGAAAGGAAATTAACGCCTCTTACAGCAATTCCCAGCAATCTAAATCTCTGAGTGGTGATATTAACATTAGACATATAATAATTGAGAACAACCAGGTCAGCAAAATAACAGGTGGAGGAACGGTTGCCTATTCTCCTTATGCTAACATTCAATTATCAAATGGAGAATATAATCCTGAAGATAGAAGTATTAGCTTTACGGCCAGTGTGGATGCTAGCGCAAATGCCAGCAATACAGGAAATATGACCATTAGTGAGGTAATCATTAATGAGGATGGAACATTTAAGATTGGGGAAGTATCTGTTGATGCACTATTGCAAGCAGGACCTTTAACTGTTGAATTTGAGAAAAAGCCTGGAAATAGCAAAAACATCAAATCCGTTAAAGCAAAGGTAAGCCTTAACGTAAACGAAGGTGAAATTGAGAAGAACCTCTCATTCAATGCCAATGTAGATTACATTAAAGATAAAGAAAAAGGCATTACTTATTTAGCAGTTGATGTTGCAGATTTGGACCTTGAATTCTCAGAGATATACGCTATAAACAGTAAAGTTAATGCTGTAAAATTTGGCTATAGCAAGAATGGAGATGGGACTGAAGATTACAATGGACAAATAACGCTTAATGCTTCGTTAGAAAATGATAAATATATCTACAAAGACCTTGTGAAATTAAGCAAAGGTATAGAAGGTACAATCATCTACCATATAGATTCTAAAGCCAAGGATCGGCCAATCGGAAGTTTTGACCTTAGTAATTTAAAGAAACTTAAACTAGATCTGATTAGGGATGAAAAATCTCTTGCCTCCTTTAGCGGCAATATATCTAAAGATGGGTTGTTAAATGGACGCTTTAAGGTTAATCAGGCACAAACCTATGCATCAGGAGGTTTCAAAACAACTTTGAAGGCATTTGATGTGGAAGCCAGTTACCACTTAAAGGAAAAGATATTTGACTTCAAAGCTGGTAAAGGACAGGCCGTTGTCTCAGAAATTAAAGGTATTGAAGGAGAATTCTTGTTTGATCTGGAATATAAGAACAATAATTGTATTGCTTTGCTTTCAACCAATCAGCAAACACTTAGATTCTGTAAGGTTGATGTTTCTGATCTTTTATTAGAAGTGGTCATAGACACCGAGCTCAACCTTAAAAAGATCAATGGTGGTTTCTCCATTCAACCCGAAGGCATGAGTTCAAAATTAAGTCTTTCCGAAGTGCTTATAGAAGGTGGAGAACTAAAAAGTCTAACGTCAAGCGGGAACATTGAATACAACCAATTCAAGTTTGATATTTCTAAGGCAAGCTATATAAATTCGAATTTGTCTATCACAGCTAAAGTGTTATTGGGCGAATCGTATGTTGCAGTTGACAAATTCGACATTGCCAATGATGGAAAAATAAGTATCGGAAAAGTAGAAGGTAACATCAACCGTTCATTAATGGCCATTCGCTTTGATGCTGCATTCAGTGATAAGCGTTTCATGGGTTCGTTCGATGCAACTATATCCAAAAAGCTGGGAATTAGCGGAGCTGTTGATATAGGATCAAGTGCCTGTACTTCATGCGATGGAGGGGCATTCAACTTTGGTTACTATAATTTGAAAGTAGGAAGTGCTATTCCTATCTTCCCAGGCGTATCTATTTCTAAGTTGGGAGGTCAGTTTGGATATAATTATAAGATTGATTTCTCTAAAAAAGAACGATATGGTAATCCAGACTACGGCACCTATCTGGCAGGGCTCTCATTCGGCTTGCAAGATAACGCAGGTTTGCTCGAATTAGCAGTTGATCCGGCCGTATATCAATGGGGTGATAAAGAAGCCAGCTTATTCTTGAGAGGAACCATTAAAGCACCAAAAGTATCACCTGTCTTTAAGGGTGAAGCCAATATTACATTAGAAATGCCATCGTACGATATTTACGGTAGCATAGAAGCTGATGTTAAAATACCTGCTAAAACAGGTTGGATATTAGATTCGAACCAGGAAGTTAAATTTAACATGACGCAAAATGTAAAACGCTTCTCAACAACAAATATGAATGCATCCATTTTGAGAGTGGTCAAATTTAACGGTAGTTTTGAAAACACACGCAAATACAATGATAATGGTGAACTAACTGGCGCAAAAGGACACCTGAATGGTGATCTGGACTATGGTTTTACCTCAGATTTTAAAACAAGTGGAACCGGTTATAGCTTAGATTGCAAATTTGACTTTAATTTCAATGCTCATTTAGTTACTGATTTCACTGATAAAGGATTAAATACAGCTGAGTTTGGTGGTGGTATCCATGCCTGTGGCTCAATTGATGCATCAGTGCTAGGGTGTGAGTTTAGTCCATATTGTTCTGTAGATGGCGATGCTATGGTTAAATATCAAAAACCGGCCTGGATGATGGAAGCCAATTACAAGTTTATAGTTGGTCTGAAAAGTTTAGGAGAAACCTCATTTGACGGAACTTATTCTTATACATTTGATGAATAATAAGAACTAATTAGAAACAATATAATGATTAATAGCCATCAGTTCATCCTAATGAAAAAGTCTTAAAAAACATTAGGTAAAAGCTGGAAGGTTGACTTTGAAATAAAGCGATGAAAAAGACAGTTATATTTATATTTTACCTGCTGGTAACAGGAAATATCCTGTTTGCACAATCAAATTTTACACTACTGGGAGAAGGTAATGGAGAGAATATCAGTTTAATCTGGTCTGTTGATCATTGGGATGCTAATCTGGATGGTGTATTTATAAAGAAAAGATCGATTCGGAAAGATGGCTCATCTACTCCATGGGAAAATCTCACAAAGGAGATATTAAAGCCCTACAATAAACAAGATAAAAGTCTAAACAATATTTCAAACTCCAAATCAATCATTCGTGCACTGGAAAAGAAAAGAATTGCTCTTCTGCAAAATACTGCCAATGGTTCAACTAAAATTACGGAAATAAATGCCGAATCATTCAAACAGGAAATACAGGCTGATACTGCGGTTTATAAGATGCTATGCCTGATGTTTCTTTTCGATTATGACGTTGCACTTATGTATGGTTTCGGCTTCGTAGATACCGACTACCCTAATCGCGGAAGTGTTGAATATGGGCTTTTTCCTATGATTAGCGGAATTGAATCCAGTGCTCCTGTGGCAACTTTTAAATGGGCAGCAAATGATGTGCCTGATTTAGATGTTAATGTGATTAAAGAAAAAATTAAGAAGAAAGGATCGCGCATTCAATTGCGTATTGAATACGATGGAAAACAGTTGGATAGCAAAGAAACATTGGCCGGTTTCAATATTTACAGGAAAATCGCTAATGAATCATTTAACCGCATCAACAATAAGGTTGTTTGGTTAAGTAAAGCATCCAATAAGCGTGTATTACATTACAGTGACATCCTTAATGATGAGGATCAGGAGTATACCTACTCCATAAAACCAGTTTCAATCTTCAGTAACGAAGGCAATGGTTTTGAGCTAACCTGGAGTATGGCCAATGAAGTAACTCTTCAAGCACCTGAACTTTACACAGAGCAACACCCCAATTATGATTTTATACAAGGTGGTGTAAGCTTACAGTGGAACTTTAATGAGCATCATGAAAGCGAAATTACTGGATTTGTTATCCAACGTCGAATAGGCTCCGAGTCTGACTTTATAACAGTATCAGATACCTTATCTGCTAAAACCAGGGTATACAAGGATCATTCGCTGAATCCCTCAGACACTAAAAACTACCATTATAGAATCATTGTTCAGCCGAAGGAATCTTTTGCTATCTGGAGTAATGTTCTACGCTTATTCTATAATCCGAAGCCTATTGTGGAGGATGTAAAGTCATTAACAGCATCATCCAGGATAGAGAATAACCAGGTACATGTACAATTAAACTGGACGGCTGATGAGGATTTCATTAATCAGATAAATGGATTTCTAGTTTACTGTGACCGATCGGGTGGTGTTTTAGCCAAAGAAGCGAATATTGCACCTCTCAAAGCTACCAGTTATAACTACCTGGTAGAAGGAGGAACTGGGCGAAAATACAAGTTCAATGTTAAATATCAAGACACAGATAACAGCCCTTCTGATTATACCGACACTATAACGGTTGTTATACCTTCGAAGAAACTACCTTTTGTAACAATCTGGCCATTCTCAGTTGAAGAGAATGATCTTTCTTTCGAGTGGCGCTTTCCTAATGACATTGCAGATCTTAAAGGATTCAGAGTATTTCTTAATAATGAATTAGTACGCAATGAAAATGATATTGACGCCGCACAAAGAAGTTGGTTGATTGAAGATCTGGAAGCAGGAGATTATGAGTTGGAAATTCAGGCAGTTAGTGAATCAGGTGTCACCAGTAAACGTTCGCAAAAAAGAATAATAGCAATTGAATAGATACTAAATAAATTATCATACTCTCGAATGTAATTATTCATCGTGACGGTGTATACAAATAACTATCTTGAGCTAAATTATTGACCTATAAACCAACAGCAACATAGATAAAAACCGATAACTATCCATTTCAAAATCGATAGGCATCGGTTGGCGATCCGATAACTATCGGTTTGTCGATGGAGCACTTATCATTTGGCTAATTTGCAATAGTATCGAAAGTAAAAAGGAAGCATCATTTGTGGCTTAGAGTAAAACCTAACATGGTTTCAATCCAAACTATATTAGGTTTTCAGCATGCATGTGCGCATACAAAAAAAATCCCCGTAAGTTCAACTTACAGGGATTTTCATTTAGTGCGGAGAGAGAGGGATTCGAACACTCCTTCTCAAATATCTATTTATCAACCTGATAATCTATTTCTCCATAGTTGGTCACCGAATGCGTCACCGTATAACATACGTTTGTTTTCACTCTTCTGCTTTTCAAAGAACTTTAAAGCAATATAGAATTTGTTTATAACCTATACAAAATGTGGTATAAAATTTTTGCGAATCGGGTAGTCTTACCTGAAAATATAACCTTGAAAATAGATACGGCAATTTGTTCAGAATCCCTTTTATACTGTTTTCTGTTGTGCCTTCGTGCTTTCTATTTATTTAATTATTTGTCTTATTTTCAACGCATACTCCATTGATCCCTTAGGATCTACATTAACGTTAAATGCTTCTTCAATTATTTCGATCATCAACTTGTTTATACGGGCAGGGGAACTTTTCTTATCAATGTAAAATAGAAGGTCTATCGATTCGGCATAGTAGTTATCTAAGTCTTTAAATCTTTTTGCATACTCACCTAATGGATTCCAATCTGTTAGTACTTTTTGTATAGCTTTAATTTGCATTTTGTCTATTGCTTCATTATCCATTTTTTCAATGTTTAATAATCAGTTTTGTTTTGATAATTATCTGTCTCATGGTTTCCAAGGTGCCGCTAACGTTGATTAACGTTGCAAGTATGGCATTTTAAAAACAAAACTATCATTCGCTATTTCAGCGTATTAAATTCTTGTTTTTACTAGTTCATTCATTTCTTTAAGCGGTGAAGTCCAATTTTTTTTGCTGTTTATTGTCAGTTCAATTGGAGTTGTATTTATTATTCCATTTTCATAAATAACATCCATATCATCAAAGTTGGCGTATTTGTATTTGCAATGATATTTAAAGACGCTTACGAAATCATTAATTCTCCCTATAACTCTTCTGTTATTGTTTGTTCGGTAAAACATCTGTTCATATCCGATAAAATCATCTTGCTTAATTCAGTTCCAATATTCAGATTGTCATTGTCGAACTGTGATTTAAACCGTGCCTCTAATATTGAATTTAAGTGTTGTAAATCTTTCTTTAATAATTTGTCAATAAAGACCGTATAACGTATAATAAGTCAAGGCATGAACCAAAATTAAACACTTCTTTCGGTCTAGAATAAAAAGATGAGCGTTCCAATCACATGGTTTTAATTCTAAACTGTCCTGTGGAAGATTTTTGTCAATTGAGCCACTATAATCTCCTAATTTCTTACTGCAATAAACTCGTTTCATGTTGCAATATAAATATGAATCACTCACTTTCCAACTTGCGCCTAAAGGCCTGCCGCAAGGCGCGTAAGGGAATTTCAGCCTTGCTAACCATTAACGTTGCGTGGAGTCGAAGCGTTGGGTTGGGTTTTATATTTTCAATTTTTTTAAGTCAAATCAATTTGACGTTGTTCGCCGAAGCTACGAATCATCCAAATTACTCTGAATCCCTAAGGGCTCTATTGCGGTTTGTTGGCGCTTCGTGCTTTATTTCTTTTTCTGTTTAAATTCAAAGTCTCCCATCAACTTATTTAGTTGTTCAGATTGGGTCTCATTAATATGTCCTGTTTGTTCTGCAACAACAATTGTGTCATTGATAAATTCAAACTCTGCAATGTTCTTAATTTTATTCCTCTTTAGAACTTTTTCAATTATGTTCCGCCTTTCTCGATAAAGTCCTTTTTTATATAATTCAGTCCAAAATCTTTGTCCTTCTGGATTTTCAATTTCATTCCAATGAGCAAAATAGTCGCTTTCCAGATATTTTAAGCTATCCATTCGTTTGAATCCTTTCCGTGGATTTAATGCGTATTCTTTTACCAACTGTCCAAGTTTAAGGTATTCTTTCTTGTCAAAATCAGGCAGTTTTGAAGAAGTGTTTATTATTTCCTGAGCGATGTCGACAACTAAAGCTAGTTTCTGTGCTCTTTCCTCATATGTTTCTCTAGTCTTTTTCATCATTGCATGAGCGCCAACGGTCTCGCTGCATGGCGTCGTGAGGGATTTTAACCTTACAATCTTTCCAAATTGAGCGGAGCCAAAGCGTTGTATTTGTTTTAACTTTTTATTTTAAGCCAAATCAATTTGGCGTTGGTTGCCGAAGTTGTGGACTTATCAAAATGCTAAGTACCCCGAAATGCGCTATTGCAGCGTGTTAGCGGTTCGGCTTTTATTGATTAGTTCTGATGCCAATTATATTTCTTTCTAAGTTGTTCAGGTCCTAATAATTTATATCCTAAATATGTTATTGTCATAAATAAGAGATAAGCATAAAATAGCCAATCACAGACCAAGTTTGTCATTTGTCCGACAACACCAAGCCGATAATGAGCATAATTAACAGAAACTTTCATAATTAAAATGACAGCCAAAATTATTAATGTCTTTTTGGTCAGAATATGTATTGCCTTGGCGAAACTTAATTCTATTAGTTCCTTATCCAATATCCAGTGATGATTCTTATAAAGAAAAAGTATCTGCCTAAAATGCATTTTCTTTTCATCAAGTACTGAGGAATTTAGAACAAATAAATAATCAACTATATCTAACGTACAAGTGCATGATGCTGTGGCCATCTTTATTTTTTTGCGGTCATCCCCATCGATGGCCATGCATTATGCATGTTGTTAGGCGTAGTGA
>NZ_JAGUCN010000035.1 GCF_018271975.1 Carboxylicivirga mesophila
TTAGGTGATGACATCTCATTATTAGGAAATCCGGCAGGCATGGCGGCTTATACATGGACCAATGCCGGAGGTACGGTTATTGGTAATACACGAGACGTAACCATCAGTTCTACACCTTATGGAACTGGTACGCATGTATTTACACTAACCGTAGAAGACAGTAATGGATGTACAGGAACAGCAACAACTAGTGTTGATGTTAATACCGTTGATGGAACTATCAGTGTTAGTGCTCCTTCTCCTGGTGTAACTACTGTTTGTGCAGGTACTCCAATTACCTTTAATGCAAGTGGTAATCTTGGATCTGGAAATTACTCCTATGAATTTCGTAGAATTCGTGGAGGGTTAGATGAAATTGTACAAGCTGATGGTGCCAGCGCAACTTATGTAGCGACTGGAGTGGATGCACCAGTGGATGGTGATCAGTTTTATGTTGTAGTTAATGATACTGACACAGGCTGTTCAGATGCATCAAGTTCAATTACTATCAATGTTGTTAGTAATCCTGTTCCAACATTAAGCATTACGAATAATGGTAGTTCATCAATTATTTGCGATGGTGAAGTGCTTGATTTCGAGGCAACACCTACTGGTTTTGCTCGTTATGTATTTGCGATTAATGGTAATCCGATACAAGACGGTGCTGGAAATACATTTAATTATAATGGTTTCAATGATGGTGATAAAATTAACGTTACTGCTTATACCGATCTTTCTGTAAGTGCTTGTTTCGGAACATCAAGTGATATAACCATTCAGGTGAATGCCCGACCAACTCCTTCTATTGATGGAGATAAAGTGGTTTGTGCGAATGATACTAAAACATATACAGCCAATGTAACTGGTTTAGGAAAAGGTAATTATACCTGGATAATCAGTGGAGGAACCCCAACTGGAGATTTGGACGATGAATCTGTGGAAGTTGTTTGGGATGGTGTTTTACCTTATTCTGTGACGCTTAATTATGTTAATGGTGATGGCTGTGAATCTTTAACGCCTGCATTTGAGATTATCACAGTTAACATTGTAACTGCTGGATTATCTGCTGACAAAACAAATATTTGTAGTGGTGAAGATGTCCTCTTTACAGCTACAGGAGGTGATACCTACGAATTCTTGGTAGATGGTAATACGGTACAAGGTCCTGACCCAAGTGATACTTATATTGCTTCAGGATTAACAGATGGTCAGTTAGTTACCGTTCGTGCTATTGATGCAACTGGTTGTGAAGATACTCATGTTGGAATAACAATTACAGTAAATCCGTTACCGACAGCTGTTATTTCCAGTTCGGATGCTGATAATACAATTTGTGAAGGTGATGAGGTTACTTTCACCGGTTCTGGTGGCGATTTGTACGAATTCTTTATTAATGGAACAAGTGTTGGAGCTGCGTCTGCTGCAAATACTTACGTGACAAATACTCTTGTTGATGGTGATCGTGTAAGCGTCAACGTGACTAACACAACTACAACTTGTTCTCAAATGTCAGCAGAACTTGTTCATACTGTTAACTCGCTTCCAACAGCAGGTATTTCTGCTGATACTGGTCCTAATATTATTACAGGAACTGATGTCACATTTACTGCTACCGGTGGAGTGCAGTATGAGTTCTTCAGAAATGCTGTCTCTGTTCAGGGGCCTAATGCAAGTGATACCTATGGACCAGTCAATGATTTAGTTGATGGTGATGTAATTTCGGTTGTCGTTTACAATGCTAATGATTGTATGGCAACAGCTAGTATAACAATGAGTGTTGTTGATGGAATTACTCCTTATGATCTATTATCATCTGCTACAGAATATTGTGAAGATGAGTCTGGTGTAAGTCTTTATCTGGCAACACCTCAGGCTGGTGTGTCATATCGACTTATAAGAACATCTGATGATCAGGTTATTAATCCAATAATATTGTTTGACGGTACGAATACAGTTAGGTGGGATGATGTAACTGTACCTGCAGCTCTTACAACTGAAGAGTTCAGAGTAGAAGGTTTTTATCCGTCTGTTCCAGGTTCAGAGATCGAGATGAATAATCGTGTCACAATTACCAGAAATAATTTACCAAGTGTATTTAGCATTCTGCCAACTGGTACCGTGACTGGTTGTGGCGGAGGTGCAGGTCATGAAGTAAAACTCGAAAATTCAGAAACTGGTGTCAGCTATCAGTTAATGCTAGATGGTGGAAACATTGGTACCCCTGTTGTTGGTAATACCGGCAATGAAATTACATTTGGTTTCCAAACAATTTTTGGAGAGTATACCATTATGGCGACTAATTCAACTACAGGATGTAGTAGTTTGATGAGTAATACATTTAACATTGATCCTGATGGGACTTATACAAGTTTTGAAGTTAGTGGAGATGGTAATTTCTGTGTAGGAGCTGCAGGTGCTAATGTTATATTAGAAGGATCTGAAGTAGGAGTTGAGTATCGTGTTATCAGAGACGGTATTGAAATTGGCGACACCTGGATTGGTGATGGTTCTGCACATACATTTGGACCATACACAATAGAAGGAAGCTATAGCGTGGTTGTTAATACCGCAACAGGCTGTAAGTTTTCAATGAATGGTGCGGTTAATGTTATCGAAGTGGCACTACCAAAATCATATGATTTAGAGGCTACAAATAATGCACATTTTTGTTCTGGAGATATGGTAACTATCACAATATCAGGCCAGCAAAATGGTGTTGATTATGAATTATTCCATAACGATATTTCTGTTGGAATTGTTACGGGTACAATAGATGATGATACAGCGCCGTTAACTTTAGGTGATTATGGTGTTGCAGGAACTTATCGTGTAGAAGCACGTACGATCGGTGTAGTTTGTTCTGCACCAATGAATAATGAGCTGATTCTTATTGAAGATAACTTGCCGACAGTTTACAATGTTACAACTGATGGTGATTACTGTACAGGAGGAACTACCTTCTTGCACCTAGATGGTTCTGAGTCAGATGTTCAGTACAGATGGGAGAGAGAAGGCGACTCAGTTACTGGCCCTTGGGTTGATGGTAATGGTGGAGTTCTGGACTTTGAAATTACTGGTACTGATACCTATTACATCGTCGCTATGCGCAAAGATGGAGTGACTTCTTGTACAAGTGAAATGGCTCCGCGTATTGCAATTACCGAGAAGGTTTATGCTGACTTAACAAAGGTGTTAAGTATCAAGCCAGGAACAGGCCTGGATTGTAATAATGGTGCAGTAGTTATTGTAGAAGCTTCAGAAACAGGTGTAGTTTATGAGTTAGTTAAATCCGGTGTTAGAACAGGAAATATTGTTACAGGTGATGGTAATGATGTAGAGTTTCCAACACCTGTTCTCGATATTGCTGCCACATATGTGGTATATGCCGATAAAAATGGTTGTGAACAAACATTAATTAATACGATATATATTGATGTGCCTGGCGCAATGACTCAATATGCTGTCACTGGAAGTGGAGATATTTGTAATGGTGATCCGGGTCAGCAGTTTGGTGTAGCATATGGGGATAATGGTGTAAACTATACTCTTTATTTAGCGGATGCTCCTGGTAGTTCAACTGGAACTGCCCAGCAAACAGTGGCAGGTAGCAATGCACCTATTACATTTGATCTTGTCAATAATCCAGGCGAATATTATGTAATGGGCGACGATGGAGCAGGTTGTGAAATAGAAATGCTTAATCGCGAAACCTTAATTGTACACCCACTCCCAATAGCTTATCAGATTTCGGGTTCCGGTAAATACTGTTCTACAGAAGCAGGTGCATATATTAGACTGGAAAATTCTGAAGTTGGCGTTGAATATATTGTACAAATGGGCGGCATCCAACAAGGTACAAGAGTTAGTGGCTCTGGAGCCGAATTGACATTTGGTCCGTTTAGTACTGCTGGTGTATATTCTGTTGTGGCGTATAACAGGACAACGTTATGTACATCCAATATGAATGGTGAAGTAACCATTGGTATTGATGCTGATATCGTAAATTATGATATAGTTAATACTGAGTTGTCATACTGTGAAGCTGAAGGTGGAATCGATATTACACTCGAAGGTCAGCAAGATGGAGTAACATACCAGGTGTTTAACCTTGCAATGGAACTTCAGGCCGAAGTTGTTGGAGATGCCTCAGGTGGCCAATTAAGTCTTGGTTTAATGCCTGAAGGTACCTATACAATTATTGCATCATACGGTGGTGACGGCTGTGTTACACAAATGAATAGTGGAAATGCTGTTGTAATAACTTCTAATTCTAGTCCGTTACCATTTAATGTTGTAACAACCGAGTTTGTTAATATATGCCAGGGTACAACCATTGATATTGAGTTGGACGGAAGTGAAGCTACACGCGTTTACAATGTAGTTGATGAATTAAGTAATGTTGTTGCAACTGCTACAGGAGATGGTAATCCATTAACAATTCCAATACTTTGCGATGAAATTGGAGATAATCTATATGAGGTTATTGCGTTAGGTACGCCTACATGTGATCTTGTGTTAGACATAGTTCGTATAGCTGTTAAAGATGCACCTTTACAACCGGTTGTAGAACCAACCATAGATATGAACTATTGTTGGGATGCTGAAGGTGTTAAAGTATCGCTTACTGCAGTTGAGGCGGGTATTGATTACTACATCGTTGATAAGGCAACGGGTAGCAGAATTAGTTTCTTATCTGGTGATGCTGGTGTTCTTGAATTTAAGGAATCAGTGCTAGCTGGTACTTATTATGTAACCGCAAAATCATTCGACAGTGGTTGTGATATTAATAGCCTTGATTTTACAGTGAATGCCTATTCTGAAATTCAACAATTTAGGATGCAGGTCGGTACATCTGCCGGTGGTTATGAAACCATTGAAGATGGCGAAATCGGAACAGGTTCTATTAATCTGGATCTAATTGGACTGGAATTATCTACTGTAGGAGTAAGATATACCTTACTACGCAATAATCTACCTTATTCGCCCGATTATGTGCTTGATAGTGGAACAGGTAATCCATTCCAATACCCTAATGCGCTTCCTGTAGGTGGTATGTATACTATTCTTGCAGAAGAAAACGGATGTTCACGATTAATGGCAGGTAGCGTTAATATCTTTGAAAAGCCATTGGAAGCAATTGATGATATTTTACCGGTAACCTATGGGCAAAATGTTGCTGATACCAACGTTTGGTTTAATGATATAAGCCTTTCGTCTATTGATATTAATGTTGGTCCATCCAAGAATATCTACTTTAAGTTATTAGGTTGTGATGAAGAGATTGATTTAGATGAGCTCGTGCCTTGGGATTCAGAAGCTTCTCTTCCAAAGCATACTTTAGATAGAAATGGTAATGACATGAACCTTGTTGAAATGTATGTGGATGGTACAGTCGTATTTACTAAATTACCAAGTTTCTATGGACGAGATTCCATTGATTATGTGGTTTATAATACTGATTACCTTGGTTCAAACCGTTACGATAGAGGAAGGATTTATTTCTTTGCAGGAAACATCAATCAGGCAGAGGATGAACTACTGATACCTAATGCATTTTCGCCTAATGGAGATGGTTTCAATGATGAATTTGTAATTAGTCAGTTTAAATCAGAACCTACAGAATCAAAATTAGAGGTGTTTAACCGCTGGGGGACGCTCGTTTATCGCTCTAAAGGTAAAAAGTATACAGATAACTTCTGGGACGGTAAATCAAATGCTGGCATGGTATCATTAGGTGAAGATTTACCAAGTGGAACGTACTTTTACATATTTAAAGTTGATATAAGTGTTGTTGACGAAGACACTGGAAGTTCAAAAACTGTGTCTAAAGAATACACTGGTTTTATTGAACTAAGACGATAAAGAGTTTATTTGTTCCTACCTTGCTTAGACAGGGTGAATAATTAGGACTAATGATAAAATTTAAACACATGAAATATCTACTGCCTATATTACTACTGATTGCCTTACCGGTGATAGTTAGTGGTCAGGATCAGGCTCAGTACAATCATTATATAAGCAACCAAGGTATTTTAAATCCAGCTTATAATGGTACCAGAGATGTCATTAGTGGTTTAATTGTTAGCCGTAATCAATGGCTAGGCATGAGTGATGCACCTATGAATCAGGCTATCAATGTTCATGGCCCCATTGAAGACACTAATCTTGGAGTTGGTGTTGTGTTAGAGAATGATAGACTTGGATTCTCTAATAATTTCAATTTTATGGCTGCTGGTTCATACAAGTTACAGATGGGCCGAAGGGATTTTCTTGCCCTAGGCTTACAACTAGGTGTAACATCAAATGTATATGATGGTACAAAGGCAATTACCCAGGATTATGGTGATCCGGTATTTGATGGCAAGCAATCATTAATTGGATTTAATTTTGGAATTGGAGCCTATTATTACGCTGAGAATTACTTTGCAGGATTCTCTATACCAAGGTTTTTTAGACCTGATTTTGATGAAGCAAATGAAAACGATGGCAAATTCAAGAATACAGTAAGTTTTAAAGATATTCACTCGTATTGGTATGGTGGGTACATATTTGACTGGGGCGATGTAAAAGTGAAGCCTACAGCCTTAATTAGAACGGTTGTTGGTGCACCTTTAACGTTTGACCTTAGCTGTAATGTCTTGTTAAATGAACGTATTTGGTTAGGAGCAGGCTATAGAAGTATCTCTGAAATGGTTCTGCTGAGTGAGTTTATCATTAACCGACAATGGACGGTTCGTTACTCATTTGATTATTCATTATCTAAGTTAGGTAAGTATGGACAATATGGTTCACACGAAATAGGATTACAATTTGATTTCTCTTTTAACAAAAGAGCAGGAATGCGTTCAATTAGGTACTTCTAGGATTAGTTGTACCGTGAATAGTTAAGGAAAAGAATTTTGGATTAAATAATTGACCAATGAAACCTAATTCTCGAATATCACTTCTTCTTTTGATGCTTCTGTTCGTGGCTTCTGCATTCGCACAGCGCTCAGAATTGAAGAAGGCACAGGAGTTTTTAGCTAACGAGGAATATTACAGAGCATTAGAGTACTATACACTTGCTGGTGAAAAAGGTGCACAGTTTAACACGCAGGTTAAGATTGAAATAGCGCGTTGCTATTTTAATCAGAAGAATGTAACTGAAGCACTCAATCGCTATGACGAGGTACAGGATAACTTAACCGGTCAGGACATAGTTAATTTTGCATCTTGTTGGCATCAGGAAGGTGGTTTTGAGTTAGCCATTGAATGGTACGAGAAGGCCAAAAGTCAAGGGGCTAATCCGATAGATATGGATGACCTCATTAAAGCTTGTAAATGGGCGATGGAAAATGGTTCATTTAATCGTGATGTGGTGGTTAACCCGGCAAGTCTTTTAGTTGGTGATCAATCATTTGGTATTCAATACTATGAAGATGGAGTGGTGTATTCTGCCGAGAAGCAGGGAAGAAGCAAGGAAGTTGACCGTTCTGGTAAAGGCTTCTTAAACCTGGCATTTTCCAAGTTAGTGGAGGGTGAAATACAGGAAGGAAGTCATTCGTTCTCTAAAAACCTTGAATCGGATTATCATGTGGGTGCAACTGCTTTTACAAGCGATTATAGCCGCATATTTTATACCAAACCAGTTCGAATTAAAGGTGGCGACAGTCGTTTAAAGATATTTACATCGGTGTTTGATGGGGAAGATTGGGTAGATGAGCGTGAGCTTAGCATTAACTCCGATGATTACAACACTGCCTATCCGGCTATATCTCCCGATAATAAGTATATCTATTATTCATCCACCCAAAGTGGTGGGTTTGGAGGTAAAGACCTGTATCGGGCCGAAATTAAGCCCTCTGGTACTGTTGGTAAAGGAGAAAATCTGAAAAGTGTAATTAATACCTTTGGCGATGAAGAGTGGCCTTACATCGATAAGGACGGTAACCTCTACTTTGCATCCAATGGTCACCTGGGTTTTGGTGGATTAGATGTTTTTAAAGCTGAAAAGCAAGGTGATGGTTTTGGTGAACCAGTCAACCTGCGTCAACCAATTAACAGTGGTAAAGATGATTTTGGTTATGTACTTGATCCTACAGATCCAACCCGCGGTTTCCTTTCATCCAATCGTTTAGGAAGCGGTAGTACCGACGCGGTGTTTACAATAGCGCCACCAATGGAGGAGGAAGAGGATGATGATGCACCTCCAATCTTTGGTCTTGATGAAGTTCCTGTGGTTGATATGCAGGAGGAAGCACCGGTTGAAACAACACCGGTTGTTGTGCCTGCAGTTGACTTGTCGATGTTTCCTGCCAGCCTGCAAACCAAAATTACTTCAACGTTCAATGGTGTTGTTATACCAGGTGTTACTGTTGAAATACGAGATGCCAATGATGGCACCCTGATAGCTTCTGGTGTAAGTGGAGATGATGGACGAGTGGCCATTATTATTCCTGATGAATATAAGAAGGAGGATCAGGAATTTGAAATTAAATTTTCAAAAGGCGATGAATTTAACTCAAAACGGATGATCGTTAATATTATGGAAGTGGAGGACATCAATAATAATGGTTTAAGCCTGACACCCATTTTCAAGGATGATGTGCTGGACGATATAGGAATGATGATAATTCCTTACGAAGGCAACGAGATAACAAAAGAAGGTTTAGCAGTCTTAGACGAACTAGCAACATATTTATCATTAAATCCTAATATTGTTGTGAAGTTAAATGGTCATACCGAAGCAAAAGGCAATCGCTATAATAACCTGAATATATCTCAGAGTATTGCAGAAAAAGCTGAACAAATATTGATTAGCAAAGGTATTAATGATGAACAGATGATACCTAGAGGCTATGGTGAGCGTTATTTGAAGAATAAATGTAAGCGCGGTGTTTACTGTTCGGATAGTGAGCATCTCATAAATCGCCGAATTGAAGTTGTTGTATGGCGTATGCTGAAATAACAGAAGTAATGTGTAACGGTAATAGTGTGTCAAAAATGAAACTTAAATACCTTATAGTAGCTGTTTTTATGCTTGCATCAGTAGGCATTAGTAAAGCTGATAAACTGGATGCCCTTCGTACAAATAAGAAGATTATTAGGATGTCGGAAGCACAGGCACCTTACTTTGCTATTCAGATTATTGCTTTGGCAAAGGCTCCGCAAATGCCTTCATTTTTTAAGAATGTGGATGTGGCGCGCGAATACCCTTGCAGTGACGGTTTTTTACGTTTCTGTGTAGGACAGTACGATAGCTATGATGCTGCCAAAGCCGCCATACCTGATGTAAAAGCGCTTGGGTATGATCAGGCTTTTGTAGTCAATACACGCGAATATGCCATTGGAAGCGGTTCACCATTGGGCACTCTAAAGTCAGGACAAAAAATTGACCCCAATAAGACGTATACCGTGCAATTAAGTGCATTTCGTTTTCCTGTATACCTGAGTCATTTTAAAAATATTGATGATGTAATGGAATTCAGGATGAAAGATAAGATATTTCGTTATACTACAGGTACTTTCAAGGGCGATGTGGCCGAGCAGGAATTAAATCGCATAAAGGCCTTAGGCTATAAAGATGCTCACTTGGTTGAACTGGATAAGTACATGCCATTTAAGATTGAATAATTTATTGTAGTTTTGTAAGCGATAGCAAGCCGGTCTATCGCTGCAGTCATAAGGCTGGAGAGGAAAGTCTGGGCAATGCAGAGCACCGTGCTTCTGAACAGGAAGATGCTCGTGAGGGTATAGTAACGTAGCAGAAAATAACCGCCTTCGGGTAAGGGTGAAAAGGTGAGGTAAGAGCTCACCAGCAGGTTAGGTAACTAGGCTGGCTGTACGTCTGACGGATTGCAAGACCATGTATATCACAATTCCATTTTGGAGCAAGGCTGCTCGTTTTGTTTCGTAAGAAGTTGTGAGGGGTAGGTCGCTGGAAATAGCAGGTGACTGCTATTGTAGATAAATGATAGACGCTCCTTCGGGAGAGACAGGACCCGGCTTACAGGCTTGCTATTTTTTTCTTTCCTTAAAACACTGCCTTATGAAAGAACGTTTAGCCCGCATAATTCACTTCATTAACGAAGAAATTTGGAGAATAACAGCTGATGATACCACTAAACGTCAGTTTTTCCTGATACGTGCCATTCGGATATTAAACATTTCGATTAAAGGTTTTATTAATGATAAATGCCAGCTAAAAGCATCGGCATTAACCTTTTATTCGCTACTGTCAGTTGTGCCGGTGGCCGCACTAGCCTTCGGTATTGCCAAGGGATTTGGTTTAGACAATAAATTACAGGATATATTAACAGCGAAGCTAGAAGGACAGGAAGAAGTATTGGCATTTGTGTCCAACTTTGCGTTAAACTACCTTGAACGCACTCCGGGGGGCGAAGTAGCCGGTATTGGCTTGGTCGTACTTTTCTGGTCGGTTATGAAAGTGTTTGGCAATATTGAGCACTCATTTAATGATATATGGGAAGTTAAGCACGCCCGCTCGTTTATTCGTAAGTTTAGCGATTATATTTCGCTGATGCTGATAGCCATTATTTTCATGTTGTCGAGCAGTGGTATGGTTGTTATTGTCAGCAAACATTTAAGAGATTTAGGGTTCGAGAATAGTGGTTTATCCAGTCTTATTTATGTATCGTCCTACCTACTCGTATGGATTGTTTTCACCTTACTCATGTATATTATGCCTAATACAAGGGTGAAATTTAGAGCAGCGCTTTTTGGTGGAATTATTTCGGGCTCATTATTCCAACTGTTGCAATATGGCTATGTACATTTCCAAAGTTCGGTAACCAGCTATAATGCCATCTATGGTAGCTTTGCTGCGCTACCATTTTTTCTGATTTGGCTGCAATCAAGCTGGCTCATTGTTTTATTAGGTGCCGAGCTGTCATTTGCTTTTCAAAATGCCGACAGTTATGAGTTTGACGCAGATACCAGGCGGGTGAGTTATGCCTATAAACGGCATATTATATTAATGGTTGCATCATACGTTATAAAGCGATTTGAAAGGGGCAAAACGCCGCCCAATAACATGGATTTGTCTAATGAATTAAAACTTCCGATACGCCTGATTAATGAAGTAGTATATGAATTGGTGATAAGTAAGGTGTTTTCAGAAGTGATTAATGATGATGAGAAGGAAACCTACTATCAGCCGGCATTGGATATAAATAAACTAACCGTTACAAAAGTAATTAAGATGGTCGAGGCGAAGGGTAGTCGTGATTTGCACTTCGAGGAAACCAGCCACTTGCATAACCTTGATGATATCCTCTCGGAATTTGATGAATTACTGGAGAAGAGTAAGCGAAATATTCTGCTGAAAGAACTTTAAAGATATTGATGAAAGATAACTTCTGGCAAGGCTCCGGGACAATACGAAATAGAAAAGGCGATAGCTGTAAAACAGTTATCGCCTTTTTATAAGGACCGCATCACCCGGGATTATTTAAACTCCTGAAAACAGGATTTGAGTGCATGTAATTATCGATAATCCTCCGTACTACAAGTAGTAACCACAAGGTCGAGGCCCGCTCTTTAAAAACATAGCGTCACTCGGTGTTTTTTTAGTGTTGAGTTTAACAATCTAAATACGACTGATGCGGAATGTCTTTGTCAATGATCGTACAACAAATATAGCTTTTAAAAGCTCTACATCCAAGAAAATACAAGGGTTTTAGCGCAATTGAGATGGAATGGGTTGATTAATAAAAAATTAAAATGTGTACTTTTACCAATACTTTAACAAAAGCAACAAAGGTAATTTGAAATAAGTGTAGTTTAAGAGCGATAGTTAGTGCATGTACGTCATAGTAGATATTGAAACAACCGGGGGGAATATGAAGAATGGCAAAATAACGGAAATTGCTATTTACCGTTATGATGGTCAACAAGTGGTGGATGAGTTTGTGAGCCTGGTAAATCCCGAATCTTATATTCCACCGTTTATCACCTCATTAACAGGTATTACCAATGAAATGGTTGAATCGGCACCACCATTTTATCAAATAGCCAAAGATATAGTGGAGATATGCAAAGGCGCTGTATTTGTGGCGCATAATGCTGCCTTTGACTATAATTTTATTAAAGAAGAGTTTCGTCATCTGGGCTACAGTTTTGAGATGCCAACTATTTGCACGGTTAAACTGGCTCGTCAGTTGTTACCCGGCCATGCTTCGTATAGCTTAGGGAAGATATGCCCAGAGTTAGGCATTGGCAATGAAGCCCGACATCGTGCAGCGGGCGATGCACTGGCAACCGTTAAGCTGTTCGAAATACTACTGGATAAGAATAATGGACTAATCAATCCGGAAGATCCGTATAAGACCTTCTCAGCTGATGGTTTACATCATCAGATGAGCGTTGAGCAAATAAAGGCCTTGCCCGCTCAAACCGGAGTGTATTACATGCACAACGAGCAAGGTGAACTTATCTATATTGGTAAGAGCAAAAACATCCGAAGTCGCATTATCACACACTTGGGCAATCCTCGATCGAAGAAAGGGATAGAAATGAAGCAAAATGCGGCCGATATAAGCTGTTTTATCACCGGCAGCGAATTAGTTGCCCTCCTGAAGGAGTCAGAGGAAATTAAGCTGGAGAAACCACGTTATAACCGGGCTCAGCGACGCTCCAAAAGCAAAATAGGCTTGTATCATTATACCGATCGTAATGGTTACCTGCGGTTGACACTTAAACCCAATAGCGGGGTTGATATTCCCAGTGCCACCTTTGATACGATACAGGAAGGCCGCGAACGCCTGTTTCAATGGATTGAGGAGTACGAACTGTGTCAGCAGTTATGTGGCCTTTATGATGGAAAGCATGGTTGTTTTCAATATCAGCTTAAGACCTGTAAAGGTGCCTGCGTAGGGGAGGAGTCGGATTTGAATTATAATAGACGTGTACAGGCGTTGCTTCAGAAACTATCCTATGGGCATTCTAATCTTGTAATTCTCGACAAAGGACGAAACGATTCGGAGATGGCGGTAGTAGTTGTGGAAAATGGTCGTTACCTTGGCTGGGGCTTTATTGGAGAGGATGCATGTATAGAGTCGCCCGAACAGTTTAAAGAGCACATCACTTTCTGCCATGATAATGGGGATACCCGCAGCATTATTTCTAATTATATTCGCCAAAAAAAGTATAAGAAGCTGATTCCGTATTAAAATAAAAGGCAGGAACTTCTAAATCCCTGCCTTAACTTTTTATTTTCTGTATTGGTATGGTTGATTGGGTTGCAGGTGAATCGTATGTGTTTCACCATTTACCATGATATCAGTGTCACATTCGTTTTCAGAGATGAGTTCAGCTGATATTACTTCACCATTGGTCCACACGATATTGACAGTAACACCTCCTCTTGCTTTTAAACCGCTAACCGAGCCACTTTCCCAAACTTTCGGTAATGCTGGAAGTAACCGTATGAGATTGTTTTCATGTGATTGAATAAGCATCTCTGCCACACCGGCTGTATAACCAAAATTACCATCAATCTGGAAAGGGGGATGCGCATCAAACAGGTTGATGAACAATGATCTTTTAAATAGCTCCAGTATATGCTGATGGGCCATATCGCCATCTAATAGTCGGGCACTACAGTTAATTAACCATGCTCGGCTCCAGCCGGTGCCGGCGCCACCGTTTGCCAGGCGATGCTCCAGCGTGCGCCTGACTGCCTGCAATAGTTCAGGTGTCTCGCTGGCAGTAACGGCTGTGCCAGGATGAAATCCATAAAGATGCGACATGTGGCGGTGCCCTGGTTCTACTTCTTTATAGGCACGATCCCACTCCATAATCAGGCCTCGGTCATCTAAAGCAAAGCCAGGACGTAGCTGTTCTCGTTGTTGCGCTATCTTTTCTGTAAAGGCATTGTTGATATTCAGAGTGGCACAAGCCTGCAGATAGTTATCAAAAACCTCGGCTATTACCTGCTGATCCATAGCCGAACCTAGGCAAGTGGCCACAGGCTGCCCGTTTTGATCATAGAAACGATTTTCGGGCGAAGTGGACGGAGCCGACACCAGGTAGCCATCTCTCGAGTCTTCAATCAGCCAGTCGCTATAAAACCTGGCCACTTGTTCTATGGCTGGGAAGGCGGTGTTTTTTAAAAAAATGGTATCCTTTGTAAATAAATAATGCTGCCAGTAATGTTGCATCATCCAGCCACCTGCACCCATTGAACATCCCCAATAGGCTGTAGGAGCACGTAGCCAGGTAGGCGCCCATAAGTCGGTGGCATGTGGCAGAAAAGCTCCCTGACAACCAAAGTTCTTTTGGGCTGTTAACTGACCATTCTCCACCAGCTTATCTACATAGTTAAACAAGGGCTGATTGAGTTCATCAAGGTTGGTGACATTGGCAGGCCAATAGTTCATCTGCAGGTTAATATTTAGGTGGTAATCGCTATTCCAGGGGGCTTCTATATGTTCGTTCCACAGGCCTTGCAGGTTGGCCGGGTTGGTGCCCGGGCGCGATGAACTGATCAACAGGTAGCGACCATAATTAAAAAGCATGGCCTCCAAACCGGCATCGCTTTGGCCGTCTTTAACACGTTTGATGCGTGCATCAGTGGGTATACTGTCCAGCATTTCGCCGCTAAGTTGCAAGTCAACGCGTTGGTAGAGCTGCTGAAAATCAGCAATATGCGTTTGCTCCAGCTGCTGAGGCGACAGACTGAGTGCTTGTTGCAGCTGTTTGTTGTTTTGTGCCGCATAATCATCATGATAGAATGACGAGTTAGCTACCAGGTAAATAACAGCGTTTTTAACGCCTTGCAATGTTATGGAATTCCCGGTGGTAGTAAGTTGACCATCGTGGTTTTCGATATGCAAAAGCGTTTGGAATTTCACGCCATGGTTGATGGGGGCTGGCTGGGAGTCAAAAGCACCACCATGCTGTGTAACTTCACCTTCCATCAATAAGCGCTTGTTGCCCTCGGTATAGCTTTTTGCTGTTGTGTGACCTTTATCATCGGGTCTGCTCAGTCGTATCGTTCCATTAATGCCATTGGGCGCTTCACTCTCTAGTTCAATCACCATCACCTGGTGAGGCGCCGAGACATACGCTTTTTGACTAAATTGGTAGCCGTTTGCTTTGTAAGTGGTGGTTGCAATGGCCGTATTTATGTCCAGCTCACGCCGGTAATCACTGATGTTGTCATGTTTGAAATCAAGCCATAAATCACCCATCGTCTGGTGCGAGCGAACAACTGATTTTCGTGAGAACTTATCGACAAACATGGCATCTGCTTCCTGATGCTTGCCCTCAAATAGTAGTTGACGAATGGCCTGAAGGTCTTCTGCCTGGCCTGCGGGTTCATCCCAGCCTAAATCAGCCGGCCACATCGAATCTTCATTCAGTTGTATGCGTTCGGTATCAGTTTTACCAAATACCATGGCGCCCAGGCGCCCATTGCCTATGGGTAAGGCCTGGTTCCAGTTTTCGGCAGCTTGTTGATACCATAAAACATGATTGGTGGCTTTATTGGTTGTTTGCTGGCAAGAGCAGATGGCTGAAAGGCCAATGATAAAAAGAAACAGGTGTAGTTTTTTCATTATTTTGAAAGGATATGAGGTGAATTATATGATTAGCCTCAAATATACCAAATCATTGTTGTCCGGGCATTATGTTTGTACATTCAGCTACCTCTTTATTATCATTCTAACCAGTCAGGTTCATAGGAGACCTAATTTTCTCCTCTGCTGGTTAATCTGGAAGCCAATATTTCGTGTACTTATACCGGGAAAGTGTAAAAAACGGATACACCGTGTATTTACCAGTTCTTTTGTTGGGCGACCCGATACACCGTGTACTTTGCTCCCCAGGTATTAAAACTGGCCGATACACCGTGTATTTGGTTGTTTTACTCTTCAGACAAGCCGATACACCGTGTATCGGGTCCGCTGAGTCCTAAAATGTCGAAATACACGCTGTATTTGCTCCACCAAGTCTAAAAATGCAAAATACACTTTGTATTTGCTTCGTCAAGTCCTAAAATGATGGATACACCGTGTATCGACGCTATTTTTAAATTTTGCCGGATACACCGTGTATCGGCAATTAATGTGAATCAATAGTTAAAATATACTTAACATAAACAGTCAATTCATATCAGGGTTGTGTTTTCTCACCATATTCATAATCCCGCGCTTCGCACGGGGCTATTATTGTTAATGTCCTACGGACATTTTTATATCCCGAAGGGATTTATTTTTAATAACCATGGGTGCAACCCATGGTATATTAATACATTACAAACAGAGCCACGGAGTGGGTTCAACTACTGATTTGCACAATTAATAGATTATCACTTGATATATTTAAAAAAACGATGCGAATCAGCATATGAAAAATGCCAACCCGCAAGGATTGGCATCTGACTCTTATAGTGTTTTATTATCTGTACATCTTATTCACCAAAATATGATCAGCTATAGTGATGGCAGCCATGGCCTCCACAATTGGCACTGCGCGCGGCAACACACAAGGATCGTGGCGCCCTTTGGTGGTTGATGTTATTTCTTCTCCATTACGGTTCACCGTGTGCTGCTCCATAAGAATGGTGGCAATGGGCTTAAAGGCTACATTGAAATAGATGTCTTCACCATTGCTGATACCCCCCTGGATACCGCCAGAGCGATTGGTTTTAGTTCTTACCCGGTCGCCTTCCATATAAAATTCATCATTGTGCTCCGAGCCTTTTAAATCAGTCGCTCCAAAGCCTAACCCGTATTCGAAACCTTTCACGGCATTGATGGACAACATGGCCTGGCCCAGAGTAGCGTGGAGTTTATTAAAAACCGGGTCGCCCAGTCCAACGGGTGCATTCTTAATAACGCAGCTGATGATGCCGCCCACCGAATCTTTGCTTTTTCTGACCTCATCGATATAGTTAATCATCTTATCGGCTATGGTGGTATCGGGGCATCGTACAATGTTATTCTCTGTATTGGCTAAATCAAGCTCCTCATAGGACTTATCCAATTGTATGGGTCCTACCTTTGATGTAAATGCCTGAATGGTGATACCCTGTTGTTGTAGCATCAATTTGGCAATGGCACCTGCCACTACACGGGCAATGGTTTCGCGTGCAGAGGAGCGACCGCCTCCACGGTAATCGCGTATCCCATATTTGCTCTGGTAGGTATAGTCGGCATGCGAAGGGCGATACACATCGGCAATGTTACCATAGTCTTTGGAGCGCTGGTCTTTGTTCCAGATGACAAAGGCAATAGGGGTACCGGTTGCCTTGCCCTCAAAGATGCCTGATAAAAATTCCACTTTATCTTCTTCGTTGCGAGGTGTGGTAATGGCTGACTGGCCCGGGCGACGACGATCTAATTCGCTCTGAATAAAGTCCTCATCAATAAGCGTGTTGGGCAGTACACCTTCAATGATACCACCAACTGCTTTTCCGTGCGACTCACCAAAAGAAGTGAGCTTAAATAGGGTGCCAAATGAATTTGCAGACATATATCGGTTTATATTTATAGATTATTAGAAAATGAAGCGTAAAAATAGTTGTTTATAAGCTATTGCCCAAGACAATTAATGAATATCATTGTGAGGGGGCAAATGTGCCAGAATAGCATCTAGGGGCTGGATTCTACTATGAATAAGTTTAATATTAACTCTCTGTCTATATTAGCCTGCAATCGAATAGAAATAATTTTTCCAAAGTTTCAAACTTTGATGAAGGGGGGGTAAATAAAAAAGGGAAGTGTTTAACACCTCCCTCGTATATAGCTTGTAATTGATTATTAACCACAAGAGCAACCACCGCCGCAGCCACCTGAACCGCAACCTGTACCGCATGATTCTACCAGTTCATCCTCAGTAGCTTCACGTACCTCAAGTACTTCGCCTTTAAAGAACAGGTTATCACCAGCCAGTGGGTGGTTAAAGTCCATTTTAACTTTTTCGTCACCTACTTCAAGTACCAAACCATTAAGGCGGTTACCGTGTGCATCCTGCATAGGTACGTGGTTACCAATTGTTAGAAGATTCTCATCAATTTGTCCTTCTACTTCGAAAATGTTCTTTGGAATCTCAACAATAGCATTGGGGTTCACTTCGCCATAAGCTTCAGCGGCTTTTAACTCAAAATCAAAAGCAGATCCTTTAGCTAAGCCTTCCAACTTGTTTTCGAACATTTCCAGCATTTTACCGGCACCAAATACAAAACCTAGAGGAGCTTCGGCTTCTGTCTTTTCAATCACTTCTCCTTCTGCACCGTTGGTACGCAATTCGTAGGAAAGGGTAACAAATTTATTTCTTCCTATTTCCATTTTATAAAATTTAGTATTGTAATAATTTCATTTTTATGGCTTGCCGTTATTCTACAGCAAGCATGCCAAATAGTTACATATTGCTTTAAATATTTGGCCTTTCATGCAAAAAACTTGCAAAGTAAACCAGTTTTTTTCGAACCTTGCAAGTAATCGTACTAAAAAGACAGCAGACACGAAAAAAAGTTCAATTCTATGTTCAAAATTTTAGACTATTTGAAAGTACTCGGGTCATCAGGCATTTTTTACAATGTTGATGATTTATATTTTCAGAAGTAATATATGGCCTGGACTACCTGGCTAAGCTGGCGTTAAATACTTTGCACGTAATATTAGTATGCTTGCTACTCAGCCGGACAATATATATGCCGGTATCTAAAGGTGGAAGAATCGTACTTGCTACACCTTCTGACAGATGAAAAATACCCTGGTGCAAGCATCTGCCTGTCATATCAAGAAGTTGCCAGCTACAGGGGTTGTCTTGGGAATTATCGATTGAAACGCTTAATGTATTGCCGTTTAAGGAGATGTTGGCTTTAGTAACCTGTTTGTGTATCAGTGTGGGAACAAAACTGCTAATATAGATTTCATCAATGGCGGCGCCCATTCCGTGCTGATAGAAGTCGTTGTAATAAAAACCTATCTGGGTATTTGGTCCGGCCGCTTCATCGGGTAGGGTGAAACTGGCCTGCATCCATTTGGACGATGCTTCAGGCTGCCCGGCTTTTATCCATTCATCATCGCCAACTTGTCGGTATACTATATGCAGCTCATCAATAACATCATAAATGCCTGTAACAAATACGTATTTAAAGTTAACGGTTATATTGGTATGATCTTCCAGGTTAATGGGGGGAGACGCAGCAACATCGGTCACATGCGAATGCCATTTGTTGATCCCTGAGTCTATCCATATAAACTGGCTGGTGTTCTCCTCCAGATTGAGGTAATAGGATGTGAGAGAATCCTTGTTACCTAATCGCCAACCATCCAGTTCCTGCTTAATTTGCCATTTATTTAATCCATCTTCGAAATTGGTATAGTAAGGTGTTGAAACTGCTTGTTGGGGGGTGAATGATACCGTGTTGGACGGAAGACTGTATGAGTCATCCTGGTATTTGGCCTTAACATAGCATGTGTAGGTGCAATCATTTAGTAAATTATTCAGAATAACGGTTGTGTCGTTACTTTGGATGATGGACTCATCATCAATATATACCTCATAACTTTGAGGTAAACTGGTGGGAGGTGACCAGAATAATTGTGCTCTGGCATCACCAATTCTATACTTTAAATTAACAGGTGGCAATAAGTCTTCATTGGCAGTACATTCATTTATAACGAGGCTAAACGCTTGTTGGTCTCCTTCAATAATGGCATTGCCACTTACTGTTATTAGGTAGTCACCCGGCACAGGATTTTGGATATGTACCTGTTCAACATTATCAAGCCGGTTTATACCTTTGCTTGCAGCCTGACCTGGTACATCAGGATTAAGCACCCATGGTAGGTACATGTTTGGTTCTGTTGGTTTTTCGATGTGTAGATCAAGATCATTAATTAAACAAAGAACTGGTAATGTTTCTTCAATTTGACCTGGTGGATCGGTCCAGCAAAGGGTGACCTTTAACTCATTCTGGTTATCGTCAATATGTATATGGTAACTAATGGTTTGCTGGTTAGCAATACTACCTTCGTGAATGATGGCACCACCCGATATATAGTTGTTGTGCAGGCAAGTGGCAGCTTTAAAAGCGTTGAGTAAACCCCAGCCATACTGGTAATCAGGCCCTGGAGAGGGGCCGCACTCATCAGCAGTGTTTATAAGTATGGCTTTTATCGTGGATGATAGTAATGGCACACCAGGTTGTAATTGTTGTTGCAGATCAGAAAGTAAGGCAATGGCACCGGTAGCTGAGGCAGCTGCCATTGAAGTGCCTGAGTAGGTCTCGTAGGCGTCAGTGGCATCATTCACTGGTGAAAAGACTGATTCACCGTTACAGACTAAATCGGGTTTAATACGTCCATCATTACTTGGACCACAAGAACTAAAGGCGGAGAGTGTGACTGCATCAGCCGATGCATATCCTTCGGGTAAATCCATCACAGAACCAATCACCAGGTTGTTTTTAGCCACTGCCTTGGGTGTCAGGCAATCATAACCATCGGGGCCGCCATCTATATCTCTGATTGCTGCACTCTCTTGCCAGCCATCGTTCCAGTAATAGTGTGTAACAGGCTGTACAGTTGGGCCCTCATTACGATCGTTGCCTGCTGATTTTACCATTAAATAATAGGGCGCCAGGTGAGCAATATGATCAATGTGCCAGGCTGTTGAGTTATACAGGCCAAAAGCCACATCTACTGAGCTATTCAAGCTAATGTCGCCATACCAAAACCAGCACTCTGAGTCGCTATTGTATTTCCACCCGCATACCGTTCCATATGAATGATTGGAGAGTCTCAGGTTTTCGGATGCTGCCAGCGCCATTTCTGCAATGTCATTGCTAAAGTCATAGGCAAAAAAAGTAACCTGGTTAGCCAGTCCTCTGCTTAATGGATTTACACCTTCAGCGCCTATGGTACCAGCAATGTGGGTCGAATGTGCCAACAGAAAGGGAGGTGTATCGCGCTGCCATATCCTGTTAGTGTTGCTGAATTCCTGATGTTGTTGATAAACGGCTCCGCCATCCCACAAGCCCAATTGAGTATGTGAGCCATCTAGCTGCATTGGCAGGTAAGGATAGCTCCATAGCAAGTCGGCCGATATGGTTGCTGCGGCATTTGTATTGTGGGTGGCCACATACACAGGACGCTTGTTTTTAACCATCTCCAATGATTGGATGCCTCCATTATCAATCACTATTGTCAGAGGCAGGGAGTAGCGTTTTGCAAATTGTTCAGCCATTTGTCTTTGATGCTTATGGGCCCATTGCCTCTGCGTGGCAAATTCTCTTAAGCGTATTTGTTGTGTTTTAGGGTGATAGACAATACTCTCCTGGGCATGCAAAAAGGAGGTTACGATGAAGAAGGATAATAGGAAAGTAACGGGCCGCATCAGCTAAGAGGTTATTGAGTAAAAAAAGGCCAACCAAGGTGATATTGATTGGCCAAATTGCAGGTTTTAGACGTGTTTATTCTTCATTTTGCTCTTTAACCCAGATAATATTACTGTCGCCATGAACGTACTCTAATATTTGATTGCAGTCATCAGCAAATTGGGCAAAGCCACCAATATTAGTTGTTTTAAACCAGTTATGTTCCGAGTGATAGGTGAAGCTGGGCTGTGTGCCATAACCAAATCCAGGAATTGAGGATTCGAAAATGTCCCAAACGCTTAGAACTTCTATTGGTTCAGTATTGTACGCGCCATTCCATACAAGGAATCCCAGTTCAATATCTCTCCACATGTTGCGATCATAGCTGGTGAAAATTGAGAAATCGAAATAAAGATTGTTTAAATCATCTTCTATTGCATTTAGACCAATCAGGTTTTTAAAGCTATGGATGTACCTCACTTTATCAACACTAACGGTGCCTGTTTTATCATTGGCTGCAGCTAAACAACCGGCGGCAACGTGCATCCATGGTTCCTGCCAATTGTAAAAGAAATCATGCAGATGATTCAGGTTGAGTTCAGCACATATATCACAAATGCCACTGAAACCTTCGTTTTCCATCATGTTCTGGTACAGAGCCATATTTTCACGTGGTGAGTCAACTGTTTTTTCTGTGCCATCGGGGCGTAAGCCATACAGACGTCCGCAGAAATCAAGTCTGATGGTAGTAGGGTCAGCTTCAGATAAACCTCTCAGAGCCTCCCTGATAGCTTGATCCATAACTCTTTGTGGTGACCGGAATATGCTGGTTCTGCCAAACTCTACTTCCATGGGACCTACGCCATCGTAGGCTTTCTTTTCATCACCATCCATGTAAAAATTCAGTTCCACTTCGCCCTCATCGTTTACCGCGCAAACATATTGTACACCTTCCAGTGTGCCATCATCTGTTAGCGGCACTCCATCTACAAAGGCCAGAGGTTGAACAAAACCGTCATCGGTATAAACCGGTAGTCCATCGGCATCGCGCAGAATATAAAGCAAGTCGCCGTATAGTGTGCCTAAATCGGTGCTACCACCATTGCCACGTTTACCATACTCGGGGCCAACATCAGTAGGGCGGTCTGAATCCAAGTTGTCAACACGTCCTCCCCATCTTTCACATCCAATCAGGCTAATTGCCAGTAACATAATTCCAAAGGAAATTTTTTTGATTGATTTCATAGCATAAAATTTAATGTTAAGTCTGTTGCTTTGTGTATGGCCGTAACTAAGCAAAGCACTGCATTAGTTAACTGCCAACGTCAATGATTATGCGAAATCATATGAGTAGTTAGGAGTAGTAAAGTTATTGTCAGTTGTAGGTGGATTCAATACTTATAGAAATGAAATTGACTACCTGAAATACAAACCTTTTTACACATCTGACAATATATGTCTACCCAAAGTGTGGAGAGGTACATCTTTTGTTTTGGCAACCAACGCAGAACTGCTCATCCGGAGTTTGCAGCAATCCTTCGCGGCAGGCATACCTTAGCAGCCCAAGGTAATTTTTCGAACCAAATTTACGCATGATATTTTTGCGGTGCGTTCGAACTGTTGCATCACTAATGTGCATCTGGCGTGCTATATTTGAAGTGCTCTTGAAGCATACCAGGCCAACTAAAACTTCTTTTTCCCGCGTGGTTAAGGTGTTTTTGTCAGATTGGTTATATAGGCGTTTGGATAATGATTCGGCTATTGGTGCACAAAAGTACTTTTTGCCCTGATGCACGTTTTTAATGGCTTCATACAGGTTGGCTTTACCACAGGTTTTAAGCACAAAGCCATCCAACCCTTTAACCAGCAGTAAATCAATAAACTCATTATCCAGATGATAGCCAATGACAATGACCTGAAGTTTGTTCTTTTTTAGGTTGATAACCTGGTTTACCAGCTCAGCATTAGGGTAGGTGGCCTCGAGTAGCACAATATCTTTAAACCGGTGATTAAGCGATGCTATATGATCAACTTTCAGTACATGGCTAAGATGAAATAAATCCTCCCGGCGGAGTAAAGCATTTAGGGAATCAGCCCAAAGTAGGTGGTTGTATATTATGCTAATATTAATCGCCATATCATATTATTGATTAAAATTACAATCAAATAATATAAATATCCAGCATCAATTAGCTTAATGTCAAATGTTTTAGTATTGATTAGAACTTAATGGGTTATACGGCTCATGCTATATGCATTCGTATAAGGACATTGCACCATGCATTGTAAGCAGGTGGTGCAATGGTTGATATGAATCAATTGGTCACGTTTTGTTGCAGTACTCCAAGTCCGGCCTTTTAAGGCTCTTGTGCAGCAGATTTCTTGGCAAATGGTGCATTTGCCACATTGAGAAGGCTCTAAATCAAAAATATCAGTGTTAAGTGGCGCGTTGGTAAGCACTGAACACATGCTTATGGCACCACCATAATCTAGCGTAATCAACAGGTTATTCTTACCTATCCAACCCAAGCCGGACATAACTGCCAATGTTTTATGGGGAAGTGGCGTGGTTTGTGTGGTTGAATTATAAAGGCCAGCTTTTTCCAGGTTTGCTTCTGATTGTGAAAAACTACTATACCCTGCCTCTTGCAATAGAATACTTAATTCATCTGCCAACTTATCGGTATAAATCTCAGTATTGTGGAACTCATCCTGTTTTAGAGTTTTAGTTTTTTTTATTTGTGCCACATAGCTAGTGTTTTTAGCTACTTTTTTGATATACGCAGCGCTTAAAGCGATACCAAAGATGATAGCAGAAGAGTAACCTTGCGTTTGTTGACCATTAAGTGATTGAAGGTTAATGAAGCGAATAAATGAAGCGCCTTTATCGTTTAAAAAGTTGGTTATTTGATTATTTGCAGGCATGTATCCGGATGAAGGCGCAGCTATGAGTATTTATAACTCAAAGTTAATATTCTAATTAGAATGTAAGAATAATGCCCGACTGATTTAGAAATGATCTCAAGAAAAAGGAAGGTGCCAGACCTTCCTTTGATGTAATTATTGAAACTAAAAAAATCTAGAATTCATCTTCCATTCCTCCGCCTCCGTTATTGCCGTTACGTCCACGTTTCTGTACAAAATTGTTCAGACGATAACTCAATGTAACGGATAACATCGGGTAATCAGGAATCATTTCCTGGTAGCTGTATGAGTTGGGGTTGTCAATAATAGATATGCGTCGAGAAGTGCCCAGTACATTTCGCGCCTGTACAACAGCCGAAAGTTTACGATCCATAAAATCCATACGAACCGCAGCATTCATGTAGTAGTTCGATTTGTTTTCTCCCTGAGCTGTTACTGTTGGGCTATCGTAAGTACCGTCAATCTGTAGTTTTATATTTTTCTTAAGAGCAAATGAATTGTTAACTCTTGAGCTCCAGTTAAAAGATGAACGGTTTTGACTGGCATCATAATAGTTTTCAATACGATAATCATATAAATTACCCATGACATTCATTTCCCACCACTTAGCCAGGGTGATGTTTAGCATTGTTTCAACACCTAATGAGTAGTCTTTACCGATATTATCATAGGTGCGTAGCCATATTTCACCATTTTCATCATAAGGCATCTGTATGCCTTGTATCTTATCGTTTGTAATGCGGTAGTAACCTTCAAGCGACAACGAAATCTTCTTCCATTCCTTCAGATATCCCAGTTCAAAGGCATCAATGTATTCGGGTGCCAAATCAGGATTACCACGGCGTACATTGTACTGATCGGTCCATGTGATAAATGGCTCCAGGTACCAGCCACGCGGACGATCAATACGACGCGAATAGCTGGCCATTATCTGATTGTCGGCAGGCAGTTGGTACGATAGGTGTATGGTTGGGAAAAAGTCCCAGCGATCAATCACATAGGTTTCACTTACAGGAATTGCTTCTGTGGCGTCGGCCAATTCCTTCATCTGATATTCAAATTCTGTTTTTCGGTCAGTGTATTCAGCACGCAGTCCCAATTGGTAGCCAAAGTCATTAAGCTTTCCCTTATATACTGAATAGAGTCCGTAAATATTACGATCCAGTTCGGTATAATTTTGAAGGGTATCATTCGGTACAAAGCCACCTTGTGCCACATCCCAGTTATATACTTTTGTAACATCATCACCTAAGCTCATTCGCCCCTGAAAACCTGCTTCGAACAGGTCATCTTCACCAATTGGTTTGCTATAGTCCAGTCTTAATTCCCAACGGTTGCTCGGGCCAACCTCAGTGGTGCGCGTACCATCAACTATACTGTTGCTTTGCGAGCGGAAGTTCTCTGAGTACTCATCACCATCATAACCGCGTGAATTTAACTGGGCAGACAGTTCATGGCCCTTTTGTGCAAACCGATGCAGGTAGTTGGCGGTAATTGAATAGTACATACCAGACCTTTTTGATTCATTGATACTGCGGTAAACCTGATTATCAATATTGGGTAT
Organism: Carboxylicivirga mesophila; assembly: GCF_018271975.1. GTDB lineage: Bacteria > Bacteroidota > Bacteroidia > Bacteroidales > Marinilabiliaceae > Carboxylicivirga > Carboxylicivirga mesophila. Next base: position 25,797 of record NZ_JAGUCN010000035.1, read on the forward strand.
TTGCTCAAAGTAATTTAAATCTGATGTGCTTTGCATGTTAAATTTACCAACCCGGGCTTCAATACTGAAGTTATCGCGCTTGGATATATCCCAGTCGAATCCTCCACGCATACCGCCGCCGTAAAACTTTCTTTCACTGTCGCCATCGGCTTCAATGATGGTGGTACCATTTTCATTTTCTGTTTCTCTGCGGGTATACATTGTGCCGGTTCGCGGGCGGTTATTGTAATCGGCACCTAAAGTGAAGTTCACTTTTTCTTTACGCCAGTTTAGCAGGAAGTCAGCGCCATACATATCAAAGTTACCACCTTTAACATTTACAAGGCCTTGCACACCAGGTGTGCGGTTTCTTTTAGTAATGATGTTGATGATACCGCCGGTACCATCGGGTTGGTACTTGGCTGAAGGATTGGTGATGATTTCAATGTTTTGAATGGTAGATGCCGGAGTTTGACGTAAAACATCACTGGCATCCAGTACTGTTGGTTTGCCATCAATTAACACGGTAATACCTGTACTGCCTCGCAGCGATACATTTCCTTCGATATCAACCTTGATAGAAGGAACATTTTCCAGAACTTCAACAGCTGATAAGGACGCTGATGTCATTTGTTCGCCTACCGATACAACCTTCTTGTCGATTTGGAATTCTACTGATTGGCGCTGTGCAACTACCTCTACTTCATCAAGTGACTGGCTGGATGAGCCAAGGGTGATAGTACCCAGGTCTATCATGTCGCGGCCACCATCCACAGTAATGTCGTCGTAGCGCTTATTTTCATAGCCCAAAAATGATACAATGATGTAAAAATTACCTTCTTTCAGGCCTTTAATCTTAAAACTACCATCCTGTTCGCTGATGGTGCCGGTTACTACACTGTCGTCATCAGCATTGTAGATGGCCACAGTAGCATATTCAACCGGTACTTTCGATTTACCATCGAAAACCTTTCCTTTTACAATTCCATCTTTCTCGGGCGAATTTGCCCATGCCGAGAGTGTCATTGTTAATCCTAATAAGAGGGTTAAAATCTTCACGTTTACTGTTATTATTTATAGTTGTTTCCAAAGTTTACTGTAATCTGACGCTAATCAATTATAATTCCAGCGCCTAAGAAGAACAATAAGGTCAAAAAAAAGATTTATTGCCTTCATGTTCTTTTGCCATTCATTGGTATTGAATGTTTTAAGACTACCAGTTCAAAAAGTAAGAATTTTACTTATTCGGTAGCTTTGTATCCCAATGCTGGTAACGATTTCATCAAAATACTTACTGTATCGGCTAAAGTAATTATCTTCACTGCCAAATTGAGTGAAATTAACATGTCATTAACAAAACAAGAGTTAGAGCGCTACAAACGGCACATCGTATTAACTGAAATAGGAGCAGAGGGGCAAATTAAGCTGAAACAGGCTTCTGTACTGGTGGTTGGCACTGGTGGGTTGGGCTCTCCAATAGCCATGTATCTGGCAGCTTCGGGAGTCGGTCATATCGGATTAATCGATTTTGATGTGGTGGATGTGTCCAACCTTCAGCGTCAGATTATTCATAAAACCAGCCATGTAGGTGAAGCAAAAACATGGTCGGCAGAGAAGGCCCTTAAGGAGATTAATCCGCATGTTAAGGTGTCGTTGTTCAATTGTGCTTTGAATAAAGGAAATGCCTTCGACATTATAAAGCAGTTCGATATTGTTACTGATGGAACCGATAACTTTGCTACCCGTTACCTGGTTAATGATGCCTGTGTATTGAGTGGTAAAATCAATGTGTTTGGCTCCATTCGTCAGTTTGAAGGGCAGGTAAGTGTGTTTGGTACGAAGGATGGTCCGTGCTACCGGTGCTTGTTTCCTGAACCACCTGAGGCGGGCAGTGTACCATCGTGTGCCGATGCCGGTGTTATGGGTGTTCTGCCAGGCGTAATTGGCACTCTGCAGGCTACCGAAGTCATCAAGCTGATTACTGGTATTGGACAAGCACTAACAGGTCGCTTATTAAACTATGATGCACTGGCCATGTCTTTTAATGAAATTAAATTCATGAAAGACCCTGATTGCCCATGTTGTGGTGAACATCCCACATTAACAGAATTGATTGATTACGAAATCTTTTGTGGCGATGGCGGAGATGTTGAGCGAAAGGATGAAATAAGTGCAAGTGAACTAAAGCAGCTGATAGAGGGGGGAGGAGCCTTGCAACTCATTGATGTGCGTGAACCTGAAGAGCTGTTGGAAGGGCAAATTGCTGGTGCACTAAATATACCCATGCAGCAAATTCCGGAGCGAAAGCATGAAATAGTCAGGGATATGCCCGTAGTAATATTTTGTCACCTGGGCATGCGCAGCCTGCATGTGATTGAGTATCTGAAGCGCGAGGGCTATGATAACCTGATTAATTTAAGCGGTGGAATAGATGCGTGGGAGGCTGTTTAATAGGCCCATAAACATGGAAAGACTCATCGCGAAAAAGAAAGAGATGGAAATAACTATGAGTCCGTCCATGTATACTATGGGTTAAGCGATTGCTAAATGGCGCACAAAATAACAATAGAAGACCTCAATGTCGTAAATTGAATGTTAAATCAATATGAAATTTTATAAATAATTGGCCATACCACGTGCTGATTAGTTCTCTCAATAACTGTTTTTAGAATGTTTTTTAAACAAATTGTTGTTCTTGATTATACAGGTTTGCAGGGCTTTGCATTGCAGCGCTTGCAAGAATTATCGGAAAATCCCGTAGCCATATATAATGATGTACCAGCGGACGAAGCTACCACCATAGAGCGTGCGCGGGATGCTGAAGCGCTTTTTGTATCATGGAATACGCCTGTTAGTGCAAAAGTGCTGGCTCAGTGCCATAAGCTGAAATATATTGGTATGTGCTGCAGCCTTATTGATGAAGACTCTGCCAATGTTGATGTACGTTATGCCAGAGCAAATGGAATTGAAGTAACTGGTATACGCGACTATGGGGATGAAGGTGTTGCTGAGTTTATCATAGCCGAATTAATTGGCCTGCTGAAAGGATTGGGTAAGCATCAGTGGCGGTCTGAACCACTCGAACTTGGTGGCCGTAGGGTAGGAATAGTAGGTATGGGTACTACAGGCCTGTTAACAGCCCGGCATTTGCAGTTTTTTGGTGCTAAGGTGAGTTACTACAGCCGCAGCAGAAAGCCAGATGTTGAGCAGTTAAAAATAGATTATCAACCATTGGAAGAGCTTTTGCAGAACAATGATATTATCTCTTTTCACTTACCCCGGAATGCAAAAGTTTTGAGTGAGGAGCACTTTCAATGGCTGGGGAATCGCAAAATTATTGTGAATACTTCACTTGGACTGCCATTTGAGAAGGAGGTGTTTGAGAAGTGGCTGCTAAGAAATGGGAACTATGCCATTTTTGATCATTGTGGCTTCGGTCCACACATGAATACATTAACCCGCTACAATAATATTATTTATTCCGACAAAACATCGGGCTGGACACGTGAGGCAAAAGGCCGGTTGTCGGACAAGGTGCTGGATAATCTTAACGCTTACCTGGCCAATATAACGTAAAGACTTGTTAATGCAACGTTAAAGAGTACCAGAAATAGAAGAGTAAAAAGTAAACTTGCAGCCCAATTATAAAATATGGCAACAGAGAATAAGAAGAATTCGGTAACAAAAATAATGCGCGTACTGCACCGCGATATTGGTTTTTTAATGATTGGTTTAACCCTGGTGTATTGTGTCAGTGGTATTATCCTGTTGTATCGGGATACCAATTTATTTACAGTCAATAAAAGGTATGTTGAGCAAATAGCGCCTCATACACCAGCAGATGAGCTTGGTGCTGCTTTGGAATTACGTCGCCTGAGTGTGACAGAAGAAAGTACCGACACCATATATTTTAACTATGGAACTTATTGTAAGTCCACAGGATTGGCAGATTACACGATTAACACCTATCCGGATTGGGTGTGGCAAATCAATGGTTTTCATAAAACCAAGAGCCGGTTTGGGGCACACTGGATGGGACTGACCTATGGTGTGCTACTGCTGTTTCTGGCCATTTCATCGCTTTGGATGTATAAACCCAAAAGCAGCAAGTTTAAGCGAGGCCTTGTTTTAACTGCTGTTGGTCTTATTTTGGCTGTTTTAGCTTTGTATATTTAAACCATCAGCGCTGTTGACTTTCCAGGTTGTGGAAGGCAAAAAAGGTTGTCTGATTCTTTTTTATATCAAAAGTAAATGGCACACTATGTTGCATGCGTCCCGATGTATTTAACTCGACTTGTTGCATACCCTCATCAAGCGGAATACGACAATAGGAAATGCTGTAAGGTAATGATTGCCAGTTGCGGGTATCCGCTTTTTCGGTCATAGCATTGACAATGCTAACGATGGTTCCCAGGTTTTCATTTTCATTGCGGGCCACTTCCTCCAGCGCTTTTTTAGTGGCTAAGCGGGCAATACCAGAGGCTAATTCACGCATCATCCGGTCTTGCAGGCATTGAAACGCCACTGCATTGATATTCTCGCCTAATTCCAAGGGATAGCTTTCCTGGTTGGCGCTAATGCTGGCAGTACTAAATACTGGTTTACGTTCGCGATATTTGGGAAAAGCAACTCTAAGAAAAGACAGGTTTTTGAAGGCCGCCTGATCGTTACGTGACTTATTGCCAATATAAATGGGAAAACTCAGCCCATATTCATCGTTAGCCAGGGTAATCCAACCGTCGTTATAACCTGTGTTGGTAAAGTTAATGCTCCATTCATCCTTAACCGGGCCAAAGCCATTTAACCAGAAAAAGACCAGGTAGCCCTTATCCGGATCTTCAGGCTCGTATTTGTAGCCAAACTTATTTTCATAAAAGTCCAGTTCTGTTCCAAAACCCAATTCATGAGCGGTACGCATAAGGTCGTACTTAAGCTGTTCAGGAACATCCAGGCCAAAGAGTGCTTTGTAATCCTCTTCGTAAATCTCCAGAGCATTACGATAGGCAATAAAAGCGTCGTTGGTATTGCCTGCAGCCTCATATACCAGGCCCATCAGACAATGAGCAAAGGCATCGCGTGCATATTTGTTTTTATGCTTTTTATACTTGTCATTCAGGTTTTGCAGAACAATATTAACGCGGCGGCATTCAATTAAGGCACCTTCATAATTCTTCAGGTAGATAAAGTTAAGCGCCTTGTAAAAGTGTACCAGTACAGCCTCAAAATCCTCTGGTCGATAGGGCTTCACCATGGGATTGGTTATTAAAGCCAGTGCCTCGTTTCCAAATGATTTACTATAGTCCTCGGCATAATAGTCGGCCTGATTAAAATAGTTGATGCTGGTTTCGTATTGCCCGTTCATAAAGCTCACTACACCGCGATTGCAAAAATAGAGATATCGGTTCTTACCTTCAGCTCCCTTGGTATCTTTGGCCAATTCTTTATCAGCAGCTTCAAATTGTCCGGAGGTGATTAAGGTTTGTAACTTAATATTTTGTTCGTAGTAGGTGGCGCATCCGCTAAGGATGGTAATGAGGAGTAATGAGGTGAGGATTTTGCTTTTCATGCTATGAAGGGCTGTTGGAGGAAAAGTGTAGATTAATGCCCGTTGGCTGGCAACAGGCATTAACTTTAGGTTTTTGTAACAATTAATTGTTAATGTACTTCTTAATTTCTTTGTCACCAATCCATACTATTTCATTGGTTTCAAGGTTGGAAAGCTCCATATTAACCTTGTAGAAATTAACACGTTCTTTCTTGTAGGTATCAACAATTGAGTTAATGTCTCCATTAAGCATAAAGTCGGCGCCTAACTCTTTACCCCAAGCCTTAGCTGTTGCCATGCTGGCAAACTCTTGCTGTGCGGCTCTCTCGCGGCGAAGTTCTTCGCGTTTATCGCCGGCTTGTACCAGGCGAACACGGCCACTGTTAATAAAAGCGCGTTCTACATCTTTTACAAAAGTCTCGGCACTAATATGTTCGTGTGATTTATTGTAGATTAAACCAACAACCACTACCGGCTTTTGACCATTATTATCGCCCTGATGGTTATCAATCCACGCTCCACCCAGCACCTGGTTAACCATTTCTTCGGCTACCAGACGAGAATCAGTATCGTTCCAACGGCCACTTAAATCAATGGCTTCTTTGGTATCAACGCGTTCTACAGTGTGGGCACATCCGGTGAGTAAGCTTACGGCTAGTCCTATTGCCAGTACGAATAACAAATTTCGTTTCATAAGTAATAAGTTTAGATTTTATTGGATAGTCTAATTTATAATCCGTGATTGAAAATATCAAAAAGCATTCCAAAATTCAGCCTGAAAGGCTTTAAATTGAGCTTTAAGCGTATCATATGTCTGTTCTGTTAAAGGAACAAGTGGCAGACGTAATTGGTTGTCAATGATTTCACGCATTTCTAAAATGGCTTTGATGCCTGCAGGATTACTCTCAATAAAGAGATTCTTTATAATATCCGTGAGGCCATAGTGTAGTCTGCGTGCTTTAATGTAGTTGTCGTTATGAGCAGCCTGCACCATTTGACTGAATGCTTTTGGATACCCATTGGCAACAACCGATATTACCCCGTCGCCACCAAGGCCAAGGATAGGTAATGTTAATGCATCGTCGCCAGATAATACCACAAAATCATCAGGTTTGTGTTTGATGATGTCCATTACCTGCAATAAATCACCCGAAGCCTCTTTCACAGCAATGATATTGTCAAAGTCATTGGCCAGCTGGAGGCATGTTGAAGCATCCAGGTTGCATCCTGTGCGCGAAGGCACGTTATACAAAATAATCGGTACGGGCGATGCCTCTGCAATGGTTTTATAGTGCTGATACAGTCCTTTCTGCGTAGGCTTATTGTAGAAGGGAGTGACTGATAAAATGGCGTCTATACCATCAAAATCAGTTTTGTTGATGGTGTCAGTCAATTGACTGGTATTATTACCACCCATTCCCATTACTATTGGCACCCGGCTGTTATTTGCTTTTTTGATGGTTTTTACTACCTCCAGCCTCTCTTTGTCATTTAGTGTGGCCGTTTCGGCTGTTGTACCCAGTGCAACCAGGAAGTTAACACCACCTTCATTCACAAAATTCACCAGTTTGGTCAATGCTTCGTGATCAACCTGTTTATGCTCGTTAAAGGGTGTTACAAGAGCTACGCCAGTACCTTTTAGTTGTTGTGCTGATATCATGGGGGCTATTTTAGTTGTTGTTAAGAAGTTTGAGGTAAAAGGTGATTTGTTTTTTTAGCTCAGACATGCCAGCTGTTGGAGCAAGCTCAATCATCAGGTCGTATAAGTCATTATCCAGTCCGGCTTTTCCTACTTTAAATTCAGCTTTTGACAGCTGGCCCAGGTAATCAATGGCAAATGGCTGTTCATTAACCAGGATAATGAGCAGATTAAACGGTGTATCAATAAAAGATTGAATAGCTTCCTTTTTAATGGCGTAGAAAAAGCTGAAGTCTTTTCGACAGGCAAAGCTGTAGGTGCTATCACCAATGTAGTTGTCGTCTCGCTTCTTTTTGTCAATAAATCCCAGTGCCTGTGAGCTGATGTTTTCTTCTTTCAATTCCTTAATTAGTTCTTTTACTAACTGGTGATTAGCCTCGTTGGTGGCATCGTAAAGGATACCAGCTGTTTGAGCTGTTTTAAGGTTGTGAAGTTTTTTAATTCGGGGTGCTTTTTGCAGCTGTTTGTCCAACTTGTATAAAGCTACCTTTTGTCGTATTGTATCAATGAAGTTGCTCATTTATCGGGTCGTTTCAATGTTATTTGATGATTGGTTACTGGTTTATCAGTTGTTTAAATTCATCTTCAGAGATGATGGTGACATTCAGCTTCTCGGCTTTGGCCAGTTTACTTGGGCCAATCTTATCACCGGCCACCAGGTAATTGGTTTTTGATGACACGCCACTCAGATTTTTGCCACCGTTTTTCTCAATCAGACTTTTCAGTTCATCGCGCGAGAAGCTGCTAAAGCTGCCACTTACTACAAAGGACATGCCTTCGAGTGCATTGGAATGCTGAGCCTGCTCTTCATCGGAAAGCTGAAACTGCAAACCTATTTGCTTAAGCTTATCGATAAGTTCGCGATTAAGTTCATTGTCAAAATATTCAAGTACGCTTTGTGCAATGCGTTCGCCTATCTCATCAACTTCGGTTAACTGTTCCAAAGTAGCATTCATCAGGGCATCGATGTTTTTAAAGGCGGAAGCCAGTTTTTTAGCCACCGTTTCGCCCACATAGCGAATACCTAATGCAAATAGCACGCGAGCAAAATTAACTTGCTTCGATTCTTCGAGCCCGGCAATGATGTTGTTGGCCGATTTATCGCCCATACGTTCCAATCCAGTCAGTTGCATGGGGTGTAGTGCATACAGATCGGCTACGTTTTTCACCAATCCATTTTTATATAGCAGGTCAATGGTTTCGATGCCCAGCCCGTCAATATTCATGGCTTTGCGGGCAATGAAGTGCTCAATGCGTCCCTTTACCTGCGGCGCACAGCTGGTAACATTGGGGCAATAATGTGCTGCCTCACCTTTCACCCTTACAAGCGGGGTTTCACATTCGGGACAATTCTTGATAAACTCCACCTTTGGAGCATTGTTTTCTCTTACTGTTTCGTCAACACCAACAATTTTTGGGATGATTTCTCCACCTTTCTCCACATACACCATATCACCCCCGTGCAAATCCAGTGAGTTGATGATATCTGCATTGTGCAGCGAGGCACGTTGAACCGTAGTGCCTGCTAAAAATACGGGTTCCAGATTAGCTACCGGCGTTACTGCTCCTGTGCGTCCCACCTGAAATGTCACCGACTTTAATTTTGTGTAGCCCTGCTCGGCTTTAAACTTATAGGAGATGGCCCAGCGTGGCGATTTGGCTGTGAAACCAAGTCGGCGTTGCTGTTCCAGACTGTTTACTTTTAGTACAATACCATCAATGTCGTAAGGTAAATCCTTGCGGGCTTCATCCCAATGCTTGATAAAGGCGAATACCTCGTCGATGGTTTTGCACACTTTCATATGCGGCGGTATCTTAAAACCCCATGAACGCGCTTTTTCCAGGTTCTCGGAGTGCAGGTTACTGGGTAAAACATCGCCCAGCATATAATACAGAAAGCAGTCGAGCGGACGTTTGGCTACCTGGGCACTGTTTTGCATTTTCAGCGAACCTGCTGCGGCATTGCGCGGGTTGGCAAAAGGAGCTTCTCCTACCTCCATACGGGCTTCATTGAGGGCATTAAATCCCTTGTGAGGCAGAAATATTTCGCCTCTTATCTCAAAGCTATCCGGATAATCGCCCTTTAAATTGAGCGGGATGCTTCTGATGGTTTTCACATTGTTGGTAACATTATCACCCTGAACACCGTCGCCACGTGTTACAGCCCGCAGCAAACGACCATTCTCGTAGGTGAGTCCAATAGCCGTTCCGTCGTACTTGAGTTCACATACAATCTCAAATGGTTCATCAATCAGTTGCTTATTGATACGTGTGTAAAAATCACTAATCTCCCCTTCGTTGTAGGTGTTACCCAGCGATAACATTGGATAGGCATGTTTTACCTGCTCAAATTCCTTGTTAATATCACTTCCTACGCGCTGGGTCGGACTGTTAGGATCGGCCAGCTCCGGATGTTCTTTTTCCAGTTTAATCAGTTGTTGCATCAGCTGGTCGAACTCAAAATCTGATATTTGTGGCTCATTCAATACATAGTACTGATGATTATGGTGATGAAGTAAATCTCTTAATTCGTGTATTTTATCCCCGATATTCGGCATCTTCTTGTTGTTTCGTAAGGTTGACAAACAAAAATACAATAATATTTCATTCAGAAAGGCGGTATTGGCAATGTTAGTGGTGTCCACGGCCAGGAAGTTATTAACAGTAAAGCACAGAGGGATTGTTAGGCAGCAGATAGTAGTCAGTGGTCAGTAGTTAGTACTGAGGCAGAAGGCAGAAGACTGGGGACCGACGACGGATGACAGAAGAGAAGTTAAGCGGCATGTGAATCGCTATTATCTAGCCCTTAGTGGCTTTTATTCGCGTCCTGAAAGGACGAAATGTAAATAACCGTGTGTGTAACGCACGGATGAAGCATTAACAGATGTTCAGCCCTGATAGGGTTGAATAGTAGTCTTCTGAACGTGATGCTATGAAAACAGCTATCTGATTGTAGTTTGCAGTTCTAAAGCGTAAGACAATGAATCTTCCCCTAAGATTGGTGGCGTTTCTCACCAATGTTGGTGACATTTTCCACCAATGCTGGTGACATTTTTCACCAATGGAGGTAAATCCCACAGATTTTTCCGTGCGAGGCCACAGACTTTTCTGTGCGAGGCTACAGACGAATCTGTGGTTGGCAATCGAAAAGAATGTAAGTTGGTATTAACCTGAGTTCGATTTAAATTTTAAAACTCAGATTGAAATAAAAAGCTGATTTACAATGAATAATTTTAGAGGGATAGTGAACAATTGCGATAAAATTTTAAGCAGTAAATCAGTTATTTATTCAAAGCATGTTAATCCCACTTACAAACAGCAATTTTCTTCGTGTAATCGACTCAAAATAGCCCGCTATTCTTTCGTCGATTTACACTTGAAACTCACTATTTGTAAGTGTTCTGAGTTCAAAATTTTACGTCGAACTCAGGTTATTAGTTAGTGGTCAGTAGTTAGGCAGGAGGCAGAAGATTGGGGACCGAAGACGAATGACGGATGGCAGAAGAGGAGTTAAGCGCCATGTGAATTGCTAGTAGTTAGTAGCTATACTCTGGCGGCTTTTAAATCAAAAAAACCTTAAAACGCCATGAAGGTGCTTCATGCTTAGGTGGATAATTTTATCTTTGCGGCGCAAAAAATAGAATTATGATTTCGGTAGATGGCTTAACGGTAGAATTTGGAGCTACCACACTCTTTAAAAATATCTCATTCGTTATTAACGAAAAGGACCGCATTGCGCTGATGGGGAAGAATGGGGCAGGTAAATCAACCTTGCTGAAAATACTGGCCGGCGAGCGCGAAGCCAATAAAGGACATGTGGCGGTTCCGAGCGATAAGGTGGTGGCCTATTTGCCTCAGCATTTGATGACCGAGGATAACCGTACCGTTTTTGAGGAGGCCTCACAGGCGTTTGCCCACATCTTTGCCATGGAGCAGGAGATGGCAGCAATTAATAAGGAGCTGGAAACACGTACCGACTATGAGTCGGAGAGCTATTATGAGCTGATTGAGAAGGTGTCTACACTGAGCGAAAAGTATTACTCCATTGAGGAAACCAATTTTGACGCAGAAGTCGAGAAGGTGCTGCTGGGTCTCGGCTTTTTGCGCGATGATTTGCACAAGCCAACCAGTGAGTTCAGTGGTGGCTGGCGCATGCGTATCGAACTGGCCAAGATTTTGCTTCAGAAACCGGATTTGATTCTGTTGGATGAGCCTACCAACCACCTTGATATTGAATCCATCCAATGGCTCGAAGAGTTTTTGATTGGCTGTGGAAAGGCGGTAATTGTGATATCGCACGACCGCGCATTTGTTGATAATATCACCACACGTACCATAGAGGTGACTATGGGACGTATCTATGACTATAAGGTGAACTACTCCAAATACCTGGTGCTGCGTCAGGAGAGACGTGAGCAACAGTTGAAAGCCTATGAGGAGCAGCAAAAGATGATTGCCGAAAATGAGGCTTTTATCGAGCGCTTTAAGGGGACCTACTCTAAAACGCTGCAGGTACAGAGTCGTGTGAAGATGTTGGAGAAACTTGACAGGGTAGAGGTGGATGAAGAAGACCGCTCGTCTTTGCGTTTGAAGTTTCCGCCTGCACCACGCTCAGGTAGCTACCCACTGATAGCCACCGAAGTTACTAAGTATTATGATGATCATCTGGTGTTTGCCGATGCTTCAATAACCCTCGAGAGAGGTGAGAAGATTGCCTTTGTGGGGCGCAACGGTGAAGGTAAATCTACACTGGTGAAGGCCATTATGGACGAGATAAAGTACGATGGTCAGTTGCAGCTGGGACATAATACGCAAATTGGCTATTTCGCGCAAAATCAGGCCTCGATGCTGGAGGATGAGCTAACCGTATTTCAAACGATAGACGATATTGCCGTGGGCGACATCCGTACCAAAATTAAAGATATGCTGGGCGCATTTATGTTTGGTGGCGAAGATATCGATAAGAAAGTACGTGTTCTGTCGGGGGGTGAACGTACCCGTCTGGCCATGATAAAGCTTTTATTGGAACCTGTTAACCTGTTGATACTGGATGAGCCGACCAACCATTTGGATATGAAAACCAAAGATGTGTTGAAAGATGCCCTGAAGGCCTTTGACGGTACACTGATTCTGGTTTCGCACGACAGGGATTTCCTGGATGGTTTGGTAGATAAAGTGTATGAGTTTGGCAATAAACGCGTAAAAGAACACCTTGGAGATATTAAGAGCTTCCTGGAAATGAAAAAGATGGCACACCTGAATGAACTCGAAATGAAAAACTAAAGACAGCTCAAGCTGTTATTTATATATAATGGTATTGATCCGGTATTACTCTGTAGTACCGGATTTTTTTATGAGTATGTGCTACTTGCTATGCATTTTCCAGATGTTGAGTAAGTTTTTTTCTTTGTGCTCTTTGGGGCTTCGTGGTGAAATTACGATTTGCAAGTAGAATAATAGAGATGATTCATTTAAGGTAGAGCCTGTTGTTGTTTAATTCCTTTGGAATTATTTCCGAATAGCTTGAATAGCTCAACCATCCATATGTTTTTTATTAGTTTCATTCTTTCGCCTTGAACAATAGCCTTGGTTCACTGCTTTATGTATATTGTAGTAAATATAAGCACCAAGCTATGATACAGATTGACAAAACAAAACCTGTAATGGTAACCGGAGCAACAGGTTATGTAGCCGGTTGGCTGGTTAAAAAACTCCTGGACGAAGGATTGACTGTGCATGCTGCAGTCCGTAACCCTGATAATAGAGAGAAAATGAAGGTGTTGGATGAACTGGCTAATCAATCATCTGGTACCATTAAATATTTCAAAAGCGATTTACTGGATGAAGGTTCCTACGCTGAGGCCATGGAAGGGTGTGAACTGGTGTTTCATACGGCGTCGCCATTTACCTTAAGCGTTAATGATCCGCAAAAGGAACTCGTTGAACCGGCGCTTCTGGGAACACGCAATGTGCTGGAGCAGGCCAATCGAACCGAATCGGTTAAACGGGTGGTGCTAACCAGCAGTGTGGCGGCCATCTACGGTGACAATATCGATATTAAGAATACCGCCAATGGCATCTTTACAGAGGAAGACTGGAATACCAGTTCGTCGCTCACACACGGTGCTTATCCTTATTCTAAAACATTGGCTGAGAAAGAGGCCTGGAAAATTAACAGTGAGCAAAGCCGCTGGGACCTGGTGGTGATTAACCCATCATTGGTGATGGGGCCGGCTGTTAATCCGCAGAATGTAACATCCGAGAGTTATGCCATTATCAAACAAATAGCTGATGGTACGCTGAAAGCCGGGGTGCCATATATTGGCTGGGGTGTGGTGGATGTGCGTGATGTTGCGGAAGCCCACTTTCAGGCTGGTTTTGTATCAACCGCCAGCGGACGACATATTGTGTCAGGCCATAATACTACGTTCTTGGGGTTGTCTAATACGCTATTGCCAAAGTATGGTAATGCCTATCCTATACCAAAAAAGGAAATGCCCAAATGGTTGATTTGGCTGGTAGGCCCCATGCTTAACAAAGCCTTGACGCGTAAGTACATCTCGCGCAATGTGGGCTATGGCTGGAAGGCTGATAACCGCAAGAGTATTCGCGAATTGGGTATTCAGTATCGAACTTTGGAAGAAACCGTTAATGAGATGTTTGAGCAGTTGGTGGAAGCGGATGCTTTGTAAAGTGATTTCACATTAGTTCAATGCTGAATGCTAATGGCTTTTAATGACCTTAATGTAGCAGGGGAGGTGTCTGTTATACACTTGCTAAACAAGTTTGATTTAAAAAGGCTGGCCCAAAGAGTACATAGTATTTGCGTATGATTCCATCTATACCACATATTATTAGGAGTTGTGGTAGTTTTTAGTTCTCTTCAGGACAGCCCTTCCTGTTGCTTTTAATGATAACATTTGCTAGCTGTTCCCTTGCTTAGCAAGTTCGCAACATGCTATCAAACCGCTTACTTGCGTTGCTCCAAACCAAGTTCGTTGGCCGATATTTCGCGCATTTCTACCTTACGCACCTTACCGGTTACTGTAGTTGGAAATTCACTCACAAACTTCCAGTATTTAGGGATTTTAAAGGTGGCAATCTGCCCCTTGCAATAGCTGTGAAGCGTTTCACCCGTAATGTTTGCACCTTCCTGAGGGATGACCCAGGCCATCACTTCTTCACCGTATCTGGCCGATGGTACACCAATCACCTGCACATCTTTAATGTCATCGTGTTTGTGCAGAAACTCCTCTATCTCGAAAGGCGATATGTTTTCACCGCCGCGGATGATCAGGTCCTTGATGCGGCCCACAATCTTTACATAGCCGTGTTCGTCCATCTCGGCCAAATCACCGGTATGCATCCAGCGCCCTTCATCAATCACCGATGCGGTGGCTTCAGGGTTATTCCAGTATTTAAGCATCACCGAATAGCCGCGGGTGCAAAACTCACCCTGCTCACCACGGGGGACAATCCGGCCCGTTTCCGGATCGATGATCTTGATTTCGAGATGGGGATGTACCTTGCCCACGGTGGCACATCTGCGGTACTCATTATCATCCACAAATGTTTGGGTGCTCACAGGCGAGGTTTCTGTCATGCCATAGCAGATGCCTACTTCGCGCATGTTCATCTTCTCTCTCACGGCCCGCATGGTGGATTCGGGGCAGGAAGCACCTGCCATTATGCCGGTGCGCAGGCTCGAATAGTCATACTTGTCGAAGTTGGGATCGTTCAGTTCGGCAATAAACATAAGCGGTACCCCATAGAGCGACGTACACTTTTCGTTCTGAACCGTTTGTAGTACCGTGTCGGGCACAAAGGCCTCGCCGGTTAATATCATGCAGGCCCCGTGGGTGATACAGGCCAGGTTGGCCAATACCATGCCAAAACAATGGTACAAAGGTACCGGAATACACACCCTGTCTTTTTCGGTGTATTTGAGGCGTTCGCCAATGAAAAAGCCGTTGTTCAGGATGTTATGATGCGACAGGGTGGCGCCTTTGGGAAAGCCGGTTGTGCCAGAAGTGTACTGTATATTGATGGGGTCGTCAAACTGCAGGCTGGCTTCGCGTGCCAGCAAATCGTCAGTGCTTACTTTTTTGCCTGCTTCAAGCAGTGAGTTCCAGTCATGCTCCATTACAATGATGTGCTTCAGGCGAATGCATGAGGCCCGTACTTCATCCAGTATCTCCACATAATTGGTCTGTCGAAAGCCTTTAGACATGATGAGCAGGCTAATTTCTGATTGCTTCAGTGCATATTTCAGTTCTGACGCTTTATAGGCCGGGTTGACATTAACTAATATTACCCCGATGCGCGCTGTAGCAAACTGCACCAACACCCACTCATAGCGGTTGGGCGACCAGATACCAACGCGGTCACCTTTTTTAACGCCATAGGCCAGAATACCTTTGGCTACTTCTTCTACCTGCTGCCAAAACTCCCGGTAGGTGGCGCGGTAATTCTGATAAGGAACCACCAGGGCTTCACTATCAGGATATTTATCAACAGTTTGTTTTAATTGTTCTGAAATAGTTATGCCCAACAAGGGCACGTCGGACGTTCCGTTGTCGTACGATAATAGATTGTTCACAATGTGTGGTTTAATGGTTAATTATAAATTGAAGTTATTTGGTTAAAATAGATGTTGAATTAACACAAAATAACTCACAACGCAAATAATCAACAATAAAACTTTACATCACACGATCTTATTTAGATATGTTTTATCTGTCATATGAATAACATTTAAGTAATAATGTTCTGTTTTTGTTGGTATTACTATGAATCTATTTCTTATTTATTGACTGTTACCATAGGTTCTTTTCGCCTTTCTTCCCACCATTGAGTTGTAGCGGGTATTTCGCCATTCAGCACCAGGCCTTCGCCAATGCGTGGGGTGATAACGGGTAATCCTGTTTCGTTGGCTTTGGCACTGGCTCTTGTTATGGGATCAAGCCAGTCGTGCATGGACAGTTTAAATGCACCCCAATGAATGGGCATAACAATTTGCGCTTTTATATCCTCTGCCGCGAGTATGGTTTCTTCAGGCATCATATGTATTTCCTTCCATAACTCGTTGTATTGGCCACATTCCATCAGTGCCAAATCGAAGGGACCATATTTCTTGCCTATGGTTTTAAAGTGTGGGCCATAACCACTGTCACCGCTAAAAAACACTTTCTTTTCAGGTGTTTGAATCACCCATGAGCACCATAGCGTTGAGGCCTGATCGCTGAACCATTTGCCGCGTCCTGAAAAGTGTTGAGCGGGCGTGCAGGTAAAGCTCAACTCATCCAATTGAGCGTGCTGCCACCAATCCAGTTCGGTGATGTGTGCGCTATGCACACCCCACGCCCTTAGATGTGTTCCAACACCCAGGGGTGTATAAAACGCTTTTGTTTTATCTTTCAGGCGTTTAATTGATTGGTAATCGAGGTGATCATAATGGTCGTGTGAAATGAGCACCAGGTCAATAGCTGGTAGCTGCTCAATCTCAATGGGCATCTCCTTATTAAATCGTTTAACACCAATAAATGGCACAGGTGAAGCTGATTGTCCGAGCATGGGGTCAATCAATATATTTTTACCATTGGTTTGAATCAAAAAGGATGAATGGCCAAACCAGAACAAGCGAAAATCACCATTGTTCTGCAGTAATTCTGCCGGATCCATGGCTATGGGCTGCGGGGCTTGTGATGGGGTGGCATTGGGGTGTACGTTGAACTGCTCTTTGATCATGGCCCAGAACTTTTTGCCAGTCATCTCCATTTTTACGTCGCCCATGTTGGCAAATTTACCATCACGATGTTGAGGTGATTGATTGTATATTAATTGTTGTTTTTGGGTAGGATGGCCACCGAACTGGGGACTGAGTGCCATAAACAGCACTACCGATGCCATCGCTATTACCAGGATACTTGCTAGTATTATCATTGTCTTAACTATTTTTTTCATTACCGCGCATTTTAATGCTAACAAAAGTAAAGGTCATTTGGCTCATAGGCTAAAACATTTTACAGCTTGCTGTATACATTTTACTGATTTATCAATTCGATGCACATCAGGGGGAGGTCTGAACGTTTTTGGTTAGTAAAAACAATACTTTATAAACAAAAAGCCCGGCTATGGCCGGGCTTCATATCGTTATACTATCATTTGCTTAGTGTCCGAATACATTACTGAGTTTAATACCAAAATATACAGTTCTTGGATTGGTTGGTCCGTAAATGTATGCCGGGTCGCGATCCATGCCTGAGTCAAAATCATCCTGGAAAGAGTTTAAAATGTTTTTAACGCCTGCAAAAGCTTTGAATGGCAAGCCAGCTACTTTAAGATCATATTCTGCTTTGAAACCAAGGTCGAAGAAAGTTGGTGTAGTTCTGATAGTTCCTTGAATCCCATCTTCTTCGATGATAATGTCGTCGGGCCTGAATTCGGTTCCATAGTATGCGACTTTCATTTTACCGGTATAGGTAGCGCTGGCTATAAGGCATAAACGTGGCATAACATCATAGTCAAGCGATAAGAAACCATAGTCATCAGGTGTTCTTAGGAAATCTTTCTCTCCCAGTTCCTGTGCATCACCATAAACGCTGCTTTGGATAGTATAACCGGCCTTTAGGTAAATACGATTGCCTGGCGATGCATTTGCTTCGAAGTTGACACCTTTAACTGTGGCACCGTTATCTGCATTGGTTCTAATATAGGTGGTTACGCCAGTTGTCTCGTCGTATTCAGGGTTTTGGGCAAAAGCATCATTCAGATGGGTATAAAACCCTTCAGCCAGTAAGCCAAGGTTCCAGTTGCCAATTTTACGGTTAAAGTCAACAGAAGTCATATAGCTGTGACTGGTTTCTTGTTTTAAATCAGGCGCATTAGCATGCACTACTTTGCGCGAGCCTGATGTTTCGATGTGTAAATCTTCATCGAATACCTGTGGAGCGCGGTATCCTTGTGAATAGCTCACGCGCCACTGTAGCGAAGGAGCAATATCCCACAAGATATTTAAACGCGGGCTGAAAACGTTACCCGAATTATTTCCCTCCTTGTGATCCAGATCAGTTATTTCATAGCGATCGAATCGGGCACCCACTGATGCTTTTACTGGCCCAAAGTATCTGTCATATTGGGCAAATACCCCATATACATTCTTATTCTGGTCAGTAATGACAGTGTTAGGTACGTGGCCATTTGATCCAATAACATTGCCATTATCATCGTATATCAGGTCAAGGTAACCCAGTTTCTGGTCGAGCATATCATCATGCACCAGCTCTATACCCGTTACAATACTGTTTTTTCCAAAGTCGGATTTAAACTGTGTACCCACGTTGAAGGTTAAGCCATCAGTTTGTCCGTAGTCGGCCAGGCTTTGGTTAGCACCATAGTATGATGCCCTGTCTACATTCTGAGCCGAACCATAAACTGACAGCAGACTCCCGGTTCCAATAAACCGTTCGTAGGTAAGGGCAGTTGTGGTAATTTTATGATCTACCGCTTCCGATACATCTGCTTCGTGGTGTGGTTTATCAAACGCATTTCCGCCACGTCTTTCTTCATTTACCCTGATAAAATCAAGGGTTAATTTATTGCGATAATCAATTCGATGGTATAAGCGTCCTCCAAAGGTCAGGTTTTCAATTTTAGATGATTCGGAGTAGCCATCACCATTGGCATCAAACGGATCCTTATCGCGATAGAAGCCAAACAAAGCAAAGCCGGTTTTCTTATCATCGCTCACTATGGTAGTATTCATATTCAGTGAGTAATCAGAAGCAACCTTACCATCTGTTCCAACACCAATAGAGCTGTGTTGTGTTGATATATCATAAGAATTATTCATTGGATCGCGTGTGATCAGGTTGATGGTGCCTGCCACCGCATTGCTGCCATATAATGCCGAACCACCTCCTCTAACTACTTCAATACGTTCTATCATGCTCGAAGGAATGAGTTCCAAACCATAAACACCAGCCAGATTGCTAAAGATCGCCCTGTTGTTGATCAGGACCTGTGAATGAGCACCGTCCATGCCATTCATGCGAACTTGTGTAAATCCACAGTTCTGACAATTGTTTTCGAGTCTTAAGCCAGGAATATAGTTTAAACCTTCAGCTATAGAAACGGATTGGGTATTTTCCAACAAACGAGGGGTGAGTGTATTAACAATAACTGATGCCGTTGTTCTCTTTTGCTCATTTCTGTCAGCTGTAACAACTACCTGCTCCAGACCTAACACATCGGTTTCAAGACTGATATCGAGCACTGCTTTTTCACCGCGTTTAAATACGAGGTTTTTTTCAACAGGCTTATATCCAATGGCCTGAACTTTTACAGTAAACTCGCCTTCGGGTATAAAACCTAATTCAAATTGTCCATTAAGATCAGATGCTGCCCCAAGGGTTGTATTCGCCAGTGTAACTGTCGCAAATGGTAAAGGTTCGCCTTCAGATAAAATAGTGCCGCTTAGTTGGCACATTGGTTCTGGTGGAGCTTGAGAGAATACTGATGCAGGTATAAATAAACATAATAGTATCAGGGCTTTCGCAATGGTGTATTTCATTGTTAAAAGTAATTTGTAATCCGCAGATTTGTTGTGAGTTAATAATTAGGTTGTGCGTCTCCTTTTAGAAAAAGACACGAAAAACGGTTGACTTTGTTGGTCAATAAAAATTAAGAGGAATAGTTCTTAAGCAACAGGTGGCGCCCTGCCAGCGCTGTGTTTGATGAATTTGTTGTTGGCAGTAATTACTGTTTCAAACTTAAGCTTGTTGAAATAGACTGGCAGGATATCAGAAAGAAGGTCAGGGCTTTCTTCCGATAGCATTGTTTGCAGCTGCTGATAAAACGTAAAATCGGCTGAGTTATGTGAATGACCGTCGCAGCCCGGGTGTGCATGACTATATGTTTTACCGTCTATCTTGTGAGTATGATAGAAGAGCGCATTGCTTGCAATTTGAATTGCAAACAGCACAATTAGTATCAGTGCTAGTCTATTAAAGACCTTTTGGTATTTTATATACTCTTTTATCACGATGCAAAAATGAAAAAATTCTTTATTCCTGCCAATACCTACAAATAGGGATTTTGTCATGTTTTAAAGAGCATCAGTTAAGCTGCGGAGCTTCCCAAGATGGGGCAATATGGATGCTTTCATAACGGACTATGTTGTTTTTCGTTAAGTTTTATTGAAATTAATATGGTTTGTATCTCACTCTGCTTAAGTGATTAGTCTATCGGGATGAACAAAAATGGCATATAAAAGTAAATTACTACCATAATACTTTAAGTGAGTATGCTATTTTAGCGCCCGAATAATTTTAACTACATCAATATAATGAATCACAAATTTATTACAAGTGTTGTATTTGGCTTGCTATGGTCATTATCAATGCTTGCACAAACAGGAGTTATCAAAGGTCGGGTAGTTGATGCTCAAAGCAATGAAGATATTCCATTTGCCAATGTTGCCTTACTTGAAAATGGTGAAATACTCACAGGGACTGTTACAGACCGCAATGGTCATTTTAAGCTGGACAAGATAAATGCCGGTAATTATAGTATAACAGTGTCTTTTTTGGGCTATGATGCTAAAGAGATAAATGAAATTTCAATTACACAGAATGATCGGGTGGCTGATCTGAAAAGTGTTGCTTTAAGTTCTTCTAGTGTCAGTATTGAAGGTGTTGAGGTGACAGCGACGGCACAAACCGTATCATCTAAAATAGACAGAAAAACCTATAGAGCTGATGATTTTGCCACGGCAAGCGGAGGAACAGCTGTGGATATACTGGATAAGCTCCCTGCCGTCTCGGTTGATGGCGATGGAGTTGTGTCGGTACGCGGAACAAGCGACTTTTTGGTATATATTAATGGTAAACCTACACAAACCAGCGCCAGTGATATACTCAGTCAATTGCCCGCTGATCAGATTAAGAATGTTGAGATTATCACAGTGCCGGGAGCGCGATATGATGCTCAGGGTAAAGGGGGTATCATTAACATCACCACACAAAAGGGTGCGTTTGATGGACTTTCGGTGGTGGCCAGTGGTATGATTGGCGGAACCCCATGGACCAATAAGGATGATGTGTATAGTCGTCAGGCGTTGAATAACGACCGGTACAATACCAGTTTGAGCCTGATGTATAATAAGGATAAACTATCGCTTAGCGGTGCACTTACAATGCAATCGCGCAATAATAAGGGACGAGGTATAATCGATCCTTATATTTATCAGCATCCTGATGAGTCTGTCAGCGGTTACCCCGGTAGTTACTATGTGTTGGATGGTGAAGGTTCGCGCCCTAAATGGTATACCAATGTGATGGCAAACGCAGGCATTAACTACCAGCTTAGCGATAATGCTGAGCTGGCTGCCAGCTATCAGTATTCGAAGCGCACCAGCGGTCGAACAGCCAACTATGTTTATAAAGCTTATTTTGCTGATGCACCCGATGGCGAACCCTATGATGGTACCTTGCAGAATATTTACAACCCTAACGATATTCATCGCGATGGCTGGTTTAGTAACTTAAGTGTGGATTATATCCAGCATATTGGGGAGCAGTCGAAAATAAGTACCTCTTTTATTTATGAGACCTCAAACCTGGAGCAAACCATCGATAATAAAGAGTTTACCTACGATGGCGAACGGTATTATTACGATGATACGCCCGACTTCCATTCGTTCCAGAGCGATGAAACACCTTTAGATGCCTATCGTTTTGTGTTGGATTATCAGCATAAGTTTGATAATGGAAATACCTTAAACACCGGAGTTCAGCCCCAATGGATACGCCTTCAGGGTGAGTTTGCTTACGATACGATAATTGGTAATGGCTATTGGGGCGATCCGAGTATTGAAAGCTATGACAATAGTATCGACCTGAAGCGCGATGTGTATTCGGCTTATGTTGATTATAGCGGGAAAACAGGTAAACTGAACTATGTGTTGGGTTTGCGTGCCGAATATATGGATCAGTTAATGAATGTGAGGAGTACTGAGTATTTCGAATATGTGTATGGCTACTTTAGTGAAATTGGTGAAGGGCGCGATTTTGATCAAAAAGATTTTCAACAGCGCAAATTTGACCTGTTTCCAACATTGCATGCCAAATACGATATAAATGATGCCAATAGCCTGTCGCTGGCGGCCAGTCGTCGAATTAACCGACCTCCAGCCAAGGATATGGCGCCTTTTCTGTATCGTCGTCATCAGGAGATATACGAAATGGGCGATCCCTTGCTGAAGCCCGAATACACCTTGAATGCAGAACTGAACTACACACGACGATTTGGCAAAAATAACATTACCCTTACCGGCTTTTACCGTGGTGTGGATAATGCCATTTATAGGGTAAACAGGGTAGCGTATGATATGGGTAATCCGGGTGGTGTACTCTTACGAAGCTATACCAATGCAGGCAACCAAACAGCATTAGGAGCCGAAATGGGAATGAACATTGATTTAATGAATAAGGTAAAAGTGTTCGTTGGTGGAGCATTGTATGATTTTCAGGTAATTGCCGATGATGAATTATTGGGGGAAAGTCGCGATAGCAGGAGCACCAACTGGAATATTAAGTCAAATGCATCATGGCTAATCACCACTCCATTAAAGTTAACGGTAGACTATTCCATTAAATCAGCTTCCGTGACACCACAGGGAGAAAGCCTGCAGTTTGAAGCCTTAAATGCTGCTATTAATTATACGCCTGAGAAATTACGGGGCTGGACTTTTTCAGCCAGAATGCTTGATGTTCTGGGAACCAATCAGGCTGGTGGGTATACGGCTGCCTATGAAGGAGAGCAGATTTTGCTCCGACGTGGGTATGTTTACGATTATGAAGGCCAGATTGTAGAGCTTGGTATAAGTTATTCATTCAATAATAAAAAGCAGAAATCACAAAGAAAACATATTAGTGACGACTATTTCTAATACCACGATTGTGTTTTTAAAATAAACAATAGGTCCCTTGCAGTACCATTTAATAGGTGTTATTGCAAGGGATTTTTTGTACTAACCTGAGTTCGACATAAAATTACTGGCTCAAATCGCTTATAAATGTTTAGTTTCAAGGAATATTTGTGAAAGCATAGCGAGCTATGGTGAACA
>NZ_JAGUCN010000036.1 GCF_018271975.1 Carboxylicivirga mesophila
AATAACTGATTTACTGCTTCAAATTTTATCGCAATAGTTCACTATTCCTCTAAAATTATTCATTGTAAATCAGCTCTTTATTTTAATCTGAGTTTTAAAATTTAAATCGAACTCAGGTTATTACTTTATTCGTGCAAAAAAAGGTGACCTCTTTTGAGATCACCTTTATATCTAATGATGTTTATTTGCTTACAATCCACACACAGCAGCTCCCTGCTCAAATACGATGTCGCGGGGGATACCTGCGGCAGCGATGCGATCCAGGTCAGCCTGTAGAGCCGGACGGATGGTGCCCATCTCAGCCAGCATCTGCTTAGCCTTTTCGTAGTTGCCATCGCCTTGCATCACTAATATCTCGGCCGATAGGTGATTCATGGCTTCTGTCATCTTATCGAAATCAACGGTGTAGTAGCCTGTTGCTTCATCGTAGCTAAAGGCACCCTGCTCCTGGAAATAGTTGAAGCGCATCATGTTGGCCTTACCGTGGGCGCTGGCAGCACCAAAGCGCACTGAACGGAAGATACCGGCCATAAAGGTCACGTAGTTGTCCATCAGGTCTTTGTTTGGCAGTTCACCCATCTCGGCCAGTTTGGTCACCATGTATAGTCCAAGGATATCGGCCTTGGCCTCTTCAATAGACGAAGCCGTTTCTTTCATCGCTTCACGCACACTTTGTGTACCATCTAAAGTCATTTTGATGCCTAAGCCATGTGCCACCTCATGAAACATGGTATTTTCAAAGAAGGCATCGAACTTAACGTGTTGCTGCTGTTCAGGAGCAATCACCACCTTACTGATAGGTGCCAATATGTTGTCGAACTTGGCGCGCATCGAGTTTTTCAGCTGTAGCTTACGACTCCCTTTTTCAATGTGCACCTGTGGGTCGTTAGGCAGGTTAATGGCAATGGTTTTGCTTCCGGCATTGCAGTCTCCAGCATAGTACAGGGCATCGTAAGCACCCAGGTCGCTATCGGTACCCGGTACTTCCTTCTTGTATTCAGCTTCAACGGGCAGCGATTCCTGCAGCTGTGGCAACAAGGCGGCAAAGCGTGTCAGCTTATCCGACCACTCTTTATCTTTTATCAGGATGTACGATTCAAAAGCGGCTTTACTGCCATACAAAGCATCTTCGTATGTTTCAATAGGCCCAACAACAAAATCAATGGTGTTGGTTTTCATATCCATCCAGGCCATGTCGCTTGGCTGGTATTCGTTGCTCAGCAGGGCATCAGCACGCAAAGTCAGGTAGTTCTTCAATCCTTCGTCTTCGGCCAGGGTAGCTGCTTTTTTCAATAAATCAGATACCTTGCTTAACTCAGCTTTATAGGCTTCACTATATGGCACTACCTCTAATTCACCCTTAGCATTGCGCTTCAGTATAGTGTATAAATCCGATTTCTTAGGATGATCAAAGGCTTCGAATTCCTCCTTGGTCATGTCTAAGGGATAAAATTGTGCACCTAGCGGTTTAGTGCCAATGCCTTCAACAAATGATTGGTTGTCGTTAAGGCGCTCCCAGGGACCGTAATTAATCAGCATAAATTTCTTCAGGTATTCATCAGGCGTGTTGGCAAGAAGCTCTTCTTTATCGCCCCACGCTTGTTGCCAAAACAAGCCATCCATTATTTCGGCAGCTTCAAACAGCAAAGGCAACATCTGCTTCTCTTTTTCACTTAATACCGATAGGTCAGTGCTTAAGGTAAACGGGATAAACTCTTCCACTTTTTCTTTAATATTTGGGTCGGAGCTGGTGTAAGTCACTTTAGGCTGACAAGCCATCAGCCCGGCAAGTGCCATCAGTGGCAATAATAACTTTTTCATAGAAGTTCAATTTGAATGAAATATTCTGTTCTGACAGTGAAAATACAAATATTGGCATAGGCTAACAAGGATATAGGTCAGGGATATATATTGTGTTGCTAGGTTAGTTTGGTAATAGCGATTATTTAAAGTGTTTGTTGGTATCTGTTTATGCTTTCGAATTGGGTTAAAAGGCCATCAAAGTTGTTACTTTAAAAAGAAACGAAAGTATAATGTGTTTCTCTTTGTTTTGCATTTCTCTGGTTTATTAACTTATTTTAACGGCTCAAAAAAAGCTAGCCAGGTGATGCCAGATACACCAGATACCGAATTAGTGAAGGTCTTTGCGATAGACGAAACTAAAGCATTTGAAGGCTTGTACCTTAAATATGGTCGCAAACTTTTAGAGTTTGCCGGGCATTATATGCCTTCAAAGGACGATGCAGAGGAGGTAGTGCAAAAGGTGTTTATCAAACTGTGGCAAAAGCGCCATGAACTAAAGCATAACGAGTCGGTGAAAGGCTACATATTCACCATCGCTTATAATGAAATACGTAAAGCATTTGTAAAGCAGAAACGTGAGAATGAGTTATTGCAGTCCTATTACATCGAGCATGATATAAACAGGAGCGAAGATAGTGATGAAATTGACTATGCAGCGCTGGCCCGAAAGGTTGATACCATTGTTGAGCAGATGCCCGAGAAGCGTAAAATGGTTTACCTGCTTTGTAAAAAAGAGGGGTTGACCGTAAGCGAGGTGGCCGAACACCTTCAGCTATCAGAAAAAACCGTTAAGAATCAGTTGACGGCAGCCTACCGGCAGATACGCGAACAGCTACAAGGCGGTCTGGCCATATTATTATTCCTGACCTTATATTGATATTTGTCTGTGAGATTGCTACTTGTATTTATTACTGGTAGCGGATAGATAAATAATTCAAAAAAAAATCAAATACTAATAGGACCCTGATTTATCTTACGGATAATAGGAGTAAAAGCAGCAAGTCGTATATGATACAATTTGATCAGATCATAGAAAAATTAAGAACCAGAGTACCGCTTTCGGACGATGATTATCAGTTGCTGTATAATTATTTACAGACCGAAGAACATGAGCAGACGTTTAAAAAAGAGCTGGAGAATCATTGGGATGAAGTGAGTAGTCGTGATGACCTGGTCCTTAATGAGCCCGATGAATTGTACTACAAAATATTTTACAAGGCACAGGAGCTGGAGCGCAAGACAAAGAAGGTAAGCACCAGGAGTATTGGACAGTGGGTGCAACGCATTGCTGCTATCCTGTTAATTCCATTGATGGTGGTGGTAGCCCTTTACTATTTTAACCAGGAAGCACCTTCAATGGCTCAGAGTAGTATTACAGTAGAGTCGCCACAGAATAGTCGCACACGTTTCTTTTTGCCCGATGGCTCTTCGGGGTGGCTGCAGGCTGGTTCTGTTTTAGAATATTTACAGGCAGACGGACTACGGGCGGTTGACCTAAAAGGAGAAGCTTTCTTTGAAGTGGCTAAAGATGAAAGTCATCCATTTGTGGTTTCAACTCACAGTTTTAAGGTGAAGGTACTGGGTACCCGCTTTAATGTGGAGGCCTTTGAAGCAGAAGATGTGTCCCGTGTCTTTTTGGAGGAGGGCAGTGTTGAGATGCTGGGGAATAATAATGAACATCAGGCAGTGCTCCAACCAGGTCAGGAGTACACCTATAGTAGTTTGGGTAATACTTTTAAAGTTGCCCAAGCCATCGCAGAAGAGCAAATCTCATGGACCAAAGGCATATTGGTGTTAAAGAATAAAAGTTTGCTGGATGCGGCTATGGAGCTGGAGAAGTTCTATAATGTCGATATCGAGATAGCCGATAAAGAACTGGAGGCTTTACCTGTATATGCAAAAATTGAAAATGAGCGATTGGAAGAAGTACTGGAGATAACCAGGTTGATTTTACCAATAAAGTATAAGATTGAGCATCCGAAGCGTTTAAAGGATGGTTCATTCTCAAAAAGAAAGGTGGTGATTAGCAGTAATCAATAATTATATAAAAGAAAACAGGAAAGTGGTGGCACACAATCCTGTTTAGAATGCAGAGTGTTCAAAGCGTTATTTTTTAGAACCCTACAAACATTACAAATTTATGAAAAAAAAACAGAAACCATGGGTATGGGCTCTTCATACCCATAAAAGAGCATTGCGGATTATGAAAGCAATTGTTGTTTTATTCCTAATAGGTATCGTTCAGGCCTATTCAGCAACCAGCTACTCACAAGAGAAGCAAGTGAATCTTAAGCTCAATAATGTGAAGATTATACAGGTAATCAGTGCATTGGAAGAGCAGTCTAACTACAAGTTCTTTTTCAGCCCTCAAAGCATGGATGTAAACCAAACCGTCAGCATCGATGCGAAAAATGAAAACATTGAGGATGTGCTGGATGAGCTTTTTGGCCAGAGTAATGTGGCCTATCGTATCATTGATAATCAGGTGATTTTAACCACAAAAGAAGTGGCTGTTCGAAATGCTACCCAGCAAGCGCTAACCATAAGCGGTACTGTAGTCGATGTCAATGGGGAACCATTGCCGGGTGTGAATGTGTACGACAAATCAAACCCAACCAATGGAGGTATTACCGACTTTGATGGCAATTACAACATCACAGTTAGTAATGGTGATGCTATTCTGGTATTTTCCTACATTGGCTTTGTACCGCAGGAAGTGAATGCTTCGGGACGCACAAACATTAACATCACTTTAGTGGAAGAATTCACTGATTTAAATGAAGTTGTAGTTGTGGGTTATGGTGCACAGCGTAAAGTGAACTTAACGGGTGCCATTGCCACCGTTAATGCTGAGCAAATGGAAGAAAGACCCAATGACAATATTTTAAAGTCTATTCAGGGTACAGTTCCTGGAGTAATGGTGCTTGACAGACCGGGTGGCGTATCTATCAACATTCGTGGTAGGGGTAACTTAGGCAATTCAGCTCCACTTTATATTATTGATAATGTGGAAGTGACTGAAGCTTTCTTCTCGAATCTGGATCCTGCTTCAATTGAGAATATAACTTTCCTGAAAGATGCGTCATCGGCAGCTATTTACGGAGCCAAAGCTGCATATGGTGTGGTTTTAGTTACTACCAAAGAAGGTAAGGAAGGTAAGACACGTATAACATACAATGGTTCAATAGGTTTTCAGGCTCCAACGGTATTACCAGATGTTGTCAGTTCAGCCGAATATGGTGAGCTATATTCTGTAGCGCAGCGTAACATGGGTGTGGCTGAAGAAGATTTGCTATTCTCACAAGATATGATAAACAAGTATCGAAGTGGAGTGAATCCTGATATTTATCCTAATACCAATTGGTTTGATGAGGTGATGAATCAGAATCCATTTTTTACAAAGCACAGTTTGAATATTACTTCAGGTACCGAAAAGATTACCAATATGTTTAACTTGGGGTACTTAGGCAGTGAGGAATTCTCACCAGGTATCACAAATGATCGTTTCAACTTTACCAATAAAACCAAAATGAAGTTTAACGATAAGGTGAGTCTAACTACTGGTATTACATATATTCATACCAAGTATGACAGAACAAAAGGTCAAGCTTCGTTTTTTGAGGCCTTGAGAGTTCCTCCAACACAGGTAGCACGTCACTCAAATGGTTCGTATGGTACTGTTCGTAATGGTGTGGAAGTTACCGGTGAGGAAGCCAGAGCCAATCCGCTGAGAATGTTAAATGAAGGTGGCAGAGGTAATTCAACAAAGCGCGAGTTGCTGGGAACACTAAATCTGGAAATTAAGCCGACTACTAAATTGACCATAACCAATCAGTTTGCTTACCGATACGAAAACTACCGTTCGTTCTCATTCATCAATTCATTACCTGAGCTTGAGAGTTTCTTAAATCCAGGGACAACCATAACAGGCTCAGGTGTTAGTACTAATCAGATGGATCTAAATTCTAATTATAATCAAAAATACGTGTATGATGGATGGGTAACCTATAATGAAACAATAAATGATCATAGTTTTGTATTACTAGGTGGTGCGCATGTGGATACCTACCTGGGTGAGTGGATGTACATGGGGCGTAAAAACTTCGGAAGTAATGATATGGGAGCTATCGATGGCGGTTCAACGAATCCTGATGATCAGCTGGTATCAAAACATTCTATAGGTGAAGAATCATTGCTATCATTCTTTGGACGTGCATCTTACGATTATAAAGGAAAGTACTTGTTGGAAGCTAACTTACGAGCTGATGCCTCATCGCGATTTGCAGAGTCGGGCCGCTGGGGGTATTTCCCATCATTCTCTGCCGGATGGCGAATCAGTGAAGAGGAATTTATGCAGGGACTGGAATGGTTAGATAACCTGAAGCTGAGAGCGTCATATGGACAGAGTGGTAATATCAAAAATGTGGGGCTTTACGATACGTACCCTACTTATTCTGAGAGTGGCACTGCTATCATTGGTGGAGGAGCCGTACCCATTGTTTCAGAAGGACGTATTGTTAATCCTGATTTAACATGGGAAACAGCCGTTACTTCAAATATTGGTGTCGATGCTGGTTTTTTCAACGGAGGTTTAAATATCTCGCTTGAGTATTACAACCGAACAACTGAAGATATTTTGGTTCGTGCTGATGATAATGCCATTGAAACAGGTCTCGATTCGGATAAAATACCTGCTAAAAATGTTGGTATAGTGCGTAACAGTGGTTTTGAATTTGTGGCAACACATGCTAAAACATTAGGAGATTTCTCATATACGGTTAGTACCAATGCTTCAATCAATAACAATGAAGTGGTCGATTTGGGTGATGTTGAAAATCTGCCGCCAAATTCTTACTGGATATATCAGGTAGGTCAGTCGGTAGGTTCATTTTTTATGCTGGAAGCCGATGGTTTATATTCTGAACAGGACATCGCAGATGGGAAAGCTATTCCTTTGGGAAGTCAAATGCCTGAGGCTGGCATGATCAAGTATGTTGATAAAAATGGAGATGGCGTTATTAATGACGATGACAGAACTGTAGTTGGAAACGATGTGCCAAGTTTTATTTACGGAATGAATATTGATTTAAAGTATAAAAACTGGGGTTTGTCTATTGTTGGGCAAGGTGTTACCAATACCCAGGTTTACCTTGATATGGAGGCGTCTCAAATATTCTTTGATAACTCAGTGCCACGTGATTGGCAGCGCGACTACTGGACGCCAGATAACCAGGGGGCTGATTATCCAAAACTGTTCTTACCTAGTGATGCACGTTATACTTATAACACAGGTCAAACATCATCGTTCTGGTTGTTTAATGCATCTTATTTCCGTATGAAAAACATTACGGCTTCCTATACTATGCC
The DNA here is from genome assembly GCF_018271975.1 of Carboxylicivirga mesophila. GTDB lineage: Bacteria > Bacteroidota > Bacteroidia > Bacteroidales > Marinilabiliaceae > Carboxylicivirga > Carboxylicivirga mesophila. The sequence goes on from NZ_JAGUCN010000036.1 coordinate 7,171, forward strand.
AAATGCCAAAACCAGCAGTTGGGGAATTGAAGATTTGCGTTTTTACGTCTCAGCAGATAATGCATTTACTATTAGAGGAGATAAGCGCATGAAAGACTTTGAGGTAGAGCGTAGTTCAGGTAGATCTGCTCAATTAGGTACGATAACTTACACTGCCGGAGTGTCATTCGCATTTTAAAAGCAACCATAAAGAAGAATTATGAAAGCATTTAAGTTAATTAATATAGTTTTAATCGCTCTACTTTTTAGTGCTTGCAGCGATTTATTTGATGTGGTGCCTCAGGATACTTTGGATCCATCAAAAATTGATAAAACCAAACTTCAACAATTGCGAAATGGGATATATCAATATATCCCGGGTGGAACTGGTGCAGCTAATCGCGATGGTTTTGTAGATAATGGTTACTCACGTAACCCTTGGGATAGCCATGGTGGTATTATCCAAAAGGGTACTATAAATGCAGCAACCAATGTGGCTTACGATTATTCAGGTATTCGTGTGTGTAACACCTTCATTGATTTAACCAGTAAAATGGATATCGATGATGAAACTGCCAAACTGGTAGAGGTTTACACAGCCGAATCAAGAGTGATGCGTGCCTGGCTGCATGCCAATATTACTCTTTTTTATGGAGATGCTGTTATTGTTGAGGAGCTGACAAATGATTATGGACAAGAAGGAGTCGCCCGTGTTGGACAGGATGAAGTACGTAAATGGATTCTAAGAGAGTTAGATGAGGCCATAGCCATTTTGCCCGTGTCGAATGATCCGGCCCGTTTCAATAAAGCCATTGCAACAGCTATTAAAGCACGTTTAGCTTATTTTTTTGGTGAATATAAGCAGGCCGAAGATGCGGCCCGATATGTTATTGACAAAGGTGGTTATGCTTTACTGTCAGGGGTGACCAGCAATACCGGTATGGAAGAAGATAATGAGTTCTTTAGCCAGTTGGTTGATTATAGTACTTTAGGGATTGATAAAGCGGCTTTTGAACAAGGGATTCAAAATTACTACTCGATTTGGCATACTGATGGGGCAGCTAATACAGAGGCTATAATGTTTAAAGAATATGAGCCTAATGAGCAGTATGGTGATTGGACACGCTTTGCATCTTTTCTGCCACCTCCATTAACCAACTACCAGGGATGGGCAACCATTGTGCCTATTCAACCATTAGTTGATGCGTATTGGATGACCGATGGAACTGAATTCAGTCCTGTTGATTATGCAACTATAAATCAGCAATTCCAGGTGCTTGAACAGAAAATGCTGGATATAGTAAATCAGGATGGCGTATCGGAAGTTGAGGCCATCAGACAATTGTATGCATCAGGCGATCTGACTAGTGACGATTTTATGACTCAATTTCGTAACCGTGATGCCCGTTTATACGCTTCCATCATGTTTCCATTCTCATCTGTAAGAGCTTTTCAGGAAGATTTATTTTACAGTTATAAAAGTACCATTCGAAACCATGGTGAGAGTGGGTATACTTTCCGCAAAATGGCAGCGAGTGAACGCTATGATGACTTTGGAAGTGCCTGGGGAGGCGGCTATGGTGTAAGTGGTGTTGACTTTCCTATTATGCGCTTAGCTGAAATGCTCCTGATTTATGCTGAGGCACATACGCAGACAACAGGATACGATGCGACTGTTGAAACAGAACTGAATAAGCTGAGAGATAGACTGGGTATGCCTCATGTGCCATCAGGCCTTGGAAAAACAGAAGCAATAGAGTTTATACGTTCAGAGCGCCGAATTGAGATGGCCGGTGAAGGTTTGCGCTACTTCGATATACGAATGTATGAAGATGCTACACGTAACGGTGGTGTTAAAGGGAAGCATGCTGCAAGTGTTGTAATGAGCGATAAAGCTTATACAGATATTTCAGGTCGTGTGAATAGCGTTGAACTGACATGGGCTCAGCGTTTAATGCTAATGCCGATTCCCACAACGGCTATGGATCGTAATTCACAGCTGAAGCAAAATGATGGCTATTAATCATACTAAATATAAAATGCCCTTCGGGGCATTTTTTTTTAATCTCTTTGTTCGAATTATGAAAAATAAACTAATCTTTTGGACGATGTGCATCGCCTGTTTTCTGAACGTTTCAGCAAAAGCGCAGCAAAAAGAAGTGCTGGCAGCAACGCCTCCCATGGGCTGGATAAGCTGGAACCTCTTCGAAGGCAATATCAGTGAAAGCATTGTGATGGAACTGGCCGATGCCATGGTAGAGAACGGGCTGAAAGAGGCCGGTTACGAGTACATTATTCTGGATGATTTGTGGCATGGCGGTCGCGATGCCAATGGCAAGGTGTTTCCTGATCCACATAAATTTCCCAATGGCATGAAGGTGGTGGCTGATTATGTCCATAGCAAAGGCCTTAAATTTGGGATATATACAGATATTGCAGAATATACTTGTGCCGGTATGGTCGGTAGTTTAGGCTATGAGGAGATGGATGCACAAACCTATGCCGAATGGGGAGTGGATTACATCAAGTGCGACTACTGCCATGCGCCCGAAGACTTATGGACTGGCATTGAGCGCTACGAGAAGTTCATTAAAGCTGTTAGAGCAACCGGCCGTCCTATGGTGTTTGCCATTTGCGAGTGGGGGCAGCGGGCACCATGGTTGTGGGGGGCTAAGGTGGATGGTCAGCTATGGCGCACCACCTGGGACTTACGCGATACTTGGGAGCATGGGCAGTATAATAACGGGCATAACGGCATCATGGAAGCTTTGGACCGTCAGGTGGGACTGGAAAAGTTCGCCGGACCGGGTCGTTGGAACGATCCTGACATGCTGGTCATTGGCCTTAACGGAACAGGTGCATCTTCTTCGGCCAATGGCGCCAATGGCTGTACCGTTACCGAGTATGAAGCGCAGTTTGGATTGTGGTCACTATTATCAGCGCCTTTACTGATGACCTGCGACATCCGCAATATGGATGCTGATACCAAGCGCATTCTTACCAATCAGGAACTTATCGCTGTTAATCAGGATGAGTTGGGTAAGCAGGCATCGCGCATCCACAAAGACGGAGCTGAAGAGATTTGGGCCAAACCACTGGCAGATGGTTCGTGGGCCGTTGGTTTTCTTAATCGCGATAATGATAAGAAACGGAAAATAGCACTCGATATCGCCCAGTTAGGTTTTGACGGACAGGTGAAAGTGCGCGATCTATGGCTGCACAAAGACCTTGATTTTAAACCATCAGCTCCGATAAAATTGACTGTGGAGCCACATCAATGCCGAGTAGTAAAGATTACGTCTATTAAATAATACGATTCATGAAATTGCACAGCATGCCTAAGTTTTTACTGACGTTTTGCACTTCTTTGATGGTCACACTGCTTTTGTCATGTACATCATCAGGTGTTCAGTCAAGCCGCTTTGAGATAAGAGAGGGAAATTTTTATCTGGATGAGCAGCCCATTCAGTTGATTTGTGGTGAAATGCACTATCCGCGCATTCCCAAGGAATACTGGCGCGACCGTATGAAGCGTGCAAAGGCGATGGGCATCAATACGGTGTCGGCCTATGTGTTTTGGAATTACCACGAACGGCAACCTGGTGTATTCGATTTTAAGGGACAAGCAGATATCAAGCGTTTCATCCAGATTGCACAGGAGGAAGGCTTATTTGTGATACTTCGTCCGGGGCCATATGTGTGTGCCGAGTGGGATTTTGGAGGATATCCATGGTGGCTGCTCAAAGAAGAGGGCATGGTTTACCGTAGCAATGATGAGCGCTTTCTGCAAGCTTGTCAGAACTATATCCAGCGATTGGGCGAAGAGCTGTCTGATTTAACGGTTAGTAATGGTGGCCCCATCCTGATGGTGCAGGTTGAAAATGAGTATGGTTCTTATGGTGCCGATAAAGTTTACCTGGGTAAACTACGCGATATGATTAAGGAAGCCGGGTTTAATGTGCCATTGATGACCTGTGATGGCGCGGGACAGATGGAGGCCGGTCATGTGGATGGCACCTTAAGCACGGTTAATGGTGCGGTGGGTGAAGACATCTTTAAATCAGTCGATCGCTTTCATCCGGGCGGACCATATTTTGTGGCAGAGTTTTATCCGGCCTGGTTCGATGTATGGGGTACACCACATTCTTATCGCGACTATAAAAAGCCAGCTGAGCAACTGGAGTGGATGGTGAAAAACAATGTGTCGGTGAGTATCTACATGTTTCATGGAGGTACCAACTTTGATTATACCAATGGTGCTAACACGGCTTATGGTTATGCGCCACAACCCACTAGTTACGACTACGATGCACCACTGGGCGAATACGGTAATATGTATCCAAAGTACTGGGCATTCAGAGAGGTTTTGCAACAGCATCTGTATAAAGATGAACAATTGCCTGAGGTGCCGTCACCTAATCCGGTCATTGAGATTGAGGAACTGGTACTTACTGAATCCGCATCTCTATCCGCTGCTTTTGGAAAAACTGTTGAAGCCGAAAAGCCGCTGTGCATGGAGGAAATGAATCAGGACTTTGGCTATATTCATTACGAAACAATACTTAATGAAAAGACGAAAGGTACATTAACCATCAAAGATGTGAGGGATTATGCCGTAGTGCTGCTTAATGGGAAACAAATAGGCAGTCTCGACCGTCGTCATCGTCAAAGCTCCATGGAGATTGACGTGAAAGAGGTTCCGGCTAAGCTGGAGATCATCGTTGAAAATGTGGGGCGTGTTAACTATGGTGCCGATATCCTGAATAATCGCAAAGGTATTACTGAAAAAGTGAGTGTCAATGGTACCGAACTCCTGGGGTGGAAATGCACATCATTGCCCTTGTATAAGGCGCCTGTTGGCAGTTTTAACTATCAAGATAATCCCATAAAAGGACAACCTGCTTTTCACCGCGCAACTTTTACGCTTGATAGTATTGGGGATACATTTATAGATATGAGTAGCTGGGGTAAGGGAGCAGCCTGGATAAATGGTCGTTCTTTAGGGAAGTTCTGGAATATCGGCCCTCAGCAAACCTTATATGTGCCGGGGCCATGGTTGAAGAAGGGGCAGAATGAACTAGTGATTTTTGCCTTCGAAGATACTGGTGCGAGAGCTGTAAAAGGCCTTAAAGAGCCGATACTTGATCAGCTGGGTATTGATAAAAACAAGCGAGAGAAAAGCACAATGGATTACAGCCTGAAACCTGTTTTGGATAGTGGTGATGTGGTACTAAAAGCAGAGATGAGTAATGAGCAAGGCTGGCAGGAGTTTCAGTTCGATAGTCCGGTAACCATGCGCCACCTTGCATTGGAAGTGCTTTCAAGCAATGATGGTAATCCTGCAGGTGTTTGTGAGTTGGATGTGATTGATAAGGATGGCAACGTACTGACAAAGGATACCTGGAAGGTGGTTTATACCAGTTCTGAGGTTGAGGATAAAGGGTTTGCAGAATACATCATTGATGGCAATCTGGGAACACAATGGAAAGCAGTAGAGAATGATCAGGACCCTTGTTTGATTGTTGATTTGGGCGAAATCACTAGTGTGAAAGGAGTACGTTTAAGGCATTCGTATTATGAACAGTCGGGCAGGCTCAAAGCGTTTCAATTGTACGGGCGACCACAGTTTTTCCTGTTAAAAGATTAATAAATTAGTGGTGCAAATATTTTGCAAATCAATATCTATGATGAAAAATAAGAAATTAGGGTTATTGGCCGGTCTGTTATTGGTGGCTAATTTGCTGGTTGCTCAGTCGGTGAGTGTCATACCGCAGCCGATGAAGGTGGTGCAAAAGGATGGCGTTTTTAAGCTTCCAGCCGCTATCAACATTATTGCTGACACTGATAATAGTGATAATGCGAGCTATCTAAAGGAAGTGCTGATGCCTTACAGCAAGGCATCCATAAAAAAAATGGTCAAAAAAGGACAGGGAATTACCTTAACAACCAATGCCACCTTAGCCGAATCACTAGGCGAAGAAGGCTATCAGTTTGAGATTAGCAAGCAAGGCATTGAAATCAATGGCGCTAATGCAGCTGGGGTGTTTTATGGGATTCAAACATTGAGACAAATGCTGCCGATTGATGCCTCTGCCACAGATGTTTATGAATTACCATTTGTGAGTATTGAAGATCAACCACGTTTCAGTTGGCGGGCCTTTATGCTCGATGAGGCCAGGTATTTCAAGGGTGAGGAGCAGGTGAAGAAGTTGCTGGACCAGATGGCCTTATTGAAGATGAATGTTTTTCACTGGCACCTGACAGATGACCAGGGTTGGCGCATAGAAATAAAAAAGTATCCTAAGCTGACTGAGGTTGGAGCTTTTCGCAGTAATACACAAACAGGTGGCTGGGATAGCAAAGAACGCTCAGGAAAGCCGCATAGTGGTTTCTACACCCAGGAACAAATCAAAGACATCATCAGCTATGCACAACAACGTCATATCACCATCGTTCCTGAAATAGAGATGCCCGGACATGCCTCGGCAGCCATTGCAGCGTATCCCTGGCTGGGCACTATTGGTGAACTGACAGAGGTGCCCGTGGTGTTTGGCAAACTGCCTGATTCGTTCAATGTGGCCGATGCCCGTGTGTATGAGTTTTTGGAAGATGTGTTGGATGAGGTGATGGCCCTATTCCCGGAAAACATTGTGCATATTGGTGGTGATGAGGTGCGTTTTGAGGCTTGGAAAAACTCAGAGACGGTGCAGGACTTCATGAAAGTGAAAGGCTTAAAAACGCCAGCTGATTTGCAGGTGTATTTTACAAATCGTATTTCCAATTATCTGGATGCAAACAAACACCGCATGATGGGGTGGAATGAGATACTGGGCGGCAATGTGCATGAATGGCAGAAGGCTGAAGACGTGGAAGTGACGGAACAATTGGCTAAAAGTGCCATTATTCATTTCTGGAAAGGAAGTCCTGAGCTGATCAATGAGGCGGTGCAAGGCGGTTACGATATTGTTAATTCCTACCACATTTATTCTTATCTGGATTATTCCTACGAATATATCCCATTGGAAAAGGCCTATGAGTTTAATCCCATTCCGGATGGTCTGGATGCTAAATACCACCATAAAGTGTTAGGTAGCGGCTGTCAGATGTGGGGAGAGTGGATACCTGAAGTGCGAGATATGGATAACATGGTTTTTCCACGCCTGGCGGCTTATGCCGAGGTGGGATGGACCGCTCAAGAGAAGAAGGATTACCAGCTTTTCAGAGCGAATCTGGATGAGTTGATTGCTAAATGGAAGAAGGAAGGCATTCAGGTTGCTCCATCTTTTGAGAAGAAGGACCTGAAGTAGTTCTTAGCTTTTTAGCAGAGTAACAAGATAAATCGTTTGTTGTAAGGATGGCATCTTTACTTGTGTAACGCAAGATAAAGGTGTCATCCTTTTTCGTTCTGTGGATAGTTGCGAAGCGCACGTTTATCACCTAACTTATATATGTGTCTTATTAGTGTGCCATAATATTAAAACCATGCGAAACAGAGGTAAACAGTCGGGAGATGATACGTGCTTTGCGCCCAAATGGCACCCTGTATTGACAGAGGCGGTTAATGACTATTGCTATTTACTCACGAGGGAGTACGCCGAAAATTCCGCGCTTCAGGTGGTGGGTAACAGGTATCGCTTAAATCAGCGGCAGCGCAGTGCCATACGCAGGATTGGTTCGGGTGAGAAGGCTATCAGAAAGCGGCAGCAGTCGCATTGCTCCCCTGCATCTGTTAAAGATTCTGTTGTTGAGGTGGATGGTTTTAATATGCTGATTCTACTCGAAAATGCCTTGTCTGGGGCGTATATTTTTAAGGCCAGAGATGGCACCTATCGTGATATCTCCAGTGTGCATGGTTCCTATAAACGGGTAACAAAAACTGAAGATGCCATCGTATTAATCGGTAAGGCTCTGGAAAAGTTGCATGTTAAGGCCGTTAAGTGGTACCTCGATCAACCAGTTTCCAACAGCGGCAGACTCAAAACCAGAATGATGGAAATAGCACGGCAGCATCAGTTTAACTGGGAAGTGGAGCTGCACATGAATCCGGATAAAAAACTGGCTCAGAGTGAATGTATTGTCATCAGCTCAGATGGGTGGATACTTGATCGGGTGAACGGATGGTTTAATCTGGGTGCCTGCGTGATTGAGAAGCAGATAAATGAGGCGAATGTTTTGGTTGTTTGACTAAACCCAGTGATTATGTCAACACGATTATTGGCTATAGGGGATATTCATGGGTGCTATTGTTCGTTAAAAACAATGGTAGAGGAGCAATTGAAGCTTAAAAAGGAGGATGTACTCATCATGCTTGGCGACTACATTGATCGGGGACCGCAGAGTAAGGAGGTGCTGGATTATATCATTCGGCTTATAGGAGATGGTTATCAGCTTATTCCCTTGTTAGGTAATCATGAGGAGATGCTGCTAAAAGCATTGGACGATTATAAGTACTTTGTTGCCTGGCATTACAACGGAGGTTATACGACTTTGGAAAGCTTTGGAGTGTCCGAACCTAATAAGATGGGCGATGGTTATTTCAGGTTTCTTCGTCAATTAAAATATTGCCATATGGATGGACGTAGAATTTTTGTACACGCTGGTTTTAACGATGAGCTTGCTAATCCGTTTGAGGATACAATAGCCATGTTGTGGAGTCGCAATGTACAGTACTCTAATCCAATGCTAACCAAGCGCACTATTATACATGGGCACAGCATTATTTCCCTGGAAGCCTGTCAGCGATTGGTTGAGAGCGACTCTTCTGTTATCAACATCGATACCGGGTGTTTCATGGGAAAATACGCTGATACAGGTTCCCTCACGGCCATTCAGTTTCCTGAAAGAATATTGTTTCATGTGGCATATTGCTGATGGAGAATTCATCTGCTTAGGTACCTAAATTATTTATTATTCACCCCTTCGCAGGCTCGCCAATGGGACAGGTCACCCTGCAACCGGAACGATCTCACCGGCGGGAGAAACTTAGCAGATTAGGAATTGAAGAACAATGTTTAGAAACTCAGCAAGGTAATCAATCACCAATCAAAACAACGTTTTGAAACATTGAAAGTAAGCGATAGGCTTGAATATGGCGGAAGGGCGGCTTCGACGAAGGAGAAGGGAAGCCTGTAGTCATAAGACTCAAGCCGTTGCGGAGCAATCGCCTCTTTTAATGAGATTTTTTGATCCTCGTTTTTGTAAAAAATGAGGAACCCGTCTGGTAAGACAAAGTCTGTTTTCAGAAGAGGATGTCCGAAAATAAAGAGAGACATTTTTTATACTAATAATCTATAACTTCATCACCTCATCCCAGCCTTCTCCTCAAGGAGAAGGTGACATTATTTAAAAAGGCAACTATCTCTAATGTATGAAGATATCTTTATTTAGTAGTGGCTTCCTCTCCTTGAAGGAGAGGATTGAGGAGAGGTGTTTTCAGAATGAATAATAGTTTAATATTATTCATATTCAGTTCAAATGAAGTCTGAATAACCGCAGGAAGCATCGTGTTATACCAAATGCACCTTGAACCATTTTGCTAATTATATAGGTATTATTTCTTTACTGCTCGCAGCATCTCTCTTTTCCCCTTCGGTCCGGGTAGTCGTTCAACAGTGAAACCAACGGCTTGCATGGTGCGGCGAACAACACCTTTGGCACAGTAGGTGGTTAAAATGCCATCATTATTCATAGCCTTGTAAATCTTCTGAAAGATAGCTTCTCCCCACATTTCAGGCTGAACTTCAGGAGCGAATGCATCAAAGTACACCAGGTCGTATGGCCTGTCAAAAGTGATGTTGGTTAAATCAGCTTCATCCTTAAGCAGAGTAAAGCCTGGCTGGAGTTCTGCTGCTTCGTTCCAGGGAAGCTCATGTAGCCGGGTGAAGAGTTGCTGTTCGGCTTCTGCTTTTGCAAAGTTCAGATGTGACGCAGCTTCGGGTGTAATCGGATATTTTTCAAGCGCATGATAAAAAATGGTTTTATCACCTTGATTAATAGCCGACAGAAAAGCATTCAGACCGGTTCCCAATCCTATCTCCAGTATGCTCACAGAAGCTTTCTGGCAAAACTGCAAGGCCGGCTCAATAAACACATGCATCGACTCATTGTAGGCGCCGTTGACCGAGTGATAGTGCTCATCCAGCTCAGGCACAAACAAGGTGTGTGAACCATCGGCCGATACTTTTATCTCTACTTTTCTTGATTGATCTTTTAACCAGTTATTATTCATTCGTATTTGACTTATTGGATGGTCATTGTTTTAAATCACAACTAATTCAAATTGCCCTGAGGCAAAGATAATGTTTCTTGTTATGCCGAACAGGCATTATGACGTTTGAACTCAAGAGACCCAGAGCCGAGGGTTATTAGTAATGGGAATCAATCGTTGAACCCACTCCGGGGTTCTGTTTGTAATATATTAATATACCATGGGTTGCACCCATGGTTATTAAAATTAAATCCCTTCAGGATAAAAAATGTCTGTAGGACATTAACAATAATAGCCCCGTGCAAAGCGCGGGGTTATGAATATGGTGAGAAAACAACCCTGATATGGGTTGAAGGTTTATTATTAAGCAAGTTTTAACTATTGATTCACATTAGTAATCCAACTTTGTGATGATTTGCGCTATTTGTGGTTTGGTTCTGTTTTCTTCTGAACAGGGCTTTAATGATTTATCTGATTTGAGGAGATGTCATCTATTTCCTCAATCTTTATCTGCTGCCGTTGCCGCGTGGGCAGTAAAGAGAGTTGTACTTTCTTACGCTTATAACTTTTCCCTTCGGCACGATGTAGCACACGCATGTACCAGGCCATTAGTCCCACGCCTTTAAAGATGCTCGACAGGCTGATGGCCCACCAGATACCCAACATACCCAAATATTTTTCGAGGGATAGCACCATCGCTGCCGGCACACGCCCACCGGTAAATACAATGCCTACAATTGAAGGCGGTACTGTGCGCCCAATGCCATTGAACGCGCCTCGTGTAATGATTTCGATGATCATAAATACCTGCGAAACGGCCAATATCTTCAGGTAGGTGATGCCCATTTGCAAGGGCTCCGGTTCGCGCAGGAACAGCGAAAAGATGGGCTTTCCCCATACGAAAAAGGCCACTGTTACAATGGTTCCTAAAAAGATACCAATACCCAGTGTGGTATAGTAGCCTTTTTTGATGCGGCCCCAGTTATTGGCCCCGAAATTCTGACCGGTAAACGTCCCCAGTGCCGTGGCAAATCCCGATGAGGTCATCCAGGAGATGGCTTCTATCTGTGCACCTACACTTTGCACCGCAATGGGTACATCGCCCCATTTGGTAATCATGCGGGCCAGTATCAGGGCGAAGCACGCAAATAGTGAGCTTTCAGCAGCTACCGGCATGCCCAGTTTAAATATTTTCAGGGAGATAGCCCTGTTGAGTCTGAAACGCTTGAAATCCGGGTCGATGATTTCTTTCTTCCAGACAAAGCGGATACAGAAAACAGCAAATACCACTACCTGTGCAATAACGGTTGCAAAAGCTGCACCATTAACCCCAAGCGCCGGAATTGGCCCCAGTCCGAAAATCATTAGCGGATCGAGCAGCATATTGAGCCCGAGACCAATTAGTAAATAGTAAAAGGGCAAACGACTGTTGCCAACACCGTTGTAAATACCCTGAAACGTGGGGTTCATAAAGGTGAACACAAATCCCAGTGAAACGATGCGCAGGTAACTGATGGCGCCATCTTCAACTACCCCTTTGGATAGGCGAAAAATGCCAATCAACTGTGGGGTAAAAACCAGCGTAATGGCTGCAATAATCAAGGAAAGCAGTAAGGCCCAGAAAAGTGAATGACGGGCATAGCGAGCCGCCGTTTCAGGTTCCTTTCGGCCCAAAGCCTGCGAAACGCCTACCTCGGCACCAATCCGGGTAACCAAAAGAATGGACATGCCCAGCCAGATAAAAAAGCCGGCGCCACCCACCGACGCAACGGCGTTACTGCCCAGTTGGCCTAACCAAATCATATCGGTCAGGTTATAGGCCATCTGCATGAGCGATGTGCCAATGATAGGTAGGGCCAGTTTAACCAGCTGGCTGAATATGGGGCCTTTTGTTAAGTCAACAGATTTATTCATTTCAGCTGCGAAGATACATCGAATTGTCGGAATGATAAATGCGATTTGAGTGAGACTCTTACCATATATTAACCAGTAGATGGGATGCAACTTTGTCGCATGGTTTTTAAGTTGGTTATTTGTACTCCACAACTTTGTCGAAGGATTTTTAAGTTGATTATTTGAACTCCACAACTTTGCCGCATGGTTTTTAAGTTGGTTATTTGTACTCCGCAACTTTGTCGGATGGTTTTTAGGTTAGTTATTTGTACTCCGCAACCTTGTCGAAGGATTTTTAAGTTGGTTATTTGTACTCCGCAACCTTGTCGAATGGTTTTTAAGTTGGTTATTTGTACTCCACAACCTTGTCGGATGGTTTTTAAGTTGATGATTTGTACTCCGCAACCTTGTCGAAGGATTTTTAAGTTGGTTATTTGAACTCCACAACTTTGTCGGATGGTTTTTAAGTTGCTTATTTGTACTCCGCAATCTGGGCGAAGGATTTCATAAGTCACCTGACGAAACAACTGCCTGTAGATACCATCAAACCATTCGCTTTATTAGTATTAACTTGCGGCACGATTAAAAGGATTTTGCAGCGAAAAATTATACATATCGATATGGATGCGTTTTTTGCCTCCGTTGAGCAACGCGATTTCCCTGAATTAAAGGGCAAACCGGTTGCTGTGGGAGGTAATAGCGAGAGAGGTGTGATTGCAGCTGCCAGCTATGAAGCCCGAAAGTTTGGCGTGCGTTCGGCCATGTCGTCTAAAGTAGCGCAGCGGCTTTGTCCTCAACTCATCTTTCAAAAGCATCGCTTTGAAGTATATAAAGAGGTGTCCCAACAGATTCGTGAAATCTTTTTTGAATACACCGATTTGGTAGAACCTCTGTCGTTGGATGAGGCTTTTCTGGATGTGACCGAAAATAAGAAAGGCATTGAATCGGCTACACAGGTGGCCCGCGAAATCAAGCAAAAGATATTTGAAACAACCCACTTAACGGCATCGGCTGGCGTGAGTGTGAATAAGTTTTTGGCCAAGGTGGCCAGTGATCAGCGCAAACCCAATGGAATGTTCATCATTAAGCCCGGAGGTGTTCAGGCTTTTGTGGAACAGTTGCCCATCGAAAAGTTTTTTGGTGTAGGGAAGAAGACCGCCGAGAAGATGCATCAGCTCGATATTCATAAAGGGAAGGACCTGCTGCGCTACGATTTGTCACGCCTGGTCCATTACTTTGGTAAGGCCGGTCAGTACTTCTACGATATTGCACGAGGGAATGATGAGCGGCCAGTCAGACCACATCGTGAACGCAAATCGGTGGGCATTGAAAATACCTTTAGTAAAGATTTGGTGGATGAGCAGCAAATTCAGCTGGAGCTGAACCGGCTGAAAGAAGGATTGATAAAGCGCCTGTCGAAAAGTGGAAAGCAAGGCAAGACCTTAACCCTCAAAGTTAAGTTTGATAATTTTGAGCAGATAACCCGTTCAAAAACAGTGATTGAGCCAATAGGCGAGAAGCTGTTGAATGAGTTGTCCTCAGAGTTGGTGCGCGAAGCCCCCTTAAACAGGCCCATCCGGCTCTTAGGCCTCACAGTTTCTAATTTTAAAGAGGATGATGAACCTGAGGCTTTACAGCTGCGAATAAATTTTAAGGACTAGGAACGATTCAAGAAACTACTGATGATTTGAGTTTTATCGCTAATATCCTGGGTGATGCCATTGACTGAGATAGTGGCACCCGAGATCGAGTCAATATTCTTACCAACCTCCAGATTATTGCCATCTGTATTATAGCCAATAAATTGCTTCAGCCAGCCTTTAGCTGTTACCTCATGGCCATGTGTTGCCTGGTAATTAAACACTTTCACCATAATCACTTCGCATTTGTCGTTAAATGCCATGAGGTAATCAAAGTATTCTGACTCTCCACCTTGTGTCAATGCACTTGGCATGGAACAGCCACCTGCGCGGCAGCTGTTCACACGACCAATGTACATGTATTTTATTTCAGCGTCAGTATTATCGCTGGCCACATTAAAAAACTTACCTTCAATGCCTGTTGCATAGTTGGCCGGCAAATCTAATTCGCTTAACTGCGGATTAACCAGACTTAAGTTTTTCTCAAGTGTTTTTTGGATGGCTTTATGTTTGTAGTTAATATCTCCACGTCCATAAGCCAAGTAGCTTAATGCTACCAATACAATTGTTAATACTGACTGCTTCATATTTCTTATTAGAACATTATACCAAATCCGGCATTAAACGTTTTTGCATACTCATCGCTGGCTGCCGACTTAACAAACTGCATGTCTGCTTTCAAAACAGCATTCTGAGTAAGTTTTAAAGTTAGGCCAGTTGTAATGGCTTTCACATCGTACGCATCATTTTTAGCAAGGTTACCATCTGTTTTGCTGTGGGTGTCATAAGCCTCGTAACGTACGAAAGGAATCAGGCCTGTTTTTACACTGTCAAGATGTTTAAATACATCATAACCAGCTTCTACATAATATCCGAACATGCCACTGCCAAGGTCGTTACCAGTGAACTCGTTGTATTGTTTTGTGTTTGAAAGCGATGTGTGATAGTACTGACCGCGTAGTTGTAATCCACCATATGTGTAGCGGGCATCTAATCCAATCATGGCCATGCCAACAGTTGAAGAATCAGCTGCAGCAACACCTTCTTTATCGCTTTTATCAAGACCATCATAAAGTGTGCTTTGTGAATCGCCAAAGTACCCCGACAAACCAATGTTTAAGCCGCGGATACCAAAGTATTCAATTTTACCGGTGAAGTTAGGCGAGCTAACATACGCTTCTGCACCTTTCTGGCGACCTTTGCGCAACCCGTTTTTACCACTGAATTTGCCCGAGCCATCATAACCGTTAAATCCGCCAACAACATATGCCTGATAGCGAATAGAAGCAGGTAAAATATTACCTGTGAAACCGGCTCCAATCTCGCGCCATGTTGTAGGTGCAATATACTTGTCAATTAATGGTCGTTCAACGCCATTAAAGGTATTTGGTTCGTGATACTCGTTCACAATACCCATTGGTATCAGCATCAGACCACCACGGAACTGGAAGGCATTGCTTAATTTGTGTTGGATAAAGGCTTGCTCTACATACACTTCGCTGACGTGCTCAAACTCCAATTCGGTTACAAACTGAGTTTTCTCATTAAAGTTGTATCCAAACAACATAACCACACGGTGCACATCCAATTTCCCATTGTTGTAGGTGTCTGAATTCATTGGCTGATTGAAATGAACTTCACCATAACCACCAATGGTTAATCCCTGGTTTGAGTTTAAGAGGCGTTGAGCTGAGTTTAACTGCTGCTCATCAGCATTGGTGTTTTGTGCATTAGCACTTAAAATGCCGGCAAATAATGCGGCCAGTAGTACGATTCTTTTCATTGTTTGTTGATTTCCCTTTGCTTCTAAAATTGATAAGAAGTTTGTGTTTGTTATTTGGGTACAAAATTACCTCATAGCAACAATGCAGGAAATCCCTAAATGTTGGTAAATATTAGTAGTAGTTATAACGTAGTTAAATGAGTAGGTGTGTGTAAGTGTCAGTATTTTAGCGACTAATGGGTTTGTGAGGAGTGTGTGGTAAGGATTGTTGAAGATATACTCCCTACTATTGGGGATAGCTGCGGTTGCTTAAAACAGTTCATTCAGATGCTATTCTGGTTGATATTATTTTGCAAAAATGGATTAACGGATGAGGATGGAAAAAGCCAAAAAAAACTTCTGTCAGTTACGACAGAAGTTTAAATAAGATTGTCCCTTAGCTAATTAAAGGGCATTTGTTTCTTCTGAAATAGATAAAAACTGCTCCATCATGCTTTTTCTCAGATTCTGGTAGTATGCTTTTACCTTTTTAGCATTGTTTTTTGCGTCAGGGTGATTAGCTTTAGCTACTAATTCATTTCTGAATTCAATGGCCTTCACCATCACTTCGGCAATTTTATCATTATTCACATCCTCTTTCACCAATTGTTTAACGTAAGCTTCAGTAATCAGCTCTGATGCCAGAAAGTTGATGTCTTTCTTTAATTCTCTAACGCTTGCCATATTGTTATCTTTTAATATTTTAAGAACAGCACAAAGGTAACCAATATTTTATATTTATATGGCTTGTTGAAATCGAACTTGCAAAGCTTGATACTTAATTTTTTGGTGGCATCATCTTATTTGGACTTGAATCTTGTCGTATAATTAACATTGTGGCATTACCTAATAATCTTTGTCAGTGATAATCGCTTTAATGATTTACTACGCATACTTATTAATGTTTAGTCGGTTCGGGGGCATAAATTTATGTTGTGTTAGTTAGGTTTTTTAAACAAAAGATTGGTAAATTGGTTGTAAAAGAGACGCTTTAGTGAGCAATACAAATAATTCTTTTGTAATTGGATATTATTAATTTTGCAAAATATTCAATTGATAACTTTAAAAACTTAATTATGAAGAAGCTTTTAGTATTAGTAGCCTTGGTGGCAGGTATTACGTTCTCCGGTAATGCACAGGAAGTAGGTCTGCGTTTTGGTGGATCAAATGGTTTAGGTGGCGTAGCTATTGATGGAGTTTTTACAATGGGCCAATTTAGCCGTGTGCATGCCGATGTAGCTTTCTGGGATGGCTACATGGGGATTGATGCATTATGGGATTTCATTTACCGTCCAATTGGTGAAGAGGCATTTAACTGGTATGTTGGTTTCGGACCATCAACTCTTATTGGCGATGAATTTTGGTTAGGTGCATCAGGTGAGCTTGGAATTGAATATAAATTTAACCAGGTGCCGATTGCATTAGGTCTGGATTGGCGTCCAACTTTCTGGTTGATTGATGACACTCAATTGGGTGTTGATTCATTTGGCCTAAATGTGCGTTGGGTATTTGGAGGTAATGGCTCTAAATAATAAACTGTTTATATATCCAAATAGAAAAGCTCGTTCTTCATAACGAGCTTTTTTATTTAGGAGTATTGTCTATAAAAATCATTGGTTCATCTATTAAAAACCGACGTTTACCAAATACTGCGTTAATAACAGTCAATTTAATGAGCTGTTTTGTAACCCTTTGCTATCTTTGATACAGCAAAACCGAAAACCCCAGTTTAAAGTGTTGAAAGGAAAAGTATACTTGTTGCAAACCTGCAACACTTGTAAAAGAATATTGAAGCAGGTAAAGATCTTTGGTGATTTTGATGTAAGAGATGTAAAAAAATATCCACTATCAACTGAAGAAATTGATGATTTAGCCCAGAAAGCTGGCGGATATGAACGCATATTTAATAAGCAATCTCAAAAATACCGACAGTTAGGCTTGAAAGATAAGGTGTTGAGTGAAGCTGATTATCGCAAACTGTTAGCCGAAGAATATACTTTTTTAAAGCGTCCTGTTTTTTTGATTGATGATAAAATTTTTATTGGAAATAGTAACTCAACCGTTGATTTATTAACAAAGTATTTGGTATCCAATAAATAAAAGATATTCCATTACTACCTAACCCAAATGTAGAAACCACGTAGTAATAAAACGGCTTCCAGAAATGGAAGCCGTTTTTTTATTTAGTTTAGTTAATTACTCAGGGTAGCATTAATCTGTTCCAATACTTTTTCTTTTGTAGTATCAGGCAGTGTTTTAATACGTGCAAGGTGTGAACCACCCGGTTCAACCGCTCTGAAGGTATTTGTGAGTTTTTTATTATTCAATGAGGTTGAACCCCATGGGTCGTTCTCTCCGATTATCGCTATTATCTTCGGATTAGCAGTTTCCAGTTTAGACATAAGAGAGTGCATGGTTGGAACAAACTTTAGTGTGTCACCTCCGGGTGCAAACATGCAACTGCTGATGGTGTCTTCCTCAAAGCCTTTTAGGAGCGGTTTAAGTTCGCCTGGTGTGTATGCGTAATAGCCAAGTTCTTTGTACGCCTGGTAAAAGAATGGTTTGATAGATTCCCAGCTTTGGTCGGAAACATAGCCAATGTCGCTTCCATTGCGCAAATGTTCAAATAGCACTTCAGCAGATGCCGTAGGTGCCGGAATATCGTTTACATTGCTGCCCCATTGCCAAAATGAGAATGGGTATTCAAGCACCACCAGATCATATGCTTTCTCATCGCCCATGCGGAAGGTATACTCCTTGGATGCAGCATATTGCTTAAATAACGGCATTATCTCATTTCGTTTTTCCAGTACAACCTTTTGGAAACGATAGATGCGCTCGCGTTCTTCTTCTGTTCCTACATTATGAAAGAAATCAAATAGGCGATGATCTTCTCTTGCCAGATTAATTGGAGCAACATATGGTACGCTCAGATCCACATCATCAGGAAAGAGAGCCCTGTGAAAAATAGCTGTCTGACCTCCTTTGCTAATGCCGGTTGTGGCCCACTTGGTTTTATAGAGTTGTTTAAAAAACTCGATGATGCGGTGGTGGTCAAAGGCAGCTTGTTCAACTGTCAGGTATTGCCAGTCGAGGCTATCAGGGCACGATTGTGAGAAGTACCTGTGCTCAACAATCAATTGGTTGGCATTAGTTAGTCTGGCCAGTTCCGATGTGTAATTGCGATTGGCAGAATATCCTTCGGTAATCATCACTACAGGTGCTTCAGTACTTTTGTGCGAGTACCAGATACGTTGCTTAAAGTGTCCTTTTTCTGGGTGCTCGTGGTCAATTGGTTGCTCAAACCAAACTAACCATGACTGTTCAAATTGCGCGCTGTCTGTTGATATTTTCTCGAAAGAGATCTTTCCAGATGCCGCTAAAAGGTCATAGGGCTTTGAATATGGTTGAGTGCAGGCGCCAATATAAATCAACAGGCTTGCTATAATGTATAAACGTATATGCATGGTTTTAAGTTAAATAGTATAGATTATTCTATTGAATTAAGATTTTAAGGGGATGTTGCGTTAAAACTAGACTTTCCCTAGTTGGCATAGTTATTTGAGCTATATAGGATGACTTATTGTTAATTCAATAACAGACTCATCTAATGCATACAGCTTGACTAATCAAATGATTTCTGGGGGAAAATAGTTTTTTCAACTCAACTACGAGGAGGGATGATTTAATTGATCCAGCATTCGTAAAGTCCTTTTCCAGACTTGTTTAGCGTGTTGAAGTGAGTTGATTTTGGGTGCATTTATTTGTATTTGCTGTCAAAAATAAAACTTTTTAACAAGCAAAAAAATAATGAATACTGTTTGTTGATTGGTGTCGCAGTAATTGTAAATGAATGATAATAAGCCAATTTAGGTTGCGAAAATAAAATTTAGTTAAATAATTCGAATTTTTTGCAACCTTATTCAACAAAATAGAGTATCATCGTGTAGCTTAATCTAAAATTGGACGGTAAATAATGGTAGTCATTTTTGGGGACTATCTTCAAATTGAATAAGCTAGGTTGATAAGTGAGATTTAGGGTGGCAATTACATTGCTATTGTGTTTTTGCGCGTGTACTGTTTTAGATTACAGGCTTTAAATATATATGACCTAAATTGATGACCATGCAGAAAAGCTTATTTGTCTTTCTCACATTGTTTTTTCTTCTTAATAACGCTGGTGCGCAAGTAGGAAAAGAGTTTTGGTTTGTGGCTCCTGATGTAACATATCAACATGGTGATGAGCCAATTGTGTTCAGGATTACGGCTTTAAATACAGATGCCAATGTAACTGTTAGCATGCCTGCTGATGGGGGTAGAGTTATTCAGAATATCAGAGTAAGAGCAAATACTCAGGAGCGCATTGATTTAGATAAAGATGCGGTTGAAAATCATCCTTCAGACCGGGTGAATAACAAAGGCATATTAATAACTTCAGATGCTGATATAACTGCCTATTATGAAGTGGCTAATGGAGTCAACCCTGATAAGTTTACTCTAAAAGGTCATAATGCCTTAGGAATCGAATTTTTTGTCCCTTCTCAAAATACCTATCGTAACAAACCACACAACCAGATTGCGGATGAAAAAGTGGATATTGTGGCAACCGAAGATAATACCACTGTTACAATTATTCCAACTGAAGCAGTTGTAGGTCATGCAGCCAATGTACCCTATACCATTAAATTAAACAGGGGGCAAACCTATTGTATCGAAAATCAAAATGACTGGTCGCCGGCCTCGTCGTTGGCAGGCACTTACATCAGTGCAGATAAAAAGATTGCGGTTACTATCAGTGATGATAGTGTGTGGCAAGGTCCAGGTTTTGGGCCCTATGATTTAATTGGCGATCAGCTTATACCTACTGCAGTAATAGGGACTAATTATATTGCGGTTAATACAAATCCTGATAACCGTACAATCAATAAAGTATATGTGCTGGCAACACAGGACGATACGTATATTACCCTTATTTATCAGTCGCAACGCATGGTGAAGCGTTTAAACAAGGGGGAGCAACTTGATTTAGATATTGGGGGTAATGCCTTATTTATTGATGCAGATAAACCTGTTTATGCCTACCAGTTAGCCAGCCTTTGGAACAGGAGTGGTAACGAAATGGGGAGCGCTGTGTTGCCAAGTACCAACTGTACAGGCTCGAAGACGGTTAGTTTTGTACGCACCTTTACGCTTGAGTTTTGGGTACAATTACTGACGCAGCAAAAGAATCTTAACTCATTTACCCTTAAAGATCAGGATGGTAACGTGCTCAATGATCTAGAAAGTGTGAATTGGATAAAGGTAGAAGGAACCGATGGAGGAGCCGCCGAAGATACCTGGTATAGTGGGATCATTCAATTAGATATAACTACAGGAGCGCCGCATACTATCGAAAACTCAAATGGATTATTCCACATGAGTATCCTTGATGAAAACCAGGGAAGTGTAAGTTATGGCTATTTTTCGTCTTTTGGTCAGTTAAGGGTTGAAGGGCCAACACAGGAATGCCAAGGTAATCAGATTGTATTGAGCACCACAGAGCCTATGAGGAGTTATAACTGGTTTTCTGAACATACAGGTGACGCTGTATTATCTACTTCACCAACTTTATCGGTCAGCCAGTCAGGAACCTATTGGGTTACAGCAGAGGTTAATTTTGGTGGCTGTCTGCAAACAGATAGTATAGAAGTGGAGTTTTTGTTGCCCGAATTTGATTTGGGACCAGATACAGTGGTTTGTCCTGATGAAACCATCACATTTGAAGTGCCGAATGGTTTAGGCACCTACGAGTGGTTCGATGGCTCTAATGGACATTCTACTTCTGTTGTATTATCAGAAGGCGAAACAAAAGAAGTTTGGTTAACGGTAACCGATGGCTTTAATTGTTCCAACACCGATCGTAAACAAGTATCAACGCATACACTTCCGGGCATAGTATTAAATACAACTGAACTATGCCAGGGAGAAAGAATAGTGGCCGATGATACAAATATTGAACGTTTTGAGTGGCGCCTGAATGGCCAGGTGTTGAATTTAGATCCAACGCAATACTATATTCAACCAGCAGTTTCTGGCAGATACTCACTTACTGTATGGGGGGCTGAAGGTTGTCCTGTTACTGAAAATTTTGACGCCACTGTTCATACTCTGCCCAACTTTACGGTTGGAGATCAGTTAGGCTGTATTGCTGCCACAACTTCTATTGCTGCTCCTCTTACAGGTGCGGGTTTTTCATATTTGTGGTCCGATAATTCAACAGGTGCAAGTCTGGATGTAAATGTGGCGGGAGACTACTGGTTGGAAATCACTGATCAATACGGGTGTGTGACCCGCGATGAGTTTAATTTCGACTTTTTACCACCGGCTCCATTTGATCTGGGGCCCGACAGGGAAGAGTGTGCCGGTATTACCCTCACAATTGAACAAGGCAGTGATTATTCGAATTTTGTTTGGCGATTTCAGCAGGATGGCACTGGAGCAATAACAGATCTGCCAACTCCTACACCTGAATGGGCTTATGAGATTAGTCCGGCCAGTCCGGCAGATAATGGTAGATACTACGTAACCGCCATTGACAAAGATGGCTGTGCCGTGGCCGATGATGTAGAAGTAGCATTCGTTGATGCACCTGATCCTCAATTAGGATTAAGCCAAAAATTATGCTCAGGTGAAGAAATTACGATTACGGTAACAGATGGGTATGATAACTATGAGTGGTATAAAGACAATGTTTTACAACCAACATTAACTACCGCCCATATACAAACTATGAGTCCTGGTGTTTACCGAGTGAACGCAACGATTGGTGGTTGTACAAAAACCAATGAAGTGACCGTGACAGAGCATGCTAAGCCAACCGTTGCTTTGGTCGATCCGGGAAGTATTTGCCCCAATGCTACACAGGTAATTAATATTGATAACTTTGCAAGCACCGATGGCGCATTTGCCTACCTGGAATGGAATACCTCTCCTCGCCGTTATACCAACTGGGCCACTGCACAATTGGTGGTTGATGGCCCCGGCACTTATTCAGTAACTGCCTATGATGAGTATGGTTGTGCGGCAACTGATGCGGTCTCGGTTGGTGCATTTTCGGTAACCGATATTGGTATAGCTCCTATCGAGGAGACTTGTGGCAATGAAGATGCAGTCCTTGAAAATCCTGTTAACACTGCTCGCTCATACGATTGGTATAAAATAAATACAGCCAGTGATGCACATTTAATAGCCAATGATGCATGGGTAACAAATATCGCCGGTTCATACAGATTGGTTGTAGAAGATGAGAACGGCTGTATAAATGCAGATACAGTAGCTGTCAAAACCTTGCCTGTTCCGCAGGTTGAACTAGGCCCGGCACGTGAAATGTGTGAAGGCGATACCATTAGCATACAAACAGATCCTTCTTTTACCACTTATCGCTGGAATGGCGATGATGCCCTTAACGACTTTTTCATAACTGTTACAAGCACTAATACCTATCGGGTGGAAGTAACGAATCGCGATGGTTGTACCGCTCTTGATGAGGTAGATGTAATTGTTCATCCGATTCCTAAGTTTACTGTGGCTGATCAAATAGATTGTGCTGGTGAGTTGTGCACCTTAAATGCCCCGGCTGGATTAACAAACTATCGCTGGTCAAACGGAGCCACTACATCAAGCATTAATGTTCCTAAAGGAACTTATACCTTAAGTGCTGAAACACCCGAGGGGTGCATTGGTAGAGCAACAGCTCAGGTTAAATGGCATCCGGTGCCTCAGGTGAGTATTGGCGCAGATACGGCTATTTGTCCGGTTGATATTATTCCACTTGAGGCAACGGCAGGTTTTGAACTCTACGAGTGGCACAATGGGGATGTTGGCCGATTTTCATATGCTAATTTCTCAGACACCGTTAATGTGGTGAAAGTAAAAGATGCAAATGATTGCTGGGGCTTCGATACCAAAATGGTTCATGCGCTACCTGCACCCGATTATGAGTTGTGCCCTGATACAGCTGTTTGTAATGGCGATTCTTTATTGCTTGAGGCTGGTTATGATTACTTCGATTACCGGTGGTTTGATGATAGTCGATTACCAACCTACACGGTAAAGGAGCCCGGTCAATATTGGGTGCGCGTGTTGGATGGTTGTTTCTGGTTGCAGGATACCACCACTGTCGTTTTTCATGAAACACCTGTTATAGCTACATTAGACACATTGATATATGGTCAGATAGGGGTGTTGGCAGAAGGAGGCACAGAGCCATATGTTTATGCTCTGAATGATGACGACTGGCAGGAAGAGAATGTATTTAAGAAGTTGGAAAATGGCACGTATATAGTTCAGGTGCAGGATGTCAATACTTGTATGGCTGTTGATACGGTTGTGCTTAATTCAATTGTAGATATAGAAGTGCCTAATTTTGTAACTCCTAACAATGATGGTATAAATGATCGTTGGGAAATAAAAGGGATGGAAAAATTTCCGGATTCCATCATCAAAATATACGATCGTTTTGGTAAACTGCTCATTGAATATAAAGCCTCAGAACCTGGGTGGAATGGTGAATATCTGGGTAAGTCGGTGCCATCAGATGCTTATTGGTATGTTATTGAGGTTTTACCTTTGCAAAAAATGCTAAAAGGACACATTACGCTAAAGAGGTAGATTGAACGATGAAGAAGTATTTGCTGATAATAGGTGTTTGTTTGGCTTGTTTGGTGTGTCAGGCACAAAAGTACTATATAACTAACCAGTACCTGTATGACTTGTACCTGATGAATCCTGCAGGAGCTGGGTTTTATAAAGGCTGCTACGAGTTTAGTGGTTATTATCAGAAGCAGTGGTTCGGGCTGGAGCAGGCGCCCACCACTCAAGTGGTCAGTTATCAGGGGCCCCTTGCCGAAAGTCTTGGCTTGGGTACATACTTCTATAACGACAGAAATGGCTTTTATTCAGAGATGGGTATTCAAACATCCCTTTCCTACGAGGTAATGTTTACTAAAAAGCGCAAACGGACTGCATCCATGACCTTTGGGATGTCTATTAATGCTGAACAAAGTTCTGTTAATCAGACTGATTTAACGGATGGGGCATTGCTCGATCCCAGTATTACGGGTGCAAATGAGAGTGGATGGGGATTTAATGCCAATGCAGGTATATTGTTTAAATACAACGATTATCATGCGGGATTTTCAGTCACCAACATTCTGCCTCAAAACAATCCAATGTACCTCAATGAAAATGAACCTGCTTTAACCTCAGATATTCATATTCATGTCGGTACGACATTCAAGGTGGCCGATCGCGATATTTTTCTGGAACCGCTTGTCATGTATCGGCGAAATATGTTGGTGGATAGTAAATTGGATATGAGTGTGAAAGGCTTTTTTCCAACACCCGATCCTAACTTATCGTTATGGGGGTTAGTAAGCTATCGTCGTACAATGGATCATAATTTTGGCAAAAGCCTGGGGTTAGGCACAACAGCAGGGGTTCAAATTAACAATTTTCTGGTTGGACTTGAATACCAGGTAGGACTCACAGGTGCCCAGTTAGATTATGGAAGTGCCTACCAACTTATTTGTAAGTACCGTATTTGCAAGGATAAGTCGAAAGGTTCAATTCCTTGTTCCGAACGTAATCGCAATAAGCGAAATAAGGCCATTAAGCGCCTAAAACTATAGACGTCCTCCGGCAATTTTATTGGATAAAGGTGTAATAATGCTATTTTTGATGACTGAGAATCCTAGAATAAAGCTTCATGCGCACATGCTCAATCATATGTATACTCCTTTCTATCATCTGCTTTCAATCGAAAGGGCAGGATATTGTATATGCCAATGATGATAAAATCAAAGGGTTTGAAAATAGCGCTGTAAATATTCCTGTTTTAAACAATGATTTCGGTCTGGAGAAGGGTGTGAGTAGCCTGACTATAGTTGTGGCAGCTGAGCACGGAACAGCTGTTGTTGAAGCAGATAATACAATCACGTTTATTCCTAATCGCTCGTTTGTGGGCAGCGATGATTTTATTTATAAAGTTTGTAATGCAGATGGCAATTGTGATGAAGCAACAGTTTTTGTTGAAATTGAAGATGTTGATTTTCAGCCTGAAGCTGTCAATGATACAGTAACCTACCTGCATGGCAACCCTGTTGTGGTTGATTTTATGGATAACGATATCATTGAAGGGGATGAACCAATTACTGTAACTATTTTGGGTGAACTGTATCAGGGAACCTACTTTCTTAATCGTGATAATATGTTGGAGGTTGAGTTTGAGCGGCGTTTTGTTGGAAAAGATTCACTCGATTATGTGATATGCGATGTTGATAATGACTGCAGTCAGGCCCGTATAATTTTCTACGTTCAGCATGGGGGCGATATCGACTTTTATATTCCTGAGGGCTTCTCACCCAATGGGGATGGAATAAATGATACCTTTTATATCCCAGATTTCTCAACTTACCAGGGCATTAGTATAACAGTTGTCGACTCATGGGGCGGTATTGTTTATGAGAATGCCTCTTATCAGAATGATTGGAATGGGATAGCCAATAAGGGCTCAAAAAAAGGGCAATTGGTTCCGGCCGGCACCTATTATTATATAATAGCTGTTGAGGGCGTTGATAAAAAGATAACTGGTTTTGTGTATGTGGCTAAATAGTAGAATAACATATTGCCGGATAACTCATTGCATGGTCTTATTATCATGCTTATTGTTGCCATGTGACCTGTTTGCCCAAAGCGATTTGATATCTTCTCAGTATATGAACTCCCAGTTGATGATTAATCCGGCTTATGCAGGGGTACGAAATGCCTTTAGCGTAAATGCTTTGTCGCGTCAGCAGTGGATGGGCATCCGCAATGCGCCAACAACCTATGCGATAAATATGCATTCGCCACTTAATAAGCGCATGGCATCGGTAGGAGCAAGTGTACTGCACTACCAGAGTGGTCCGGTGCAGCACAATGAACTAACTGCAGCTTACAGTTATCTGTTAAGATTAAATCATCAGATGTTTATATCTCTGGGCATCAGTGCACAGGTTAATCATTACAATGTTGGATTAAGGGATTTGGATGTGATTGAGGATAATGATCCAAGTTTTCAGAATAATCTGGATAATGCTTTTAAACCCAATTTTGGGGCTGGTATATTTATTTATTCGCCACAGTTTTATTTTGGTGTATCTGTTCCTAAAATTCTCAATAGCCGCTTGAGCCTTGAAGATACAGGTGGCGTTGTGCTGGAGCAGGTTACAAGTGCTTACATTGCTTCAGGATACGCATTTAGTGTTAGTAAGGAGGTGATTTTGAAACCGTCATTGCTTGGGCGATACCGACCTTCTGCTACAAGTTCTTTTGATGTTAACATGCAGATGATGTATAAAAACCTGTTTTGGATAGGTGCTTCTTATCGGCTGAACAATACCTTGGCTGCATTATTAAATGTACAGGTGACCGAAACACTGGCTGTTGGTTATTCTTATGATTTTGCCGTTGGCGATAAAGTTAATTTTGGAGTGGGTAGTCATGAAATATCATTAACCTTTGATAGTGATAAGCTGATTAAGCGGAACCGTGACAGGCGATTTAATAAGAAAAAGGTAACTAAAAAGGAGGATAAGGCAGTTCAGTCAATCAGGTATTTCTAATAAAAAATGCCGACTTAGGCCGGCATTGAAATATGTGAATTGTCATGAAACAATCTCTAGTTTTTCAGAGCAATCAAAATTGGGCAGGTGTTGTCAAATTCAATCGATTTGATTCCTTCAATTTCGCTGGCTGGTACTTTACCGAATGCGGTCAAATCTGTCATCCATGCTTCAACTTCAAGTGTTTCTTCAGCGTTGGCATAAGCATTGTTATCTATATCTTCATTGAATTCATCTAAGCAAGTCATCCACATTTCAACTGATAAAGGTGCTTCTTCCTGTGTTGAGAATGAGTTCAGATCTGTCATCCACTGTTCTATAACCAATAGTTCAGGTTCTTCAATTGAGTAACTATTGATATCTGTCATCCAGTTCTCAACAACTAAATCATAATCATCGGTTGAAAAGGAATTCAGGTCAGTCATCCAGGCTTCTACCATTAACACTTCAGGCTCTTCATTTAAATAGTTATCTAAATCAGTCATCCATTCTTCTGTTTCCAGATATTCTTCAGTAGGAAACGAATTTAAATCGGTCATCCACTCTTCAACAGTCAATTGAGCTTCGCTGTCGAGTACTTCATCGAAGAAAGGCTGGGCAGTGATATTAAGAGACATTAATATGGTTACAACGAATACACTTGTGATAGATTTCAGGTTGAATAGTTTGTTTGTAGTTTTCATGACAATTAATTTAATATTTAACAACGCCAGAAGTATATCAAGTGATATGCCAAAAAATGCAAAGTGCATAAAAGCAGACGTTTAAGATGAATTAAGGATTTAAAGGTCTTTTATATTTGACCGATCTTGAAACAAAGTGATGTACGAAAATGAACACTGCGATAACAAATAGTAAGGGATGGTTTTTTAACAAGAAGGTGTTTTAAAAATAAAAGAGGGCTTTGCAGGTAACTTAGGTACAAATTCAAATAAATCAGTTGTGATGCTTCAACTATTTATCTACTTTTGCTTGATATAAGAATTTGAGTTTTTTCTTCGGTAAATATCAGCTAAGTAGTTATTAGTTAGTTTAGCCATGGTGCTTGGCAACTTAATAATTAAGCAGTTCCGACAAAGCCTCATTCTATAAGCAAAGTAATAAATTAAAGCAGATGAAAACAGCAGAAATTCATACCGAAAAGGGCATAATGAGAGTTGAGTTTTATGAGAAAGATGCCCCCAATACAGTAGATAACTTTCTAAAACTGGCCAAAGAAGGATTTTACGATGGATTAAGGTTTCACCGTGTGATTCCTGATTTTGTGATTCAGGGAGGATGTCCTCATTCGCGTGATATCAATAGCCGACGAGCTGGTACTGGAGGTCCAGGATACAGTATTGACTGTGAGCTGGATGGCGATAATCAGTATCATGACAGAGGAGTATTATCAATGGCTCATGCTGGTCGTAATACAGGTGGCTCTCAGTTTTTTATCTGTCATGGTCGTGAAAATACTCAACACCTGGATCGTCAGCATACTTGTTTTGGTAAAGTAGTGGAAGGATTGGATGTGATTGACGACATCCGTCAGGGTGATGAAATAATTAAAATTGTTGTTAACGAATAGAACCCCATAGAATGAATTTTGAAATTTCAGGAAACATTATTGTAAAAGAAGACACGCAAGATATCAGTGCCAGCTTTAAAAAACGTGAGTTTGTTATCGAGGTGGTGAATGAGCGTAACTCCGACTGGAATGATTTTATTAAGTTTCAGCTAACACAAGATAGATGTAACTTACTGAATCCATTACAGGTGGGTGATAATATTAAAGTGAGTTTTAATATCAGAGGTCGCAAGTGGGAAAAGGATGGTAGAGTGAATTACTTTTCTAACCTGGAAGCCTGGCGCATTGAGAAGGAAGAGGCAGCATTGCCACCAGATGCACCTGCTCCATCTTTTAATGAGGCTGATATACCTCCGGCAGGTCCCGAAGAAGATCTTCCGTTTTAATAAGACAGAAATCCTGGGCCTGGTGCTCAGGATTTTTTTTGCAGTAGGAATGCCTGAAATTTAAAAGTAGTATTTTATGCATAAGCCCGGTAAGTTTCAGCTTGGTAAGGTGAGCCTGATTGCTGTTGCTCATTTCTTTCACGATATATACACTGCCTTTTTAGCGCCATTGTTGCCTTTGCTGCGCGATACAATGGGCATTAGCTTAACGTTTGCTGGTTTTTTATCGGTGGTGCAGCGCCTGCCCACCTTGCTCAATCCTTTGGTAGGCGTATTGGCAGAGCGCACCAAAGCCCGGTATTTTGTCATTTTCACACCGGCAATCACGGCTATTGCTATGAGTCTGGTGCCGGTAGCTCCAGATAAACTGACATTGGTTGTACTGGTATTAATTAGCGGAATCAGTAGCTCGTTTTTTCATGTACCATCGCCGGTAATGATGCGCAAAGTGTCGGGCGACCGTATTGGAATGGGCATGAGTTTTTATATGGTTGGAGGTGAACTGGCGCGCTCGGCAGGCCCGGTTGCTGTACTTGGTGCTGTTGAATTATGGGGTATGCAGGGTGTAACTTATTTTATTCCAACAGGTATTCTGGCTTCCACTTTGCTATATTTTAGATTAAGAAATATCTCCATTGCCGAAAATGTAAATAGCGGTAATGGCTTAGCCTACCTAAAGACCTTTAAGAGTTTCTTTCCTTTAATTGTTAGTATTGCGCTTATTCTTTTTTTCAGGGCTGCCATGAAATCAGCCTTAACTTTTTACCTGCCGGTATTTCTTAAATCCAGGGGCGAGTCATTGTGGTTTGCCGGTATTGCATTGTCCATCTTACAAGGGGCCGGTGTAATTGGTACTTTCTTTGCCGGCACTATATCTGATAAGATAGGACGTCGTAATATGCTTTTAATAGCTACAATTGGTGCGCCTGTATTGTTTTTTACTTTTCTATACACCACTGGTTGGCTGCAGATATTAGCTTTAATTGCCACCGGCTTGTTCCTATTTGCCACCGGGCCTGTATTTCTGGCTATTGTGAATGAATACAAAACTGAGCATAACAGCTTTGTCAATGCTGTTTTTATGACCACTACCTTTCTTATTGGCGCAGTAATGGTGCTTCTGGTTGGTCTGATGGGTGATTATCTGAGCCTTGAATTGACCTATAAAATTGTTGGTGCTTTCGCTTTCTTATCGGTACCTGTGGTGTTGTTTTTGCCGAAAAAATAGTTGCTACTTATAACTCCCTTGTTTCATTCAGGTGGGGGCTGGGTACATGTATCGTGTGCTCAATAATATGATCCAGCTGCTGAATAAATTTATCTTTGTCGCGATTTAATCCACCTTTAAAAACCAGGTAATTTGAGGCGTGATCACTTCTGAAAACAGTACTTTCCAGTTCCAGATGACTCAATAAAAGACGCATTTCTTTAAGCATCTCTAATTGAGATAGCGGTTCAAAATACCCTTTAACCCGTGCTTGAAAGTGATTGTATCCGTATGGGAATGATATGACCAGCAAGGCTAATATATCGGGCTGAATAGCATTAAGCAATTGAGCCGAATTGATGGCATGTTGTTGGGTGTATACTTTTCCTCCAAGACCATTCAGAATCATCACTGAGATTTTGATGCCTGCTTTTTTGGCTGCCTTACAGGCTTCAGCCTGTTGAGCAGCAGTTGTACCTTTATTCATCAATTTCAGCACATCATCATCACCCGATTCCAGCCCGATGTAGAGCAAGTCAAGTCCGGCATCCTTCATAGCTTCTAGTTGCTCAAGACTATAAGCAGCCAGTGCCCTGGATGAAGCGTATGCGGAAATTCTTTGAATCGTTGGCAGGCCTTTTTTGATACAATCCAGAATTTTCATGATCAGCGAAAACTCCACTGTAAACAGATCTCCATCGCCAATAAATAAACGCTTGGCAGATGGATGTATTTCTGCAAGTATCCTGATCTCTTTTTTGATGGTGCTTAATGGCTTTACAGAGTAATGCTTGCTGGCGTACATTTCGCAAAATGTACACTTATTCCATTTGCAACCATGCGTTACCTGAAGTATAACTGAATTTGCCTCCGAAGGAGGACGAAATACGGGTTCGTGATAGACTAAAAACGATTCATTCATCGCCGCAAAAGTAATAAAATAGACGGCTCGAAAAGACCTACTTTTCTTTAAGCGCAATGTTTAGCTTCAATATATCATACCTTCCCAATTCCTCGGGACTCAGAACTCCCTTAAAGTCAGTATAAAGTTTCCGACGTACCTGGAATGAATATTTTTTATCTTTTTTCAAATAACATTCAAACTGCCCGGAGCGATCAGTTTTAAGCGTCATTTTAAGCCCTGATTCCAGTTCGATGATATCAATCAACGCATTTGACAGTAAGGTTGAATCAACCTCACTCATTATTTTGGCGTTAATAATACAAAAATCAAGCGGTTGAATGAGTTGTAAGGCATAAATGTCATCGCCACCTGCGCCTCCCTCACGGTTGGATGCAAAAAAGCCTAGTTGATTGCTACTGCTAATTACTAAGCTAAAGTCATCGGCCTTACTATTAACCGGGTAACCAAGGTTGAACGGCGTTGTGTATTCATTCTCGATGAGTTTTGAAAAAAATAAATCATAGCCACCTAAACCCGGATGCATGTCAGAAGCAAAGTAAATGGTTCCGTTTTTATCGGCAAATGGGAATATTTCATTGCCAGGGGTGTTAATTCTGGGGCCGAGGTTGACGGGTTGTGTGAGGAATCCATTTTTTATTTCACAAGCGTATAAGTCCATTCCTCCATACCCTCCCGGCATGTCAGAAGCAAAAAAGATGTATTTGCCATCAATGGAAAGAAAGGCATGAGCAACCGAATAATTGCCTTTGCGGATGGGCAAGCGTCGCAGGTTTTTCGACCATTTATCACCTTCTTTTTTCGACACGAAGACATCTAAAGTGTTTATGTGTTTGTTGGATGAGCTGGTATTACGGGTGATATATGCCGTTTGCATATCATTCGAAAAGCACAAAGGACCATCATTATATTTTGATTGTAACTCTTTACTGAATAACTCGGCATTGGGGCTTGTTTTATCCACTATATAAAGGTTGAAAAATGATTGACCAGTTTGTACATCTTTGTGCCTTGATATACTCTTTATGGGACGATTGGATGTAAAAACCATCTCTTCGTTATATAATGCGGGTCCAAACTCATCGTATCTTGTGTTAATGGTGAGTGGAATGATTTGATAGCGGGTGGAATCGCGCAGAAGATCATCGTAATACTGCAATAATGATATTGACATGAGCTGATGCGGCAATTCTTTATGTTTGTAATAATCCTGAAAAAAACGATAAGCTTCCTCCTGTTGTCCCTCTTTTAATAACTCTTGTCCCAGTTTCAGATATATCTCTGATTCGAAATCAGGAAAATCAATACACTTTTTATACCATTGGATGGCTTCGGAGCTATCATGCAGCTTTGCGTATGATTCCGCAATTTTTTTGGTGCAGTAATAGGCGTGTTGACCCTCATCCAACAGTTTCATGTACGATTCAATGGCTTTAGTGTAATTGAAACTATGAAAGAGTTCATCTGCTTTTTCCAGTTCCTTCGACTGGGCAAGTGAAAACTGGGTGAAACTAATTATTAGTATCAGTGTTAAATACCTCATATTAAAAATATCTTGGGTGCTGTACTTTCTCTTTTGTGAAATTGAATTCATAAAGCAGCATTATTTCGTGTGTACCATTATTGTATTTACTAAGTTCCGATGTTGTCATGTCATATCCATAACCCACTTTAAATTGTTGGTTAATCTGGTATTGTACGATGGCTCCAAATGCATCATCAAGGCGATAGAAACCACCGAACCAGAATTTTTCGTTGTATAAAAGGTTGAGGTTAATATCCATTGACATGGGAGCAGCCTGTGTAAAGCGTGCTAATATGCTCGGCTTGAACTTAAGGCTATTGTTCAGGTCAAAAACATATCCACTGGTAATGAAGTAGTGCCGGTTTTCTTTCCCACTTGTGCCTAGCACTTCAATGTCGCCATCTGCCAGTTTGTTTTCCAGCAGTTTGGGGATAGAAGCACCCAGGTAGAATTTGTTGGTATAATAGAATAGACCAAAACCAAAGTTGGGCAAAAGCTTTGAATAATCACTGCCCAATAAACTGGGATCTTCATCAACACGACCGGTACTTAATGATGAGATTCGATTCTGGTAAAAGTTAAACCCACCTTTTATGCCAAAGGATAGTTTGCCTTTTGCAGAGGTTCTGATGCGGTAGGCATAATCAAAATATACACCACTTTGGGTGGTTGGATCAAGCCTGTCGTGCATAACAGTGAAACCAAGTCCCACATTATTGCCTACTGAAGAGTGAGCTGTAAGTGTTTGTGTTGATGGAGCACCTTCAAAACCTACCCACTGATGGCGCGATAAGGCCATCAGACTTAATACTTCCCGGGAACCAGCATAGGCGGGGTTGTAAGCCAATGTATTGAACATGTATTGCGTATACATAGGATCTTGCTGCCCTTTTGCTAAATTAGGGAGCCATAAAAGCATTATTGCAGCAACAAGCCCAGCGTATTTCGTGATATTGCGTCGACTAAGCGATGCCTCTTGATTATTTATTGAAATAATTGTCATGGTATCTGTTTTATCGCTTAATGTAAACCGTTCCTTTAATTACCTGGCCTTCTTTTGTTTTGTAAACATAGAAATAGGTGCCTTCAGGTAATTCTTCACTTCCTAACATACTTGACGATGAAAGACCACGCCATGTGTTATCATAGTCAGCACTGAAGTATACTTGTCCACCCCAACGGTTAAAAACAAACAGTTCGTCACCAACTAAAGCCTCGGCGCCTTTAATGGTAAAATGTTGTTGTTCTTTAACAGAACTGCCAGGGACAAATACTTCAGGAATATTTAATGCTCTGCTGGTGCAATTATCAAAGCTATCAATAGCATTGGGGATGCCATCATTATCGCAGTCATCGTATCCTTCATCAACATCCCGAACAAGGTCATTATCCGAATCTTCATCCAGGTAATCAGGTGTGCCGTCGTTATCAGTGTCTCGCGGTACATCATTACAAAGGTCATTAATGTTCCCTTCAATCAGGTCAGTTATGCCATCGTTATCCGAATCCTCATCCAGGTAATCAGGGATGCCATCATTATCCGAATCAAGGTTGTTGAGTTCACTGTTTTCGGTGGCATCTGGTATATTATCTCCATCCGAATCGATGGGGAGTACTTTTATGACCACTTCAGCTGTGTCCTTCCCTCCATTGCTGTCAAGTAATATATAATCAACATTAAAAGTAGAGCACAAGCTGCCAATATTGGCGGTGAACTCCAGAGTCGTTTCATCAATAATAGATAAAATGCCCGGTATGCCCGGTAGATCATCTGGTAATGCAATGGTCAGCTCATCCATCTCAATGTCCGTGCCTAATTCTGGCAGATTAACAGAGACCGGAGTTCCTTCTGTTGCTTCCAGTATGTAATCGCTGGCAACCGGCGCATCATTAACGCTAAGTACACTGATAAAGATGGTATCCTGATCGCATAAAGGAGGTTCGCCTAGATCGCAGATGCTGTACACAATCGTGTCATTACCATAATAGTTCTCAAAGGGTTTATAAGTGACAATTTCGTTCTGAAGCGTTACTTCGCCATGTTCAGGCTCAACTTCGATGGTTAGGCTTCCGTTATCAAGGTTGCCATTGGGATCAAACACACTTTCCAGAGGTCTTATGTTTGTTAATACACCATCTTCACCAACCACTTTATAGATCGGATCAGCAATAGGTTGAGCATTTCCTGTTCTTACAGTTAATCTGACAGTTGCAGTTGAGCATTCCCCATCGGTGTCACATATCTGGTATTGATAGGTGTCAGCACCATAGTAATTTAAATCAGGTATATAAGTAACATTGCCGGTTGAGCCGTTTACCGTTGCAGTTCCATGATCAGGTGCCCTGGTAATCATGATGGAGGCCAGATTCAGGTTATTATCCACATCGATATCATTTGCAGCAACATTAATCACAATGGAGGCCACATCAGAAGTTTCGCCTTCATCATCCACGGCAATAGGCCGATCGTTTACCGGATTAATAGTCAGGCTAACAGTTGCTTCCCCGCTTAAACCTTGTTCGTCGGCTACCGAATAACTAAAACTATCATTGCCATTGTAGTCCTGATTAGGCGTGTAGGTTATAGAGTTCGAGTTGATGGTTAAAGTTCCATTAGTAGCATCACTTGTAATGGCCAACGAAGCAGGATTTATTTCGCTATCAATATCGACATCGTTATCCAATATTGGTAAGTCCATACTCTGATCTTCATTTAACACATAGCTGTCACCATTGATAACCGGAGGATCATTAACTGGGTTTATATTGATGCTAACCGTAGCCTGATCGCAATAACCATCAGCGTCGCACACCTCATAGGTGAAATTGTCAGCGCCGTTTTCGTTGGCGTTTGGTGTATAGGTAATAGTTCCATTGGAGCTGTTAATACTTACTATTCCTTTGATTGGTTGATTAGTAATTGATAATGTATTTGCCAAAATATTATCCTGCGGATCGATATCATTAGCGAGAACATCACAAATAACTGGTGTGTCTTCATTGGTTGAATAACTGTCGTTAACAGCATTAGGTGCCTCGTTGGATACCAGTATTTCAATTGAAGCGATATTACTGTTAGCTCCATCGGTGTCATTAACCTGGACAGTGAATCGATCGGTACCGGAGAAACCATTTTCAGGCGTATAAGTCATGTTGCCAGATGATGGGTCAATGCTTACGGAGCCATCATTCGGCTGCTGAACAACTCTTAAGGATGTTGCATCAATATTACCGTCTACATCCTCGCTGATATCTACAAATAATATTGATACAGGCGTATTTTCAGGTGTTGAATAGTTGGCATCAGATAATACTGGCGCATCGTTGACATTAACTACTTCGATTGTGAAGTTTTGGGATGTTGTGGCTGTGCCATCACTCACACTCAAGCTTACATCATGTTGGCCGACTTGACTGTTAGTTGGTGTGCCGGTTAGTGAGGCATTTCCATTTCCATTGTCAGTAAATGTTAGCCAAGTAGGTGTTACAACACCCTGAATGCTTATTGCATTACCATCATCGTCGCTGCAGGTAATACTATAATTGTACTCTGTATCCTCATCAATTGTAATTATTGGTGAAGATGTAAATACCGGTGCATCATTTGTGTTGGTTACAGTAACTGTAAATGTTTGTTCAGCATATGTTGCAGCATCGGCAGCTCTTAATGTTACATTATGGGTGCCCACATGCTCATTTAGTGGTGTGCCTGTCAATACGGCTGTACCATCAGTATTATCAGTTAGTGTTAACCAGGTAGGACCACTTTCCATTGTAAAAACTGGTATTTCACCAACATCAATATCACTGGCCGATACATTATAGGTATAAGGAGTATCTTCAGACGCTGATTCAACTGGTGTGGAGGTGAATACAGGTGCATCGTTGGCATTGTTAACGTTAATGCTAAATGATTGAGTATTGCTTAATGTACCATCACTTACTGTAATTTCTATTGGATAAACATCAATGTCGTCATTTGTTGGCGTGCCACTTAAAGTTGCGGTTCCATTCCCATTATCGGTAAAACTTAACCAGGAGGCGCTAAAAACAGCATTAATGGTTGGTGTGTCACCATCGACATCGTTGGTGGTAATAGAGTAGTTGTATGGAGTATCCTGAGTAGCTTCCTCTATAGGAGATGAGGTAAATACAGGTGCATCATTGGCTGGTGTGATCGTAATTTCAACATTTGCCTGACTACGCAAACCATCAGCATCAGAAGCTGAATAACTAAAGCTATCGCTACCGTTGAAATTAAGATTAGGTTCATAGCGGATTGTATAGTCACCATTAATAGTTAGTGTCCCATTTGTAGCAGAAGCTTCGATTTGTATGGAGCTTGGTTCTACGCTGTTTTCCACATCGCTGTCATTGCCCAAAACATTCATGTCAATTGGCGTATCTTCATTTATGGTATAACTATCAGCCGCCAGGTTTGGTGCATCATTAACTGCAGTAATGGTTATATTCACCGAAGCTTGATCGGTATAGCCATCTGTGTCACTAACTTCATAAGCAAAGGCATCAGAGCCATTGTAGTTGCTATTGGGGGTGTAATCAACTGTTCCGTTTGCATTAACCGTAAGCGTACCATTGCTTACCTGAGTAATAATACTAACTGATGCTGCATTAATATTATCTTGCGGATCGGTATCATTCGCTAAAATGGTAAAGGTTGATGGCGTATCTTCATCAATTGTAAATGCATCATCAACAGCGTTGGGGGCCTCGTTTGATACTTGTATCTGTACAGAGCCTATATTACTGGTGGCTCCATCTGTATCACTTATTTGCAGGGTAAAACTATCATTGCCAGCATATCCGGTATTAGGTGTATAGGTTACCTCGCCCGATGTCGCATTAATAGATACGGAACCTGAAACCGGTTGATCGACAACTATCAGAGATGAGATATCGAGGTTGTTGTCATCATCGCTGGCGAATCCACTCAAAGGAATTGTTATGGCTACATTTTCTGGTGTTGACCGTGAAATGTTTGAAATAACAGGTGCATCATTCACATTCACTACTGAGATATTAAAGTTTTGGATGTCTCCACCTCCGTTAGGATCCTCTGCTATTAAAATAACATTGTGTACTCCTACATTGGCATTGGTAGGTGTCCCGATAAGCGATCCGGTACCATCAGTATTATCCGTAAATGTCAACCAATCTGGTTTGGTGGGTGCTGTTAACGTAATTGCATCACCATCCGGGTCTGTTACAATAATTGGGTAGTTATATTCTTCATCTTCATTAACCGAAAGAATAGCTGTAGATGTAAATTCAGGATCATCGTTCACATTCGTTACAGTAATATCAAAAGATTCATCGGTTGTTGTTGTTCCATCATCGGCCCTAATGATGATGGTGTAAGAACCTACGTCACTATTAGAAGGTGTACCAAACAATGTGGCTGTTCCGTCATTTTCATCAACAAAATTAAGCCAGGCAGGACCTTGCTGCATTGACAAATCAGGAATATCTCCATCATCGTCACTGGTGGTTATAGTGTAATCGTAGAGCGTTCCTTGTGCGATCGTAGCAGGCGGATTGAATGCTGTAAAAACAGGCGCATCATTTGTATTAATTACATTGATTGTAAAGGATTGCTGGACATTGACTGTCGCATCTGATGCGGTAATAGTCACATTGTTATTGCCAACATATTCATTGGTTGGTGTACCAGTCAGCGTCGCTGTTCCATCGCCATTGTCATTTAATGCTAACCAACCAGGATTGGTCGTTAAAGTAAATGATGGTATTTCACCCAGATCAACATCAGTAGCTGTCACATCGTAGCTGTAAGGAGCATCTTCTGTTGCTGATGTAGGCGGATTTGATGTGAATACCGGAGGATCATTCACATTACTTACTGAGATAGTAAAAATTTGTTCGGTACTGGTTATGCCATCGGATGATGTGAGGGTAACGCTATTGTTGCCAATATGATCATTGGAAGGCGTACCCGATAAGGTGGCCGTTCCATCGCCGTTATCATCTAAAGACAACCAGCCTGGGTTGGTGGTAAGCGTGATGGATGGT
This sequence comes from Carboxylicivirga mesophila, assembly GCF_018271975.1. Lineage (GTDB taxonomy): Bacteria > Bacteroidota > Bacteroidia > Bacteroidales > Marinilabiliaceae > Carboxylicivirga > Carboxylicivirga mesophila. The sequence continues at coordinate 45,952 of NZ_JAGUCN010000036.1, forward strand.
ATTTGTCCATCCACATCATTGGTAACAACGTTATATGAGTATAACTCATCTTCGTTGGCAGCTGTTGTTGCTGTTGAAGTAAATACAGGCGCATCATTTGTGTTTGCTACATTGATGGTAAAGGTTTGTGTTGTGTTTGCAGTTCCGTCCGATACAGAAATCACTACACCATTATTGCCAACATAGTCATTGGTAGGCGTACCTGATAGGGTGGCTGTTCCATCACCATTATCATCTAATGACAGCCAACCAGGATTAGTCGTGATGGCAAAGTTTATAGGCTGTCCATCCACATCTGTGGCTGTAATATTATATGTGTATAGTGCATCTTCGGTGGCTGTAGTTACAGGGCTTGATGTAAAAACTGGGCCATCGTTATCAGCAGAAATAGTTATCTGAATAGTTGCCTCATTGGAGAAAAGACCACCGTTATCGGCCACCACATAGGTGATTGATTCTGTGCCGTTCCAGTTGGTGTTTGGTGTGAATGTGACAATTCCACTGTTATCCACGGTCCACTCTCCGTTGGTACTGCTATATGTAGTTTGCCTGTTGGCCAGCGACGGATTAAGATCGACAGACGCTATATTGATTGTGCCATCAATGTCCGAATCATTGGAGGTTACATTTACAGAAACGGAGTTGTCTTCGAGACCGCTGTTGCTGTCATTAAATGCTGTGGGTGCATCGTTTACGGCAGTAATTGTCATTTCAATAGTAGCCTGGTTAGATAAAAGACCATTATTATCGGCTACCACATAGGTGATTGATTCAGCACCATTCCAGTTGGCATTGGGTGTGAATGTAACAATTCCACTGTTATTAACCGACCATTCACCATTTGTGCTGCTGTATGTTGTTTGCCTGCTGGTCAGTGTCGGATTAAGATCTACCGACGCTACATTGATAGTACCATCAGTATCCGAATCGTTGGAGGTTACATTTATTGAAACAGGGTTATCTTCTGAGCCACTATTACTGTCATCAGCCGCTGTAGGAGGATCGTTCTGAGGCGTTATCGTAATGCTGACTGTCGCGGTATTTGAAGTAGCTCCGGTATTGTCATTAACGGTATAAGTGAAACTGTCGGATGTAGTTTCAGAGCCGTCGTGTGTATAGGTTACTGTACCGTTGCCATTATT
>NZ_JAGUCN010000037.1 GCF_018271975.1 Carboxylicivirga mesophila
TCCCGACCTTTCGGGAGGTTTGGGGTAGTATCTGTAGGTTGTATAGCTGCACGAAAAACCCTTAACTTAATGGCCCTAATGCCGGGCTGGCACATACTTTTTCGAAAAAGAATGCCAAAACCTTATTGAAAGAGGTGATTGCTGACACCCGACCTCAGCAACGTTGCATGGGCCCCACTCATTGAGTGAAAGAAAGGATTAGTCTGGTACACATTCTCCCCTTGGGGAGACACCCGCAGGGAGAGGGGAAGCACATTCAGTCAGTATGTAAACACTAAAAAACCCGCCAGGCTAAAGGTACCTGACGGGTTCATAATTAGCAAAACAACGTATGAAGCTACGATACTATCAGGTCATCGGCACTGTTGGTCGACGACTTGGGGCTAGGCAGGGAATAACGGGCACGGCGGGCCTCGTCATCGGCAAAAATAATTTGTGCCATTTGGCTTACAGGCGTCAGCAAGCGGTAAAGCTCGTTCAGCTTTTCAACACGATCTTGTGTTAGCAGGCCGCGTTCCTTTTTAAACAGTTCCTGGGCTGTTTCAGCCTCTTGCAGGTTGGCATATAACTGCGGCAGGCTGTCAATCAGTGGCTCGCTGCAGCCGGCTGTTATCAGCTCTGTTTTATAGCTGGCCGTCACCCTGGTAAAGTCATTCATCAGTCTGAGCATGGCACCCTGGCTTTGACGTGCTTTACTAATATCATTAAAACCAAACTGGTTGTGCACAGCCTTATTACCGGGGAAAGCCTTTTTAACAAAGAATCGGATGGTGCGGAAGGCCGTGTTACAAGCAGCCATGGCGTCGTGTACGGCCTGTGTTTTTTCAGCCATCTCATCAATCACCACCATATCGCTGCTTGAGCCCAGTACCGAATCCAGCGCTGTCTGAAGCAGTTCGGGATAACTCTCGCTGAAGGTGGAGTCAAATGCTTTGAATTGCTCAATGTCTTCGGTTATGACTTCCGAAACATTTTTGCCATGCTGCTGCAGCACCGCATCCTGTAAATTGAATACTCTAATAAGTTTCGTCATAGTTTTAAATTTAGTTAAATGATTAAATTGGTAGTTATAGTCAAATAATACATCTGTTTATGCTAAGTTGGTTTTCCACGCCATTTAGTTAATAACTCAACGGTGATTGTTAAGTCTCAACAAGCCTTAGTTAACGTTCCGCAATATGGTGGATAGCTAACAAGAACTGCCTGAATGTTATTCAGTGTTGGTTGAATGCTAACTTAAAGTGGTGGAGCCTTAACAATGATTGGTTGAATGCCAACAATGGATGGTGGAGTGTTAAAATGACCTGGTGGAGCCTTAATCACTACTGGTTGAATGTTAATCAGAGTTGCTTGAGTGTCAATTAGGTGGTGTTGGTCTTTAACGTAAGCTGGTGCAGAGGCAGCAATCTGTTGATTGGTGTTATCGAACCTGGAACGATGGTCAATAAGCTTGAGTTGGCTGGTAATAATACATGGAGCAAAAATAGCCCTCAAAATTAATGGATATATACACTTGATTAGGGTGTATTGCCTTGATGTGTAATGTGGAAGGGGTCAGTATGTCAAAGAACGGCGCAAAGCCGGCTAGTGGCTTAGCTATTTAATTCTTTAAAATACCGATTAGTTAAAGTCCGATGGCAGTTACTGATGTTGTAGGAGCACCAAAACTGACGATGAAGATAAAATAAAATTTACAATAAACAATATGTACTGTTAATTAAAATGATTTTTAATTATTAAATACCACAATTATGTAGTGCTATTATGCTTTTTTACTAGTTTTATAAAAAACAAATAGGTGCTTTTGATATACGGTGTTGGATACTGTGAGATGTATATCGATTCTATAGAACGCATGCCAAAACATATCATATGAAGAGACTCATTAAACTATTAATATTTGTGCTAATTTCAGCGAATTCATTTGGTACTGCTCAGATACCTGATTTGATAATTTATAATGGTGATACTTTGTCTTTGTATAGTTGTCCATTGGATTCATTCCCAAATCAAGACTTAATAAATCCCCAAGGTTTATTTGGAAGTAAAGGTTGTTTTTATACTGCTTGCTGGAGGAATTATGTCGCAACTTGGGAAATAATAAATAACGAATTATATCTGACTGAAATAAAAAATGCATGTTATCCAACAAATCTGCGAGATGTATCAGCATCATATAAAGGAAAAATTGAAAAAGATAGTATTGGTAGCAAATATGCAGATTTAAAAAAGCTTTTTCCTCAGAGATTTAAAAATGGAAAAGTTAAAGCCGATTGGGTAAATGGAAAGTTGTATGCACCACATGGTAATTTACTGTATTATGTACACGACGGATTCCAAAGTATTTACGAATCGGAATTAGAAGTAACCATTGTTGAAGGAGCTATAATTGGAAGTCGGATATTGGATAATTCAAAAACCAAAAAGTCAAAATACACTGAAGAACCAAAACTTTTGAAAGAGTACATATATAATAATATTAGAAGTGAAAATCTTCCTGAATCCGACACTATTAAAAGACGCGTCATTATTAAAATAGTTTCGTCAGACGATAATGGGAAAATTGACAGTGTGAATATCTTAAGAGGAGTGAATGAAATATATGACAAAGAAGCTGTTCGAGTAATTAAGTCTATTCCTGAATGGGAAGTAATTTATAGACATGGCGAGAAGGTAAATCGGGGATGGATGATTCCCGTTAATTTTGATTTGACAAAGAAAAAATAAATACAAACAATAATAACCTAAATATTATATCATGAGCAATACCGTTAGTTTAAACTTTAGAAAATCCTCAAATCTAATTTTCATTTCAGCAGGACTCATCTTTTTTTTACAGTTAGTTGTACCCTTAATTTCTAAAAATGAAGTAAATCCAATTTATTTAGTTGTTATTAATATTTTACTAGTTGGAGGTGTTGGGTTTCTTGTAAGACAAGGTTATCAATGGACTAAGTATTTTACTTTGTTGCTACTTGTTCTATACCTAATTGAAGTTACAGCAATATTGACTGGACACATAACAGATTTAACAACAAAGATTGCTTCTGTTTCTCAACTATTGCTTTTAACGTGGGCTACGATTATTCTATTTTTTAATCTTAAAAAGAAAGTGAATTAACAGAATTAGGTTTTCAGAATGCCCTCGCTCGGCGTAATTTGTAATTACGTCGAAGCAAAAAGGTAGTTTTAAACTACCAGTTAAATTAAACGAAGTTGAGGACTTCGTATAGCTGGCCATTAAATTACATAATATGAATGACCTTAGAACAATAATAACTTTTGAACTTCCTCATGATGCACACCTGGTTAAAACAAAATTGGAGTCAGAGGGAATACAAGTTACTCTTAATGATGAACTAACGGTTCAAGTTGACAACTATATTTCAAATGCAATTGGAGGAATTAAGCTTCAAGTATTAGAAAGAGATATTATTACCGCAAAAAGCATTCTTAAGGAATTAGGCTACATAAAAACTAAGAGTAAACAACAAAATTTTAAAAATTCATTTTGGTTCTCAATAACATCCAAAATCCCAATCATTGGTAAGCTGGCATTTGAATTAAGAATCTTGATTCTTATTGGTATTGTAATAACGATAGGAGCTATTTCTATAGTTATTAGCCAGATGCCATCCAAATATGAGTTGCTTACAGGAGAAACATGGTATTTAAATATGGTGAAATATAATGGTAAGTATTATCAGCCAAATACGATGGCTTTTAAATTGGTATTGAACAATGGATATTCAGAATACATTGATTTTGAAACAAACGGGACCGTTAGGATGCCTGGTTTTAATACCAATTGGGTCAATGGAAAGTGGAAGCTTGAAAATGGAAAAGTAATAATCTTTGATTCTGACACATTAAATTACATATACGATGGCAATTATGAAATAACTGTCAATTCAAACTCAATTTTATTGAAATCAGAATCAACTGAAATTAATGGTCATAGTAATACAATTAGACTGTTTTGAAAGATAACATAGAACTAACTTGTCCATATTGTCAATCTGACAATGTTGTGATTAAGAGAAAAGGAGGATATATAATGCTAATATCCATGCTTTTATTTTTTATCCCTTTGCCCATTTTTAGAAAAAACTATTATTGCTTTGAATGTGATAAGGAATGGAAGAAAATGTCCTCTAATGGCTCATAATGCTTAGTTTGCCACAGACATAACACAAGCTAACATATCATTGTCGCGTCCACACAGGAGACAATTTCAACAGATTATTTTGCTAAAGGACCAAGTAGTCAGACTCTAATTATTAAAGAATGAAATGGTTTACGTCAACAAAAGAAACGAAGCAGTTTCCACAAATGATAACTGTTTACTTGAGTAGTGAATATGAAAAGATACTTATCGCGCCTTTCTTTGTAGATGAATCATGGGTGCACTATGAGCAAGAAGACATTGAAGTATTAAGGTTTGACACCAATGATGAAGTGCTTGGAGAATCTATAAAACGTAACCTAAACAAGTTTCAAGAAAAAAATGCAGAGTTAACTAAAAGAAAAAAGAAAGATTGGCCAGCATATAAAGCGAGTAATTTGAGAACGGTGCAAGAATTTGAGTCCAAATTTTCAAGAATTTCAATTAGCGGACTAAATGAAGCAAACCTTATTCTTGCATTCGATGCTGAAACGAAATCTAAAGATGAAATTGATTTGAGGACCACAATATCGGCATATGCGGACAATAGGGAATTGGGAGTAAGATTGAGGAAGCTGCATAAAGCTCAAATAGAAAGAAAAATTGAATAAAACAGGTGCTGCAATAATTGCTTTATAGTATAGCCCTTCTTATAATGCAAAGTAACAGCCCACAATAGCCGAATTGACAACTTAAAAACCAGACATCAATGAAATATGACATAGTAAAAAGCAACGAGCAGGAGGCAGAAGCGAATACCTGGTCGAAAGGGGATGAGATAGCGCATAATAGGAAAAGACTGATTGATGATAAACACCTTAATAAACTGTATTGCGATATTTATGAGATTCCGCCGGGTAAAGCCAATTGGCCACTTCATTACCATACCTGCAACGAGGAGGTCTTTTATATTATTGCGGGGCAAGGAGCGGTGCTGACAGGCAGCGAGGTGTTACAAGTGAAGCCGGGCGATGTGCTCAGGTTTCCGGCTGGTGAAAAAGGGGTGCATCAATTGAAGAATACATCCGATAGTGAAACACTAAAATATTTAGACTTTGGAACAGTCAACCTTCCTGATGTGGTATTTATGCCCGCCGATAATAAAATTGAACTATTCTCAGGCGAATCAGGGCACGATAAGATGTGTTCCTATAAAGATTTGTAAGCTGGTAATGGGTGAGGGGTAAATATGAATATCTGTAGCCTTGGCTTTGATGGTGTTTGTTGCTTGCAGTGTTGGCCATTACAAATGATTAATGAGGATTCTTGTCGTTATAAATAGCAGAATATGAAAACGGTATCTGGCATCTATAGTATCGAAATAAGCGATGATTCTACTTATACACCAAACTCTACTGATAATATCAATTCATACGACTTACAGTATTCATATGGAGGAGGATGGTTGCATGGAAACATGAGTTATACAAGAACTGCAGTCAGAGTATTTGACGACTCATGCCAGATTAGAAGTGCAATAATTTGTGAGCGAGGAGCAACAATCGAATCGTATTCTTCATATGTAATTAAAGATTCGGTACTGTATATTATTGCCGGTACTATGGTTTATGCATTAAAGATTCCGGAGCTTTCAATCAAATGGGTTTATGAATATGATACGGTTTGTTGTTTGGCAATATATAATCTTGAAAAAGATTTATTAATTCATGGTGAGCTTGATATAATCAGGATTGATACAGAAGGTAGGCTTAAATGGCGGTTTGGAGGAAGAGAGAGTTGGTTAAATCCCGGAGTACAAACTGAAGTAACAATTGAAAACAACCAGATAAAGTTAATAGATTTTGATTCAAATGAGTATGTAATAGACTTTGATGGTAACCTGAAACAAGACCGCAAGCGGAGGTGGAAGCTGTTTTGAGGAAGGGGGTGTCCGAAAATGAAGAGAGACATTTTTTATACTAATAATCTATAACTTCATCACCTCATCCCAGCCTTCTCCTCAAGGAGAAGGTGACATTATTAAAAAAGGCAACTATCTCTAATGTATGAAGATATCTTTATTTAGTAGTGGCTTCCTCTCCTTGAAGGAGAGGATTGAGGAGAGGTGTTTTCTTATGAATTATAAGTTTATTATTATGATTTTTTGATTTCCGGACATCCTCCTTGTTTATTTCTAACTCTCCAGCATCGTCTGTACAAATTCCGATTCCTGAACGGATTCCTGCATCTGCAACACTTTCCAGGCGTCCTCTCTTTTCACCCAAACCAGTGAGGTAGCACAATCGGGGAAATGCAGGCTTGAATCAGGAAAGAAGAAGGTACCACTGGAAATGTAGGTCGCTAATACGGCTTCTCGTGAGAGTACTTTAATATGCTCAATCCTGAAATTGTATTGTGCTTTTTGCGCTGGTACAAATACTTCGTTGGCTTCTTTTAAAAGGCCTGCATGGTCCAATACCTTACCATGGATGCTGATATAGTTAAACTCAGGGGAGGTAATGAAGTTCTTAAATGAAGCTTCTGCATCCAGCTGTTCCATGCCTTGGCGCATGTCCTGTATTAAGGTCTTAATTTCAGCGGTAATGGCTTCCTGCTCTTCAGTACTGAGCAGCTGCAGCTTGTTCTTAGCGGTCATTGTTTTCATCATTTCACAGGTTTAATGAATAATTATTGTGCAACTTATTGCTTATACTCACTATTCTCCTGTTGCAATGTCCGCCATATATTCAAGAAGGATATCATTGTTGCAGATATCGGCTGTAAAGTTAAGCAGCTTTCGTACCGACGTCAAAAAAAACTTCGTTTAACCACTGCAGCTAACTATTGTCTTTAACCCAAAAACCCTAAACCCTAAACCCTTGTACTACCCTTTCAAATACTGGCTGGGCGTTACACCAAAGTACTTTTTAAAGGTCTGGCTAAAATACTTAGGGTCGGTAAAGCCAATCATATAAGCCGTTTCACTGATGTTTTTCCCTTCATCCTTCATGATGCGGGCCGCTTCCTGCAGCTTAATGGTCATCAAAAACTGCTGTGGCGACACGTCGGTCATCGACTTTATTTTGCGATAGAGCACAGGGCGGCTCATGCCCAGTTCTCGCGCCGTATTCTCCACCGTCAGCTTTTCGCTGTCGATGTTATTAATCACAAAGGTTTTAATCTGCTCCAGGAACACCTGGTCGGTGCTATTGGTGGATACTTCCTCAACTTTTGTGGAAGGCTCCAGGAACTTTTGTTTTAATAGCTGACGGTTCTTAAGCAGGTTAGCTATCTGTACTTTCAGCAGCTTAATGTCAAAGGGTTTCTCCAGGTAAGCATCGGCGCCATGTTCCAGTCCTTCGCGCTTATAATCAGGCGAGTCAAGGGCAGTCAGCAGCACAATAGGTATATGGCAGGTGGACAGCTCTCCTTTGAGTTTCACGCAAAGCTGGTGGCCATTCATTTTAGGCATCATCACATCCGATACAATGATGTCCGGCATTTCTTCCGTTGCCAGCGTATAGCCTTCTTCACCATCGGCCGCTTTCAGCACCTGGTAATGACTGCTTAGTTCAATGGCCAGGTTGTCGAGCAACTCAGGATTGTCTTCTACCAACAGCAGTTTGGGCCCCGTGCTATTGCTTTCTGTCACTTCAAGCGCGTCAGTATAGATAGGGGTTAATGTGCTCTCTTCGCTTTCAAAATGGCGTATCTCTTCAGGGTTATAATGTTTGTCACCCAGCGGCAGTTTCACCGTAAAAGTGGAACCTTTACCAAATTCACTCTTAAAGCCGATTTTCCCTTTATGCAGTTCAACCAGTTGCTTGGTAAGCATTAATCCCACACCACTGCCCACCTCTTTGGAGTTGATGGCATTGGTAGCGCGATAGTAGCGCTGGAAGATATTCTTTTGCTGATTAGAGGGGATACCTTCACCCGTGTCTTTTACATGGATAATGGCGTATTTGCCACTCAATTCGGTGACGACCTCAATACGACCACCTGCTGGGGTATACTTGAAGGCATTCGACAGGAGGTTGAACATCACTTTCTCCATCTTACTGCGGTCGAGCCATAGCGAAGTAGTAGGTTCATCCAGTGAGGCACTTACTTCAATCTGTTTCTCAGTGGCCAGGGGAGCAAAGGATTCCAGGCGTTCTGTAATAAACTCATTGAGGTCTGTTTCCTCCACCTGTAGCTGCATCTTCTGCAGGTCCGCTTTCTGAAAGTCCAGCAGCTGGTTAACCAGGTTGGTCAGTCGATCTACGTTACGCTTCACCAGGTTGAGGTTGCGCTGCTCTGATTCGCTTTTGCCACCTTCGTCCACCATCTTTTCTACCGGCAGCTTTATAAGCGAAAGTGGGGTGCGCAAGTCGTGGGCAATGGAAATAAAAAACTGCTGTTTCTCAGAAGCATGGCGCTCCTGTATAATGATGTGGTAATAGTGCATATTTAGCAGTATCAGCCCAATCAGTATCAGCCCATAAAGCACATAGGCCAGAGGTGTTTTCCAGAAGGGAGGTGCTATACTAATCTGCATGGTCTTCACCTCTGGTTGCCAAACTCCATCGTCGTTGGTGACCATCAATTTAAGTGTGTAATTGCCATGTGGCAGCTTCGAGTAGATGGCCTCCCGAACGGATGTTGGACCGTTCCATTGCTCTTCAAAGCCTTCAAGCGTCCATTTATAGCTAACCTTCTGCGGGTTGGTGTAGCAGATGGCACCAAATTCAAAGCTCAATGAGTTTTGGTCGTGTTCTAATTCCAATGTCTTTTGAGAATTTATATTCTGGGTTAACGGACCATCAGCTTGTATTTGCAGCTGTCGGCCAAACAGGCTGACATTAGTAATGAGGGGTGTGGTTACCTGTGCCGATTTGGTAATCTGTTCCGGGTAAAACCACGATATGCCTTTAGGGCCACCAAATATCATTTGACCTGATGAGTGGAGGCAGGCCGCATTCTCCGAGAACTCAGTATTGGCAAGCCCATCACTGATGTTATAATTGTCAAATACCCGCGTTGAATCATTGAAAACAGAGAGTCCACCTGTTGAACTGACCCACATGCGCGCTTGCTTATCCCACAACACACTGCGTATGTAGCTTGATGGCAAGTTCGTGTTTTCATACTGTTCTAGGGTGTTGGCAGCCATATCCCATTCCAGCAAGCCATATACATCGGTGCCTAAAAACAGGTTACCGGTGGTCGGGTGTACATTCATGCAAATAATACGGCTTTTGAGCAGCAGGCTGTTGGTAGGCCGGCTTACTTCCAGCGTTTCCTTATCGACAATGAACAAGCCAAACAGGGTGCCTATTAGTACTTTATTGTTGTATTCGCACAAGGATCGCACATTACTGATGTTAACCATGTAAGAGCTCTGTTGTTGCTCATCAATGATGCTAACTCCACCCCAGATACCGCCTGTCCATATACGCCCCTCGCTATCGCACATCACCTGGTACAGGTGGTTCGTTTGCGTTTGATAGGAGCCGGGCGATGTTTTATGGATGGTCTGTTTCTTACCTGTTTCCGGATTAATCTTTATGAGTCCGCGCCCATAGGATGCCACCCAGATGGACTCGTCCATACCTTTACACATCGACATCACATGAAAAGGTTTTTCAACCGTCTTTTTTAGTGCAGGTATGTGTTTCCATTTCGATTGCTGTGGGCGATAGATACTAATGCCTGTCTTGGTGCCAAACCATAGCTGGTCCTGGTGTTCTACAATAGCATTAACTACATTGTTGCGTAAGCTGCTGTAGATGTGGGGGATATGTTGAGCTACATGAAACTGTTTTTTATTGGGATCGGCAATATTAATACCGCCACCGTAGGTAGCTACCCAAAGAATATTATCGTGACTGTAATAGAGCTCATAAACCCCGTTGGATGAAAGGGAGTTGAGGTTATTGTCGTCAGATATGTATGTTTCTTCAATGGCTAATGACTTATTCATAATATACAGACCAACTCCATCCAGTGCTACAGCATAGTGTTGTTGATCGGGAGTAGGAATAATGTCTGTTACCGGGTAATTTTTTTCAGTGTTGCCAAATGCCTGACTGGCCATTAAACTTAGTTCATGACCTTTCACCTGACATTTAAATATCTGCGAGTTCCGTGTACCAATTAATAGCGTATCCTTTTCTTGGTGCAGGGACATAATATCAATGTCACTGAGTTTATCTGCCAACGCAGAATCCGTTTTAATATCCACAACCGTTTTGGATGTCTTATCCAGCAGGTATAAACCCTTGGTTGTGGCAATCCATAAATGTTCCTTATTGCAAGGGGTTATTTCGTTTACGCCTTGTGTAATTTGTTCGACGGCCGATATTTTTGTGGTGCTGGTGTTAAAGTGATACAAACCACCAGTGGTGCCAATCCATATACTTTCCTCATCCTCCGATAGGATAGCATAAATATTGAATAAGGCATCGCTATGCTCAAATGGCAATACTTTATAATAGCTGTCTTTTTTACGATCGTAGGCATACAGGTTGCCGTTTTTGGTGCCGCACAAAATATCATACTTGTCTGATAGCACCAGGCAGTTGATGATGTCATCGTTGGTGAATAGTCCATCCGGCGAGGAAAGCGAGTAATGTTTGATATCGGCACCATTAAATTTATCAAGGCCGTTATGAGTAGCCAGCCACATAAAACCTTCTTTATCCTGAACCACCGAAACAACCCGGCTGTTCTTCAGTCCCTCATCAACGGATAACTGCTGAAAACTGTAATTAAATTGTGCCCATACCTGAACCGTTAAAGCATAAAGCAGAAGTGTGCTGATGAGTAATATGCGCTTTGATAATAGCATAGATATATATGTTGACAAGCTTGTTTTCCTTATTTATATACCAAATATAAGCAATAAAAGTTGCCAATATACTTTGAAAACTGTTGCGAATAAAGAAAGAACTAGCAGGGAGTACAAATGATTCATATAGGTAGTGAGAATCGTTCGTAAGGGGCTGTATTAACTGCCAGGTGTATGCGCTTAGAGGCCTGAGACGATGAAGATGATGATTGCTTTAGATACTTCAATAGGTACGTAGAGTTGATAAAGGATGCTGATATCTGCTGAATACGAACGACTTATTTTCAGGGGGAGTTGCAAGGGTGAAAAAAACCGAACCATATTCCTACCCTTTGGGAACGATTTCTATATCTTGTATCGCATCATCGGTCAGTAATATTGTAAAGTAATTATTGTATCAAAAATCCAGGTTTTGAAACAAGCCGGTAATCTTTAATAGTGCATAGCCATTATTACCTATTGTTGATTATCGGATGGTTTCAGCTGACCTTTGAAAAAAATCTAAGCAGATGAAAAAATTGATGTTAGGCTTAATGGTCTTATTCATATCTGTTATCAGTTTTGGTCAAAATGGGCAACAGATAACAGGTAAAGTCACCGATACCAATGGTGAAGCTTTACCCGGTGTTTCTATCTCTATTAAGGGGACAACCACCGGTTCAATTACCGATATCAACGGTAATTATTCGTTAGCTATTCAAAATGATGGAAGTATTCTTGTTTATTCCTTTATCGGGTTTAAAACGCAAGAAATTGAAGCAAGCGGTAAGACTATTATTAATGTAGTGATGCAGGAAGACGTAACTGACCTGGATGAAGTTGTAGTGGTTGGTTATGGTGAGATGCGAAAGAGTGATGTAACTGGTTCAATAGCATCAGTTCAGGCGCGTGATGAAGTGGCAAGGCAGTATCCTTCAGTAGACATGTTGTTACAGGGACGTGCCTCGGGTCTTCAGGTCGTAGGTAACGCCGGAAGTCCAGGTGGAGCTGTAAGTGTACGCATCAGGGGAACAAACAGTTTAAGAGGAAATAATGAACCTCTGTATGTAGTGGATGGTGTTATTATTAGTACTGCCGGAACAGAGGTAAGCGATCCATCAACTGATGCCAACGAGATACAGGCGCAGCAAAATGGTTTAACAGGGCTTAATCCGCGTGATATTGAGAAAGTAGAGGTGCTTAAAGATGCTTCTGCAACGGCTATTTATGGTTCGCGTGGTGCCAATGGTGTGGTAATGATTACGACCAAAAGTGGAGCTGGTAAGAAAGGTAAAGCAACAGTATCGGCCTACGGAACGGCAGAATGGAATGTTATCTATAAGGACATTGATGTATTGGACGGCGTTGGTTTTGCCAACTATCAGAATGAATTTGAAGAACTATCAGGTAATAAGCCTCGCTACCATGTTGAAGGCAATCAGGTATATGCACTCACATACGATGAAAATGAACAGCCTGTAATAGGAGGTATGTATGACCAGGTTAACTGGCAGGATGAAGTGTATGAGATGAGTTTAAGCCACAACGAAGGCATGGCTATCAGGGGTGGCTCAGAGAAAGGTAACTACTATTTCTCGGCAGGCTTTTCTGATCAGAAAGGTATTGTTGAAACAACTCGCATCAAACGCAGTGATTTGCGTTTAAACCTCACGCGCGACATTAGCGATCGTTTAAAGATGGATACCCGTGTGAGTATGATGTATCAGGATGGTACATTCGCGCAGGCAGGTAGTAAATCGGGAGGTAACCGAAGCTTTACAAAGCAGGTTTTGGGTTATCGTCCACTAATTGGTGAAGTTAATGAAGATGATTTGGATTTAGATATTTCTAATCCATACTCATGGCTGACCGATTTTGATGATAAAACAAAAGAATTGCGTATCAACTCTACGGTAGCATTCACCTACGAAATTATGAAGGGCTTGAAGTATAAGATCAATACAGGTCTGGATTACCGTAAGAAAGATCGTAGTAAGTTTTATGATACAGGCGTTTTTGTTGGGCAGAAAGAGAATGGTTTGGCCAACTACTCATATCTGGATCGTTACGCCTATGTTATTGATAACCTGCTGATGTATAACCGCCGTTTTAACAAAGTGCATAATATTAATGCGGTTGCTGGTGTAACCTACGATGGTGTAGATACTCAAAATAAAGTTTATGAAGTGGCCAACTTCCCGGATAAGAGCCTGAGAGCTGATTATCCACAAGCCGGACAAACAATTTATCGTCCATTTAGTATTCTTATGGCTGAAGAAGCTATCTTCTCAGCTCTTGGTCGTGTGAACTATTCTTACAAAGACCGTTATGTGTTAACAGCCAGTTTCAGAGCTGACCAATCTTCAAAATTCCGTCCGGGTAACCAGTGGGGTTACTATCCTGCAGCTGCTTTTGCATGGCGCGTGATGGAAGAACCATTTATCAAAGATTTGGACATTTTTCACAACCTGAAACTTAGAGTGGGATGGGGATTAACAGGTAATCAGGCTATCTCACCATACCAAACGCTTGGTACTTACAATACGGCCTATTATGTGAATGCGACGAACTCAACTGTTGTGGGTAATGTGCCGGCGCGTATTCCAAATCCAAATCTGACTTGGGAAACAACGGAGCAGTACAATGCCGGTATTGATTTAGGCTTTTTTAAAGGACGCTTAAATGCAACTGTTGATGTGTACTATAAAAACACTGAAGATTTATTGCAGGAAATAGAATTGGGTCCATCCAATGGTTTTGCAAATATGTTTATCAACCGAGGAGAGATTGAAAATAAGGGTATTGAATTCACCGTTGATGGATTAGTATTGAATAAGAAAGACCTGAGCATTGATTTGGGAGCCAACTTTTCATTGAACCGCAATAAGGTAAAGAATCTGGGATTGGCACCAACCAATGTTTGGATCAACGGTCAGGAATCATCAGAGGTATTTTACTTTGGCAGCAGTGTGTCAACAGGTACTTACTTTAAACAGCCAGCCAACATTTTTATGGAAGGGCAGCCTATCGGTATGTTCTGGGGATGGCAAACCAATGGTATCTACCAGGATGAGACAGCTGCAGCTGAGGGCGCAACCTTTAACGGTAATCCTAATCAGGCTGGTGACGTGATTTTTGTAGACCAGAACGGAGATGGTAACATCGATGATATGGATAAGACACTGATTGGTAATCCAAATCCAGATTTTACATATGGCTTTAGCTTGAATGTGAGGTATAAGCGATTAACATTGAGTGCCTTATTTGATGGCGTGTATGGCAATGACATTATTAACGGTTATAATATGGAATTGGCTTATGCCGAAGGGAATAGCAAGAATGTACTTAAGGAAACCTATGAACAGGCTTGGCGTGTTGATGCGCCATCCAATACTTATCCACGACTGGGGTATGCCTACAATGAGTACTTGTCAGACAGAATTGTGGAGGATGGCAGTTACTTCCGTCTGAATAACCTGACTTTGGGGTACGATATTCCGGTTGATTGGACAAGCGTTGTAAGCAATCTGCATATTTATGGCTCTTGCCGTAACCTGTTTACTATTACCAATTACAGTGGATATAATCCACAAATTACCAGCTTCCTGAACGATGGAAGTATCATGGGTGTTGACTGGATTGGAACACCTGATGTACAGACATATCTAATTGGAATGAACATTACTTTCTAACCAGGAAAACTTAGAAAAATGAAACGTAATTATATCATATATACACTATTATCCTTCTTAATGACATGGAGCGCCTGCACCATGGAAGAAGAACCTAAATTTCCAGCGGCTGACAATCTGTTTAGTAGTGTGGAAGGAGCTAATACCGTGCTTAATGGTTGCTACTCTGCAATTGCAGACTTCAATTACTACGGTGCTGATTTTATGCATCTGACTTATTTTTCATCGGGCTTATTTACATCCAACCGTGATGCCAGCTTAAATGATATTCTGATTTTTCAACAGACACCATCACTCAATTTTGTTGAGAATGTTTGGAAGTCATCCTATAGAGTAATTGCCCGAGCCAACGACATCATTGATAATCTGTCGCTTGTTGAGCTGGCCGATGTGGATGAGCAGAATAATATTTTAGGTCAGGCTTATTTCCTGAGAGGTTTGACATACTTTAACCTGGTGCGTATTTATGGTGGTGTGCCATTGATTACGAAGACGGTAACTTTTGAAACCATAAACCAGCCAAGGGCCAGTAGTGATGCTGTTTATGGGCAGGTGATCACAGACTTTGGAATGGCAGCTTCTCTGCTTAAGGATACAGATTCTCAATACGATGGGCGTCCTGCGGCTCCTGCTGCCAATATGCTGTTGGCAAAAGTGTACATGACTTTGGCTGGCAATAAAACAGCTGGCGAAACGGATTACTGGCAAAAAGCCTATGATGAGGCCATTAAGGTATATGGTAAGTATTCATTAGTGGCAGATTATCGCACGCTTTGGAATGAAACCACCAGCAATATTACCTCGGAGTCAGTATTTGAGATTATGGGTAATGAAGAAAATACCTTACGCTTGCACCAGTTATTTACAGCATCAAATGGTAATGCCGGTCGCTCAGTTTGGGGACGTATCAAACCAAATATTGAATGTTACGATTTGCATGCAGATAAGTACGCTGATGATCCTCGCATTGCAGCTACGTTTAAATCTGAATGGGTAAAGTATTTGGCCAACGGTAATACACAAAACATTAAATCATATCCGTTTTTTACCAAGCGTAATAATAAGGATAAGAGCTACCCATGGTTGAATAAGTACTTCATCAATGATCATACTAAGATGAATTACAACACTAACATGAACTTTGTACCGTTCAGGTATGCCGATTTATTGTTAATGTTGGCAGAGATTGAAAACGAATTGAATGGTCCGGATAATGCGTACGCATATGTTAATGAGGTATTGGCACGAGCCCGTGCCTCGGCTGATGTAGCTGCAGTGGAGCCTGCAGACTGGACTGGTATGACACAGGAGGAATTCAGGGCAGCTATCATGATGGAGTACCGTTATGAGTTGCTGGGTGAAGGACATGAGTGGTTCAATGATCGTCGTCGTGGTTACGAGTATTTCAAAACCAATGTGATTGATGTTCACAATAATCATCCGGGCTACGATTTTACGAAGCAACGTGATGTTGAACTGCCAGATGATGCACGGAATATGCTGATGCCTATACCACAATCGGAAATCACTGCCAACCCAAATATCAGTGCGGCAGACCAAAATCAGGGCTACTAACATAAGCGTTAAAGCCTTATAATTAAAAATATCGAGATGAATCGAAGTGACTGTTTCTTAACTAGTCACTTCGGTTGAGATCTCACAACCTGGCCCAGTCACAACTGTCAAAAGGAAAGATCATGTTTAAATCGTACCATATATTAGTCTTAATATTAATGATATCCATAGCGGGGTGTCACAACCAAACGAAAACGGAGCCACTTTATTTAGATGCTACCGCACCCGTACCTGAGCGTGTTGAAGATTTGCTTAAGCGCATGACGCTGGAAGAAAAGGTAGCGCAAATGTGCCAGTATGTTGGTCTGGATCATATGCGACAGGCCGAAAAAGACCTGAGCAAGGAAGATATGGAGAAAAGCGACGCACAGGGCTTTTATCCAAATTTACATTCAAGTGATGTGGAGCGTTTGGTGGAGCAAGGCATGATAGGTTCATTTTTACATGTGGTTGATGTTAAAGAGGCCAATTATCTACAATCGCTGGCTCAAAAGAGTAGGCTAAAAATTCCTTTGTTGATTGGGATTGATGCCATCCACGGAACAGCTTTGGTAAATGGTGCAACTGTATACCCAACACCTATTGGACTGGCCAGTACCTGGGACAAGGCATTGGTTAAGAAAATGTCGGTTGAAACAGCAAAAGAGATGCGTGCCACAGGTGCCACCTGGACATTTACACCCAATGTGGATGTGGCGCGTGAAGCCCGCTGGGGACGCGTTGGCGAAACATTTGGGGAAGATCCTTTCCTGGTAGCCGAAATGGGTGTTGCCATGATTGAAGGTTTGCAAAATACAACACATCCGGATAGCTTCAATGTGATAGCCTGTGCCAAACACCTGATTGCCGGAAGCGAATCGGTGAATGGCCTTAATGGTGCACCTACCGATTTATCAGAACGAACTATCCGAGAGGTGTTTTTACCGCCTTATAAAGCAGCGGTTGATGTCGGCGTTTTTTCAGTCATGACGGCGCATAACGAGTTAAACGGTATTGCCTGCCACGCCGATGAGTGGATGATGACCGATGTATTGCGCAATGAGTTGGGCTTTGAAGGTTTTATTGTGAGTGACTGGATGGATATTGAGCGTCTGGCAACCCGACATTTCGTTGCTGAGAACCAAACAGAGGCTTGCTATCAAACGGTGAAAGCCGGTATGGATATGCACATGCATGGCCCCGATTTTCTGGAACCTATCGTGGAGTTAGTACAGCAAAATCGCCTGACAGAAGAGCGTATCAATGAAAGCCTTCGACGACTGCTGGAAGCAAAATTCCGTTTAGGTTTATTTGAAAACCCATATGCCAGTGAAACACAAACTGATGCAGTTTTATTTAACGAAGCACATCAGCAAACAGCCCTGGAAGCCGCGCAAAAATCAATCGTTCTCCTGAAAAATGAAGGCCATTTATTACCACTGCAGAAAGGACAATATAAGAAGGTATTTGTTACAGGGCCTAATGCACATAACGAAACCGTTTTGGGCGACTGGGCTTATCAACAGCCTGAAGAAAATACGACAACCATCCTGGAAGGCCTGCAACAAACTGATGAAAGCGCCAGCTTTGATTATCTAATCGTGGGAAATAACCCCAATGACGTGACTGAAAAGCACGTGAAGGAAGCCCGATTGAGAGCGCAGAAAGCTGATTTAGCCATTGTGGTGGTTGGTGAAAACTCATTCCGCTGGGATTGGAACAATAAAACCTGTGGGGAGAATTCAGCCCGTTCAGATATTCAATTGGGTGGACTGCAGCAGCAGCTGGTCGAAGCAGTATATGCATCAGGCACACCTACAATTGTTGTTTTGGTAAATGGGCGTCCACTCGCTACCGAATGGATCGCTGAACATGTGCCCGCATTGGTTGAAGCATGGGAGCCCGGTAGTTTCGGGGGGGAAGCACTGGCTCAGATACTGTATGGCGAAGTGAATCCATCGGCCAAGCTGCCCATTAGTATTCCGCGTAGTGTTGGGCATCAGCTGGCCATCTACAATCATAAACCTTCCCATTATTTTCACAAATATGTGGATGCTCAATCAGGTCCTTTATTTCCCTTTGGCCATGGTTTAAGCTATTCCGACTTTGTGTATCAAAACCTGCGATTATCTAAGGAGACGATCTCAGCCGGTGAATCATTAATGCTGAAGGTGGAAGTGACTAACACCTCTGATGTGGCTGGTGAAGAAGTGGTGCAGGTGTACCTTAATGATAAATATTGTCCGGTTACACGACCAGTAAAAGAATTAAAGGCATTTCGCCGAATCCGCCTGGAAGCTGGAGAAACAGCACAGGTAACATTTACAATTACACCGGATATGTTACAGTATCTGGACAAAGATTTTAAACCCGTCATCGATAAGGGTGAGTTTACAGTAATGGTTGGTGGTTCATCCGCTGATAATAACTTGCTAACAATACCCTTTTTCGTAAAATAGATGAGTATGAAGAGCTTTCGAAATATTATAACAGGGCTTCTTTTAATAGTTGGTGTCCACTTCATGACAGGGCAAAACTATAATCAATATGGATTTGTGCCATCCTCAGAAAAGTATGTCTTTTTGGGGAAAGATTATGCTGGCAAGTCATTTGTGCTGCAAGATGAAGATGGCCAGGAAGTTATTAGCGGTAGGTTAACTACAACCAGGGTATGGCCCTACTCCGGAACCAGCGTTTGTTGCGCCGATCTGTCAGAATGGACTGAGGAAGGACACTACGAGTTGTTGGTAGATGGGCTGAAGCAATCTACACCTATACTGATTCAGAACGACAAGTATACCAAACTGGGTAGTGCCCTGGTTAAGTCCTTTTACATGGCGCGTGCTTCAGTTGCAATAGAAGAACAGTATGCCGGAGTTTACGCGCGTCCTGCCGGGCACCCCGATGATAAAGTGATTATTCACAAGTCGGCTGCAGATGCGCATCGCCCCGAGGGAAGTACGATTGTATCGCCGGGTGGCTGGTACGATGCCGGTGACTACGGTAAATACATTGTGAATTCGGGTATCAGTACTTTCTCGCTGTTGCATTTATGTGAATTATTTCCTGAATACACGCAAACCATCCAACTGAATATTCCTGAGAGTGGTAATGGCGCATCTGATGTACTGAACGAAGCTGTTATTAACCTTAAGTGGATGTTGACCATGCAGGATCCGCATGACGGAGGTGTTTATCACAAGCTAACCACCAAACGCTTTTGCGGGATGGTGATGCCGCATAAAGATCCGTTGCAACGCTACGTAGTGATGAAAACCACAGCGGCCACACTGGACTTTGCTGCCACCATGGCCAAAGCCAGTCGTGTGCTTATGAACAATGAGCAATCGTATCCCGGATTAGCCGAAACCTGTCGCCATGCGGCACAGAAGGCCTGGGAATGGTGCCGGACGAATCCGCAAGTATACTATGTGCAGCCAAAAGATATTTCAACAGGTGAGTATAGGGATAAATCCATTGATGATGAGTGGTTTTGGGCGGCAACAGAATTGTATCTAACAACAGGTATGACTACCTATAAGAAGCACATTGATATCGGGCAACAGAAATTTACCGTGCCTCAATGGGGACGTGTTAATACTTTAGGTTTGTATAGCTTACTTAGCTGTAGTGAAGGTAAAGAATTAGCTAAAGAAGGAGGTAAAGCCATAGTTAAGCTGGCAAATAAGTATTTAGCAAACTACAAAGCTTCGGCTTATCGTGTATCCATTGTTAAATTTCCCTGGGGGAGTAACAGTGAGCTGGCCAATGAAGGGATGTTACTGATGCATGCTTATTTGATAAGCAATAAAACAGAATACCGTCAGGTAGCAGATGCTGCTGTTGGCTATCTTTTGGGAGCCAACCCGCTGAACCGTTCTTTTATAACAGGTTATGGCAAGCAATCGCCTATGAGAGTGCATGACCGACGCTGTTCAGCTGATGGCATCGATGCACCCATTCCGGGTTTATTGGCAGGCGGACCGTCTAAACAAGCACAGCACGATTGTGGTAAGGACGCTTATCCTTCTGCTTTGCCAGCTTTGAGCTACCTGGACGAGGAATGCAGTTTTTCAACCAATGAGGTGGCGATTAACTGGAATGCAGCAGCCAGCTTCTTAGTGTTGGGGCTCGATGCTATTTATCAATCAGAAGACTAATATGATGCGACAATTCACATATATTATACTACTCTCTATCATCCTGTTGGGTGGATGTTTGAAAGGTGTTAAAGCTCAGCAGCAACAGCCCAATATCATCTTCTTTATTGCCGATGATATGACACGTGATATGTTTAACTGTTTTCCCGAGGGCAGGGGAAAGAATCTGACACCTAATCTGGATAAACTGGCCAGTGAAGGAACTCTAATGATGGGACAGCATGTAAGTGCAACAGTGTGTACACCCAGCCGCTTCAATGTGTTAAGTGGCAAGTATGCCAGCCGTGCCAATAACCCCAAGGTACTGAATCAGGTTAAGAAAAATGGCGGTCAGCGTGTGGTGGAGTGGAATACGCACATCATGCCGGGTGAAGCCAATCTGGCCAGCTTATTACAGTTGGGTGGGTACACCACCGGAGCCGTTGGTAAGAACCATGTGTATGAAGTGCACGACTGGAAAGATGTGCCACTAACCGCTGATGCAAGTGATGCCAAAGTGATGAAGCAGCAATTGGCTAACTACAAAGCTACGCAGAAGGCTTATTATGCCTGCGGGTATGATTTTGCCGATGGTTTGTTCTACGAGAACCCTGATTTTAACGGACCACGCGCACTGGCTGTACATAACCTGGATTGGTCCACCGAAGCGGCATTAAGATTTATTGATCAGGCCAGCGAGAAGCCTTTCTTCCTGTATTTTGCAACTACTCTGCCACATGGTCCTCTGGAAGCAGAACGTGCATGGAACGCCGACCGGACGATTACGCCAATTGGTAAGTTGGATAAGGCGCCTCAGGTAATGCCACATCAGTCAACCATACCTGAGCGTTTGCAACAAGCCGGTAAGCCGGTGAATGATCGTAAAGCCAACCTACTGTGGATGGATGATGCTTTGGGTGCTTTGATTCAGAGTCTGAAAGAGAAGGGCGTGTATGACAATACCATCATCTTTTTCTTTAATGATCACGGACAGTATGCTAAAGGAACTGTTTACCAGGGTGCCACGGCCGATCCAAGTATTATATGGTGCAGTAAAGGTTTCAAAGCCGGTGCCGTTAACAACTCGCTGGTATCAAATGTGGATTTTACGCCCACGATATTAGAACTGGCGGGAATAGATTACAACCAAGCAGATTTTGATGGTCGTAGTTTTGCGCCGGTGCTTAACGGCGAAGAATTGGAGGACAGAGGATCCATGTATTTCGAAATTGGCTATTCAAGAGGTGTTCGTAAAGGCAACTTCAAATATCTGGCACTGCGCTATCCTGCATGGGTGAATCAACTGACTGCTGAAGAAAGGGAAACTATCCTGAACGAATACAATCGGAAGCTTAAAGTCAGGGGCAAGGGACCGAATAATACTGATCCTGCCAAACCATTCGGTCATGTACAGATTGTGCCGGGAGGCGGCGATGCTGAGTTTCCGGCAACGCAACGTTATCCGCACTATGCTGATGCAGATCAGTTATATGACCTGAAGAATGATCCTAATGAACAGGTGAATCTATACAACCATCCCGATTATCAGGAGGTCGTAAAAACGATGAGAAAGGAATTGAAGAAGCACATCGAATCAATCCCGGGAAGTTTTGGTGAATTTAAAAGCAAGAAATGATGAGAACTCGATTAAGATATGCAGTGATTGCGCTGGCTTTGATAGCTTTTGGCACGCTTAATGCACAAAAGAAAACCAATGTGTTGTTTATTGCAGTGGATGATTTGAAACCACTAATAGGTACTTACGGACATGATGAGGTTCAAACGCCTAATATCGATGCATTGGCCAAAGAAGGAGTAGTGTTTACCAATGCCCATTGCCAGCAGGCCGTTTGCGGACCTTCACGAGCCAGTATTTTTACAGGTATGCGCCCCGATTATACCGGTGTAAGAGATCTAAAAACACGCATGCGTGATGTGAATCCCGATATACTGGCTATGCCTCAGTATTTCAAAGAGAATGGCTATGCCACAGTGGCAGTGGGTAAGATTTATGATCCGCGTTGCGTTGATAAGGAGTATGACGGACCATCGTGGAGCATACCTTACCGCGAAAGCTCAAAATATACTTATCCTGAGGCTTATGGCGAGCCGGGCCTGTCATATTATGCCCTGAAAGAAAACCAGGCCAAAGTAGAGGAATTCCAGAAGGAAGCAGCCGAGAAAGGCATTAAGAATGTTCATAAATATGTATCTGAACGCTTTAAACCATCAACTGAATGTGCCGATGTGCCTGATGAAGCCTACATGGATGGGCAGATTGCCAACAATGCCATCAGATACATGAATCAACTGGCTAATGAAGGTGAGCCATTTTTTTTGGCGGTTGGTTTTAAGCGCCCTCACTTGCCATTTGCCGCGCCTAAAAAATACTGGGATTTGTATAAACGAGAAGATATCAAGGTAGCTGCCTATCGCTATGCGGTGAAGAATGGTGTGGATATAGCCTATCATAAATCAGGTGAGTTGTATTCATACACAGATATACCGCCATTGACCTCTTTCTCAGATATTTTTACGGATAATCTGCCAGATGAGAAACAAAAGGAGTTGATACATGCCTACTATGCCAGTGTGTCTTTTATTGATGCACAAGTAGGTAAATTAATGGCCAACCTAAAGTCCAAAGGCTTGGATAAGAATACGATCATTGTATTGTGGGGCGATCATGGCTGGCATTTGGGAGACCATTCGTTGTGGTGCAAGCATACCAATTTTGAACAGGCTACACGTGTACCATTAATCATTAAAAAGCCAAGGGGTGCTTCCGGAGCAAATCATTATCCGGTAGAGTCTTTGGACGTGTTTCCAACGCTTTGCGAGGCCACAGGGTTGAATGTGCCGTCTCAATTGCAGGGTAATAGTCTGCTACCGGTTTTTACAAAAGCAGATAAACAGGTGAATGACTATGCTATTTCGCAGTTTGGGCGCGGACAAACGCAGGGTTACTCGATACGCACAGAGCGTTATCGTTTAACCTTGTGGATGAAAAACAACTGGCACACCGACCAGCCTTTTAATAAGAAGTTGATTGAAGCAGGAGAGCTGTATGACTACGAAAAAGATCCCCTGGAGACCGAGAATTATTATAAGCATTCCGATTATAAGAAAATCAGAGCCGATCTGATGCAGCAGTTTGAAGCATTTGTAAGCAAGCAAAACAAAGAGATTAACAGCCTGAGGTCAGAGAGTAAACCAGATGCCGAAGCCAATGATTTGTCATTCGGAGCGGAGCTAACCAATAACTGGAAAACAGTGGCGCGCAAAGGGGCTGATGCCCATTTTCACTTAAATGGAGATAAGTTAGTGGTTGATGTGAAAAAGTTGGGTGAGAAGCCTTGGGATTTGGCTTTGATTTACAACTCAACTATTGAGTTGAAGGAAGGACAGCGTATCGTTTTAACCTTTAAATACCAAGGGCCTGAAATGAAGATTGGTATGGGGCCTGTGAACAACAAACGAGTGACTAAAGTGGTTAAACCATCGCAAAAAATAAAGGTGCAAACCATTGAACTGGAGGCAACAGCCAGTGGTGCGTGGCCCTTGAAGATGCAGTTAATGGGTACTGGTCGCTATGAATTAGGGGAGATTACATGTAGCATTCAATAAACACAGACAAATGAAGTATTTTTTATTCTATAGTTTATTATTACTTGGGGTATTGAGCGCTTGTTCAACTGCTCCAACAGAAGATACAGACGAAATTAAGGTAGAAAGGGTAGAAGGAGCCAAACAACGTAATGTTATATTCATTCTGACCGATGATCACCGTTATGATTACATGGGTTTTACAGGCAAGGTGCCCTGGCTCGAAACACCTGAGATGGATAAGCTGGCCGGCGAAGGCGCCTACATGAAAAACGCCTTCGTCACCACCTCATTGTGCTCGCCAAGCCGTGCGAGTATTTTAACGGGCCAATATTCGCACGTTCACACCATTGTTGATAATGTGGCGCCAGATCCTGGGAACCTGGTGTATTTTCCACAGTACCTGCAAAAAGCCGGGTATCAAACCAGTTTCTTTGGTAAGTGGCATATGGGCGATGAACATGATGATCCGCGACCAGGATTCGACCATTGGGAAAGTTTTAAAGGGCAAGGGGATTATTATGCACCAAACTTAAACATCAATGGGCAGCGTATGCAGTACGATGAGGACACCTACATCACCGATTTATTAACCGAGCATGCTATTGAATGGCTGGATAAACGAGATACTGAAAAACCATTCTTCATGTACTTGTCACACAAAGCCGTGCATGCCTTGTTTAAGCCGGCCAGGCGTCATGATGGTGTTTACGATGGCAAAACCATTGAAAAACCGGCCACCTTTACACAAACAATTGGAGATGACTACCAGGAGCTGAAATGGCCTGAGTGGGTGAAGCAACAACGTCACAGCTGGCACGGTGTTGATTACATGTATCATGGTAAGAATGGTACATTTGATGAGAACTTGCAGAAGTATTGCGAAACCCTTTTAGGTGTAGATGAGAGCATCGGTACCGTTATGGAATGGTTACGCAAAAACGGTCTGGATGAGTCTACCATGGTGATTTACATGGGCGACAATGGTTTTAGCTGGGGCGAACACGGCTTGATTGATAAACGCCATTTCTACGAAGAGTCGGTGAAGGTGCCAATGCTCATCCGTTGTCCTGAAATATTTGAAGGTGGTAAGAACATTGAACGCATGGTACAAAATGTTGATGTGGCGCCTACCATATTGGAGTGTGCAGGCGTTAAAAAGCCTGAATATATGCCAGGTCATTCAATGGTTCAGTTGTTACAAGGCAACGAGGAAGGCTGGCGTACACGTGTGTATTACGAATACTTCTGGGAGTACGACTTTCCGATGACGCCAACAGTGTTTGGTGTGCGCACCGACCAGTACAAATACATGCGTTATCAAGGTATCTGGGACCAGAATGAACTGTATGACATCATCAACGATCCGGATGAACAGTACAACCTGATGGGTGACCCCGCCTATGGCGATGTGGCAAAGCAGCTGGCTTCCGACCTATACGACTGGCTGGAGCAAACGCACGGAATGAATATTCCGCTGAAGCGCACGGTTAAACATCCTTATGGAGATTATCGTCATCCAAATCAGTATTAATTGATAAGCGAGCCTCCAGAGGTTCGCTTTTTTTTTATTCAGCTATGAAACTAAAAATATTAATTGCAGGACTTTTAATAGGCGGACTATTTTGTGCTTGTCAGAAATCACAACAAAATAAGCCTCCCAATATCATCTTTTTTCTGGCCGATGATTTAGGTTGGGCCGATGTGGGGTATAATGGCTCACAGTTCTATGAAACACCTAATATCGATCAATTGGCCAAAGAAGGGATGGTATTTACCAATGCTTATGCCACTCATCCGCGTTGCGTCCCGTCGCGATACTCCATCATCACCGGTAAGTATCCTGCCAGGGCGCAGATGCCTGGTCCAGGTGAAGGTAAACTGAATGTTCGCCCCGGTGATGAAGGCAAATTAAAAGCCGATGAGCAAACCATTGCATCGGCTTTAAAAGAGGCTGGTTACGCAACGTTCTTTGCCGGTAAATGGCATTTAGCCACTTCTGGCACATTACCACAGGATGTTGGTTTTGACGTGAACATTGCAGGTGGCCATGCCGGCTCACCAATATCCTATTTCTATCCCTACAATGAAGGCCCGCAGAAAGGTAAAAAGGCACCTATTGAAGGTTTAGAGGACGGCGCAGAAGGGCAGTATCTCACAGATCATTTAACTGATAAAACCATCGGATGGCTCAAGCAGCATAATGATGAACAACCTGAGCAGCCATTCTTTGCGTTTGTGTCGCACTATGCCGTGCACGAGCCGTTACATGGCAAACCAGAACATGTTGAAAAATTCAGAAATAAGTTAGCAACGATGACCTACGAGGGTGATGCTTTTATCGGCGAAGGTACCGGAACCACAAAAATGCACCAGGATGATCCGGAGTATGCAGCGCTGATATACAGCATGGATGAGAGCCTGGGGCGTATCCTTAAAACAGTTGAAGAAATGGGAGAAACCGAAAATACGGTGCTCATCTTCTTTTCGGATAACGGAGGCCTATCTAACCGTGGCTTTAATCCACGACGAGTGGCCACATCCAATCATCCACTGCGTGCCGGCAAAGGACACCTGTACGAGGGTGGTATTCGTGAGGCAATGATAGTGAAATGGCCAGGGAAAATACTTGCAGGTTCACAGTCTGATCATATTGTCACAGGAACCGATTTCTTTCCAACCATTCTGAATATTGCAGGTCGGGAGCTATTGCCGCAAGCCCACCGTGACGGAGCTAGTTTTAATGAGCAGTTATATGGTGATGCGCAGGAAGGAAGTGATAGAGCCATTTTCTGGCATTCACCCGTAAGCAGGCCCCATGCAACAGGTGATATTAACTGCTCAGCCATCAGGCTAGGCAATTATAAGCTCATTGATTTTTATGATGAGAAACGGGTAGAATTATATGATTTATCAACTGATTTGGAGGAGAAAAATGATCTGTCGACGGAACTTCCGGGTGTTAAGCAAAAGCTATACTTTAAGCTGAAGTACTGGCGTGATTCTACCGGAGCCTATATGGCAGAATGATAGTAAGTATGCAGCAATAGTAAAAAAGAGGGAATGTATCAGCAGTCCCTCTTTTTTTATATTAAAATCCTTCCAGGTATGTTATCAGGTTTATATCGGTGCCGGTTAAATCAAGCCGCTTACGTAACCTGCCTCTGGCCACTTCAACACCCCGCAGCGTTTGATGCGTTATAGCTGCAATTTCCTTTGATGTCATATTCAGCCTGAGTAAGGCACATAGGCGCTCTTCTGAAGGGGTTATTTCGGGATGCTTAGCTCTGATTCGCTCATAAAAGTCATTGTGCACCTGGTTGAATCGCAGTTGGAACTCCTGCCACACTTCATTGTCGGATTGTGACTGTAAATTATAAATAATCTGCTGCAAAGGTTTTTTATTGGCGTCTTTCAGATTATCCTTGAGGTTAATTAGCTTTTTGGCCACATTGTTAAGCAGCTCATTTTTCTGAACCAGGTACATTACATTTGTAGTCAATTCTCTGTTTTTGGTTTCCACCTCCATCTCCAATTTGGTGTTTTCCAGGTCCACCTTCCGCTTTTGCATTTTAAAAATTATCATCAGCAATATGGCAATCAATAGGGTTGCCGACAAAATCGTTATTAACAAGGTGTAGAATGATCTGATGCGTGACTTTTCCAGTTTATTGGCTTCTTCTATTTTATCTACCTCGTATGATATTTGCAGCTGAGAAAGCTGATTAACCTTTTGTTCATTAATCAGGCTGTCACTAATCAGTTTATAATTTTTATGCTCTTCAAGGGCCTCTTTAAGTAGTCCTTTGCTTTCATATATTTCATACAAAAACATATGAGCCACTTTCTGAGGTTCCAGGACATTAATCTCTTTGGCAATGTTTAAGGCTTTCCTGGCCGCCCATTCGGCACTATCCAATTCGTTAATGTTTGAATAGTAGTTGGACAGGAAATAATAGGACTTGGCAAGACCTTCCAGTTCATTGTCTTCTTGTCTGATTTTAATGGCCTTATTAAGATAGCGATAGGCTGTTGGATAATCCTGTTCTATAATCTCAATCTTACCCAGGTTATTATAGATGGAACCGATAATGTGCCTGAAGCCTATTTCTTTGGCTACGTCAAGTGCTTTTTCATAATATACCTTGGCTTCCTTTCTATTGCCCAAACTCAGGTTAGCACTGGCAATATTGTTGTAAATCTGCGACTGATACCTTTTGTATTGTTCTTTTTCTTTTTCGGTGCAAAGGCCAAAGTAATGCAGGGCCTGTCGGTAATAATTGATTGACTTCGGATAGTTTTCAATACGATCATAAATCATCCCTGTATTGTTGAAACTTCTGATTAATCCAACATTGTTTTCGATTTTTGTATAATTCTCAATGGCATTCAGGTAATTCTCAAGAGCTTCATCGTAGTTGCCAAGAAAATAGTTGCTGGATCCGTTTTCGAGCTGGAACTCTGGCAGCCACTCTTCTCTTTCCTTGCTTAGGGCTATTTGTTCCCCTTGAGTTCCAAACAGCAGCGACTTCTTCAAGTCGTATTTTCTGGTGAGCTTAACCAGTTCCAAAAGTATAGCTAACCTTTCATTAGTGTTTTGTGACTGCTCAAGCTTAAACGTAAGGCTGTCTTCCCTGACAATATCATTAGCTAATACATTATGCTGGCTAAGCGCATAGATACACAGATACAGCCATACATTTATTGAATATGGTAATAGTTTCTTCATTCTTATCCCTCCCGATGGCGACTAAAGTACTTAATAATTCCCAAACAAATAGAATGCCGCAATAATGTGAAATATAGTCAAAAAATAAGTGTGAGAGGTGTTAAAGAGCAATAAAACAGATGTGTATGATTCTGGGTGAGAGGTGAAATTATCCAATTAATACTCTTTGACCAACCTATGCTGAGGTTTTGTGACGTGAATGAGAAGTTCTGAGAGGGAGCTTTTTTTGATGTCTTAAGGCTAAACTCCCTGTTTTGTATCAAAACCAAAAAATGTCTAACAAATTATTAAATCCAAGGATGTGCCGAGAGATAACTGATAAAGAAATAAACCGACTTATTAAGAAGCGGGAAGAAGAGAATAAAGTCTTCAAGAAACTGCTTAAACAACTGGAGTCGACGAATAAAAAAGCAAACAAGAAGAAACTTCGATAATTAAATCAACAAAAATCTACAAAATGAATACATCTACCCATGTTAGAAAGTTCATGCTGTTGCTGATGAGTGTCTTTATATTCTCACTTGCTCATGCGCAGCATTTGCAGACTTACAAAAATGGAAAGCTCCAGGGGGCTTTTAAAATAAAGCTGAAGCCAAGCCTGGTGGTTGAGCCGAGCGGGCTTAAGTCCAAAACAGTTAGTGGCTATTCTGAAGTCGGTATTAAAGCTGTTGACCAGCTGAATATTCAGTATGAGGCTGTAAAAATAGAGCGACTCATACCTTATTCTGCCAAGCATGATATTAAGCACCAAAAGCATGGTTTACATTTATGGTATAAGGTGGAGGTTGAAACAGAGGCGCAGCTCGAAAGCGTTATTAAGGCCTATGGCAATTTAATTGAGATTGAACGGGCTGAGCCATTTTACGAAAAAAGCCTGGTGCCACATAATCTGCGGATGGCGCCTAAAGCAATGCTGAATACGATGGCTACAACCAGCGAATCACCTTTTGATGATCCGCAATTTAATGAGCAGTGGCACTACCATAATACAACAGATAATCCTGGAACACCGGGAGCGGATATTAACCTGTTACGTGCGTGGAATCGCCAAACAGGAGATCCTGATATAGTTGTCGCAGTTATTGATCAAGGTGTGGATTATAAACACGAAGATTTGGCTGCCAATATGTGGGTGAATGAAGCCGAGTTAAATGGTACGCCCGGTGAAGATAGTGACGGCAATGGCTATGTGGACGATATCTATGGCTTTGACTTTGTTAATATGGATGGCGATGTAAAACCATTGCCGCACGGAACACACGTGGCCGGTACAGTGGCAGCTGTAAATAATAATGGTATTGGAGTTGCTGGTGTAGCCGGAGGATCAGGTAACAATGATGGTGTGCGCATCATGTCATGCATGATTATGTCGGAAAGTTCGACAGGTAGCGCTGAAGCTGCCTTTGTATACGCTGCTGATAATGGTGCTGTGATTGCTCAAAACAGCTGGGGCTGGAACGTGCCGGGAGTTGTGGAACAATCTATATTGGATGCCATCGATTATTTTATGGAAGAAGCCGGGCAATTTGAAAACAGCCCCATGAAGGGTGGTGTGGTCATTTTTGCTGCCGGTAATAATGGTGACGAAGGTGAATATTGGCCAGGCTGCTATGAGCCGGTAATAGCTGTAGCGGCCACAGGACCTAACAATAGGATTACAAGTTATTCAAACTATGGCGACTGGTTAGATATTTCGGCACCTGGAGGTGATGTGCTTGATGGGCAGGATCATGGTGTATTAAGCACTATGCCTGATAATAGTTATGGTTTCTACGATGGTACATCAATGGCTTGCCCACACGTGTCGGGTATTGCCGCGCTGATTGCCTCTGAATATAAAGGACCTGAGTTTGATGCCAGCCAACTGACTGCCAGATTACTTGGTGGAGTGAATGTAATTGACACCATGGAGATTAATAAGCCTTGGACTGGTAAGGTTGGGCTTGGTGCCGCTGATGCCTACCTGGCGCTGCTTGAGGACAATGGCATAGCACCCGATGCCATTACTGATTTGAAGCATAACGGGGTATCTGGCACATTTACTTTATTAGAATGGACAGTGCCTGCCGATGAAGATGATGACCAACCTCGTTACTTCCATGTGTATTATTCCGAAACACCTTTAGATAATAACAACCTGGATGCGGTTGATTATGTGCGCATCAATTCCTTGGCTGATGCTGGCGATGCCTATTCATACCAGTTGGATAAGCTTAAAGCGCACACCACTTACCACATAGGAGTAACAGGTGTTGACCGTTGGGGTAATGAAGCAGAGTTGTCAAATGTGATTACCATTACCACTAACAGTGGACCAATTATTTCACTGGACAAGAAAAATATCGACTTCAGCATTGATGTGAATGTAGATACGCTTTCGCATCAGCAGTTTACAATCACTAACACGGGAGAGGGCTTACTTAACTGGAATATCAGACAAAACCATGTTGAAAACATAGATATATACAGCCAGATAAACGACCGTATACCATATAAAGTTAATTATACAGGAGGTAAAACGGGTGTTGAAGCACACAGTTTGTCAGCTTCAGAGGACATTGTGCCGTATGCTCAGAAACCTACTCTGGGATATATGTATTACTATGATCCTAATTATCTGCTTGAAACACTTATTACATTTGGTGAATCCAACGAAGAGTTAAGCAATTCTTCGGCAACTTACTTCAAAGTAATTAATCCGGATGGGTTTAATCTAACCAGTGTTCAGGTGGGTTTAAACTTTGAAAAAATGTCTGAAGAGCCACTTTATGTTGAGGTGTACAAAGGGGGAGATATTAATACTGCCAAGCTTATTCACTCTCAGACATTTGATGTGGGGGAAGTAAATTATTACATCGATCACATCGTCTTTAATAAACAAATGTATTTTAACGAGGGAGATGAATTTTACATTGTATTTCATATTCCACCTGGGCACCGATATCCATTCCTTGCAGCTCAGGCATACAACATGGCTGTTACCGATTATTCATATTACAGCATCGATCAGGGAGTAACCTGGAAAAAAATAAAAGATGTTTATTACGACTATACCAAGGTTTGGGTGGTTATTGCGACAAATGAACTGGAGGCACTTGAACCTTATCTGGAGATTTCTGAAACAGCGGGTTATCTCAATGCTAATGAATCACAAACCATTGATTTAACTGTAAATGCAGCCAAACTGATCAATGGTAACTACGAAACCAATCTGCAGGTTTTTGGTCAGGGCTATCCTGATAATTGGGAAGATTTAACGCTAAACTTTGAGGTTAATGGTCAGGACAGTCGCATTCAAAGTGATGATGTAGTTGATTTTGGCAACGTATTTATTGGTACAGGAAAAGAGCAGAGTATTACGATATATAATACCGGACTGGCTGCATTTGATAATGCATTCAACTCGTTGAATGTGGAAATCAGTCATCCTGACTTTAAATTAATCGGTAATGCTCCAAAGGTTATTCCGGCAGAACGCTCGGAAGAGTTGACGTTCTATTTTACTCCAACAACCGAAGGAGCTATCAATGCTACGGTGAAGGTGAGTGATAAAATCGGCAAAGTACACACCTTCAGTTTATATGGAGCAGGTACCTGGCCTGCCAAAGCGGTAGTTAGTCCGCCTGTAAGTGAATTTGCCAACATGGTACTTGGTGATGCTTTTGAAGGTAGTTTCCACCTTCGTAATGAGGGTGACTTCCCGTTACGCTACTATGTGCCTAAGTTTGCCGATGGCTCCAATATGCCTGATTTTGATAAGAATTCCATCCACAACTTTGGTTATGTGGCAGGGGAGAATATACCGACTCCGGGAGAAGAAGCTTTCGTGTGGGACGATATTCAGTTTACTGGCACAGATGTTACGGATCTCTTCCGTCTCGATGGTTCTGTTATGTTAACAGAGGCTGAGATGGGTTTCCGTTTCCCCTATTTTGGTAATGAATACGACACTTGTTATATCTCTAATTGGGGAGCAGTATCAATGGTCAATAATGGTTGGTTCAATTCCAAGCCTGCAGGCTATAAGAACCCTGCTCAGCCAACTAAGCTGATATCTGCCTGGGGAATGCCATTTAGTTTAGATAAAGGTGGTAAGATATACTACCAGTCACTTCCTGGCAAATTCATCATTCAGTATCAAGGGGTAGTACATGAGAGTTATAATTACGATAGCTCTACAAGTAATGGTATTGGCTGGTTGGAGGAGCCAGTAACTTTTCAGATTGTACTGCATCAGACAGGAGATATTGATTTCAATTATAAAGACCTGGGCGAGGTGCTGGGGACAAGAGATCTTGGGTTTAACAGAGCTTCAACGCTAATTATGATTGAAGACCAGTCATTGGATGATAGAATTGTACTAAATGGTTATGGCACAAAGGCCTCTGAACCATTTGTTTTGAACACTTTCCCAACTACAGGTCATCAGATTTATTTTAAGAATCCGGGATTTGGTGTGGTTGAAGAAATTAGTAATCCGTATGGAACGGTTCCGGTTGGTTCATCAGTAGAGATTCGTTATAAAGGTTCAACAGAGAAACTGTATCAGGCCGATTTTAATGAGCGCATTAATATTGTCAGCACCGACCCGGTTAATAACCCGGTTAGCCATACCATTAAACTGAATATTACAAGTGGTGGCGTGGTAGACTTTGTCTTTGAACCGCAAACATTGGATTTTGGTGATGTTTTCCAGGGGGCTATTCAGGATATTAAACTGCGAATCACCAATGAAGGACGCGCCATTGGCACCATTACCGATGTAGTGCTCGGAAATGGGTTGTTTACTGTAGATGGCTATTTGCCAGCTATGTTACGTCCAAAAACGGTTTCGGATTATACAGTTACGGTGAACGCAGCCGAACTGGGGGCTATTAACGATGTGTTGGTAATCACAGATGATGAAGGTCAAACCTATCGTATACCGGTAGCATGTAATGTGGTTGATGCGCCTGTTATTTCATCAGGAGTGAGTGAAATTAATCAAACGCTTAAGCATGGTGAATCAACCGTTGTAAGTGTAGATATTATCAATTCAGGCAACAACCCGATGGAAGTGATGCCATCCGCCAATGAGTGGCTGTTTGCATGGCCTGATGATGGTTCTGAAGTAAGTAGGGGCTTTGACTATACCTATACGATAGAAGACATTGCTGATTCACCATATCTGAATTGGAGTACTGCCATCAAGGATGGGACTAAGCTGGATGTAACCAATGAAATCTTCAATCCTGATAAATTTTGGATGACTATTCCATTACCCTTTGAGGTGGCTTATTACGGTGAAAAGTATGATACTATTTATGTGGGACATACCGGGGTGATAACTTACTTGCCTAATCAGCCTTCACGGGAATGGGGACCTGATCATTTTATTCCTAATGAGGCACCAATTAATGGTTATCTGGCACCACTATTCGGGTTTAATGGTTTATCTAATCCAGAAATATATCCTGAGACAGGGATATACACAAAAACCTATGACGATAAGTTCGTTATCCGTTTTCAGGATATGGGATCCAACGGAGGAGGAGCACCAGCTACAGTTGAAGTATGGCTGTATAAGAGCGGTATAATCAAGTATATGTACGAAGTGATGGAGCCTGAGTTAGCCAGAGTACTCGCATCGTTAATTGGGATTGAAAACCAGGATGGCACCAAAGGTATTCAGGTGTCGGCGCGTACAATGGGAATTATCAAGGATGGAACCGTAGTTACTTTCTTACCAACCAAATCATACACAGTTCCAGCCAACAGTACACAACCGTTTAATGTTTACTTAAATGCTGAGTCGCTGTATGATGGTACTTATACCGATAACCTCAGGTTTGCAAACGATACGCCTGATAATCCTGAATTCAGCATCCCCGTTGTAATGGAAGTAATTGGTGAGAATAATGTGCTGGTGAACGATACCCTCGATATGGGTGAACTAATGATGATAGAGCACGATAACACTGATTATACATCGCCATATAAGCGTTACGATTTTGATTTTACAGTAAAGAATGAAGGGACACGTGCTGTTCAGATACGTAATGTGAAGCTTAAGGATGGTTTTAACTACGCCATCACCATGGGCGATGACAATAAGTTTGGAACAGGTAGCGCCGCCGATGGTTGGGTAGATATCTCACGTAAGTTGATAAACTACAAGCTTAAACCAAATGAGGAAGAAACCTTCCGACTACGTGTATATCCATTGGCAGAAGCAAATGTGATTGATACCGTAATGGTGTATTGCGATATTGAAGAGGAAGCCATTAAAGTGCCGGTGTCAGGGGTGTTTACAATGCCTCCGGTGATTAATGTTCAAACAGAAGGCATTCACCTGTATACCGATACCATTAATTATGTAGCTAATCGAAGCATTATTTTCGATAATGCAGCCGGTTCTACAAATCTGGATTACGAGATTGGTATTGCTTTTAAACGCGGTACAACTCCACAAACGGCAGGAGTTTCAATGTCTACCATGTCCATGCCGTCGGAAAATATCAGCCGACTGAAAGTTGAAGAACGCAGCAAAGAAGCATTTGTTCCACAGCTGAAGAGCACAATGGAAGACTTTAACCGCGTACTGCAATATGAGCAAGCAACTACTAATGAGAGTAAAGTTGGCTTTGGTAGTAGCACCCTGAATTTTACTTGCGCTACGGGCTTCTATGCGCCTGAGGACGGTTTTAACCTGTCGCATGTGCAAACCTGGTATGCCTGGGGTGAACAACTCGAAAGCCAGATAAAGGTCTTTATTTATGGCGGAGCAGAGCGGTTGTCGGAATGTCAGTTATTATATGAGCAGAAGTTTGATTATAGTGCCGATGAAGCATCATCAGAAGGAACTTTAATTACACTTGAACTAGAAGAGCATGTGTTCTTCTTCCCCAATGAGAAATTCTTTGTGATGTTCATGTATGAAAATACAGTAGAGTATCCGCAGGGAACCATTACGGCCGCCGAAGAAGTGTCGAACCGATATTACTTTGGTGATGGTGAAACCATGTTTGAAACCGTGGAGGCGGGTCACAAAACTTTGGGTTGGCTCATGCGTGCTGCCGAAATGGAAGCAGGAGGTTTAACCTGGTGTACCATTGAATCGGATAAATTGGGAACCCTGGCTCCGGGAGAGGAAGGCAGTATCAACCTGACTTTTAATTCAACCTATGCTGAACAAGGTATAAACTTGGCTAATATTATAATTAAGAGTAACGACCCTTACAATCCGAAGGTAGAGGTGCCTGTATCTATAACCCGAAATAAGGGACCTCAGTATGCCGACGGCAATGAGTTACGCTATAGCATTAATGAGGCCGATACCTTGAACTATGTGTTGAAAGTTTATGACGAGGAGGGTGACAGCTTTACCATTAATGTGCCTGAAGACAAAACATACTTTGCCTACACCATATCTGGCAATGAAGTAGAGATAGAATTTACGCCTGATTATGATGGTGAAGGCTTGCATGAATTTGTGGTAGAGGCTGAAGATAGCTATGGCAATGCCACACAGTTTACACTGATAGTGAGTGTGGCTAATGTGAACCGTGCACCGGTGGAGGTGATAGAGATTGGTGAACAAACCTATGCCATTGAAACAGAGGATGCTTATGTACTAAACTTATCTGATTACATAAAAGATCCAGATGGGGATGAAGTGTTTTTCGAAACCAGCTACGAGATTTCCAGTGCCGTGCAGATAATGAGTACAAACGCTTCACTGGCCTTTATGCCTGTGTCACCAGGCTATGTATACATGAATGTAAAAGCCACAGACAATCAGGGTGCAGTGCTGGAAACCGGCTTTCCGGTATTTATTGAGCACCGCACGGGTATTGATGATGACAACTACCAGGGATTACAGCTATATCCTAATCCGGCTGATGATGTTGTAAATGTGCAGTTCAATGATCAGTTGGAAGCTACTCACAAATGTGAGATAGTGAGTACATCGGGCGAAGTGGTGCAGCTCATCAGTTTAACTGGTAGTGAAAAAACTTTCTCACTCAATGTAAGTAAGCTTAAACCAGGTGTGTACATGCTGAAGGTGTATACCGACACTTCTGTGATAGTTCATAAACTCATCAAGCGTTAACTAATATTCTCCATGCTTCATTAAAACCATGGAGCATGGAGAATATTCTAAAAATATCACCCGGTTGCAACGGCAACCTATTATTAATCAATTTAATCAATGAAAATCATGAAAAGATTTACTATGTTATTGGCAGTTTTTTGCCTTTTAATTACAAGCATGATGGCTCAGGACCTTATTAAAAGCCATACGCAAACAGGTTCAGTGTCTGAGGTATTGCCCTACAGTACAGGTATGGTTTATATTTCAAATGATGGCTCAAATGATGTGATTTCATACACAACTGATGGGATTACTTTCAACGACACAGAAACCTTGGTGACAGGATCTGTAGCGGGCCTTAATAGCTGGAGTGATGGAACAATTGCTTTCTACTTGGGCGATACAGATGGTTCTGGTGCCGGACTCAGAAAACTGGATGGAGGAACAGCTTCCCTAGTTGATGGACCAAATCCGGTCGACGCTACAAAAAAACCATCATCAGGTGTACTTCGATATACAGGAGCTGATAATCCATTATATTTTTATAATTATGCTGATGGTTTTGATCCAATTAGCGGAACTACTTATTTGCCGAGTTATACAGATGGTTCTAGCCTGAATACAGCGCTAGCGAATTCCTACAGTCCGTATACGCCAAACTCAAAGCCTATTGGCACTATGTATAATAATAAACTTTATATAGCAGGTGCCACAGGAGGATTTTTCCCAACACCTATAATATATGAGTTTGATGGCAGTATTATTAAAGAGGTTTACAGTGGTACTGAACAGGTATTTTATAATTTTAAAGCTGTAGGTAATAGTTTATTCTTCCTGCAAGGTAATCCTGGTGAATTTTCTGATGCGGTTCTTTTTAGCATGGATGCAGATGGAAATGTTACCCGAATGACAGATAATGGAATGGATGTCATGGTTAATGATGAATTACCTATGATTGCTAATGGTTGGGACTTATATGGTATTGTTAATGGAAAGTTGACCAAGATTGCGTTTCAATTTGGCCCTGGAGGCGGTTGGACATACACACCTTTTCATTTAAATGCTCAGGGCGAATCAGATAATATTAGCGATATGGTAATGTCTGGTGGTAATATTTATGTGTTGGCTGCTACAACAGGTAACGAAACTGAATTATTTACAATCAATCCGACGAGCGGTACATATGTTAACTCTATGCCTGATGCTATTACAGCAAGTAATACATATACATCTCTAACGGCTATTGATGGAGGTGTAGCGTTTGTTGGTAATAATGGTACCAGCGATGTGGTTTATGTTTCGGATGGTCATAGTGGTACAACCAAAATGTTAACGGTTGAAAATGATCCGACTTTAGCCATTAATCACATGTATAGCACAGGAGATAAACTGTACATGTTTGCCGAAAATGGTGCTGATACTGATATTTATGAATATTCTGTAATGCCTTTTGCAAGTCAAACAGTCACAATAACTGTAATTGATGCTGTTACAAAAGCTCCTATCCAATATGCTTCCGTAGCTATTGAAACCGGATTAGAAAGAATTTCTTGGAGTTCAAATGCCGATGGAGAAGTAATGCTTGAAAACGTACCAGATGGAATACATCAGTTAGAAATCACGGCGAGTGGTTATGCAAGTTTTGGAGATGAAATTACAGTGGATGTATCTAATACCAGTGCAACCTATGAATTAAAGGCTGGACAAGAAGTTACGGTATCGGTACGTGATTTCCATACCAATGAGCAATTAGCTGATGTGACAGTTACTTTCGAAGGAACTGATGGTGTAAAATGGAGTCAGACAATTGTACCTGATTTAATGTGGGGAGGGGTTACAAATAATATTTTTTCTCTTGCACAAGATACTTACACTGTAACTATAGAACGCGATGGGTATGTTACCTACGTTGAATCTGATGTAATGGTAGAGGCTGGAACCAGCACGCTTAATTTTGTAATAACACTACCTACAATTTCATTTAACTTGCAATTATGTGATGCCTCAGGTTTACCTGAACAGGCAGAATTACCGGTAGCAGCCAGCGGTACAGTTACCTTAACTCATAGTATGTATCCAACAATTAAATATGAAGTGACAACAATAAATGTTGGTGGAGGAATGGTCCCAGATATGATTCTTGCTCAATTCAGTGACGTTCCTTATGGGACATACAATGTAGTTGCAACAGCTCCTGGTTTTCAGGATAAGTCAACAACTTATGTTGTAGATGCAGAATCTAATACCCCACCAAATGATAAGATTTATTTGGATCCAATCCCAACAGGTATTGAAGATACTGAGTTAACTAATGTGCGGGTTTACCCTAATCCAGCAGTTGATTTCATTGTATTTGAATCGGCTAATGCTATTCAGTCAGTAGAAATCTACTCAGTAAACGGTGCTAAAGTAAAAGCACTGAATAACGATAAAATTACGCGAATAAATATATCTGAATTACCTAAAGGTTTATACCTGGTTGCTACTACAGATAGCAACGGACAACGACAAATTACAAAAATCAATAAACGTTAATTTGTGCCGGACCCAACTACCCTTTCAACGGAAAGGGTAGTTGTTTTTACTCATGCTGAGCTACTGTTATTGGTCAGCTAATGGCTGATAATTGCCACTGGCATACACGCCATCAACAAAAATGAATAATGGGAATCGCCAAAACCAAAGAACTACTTTTTAAAAGCATTAAATCGATTAAGCTCCATGCCGTTTGGCGGTACAAGTAATGGCAATTGAACTAAAAATTAAACAGATGAAAAATAAGTATTTGATAGTATTAATGTTACTTCTGCCTTTAATGTTGGCATGTGAGAAAGATAAAAACGAGGATACCACGCCCCCGGTAGCCGATATTACTTTGCCTATCGACGATACCCTATACTATCGTGGCAATACCTTGATGTTTACCGGCTACTTTAGCGATGATGTGGAGCTGAAAGAATGTACCTTTTACTTAAGTCAGGGCCTTAAAGCCACTCGCGGATGGGATGAGCCATGGAAGCCGGAAGCCCAAACCTTTCCGTTAACAGGAAAAGAAGACAAACTGCTTGAACAGCATCTGTTTGAGCTGATGATACCAACCGATATTATGTCTGGCGATTATGTATTAACCATACTCACCATTGACCAGGCTTTAAACTATAGCACTACTGAAATTCCAATTCAAATAAAATAATAATGGTGCAATAGCCATCAGCATATAGTAATCAGAGAATACTAAACAAAATCAAATAAAAAAATCGACATGAAGCATGTATTAACTTATCTGCTCTTGCTTTGTATTGCCTTTAACGGAACACTGCTTGCCCAATCAACAGTCATTTCCGGCTCGGTAAAAGATAAGAGTAATGGTGAGCCAATGATTGGAGTTACCATTGTTGTGAAAGGGACCACAATTGGTACGGTTACCGATTTTGAGGGTAATTATAATCTGCAGGTGCCCCAGGATGCCCAGGTACTGCAATACTCCTTTATTGGCTTTAAACAACAGGAAATAGCACTTAGCGGACAAAAGACGATTAATGTGATGATGGAGTCCGATTCGGAAAACATCGATGAGGTTGTAGTAACGGGCTATGGTATACAGAAAAAAGGGACCTATACCGGATCGGTTGAAGTGGTTTCGGCCGAAAAAATTGAGCAGGTACCTGTGGCCAGTTTCGATCAGGCACTGCAGGGACGCGCGCCGGGTGTGGTTTCTGTAGGCT
This sequence comes from Carboxylicivirga mesophila, assembly GCF_018271975.1. GTDB lineage: Bacteria > Bacteroidota > Bacteroidia > Bacteroidales > Marinilabiliaceae > Carboxylicivirga > Carboxylicivirga mesophila. The sequence goes on from NZ_JAGUCN010000037.1 coordinate 40,436, forward strand.
CATCGGGGCGACCGGGTGCCGCGGCTACAGTGCGTATCAGGGGTGTCAGCTCCATCAATGCCGGTAACGATCCTTTATACATAATGGACGGAATACCCATTACAGCTGGACAGTTTAGTGCTTTAAACCAGAATGATATTGAGAATGTATCCATACTGAAGGATGCCACAGCTACCTCGCTCTATGGTAGCCGGGCCAGTAACGGTGTAATCGTGATTACCACTAAACGCGGTAAGTCAGAAGGGCGCACCACTATACAGTATCGTGGTCAGTATGGCTTAAACACAATTGCCCGCGATAACTTTAATATGATGAATACAGCTCAGAAAATTCAGTACGAAGAAGAGCTGGGCATAAAAAATTATACCCCCGAAGAAAAACTGGCATTATTAAAAACTAATACCAATTGGTTCGATGTAGTATTGCGCGATGCCTTTACGCAGTCTCACGAGCTGTCAGCCAGGGGTGGAAATGAAAAAACGCGCTTTTACATGTCAGGTGGGTATTACTTTCAGGAGGGCATTCAATACCGTTCTGATTTTGAACGCTTCACCTATCGCCTGAACCTTGATAATAGTATTTCGGACAAAGCCAACCTGGGTGTTAACCTTTCATTTGGTTATGAGAAAAACAACAACACTGTAAGTGGTGGGGCGGCTTCTACCAACGTATATAACCCCATATTTGCAGCACGTTTGCTGAATCCCTATTTGGCACCTACAAAGCCCGATGGAAGTTACAATAATGAAGGCTTTCCGTTTGCCAACCCAATTGAGCAGATTATGCTGAATGAAAATAAGAACAACACGCTTAAGATTGTAGGTGGTGTCTTCTTTGATGTGGAATTGATAAAGAATCTGACATTCAAAACGAACTTAGGTGTCGACTTCTACGATTATAACTCATACAGTTTTCTGCATCCTGATTCGGAATGGGGACGTGGCTACAATGGTCTTATAAATGAGGGTTTTCGTCGTAATTTCCGCCTGACGCCCACTAATACATTGAGGTATCAGTTTAACCTGGCCGAGAAGCATGATTTTAATGTATTGGCTGGACAGGAAATCATCTCTAACACCAATAGGGGCTTTAGTGTAGGAGCACGCAATATTCCAACCGATAAACTTCGTGTACTAAATGTCGCATCAGAGATTGATAGTTGGGCTGGTGATGGCTCTGACTACACAGTGGCTTCATTTTTTGGCAATATGGCTTACAGCTATAACTATAAGTACCTGGCCGACTTAAGTATTCGTCGCGATGGTTCATCACGTTTTGGTGTTAACAATCGCTGGGGAACCTTCTGGAGTGCTGGTTTGGGCTGGAATATTCAGGAAGAGGAGTTTGTAAAAAATATGGGCTGGATTGACCAGTTAAAACTACGCGCCAGTATTGGTGAAACAGGTAACTATAATATTGGTAACTATGAGCACCAGTCACTATTTCGCTATACAAGTTATATTATCGAGAGTGCGGCTTTCTATGCACAGGCAGCTAATGAAGATTTAACCTGGGAGCGCAAGTTTAAAGCCAATGTGGCTTTAGATATGGCTTTCCTGCGAAAATACAGAGCGAAGGTTGATTTCTATAGTGAAACGACCAAGGACATGCTGTTTTTTGTGCCACGTTCACAAACAACAGGTCTGGGTGGGCGCCTGGAGAATATTGGTGAGATGAACAACAAAGGTTTTGAAGTTGAGCTGGATGGCCAGATTATCCAAAGGGGCGATTTTGGCTTTCATTTAAACGCCAACCTGTCGTATAACCTGAACCGGGTGACTAAATTATACAACGACCTGGAAGAAATAGATCAGGGGAATACAAAGATTACGCTGGATCAACCGTTAGGCACCTTTTATATGGCTCGCTGGGCCGGTGTGGACGAGTCAACCGGTAAAGGATTATGGTATACCGCTGATGGTGATGTAACCGATACTTACTCAGATGCACATCGGGTGTTACACGAAGGAAAATCGTACTTGCCTCCGTTGACTGGTGGTTTTACCGGAACGTTTAGTTACAAAAACCTTCAGCTGTCGGCTTTCTTCTCGTGGATGGCAGATAAGTGGCTGATTAATAATACACGTTTCTTCACCGAGAGCCATGGTATGTTTGCTTCGTACAATCAGAGTGTTGATATGCTGGATTACTGGAAGCAACCTGGCGATAAGGCCGTTCACCCACACCCCACTTACCAGGATAATGAATTTGATACCCGCTTGCTTGAAAATGCCTCGTTTTTGCGCTTGAAGAATCTCACAATAAGTTATAACCTGAATAAGGATTTTGTGAAGAAAAGTATGTTCTTCAATTCGTGCCGGGTGTATGCACAGGGCCAAAACCTATTAACCTGGACAGGCTATAAAGGCATCGATCCTGAATTTTATGGGGTAACAGAGGCTAATATGTATCCGCATGTGAGAACCATCACTGTTGGTATTGATTTAGGATTTTAATACAAGGAAAATAAGACTGATATGAAAAGATATATTTCAATATATAGCCTGTTAATTGTGCTGATGTTTGGGATGGTGTCGTGCGAGGATTTGTTCGACCAAAAACCTCTTGACAGCACACCGGCTGAGGATATTTTAACCAATGAAAAAGATGCTGAGGCACTGCTGTATGGTATGTATGCCTATTTTGGTTCGGAGGCATCGTATGGTCGATCGCTTAGTACCATGTTGGATATTATGACCGATGCCAGTCTGGCATCAACCGGGTTCAGTAACCAATTGGGGCAGATGTATGCATGGAAGATAAATCCGGGTACCTCTGAGGTTGGTTCCTTATGGGGCAATCACTATGGAGCTATTTATAATGCCACATTCCTGATAAATAATCTGCATACCATTGAAGGCGATCAGGATAATCTGAACCGAATTAAAGGAGAAGCCTATGTAGGGAGGGCTTTGTTGCACTATAACCTGGTACGTCTGTTTGCTAAGGCCTATGATCAGGCCACTGCTGCTACCGATTTAGGTATTCCTTATCGTCTCGACTATGAAGATGTTACTCCTTCCCGTTCTTCTGTAGAGGAAGTTTATAGTAATATCGTTGATGATTTGGAAGAAGCCTTGCAATTGTTACCGGTTAATGAGCGCTATGATGAGGAAACGTTTACGCTTGATTTTGCCAATGGTTTAATGGCGCGTGTTCTGTTGGATATGAAAGATTACGATGGTGTGATTGATCATACCTCTCGCATCATTAATAACCCGGCCTTTAGCCTGAGCAGTGGACAAGCCTTTACCGATATGTGGTTAAAAGATAGTGGCTTAGAGATTATCTGGCGCGTGGGTTATCGAATAACGGATGCTAATTTGGTAGCGCCAGGTTATAATTTCTTTAATATGAATAACGTTAGCTCTCCACTGCTTCCCGATTATATTCCTTCCGATAGTTGGGTCAACCTGTTTAACTCGTCTGATATCCGATTGTCAACCTATGTGGCTACAGCAGCAACAGGTTACGGGTGGACCAGTAAGTTAGTCATCAAATATCCAACCAACCCCGATTTTGCATCGCAGGTATTAGGAATGAATATGCCTAAACCTATGCGCCTGGCTGAAATGTACCTGATGCGTGCCGAAGCTTATGCCTACACTAATAATGATGAGCAAGCGGTTGCTGACCTGGATGCCTTATTGGAAAACCGTATCGAAAATCATCAGGGAGTTAATATTAGTGGCGATGCGTTGAAGGATTTAATTGCAGATGAGCGCAAGCGTGAATTGATGTTCGAAGGGTTCTATTGGTTCGACCTGAAACGCATGGGGAAAGGTTTTACACGTGTGCCGCAAGAGAATACATCAACGGCTAACGATTTATCGATTAGTGCTGATGATTACCGCTGGCAGTGGCCAATACCTACATCTGAAATAAATGGTAATACCATTATTAAGCAAAATGACGGATACTAACCTTAACTATTAGATAAATGAAAAAGTTAAATATATTATTCGCTTTAGCCATGGCCATTATTGGGCTGTCATGCGATGATAATAAAATAGATCTGTACAACGGACCCTCTCAGATTCACTTTATCGAGCAGGGTGGTAGTATGATTATTAATGACACAGATCCGGTTTATACAATACAGGTTGGAGTCAGTAAGTCTGTTGAAACCGACCGCACCTTTGAGGTGATTATTGATGCTGAAATCTCAACAGCCGAAGAGGGCTTAGGATTTGAACTGTTATCCAAATCCATAACGATTCCTGCCGGTTCGGTACTTGGCGAAATTGAGGTTAAAGGCCTTTTTGACGGAGCCCAACCAGAAGGTGATTTGTTAAGATTACAACTCAAAGGCAATACAGCTTCGGATGTGGCAAGTTTCTACTCAAGCTTTGATCTTCTGCTATATAAATTTTGTGATTTCCACCGCGATGCTTTTATAGGAACTTACCAGGTGTATGAGCATTCATTTTTTGGTGAATTTGAATATGAGGTGGAGATTACAGCAGGCGATGATCCTTATTCGGTAATTGTTGATGGTTTCTGGGAAGTGTCAGGGTCGGCAGTTCAACTAACATTTGATCGCACCGAAACAACCTGCTCAATACCTTCTCAGTTCTTCTTTGATGAACCACAAATTGGGTATGAAAACGTTTGGATTCGCAGCCTGAGTAAAGGGCAGTACAATGCTTGCCTGGGAAGTATTGAAGGACTTGAATATTTTGTTTACCCAGGTGATTCTCCAGATCAAGGATGGGATAGAGGCACCTTTGATATGGTGCGCATTAAATAGGATAATTATTCCCATTCTTATTTATAACCTGAGTTCGACATAAAATTACTGGCTCAAATCGCTTATAAATGTTTAGTTTCAAGGAATATTTGTGAAAGCATAGCGAGCTATGGTGAAC
>NZ_JAGUCN010000038.1 GCF_018271975.1 Carboxylicivirga mesophila
AAGGCTACAGTGGATGCTGTTGAAAAAGCCATTGCCACAGTGGGGCACGATACAGAGCACCACAAAGCCGATGATGAGGTATACGATAACCTGCATGGGTGTTGTCAGTACGAACGTTTTTAAATACAACAGGCTGTCGGAACTAACTGACAGCCTGTTTGCATTTCTGAAAACTTCAAGAAAGTTTACCCGCCAATCATTGCCTTGACACCATAGGATTCAAATATGGCAATGATTTCCTGCAAACGCTCTGCAGAGGGTTCGGCCATTTCGCCTTTATCATATGCTTCGCCCAGTTTCTCGTATTTCTTCTCCGCAATATTATGAAATGGCAGAAGGTTAACCAGCGGCTTTTTACCTTCTAATGTTGCAATGAATTGGGCTGATTCGCGGATGTTCCGGTCGTCATCGTTCACTCCTTTAATTAAAGGAATACGAATATTCAGGTCAACACCAGTGGCAGCAAGACTCTTGAGATTAGCCAGAATTTTCTCATTGGGCATGCCGGTCCATTGGCGGTGCTTGTCCGTGTTCATCATCTTTAAGTCGTACAAAAAATGGTCGGTGCGTTTGGCCACTTCCATCAACACCTCCGGTTTGGCATAGCCGGTGGTATCCACACAACGATGAATACCTTCTGCACCGCAGGCATCCAGCAATGGGATAAGGAACTCATGATGCAGCAGGGGTTCACCACCAGAGAAAGTTACGCCACCTTCTGATTTGTCCATCAGCATGGTTTCTTTTTTGATCTGCTTCATGATCTCTTCCACACTCATCAAACGACCTGTCATCTCTATGGCTTTGGTTGGGCACACTTCGGCGCAGGTGCCACAAAGGGTGCATAAATCGCCGTCTGTTACAATACCATCCGGTGTGAGTGTCAGTGCCTTCTCGGGACAATGTTTCACGCATTCTTCACAGGCAATGCACTTGCTGTTATTGTACATTTTCTGCTGTTGCTTGAGCTGACTCTCCGGGTTGTGACACCACCTGCAACGTAAAGGACATCCTTTCAGGAAAATCGTGATGCGAATGCCCGGCCCGTCATTGATGGCGTAGCGTTTGATATCAAATATTAAACTTGGTAGTTCCATTTGCTTGACCAATAATATGGTTGTTTGTCGTTTTATTAAACTTATAGCTGCTGGCTGATAGTGATTTACATAGTGCTTAAATAATTTAGTGGATACACTTATCAATCTGTCTCACTTCTCACATCTTATTAAAACACTTTTGCCTTCTGCCTAATAACTATTAAACTTTTTTAAAACGATTCATTCTCTGTTCTGTCAATGACTTCCTGCTGTAAATCGGCATTCATATCGTTGAAATAATCACTGTAACCCGCCATACGCACCAACAGATCTTTATAATCCTCAGGTGATTCCTGGGCTGCCCGCAATGTGGCAGTATCCACAATGTTGAATTGTACATGGTGGCCACCCATTGTAAAATAACTGCGTATCAGCTTACCCATCTTGGTAATGTCTTCATCACGCTTTAACAAGCTTGGCAGGAAGCGCATATTAAGCAGTGTACCTCCCGAACGGGTGTGATCCAGCTTTGTTAATGAGCGAATCACCGCTGAAGGGCCGTTCACATCGCATCCATGTGATGGCGAGGTACCATCCGAAATGGATTTACCGGCTAAACGGCCATTTGGTGTGGCACCCATCACTTTACCAAAATACACGTGGCAGGTAGTTGAAAGCATATTCAGGTGGTATTTTCCACCTTTGATATTGGGCTTACCATCTATGGTTTTGACCAAATCATCGTAAACACGCAGAGCAATATCATCAGCATATTCATCATCATTGCCAAAGAAGGGAGTGCGGTTAACAATGGTTTGGCGCAGGATTTCGTCACCTTCAAAGTTGTTGGCCACTGCGTTTAAAATGCGCTCCATGTCAAAGGTCTTCTTTTCAAAGACATGGTGTTTGATGGTTGATAAACTGTCGGTCACTGTTCCAAGTCCTGTACATTGGATGTAATTGGTGTTGTAGCGTGGTCCGCTATTATAATAGTCACGACCATTGGCAATACAATCTTCAATAACCACCGACAAGAAGGGAGCCGGCGCATATTTGGCGAACATGGTATCGATGTAGTTGCTCACGCGCATTTTCTGGTCAACAATAAACTCCAGCTGCTTTTTGAAGGCCGCATATAGCTCGTCATAACTTTTAAAGGTTCTTGGATCGCCTGTTTCGCAGCCGGCCATTTTTCCGGTTACCGGATCAATGCCGTTATTAAGCGTAACTTCAAGAATCTTAGGTACATTGAGGTAGCCGGTGAGTACATAGGCTTCTTTTCCAAATGCGCCTACCTCAATGCAGCCACTGCAACCGCCTTCTCTGGCATCAGTAAGAGACTTGCCCTGTGCCAGCATCTCGGTAATATAGGTTTCGGGACTGAAAACAGAAGGATAACCATGTCCTTGTCGAATCACTTTGCAGGCAGCATTCAGGAACTTATCAGGTGTAACATGGCTGATATGTACCGACGAACCAGGCTGTAGCAGGTGCAGTTCTTCCACCACTTCGAGCATAATGTATGAAACTTCACTCACACCATCAGAGCCATCGGCTTTTACACCGCCAATGTTAATGTTGGTAAAGTCATTGTAGGTGCCACTTTCTTTGGCTGTGATGCCCACCTTAGGTGGAGCAGTCTGGTTATTCACTTTAATCCACATGCAGCTGATCAGTTCCTTGGCCTCTTCGCGGGTGAGTGAACCTTCAGCCAGCTCCTTTTCGTAGAATGGTGCCAGATGTTGGTCGAAGTGCCCCGGATTCATAGCGTCCCAACCATTCAATTCGGTGATGGTGCCAAGGTGAACAAACCAATACATCTGTATGGCTTCGTGTAGTGTACGTGGTGCATGGGCTGGTACCCGGCGGCATACCTCGGCTATTTTTAGCAGCTCGGCTTTTCGCTTTGGATCTGATTCCGTTTGCGCCTTTTCCTCGGCCAGGGCAGCATGGCGCTCGGCGAAGAGAATGACTGCATCGCAGGAGATATCCATGGCCTTTAGTTCTTCCGCCTTGTTGTTGGCATCCGGATCGATGAGGTAGTCCAGCGAATCCAGGTGAGCTTTGATATCCTTTTTGAAATCCAGCATGCCTTTTTTGTATATCTTACCATCCAGGCACGTGTGGCCCGGTGCTCGTTGCTCCATAAACTCGGTGAATAGTCCGGCTTCATAAGCACGTTTCCATTCCTCGGGCACATGGTTGAAAATACGCTCCCGTTGGGTCCGCCCCTGCCAGTAAGGAATGACCTCCTGCTCATAAGTATCAATGTCCTCCTGGTTGATTGTGTAACGCTGTTGGTCGCGCGTGTTGAGCACATGAAAATCTTCCACACTGTGACAGGTCAGCTCGGGGAAGGTAGGCACGGCCTTTGGCTTCGGACCGCGTTCGCCAACTATCAGTTCATCATCACCCATATAGAGTGTCTTCTTCTGACAATGATCCAGAAAGGTGAGGGCACGTAACACCGGAATAGAATGTTTGCCGTAGTGTTCTTTGTAGAATGCTGTTTGGTGCAGAGCCCGTTCAATGGAGATGCTTGGTTCAGCTTCAAAACTTAGCTTGCGAAGTCGCTGAATACGTGGATTCATACCCGGACCAAGTTTATCGCCCAGGGGTTGGTAAAAATTACCTTCTGATGAGGCCGAACGTTCAGCTGTTTTTGCCGATTCTTCTTTGCCTAACAGTTCTTTGATGGTTGGCAGACCTGCGCCATTGGGATCAGGACGGCCTTTTCTATTTTGTGTTAACATTGTTGACGTTTTAAAGATAGTTCTACGGGTTAAATACATACAGGAGCGGTTATGTAGCGCTACCATTTTAGTATTTACAATAATTCAGAAAATAGTATAAAGAGATGCTGGCTTGATGGATTCAAACCAAACGGCTAGAATTGCTTATAGAACATTAAGCATTCAAATAAACAGCGGTATCCTTTTATGTTGTGCGAATGACTCACCATAAACGTATTTAGAACAATGCCAAAGTTGCACAAAAATGATTTGATTGCAAATAGCTATTTCGCTTTTTTTAGGAGTTGACGGTTATTTTATCCTATTGGTTAAAAGCGGATAGTGCTAGTTTTCGTTTAGAATAAACCGGTTTTCAGGAATGATAATCTCTACTCGTGGTGCTTTATTATTCTCCGGTTCAGGTCTGTTTTGCTGACGTGCGCGCTGTTTGCGTATTTTAATGACTTCTTTGCGGTAGTCCTTATATTTCTTACAAAAGTCATTGTAGTTGATGGGCTCTTTGTGATCAAATGGGCGGTATAATAGACCTTCTGCATCGCTGATTTCAATCGTTTCAGCTGTGTAGCTAAGTACATCATCTGTAGTAGTTACTTTTAGTACCACACCTGGCAAACCATGAATCTTCCACGGGGCTGCTGTAAACGGCAAATCAGTGGTGTAGAGAGCTTTGTATTCACGGCCTCTGAATTCTGCAAAGGCCGTTTTACAAGGGTATTCCAGTATAGTGTCTCTGTCATTGGTTGTATTCCATTTAAACAGATTTAGTTGTTCTTCAATAACCAGGTTATCACGCCCCAGGCTTTCTTCATAAATCAGGTATTCATTGGTATAATCTTTAAATAGTCTGGTTGAATCGGCAGTTTGCTTATATCGGATATTTTTGCCGGCACCCACCTTTGTTAACCTGATAGTGTAACTTAATACCTGGTTGTTTTGTGCCTGTAACTCCATCATATAGGTATTGGGTTTGGCGTGGTTGATATAGTTATATCTTATTTTAAGCGTTTGTTGAGCATTTAGTGCTGTTATTAGAAAGGTGGCTAGAATAAGTGCGGCTGTCTTCATTTTTGTGTTGTGATTTTTGTTTTGTCCTACGATTTAATTCTATCAAGGTTTGGTTTATTCCCTTGCAAAATGGTGGTAAGTACAAGATTTTTAATAGAAGTTTTGATTGTCAGTGACTAGTAATGTTCACAATTCATTATACAAAGTTTCGGGGTGTATTTCTTAAAAGTTGATGCATTACTGTTAATGGCAGAAATTGATAAAAATCTATTTTAAAGTTTAATGATGTATAATTAAATTGGTTACTTTGTTGTACTTTAACTACAGTGAGTAGTAAAAAATAGAATGTATGAAGACTTTTAACCAACTCGATAGTCTAAAGGAATTTGGATTTTCACACAACACCATTAAGGTGTACGATGCACTGCTTCATTTGGGTGAGGCCACAGCATCAGTCTTAGCTAAAGAGGCGCAGGTTCCTACCTCAAAAGTATATATTATATTGGATCAACTTGTAGAGAGAGAGTTATGTTATATGGAGCAAGGCTCCAAAAGAGTATTTAAACTCATAGATCCGACCGTTGGTTTTAAGAAACTACAAGAGGAAGAGAAGCATAGAATTAATATGCTTGAGGATATATCGAAACAATGTGGTGAATTGTTTGCTTCTAACCTTAATAGTGAAGTAGAAAAAAGTATTAAGGTTGTTACATCGAAACATGCCATTATGAATGCCTTCTACGAACTGTTTGAAACAGCACAGGAAGGAGCAGTTGGTTTTATGCGTGGGCCTTATTTGATTGATTTAAATAAAAAACACTCGCTAAACGATCCTCAGGTGCAATCCATTCAGAAAGGCTGCAAGTATCGCTCTATCTACGAAATTGGCGATGAGTCAGATGAGCGAATAAGAGAGATTGCCAATTACTTTAAAGCAAAAGGAGAGGAAGTGCGAATTCATCCTAAGCTTCCCATTAAAATGGCCTTGTTTGATAATAGTAAATTGTTTATTGCTTTTAGCCATGAGTCTTCGTCAGGAGCTATTGCCATATTTCTGGAGCATCCTGACATGGCCAGTTTGTTTAAGATGATTTTTGAGATGTATTGGAAGGAAGCTGAAGAGATTTAAGCGGTATATCTTAATAATGCTACTCATGCTTATTAAACTGCTAAATAACTCACTTAATGCATAAGCGTTATGTTTTTTGGTGTAGATTAAACTTTAGTATGTATCTTTGTTTGGCTGATAATAGCGGGTATTGTTATGCTCGTTTATATTCCTTTATTCAGCATTGTTCTAGTATATTATACGGCGGCAAGGCAGCAGTCTGACTTATTGTTTTAGTCTATATGCAACACATGTGTTGTGTTTAATAAACTGAATTTGATTAAAATTTATGACTCACATTGAGCTGAAAGGCTGATTTACAGTTAATAAATTTAGAGCAATAGTGAATTGATGCGTTATAATTTGAAGCATAAATCAGTAATTTATTTAGGCTTCTTTATCCCAGTTGCAAAAGTATTTCTCTTCGTGTAATTGACTCAAAAAAACCCGCTATTTTTTTGTCAATATGCACTTGCAACTTGCTATTTATAAGCGTTCTGAGTTTAATATTTTACGTCGTACTTAGATTAATAATTGTACAAGTGCTGCAGAAGTCTCTATCAGCTTGTGATATGAATTCCTGAATTAGTTTTAAGTTGATGTTACTTATAATATTCATATATAGTTGATTAGTGGGGTGTTTGTGGCGAGAGAAAAGATGAAATATTTCGTAAAAATTGCACAATTGTTTTTGTGGAATAAAAAATATACTACATTTGGGGGTAGAAAAATAATAAACTACCAAAGGTAGTAAAATAAATAAATATGAACCTCGATTTCCTCAATGCACTTACCGACTTTGGATTTTCCAAGAATACGATTAAGGTATATGATGCCATTCTGCAATCAGGAGAAGCCAGTGCAACAGCAATTGCAAGGCATGCAGATGTTCCAACTTCAAAAGTCTATTCAATACTGGAGCAACTGATCGAGAAAGAATTCTGTTATGTTGAGCAAAATCCGAAGCGATTATTTAAGCTAATTGATCCGAGTATAGGGTTTAAGAAACTGGAGCATGAACAAAAGAGCCGGCTGGAGAAAATTCATCATTTGTCAGAACGATGTGCGGATGTGTTTAAGCAAAATTCAAATGAAACAGTAGGTAAGAGTATTAAGGTGATCACTTCCAAACATGCTATTATGAGTACTTTCTATGAGCTGTTTGAGAATACTCAGCAAGGTGCTGTTGCTTTTATGAAGGGACCATACCTCACTGATCTGACTAAGAAAAACTCCTTGAATAGTGCACAAATCCGCTCTATTCAAAATGGGTGTAAATACCGTACCATCTACGAAATTGGAGAAGAAACGGAGGAGGATATTCGCCGGATTGCAAAGTATTTCAGTACTAAAGGTGAGGAAGTGCGCATCCATCCGAAACTTCCGATAAAAATGGCACTGTTTGATGATACCCAATTATTTATCGCCTTGCAGCATAATTCAACTTCAGGAGCTATAGCTATAATTCTAAATCATCCCGAAATGGCGGGGCTTTTCAGTATGCTTTTTGAGCTTTTTTGGGAGCAAGCCATCGATATTCATAATTCTTAATAATAAGTTCTTTAACAATTAACTATGAATCATTTACGAAAAAAACTATGGATTTTGTTGCTGTCATATATTACCATATGGCAAGCCAGTGCTCAGGTCTCTGAGTATACAATCCGAAATAACGGTCGGGAGTTCAGTCCTCCTGAAAATGGCCTTAATAGTATAGTACAGCTAAAAAGTACGTCTGAAACTGAATTGTTTCAAGTGATGCAGTTTCATCAGATACCTACGGGAGCAGAACGGCAGGAGTTGAAGAATAATGGTATTGAACTTAAAAATTACATTGGGGCAAATGCCTACTATGTTAAAATTGCACCTAACCAACTCAAGAGTACTTTTGCCGGAAGCAACAATGTTCGCTCTACCTTCAACTCGTCTTTCTTGCAAAAGGTGGCTAATGTTTACCAACGGGATAGCATTCCATCTGAGTTGAAGGAGGGCGATTTGCTTCTTAAAGCTACTATTCATGTAGTGAGTAATCTTGAGGAAAGTTACGTATTAAAAGAGTTGAAGCAAATTGGTGTCACTGATGTGGAAAGTATTTCAGGGTTTGATATGTATGAAGTGATAGCTGATAAAGTGACACTTGATAAAATGGCACAGTTAGGATGGGTGACAACAGTAATGCCTGCCAGTCCGGAGCGCAAGTTGCATGATTTTACCAGTCAGAAAATGCATGGTTTCATAACCGCCCGTCAGAATGGCTATGATGGTTTATCAGGTAAAGGAGTAACAGTTGGAGTATGGGATGAAGACATCGATGAGCACATTGATCTGACAGGCCGTATTCATATCAATGAGGCTGAAACTCGCGGTAATCATGGGATGCATGTATCAGGCATTGTTGGAGGAGCCGGAGTTATTGAGCAGCTCTATGAAGGAATGGCGCCTCAGGTGAGCTTTGAGACCTGGAATTTTAACACAGGTTCTAACGGACAGAAGGAATACCAGGAGATGGATTGGAGTGCTAAAACTCAAGGTGTTTCTATTACTCAAAACTCTTATGGGATGGCCAATTTACTTGGTGTTAAATTTCCGTATGGTGAGTTTGAGTATGGGCTTGACCTGGTGGCTAATCAAAATCCAGAACTGTTACACGTTTTTGCTGCCGGAAATTCCAGAGGATATCTTGGGGTGTATAATACTGTTGCGAATTCGGCCAAGAATATGCTGTCTGTTGCCAATATGACTTATAAGCGTGAAATCGCTAGTTCGAGTAGTTTTGGCCCGGGACACTTTGGAACATTAGTTCCGCACATATCTGCACACGGAACAGCAGTATGGTCACTTACTTTCTTCGATCAGTATAACATAATGACAGGCACCTCAATGGCGTGTCCAATGGTATCTGGAGCGGCTGCTATAATAACCGAAGCCTATGAAAACAACTTTGGGCACAAGCCTGAGTCGGCTCTGTTAAGAGGGATAATATGCAATACGGCTAATGACTTATACTCCTTTGGTCCTGATTACTATAGTGGCTTTGGTGAACTTAATGTTGCACGCGCGCTGGAAAATGTTCAAAATGAGCGATTTGCCGGTGGTGAGGTGGAAAATCAGGAGGAGCAGGTGTTTAGTTTTACCATTTCTGCCGGACAGAAGGAGGCACGTTTTATGTTGTCGTGGCTTGATCCTGCAAGTCTTCCAACCTTGTATAATCCTCTGATTAATGATCTGGATATTACAGTGGTGTATAATAATGAGGAGTATTTACCACTATGCCTTGATGGTTTGAATCCTGATTTTAAGGCTAAGCCAGGTCGCGACCGCATTAATAATATGGAGCAAGTAGTTATTCAGGATCCTAAACCAGGTATTTATCAGGTGAAGGTGAAAGGACATCATGTACCTGTTGGTCGCCAGAAGTTTTATGTAAATTACCAAACGATTACTGATGAACTGGCTATTGTATACCCTTTTGAAGGAGAAACACTTGTAGCTGGCAGTCGTACATTGGTGCGCTGGAATGCATATGACCAGGTCAATCCAACCAAAGTATACTTATCAACTGAAGCTAATCAGTTCACTGAAGTTGCTGAATTAACTGCTCCTGAACGCGAGTTTATTATTGATGTACCTAATGCAGTTTCTAATAATTATGCATTACGCCTTATACAAGGCGATAAAGTAGAGGAAGTCACATTCAATACAATTGGTCAGGTTAAAAACCTTTCGGTAACAGACAATGGAAATTATGCTACTTTAAAGTGGGATGCTGTGCAAGGTGCCACAACGTATGAGGTGTTAAAATACGATGTAACAGCAAATGAATACATTAAAACGGGTACAGTAACTGCACCTGTTACCGAATATGATATATTTGGCAGTGATAGAAAAGGATGGTATGCAGTCCGTGCAGTTGTCAGCTCTTTATCTATTGAGGGTAAACGCTCAAGAGCCAAAAGGATTGATAGAACTCAATCGTTAGGTACTTCTGATTGGCCATTATTGATTGATTTTGAAGATGATAATCATAAGGAGCTGTTTAAAAGTAATAATACCATTTATGCTCAGGCAATACCAGGAGCAATGGATACTGAGTTTTTCCACAGTAAAACCCTGACTTTATCAGGCATATATGGTGTTGAAAACGACTATTGGACAGATTATGAGGGAGATCCTGTGAGTGAGGCAGCAGGTGATTTTGCTTTTCAGAATAATATTGATTTTGTGACATCAGCAACCATGTCGGTCAATGTGCCGGCTGATCAAGGCTCTCCTTTATTACACTTCGATTTTTCCATTCCTACAACTTATCCTAATCATGCCTATTTCAGAGTTAGAGTAAATGGTCAGTTGGTGAAAGATGCGCTTGGAAGAGAATATCATCACCGCAAGCTCGCAGGCGATAAATTTGCATGGTATGGCTACAACCAAAATTTTGGCACCCGCTTAATTAAGGAGCATTTGTATTACGACCTCTCAGCCTTTGCTGGTCAGCAAATTGATATCTCTTTGGAAGGAGTTTGTAAAACGGGTCGAAAGATGTCGTATGATGATGTATATGGTTCTGAAATAAAGATAGATGATTTATACCTTGATTTTGGCAATGCACAGCAGGCTATCATGATTAATTCTGCTACAGAACCGCAATCGGGAATAGGAGTGAGTGAGGTGAGCCCAGTGATTAACTTTGTGAATGCAGGAACCAGCAGCCTGACAGACTTTGAGGTAAGCTGGACACTGCTTGATGCTAATGATAATCAACTGGATAATGCCACTGAACAAAGCCAAATTATATTAAATCCTGGACAGGGAACCAGTTTTAGTTATTCTAAAGCAATCGCACTTAACACCATAGATAAATCATATCGGATAGTATATAAAGTTAAGTCGGGCGATAAGGAAGCAACTTATGAGTACGGACCTGTTGACAGATACGATGACTACCACAGGGCTGGTGCGCCTGAGGGTAATGCTGCTCCTCCTTATGTGGATGAAAATCCGGTTTATATAACAGCCAGTGGAGGTAAGATATACCCCTATTTTGCTAATCAGTATTTTGGCTTTTTTGTTGAGGCAAAAGATAGAGCCAATAATATTGCATTGGAATTACAGGAGCTGGACTTAGATGAAGATGCAGTGGTTTATATTTTAGATGGCTTGTATAGTTATCTGAATGAGTCAAAAATAATTGCGACATATACAGGCGAACAGTTGCCCGAAAATGTAAATACTTTGTCTTCTGCTGTAAGCGGTGGATTAACCCTGATATTCCGTTCTGGAGCGAATGTGAACAAGAAGAAGGGCTTCTTATTCAAAGCAACAGCAGAACCCCGTGCAATAGCAAATGATTTGTTGGTGAGTTATATTCAGGGAGCTGGTGATAGTTTTCAATCGTACCATTCACTCATATTTAATTATCCATTCTGGTTCAACGTTTCTAATAATGGTTCACAAGCAGTTGATGCTGTAACAGCACGCTTATATATTGATGATGTGTTGCACACTGAGGAAACATTTGAGATGCCTGTACCTGCCGGAAGTTACAGAAGTTTCATGTTTACGAAACGCCTTGAACCATTTATGGTAGATGCTATTCATACTTACAGGGTTGAGATTGTTGATGAAGATGAGAATATGGCAAACAATGTTAAAGAATTGGTTAAGCAGATTGAAAATGATGCGCAACCTGAGACAATGCCTGATATGACTATTGCCAAAGTGAGTATTGGCGATCATTATTTCAACGATAATGGCGGACAGCCTGATAAAACATTCAGAAATGAGCAATATGGGTATATTGATTTCCCGGATAGAGTATTTGATTTGGAATATGGCACTGAGAAGGAGATAGAGGTAATACTCGAAGGCCTTATAGCAGGTGCAGGGTACCCGACCGTGTATATCGATTGGAATGAAGATGGATTCTTCTCCAATGAAGAGAAAATGCAAATGTATGCTGATCCTGCTTATGAACATCGTTATTATGGATACCTGAAACCTGAAGTAGCAGGTGAAGCAACAGGACTCAAACGCATGCGTATATCACTAACCAGTGAGGCGTTTTTAGGAATGGAAGTGGCACACGATTATCGTCTGAACCTTACCGGAACACCATTTAATAACGATTTTGCCCTTGACTATCTAACGGCTAATTCTCATATAGCTATGTGGAGTGATTTGGAGATAACTGTTGGAGTAATGCAAATGATACATGACGAGGCAAGTGTTGATATAAATATTGAAGTGGTCAACTCAGCGGGTAATGAAGTGTACTCAACAGTTGTCGAAAATTTTACGCTCAGCAAATTTGCTGAAACAAAAATGACTATACCTGGCGATGTCTTTGGTTTTGAAGGCAGCTATGAAGTGCGGGCAAGTGTTAATCATCCGGATGATTTAATTACCCGTAACAATCAATACATCCATATAGTAAAGGCAGAGCGCACATTTGAACCTATGATTGCTGCCAATAGCGGAATTGTTTATTTCTGGAATAATGCCACGCCTGAGGTGCGAAACCGTTTCGTTACGTTTAATGCCGAAAAGCAGTTTATTGCAATGGCATGGTTGGCTAAAGATAAGCAGTTATATGGCTTAACAAAAGCAGGTAACTCTTCATTACCGATGGTCTACAAGGTTAATATGGCTGATGGTTCATCAGAGCCAATTGTTGCAGATCCCGAATATTATGCAGCATATAATTTGAATGACATGGCCATTGACCCAAGTACCAGTATGATAATGGCACTGGGCAAATCAAATGATCTGGATATGCTTTACCAGATTGATCCGCTAACAGGTGCGATTACTAATCTTACACCAGGCGGTATTCAGAAAAATGAAGGAGCCCGATTTGGTGGTATGACCATTGAGGTTGACGGTACTATATACCTGCTGGATGCTCAAAATAGTGAGCTTTGTACATTAAGTGCTGATTATACTTTGGCCGCTACCTATAAGAAACTGGATAGAATGCTTAAGTACTCACAGGGACTGGCCTTTAATCGTAAAGATGGTGCTATTTATATTCATGGTAATGAGGAGGTCAATGGAAATATTGAACACAAGTACTTTAAATATAATTTCCAGACTGAGCTGTTGGAAGAGTTGCACCGTTACAATGAAGTGGAATCGATGCAGCTGACCGGCATGACGCATGCGTATGACAATGGCTATTTAAATCAACGTAGTGGTATACTGTATTTCCATGTTGATGGAGAGCATAAAACTGAAATTGATGCGGCCAATCAGCGTATAACAGTGTATTTGCCAAGTACTGTTGACCCCAAACAGGCTAGGGTATATGCCAAAGCCATAAATGGTGGCCGTTTGATAGATCCACAAAGGGGACCTATTCAACCCGGCCAGATAAAGGATTTAACGGTATTAGGTAAGCAGATGCCGTTAATTGCGCAGGATTACACATTTAGTGCCTCATCGCAATGGTGGATAACCGTTGTACAGGAGGATTATGAAATGAGCCTGACATCTTTCAACTTCCTGCAGGCAGATAATCCTTCACTTGCAGAAGATATGATTGGTACTATCGAAGGAAATACCATCACATTTAATGCATCAAAAGAAGCAGATGTTACTAACCTGGCAGCATCATTCACTGTTGGTAATGGTACAATGGTGTTGGTTAATGACGATGAGCAGGTGAGTGGTATCTCAGCCAACGATTTTAGCAGTCCAAAAGTTTATAAGCTAAAACATGGTATGCTCGATCAGGAGCAGGTATATGTGGTGCGTGTTCAAAAAGAACTAAATACTGAAAATGAGTTATTTTCTTTCGAAATATCACCCCGATTTAATTCAAATATTGAGAATTTGTACCAGGCCAGCATAGATAACTTTACTGTGTCACTCGACTTGTCAGAACTGGAAGTTGTTAACTCTCTGGTGCCTAGCTTTACCTTAAGCTCGGGGGCTTACTTGCGTTACAAAGGAATGGATTTCACATCCGGAACAGTACCGTTCGATTTTAAGCATTTTAATGAGTTTGAAGTGGTTTCTGAGGATGGTACCAAAGCAAGCCTGTACACAGTTGAAACAGTTTTAGCACTTAGTTCAGAGGCTGATCTTATTAATTTTGCATTCCTCGCTAATGACAATAGTGGATTAACTAGCGATTTACATGCCAGCATCACAGGCAATCAGCTTGTTATTGATATGGCTGGGGTGAACTCGCAGGAATTGACAGTTGATTTCAGAGTATCGCCATATGCAACTCTCCTGGCTGGTGATGTTGAACTGACAGCAGGTATCTCGTCGCTTGATCTGACAAGCCTTACACAGCTTAAAGTATTGGCAGAGGATGGCGTTTCAGAAACAGTTTATTCTGTTGTTCTTGAAAACTATATTCCAACCAATATTGAAGCAGGTAAAGACAATCCTCGCGTTTATCCTAACCCGGCCACCAGTGTGTTGAATATCCAAATTAATGGAGCATTCAATTGGCAGCTTGTTAATACAGCTGGTCGTGTGCTTGATAGAGGTGAAGCTGTCGATTTCAAGCAAATTAACATTGAAGCCTATAGTAATGGCTTATACATCCTGCACATTACCAAAGATGATGAGGTGATGGTTGAGAAAGTATACTTTAACTAGCTTCAACAGCTTTAGAGATATATGTTAAGAATGTGATGATTTAATATAGGATTCCCATGCATAAATTGCATAATTGAATGAAACGGGTGGCTTTGGAAGCTGCCCGTTTTTTTTATACAAAACCCTTATTTAGCTTATTGTGATGGTTAAGTTGGCAGAAACGTAGTTAAAGTGAGGTGCAAAGTAGTTATTGATGTTTGTTAAAAGTGGTTATAAATTAATGCCATTGATACTTTTGTTGGTTCAATAACGGAAGTGTACCGCGTTAAATTTAATTACTTATGGTAGTAAGATATATCTTTCTTTTAGTGTTTGTTACCTCCACTTTATCATGCATTCAGAAGTCTGAAAATGATATTGTTCGGATTAATAACAGACAAGTGCTTGTTAATGAAGTTCCTTATGTGATTAAGGGCATTTGTTATAATCCGGTTCCCATTGGAACGGGTAAACGAGATTTCGGGCGTTTGGATGAAGACCTTGATTTAATGAAAAAGGCTGGCATCAACACTATAAGAGTTTATGCACCTATTGAAGAAAAGTGGGTGCTGGATAAGATTGATGCAGCAGGCCTAAAAGTGATTATTGGTTTTGGCTATAACCAGGCTGGCTATTACGATATTTTATCAGGCTCATTTATTAATTACGTGAATAAGTTTAAGCAGCATAATGCCATTTTATTTTGGGAGCTCGGTAATGAATATAATTACCATCCCGAGTGGTTCAATGGTGAAATAAGTAACTGGTACCAGGCCTTAAACCTTGCTGCTTGTATGATACACGAAAATGATGCTGCTCATCCTGTATCAACAGCTCACGGTGAATTACCCGATTCATTGGCTTTAGCACAATGTCCTGACATTGATGTCTGGGGCATGAATGTTTACCGATGGGATGTACCTGCTCCAATATTTGAAGAGTGGCAAGCCATTAGTCAGAAACCTATGTATCTATCAGAGGCTGGCGCTGATAGCTATATGACTATTGCTAAAGATGGCTATGAACAAGGGCCAAACCAGCAGGCACAGGCCGATGCAACGCGGCAGATTCTCGAAGACGTCATGATGCATTCTAACATTTGTTCCGGTGTGACATTATTTGCATTTAACGATGAATGGTGGAAGGCTGGTGATAATAACTCTTTGGATCCTGGGGGATTTGCTCCTGAGAGCAGTGGCGTGCCCTACGATGGAACTGCCAATGAAGAGTATTGGGGTATTGTTGATATTAACCGTCAGCCGAAAGCAGCCTATCATGTAGTGGCTGAAATGTATGTAAGCATCGATAACTAATGTTCTTATTAATTAAAAAAATAACGATCAATTTAAAGGATTATGAAAGTGAAATTATTAGGCTTGCTGCTATGGATTTGCACCCTGCAGTCTATTGGGCAAACAGCCTTTGTGCAGGATGATTTTGAAGGGAACGGCACCATTAATAGCTGGTACGGAGATGACTGTAACATCGATATTGCTTTCGCCAATCCAAAGCAGGAAGGGATAAATACATCGTCCACGGTGCTTAAATATCATGATGTTGGCGGGCAATATGCTAATGTGCGCTTTGATGTGTCCAATAATTTTAACCTGGAAACAAATCATACGTTTAGTTTTAAAATTTATGTGCCATCTGATGGAATGAGTGGAAATCAAACCAATCAGGTCTCGGTTAAACTACAGGATGGAACCATTGGAGCTCCATGGTCGACCCAGAGCGAAATTATTAAGCCTATAACATTGGATGCCTGGCAGGAGCTTAGTTTCGATTTTATGAATGATCCGTTTATCAATATTGACCCCACTTCAGATGTTCCAAGTCAACGCGCCGATTTTAACAGGGTGCTTATTCAGGTTAACGGTGAAAATAATACCGATCCGCTACTGGCTTATATTGATGACTTTAGTTACGATGGCTCAATCGCTGCTGATCCAGTTTATGATCAGCTGGTTTGGTCTGATGAATTTGATGGTAATGGAGATATTGATCAGGGTAAATGGTTCAGGCAGTATCAATTACCTATTGGTGGGGGCTGGTATAATGGAGAAGTACAGCATTACACCAACAGACCAGATAATTCATACATTGAGAATGGAGTTTTAAAAATTGTAGCAAAAAAGGAAAACTTTACTGACCAGGGTGTAACAAAGAACTATACTTCAGCCCGATTGAATTCAAAGTTTGCCTTTACCTATGGTAAGGTTGAAGTACGTGCTAAATTGCCAAGCGGAGCAGGTACATGGCCTGCTATCTGGATGTTGGGTAAGAACATCAATGAAGATGGTGCCTATTGGGATAATGAAGGCTATGGTACTACACCATGGCCGGCATGTGGAGAGATTGATATCATGGAACATTGGGGGGACAATCAGAATTATGTGCAGAGCGCAACGCATACACCATCAAGTTATGGAGGTACAATAAACCATGGGGGACAAATGATTGCCACGGCCTCAAGTCAGTTTCATATTTACACATTGTTATGGACCCCTGAGAAACTGGTGTTTAGTGTGGATGATATTGTGCATTACACTTATCAGCCCGGCAGTCGAAATGCAGACACCTGGCCATTTGATTTGGCCCAGTACCTTATTCTTAATGTGGCTGTTCAGGCTCATATTGATCCCAATTTTCAGGAAGGAGCAATGGAAATAGACTACGTTCGCATCTATCAGGCAGGTACATCAACTACCATAGCAGAGCCTCAGATGGAAAGTTGTGTACATGTATATCCGAATCCATTCCGGGACGAAATGAATATTGTTCTTAAGGATGTTACTACTAATCAGGTTGAACTAAGAATATTTAATGCCAATGGGATTCTCCTGAGGTCCTATACTAAGGGGTTATTTAATAAAAGAGTGAGGCTTGATGACATTGGCTTTTTAACAAGGGGTATCTATCTCTTTCAATTCGAATTTGACGATAAGGTGGAATGCCTGAAAGTGATTAAGGAATAGTTCAGTATTATACCAAAGGTATAGAAGCTCCAATTTTTTATTGGGGCTTTTGTTGTTTGTTTTCATCCATGTCAGTTGAGGTTTACAAGTTTCATAAATGTTCCTGATAAAGAATCTAGTGATTTGCAATAGTAGTCTGTAAGTCGAGATTATTTACTCCAAAGCATACTGGAAAAGGGTATTCAATAAACTACCTGGAAATGAAGTCATTTATTTATGTGTCTGTTAGTGAGGTGTTGGGTATGATTCAGTTAGTGAGTACTTTGTGTTGAGTCAACGTAGTTAAAGTGAGGTGGCAGGTAAGTGATGAAGTACTCCTTTTTTATCGATTGCAGAACATGGTCTGTAGTTTTGATTCAGACAATTAAGTCACTAATAAAATCAGTTTAATTTTAAAACTACAAAACATGAAAAAACTCTACACCCTTTTTGTAATTTCTATGCTCGCTGCTACAATGGCATCGGCTCAGAGTACACACACTATTGATTTTGAACCTGCCGGCATTGGCGCTGCTTGGAATTGGGTAGTGGCCGAAAACGGAGATAATCCGGCTCTTGAATTTGTAGCTAATCCTGATGCTTCAGGTATTAATACATCGGCAACTGTTGCCAAGTTTACTGCAAAACAAACCGGAAATCCCTGGGCTCTTTTCTTTACCTCTGATGACGGGGAATTTACTTTTGATGCCTCCAATGCTACAGTAAAGATGATGGTTTACAAGTCAAGCTCTTACGATGTTGCTTTTAAGGTTGAGGGGGGAAGTGCTAAAGAAATACGACTGACTTATCCTGAAAATTCTGCTAATACCTGGGTGGAATTAACATTTGATTTCTCAAGCGAGATTGGTAAAACCTTCAATAAATTGGTTATTATACCTGATTTTGACACCCGAAGTGCAGATACTGAGATTTTTATCGACAATATTCAGGTGCCCGATGGTGTTGTTGCTGCTCCTTTAAGCGAGCCATCAGTAGCGGCAACAACTCCAACATACGATCAGGCTGATGTTAAAGCAATATACAGTGATGCATATGCAGCACCTGGTAATCCCAATTATAATCCGGGATGGGGACAAGCAACAGCCATGTCGATTGTGGAAGTTGATGGTAATCCAACCATTAAATATGAGGGTCTAACCTACCAGGGCAATACGTTTGATGCCATAGATGCTTCAGGTATGGACTACCTGCACGTTGATGTATGGACACCAGATGGAACTTTGCTAAGAGTATCGCCTATTAATACCTCAGTTGGACAGGAAGCTGCTTACAATTTCGGCACATTAGCTTCAGAAACATGGATTAGTGTTGATATTTCGTTAAGTCATTTTACAGATGCTAATGCTGCTTTAAGCTTTGCAGCAATTGATCAATTAAAATTTGACTCGCAGGTAACCGGTGGCGAGCCGTTTAACCTTGGTACTTTCTATATTGACAATATCTACTTCTATAAATCTACAGCCACAGCTATCGATGCCCATCAGCAAAGTAAGCTCAGAGTATTTCCAAATCCGGTTGAAGATATGCTTCATATAGAAGGTATTGCAGATACAGAATTGATAGAATTGTATAGCGTAACAGGGAGTTTGATTAAGCGTGTGCCTGTTACCGGAGGTACCATCTCTATGGCTGAGCTTAATAAAGGCGTGTACTTCATTAAAGCCAACAAGCAAACCATTAAAATCATTAAAAAGTAATTTGCTGATTTAGTTTAAGCCTCACCAGCCCAGGCACACCGTCCAATAGTTTGAGCTGGTGAGCTGCTTTAATAACAAGGGGAAAATAAGGACTCAAAAGAATGAAGAATCTGGTATTAGTTATATTATTTAGTTTACCATTGGCCATCTGGGCGCAAGATTATCAGTTGGTGTGGGAAGAGAATTTCGATGGAAACAGTTTAAATCCATCGGTATGGAATATAGAACAGCAAGTGGGTGTATGGAACACCGAAGCCAACCAGGAGTTGCAGCATTATAAGGCTGACAATGTAAGCGTGGGCGATGATGGCAATGGAAATAATTGTTTGATTTTAACGGCCAGGCGTGAAGCCTATAATGGCTATCAATTTACTTCGGGTCGCATTAATACCGGCGGAAAGTTTGCGTTTCGCTATGGTAGAATAGAGGCCAGAATAAAATTGCCGGATATGGCCAACGGCCTGTGGCCAGCCTTTTGGTTATTAGGCAATTCAACGAATGTGTGGCCGGCATGTGGCGAAATTGATATTATGGAAGCCGGGCATGCAGATGGTATTGCAGCTAACAAACAAAACACCCTGTTTGGAGGTGCTCTGCATTGGCAGCATGCGGGTAATTATGCCGGTTATGGTACAACAGCCGAAGCACCAACAGGCCTGAATACTGATTTCCATACTTTCGCCATGGAATGGACACCAACCAATATCAGCATGTACCTCGATGGTAGCTCCACTCCTTATTATTCGATGAATGTAGATGGAGCTGATGCTGAGGAGTTTCGTGATTACTCAATGCATATTATTTTAAACCTTGCCGTTGGTGGGATGTTCCCCGGTATATATGACCAGGCAGGTATAACTGCTCAATTGCCAGCTGAAATGCTCGTTGATTATATCAGAGTATATCAGAAAACAGGTGAAGGTGAAATAGAAGGTGCCGCACCTCTTTATGGTAATCTGGGAGTGTATGTTGACGATACCAACTGCGAAAACTACCTTGACTTTAATTTTGATGCCACCCTGTCAACGACCGGGACAACCGATAGAGCAGGCGAAACAGCCAAGGAAGGTACGGACGTGTTATCGTATAACCTGGTAAATGGTCAACCTTATTCGTTATCAGTTTTCTCCGAAGCTGTTAAGAACCTTTCAGAAATAAAAAATAGTGGCAGCCTGGATGTATACCTGAAAACTAATTCCGGTTCAGATATTCAGATTGGACTGGGTGATGCCACCGGTGCTGAGAGCTGGGTTACTTTAAGTGCCTCATCGGACTATAACTGCAGCAGAGATGGCTCATGGTCGAGGGTCGTTATCCCTTTTACGGCCTTTACGGGCCTGGATTTTACTCAAATTGATGATGTATTGTTGCTGAAAGGTACACCTTCGGCCGCTGCGTATCTCTCTATTGATAAAGTTATATTGTCAAACTTGACAGCTAACTTTGAGTTATTCGGCATTTTTACCAATAATCCTTCCATTACTGAGGGGTTTATCATTGATGATATTTCCGGTCATTTATATGTGTGGAACAATACCATGCAGGCCATTGAGGCGGCACCTGCCTATGATGGAACTGATGTGTTGGCGTTTTCATCACCGGCTACCAATACCTGGTTTGGTTATAGCCTTACATCAGATGCAGGTATTGATTTGGAACAATTTAGTAATGGGTACCTGAAACTGGCATTGCGAAGCTCATCGACCGATAATTTCTGGATTGGGGTAGGCGGCGCCAACGATACTGAAGCACGGGTAGCATTTAATAATGGCTCAGATCCATATGGATTTGCAAGAGATGGCCAATGGCACCGCATAACCATTCCGGTGAGCGATTTGTTAGCACAGGGTCTGGACTTGTCGGCTTGTGGCAACGTATTTATGCTGGGCGGCGAGCCATATATTGCTGATGTATTGGTGGATGATATCTATTTTTCAGCCATTGCAGCAGATACCGAAAACACCGCTCTTAATCCGGACAGGAATGCCAGCCTGATTGAAGATGATGAATATACCATTGTGACAGATTATTATGGTATCTACTCCGAGAATCCTGATATCAACAATAAGTTCTTAATTGATGATGTTGATGGACATATCTATATATGGGACAATACATTGTCGGCTCTTAATGGTGGTTCTGCCTATGATGGTACAGAACACCTGTATTTTACCAGCAACAATGTGGGGTGGTATGGTTTTGGTATATTTTCAGATAACGCTTTGGATTTAAGTCATTTTGAGAACGGTTATCTGGCGCTTTCCTTAAAAACAAGCAGTTCAGCCGATTTTTGGGTGGGGATGCAGGGAGCAGCAGGCAGTGAAGGGCGTATTACCTTTAGTGCAGCTTCAGCCTACAATTTTCCTCGGGACGGTCAATGGCACCGCATATTAATACCCATGTCTGAACTAACAGCTCAGGGACTACAGCTGTTTGCCTGTGGCAATATTTTTATGCTTGGAGGTTCGGAAATAAGTGATATTGCGATTGATGATGTGATATTAACGGTTGGGGCTGCTCAGCCTTCAAATCCGGCTGTTGATGGGGCCACAGGCATTTTCTCAGCTATAAATACAGAAGTAAGTGTAATGCCTAATCCTTGTGTCAGTGAGCTGATTTGTAAGGCCCAATCAGACATTGCTTCTATTGAGTTATTCAATCAGATGGGTAAACTCAGTGCGTCTAAAGCTAATGTGGGTAGTGCACAATCAATAATGCCTGTCGGACACTTGGCACCGGGCGTTTACATCGCTGTCATTAAACTCACCAACGAGCAGGTAATTATCAAAAAAGTGGTGAAAAACTAATCACAGCCAGTAGCCATCAATAAAACAATGACTAACCAAACCTGCATTATTACTACTTGTTGGGGGTATGCCCCCCGATAAGTAGTGTATTAATTCACTCAAAATTGATGGAATGGCCGGATGGCATTACTATTAACCAGGTCTGCTGTTGCATCATATTTTGGATAATCGTTAAATCACATGGAAATAAAACACCTGAAAAAGGTACATAAAGGACTTTCTTTCTTGCTGCTAATTGTGTTAACAATGCTCCTTTTGGTTATTGTTGAGGGTAAGGCGCAAACAGTGAGTGTGGGCAGTGGCAGTTATACAACCTCATTTCCCGGAGTGGATGCGGCCGGACGTAACGGCTATCCTTCAGGTTTGCCTCAGCTTAGTGGTAATGCAGTGGGTAAACCCGTGCCAACGAACGACTGGTGGTCAAGACTAATTAAAGAGAATCATACCGCCAATATGTACAATTACCCCTTGGGTTTACAGAGCAGAACCGATGGGTTGGTTGTCAGTTATATTCCATGGGGTGTTTATGGCGATCAGGAACCGATTGTGGTGGGTGTCGAATCATTAAATGCAGCTCAAGCCACGGTATCTGATTATTCCGATTGGACCGTGACGATGGATTGGAATGATGGTTCACATAATTTTAATGCCACTGCAGGTATTGGCATGCCATTTTTGTATTTCACTAAGGGCAGCAGTGATGTGGCTGAGATAACTGTTAATGCCGGTACGGCAGCTATATCCGATGAAATGCTGCTGATAACCAATGCCGCCAGTGGTGCTGATTTTGTTGCTTATGCACCAACAGGAAGTACATGGACACAAAATGGCAATACGTATACTTCAACTTTAAACGGTCAAAATTACTGGTCGATGGCCATGCTGCCTTTGACCACAACTGATGTGGCAAGCACTGCGGCTGCCTATAAGGCTTACGCCTATGTTTTCCCAACAGGCACCACTACCTCATGGTCGTACAACGAAACAACATCCGTATTGCGAACTGATTTTACAGTGACCACCGAGGTGAAAGAGGGGAGTGCAAGCAACATGCTTTTGGGGTTACTGCCGCATCAATGGGCAAACCTGGCCGGTGATTCACCACAGCCTAACGGAGACAGTTATCCTTCGGTAAGGGGAGAGCTAAAAACACTGGCCGGTAATACCTTCAGCGTGGAGAATACCTATCAGGGCATTTTACCCACTCTGCCTTATCTGGCCAATTACAGCCAGGGTTTTAGTCCTGCTGAACTGACGGCTAAAATTAAGCTGATTGAAAATGACCAGCTGGCAACCTGGACTGACTCCTACAACGAGGGGCAAGTTATGAACCGTTTGATTCAGACGGCTCGCATAGCCGATCAGATGGGCATGACAGAAGCGCGTGACAAAATGGTGGCCACCGTTAAAGAACGATTGGAAGACTGGCTAAGCTATCAGTCGGGTGAAGTGGCCTTTTTATTCTACTACAATAATACATGGTCAGCCATGTTGGGCTATCCGGCAGGTCATGGTCAGGATACCAATATCAACGACCACCATTTTCATTGGGGGTATTTTATCCATGCAGCGGCTTTTATGGAGCAGTTTGAGCCCGGGTGGGCAGCGCAATGGGGAGATATGATTAACCTGTTGGTTAGAGATGCAGCCTCGCAGAACCGTAATGATGATAAATTTCCTTTCCTGCGTAACTTTAGTCCTTATGCAGGACATTGCTGGGCCAATGGTTTTGCCAGCTTCCCGCAGGGTAACGATCAGGAGTCTACTTCAGAGAGTATGCAGTTTAACTCATCTTTAATCCACTGGGGAAGCATCACCGGTAATGATGAAATACGCGATTTAGGTATCTACCTTTATACCACCGAACAAACCGCTATTGAAGAATACTGGTTTGATATGTACGAGCGCAATTTCAAGCAGGATCAACCCTATAGCCTGGTCTCACGGGTGTGGGGTAACTCATACGACAACGGTACTTTCTGGACATCCGATATTGCAGCATCCTATGGTATTGAGATGTACCCTATTCATGGGGGTTCGCTATATCTGGGGCACAATACGGCGTATGTGGAAAAGTTATGGAATGAAATAAAAGCCAATACTGGCATCATGAACAATGAGGAAAACCCAAATCTGTGGCATGATGTGATGTGGGAATACCAGTCCTTTATTGATCCGGAAGGAGCCATCGCTTTGTATAATTCTTATCCTGATCGCCACCTTAAATTTGGCGTATCCGATGCGCAAACTTATCACTGGTTACATAATATGAGTGCCATGGGGCAGGTGAATAGTGGTGTTACGGCAGATTACCCCATTGCTGTGGTCTTTGATAATGATGGTGACAAGACTTACGTAGCCCATAACTACACAAGTAGTCCTTTAACGGTTACTTTTTCAGATGGCTACGAACTGTATGTGCCGGCCAATGCCATGGCCACCAGTAAAGATATTGATGCGTCAGGTGTGTTGAGTGCTGACTTTACGAGGGCTTATGCCAATGGTAGTGTTAATTTATTGCTTGAAGCAACAGGCAACGGCATTACCAAAGTAGAGTTTTACGATGGTAATAGTTTGATAGTTTCAAAAACGCTTGCGCCATATACCTGCAAAGCGGAGAACCTGACGCTTGGGATGCATGGTTTATATGCTAAGGTTTATGTGGATGAAAACTTTGTGGTGAGTAATACCATTGATGTGCAGGTGGGAGAACAAGTGCCTTATCTGGGTGCAGCATCTGAACTGCCGGGCATCATTGAGCCTGGTAACTACGATAAGTTTGAAGGGGGAAAGGCAAATAACATCGCCTATCTTGATCTTTCACCTGGTAATGCAGGCGATTACCGTATGGATGAAGATGTGGATGCTGCTTCGGATAATGATGAAGGCAAGACTATTGGCTGGATTGCAGGTGGTGAATGGACTGAATATACCGTGAATGTTTCTCAATCAGGACTGTATTCCATGAGTTTCCGTTATGCTTCAGGCAATGCGGCCGGAGGAGGGCCTTTTTCAGTACTGGTGGATGGGCAAAGTGTGGCTTCCAACATTAGTGTGCCCTCAACGTCTACTACATCATGGGATGTGTGGGCTACTAAAAGCGTTGCTGATCTGCCATTAACAGAAGGTGAGCATACTTTACGACTGGAGTTTGCAGCAGGTGAGTTTAACCTGGGACAAATGACCTTTAGCCGCACTGGCGATATTCCCTATTCTTATCCAATAGCTTCGGCAGGTGTTGACATTAAAGTGCTTTGGCCCTTGTCAACAGCTACGCTGGATGCCACAGCCAGCAGCGAATCGAGCGGACAGACGCTAAGCTATCAATGGACACAGCTATATGGACCATCGGTGGTGACATACGATGATAATACCCTGGCACAGCCTGTTATCAGTGGTTTACTGGAGGGGGTTTATCGCTTCAGGCTGGAAGTGAGTAATGAAGATATGCGCACATCAAATGATGAAGTGTTAGTGATAGTGAGCAGCACAGCGAATATACCACCAAATGTAACCTTGACGGCTCCTGAGGAAGGTGCCACCTACAAGGAAGGGGATGAAATTACAATTGCGGCCAGTGCAAGTGATCTGGATGGCTCCATTCAACGGGTGGACTTTTATCAAAATGGCATGCTGATCGAGTCGGATGATACAGCTCCATATACCATTCAATGGACAGGGACAGCAGGTGATTATGCCCTCACAGCCAAGGCCATTGATGATGGAGGTGCTATGGCTGAGTCACAAACCGTAAATGTTTCCTTTGCCGAAGTACGTTCATGTACCATCAACTCAACGGAGGCTCAGCAGGGTATCTTTGATATAGGCTATCAGTTTGTTTTTGAAACGGTGGGGAGCGATGTGTATATATCCTGCGAACTACTGGATGATGAAGTAGGAACGATAGCTTACTTATGGACACAGGATCCATTTTCTGAAACCAGTATGAATCATGTGGATGGGCGTAAATTCTCAACCGTTTTGGGTAGTCAGACACAGGGGGTGACCATAACCGTGGCTGTTAAATTTGCCTTTTCCGGCGGCCTGGCAGTCACTGAATATGTATCTTACATGGTTGGTGATAACTGCGAACCGGACTTTGAAGAGCCAACAAACTTCACCGCAGCTGTTGGAACCGTCACCCAGTCAAGTGTAGAGTTACTTTTACAGGCCAGCGATAACTCCGGAGGCGTGATTTATCAAATTAGTTACAATGGCCAAACCAAGCTGGCCACTGCTGAATCGGGCGTAGAGCTAAGCTATGAGGTTACAGGCTTAAGTGCCAGCACAGCATATAACTTTTCGATTGTTGCAGCCGATAATGCGGGCAATGTGGCTGCCAATAGTCCTGTTGTGTTAAATGCCACCACCTCAGAAAGTGCCAACGACGCCTGTGCAGGCACTGAAGTAGAGGCTTCGCAAGGTGCATTTGAGGTAGGCTATAACTATGCTTTCTCTACTTCAGGCACCGATGTGACAGTCAGTTTTGAATTATTGGATGATAAGGATGGGCAGGTGGCCTATTTATGGAACTACACTAATGGCTTTGCAGAATCTGCTATGTCGAATAATAATGGGGTGTTCACCACCACATTGAGCAATCAAACACCGGGTGCTGTTCTTCAGTTAGCTTGTAAGTTTGCATTCGCTGGTGGTATGTCTGTTACAAAGATATTCTCCTACACGGTAGGAGACAATTGTGTAGCCACCGGCATAGAGACAAATCCAGGTGTATTGAGAGCGCCGTATCCTAACCCCGTGAATACATGGCTGAATCTTGAGCTGCCGGAAGATCATTCTGTGATTAAAGTGTTTGATATGAAAGGCAATGCGTTGGATGTCATTAGTGTGACTGGCAAAACCTGTCAATATCAGATGGGAGCTTATCCTGCAGGTATTTACTTCTTTATTATTAACGGACAGTCCTATAAGATTATTAAAAAATAAGCCATTTAAAATCATCGTAGCAACTAAAGTGAAAACAGCAAAGCCTAGGCTAACCGTTGGTTAAAGCAGGCGTATATCAGAAGTCCATGGAGCTAAACCTGTGGGCTTCTGTTATATTTTTATATTTTTAATGCATTAGCGAAAACCGGATAGGCTTTAAGTAGATTAACCATTGAAAACGAAACGCATCATTTAACTTGTAAATCGTTCATAGCGTATGAAAGGAATCATCTCTCTGATATTGGTCTTTGGAAGCATGTTTTCATTGGCAGGGCAAAACTTCTCTGGCGGAATTCCTTTTATTACTAATTATTCGGAGAAGGATCTAAAGGTATCCACGGTCAATTATAGCATTATCCAGGATAGCAGGGGGATCATGTACTTTGCCAACGAATATGGCATTCTGGAGTTTGATGGTAGTAACTGGAACATTGTTACGGCAGTGTCGAACCACTCCAATATTAAGTCGCTGTCCATTACTAAAAGCAATCGCATATACGCCGGTGCACAGGGCGACTTTGGTTACATCGATTACCAGCAAAACACTGGGGTGGCTTTTCGTTCGCTGCTTGATTTAGTGCCTGCGGAAAACCGTGACTTCAATGATGTCTGGAACATTGTGCTGCACAATCATGAAGTGTACTTCCATACTTGGCGGGCCATCTATCGCTTTGATGGTAATAAAATTGATGTGATAAATACCGGCCATCAGATTAAAGGTCTTTTTAAGGTTAGAGATGAGGTACTGATGCACGATGAATTTGGCTTGCATAGAAAAAGTAGTGACGGTTTTGAAAGGTTGTCAGGCTCAGAGTCATTAAGCGATGAAGAGTTGAGGTTTATTCTGCCAATGAATGAAAAGGATTTGTTAGTTGGCACACTAGCTGGTGGCCTATTTGTTTTGACTAATCATGAGCTAAAATCATTTCAAACGACGCCACAGATTGATTTTAAAAGTACTGGCCTGTCAACAGGTCATGTGCGTAAGAATGGCGATTTTGTTATTGGCACCCATAAAGCAGGTGTTTATATTCTGAGTAAAGATGGCTTTGTAAAAACACAATTAACTAAAGCGCAAGGTCTTCAAAACAATACGATAAGGGGGTTGTATACCGATATTCATAATAACCTGTGGGTAACGCACAAAACGGGGATTGATATGGTTGAATTATCAACACCTTTGTACCATATGAAACCCAGCACCGAAGAGCCAACAGGTATTTATTCGATTGTTGAGCATGAACGCGATATGTACTACGCCACTCATGATGGTTTGCTTAAGCAATCGATAGTACCAGGAGCCGATATCGCATTTGAGAAAGTTACGGGTAGCACTGATATTAACTGGAGTCTGAGTAAATGGGATGATATAGTTGTATTGGCCCATGCCAATGGATTTTCGCAACTGCATAATGGGGAGCTTATTCCCATTTATGGAGGAGAGGGTTGCTGGCTTATCAGAGCTTTACCTCAGCATCCGGACTATTTTATCGGGGGCACCTATCAAGGCCTTGCTTTGTTTAGAAAAGAAGGTGAGCGTTTGCACTTCGTTCACAAGATCAGGGGGTTTAACGAATCAAGCAGAGTATTAGAGATAGGTGACAATGGGGAGATATGGGTGGCTCATGGCTACCGCGGCATTTACAGGCTGGTACTGAATAGTTCGTTAAACGAGGTTGAGCAGCTATCATTTTATGACTACTCAAAAGGATTGCCATCGCACATGTTTAACACCGTTTTTAAGCTTAATCAAGAGTTGGTATTTGGCACACAGGTTGGATTCTATTACTATGATGCATCAGCCGATTCAATGATAATGAATAGGGAACTGACAGAATTGCTGGGTTATGGGCAGGGGCGCTTGGTAAAGGAAGATCCCAAAGGGAATGTATGGTTTATATCGGGCGATAAATCAGGTATTATTGAAAAGCACGCCGACGGCAGCCGAACGGTTGTAACCAATCCCTTCAATAAGTTAAATGAATATTACATTCCGGGATTTGAAAATATTTATTTCTCAGGTAACCAAAAGGCGTACATTGGTACTAAAGATGGCCTTATCGTTTATGATGCAGCAACAGATGTATATAAGCCGGCTAATTTCAAGTGTTTATTGCGTGCGGTGAAGAACTCGGGTGGCGAAGATGCATTGTACGAAGATAATATCAGATTTCTGTGCGATACACTCATTGGTCAGGATATAAAGCTGTTGTATAAAGACGTTAAAAACAACAGTCTGACCTTTAGTTTCTCTGCCGCTTATTATGAAAACACTAAAAACATTCGGTTTAAATATTATTTGCAAGGGTATGACAACGACTGGTCTGGATGGGAAGATATCAGATACAAGGAGTATACTAACCTGAAAGAAGGTGATTACCAGTTTCGTTTGAAGGCCATCAATATTTATGGTGCCGAAACGGACGACATCATCTACCGCTTTAGCATATTGCCCCCCTGGTATCGCACTGTTTATGCCTATGCAGGGTATATTATGCTTTTTGTATTCATATTCTATATGGCTATCAGAGTAAGAGACAGGCGGGCCAGGATCGAGAAACAGCGCTATATTGAAAAACAAGAACGAATACGCAAAATAGAGCAGGCGGCCTATCAGGAGGAAAAGCTAAGAAATGAACTCGAAAGTAAAAACAAGGAGCTGGCAGCTATTGCCATGAAAACGATATGTAAAAATGAGAAGCTGATTGATTTAAAGGCCCGCATCATCACCATCAAAGAGGATGCCACCAAACAGGTTGAGCAAAAACTAAGCGATTTGCTGGGTTTTATAGAGAGTGAGATTTCTGATGATGATTGGGATGATTTTGAACTGCGCTTTGATTTGGCCCACAACAATTACATCAGGAAACTAAAGGAAGAATTCTCAGCTCTGACACCGCATGACCTGAAGATTTGTGCTTATCTAAAGATGAACCTAAGCAGCAAGGAAATTGCACAGCTACTTAATATGTCTGTTCGTGGTGTTGAGAATGCCAGGTACCGGGTGCGTAAGCGGCTGGGATTAGACTCGTCAGTCAACCTGACTGATTGGTTAATGAGCCGATAGCTGACAGTAATATGAGGGATTAATTCGCCAAATAAACCGTAGGATAAAACCTAAACAGTTTTTTAATACATACCTAATATTCTCCTAATCTTAAGGCAAGATTAGCGCTCTATCTTTCCTAAAAACTTCATACTATGAAAAGGATAGGGATAATAACCTTAGTGTTTGGATTATGCATCAGTTGCCTGGTCAGTTGTTCATCTGATTCAGGCGTGCTGAGAGACAGGGACATCTTATTAGAGACATTAACAAAAGGAAGCTGGCAGGTGAATTTTCAGCATTCGTTAACGAAGAAAGCACTGGATCATCCGGAGGTGCAGCTGGCTTTTGAAAATGGTAGTATTGTAAATGCTCTAAAAGGTGAGGACTATACCGGCAATGGTTCATATCGATTGTTGTATGATGGTGCTGCTGTTCCCAATTACGATGATCCGGAATATGATTATCTGGATAGAGAAAAAGACAGAGAAGAGGATCTTTTTCTGTCATTGGCTTTCGCGATGAAAGAACTTATCATCTTAAATCAGCGATGGCAGGTGAGAAGCTTCACGTCAGATCAAGTCATATTACGATCAGATGATCTTATGCTGACATTGAGAAGGGCTGATTAGTAATCTGAGTATTAAAATTAAAATCGAACTCAGGTTATAAGCTACAAAGGGGCTTTGTAAAAGTCTTTATGCTTGCACATAATTGAATGGTCAATTCCTATTGGCAATGAGGGTCACGCGTGATGTGAAGACTCTGGGTGCCGGTAGGATTTTTTTATGGATGTTAATGCAATGATTACCAGCTAAACATCATTAGCCCTAAGTTGTTACATAACAAGTCGAATCATTATTAACTCAAAACTCATACTAGTATGAAAAATTTTATCGCCCTGGTATTTGTGTTTACATTGCTACTGGTAAGTTGTAAACCTAAGGCCAGTAAGGAACAAAAAAACACTGAAGAAGTGCCAACTGAAACCGTTTCGCCACCTTATGAAAATGTAAGCGAGTCGGTGGAGCGCATTGATAGTGTGGCAGCGGAGCTTGAAAGCTCAATTGAGAAATTGGATGAAGCATTAAACGAATTAGAATAGTATTATGAAGGTATTAATATTGAATTTAGCATTGGTAGTAGGTTTGGCATTAGTGGCTCAACCGATGCAGGCACAGCAGGGTAAGGGCAAGGAAAAAGCTAAAAAGGAAAAAGTAGAAAAACAGGCCAAAGAGAAGGCGGAGCAGGAACTGAAAGAGGAGAAAGAAGAAAAAGAAGAGAAGCTTCAAAAAGGGAATGCCTATGGAAAAGATAAAGGTGATTTGAAGGGTAAAGAATTTGGTCAGCAACGCGCTGCCGAAGCTCGGGCGAAGCAGGAGCAGAAGCAGAAAGAGTTGGATAGCTCCATTGAACACGGCAAAGCCAAAGTAAAGGAGGCGGATGAAAAGATAAAACGCTCGGAAGAAAAGCTGGAAAAAGCCAAAGAAGAAGGTAGTATCTCCGAGGAGGATTATAAAAAAGGAAAGAAACAGCTGGAGATGGCCGAAGAAGAAATGAAGAAGGTGAAAGAGCAGCTGGAAAGAGCCAGTGAGGAACGAGAGCGTGCCATGGAAGAGGTGGAGAAAAGACGAGAAGAAGCAGAGCAGTATAAAGAAGAAGTACTGAGGAAGCAGGAGGAACTGGAGAAAAAGTAATAGAGTTTTTGCTATTAATGCGAATTAATAGTTGAACCCGCTCCGGGGTTCTGTTTGTAATATATTAATATACCATGGGTTGCACCCATGGTTATTAAAATTAAATCCCTTCGGGATAAAAAAATGTCCGTAGGACATTAACAATAATAGCCCCGTGCGAAGCGCGGGGTTATGAATATGGTGAGAAAACAACCCTGATATGGGTTGAAGGTTTATGTTAAGCAAGTTTTAACTATTGATTCACATTATTTTTTAAAACCGCCTCTCCGCAAAAAACACAATCAGCAGTATCAGGCCTATTGCCACTTTAAGCTGCCAGTAGGGGACGGCCAAGCCGATGAGGGCTACAATAATAACTGTTTTAAGGAGTCGGCCCGAGCGTCGTTCCATTTTGGATTTAAACTGGACGAGTTTTAGCTGGCGGTTTTCCATATCCAATAGAAATACCCCATCGTTCTCCACCACATAATCATATTCGAGCAGCTGACGGCGGGTACTTTTATTGCGGGCACTGATGGCCTGGCTGCCGCTTTTAACCTCCACAATGTATTGCTTGCCGTTCTTCTTCACAATGTAGTCTGGCTGTATCTCGGCGTATTGTACCTCGCCATCTTCGAGGTATTTATGCTGGTAGGTGCTCTGGTAATCAACAATGGTATAGCCTTTACTTTTCAGGAAGCTTTTAGCCTGCAGCTCCAGGCGGTTACCCCGTTCGAAGCGTTTACGTACTTTACGTTCCTGAAAATAGGTTTTGACCTTATGCCTGATAATAAGATAGGACAGAACGATGATAATCAGCGCTAATGAGAGAAATATAATGTGGTTTTGATTGGTGTAATCGAAGGTATGCATAGTGTGTTGCTCTGGTATCAGCTGCAAAAGTAGTGTCTTTATCTAATTAAAAAGCTAATGCTGATAGCTTATTGCTGATGGCGAATGATGCTTCCTTTTTTATTACCTTTCAGATGCGTCTGTGAGGATTGTATTGATATTTTCTTTATCCTCAAGCCCGGCTGAAGGACAAAACAATCTATTCCTTTGGCATTGCCACAAAGGAACCAAATCTCTGGCTGGGAAAATCCCCCATCGCCTACGGCACTTGCCAATTTGTGTTAAACTTCAAAGGCATTAGCGAAACTTTGTTTTCCCCCAGGGGAAGACGTGTACATACAATGGTTGTCAGGCCCCCGACCTCAGCAACGCAGATGGGGTACCCACTCATCGAAACGAAGCATAATGAGATTTGTTAACGAAGCTGTACTTCTTTAAATCTCATGCGTAGTAAGATGTAAGTGGGTCATCGAGTGCTGAAGTCTTGATGTTCGTTGCGTACTTTCTTATATCAAAGCTTGCTCCGTACTGCGGAGACAAGAATAGTATAAGCCGTCCGGCTTGACAATGTCATTAAGTTAAGGGTTTTTCGTGCCGTTAAACACCTCCAGATAATACCCCAAACCCCTAAAGGGGCTTACCCCGCGCGCTGTTCCCTTTAGGGAAGCAAAGGGTGAGTGTGAGGGAAATTGCTAACTTAATGACATTGGTCCGGCTCGAGGACATTAACATGACATACCTTAAACAGGCCTTACGACCTGTTCAGATACGCATATACCATTCAGGCAAGAGCGATTTTGATGCTTATTCACTAAAACCCCAATGGGGTAGTAACTCAAAAATCAATGATTCAATATAAACACACCAGCTTTACTGAACTCATTCATCTTAGGCGCCAACACATGGGTGTAAATCTTATCGGCCTCGTTGCTTTGGTTATCAGAGTAACGCAAGATATCGGTTTGCTCGTTGGGCAGTACACCCGTTGGGGTGTACACTACCTGCCCCGTCAGTTCGCTTAGCTCAACATCCATATAGTCCGTTTCGTCATCATACTCCAGGTTACTGACTTTTTTAAACCCGGCTGTTTCACCACCCAGGTAGATATCCACGGCACCAACACCATCCAAAGCATGAAAGAAGCGCACCCGCACTTTACCGGCTGCAGGAGGCGTCAGGTCTTTATCGAGTACTTCCAGCTCAGGATCGCCCGCAGTACCAAAAGCCAGGGCAATATACTCCTCACCGTCATCAAACGACTCCAGCTCCGATACCACCAGCGACTTATCAGTTGTATTCAACACTTCCAGCTTCAGGCTGTTTTTACCCTGCTCCCATTTAACCGTTGAACCACCACCAAAAGCATAGGCCTGGCCCGTCTGGTAGGCTTCATCGTTAACATGCCAGTCAATGGCAAAAGCCACCGGCAAGTAATTAAAGGTTGTTAGCTTAGCCTGTTCCATCACCGGCTCGGGATCGGGATCGGAACTATCACTACTACAGGCCCAAAACATTCCCCCCATCATCAGTAAAAACATCCACTTCTTCATAATACACTTTTTTGTCGTTGATACTATTTTGCACAGCTTTAAAACCAAAGGACATGGAATTGGAAGCCGATTATTAAGCTTACATACAGATTATTAACACCCCACACCATTTATTTGTTTACCAAGGTAGATATGATAGGCAAGATAACGAGCAATGAGTGAGAAGTGAAGAGGAAAAAGGTGATAATATCGTGGACGAACGACTGCAGACGGGACAATTTAAGCGTCATCTTGGCTATCAGCGATTAGCCATGATCTATCAGCTTTTTTAGTACACCAACCAGTAACAGACAAGCCAAAACTACCCCAACTAACGGCTGGTGATTAACAGTAAATTAATCATAAAAATAAATCGATTCATCAAAAGATAGCCGCCACTTGGCAAACTTTTGGCAAAGCACTGGCTATTAAATATTAAGGAAAGCTATATTTATAATAAGTATTGAAAAGTAAACCACCGGCTGGTCATCAACCTGGCAAGATTGGCGTCACGCTTTGGAAGAGGAGGCCGGCGGAGCTTGCAATATAGGATTTAAAACAAATATTACATGAGTTATCAAGAAGATTTTAACGCATGGGAAGAACAGATTGTGGCTGTGCCTGATAATGAGATCAAACTGCCGAACCAACCTGTAGATAAGTTTACAGCCAGTGCCGAAACTCTGGCTGTGGAAGCCAGAAAAGACACAGATGCCTTTGCAGCTTCTGGCATGAATGTAAGCCTTATTGATGAATTAACGCCCCTGGCCGGAGCATTGCGGCACTTACAAGCCAGCTGGACAAGTGAATTCAGAGCCAAGCAGGAGGCACAAAAGAAATGGCTGGAACAATCGCCCGCAGCTTATCAATTAAGAGACGAGTTACTGCACCACTTCAGTTTTGCATATCGCAACATTGATGATATTAAAAAAAGTGTGATGCGCATTCGCGAAGGTGGTGGACATGCCGATTTGCTGCAGGATCTGGTTGACCTTGCAGACTTGGGCGAAAAACATCCTGAGCCATTAACTGATATTGGGTTGAGTTTGGAACCACTGCAAAAGGCACGTTTAACGTCTCATGCGATGTCGGTACTCTTATCTGCCTCTAATGGGGCTAAGGATCAAAAGAATCAAGCCAAATTATTACGCGATAAAGCCTACACATTACTGTTCAACAAAGTGAGCGAAATACGCGAATATGGCCGTTATATCTTTTGGAGAGATGCCGAAAGACGTGAGAAATATTTGATTGATTAATTATCAAAACCATTGATTTTACTAGTCCCGAGGCAGGTCACACCCTCCCCTCGGGACTTTTAGTATCCAATTGGCAATTTGAAGCCATCAACCGGTAACCAGTACCCCTCCCTTGGCAAAAAGTGACTTCCCCTTGGCAATCTGATGCCGTCAACAGGCAAAATGCCACCGCCCATTGGCAAATAATAGATGTCAATGGGTATTTTTTTGATGTCAATAGGTATTTACACGCCTCCATTGGCAAGAATAAATTCCCCCAAAGGCAAAAGCTGTAAGGCTTAAGAAATCAGCCATCCTGCACCCCTAAACCAGTAATAAGACGCAAGACAGATAGAGATGAGTGAAAAGTGATGAGCGATGAGAAGACCGCGTCTATAAGGATCGCATCTCTATGTGCCAAAACAATATATAGATGCGATCCTTTTTAGTACATCTGCCGATAATCCTAAACTCAATCCACTTCGGACTACTGACTGCTGACTACTGACTAGCCAAAACCTTCCACTTATCAACGCCACCCCATCTTTTATCAACATAAGTATGTGCATCTCAAAATAAATTCTAATTTAGCAGGCACTAATCGGAAACAACTGCCCCCCTGACCGGGGATAATGTGAGCGTAATAAGGGGCGGTAAATTATAAAGGAACATAATGGATGTAGGCACTTCTGTGTTAATAGATAATCTTATAGCAGTATACTGATAGAATACTGTGGATTAATCATATAGATTTATAAAGACAACTTGTTACTTACAATTATCTAAAAATAGCATCCAAATTATAAATTATTTGACTTAATCGAACTATGGTT
Source organism: Carboxylicivirga mesophila (assembly GCF_018271975.1). GTDB lineage: Bacteria > Bacteroidota > Bacteroidia > Bacteroidales > Marinilabiliaceae > Carboxylicivirga > Carboxylicivirga mesophila. The sequence goes on from NZ_JAGUCN010000038.1 coordinate 36,093, forward strand.
AATATTTTCAGAAACTAGACTATACAACTCTGATGTAAAAATAAATTGCATATATATTAATACCAGTTATTATGGATAAATCTAAAAAAAGGTTTCAACTTTTATCTTTGTTATTTTTTATTTCTATCACCACCTATTCTGCAAAAATTGAATTAACAATTGATGTTACTCAAGAAGGTACCCTATCTTCTCTTTTAACAACAGAAAATAAAAATACTGTTACTGACCTTACTGTTAATGGTTTTATTGACGCACGAGACTTTAAAACTTTGCGTGATGAACTGCCGGTTTTACAGTACCTGGATTTATCTAATACTACTATTATGCAATATCAAGGAACACAAGGCACCTATTCTGATGGTTCCTATAATTACAAAAACAATTTTGTGCCATTACACTCATTTTATACTGCAGAAGGAAATAACCAATTAACCACAATTGTATTACCTGCAAATTCAACGAAACTTGGAGTTGCTGCCTTTAAGAACTGTCGCGCATTAAACAATATAGTATTCTCACAATACATTACAGAAATTGATTACAGGGTTTTTGAAAATTGTACTGAACTAGTATCTCTTTCACTTCCGAATTCTTTATATCAGATAAATCCAGAAGCATTTTTAAATTGTTCTAAGCTTGCATCTGTTACTTTTACTGCACCAGTAGCTTCAATAGCCAAAAATGTTTTTGACGAATGCAACCAATTGTCATCCATTTACATAAGAAATTGTTACCCTCCGCAAGTTGAGCAGTTTACGTTTCATAATATGATTAAAGAAAATAGCACACTTTTTGTCCCTGTAGGATCATTAGAGAAGTATCAGGAAACTGACTATTGGAACGAATTTAAAGTGATAGAAGAATACACAATACCTTCCATCTCAAAAAACATTGAGATTCCAGCTCCAGGTCGATTAAAAGACTTCTTTACAGTTGAAGAACTTCAATCAACTACCGACTTGACTATTTCTGGAGATATCGATGCAAGAGACTTTAAGATTATTCGAGATCAAATGCTAAGTTTATTGAATTTAGACTTAAGCAATGCACATATAAAATCATATTATGGAAGCGAGGGAACCAGTAATAATTCAGGATATCTCAATTATTATGCAAATACTATTCCCTATAGAGCACTGAAAAGTAAACAGAGTATAATGAAGGTTATCTTACCAACAAGTGTTACTAAAATTTCAATGGAAGCATTTGGATACAATGACAACCTACACACTATTGTTCTTCCTGCAGGAATAAACACTATAGACGATGAGGCGTTTTATTTCTGCAAAGCCCTGGCAAACATAGAACTACCCTCTAATCTATATGAAATTGGCCGTTCTGCTTTTTCCTATTGTAAAGATCTCGAACATATTAAAATCCCTGAAACTGTTCGTATTATAGAAAGTAACGCTTTTCAACAATGCACTAAATTAATTAGTATCAATATACCTGTGATGGCAACAGTGTCTTGGGATAGTTTTGGGGGATGTTCAGGATTGCAAAGTGCAACTACTCCCTATGCAGTTGTTGATAACATCAATATATTCAGATATAGCCCGAAATTAAAACATATATCCATTCCTGAAGGGACAACCACGATTAAAGATAAGGCCTTTTACGATTTCACTACGCTGGAATCAATACATATCCCTCAAACTGTCACATCAATTTGGCCCACCTCCTTTACAAATTGTGGTGCGTCATTTACAGTAAGTGAAGCCAATCAACACTTCTCAAGCCTCAAAGGTGTATTATATAACAAAGAACAGACAGTGCTGCGAAACTGTCCAATTAAAATATCTGGCCATTTTACAATACCTGAATCGGTAAACACCATTTATGATGGTGCTTTCAAACAATGCAGCCAATTGAAGTCAATTACTATTCCATCAACTGTTACAAGCATTAAATCAGAAGCCTTTTACTTATGCAAGGCTCTCCAACAAATACTTTGTAATGTTGAGGTACCAGTTGACTTAACTACTACTTTGGATGTCTTTTACCTGATTGACAAAGCTACTTGTGAATTAAAAGTTCCTAATGGCTCAATTACTGCCTATCAGCAAGCTTTTTTATGGAAAGATTTCCTAAATATTACAGAATTAACACACAATGAACCTGAAGTCGCAATAGCATCTGGCCCTGGAGAAGTATGTGAATCATTTGCAAATCTTACAGCTAACAGCCCTAATTTTGGCACTGGGAAATGGTCCGTAATTCAAGGAAGTGGTGTTTTTGAAGATCCTTCATCTCCAGTTACGTTGGTTAATTCAATTGCAAAGGGTACAAATACTTTTAGATGGACAATTACCGGAGATGCCTGGGAATCACATGCTGATGCAGAGGTGACAAATAATCTAGTAGATGTTAATGCTGGTGTAGATATAGATGTTTGTCAGAATACCGCCGAACTTAATGCTGAAGCACCAAATCAAGGCGATTTAGGAGAATGGTCTTTAGTAGCTGGCATGGGGGGTGGTAGTTTCAAACCACAAGATGTAAATAATCCTTCCATATTAGTTGGTGGTTTAGATTATGGTATTAATGGTTTTAGATGGAGCGTGACACATAATAATTGTATATCTTCCGATATAGTTCATGTTACAAATAATCTACCTTATTATACTAACCCCTATGGAGATAAAAGAGAAGTCACTGCGGGTCCAGATATAATTGTTAATAGTTCAAGTGCGGTACTGTATGCCGATATGCCTTCAGTGGGACTTGGCGAATGGAGTATATTATCCGGAGGAGGTGTTATTTCAGATCATAATAATGCAAGTGCTTTGGTGACAAATTTACCAAAAGGAGAAAGTGTTTTTCGCTGGACTATCACAAATGAAACCTGCCAATACTACTCTGATGTCACTATAACCAATGATATAGCATCCTCTATAATCATTGATTCAGAAAATGCAAGGCGCATTTACCCAAATCCTGTTGAGTCAATTCTTTACGTTGATTTAGGGAAAAATGTTAAAACAGTGATACTATCTACTATGGGAGGCCAAACTGTTAAGTCACTTTTAAATGTCAATCATCCTAAAGTAGAATTAAATGTTAGTGATATTAAAGCAGGCATGTACATTCTTAAAGCAATTGATGTTAATAATCAATCCCATTTAGAGAAGATAGTTATTAAATAAAAACGAACTCCTACATGCGGTAATTTAAATATTGAGCAAAGAGGAAGTGTTTAATTAGAGTAAAACGCAACGCATTCTATAATAAAAAAGCACAGCCAAACCACTATGTAGAATAACTCACATATGAAAAATCCCGACCTTTATTGCCCACCCAACCGACAAGCCTGGCGAGAGTGGCTGGCCGCCAATCACCAGCAGCAAGCGGCTGTTTGGCTCGTACTGCATAAGAAGCAGTCGCCGGGCCATAACCTCAGCTGGAGCGAGGCCGTGGATGAGGCCCTTTGCTTTGGTTGGATCGACAGCACCAAAAAGACCATTGATGCGGAGCGCTACCAACAGTATTTTACTAAGCGCAAAGCCAAAAGCAACTGGTCGAAGGTAAATAAGGCCAAGGTGCAAACGCTTATTGACCAGGGCCTGATGACAGCAGCCGGTTATAAAAGCATCGAGATAGCCAAAGCCAATGGCTCGTGGACCATTTTAGATACCGTTGAGGCACTGACACTACCCGACGATTTAAAAGCTGAACTGGCTAAGCGCAACGGTGCCATGGCCTACTTTGATGGGCTGAGTAAATCCAATAAAAAGATACTGCTGCACTGGGTGGTTTCGGCCAAGAGACCAACAACCAGGCAAAAACGAATCACTGAAATTGCGGAGAATGCCGCCAATCAGCTTAAACCAGAACAATTCAGGTAGCATAAGGCAGGTTCAATAACATAGTAAGAAGTTATACAGTCTTTAGGTTCACGCCAGGAGCGTTAAGATTTACGCCAGGCAGGTTTTTCAATGTTTAATATTGTTCCTTTCCTTTGGCATTGCCCCAAAGGAAACCAAAAGTCTAGCTGGAAAGAATTCCTCCCCGCTCTTTTTAATGGCAACAAATTCTAAAGAAGTAAGGTGCTTTACAAACACAAAGGCAAGCCCCTTCTTTGAATTACTAAGCCATTAAAAATTAACGCCTACAATGGCCCCACTTTCCAGCAGGCCCGCGCACTGTCGTAACGCTGTTTCGAATGGGATGTGAAAAAAACTCAATTAGTTGATATACGGGATTCCGCATCAGCAACGATATTGGGGCACCCGCTTTTTGAATGGAGGAAGAAAATATTTGGTACCAAGC
>NZ_JAGUCN010000039.1 GCF_018271975.1 Carboxylicivirga mesophila
ACATTGCTTATGAAATAATATGAGCACTTTATTCGTTCATTATCAATCCTTTATATAAAATCATTCCGCTTAACAATAAAGCGTATAAAGGGTAGATCCGAAAGGGGGATCGACAACTGACATTCAGCTATTCACCATCTGTTTTACCACATGATCAATCACCTCGCTATGTTCTTTAATGGTGCTGAATATGACAATCTTCAAATCCTTTTCAACACGCGCCGTATGCCCGGCCGGTATATAAAATAGATCGCCGCTGGTAATGAGCTCCTCGGTACCATTATCATAGCTGATGCGGATAGCCCCATCTAGCACAGTACCATAATGCGTGCAATGGCATTGGTTGTTTTTCAATCCTTGCAAGAGCGGTCCAAAATTGGTTCCTGCTGGTATTTCATTATAGGTTGCGGTCAGCTCACCAAAGTTCTTTTGCGAACGTAATATCGTGCCATTATCATTCATTACCACTGGGATGTTTGCTTTATTGATTTTCATAGCTGCGTTTTTAAAGTGTTAGTAGAGTCATCTGCAATAAGTAAAAGTACTGGTACAGGCACTTTTTGTCAACATAATGGCTCGTGTTTGGTTAGTTAATAGAGATGTGTATAAGCACATGGTATTTGACATAAAGGGGACAATTTATTTTCTTGAAAGCCTGATAATACTAATATTAACCTGAGGACCTAATTGAATATCGCATGAAAAAGCACTTACGACTCATCTTCAGCATCTGTTTGCTACTGTTCTTAATAGCCATCGATCCATCGTTAAACTTATGGGATTTACCACTACAGAATTTCACTTGGTTTAATATTATAAGAAAAGGATTGCTGATTGCCGGCACCACCTGGCTGCTTATTGAAGTGGTGGGTAGGCTGAAGTTTTATCTGCTGAAGCGTTATGATATTACCCAGGAAGATAACCTGAAATCGCGCAAGCTGCATACGCAGATTAACCTGCTCGAAAAGGTTATCGTCTTCCTCATTCTCCTGATAGGATTGGGGTTGATTTTGATGTCTATCGATAGTATCCGGGAGATTGGGATAGGTATTTTTGCATCGGCCGGAGTGGTGGGTATCATCATCGGTTTGTCGGCACAAAAGATTGTAGGTGCCCTGCTGGCCGGAATTCAAATTGCCATCACTCAGCCTTTCAGGGTCGATGATGCGGTATTGGTGGAAAACGAATGGGGATGGATTGAGGAGATCAACCTCACTTACATTGTGGTGCGCATCTGGGATAAGCGCCGATTGGTATTGCCCTCCACCTATTTCCTTGAAAAACCATTTCAGAACTGGACGCGCACCACGGCCGATATCATTGGCAGCGTGTTTATCTATACCGATTACACCATTTCCTTTGATGCGCTGCGTAAAGAACTAACACGACTGCTGGAAAGCACCGACTTGTGGGATAAAAAGGTGAATGTGCTGCAGGTCACCGATGCCAAAGAATCAAACCTTGAAATCCGTATTCTGGTGAGTGCAAAAAACTCGCCCACGGCTTGGGACTTAAGAGTTTTTATCCGCGAAAAAATGATTGAATTTATCCAGACAAACTATCCGCAGAGCCTGCCTAAAACCAGGGTGATGCTGGAGGGTGATAAGGCTGCTCCATCATACAAAGGCATACCGTCTCCATTGGAATAATACCTTATGAAGAATTAATAATCGTTTATTTCAACACATAAACCGTATTATACATGTTCATACCCGCTTGATGCCGATTGAATACCTTCTGTTAGTGATAAACAATTAAAAAGGAAGTAGTTGAAATCGATTAATAAACGTACACATATTACAACAGGGTATTATAATGTGAGGTGTAAACGTTATAAGATGCCTAATAAGTGGTATAGACTCCTGAGGAAACGAATATTATTGCGATACAAACGTTATAATAATAATACCAAGGTGTTTTGAGTGGCTACAAAACGAATAGTTGCAAAAATGAAAGATTTAAATGTGCTTACAAGGAAAACTCTTATGACACTATTCTCCTGTAAATAGAAATGTTTATCTTAACCACAAACAAAAACCTGAACCGATGTTAGCATATAATTTCGATCGTATATTTAAAGCCAAGGGCATCGACCGTCCTTTCGCCTTTTTAAGGAAAGTTGGTTTTTCAGACAATTTTGCCACCAGGGTGAAGCATAATCGTGTCAAACGACTAGATCCGGTTTTAATTGAACGCTTATGTATTGCCTTCGGCTGTACTCCCAACGACCTGATGGAATGGCAGCCCGATAAGGATTCGGAAGTAAGTGATGCGCACCCTTTACAGCAGCTACGTCGCACTGAAAAACTGTTTGACCTTACTAAATCGCTCAGTGCTTTGCCGCTTAATAAGCTGAATGAAATCGAACAAATACTGAATAAAATGAGCTAAAGGCAAGCCCAAAGAGCTATTTAAGTATGAAAGCAGACAAGCAAAAAACAAAGAAGACCAATCGCTGGCTTTTGCTACTTATCCTCGGTATTGCATTGGCGGTAATTGCGCTCAACATCAGGTCGTGCATCGACAAACGGCAGGTGAGTCGGGATACCACGCAGGGCATTGAGTTCGAAAAGGAGGGCGAACTCACTTTCTTAACTGCCAATGGCAGCCAGCCCATTGTGCGCATTGATATTGAGCTGGCCGAAGATGACTATGAACGGGCCATGGGGCTGATGCACCGCTACACCATGGACGAGCAGCAGGGCATGCTGTTCATCATGAATCGTGAAGAGCCGCAATCCTTCTGGATGAAGAACACCCATATCTCACTGGATATTTTGTATGTGAATGAAGCATACGATATTGTTTCAATTCACAAATACACGCAGCCCTTCTCAACTAAAAGCCTGCCGTCTGTTCATCCCGCCAAATACGTAGTGGAGGTGATAGCCGGTTTTTGCGATAAGCATCGCATCACAGAGGGTGACCAAATACGTTTTGAACGACTAAGCACTAACTAATAAGCCATGACAGAACTTGAACTACTGGTAGACCTGCACAAGGATAATGAACGCCAAGGGCCCGGCAGTGAGGCCGAAACACTCAGAGCCCTCTCACTGATTGAGACAGCACATAACGATGGATTGAAGATAGCCGATATTGGTTGTGGCTCAGGCGCATCAACCATGGTGCTGGCGCAAAATACCACGGCCAACATCACGGCAGTGGATCTCTTTCCTGAGTTTCTGGATAAGTTAAGGGTACAAGCCCAACAGCTCGGCCTCACGCAGCGTATTCACACCGTGGCGCAGTCCATGGAAGAGCTGTCGTTTGAGGATGAAAGCTTCGATATCATCTGGTCAGAAGGAGCTATCTACAACAAGGGTTTCGAGAAGGGGATTCAACAATGGCGCCGCTTTCTAAAACACGGTGGTTACCTGGCTGTTTCTGAAATATCGTGGACCACACATTCACGCCCTAAAGAATTAGAGGACTTCTGGATGGCTGCCTATCCGGAGATTGACACCGTTTCGGGCAAGATAAAAACGCTGGAAGAAAATGGCTATCAGCCCATCGGGCACTTTATTCTACCTGTTGCGTGCTGGACCGATCACTACTACGCACCCGTTCAAAGCCGTTTTGATGATTTCCTGAGCAGACACAATCATTCTGAAACGGCCAAAGCCATTATCAAAGCCGAGGAGGAAGAAATAGCCCTTTACAATAGGTATAAAAAGTATTATAGTTACGGGTTTTATGTGGCTCGCAGGGTTGATTTTTAGTGTCCATCATAATACAAAGTTGATGGGAACAGTATAGGCTACATTAACCGGTTTTCCTTTATGTGAGCCTGGTTTCCAGTTGTCCAGTAGGTTTATGACTCTCAGCGCTTCGCTATCCAGTAACGGATGTACACCCCTTGCTACAGTTGTATCAGTCACTTTTCCTTCTTTTGTGACTACAAAAGAAATAAACACCATGCCTGATATTTTTTGAGCTTTAGCTTTTTCAGGATATTTTACCTCACTGGCAATGAAGGCCATAAGTTGCGCCTCGCCTCCCGGATATTCAGGATTATTGTCTACTATAAAATAGGTTGCTTCCCCATCTTCTGTATACTTAATACTTCTATAGGTGTCTTTTCCTTTAATATAAAAATCTTCCTTCTTTAGCTGGCCATTGCTGTAGTAGGTTTTATAAACACCATCAAGTTTTAAACCTTTAGTTGATTCTGGATGAATAAAATCATTTAATTGAGGGATGTACTTCTTTTTAACAAGGTAGGTGCATTCTCGTTTGATTGAACCATTGTGATAGTAGTCTTTTAGCAAATAGCTGGTGCTACTATTCTTTTCTATAATGCGTTTATAAGCGTAATTATCCGCTGAGGCTTGCTGGTTGTTTACATCAAAGTAAATAGGTTCGAATTGTTGGGCTTTACCAATGAGTGGCATTGTTATTAACAGGAATCCGAGTAAGGCGTATTTCATATTATTCGAAAAGGGTGAACGTCAAGATAAATTTTTAACTAACATAAAGTGTTAAAGATGAAGTTATCATCTTGCAGCAATATTTGCAAACATTTTACAGATTAAATCCACAACGGCAATGTGTGCAACACTCTTATGTTACAGGGCAATTGTTTTTAACTATAAATTAGATATAAACCACGAATTTCACTAATTAACACAAATTGTTACGCTGCTGCAGAACAAAAATTAGTGCGTATTTGAGTAATTTGTGGTATAAAATCTATTGGCTGTTAGCCTTTCTTCACCACAATTATATCACGCTTAATCGATTTATCCACCATGTGCTCAAAGCCATTGTAAGGAGCATCAGTCAGCACCTTTAAACCATGCTCTTCAAACACCTCTGTCAGGCGGTTCTTAGCCAGTACAAAGCTGTTCCAGGCCAGCACAATGGTGCCGCCTTTTTTAAGAACCGCTTTCCACGCAGGCAGACAGGCTCGGATAAGTTCCAATGGATTGCGCGTGCCGGTGGTACTCTTATTGGCACCCGTATTGCCGTGAGCAATGCCGTAAGGCAGGTCGCCTACAATGAGCTCAAAGCTGTTCTTTTTAAAGTATTTATCGGCATCCTGCGAATTGCCGTTGACAATACCCAGCTGTTTTTGTTCCTCCTTATTTTTAAAGGCCTCTTTGCTGTTGGCATAATGAAACTCATGCATGTAGATGGCCTCCGATTTCTTTTTACCATACACCATGCGCTTATCGGCTAAAAACTTATAGCGTTCGCTTTGCAGGTATTTTTTTAAGAAGATTTGGTGCTCGTGCACCGATTTAGACTCTATTTCTATACCAAAAGCATTGAAGCCATATACAGTTGCTTCATTAAGCGTGGTACCACGCCCCGAAACCGGATCGAGCAAACTGATCTTATCATCGTAATTAAAATCGCTGGCTAGTAAAGCTACGTTTACCATCATCTTGGTAAATAGCTCATTGGTTTTGCCGGCGTATTTCTGAATGGTACTGATCTTGCTATCAATGTACTCGTATTTGGCCATTGGTATGGGCGCCAATCCATCATCGGCATGCAGACCAAACTGGTTAAAGATGGCAAATACAAACGACAGGCGTGATAAAATGGCTATATCCTCGGAACTAAGCTCGTCATCCAGGGTGATGGTGATGTAGCGTACGCCGCACACATCTTCAAAGTCAATCTTCTGACACCTCACACTTAATCGTTTGGCAGCAATGCTCAATTCGGCAACAGCAAGTTGTGCCGCTACATTATAATACACCCGGTTGTGACCCGGATACTGCAGAATCAAATACTTCATCATGCTGCAAAGATACACAATAAAAAAGGCTCCTTTCAGAGCCTTTGGGTTAAATTATGCCGGCAATGCGAATACCGGCATATATGGTTCGTGGGAGCGATGGCCCGTAGATATAAGTTGGATCGCGCTCAACACCTGTTTCAAAATCATCCTGGAAACTATTAAATAGGTTCTTTACGCCGCCAAAAAATTCCACAGGCAGATAATAAATAGTCGCCTGATACGCAGCTTTCAGTCCAACATCAAAGAAGGCCTGTGTGCGTCGCAGTTCGCCTTCATAGTTTTCATCTGAAATTGACTGATCGTAATAGCTGATGGGCATGTGGCCCGTGTACTGCCCGGATGTGATTAAACTAAGTTGTGGAGTGCATGTCCAGCTGAGGGTGAAAAAGCCATAGTTATCGGGTGTCCGCAGGAAGTCCGTTGTACCAAGTTCCTGGGGTGTTTTATATTTGCTGCGTTGGATGGTAAACCCGGCATCCAGGTTGACTTTATTAAGATACGATAGTTTTCCTTCCAGGTTGACGCCTTGCACAAAAGCACCATCTTCTGCATTTGTTCTCAGGTAGGTAACAGTGCCGTCCACCACCTCACTGGGGATGGGCACAAAGGCATTATCCAGGTAGGTATAAAAACCTTCGGCCAGCAGTGATATATTAAAAGCACCTGATTTTTGGTTGAAGTCCAGCGAGGCCATATAGCTGTGGCTTGTTTCTTCCTGCAGGTCATCGGCATTTTTATGAATCACCTGACGGGTGGCTGAAGCACTGATGTGTAAGTCTTCATCAAAAATCTGAGGAGCCCGGTATCCTTGCGAATAGGACGTGCGTGCCTGTAAGTTGGGTAGTATGTCCCAAAGCAGATTAACGCGGGGGCTTATCACCTTGCCCGAACAATCGCCTGTACCATGCACATTATCGGTGATGTTGTAATAATCATAGCGCAGGCCGGCAGATAGTTTAACCGCCGAAATCTGACGCTCATATTGCGCAAAAACACCATATATCAGTTTATCCTGATTGGCCACTGTGGTGTTGGGTGCATGCTCAAAGCCTATGAATGTATTGGTATCATCGTATATGGGTTGCTCATAGTCCGGATAGCCTAACTTCTGATCTTTCAGTTCATCACCCAGTACCTCGACGCCGGCAAGTAAGGTGTTTTTGCCAAAATCAGATGCTATTTGTGAGCCAATCGAATAGGTAAAGCCATCTGTTTGACCATAGTCTGACAGTGATTGATCAGCCCCGTAATACGATGATCTGGCAACATCCTGCGCCGATGCAAAAACACTTAGATGACTGTTTTGCCCAAGGAAATAGTCGTAATTAATGGCGCCGCTGTTTATTTTATGTTGTACCCCTTCAGTCAGATCAGCTTCATGAAACAAGCTGTTAAAAGCATTCCCACCGCGTCTTTCTTCATTAATGCGGAAGAAATCAATTACTACTTTACTACGGTAGCTGGGGCGATGAAACAGGCGTGTGCCCACCGATAGGTTTTTTAGTTGCATCAGCTCCGAAAAATCATCTCCATTGGCATCAAAGGGCTCCCGTTCGCGTAAGCTGCCAAACAAAGCCATGCCTGTTTTTTTATTGTCGGATACAACAGACACATCAAACTTGGCCGCTGTTTCGGGTGAAGCATCAGCGCCATTCAATCCAATACCAATGGCCGCTGTTTGCAGTTCAGCCGCATAGCTATTCTTGATGGGTTCACGAGTGATGATGTTGATACTTCCGGCAATGGCATTGCTACCATATAAAGCTGATCCACCACCGCGCGTCACCTCTACCCGGTCAATCATAGCTGTTGGAATAAGTTCAAGGCCATATACACTTACCAATCCACTGAAAATGGGGCGGCTGTTAATCAGTATCTGGGAATAGTGCCCTTCAAGGCCATTCATACGCACTTGCACCATGCCGCAATTCTGGCAGTTTGTTTCGGTACGTAGTCCGGGTACATAACTCAGTGCGTCGCTCACCACAATTGGCTGTACCTTACTAATGGACTCGGCACTTAAACGATTGACGATGTTAGAAGCTGTTTTGCGCGACTGCTCATTACGACTGGCGGTTACCACCACTTGCTCAAGGCCAAACACATCCTCTTCGAGCACAAACTCTAAGGTTTCTGTTTTTCCGGCTTTCAAGATTATGGTCTGTTCTGCTGGTTTGTAACCCATCGATTGAGCTTTGATGGTAAACTGGCCAATCGGTAATTCATTGAGTTCAAATTCCCCAGATGCATTGGCTACAGCGCCCATGCTGGTGTTGTTAATAACAATGACTGCATAAGGGATAGGTTGGGATTCGTGTTTAACAACACCTTTGATACCAGCCTGTTTAGCAGGATTGGCCAGGCAGGTAATGTTAATGCATAGGATGATTAGCAGGGTGTTGAGTGCTCTGCTCAACGCCACTTGTTCAGTTTGTTTCATTTTACAAATAGTATCGACAATAAATACCAGTCGTTTATTGCCTGGTTAATAATATTTGTAGCATGAAGGAATTGGTATACAGGTAGGACGTACCATGGATTGTCGTTACGTGTATGGCTTTAACTCCCGAAAGCTACATGATTCAACTTCTGGCAGGTCTTCTGACTTTCCCAACTTTTATCTCCTTCCCATTGAAATACATTCAACAGTGGATGTAGCATAAAAGCATGTGTCACAAAGTGACTTGGGATTACAGCAGCGGGTACTGTTCAGGATTTACACCTGATTCCCTTTCTAACAGCTATGATGTAACTGTTATACCAAAATCGACGCGAAGATATAAATGTTTAATTATATAAAAGTAGTGATGAACAAAAATATTGCAGATGCGGAACACTACTAGTTTAATAGGGGATGATTGTCAGCTATATTAAACCTATTTATAACCTCTTTTAATTTTATCGATTGTTCATTGATTTGATTAACCGTATTCGTCATTTGCTCTGAGGCCAATGCATTCTCCTGGGTAATATGGTTAATGTGCTGCAAGGTATTGGTAATTTGCTGCACACCATTGGATTGCTCGTTGCTGGCTAAGGCAATTTCTTCAATCCATCCGGCATTTTGTTTCACGTTGGGTATTAATTTAAACAAGCTTTCGGTGGTGAGAGTAGAGATTTCCAGACTGTCGTGTGCCATCGCAACAATTTCACTGGCCGCCTCACGTGTGCGTTCAGCCAGTTTTTTTACTTCCTGCGCTACCACAGCAAAACCTTTGCCCTGTTCACCGGCCCTTGATGCCTCTACAGCCGCGTTTAATGCCAGTATATTGGTTTGGTTGGCTATCTCGGTAATTATTTTCACACGGGCGCTGATGCTCTTAACCGTTTCGTAGGATTGACCGGCCTTCCCTTTTACTTTTTCCAGTTCCGTACTCGTCTCGTTGGACGCTTTAAAGGTATTCTCTGAATTAAGTGAGTTTTGTTGGGCATTGGCGTTTATTTCTTCCATTGAGGTGGCAATCTCTTCAAAGGATGAGGCTTGCAATTGTGCACCGCTGGCCATAGTTCTGGAAGTGCTGTTTAATGCCGAACTGGTTTCATTGAGCTGCAATACCACTTCCGAAATATTTTTCAGTAATTGCTCCAGTGTTTCAACCATCACCACAAATGTACCCAATACGCCCGTGGCGTTATCTTTTATTTCCTGATTGATTGCTAAATCGCCCCTGGCCACCTGACTGGCAATACGAGCCACCACATAAGGCTCAGCACCCAGCATTTTACGCACACTGCGCAGTATAATAATGCTGAATACCAGTACCAATGCTGCTCCAATGGTGATGAAGGCGATGACCCACCAGCGGTTATTGATTGTATTTCTGTTGAGCGCTGCCAACAGCAAGGTTTTAGATTGGTCAATGATGGGCTCCACTTGATGTACTTCCTCCCTAAGTTGTCCCAAAAGACCGCTTTTCTCATCTATCCCCAGCTCTATCTGTTTATTGACCACACTTAAAAAAGTCGCTTGATAGTTATTCAAGAGAGTGGTTAGTTGCTGCCTGGTGGCAGCACCATAGTTCGAATGCTCAATGGTTTCGATGAACTGACTGATATTAGCTTCGAACTTCTGTTTGTATTTTAAGTCGTTACGCAGCAGGAAGTCTTTTTCATGACGGCGCCCCATGAGCATGAACACCATCAACTCCTTATCATCATACATATCCAGAGAGCTTTCGACCTCATGAATGGCCTGCCGCATTTTACCTACTAACCCATAGTCTTTAAAACCTTTGGTAAGCGTTGTGTTAATGATTTGATTGAAGATATCGTTGTAATTACTTAAGTGAAATGCAATGGAATCCACTTTTTTCTGCATGTGATTGGACACAATGAAGGCATTTGATGACAATTCATTACAGAGTTGTAGTGCTTGCTGCATATTCATTTCAAATGAACTGGCATATTTATTTTCTTGAGTGATGTAAAACTTTGGATCGCTAACAGCACGGGCCAGGAAATCCTTTTCATTACGACGCATTTGCAGCATGAATGATTCCAGTTCGTAGATATGGTTTTCAATGAGGTTGTTGCGTTGAATACTTCGCAGTGAATAGTGGGTGTATAGACCTATAACACTGAAAGTAATAATGAGTAAGGTGGTTAGCAGCGCAAATCGAAAGCGCATGGTTCCTCGTTGCATGATGTTTGGTTTTAGTTTTCCCTTGTGTGTGTAAAATTACCTCGCCAAAACCCCGCTCATGTAAAGTAAAAGTTAAGATATTGATATGTTATTTATGCAAAAAAAAGAGGCTACCCATTGGGCAGCCTCAGTTTGTTTGTGTATTGTAATGAATAACCTTACATGTTTAGCCTCTGTATATCACATCTGCACCAATAGTACCTTCCAGCTCTTTCAGGTAATCGGCTGAGGATGCTTTTGCTAACAACTCTTTAGCTTTTGCTATACGGCTGTCGATGTCTAAGTCAACTTTTATTTCTGCATTTTCTGGTTTAGCAGCAAACTTCTCCAGATAAGCGATTTGCTCAGTATGGAACTTCACATCCTTTTCTTGCTTCAGTTTTAAACGCTCTTTGTACCAATCGCTGTTGATAACATAGTCGCGGTCGAAGTATTTACGTAATTCAGGATCGCTTATTTCCTTGCCTTCATACTGACCGTAGGCCATAATGTGCAACAAGATTTTCAATGGAGGAACTGCCCCTTCAACACTACCTTCTTCGAAGTAGCGAAGAGCCACTTTTTGCTGAGCTTCCACAATGTTGTTGATACCGTCAACATAGTCATCCATACCCTGTAATTCAGGTTTCAGCATTTGCTCGTTAAACACGGCTAATGGCTCATCAAACAGACGGTTCATACAGCGGAAGGCAAAGTTTTCGGTAATACGATATCCTAAGCGGCTGGCCAGTACTTTTTGTCCGTTATGCTCGAAGTCTTCCAGTTTTTCAAGAGAACCGTTCTCAATCAATAACTTCGGATCACGATCTTCAGGAACCAAACGAGCCCAGATTTCAGGAATCAGGATAGAGATATCGTGGTCGAAACGGTTTTGTCCCACATATCCGGCAGCTGAACTGAAGCCTTGGTATTCAGTTAAGATGTACGACAGTAAAGCATTGTTCAAGTCGGTAGTTGGCACCAACATGTTGAAAGGGCCTTTAGTCAGTGCACCTTCAGTACCTGCACCTGTTGTTGATGGCGATTTACCTGTTAAGCTACAGATAAAGTCCATAAATAATTCAGGTAACTCCTGGTAGTGAATTGGGTTGTATACCGCCAATGGACGAATGCCATTCGCCTTATCTGCAGGGTTATTACGGCGTCCTGGTAATACGGCATTCACAACATCAATCACAGGTTCCTCTGACTTGATTTTGCGGTGTAAACGCACACCTATTTCGCCAAGGTAGTTATCAATGATATCGTCTTTAAAGATGTTGCGTTCCAGGTAACGTGGGTTATTAGTAGGTTCTCCGTCAACGATACGAGTGTGAGAAGGCACTACGAAATAACCGTCTTTGTCGCTGTTGATTACTTTCATCAACAGGTCTTTAACCGGCTGCGTATATTTGTCAAAATTAATAGCATCTTCATACAAGGCAATTGCATCCTTTTTAGTTAAAGGCTCGTAATTGGTTAGGAATGTACCATCAGTTACGATATCACGCTCAGCACCTTTGTCGTATCCACGAATAATGGCCTCATCAGGACGCTGGAACAAGTGGCTTTCGCAGTTGGTAACAACTTTGTAGCTCTTGTTTTTATATTCAGCATTTAAGTTGCTTAGCTGGCTGGCTGGCAACACAATAGATGCTGAGATATCATCTTCCATCTGAATCTTTTGGCTAGGCACAAAGTCAGAGCGCAGTTTATGCAGCAGCCAGTTGCCATCTTCATTAAATCCAATACGAACATAACTTGCTGTTACCTTATTGTTTTTGTATTGAAGAGTAGTTCCTTCGCGTCCATTGATAAATTCAACAGACATGTAGTCTTTCCAGTTTCCTTTTTCACTTTCGTTGCGATACAGGCGCTTGATAAATAATACCAAAGAGCGGATGTGTGAAGGAATACTGTTTAAGAATGCATTGTATTCATCGCTGTATGAGTCAGATGGTGTCAGAAGCTTAACGGCTGAACCAAGTGTACGTTTTGGGCTCAGGAACGGACGTGATGGATCAGCATCCGGACGTACCTGCTTCCAGCGGTTAGAGAAATCGTAATTGATAATTTCATCTGCTGCAGTAAAATCTTTCTCCAAGTCAACGATGTTAAACGTACCATATTGGATAGCATTCTGCATTGATTTAGAAATCTCTGATTTACCACCACCTGATACAGTACAGGGCTTGTGACAGAATACACCTTCAGGCTGTGTATTAACGATGCGCCACATTGGCTGTGTCGGGTGTTTAGCTAACTGAAACTTATGCCCTGAAGGGTGAATGTATATCTTCTCAGGAGATAAATGTAATGATTGCTCTTTGCCATCCTTGGTCCAGCGTACTTTGCTGTTGTCGATATCAATATCCGCATGCTCCTGGATATATACCATTTCTGGGAACTTCTTATCCACAGCATACCCCTCAGGATATACCGTTACACGGTCACCAAGTAAAGCCATGGCTTCATCAAAAGCATATGAGTTCTTCAGCTTAGCCGAGAAAATTTCGCCAAATACGCTGTCGCTCATAATACCACGTGGGTATGCAATTGCCCCACCAGCGTGCTCTTCTTCCACCAAGCCAATCATGTTGGCTGAGTAGCTGATTTGCGTTTTAATTTCTTTTTTAGAGTATCCGTAATAGTTATCAGCAATTAAAGTAACAACTACGCCTCTGTCGTCACGACAGGTGATTTTGAACGCACCACCGTCGTTGTATAGTTCGTTTTCATCTTTCCAGCACATGCCATCGTTGCGCTGACGTTCAGTTGCATCGTCGTAATGAGGAAGACCAATGTCTTTCTTCTTTAGCTTTGTTAATTGTGGCGCAAGGATAATACAGCCTGTTGTACCGGTCCAATGATCAATATCAAGAGCTGCATCATTTTCTGCCAGGTTGTGGTCGCCTGCATTGCCAAAAATGTTTTCAACAAAGTCAAGGTTACTCACTAATGTACCTGGGGCAAAGAAGCGTACTTCCATGCTTTTTTCTGCAATTACTCCTGGTACTTCAGGACAAACCACAGGGCGAAGAAGTAATGAAACCATTGTTTTAGCCTTCTCCTTCTGTGTCGAAGTGAAAGGCAGTATGTTCATATCATCCGATGGATTCACGGCTGCTTTCAGCATGTGTGCAAAAGCAATTTTTGGTACTTCTTTTTTATCTAAAGGAACCGGCAAACCACCTTCAACAATGTGGAAAGTTCCTTTGGTAGTACGTTTATCTTTATCAGGATTATTTAATATACCCTGCTTAAGGCGGTAAGAACTTACCAGGTCACTCTTAAATTCATTAGCATCAGGAGGCAAGCTCACCTCACGTGCTAAACCTTTTTGGTTGAGAACGAATGTTTTATTTGGTAAGCGATACTCTGAGTTGTCAAAGTCAACATCGCTTAAATAGCTGTTCAAAAAGTTCTGAATACGCGTATCAGCTGGCGACAGATGATCTGATAACAAACGTGATTTCTCTTTGAAACTATTAATAAGCCCTTCGGTTAAAGAAAGAAACTTAGAATTAGAGTATTTGGTGTCGGCGTCACATGCATCATAGTATAAAGGCTGACCTATTGAAGCCAGTTGCAGGTTGATGTACTGAATCATGTCCTTGCGATCCTTTTTACTAGGTTTCTGCTTTTTTAGCATATCATCTTTCATTTTGGTACGCGTTTTAAGTTATGAATGTGCAGCAAATTTAAAAAAATACATTACGATTTAATAACAAATTAGCAGTTTTAGAATGTTAATTATTCTAAATTATTTCAATAAATAATAAACATGCAACATAATATATTGATTGAATTTTTATGCTAATTTTGGAATTAGACAACTGTGGTAAGTGAAATGGTACTTGGTTGTCGGGTGCTAAAGTACGCGTAAACAAATTATTAGTGTTTGGGTTGATGTGTGGGTAAAAGTGAGTCGAGATTGACTGGTAGGTGGCCGTTCGAAGAGGTGGTGTTGAAATGTATCGCTAAAATGGCCTTTATGGCTTACGATTTAAAAATATAAGAAGCAAATAGTGATAATTTGAAAATCGGATAGTAATTATAGGGGAGGAACCTCGTTAAATAGAGGTTCCTTTAATGTTAATTGCCAACTTCTGAAATAAACTTAATACGTACGATTCGAACGTCTTCTTCGGAATATTGATCCTCGCCGAGTTCTTCTAAAGCGGCTTGTATATCATCTGTTTCGGCATCTTCCTTGAAATAGTAGAATATATCATCTCTGTGATCCTCATCCATCACCTGATCGATGTAATAGTCAATGTTGACACGTGTGCCGGAATATACGATTGATTCCAATTCTTTAATCAGTTCTTCCATTTCCATGCCTTTGGAGGCAGCAATGTCGTCTAGAGGCATTTGTCTGTCAATGCCTTGTATAATGGCAATTTTGTTTTTCGATTTGTTAGCAACGGATTTCACGACCAAGTCCATTGGGCGCTCCAGTTCGTTTTCTTCAACATGCTTGGCAATCAGTTTCACAAATTCTTTCCCAAAGCGAGATGCCTTGCCAGTTCCAACGCCCGGAATATTTTGTAATTCCTCAATGGTAATGGGGTAATAGGTTGACATGGCTTCCAGAGAAGGATCCTGGAAAATAACAAATGGCGGCAAGCTGAGTTTCTTCGAGAGGTCTTTTCGAAGATCTTTCAGCATATTAAACAGATTCGTATCAACAGCTGCTGTGCCGCCTGTGTTGGTTTCTTCTTCCACAACGTCAAAGTCGTGATCCTTGGTCATCATCACCGAATGAGGGTGCTTCAGGAATTCATGGCCCGCTTTACTGATGCGTAGCAAGCCATATGATTCAATATCTTTTATAATCAGTCCTTTGACCAATGATTGTCGTATGACAGCATTCCAGTGCTTATCATCATATTCATCACCAGATCCAAAAACATCCAGTTCGTGGTGTTTGTATGATTTAATGGCGGTGTTGGCATTGCCGGTTAATACGTTAATAATATGATCTGATTTGAAGCGTTCTTTGAGGAGTTGAACCATATTTAGCAGTTTAACAATGCTTTCTTTGGCTTCAAATTCTTCTTTTGGATTGACACAGTTATCACAGGTTTCGCAATCTTTCACTTCATATTTCTCACCAAAATAGTGCAGGAGTGTTTTCCTGCGGCAGATGGATGATTCGGCATAGGCAACTGTTTCTAATAGTAGCTGTTTGCCAATCTCTTGTTCGGCCAATGGTTTGCCTTGCATAAATTTCTCCAGCTTCTGTATGTCTTTGTAGCTGTAAAAAGCAATGCATCGACCTTCGCCACCATCGCGTCCGGCACGACCTGTTTCTTGATAGTAGCCTTCCAGACTTTTGGGTATATCGTAGTGAATCACCAACCGCACATCAGGTTTATCAATGCCCATTCCAAATGCAATAGTGGCTACAATCACATCTGTTTCTTCCATCAGAAACTGATCCTGATTTTTTGCACGGGTAGAAGCATCCATACCTGCATGGTAAGGCAGGGCTTTAATGCCATTTACCACCAGTGTCTCAGCAAGTTCTTCCACCTTCTTGCGGCTGAGGCAATAAATGATGGATGATTTGCCCGTATAGTTTTTAAGTATCTTAATTATTTCCTTGGAAGTATGCATTTTGGGGCGTACCTCGTAATAAAGGTTTGGCCTGTTAAATGATGATTTGAATACCATGGCATTGAGCATGCCAAGATTTTTCTGAATGTCGTGCTGCACTTTTGGTGTGGCAGTTGCAGTCAGAGCAATCACAGGTGAATCACCTATTTCACTGATTATTGGCCGTATGCGTCGGTACTCAGGCCTGAAATCGTGGCCCCACTCTGATATACAGTGAGCTTCGTCTACGGCGTAGAAAGAGATTTTAACCTGTTTCAGAAATTCAATATTTTCTTCTTTAGTAAGTGACTCGGGTGCAACGTAAAGCAGCTTGGTCTTGCCGTCCAGAATATCTTCCTTTACCTTATTGATTGCTGTTTTGGTCAGTGACGAGTTTAGAAAGTGTGCAATACCATCATCCTCACTGAAATTGCGCATTGCATCCACCTGGTTTTTCATCAACGCAATAAGTGGTGAAATTACGATAGCAGTACCTTCCAGCATAAGAGCCGGGAGTTGATAGCATAGCGATTTACCACCTCCTGTTGGCATTAAAACGAACGTGTCATTCCCTTTTAAAACATTGTTGATGACCTCCTCTTGATTCCCCTTGAAGGTATCAAACCCAAAATGCTTTTTTAATGAAGCATTTAGATCTACCTGCTTTGCCATAACAAATTCCCTATTTCATTACTGCCTAGTTTTTATATTTAAGCAGTAGTTGTTATCCTCGATTATAAGCTTGCAACAAAAATAAGATAACCTTTTGATATTCCTCATTACAGAAGTAGTATATACTTTGTTCCCTTTTAAGGCCGGATGATGCGTTGTGAGCTTATCCGTAATTTTGGTTGCAATGTTGAATGAAGTTAGATAATATCTTTGGTATAACCAAAAAGTTTGTGTTTAAGAATAGGTATGTTATCTTCGCATGAAGCGGGTTAAGGCAGGGTTGGGAGTGTTGCTTTAAAGATTTTTAACACTTTACTTGGGATTGAACATCTACTTTTGCCCACGGTAAGTATTTTTAATAATTAGTTGCATGTCGGAAGAAACCAATAGAGAGATGTCATTTTTGGAGCACCTGGAGGTGTTGCGGTGGCATATTGTCAGGGCCTTTGCCAGTGTTTTGATTTTTGCCATTCTGGCTTTTGTGTTTAAAGGCTTTGTTTTTGACACGGTTATTCTCGCACCGGCTAATCCTGAGTTTTTTACTAATGCCCTGCTTTGTCGTCTGGCTTCATTGCTTGACATGCCTTTGTTGTGTATCAATCAAATTCCGCTAAGTTTTCAGAATATAAATATGTCTGGGCAGTTTACGACGCATATCTGGGTGTCGTTTGTAGCAGGTATAGTTGTGGCATTTCCGTATATTTTCTGGGAATTCTGGCGATTTGTTAAGCCTGCGTTGTATCAGAATGAGATTAGTAACTCGCGCGGAGCTATCTTTTTTGCATCTACCTTATTTACCATCGGTATTTTATTTGCTTACTATATAATATGTCCTTTATCGGTTCATTTTTTAGGAACTTATCAGGTAAGTGATAAGGTTGAGAATATTGTCAATCTGGGTTCTTATATAAGTACCATTACTTCAATTGTACTGGCAGGCGGCATTATCTTTGAGTTGCCTATTTTTATTTATTTCCTGGCAAAAGTCGGTTTGGTTACTTCCGGTTTTTTAATAAAGTACCGAAAGCACTCAATTGTTGTGGCCCTGTTATTGGCTGCTGTTATTACACCACCTGATGTTATTAGTCAGTTGCTGGTGTGTTTCCCACTAATTATATTGTATGAGTCGGGAATTATTATTGCAAAAAGACTGGAGAAGAAAAGGCGGGTCGATACACTTGTAAATGCTTAAGCTATGGAACAACAACCTTTAAAACTGCATACCGATACTTTAATTAAGAAGTATAAAAGCCGAACTGTTGTAAAAGGCGTGTCTGTGAATGTTCAACAGGGAGAGATTGTGGGGCTGCTTGGGCCTAATGGTGCCGGTAAGACCACCTCATTTTATATGATGGTAGGCCTTATTACGCCCAATAGCGGTAAAATTTTTCTGAACGATGAGGAGATTACAGATGCTCCGGTATATAAGCGTGCCCAAAAAGGAATTGGTTATCTCGCGCAGGAGGCCAGTGTATTCCGGCAGTTGAGTGTGGAAGATAATATTAAGGCAGTGTTGCAGATGACTGACTTTCCAAAGGACTATCAAAAGGAGCGCCTGGAAGAATTGTTGGAAGAATTTAGTCTGACACATATCCGCAAGAGCTTGGGGATACAGCTTTCGGGTGGCGAGCGTCGTCGTACAGAGATAGCGCGTGCTTTGGCCATCAATCCCAAGTTTATTCTGCTCGATGAGCCTTTTGCTGGCGTTGACCCTATTGCGGTGCGCGATATTCAGGAGATTGTTGCCAAGCTGAAGTTTAAAAATATTGGGATACTGATAACCGACCATAACGTGCACGAAACACTGGCGATTTGTGACCGTGCCTATCTACTTTTCGAAGGTAAGATCCTGAAAGCCGGGACGGCAGAAGAATTGGCTTTGGATGAAGATGTGAAGCGCCTGTACTTGGGCGATGATTTTGAGCTGCGTCGCCGGGAATTTCAGCCCGAAAAATAATTTGAAAAAAAATTTGGAGGCAAAGAAAAAGCAATTATCTTTGCACCGCGAAACTAAGAAATGCGGATGTGGCGTAATTGGTAGCCGCGCTAGACTTAGGATCTAGTGCCTTCGGGCGTGGGGGTTCGAGTCCCTTCATCCGCACACAAACCGCCTCACTTACGATTTAATTCGGTGGTGAGGCGGTTTTTTAAGTTTGTACAAATTGTGAAATTAAAATAGATTCCATCCCTCAATTGGTTTCGAGTAAACAATAGAGGAACGGTTCACTTTAAATCTTTAGGAAATGAATATTTCAAAGGAAAACATTGATGCATTAAACGCGGTTATCAAATTAACTGTTGAGAAAGAGGACTACGCAGGCCGAGTGGATGATGTTCTTAAAGACTACCGTAAGCGTGTTAACATGCCGGGTTTCCGTGCTGGTAAAGTGCCAATGGGTGTTGTTAAGAAAATGTACGGAAAAGCTGTTATTGCTGATGAAGTGAACAAGCTGGTTTCTGAAAAAATTCACAACTTCATTGTTGAGGAAAAGCTTGACCTGTTAGGCGAACCACTTCCATCAGAATCGCAGGAAGTAATTGATTTTGATACTGCCGAGAAGTTTGATTTTGCTTTTGATGTGGCATTGGCCCCTGAGGTGGATGTTAACCTTAGCAAGCGTATTAAATTACCAATTTACAAAGTAGCTATCTCTGATGAGATGTTTAATCAGCAAAAAGACTCTATCACTGGTCGTTTTGGAAAATCAGAAGTTATTGACTCAGTTACTGAGAAAGCTTTAGTAAAAGGTAATTTTGCTCAGCTGGAAAATGGCGAAGTAAAAGAGGACGGTATCGCACCTGAAGATGTGGTATTGTCAATGGCCATCATCAAGGATGAAGATGAGAAGAAGAAGTTAATGGGTGCTAAGGCAGGTGATGTAATTGTATTTGAACCTAAGAAAGCATTCCCTAACGATAGCGAAATATCGCACATGTTGAAAATCACCAAAGAAGAGGCAGAAGCGTTGACAGGTGATTTCCAATACACCATTACTGAAGTTACAGAATTTGTTAATGCAGAAGTTAACCAGGAGCTGTTTGATAAAGCTTTCGGCGAAGGCGTTGTAAATTCAGAAGAGGAATTTGAAGCCCGTATCAAGGAAGATATCTCAAAGAACCTTGAAATGGAAACTGAATACCGTTTCTCTGTTGATGCCAAAGAGAAACTGATGGGTAAAGTAGATGTTGAGTTCCCAGAGGCTTTCCTTAAGCGTTGGTTATTGGCTACTAACCGTGAAAACGAGAAGTTGGATGAGGCGACACTGGAAGCTGAAATGCCACGTTTCCTTGAAGACCTGAAATGGCAGTTGATTCGCAACAACATCATCAAAAACAACGAGATTAAAGTTGAAGAGGCTGATGTGATTGAATACGCCAAGAAAGCAGCTAAAATGCAGTTTATGCAGTATGGTTTAACAAGTGTACCTGAAGAGCACCTTGAAAACTATGCGCAGGAGATGCTAAAGCAGGATGAGCAGCGTCGTCAGATGGCTGAAGGAGCTATGCAGGAAAAAGTGATTGCTTTCATTAAGGAAGCTGTTAAAGTTGAAGAGAAAGAAATTTCACGCGACGACTTTAACAAATTATTTGAAAAGTAATAGCAGGTAGTTATAAGCCTGTTTATAAGATATTGTAGCTCCGGATATCCGGGGCTACTTTTTTATGGGCCTAAAAGAGCTGGTGTGCGTTTAAACTATTTCAAAACTAACCAGCCTTAATAAGTGTTATCTTTTTGCATATCTACAGCAGATATGAAATAGTTCAGGTTAAATTGTTAAATTAGCACTTTCAAACTAAAACTTTTGAAAATGATTGACCCAAAAGATTTTAAAAAGTATGCAACAAAGCATCTGGGTATCAACAGTCTTGCTTTGGATCAATATACATCAGTAACCAATAGTTACATTTCACCAACCATTATTGAAGAGCGTCAGTTAAACGTGGCCAGCATGGACGTTTTCTCTCGTCTGATGATGGATCGTATCATCTTCTTAGGCTTGCCTATTGATGATTATGTGGCGAATGTGATACAGGCCCAATTGCTTTATCTGGAGTCGGCTGATCCGTCAAAGGATATATCAATTTATTTTAATACGCCAGGCGGATCGGTATATGCTGGTTTAGGTATCTATGATACCATGCAGTATATTTCGTCGGATATTGCTACGATATGTACTGGTATGGCGGCTTCGATGGGTGCTGTTTTATTAACTGCTGGTACAAAAGGTAAACGTACAGCATTAAAGCACTCGCGTATTATGATTCACCAGCCTATGGGTGGTGCACAGGGGCAAGCTTCAGATATTGAAATTACTGCTCGTGAGATTGGTAAATTAAAGAAGGAATTATATACCATTATTGCTGATCACTCGGGTAATACTTTCAAAAAGGTGGAGAAAGATTCTGATCGCGATTACTGGATGACGGCCGAAGAGGCTAAGGAATACGGGATGATAGATGAAGTCCTGGTTCGTAACTCAAAGAAATAAGAAAATTAAATCATAAAAGCGATGCAGAATCAGCTGAATAAGTTGACTCTGCATTCGTGTTTATATTACTGGTAGATAAATATGGATAAATGTTCATTTTGCGGTAGAGAGCGGAAAGATACGAATCTGCTGATAGCTGGAGTTTCAGGGCATATCTGCGATAGCTGTATTGAGCAGGCGCATTCTATTCTGGATGAAGAGGTGAAGAAGAAAAACTCCTTTGATGTAGATGAGATAACGCTTTTAAAACCTTTGGAGATCAAGACTTTTCTTGATCAGTATGTGATTGGACAGGAAGCTGCAAAAAAGTACTTATCTGTTGCTGTTTACAACCACTACAAGCGTTTGATGCAGAAAAGCAGCTCGGATGAGGTGGAGATTGAGAAATCAAACATCATATTGGTAGGTGAAACCGGAACCGGTAAAACCTTATTGGCGCGTACCATTGCAAAAATGCTGCACGTGCCATTTACCATTGTTGATGCTACTGTACTTACCGAAGCGGGATATGTTGGTGAAGATATTGAGAGTATCCTGACACGCTTGTTGCAGGCGGCTGATTACAATGTGGAAGCTGCTGAAAAAGGCATTGTATTTATTGATGAGATCGATAAGATTGCCCGTAAGAGCGATAACCCGTCTATTACACGCGATGTATCAGGAGAGGGTGTTCAGCAGGGACTTTTGAAGTTGCTCGAGGGCTCAATAGTGAATGTACCACCACAGGGAGGTCGTAAGCATCCGGAGCAGAAGATGATTCCGGTGGATACAAAAAACATCCTGTTTGTTTGTGGAGGTGCTTTCGATGGCATTGAGCGCAAGATTGCACAGCGTCTTAATACCAAGGTTGTTGGCTACATGGCCAGTAAGTCCAACGAAAAGATTGACGCAGAAAACTTGTTGCAATACATAGCACCTCAGGATCTGAAATCATTTGGTTTAATTCCGGAGATCATTGGCCGTTTGCCGGTATTGACATATCTGCAGCCGCTTAATCGTGAGATTTTAAGACGCATCTTAACTGAGCCTAAAAACTCCATTATCAAGCAGTACGAGAAGCTGTTTGGAATTGATGGTATCAAGCTGAAGTTTGACGATGATGTATTGGAATACGTTGTTGACACGGCTGTTGAATTTAAGTTAGGCGCACGTGGTTTGCGTTCCATCTGTGAAACCATTATGATGGACGCCATGTTTAACTCACCATCTGAGGAATTAAATGAGTTAGTTATCTCGCTTGATTTTGCCAAAAAGAAGCTGGAACATGCTAATATGGCCCGCTTAAAAGCCAGCTAATAACGCATGTTAGTACAATATAAAGCAGCTCTCAAAGGCTGCTTTTTTTGTATACTGCATTTGCCTGCTGATGCTGTGGAATCTTATAAGGTGCGCGACTTCCATTTAATTGGCACTATAATAGAGTAGAGCAGCACAGTGATAACATAGAATGGATAAAACATCTGCCAGAATATGACCTCAAACAGGGTTATCCTCAGCTTATACATATTACCACCAGCTTTAAGTAGAAGGTAGTCCACCAGGCATTTGAATGAAAGGAATAGTGAGAGCAATTTTAAAAAATCGGGATAAAAGAAGCTACCCACCAGACTAACAAATAGCATAAGGTTGACCAGGGCAACCAAAAAGCCTGACAGGATGATGTGCTTATCTTTATAATGCGGTGCTTTGGCGGCCCATCGGGCACGCTGCTGCAGAAAGGCATGCAAGCCTTTCAGAGGAGCAGTCTCCACCATAGCTTGTGGCGATTTTATATAGTGTATAGCTTTTTTGTGGCTTTTCATCCATTCCAGCAGAAACATATCGTCACCTGAAGCAACTTGTGGTATCAGGTGTGCTTGTAGATAATTTTCTTTTGAGCATAACAGGTTGGCACCATTACACATAATGGCTTGTTGTTGAAGTGCTGCCCCTGCTCCGCTAAGTTGAAGCGCAGTAAAGTCAACCTGCTGAAAACGTTGGAGGAATCCTCTGTTTTTTTTGATACTCACTGGCCCAATCAGCAGGTCGGGCTTTTGTGTTGCATGGTAGGATGCCAATGTAGTCAACCACTCCTTGTGAAAAGTGCAATCAGCATCGGTGGTTACTATTATAGTATATTGAGCTGCTCTGACGCCTTCCAATAGAGCTGCCTTTTTCCCCTCTTGAGTACTATCGATTAGTCTGTATTCCACCTTAAAATCTGCCAGCAGGTCTGTTAATAGACTGGTGCTGTTATCCTTTGAGTGGTCGTTAACCAGAATAAGCTCCCAATTTTCATGTGATTGCTGCTTGAGTGATGCAATGAGTGCGGGCAGATTAACGGCCTCATCTTTAAAAGGAATTATGAGCGACAGGCCTGTATCTGAAACACTGTTAGTACTAAAATCATTGGTTTTAAGCCATTGCAGGTACCAGCTAACTATTTGCACCGAATAGGCCATCAAAGGCAGCAGAAGTATTAGGAAAACGACTGTCATAGGCAAATAAAAGCCGGATGGTTGATCCGGCTCTGTAGTTTTATTGGCGTTTTGTGATTATCCAGCTTTCCATTCGGTCACTTTGCAGAATTTCTTCCTGTCGTGCCTGTGCTTCATAAACTTTGGCAAATGATTCCAAACTTACCAGGTAGCGGTTGTTATGCATAAACCAGAAGCATTGATCATGGCCTTTTGATTTGAGTTTCTCAATCATCTTATTGGCATTGGCTTCGGTACTGAAACTGCCAACAATTAACTGATGTGGTTTACTTACCTCAGGTTTTGCCACAGGCTGCACCTCTTCTACCGGTTCTGCTTTGGTTTCATTGGCAGCCGTATCTACCGGTCCTGCATCTATCGTACCGGCTGCATCACTGGCAGGTATCGGTTTGGGTTCTACTTTAGCAATCTCAGTTTTAATCTTTTTCTGAGTCTTGGCCGGTGAATTATCTTTTAAGAAGAAAAAATAAATAGAGAAACCTATAAGCGGCAGCAGAATAAAAGCAGCCAGAAAGATGGCGATGGAGCGGTTGCGTTTGCTGTTATCTTCTTCGATGTATTTATTGGCAACTACTACAGGGTCTTTCTTTTCTTCTTCTGCAGTGTCTTTATCAAAGCCTGTTTCGGGTTCTATTTTGCTCCCATAGCTGCTTGGCTGTTCTTCTTCAACTTCAGCAATTGGTGTAGTATCATTAAGCGAGGTATCAGGTAGTTCGGTTGAAGCCTCAGTTATTTCTTCCTCTTTCTCCGCCTCTGTGGCATTGTCAATATCCAGCAATTCGTCACTTTCAGCTACAGGAGAAAGTGGCTCTGTTTTTACATCCTCTTCGGAGGTTAGTGTTTCAACCTGTTCAAAGCGAAGGATACCTGTGGCATCTTTTGTAAAAGTTCCCAGCCCTGCAATTTCATATTTGCCGTTCTCATCCAGCGAACTTTTCACCTTTTCTACATATGCATCAATCTTTTCTTCGGCTTCTTCCTTGGTAATGTTCTCCATTTCAACAAGGTGATCGACTAATAGTCCGTCGTTAAAGCTTAAGAAATTATTAAACAGCACCGAAAAGCCATTTTCCTTGGCAACAATAAATGCCCCGAAATTGGGTATAATAACGCGGTTGTTTTCTTTGATCAATGAAAGAATGTAGTTTTCCATTTCAAGGTTTGTTCTGGTTAACAAATACTATCAAGCACCTAAGATAAGCAGAAATCTAAAAAAAACGTAAATGTCTCAGGCCTCTTTTTGCATAACTGCCTGTTTTATTAACTTTTGCCTGATGAGTATATAGGAGCCAAATAGCGTAGGTATCACCACATTGCTTATCCATAATGAAAATATGGCTGCTAAAACCAAGGGGGTATAAACATCTGCCGATGAAAATAAAAAGATGGCCACACTGCCCCGGATACCCATATCTATGAGTATATGTGAGGGAATAATGGTAATTGATAGAAAATAGATTGTTGCCAGAGCCACAAAATCGCCAGTGCTATACTGAAGGCCAAACAGCCACAACCAACTATACAGTTGAATAATGTATATGAGGTATCGCATCAATGTCCAGAACAGGGCTTTGAGCACTGTATTAATTGGGATGTTTCGGATGATGCGCAGGTAGAAACGCAACTTTTTGTGGTAGATGCCAGCAAGCATAAGCAAGATTGTAAATAGGGCTATGCATACAATGGCTACCAGGATGTGATGAAGTGGAAGGTTAAAGCGGTCTGTTACCTCACTTTTAAAAAGGAAGGTAATAGCGCCGCTGAGCAAAATAACTGTGCTTTGCATCAAGCCGCCCACGGTAGTCATTATCGCTGCATGGGTTCTTTGCTCGGCTGGCAGTAATGCCATTCTACCCCCCATCTCGGCAATGCGCGAAGGTGAACCAACAGCCGTTGTGGTGCCCGCCATAACCTGTTGCCATGATTCTTTTAGAGACAGCGACTTAAATGGCGCCATCAGCGCCTGCCACTTCTTTGTTTCACACAGTAAATTGAGGAACCAAAGAACCATCAAGAGCACAAAAAGAATCAATGTATCACCAGATACCTGAACAGAATTAACAAGGGCTTTCCAATGAGTAAAATGCCATAGCTTATGGCCAATGAAACCATAGGCCAGCAGCGAAAGAATTAGGATTATCGCTTTACCTGTTTGTGGCCAAAGCTGTCGCTTCATGCTTTTTGCGATTAATAATTGGGAGCATACCAAATGCCAGCAGTCCCATACCTATAATCATCAGGTTTTGTGCAGCATGCACCACCAGTGCAAATACACCACCACTTTCGGCCGGAACACCATACAGCTTAAGGGTAGCAATGACCATAAAATGCCAGGCGCCAATTCCACCCTGAACAGGTGCAATCATTCCTAAACTGCCTGTTAACAGTATCGTAATACCCGCATTAATATTAAGAGAAGAGGTGGCTGGCATGCTAAAGAAGCACACGTAAATCATCAGAAAATACATGAACCAGATAAAAAATGTATGTAGCAGGTAGAGTGGCTTATTTTTTATTTTCCGGATGGAGCTTAGTCCTTCGGTGAATTTGGCCATCAGGTTTTTCAGAAACATCAAAGCACGGTATTGCTTCGAGTACTTTTTAATGAGCAGGATGGATACGGCTATCAATGCCACAATACCATAAAACAGAGGGGAGAGAAATATCTCACCTACTGACTCCAGCTTGAGGGTGCGTAGCAGAAAACCTCCGAGCAAATCGAACTGGAGGGCTAGCACAGCCACCATAATAATGAGCAGCATAAATAAATCGCTCAGGCGTTCGGCTACCACCGTACCAACCACGCGCGTGAATGATAAGCGTTCGTATTTACTAAGCACACCACACCGCGATACTTCGCCCATGCGCGGAAAAATCAGGTTGGCCAGGTAACCAATCATCACGGCGCAAAAGGTATTTAATAAACCGGGTTTCTTTTCAATGGGCTCAATCAGCATCTGCCAGCGCATGGCGCGGCTTACATGGCTCAGTATCCCCAGGCTAATCGATAAGATAATCCACTTATAGTCAACATCGTTGCGCAGGATGGCGGCTACTTCGGTTGCATTCTGATCTTTATATAGCTGGTAAATAATAAATAAGCCAATGGCAGGAAAAAGTATAAATTGTATGAGCTTTGATAAGGATTTCTTCACTGATTGAACGAATTTAAATTTTTAGGTATCTTCATAACGGCTTTCAGGCTCGTTTTTTTACCTTTGCGCGCAATTGAGCGTCGAAGATACAAATTTGTATTTCTTTGACCAAAGAGGGCCCAAGCGGCGGGCTGATTCATTATTTAAACAAGAGATTGGGATATGGTAAGAGCAAAAAAACATTTAGGTCAACATTTTCTTACAGATTTAGATATAGCCCAACGAATTGTAAACAGCCTATCGTCAGATTACAATAAGGTAATGGAGATTGGCCCGGGAACAGGGGTGTTGACGCAATACCTGGTTCAAAGGCCGGATATTGATTTAAACCTGATTGAGCTGGACAGCGAGTCGGTTGATTACCTCACAGCCCATTATCCCGAACTAAAGGGGCGTATCTATTACAAAGATTTTCTGAAGCTTGATTTAACCGAAATATTTAGCGAACCTTTTGCACTGATTGGTAATTTTCCCTATAACATATCGGGGCCAATCTTCTTCAAGGTGTTTGAGTACCGCAACCAGATACCCGAAGTGGTGGGCATGCTGCAAAAGGAAGTAGCAGAACGCCTGGCAGCCGGACCCGGTACCAAAGTGTATGGTGTATTGAGTGTATTGCTTCAGGCGTTTTATAAAATAGATTACCTGTTTACAGTGGGGGCGCATGTGTTTAATCCGCCACCTAAGGTACAGTCGGGTGTTATTCGTTTAACCCGTAACGATGTGGGTGCCCTGCCTTGTGATGAGGCATTGTTTGTGAAAGTGGTAAAAGCGATTTTTAACCAGCGCCGTAAAGCCATCCGTAACTCACTCAAAGCAATTCCTTTCAATAGGGAGGCTATTGCTGACCATGATTTTCTGACACGTCGTCCTGAGCAAATGAGTGTTAACGATTTCATCGAACTAACATGCATGATTCAGGCTAATCCGATTAATTAATAACCTCTAATTCTCTGTAGTTATGGTGAATTTTGAATTAACAAGGGAGTATATTGACAGTTTAAGAGAACTGATTGAGGCCAAAAATGAAACGGCCATATCAGAGATACTGGAAGGACTTCACCCGGCCGATATTGCAGAGGTATATGAGGAATTAAGCATCGACGAGGCCAAGTACCTTTACTTCCTGATGGATGATGACACAGCAGCTGATGTTATCACCGAGCTGGAGGAAGATGATCGTAAGCGTTTCCTGGAAAGTTTACCTAGTGAAGTGATTGCCAAGCGCTTCATCGACAAGATGGATTCGGATGATGCGGCTGATGTACTGGGTGAGCTGGATGACGATCGTCAGCTGGAAGTACTGTCACACATTGAGGATGTATCAACAGCAGGCGATATTGCCGACCTGCTGAACTATGATGAAGATACGGCCGGTGGTCTGATGGCCAAAGAGCTTATCAAGGTCAAAGAAAGCTGGGGTATACCAACCTGTTTGCGCAGTATGCGACGCCAGGCCGAGGAGATTGATGAGATTTACTATGTATATGTGGTGGATAACGATGGCATACTGAAAGGTACTTTGTCATTAAAGCGCATGTTACTTAGCCCGGTAGATGTGCTGGTAAAGGATATTTATAATTCAGATGTTATTTCGGTGCGCGTGGATGTAGATGCCGAGGATGTTAGTAACATCATGGATAAATATGACCTGGTGGCCTTGCCGGTTGTTGATTCGCTGGGACGTTTGGTGGGGCGTATCACCATTGATGATGTGGTGGATGTGATGCGTGAAGAAGCCGAAAAGGATTACCAGTTGGCATCGGGTATCACCGAAGATGTTGAAGCCTCTGACAGTGTATGGCAGCATACAAGGGCACGTATTCCATGGCTGCTGATAGGTATGTTTGGTGGTATATTGGGCTCACGTGTGGTAAGGGGCTTTGTTGAAGTAATGGACGATCATCCACAACTCTCATTTTTTATGGGACTGATTGCAGCGATGGGTGGTAACGTAGGTATCCAGTCGTCGGCTATTGTAGTGCAATCGCTGGCTTCAGGAGCAACCAGTCTCGACAGTACCTGGAAAAAGTTATTAAAAGAGTTAGGCATTTCATTGCTAAATGCATCTCTACTTACCATACTGATATTTACTTATAATAAGATTGATGGGGCTGGTATGGCCCTTACACTGACAGTGAGTGCCGCTATGTTTTCGGTCGTAGTGTTTGCAAGCCTGTTTGGTACTTTTGTGCCTTTGTTGCTCAATCGACTTAAGATTGATCCGGCCGTGGCAACCGGGCCATTCGTCACTACACTCAACGATATCATTGGCATGTTCTTGTACCTCACTATTGGTACCTTGTTCTTTTCCATGATAGGATAGCAACGAGGCCTTATGACTGATTGAGCCTGTTTATTTACGGCAGGCTCTCGATCTTCTGTATCTAATTCCCTAATTTTGATACAACTTTATCATCATGAAGTAAGCAAAATCGGGAAGTTTATCGTCTGCGTAGCATAGTAATAATCTGGAGTCAGCAGATATAGTATTTTGCCTGTTTCATGCGTAACACTTAAAAACAAATCGCATGAAATTAGTTATTCGAACGCTGAAGGTATTGGGAATTACCTTGGCGCTTATTCTTGTTATTATAGGTTTCATTCTATACCCTTTATTGAGAGGTGCAACGGGCTATTCGGCGAAAATGCTGTGCTCGGGTGTGTTTGTTGAGGGTCTCTCGCAGCAGCAGGTAGAGCAAATGGAACTCAGTTCGTTTCCATTCAACCAGGTGGAAAGCAATGTTGACTTTCAAACCATGCAGGTGAAGAGCACCATCTTTAAGCTGGTATCTCAGTCGGCCCGGTATGAAGAAGGTATAGGTGCCACTCTTTATCCGAATGGGTATAATGAGATTAAAGGACGCATACCTTTACCTGTTCATGTCAGGGATACTATCCACTGGCCAATGGGAAGTGTGGTGGCCGATACGCTTGCTGAAGGTATTAATGCGGCTGGATTGAATGAATACATCAGGCAGCACTTTACGGCTACGTCGCGTGCTGTGGTGGTAATTAAAGACGGCCAGCTGATTGCCGAACATTATGCAGAAGGGATAGACAAACACACACCGCTATTAGGTTGGAGCATGACGAAGACCATCACAGCAGCTCTTACAGGTATACTGGTTAAAGATGGCCTGCTTGATATTGACCAGCCAGCCATCATCAGCCATTGGAGTGAGGACGATCGCAGTTTGATTACCCTCAATAACCTCTTGCAGATGAGTAGCGGACTTAAGTGGAATGAAGACTACTCTAAAACCAGCCTGACAGATGTTTCCAGGATGCTATACCTCGAAAGCGACATGTATCGTTTTGCCAGTTCGGTTAAAAGTGAGGTTTCACCAGATTCTGTCTGGCGCTACTCATCGGGTACTACCAACATTATATCAGGCATGCTTCGTTTGTGTTTTGATGAATATCAGGACTACTATCAGTTTCCCCGGAAGCGCTTATTCAATAAGCTGGGGATGCAACATAGCCTGATAGAAACCGATGCCGTTGGTAATTTCGTTGGTTCTTCCTATGGCTATTGCTCGGCCCGCGACTGGGCCCGCCTGGGCATGCTTTATCTGAATAACGGTGTGTGGCAGGGTGAGCAGATTCTGCCAGAATGGTGGGTTAAGTACAGTACTACTCCCGCCATACAATCTGATGGGAAATATGGGGCACAGGTATGGTTAAATGCCTCGCAACGGCACATGCCCGACTTGCCGGCAGACGTTTACTTCTTTAATGGTTACCGGGGGCAGCGCGTTACGGTTATGCCATCAATGAACATGGTGGTGGTTTGCTTAAATTCATCAGCTGAACGAATCGATTTTAACAGCTATCTCAAAGGGATGCTTCAATATGTGCAATAACCATACCATCGTAAATAGCTTATTATTATGATGTTTATGTGCCTGGAAATAATATCTTTTGTACATTCGGGATGATAACCATTATGAGAATACTTCATAGTATTTTTTAATGCGTTGATTTTAACCTGGGCCTATATACTTATGGGCTAATAAACTATTATTATGAGATACCTTATTATTTTACTATGCCTGTGTTCAGTATCATTAACTGCACAAACGAAGATTGATTCATTATTACCGGTTCGCGGTTTTAGTATTGCTGCTCCCCAAACCGATCAGGTGGCGCAATTCATTGATTTTGTAGAGAAAGAGCTGGTCCCTCTGCACATCAATACTTTAATCCTACGTGTGGATTATAATTATGCCTATGAGTCGCACCCCGAGCTGCGTAACGAAACCGTTTTAAGCAATGCCGATGTGAAGCAGCTGGTGGCCATGGGGCAAAAGCACCACATCAATATAATACCACAAATCAACCTCTTGGGACATCAGTCGTGGGCCGAGGATTTGGAGAATCTGTTGAAAGTATATCCCGAGTTTGACGAAACGCCTCATATACCTATGATGGAAAAGTACGAATGGCCCAACGAGCATGGTTTGTACTGTAAAAGCTACTGTCCATTGCATCCGGATGTGCATAAAGTGGTGTTTG
Source organism: Carboxylicivirga mesophila (assembly GCF_018271975.1). Classification (GTDB taxonomy): domain Bacteria; phylum Bacteroidota; class Bacteroidia; order Bacteroidales; family Marinilabiliaceae; genus Carboxylicivirga; species Carboxylicivirga mesophila. The sequence continues at coordinate 31,287 of NZ_JAGUCN010000039.1, forward strand.
CACTGGTGGATGAGCTTATGGAAGCTTTTGAGGCAACGGCTTTTCATGCTGGTCTGGATGAGGTATTCTACATTGGCGATGATAAATGTCTGCGCTGTGGCGGGCACGACAAGGCAGAGCTGTATGCCAATGAGGTAAGAAAAATAAGAGATCACCTGGCTCTTAAGAACCAACAGTTGTGGATGTGGGGCGATCGCCTGATTGATGGAAAAACAACAGGCATGGGCATGTGGGAAGCCAGTATGAATAATACTCACCGGGCCATTGATATGATTCCAAAAGATGTGTTTATCTGTGACTGGCATTATGAGCGACCTGATAAAACAGCAGTACTTTTTGCCATGAAGGGCTTCAAAGTAGCTACTTGCTCATGGCGTCATCCCGAGGTATCAAAAGTGCAGGTGGAGGATATGCTGAAATTCAGGGCCGAATCAACGCCCGAGATGCGCGATAATTTTCAGGGTAACATCCTGACAATATGGTCTGGAGCAGAAAGTTTTATCGAAGGCTATTACAGTTCAAACGATAGTAAACAGCGGCAGATGCTGGAGATGTTTAAAGGATTATAGTGTTTTTTTATGGCTGTTTTTGGTAAGATGTAATGATTAATTTTAGTTTCTTAGCGGCACTAAAATTAAATTATATTCAATGAAGACAGCCTTAATTTTACTCCTTCTATCTATCAGCACATCCATTTTTGCACAATCAGATTATCGTTCCGGTTACATTATTAGGCTAACTGGAGATACAATTCACGGAATGATTGACTTTAGGGGAGATGTCAGAAATAGTTTACAATGTAAATTTAAATCCGATGATGGCACAAATGACGTATACCACCCTTTTGATATTCACAGCTACAGGTTTACCGATGGTAAATATTATATCTCTAAAAAAGTAAAGCAGGGTAAAGAAGAGTCTGCCAATGTTTTTGTTGAATATTTGGTTAATGGAGAGAAAGATCTTTTCTATTATCGCTCTGATGAGGCCAATCATTACCTGATCAGTTATGATGAAACAACGGTTGTACCATTGCCTTACAGGGAAAGTACAAGTTTGAGAGACGGGAAGTATTACGGAACCAAATCGACCCAACATATAGGTTTTCTTAAATCTTATTTTAGTGACGCTCCTGAGTTATACAGACAAATTGAAAATATTCAACAACCTAATGCCCGTAACCTGACGAAACTTACCAAAGCCTATCATGACTTGAAGTGCGATAGTAGCGCATGCATTATTTATACTAAGACAAAAAACAAGTTTAGTATGGCTATTGAGCCGGTATTCGGGTATTATAAGAGCAAAATGTTCTCGGACTTTAATCCGCAATACGGAGCTCATCTTTTCTTTTGGTTGCCTCAGTATAATGAAAATGTGTATGCTAAAACGGGGATTCTTTATACTAGCAATACCGCTCTGGTAGAGAATCTGGAGGAGCCTGCCGAAATTGACTACAAGATCTATACAGTGCCAGTTGCCTTTGAATATCAGATGCCTTTTAAGCGTATTAAGCCAAAGCTTGATCTGGGTATTAATGCTCATTTTATCAATAGCCAAGGTCGTTTTGAAGGAGCTGGCCTGAGTTTGGCGGCAGGTGCCGGGGTAATGATAAAGGTAACTTCGTTTATGTATTTAGACGCAGAAGTAACGAGCGATATTACTGGTTTTGCATATGAGACTGACCTGATACGAGGCATAGGCTACCATGGCGGCATTTATTTTAAGCTATAGATTGTAATGGCTTACTAAATTGGTTTTTCGCAACTCATGGGGCTTTTTCCGCAATTCACCGAATTTGTCTGTGACAGTAGGTGTAGTCCTGTTACTTTAGCTGCATAATTAGTAACAAACTCTAATACTACCGTTATGGAAGAAATAAGAAAACACAACAAACGCGGATTGCTAGGCGCTTTTTTAATTGCCATTGGCGTTATATTACTATTGGGCAACCTGGGCTATCTGCCCTACGAGGTAACTGATGTTATCTTCAGATGGCCCATGATTTTTGTGGCCATAGGTATTTTCAACCTGATTAAAAAGGAATACACTGCTGCTATTATCACCCTGTCTATCGGAGGTTTTTACTTATTGCCGCATCTGATTGATGGCGTCACCTACAAAGATGTATTTAAGTTCTGGCCGGTTTTTATCATCCTGATAGGTTTAGCCTTCTATTTTAAAAGACGCGATATGAAACCGATGATGCGTACATCCGGAAGTACAGATGATTATATCGATGAGGTAGATATTTTTGGCGGTGGTGTAACGCAGGTGGAATCCAAGAATTTCAGGGGAGGTAAGATAACAGCCATCTTTGGTGGTGGCGAAGTATATATGGATCGCTGTCAGCTATCGCCCGAAGGCGCCATACTGGATGTGGCCATGGTGTTTGGCGGTACTAAAATTATTGTACCGCGCGACTGGACTGTAAAGACCGAAGTGGTATCCATCTTTGGAGGTTTTGCCGATAAGCGCAACTTCTTTTCAGAAGGAGGCAGTGATCCGTCAAAAACCATAATTATTAAAGGAACTGCTGTGTTTGGTGGTGGCGAAATCAGAAGCATCTAATCGGGTTATCGTATGAATCATCCTATCTTCTCAGAGAACCGGATATTTAAGCTGTATGCTATTGTATGGATGATTGTTTGTGCAGTGCATGCAGGTATCAACCTAATCATTTATGAGCTGCCGGTTGAGCTGGCCATCATCGATAGCCTGACATTTAATGTATTGATGTTCTTCCTGGGGCTAAGTATATGGTATCCGCTGATGTACAGCGATCGCTCAAAGGGGCGGACCAATGCGGTGGTGCAGATTATTTTACTGGGTAGTATCATCGTCTTTATATGGCTATTTCTGGGTTATAAATTTCTGGAGCTGGTGTTTGCCAATGAGGTCATTAATGAGCTGTTTACCCGCAATGCCATTATCATGCGTACAACAGTGGGTGGTTTAATCTTCACGGTGTTTGTGATTGTGTATTACATGCTCATATTTTACAACGAGATAGAAGAGAAGAACCGTCAGCATGAGCATATGAACCGCCTCTTGCGCGAAACGGAGCTCAATGCCTTAAAGTCGCAGCTGAATCCGCATTTCCTGTTTAACAGCCTCAATAGCGTCAGTGCTTTAACCATCACCGATGCTGATGCGGCCAGGGAGATGATAAATAAGCTCTCGGAATTTATGCGCTACTCCTTGAAGAAAAACGAGGAGGCCCTGCTGCCTTTGCGCCAGGAACTTAAGAATATCAATCGTTACCTGGAGATTGAGAAGGTACGCTTTGGTGAGCGTCTGCTGTGCGAATTAGATGTGCCACAAAATTGTAAGGACAAACAGGTGCCGGTGCTGATTCTGCAACCTCTCTTTGAGAATGCTATTAAGCACGGGGTGTACGAGAGTATTGAGCCGGTCACTATCCGTACCTTTTGTCGCATGGTGGACAATGAGCTGGAAATAAGCGTCATTAATAATTACGATGAAGACAGTGTGAGCCGCAAGGGCGAAGGAGTAGGACTGGCCAACGTACGTAACCGTCTGCAGCTGATATATAACCGTTCCGATTTATTGTCCATCAACCACGAAAATCACTATTTTGAGGTGGTCTTGCGCATTCCTCAAAATGCCCATGAACCAAACTAAAAGACCTATCCTATGAGTTATAAAGCACTGATTATAGATGATGAGCCTCCTGCGCGCAGCATCATCAGGGCCTACCTGAAGAAGCACACTGCCATAGAAGTGGTGGGTGAATGTGCCAATGGGTTTGAGGCAATGAAAGCTATCAAAGATAAACAGCCCCACATGCTGTTTCTGGATATACAGATGCCCAAGATTACCGGGCTGGAACTGTTGGAGGTGATTGATGAACCGGTGCAGGTCATCTTTAGTACGGCCTACGACCAGTATGCCCTTAAAGCCTTTGAGCTGAATGCAGTGGACTACCTGCTGAAGCCCTTTGACGAAAACCGCTTTGATGCAGCGGTTGAGAAGGTGTTGCAGAAGATTCAGTCGGGTGATATCTCCAATCAGCCACAGGTCGAACAGCTTAAAGAGAATGATTCCGCTGCCCTGGAACGCATTGTGGTTAAAAAAGGCACGCAGCTGGAGGTGATTGACCTGGATAAACTGCTATACATCGAAGCGCTGGAAGATTACGTGATGATTTACACCGAAGCAGGTCATTATCTCAAGTCTAAAACTATGAAATATTTTGAGCAGCACCTGCCATCAGACCGGTTCCTTCGTATTCATCGTAGTTATATTGTTAATACCGATAAGATTAAAGGACTTGAACCCTATGACAAGGATACTTACCTGGCCATTCTGAATCCTGATTGCAAGCTAAAGGTGAGCCGCACCGGCTACAAAAAGCTGAAGGAAGTGATGGATTTTTAGATTCTGCAGACATAAGAGGCAAGATAAAAGATTCAAGACTTAAGACAAAAGAAATACATACGCATGGTAGTTGCCGACTACATGGTAGATGAAGCGAAGTTGCAAACGTCGCTTAGCGTTTGAGTCTATTTTTCATGACTGTTGGGGTTTACCTATATAATGATTTTTTTGTCCTGAAAGGACTTAATGTCAATATCCGGGTGTGAAACGCCCGGCAAATAAAACACCTTAAGCCAGCCCTGAAAGAGTTGAACAAGGTAAGTTATAATTCAACCCCTTGCAGAACAATAATTACAGATATTTGATTCAAAACCAAATCTACCAGAATGGAGGTTCGTCGTAGCGATGCTAACGAGCTATGCGGCTTTAGCGCTGCGTTGCTAAACCCTCTACTCCTAAATCTTCAACTCTAAACTCATCTCTGTCTTTTACCAAATTCAAACATTCTAACACCATTAACCTTGACTCTTGCCGCTTAAATAGTATTTTTGCGCAAAACTTTTTCTGTGAAGGTACACTCCGACTTATCAAAATTTAAAGCACAACGCCCCGTTATTACCATTGGTATGTTTGATGGGGTGCATACCGGGCACAGGGTGCTGCTGGGACGTTTGACCCGGAAAGCCAAAGAGGTGGATGGTGAGTCGGTGGTGATTACGTTTTGGCCCCATCCGCGCATGGTGCTGAAGCAGGATGCCGATAAGCTGCGTTTCCTCACATCACCCGAAGAGCGCACCAAGCTGTTCGGACAGCTGGGTATTGACCACCTGGTGTTGATACCTTTTTCGCTGGAGCTGGCCAACCTCACCGCTGAAGAGTTTATTCAACAGATATTAATTGATAAGCTAGGTATCCATCACCTGATGGTGGGCTATAACCACCGATTTGGTAAGGGACGACAGCATAATTATGACGAATACCAGGCCTTTGCCAAAAAATACAACTTCTCCATATCTATGGTGGAAGCTGTGCTGACCGATGGCATGCAAACCAGCTCAACCGATATACGCAATCACCTGCTGGCGGGGCAGATGCAGGAGGCCAACAATATACTGGGCTATCAGTATACCGTGTCGGGGCGTGTGGTAGGCGGGCAACAGCTCGGACGCCGCATAGGCTACCCAACGGCCAATATTGAGGTGGAAGAGCCTCATAAGCTGATTCCGCCCGATGGGGTGTATGCCGTTAAAGTGCGTGTGGAAGGAAAAGATTTCGGCGGCATGCTCAATATCGGTTATCGGCCAACGGTGAATCACAATGTGGACCATCGCTCACTGGAGGTGCATATCTTCGATTTCAACCACGACATCTACTCCGAAGAAGTGGAGCTGGAATTTATTGAGCGCGTGCGCGACGAGCAAAAGTTTGCCAATGTGGATGAGCTCATTGCCCAACTAAAAAAGGACGAAGCCACCATCAGGGCTATTGTTACTGGGGAATAGCTGGCATTTTAAAGCTAATGGCCGATGGCTTTTCAAGGAATGGATCTCAATTACTATATATTTTTGTTAATCCTTAGTTGAACCCGCTCGGGGTTCATTTTGTGATTTACCCTTATCCCATGGGTTTCAACCATGGTTATTATTGTATAATCCTTTCAGGATAAATAATGTCTGCAGGACATTAACTATAATAGCCCCGTGCGAAGCGCGGGGTAATGAATGAGAAAAGTATGCAACCCTGAAATGGGTTGAATGTTGATTATTAGAACGATGTTTGGGCCCAATGACATTGGTTTGTCTTACCACGCTAATAGTCATGA
>NZ_JAGUCN010000003.1 GCF_018271975.1 Carboxylicivirga mesophila
AATCCCGCCGGGATTGTTATTAATAGGGTAGGCTTATTATTTCTATAAATATTCAACTTCTCCGAAGTTGTTTTATTATCTCCAGCGGAGATAAACATTTGTAGATAAGTGCAATGGAAATAACCAATCAACCTCAGCGAGGTTGAATATATATTAAATCAGTTATTAATGATATTAATCAAATATTACCTCCTCTTTAATCCAGCTCTCAAAGCGCTTTTCAATTCGCACTAATTTCTTACTAGCTTAACATCAACTTATTACTTAGCATTTATCATTGTCATATAATTAAACATTGACAATGAATAACGAAAAACAAAAAAAACCCAGGCATGCTGATGCAATAGTATTATCAGATACTCACCTGGGTACATTTGGCTGCAAAGCTGAAGCCATCGTTTCTTATTTAAACAGTATTTCCACGCCTATTCTGATTCTAAATGGAGATATCATTGACATCTGGCAGTTTTCCAAATCGTATTTTCCAAAGTCGCATTTAAAAGTCATCCGCCAGTTGCTAAAAATGATGGAGAAAGGAACTCATATTTATTACATCACCGGCAACCATGATGAACACCTGCGTCGCCTGGCCGGACAAAAGATTGGTAACCTGAGTATCGTTAATAAGCTGATTCTCGAACTGGATGGAAAAAAGTCCTGGATATTTCACGGCGATGTGTTTGATGTTTTCATGCATCACTCCAAATGGCTGGCCAAATTAGGTGCCACGGGCTATGGCATTCTTACTCTCATCAACCGCTTTACCAACGCGGTTCTGCCATTGCTTAAGCTTAAAAAGGTTTCCTTATCACGCGACGTCAAAAAATCGATTAAGAAAGGTAAAAACAACATCACCTCATCATTTGAACGAACCGTTTCAAACCTGGCCATTCAAAAAGGCTATGATTATGCGATTTGCGGACACATCCATTGGCCCGAGAAAAAAAACATCAGCAATGAACAAGGGAGCGTTTGCTACCTGAACAGCGGCGACTGGGTAGAAAACATGACAGCACTTGAATATTATAACAACGACTGGCACCTGCATTACTATGAAATGCCCAAGAACAACACGAAGCAGACAGATAACGAATTAGTTAGCGATGACATGCTTCTGCCCAACCACAAAATCCTTTTTCAAACCATGGTGAATGACATCATTAACAGCTAACTGATATGAAAATCTTATACGCTATACAAGGAACCGGCAACGGGCATATTTCCAGGGCATTTGAAGTCATCGGACATCTAAAAAAATACGGCGAAGTTGACCTGTTAATCAGCGGTACCCAATGTGATATAAAATTACCATGGAAAGTCAAGTATCGCTTCCATGGCATGAGCTTTATTTTCGGAAAGAAAGGAGGCGTTGACCTTAAGCAAACGTTTCTGCGCTTTCGCCCTTACGAATTCATAAAAGAGGTGTTGGCCATACCTGTTCATCAATATGATTTGGTACTCAACGATTTTGAGCCGGTAAGCGCCTGGGCCTGCAAATTACGGAACGTTAAGTGTGTAGGCATAAGTCATCAGAGTGCTGTTCTGCATCCACAGGCGCCAAAGCCCAAAACAAGCGATATTGTTGGCAAAGCCATATTGAAGCACTATGCACCGGTTTCAACAGCCCATGGCTTTCACTTTAAAAGTATCGGCCAAACAGTTTCAACGCCTGTAATACGCGACGATGTGCGATGGGCCAACAACAGAAATAAAGGCCACTATACAGTATACCTTCCATCCTATTCTGACGACAAAATTATTCAGGTCCTTTCACAGTTTAAAAACAACAAATGGCATGTATTCTCCAAGCACACCAATACAGAATACACTGCGGATAATATTGATATTAAACCGGTAAATAAGGAGAAGTTTACTAAAAGCCTGGTGAGTGGCGCAGGTGTACTTTGCAATGCCGGGTTCGAAACGCCTGCTGAAGCATTGTTTCTAGGCAAAAAACTATGTGTTATCCCCATGAAAGGGCAATACGAACAGCATTGCAATGCGGCTTTTCTGGAAAGTATGGGCATTACCAGACTTAACAGTTTCTCAAAAGAGCTACAAACAATACAAAACTGGCTTGATACCAAACAGCCTATCCAAATCAAATACCCTGATAACCTGGCCGATGTTATTGACGAAATAATGGCAAATAATATAAAGGCAGCTTATCCTGAACTGGCAGTTTATTGATACATACTAAACCTCAACAAAATACTTAATGTGGAATAATCTATCGGCGCCTCAGGTTTTGATAAGAGTAGCTTAGCTGGGTCTTTTCATCCATAAAAGGCCCTTCTTCATTAACTACCAACCAATCAGCCTTATTAATAGCAGGAAAGAACACCGTTGCCTCATTAAAGACGTGATCAATCACTGTTAAAAACAGCTCCTGAGTCACTGGCAGAAAGCTTTTATAAATCTCGCCACCACCAATTACAAACACTTTCTCATCGCTGCTGCAAAGTGTCAAAGCTTCATCTAATGAATGCACCACGTCCGCACCCTTGGCTTCAAAGTCAGTCTGGCGGGTGATGACCACATTACGACGATTGGGTAATGCACCTTTGGGCAATGCCTCAAAGGTTTTACGTCCCATTATAATGGTATGTCCGGTTGTTAGAGCTTTAAAGCGTTTTAAGTCAGCCGAGATATAAGCCAGTTGATCATCCCCTTTACCAATACCATTGTTCTGGTCAATGGCCACAATCATTGAAAGTATCATCTTCTACAGTTCTTTTTAAAGTCAGTTAAACATTTCAACACAAAGGCCATTAAACCGATATGGCTCCTTTAATGTGTGGATGTGCATCGTAGTTAACCAACTCAAAATCGTCATACACGAATTCATCAATCGCTTTGCGATCAGGATTGAGCAGTAATTGTGGCAAAGCCTTAGGCTCCCGTGTCAGCTGCAGCTTCACCTGTTCAACATGATTCAGATAAATATGTGCATCGCCCAGTGTATGAACAAAAGTACCTGGCTTTAAACCACACACCTGAGCCACCATCATGGTTAGTATGGCATAAGAAGCAATATTGAAGGGCACTCCCAAAAAGATATCAGCACTGCGTTGATACAGCTGACAGCTCAGCTTACCATCAGCCACATAAAACTGAAACAGAATATGACAAGGAGGCAGTTGCATATCGTCAATAGCCCCTACATTCCACGCACTCACAATATGACGTCGCGAATCCGGATTATTTTTGATGCTCTCAATAACCTGCTGAATCTGGTCGATATGACCACCATTGTAATCGGGCCATGAGCGCCACTGATACCCATAAACAGGTCCCAGCTCACCATCTTCCTTCGCCCACTCGTTCCAAATACGCACGCCATTATCCTGAAGGTACTTAACATTGGTACTGCCTTTTAAGAACCACAGCAGTTCATGAATAATCGACTTCAGGTGTAACTTTTTGGTAGTCAGCAGTGGAAACCCTTCACTCAAATCAAAACGCATCTGATGTCCAAACACGCTGATGGTGCCGGTTCCTGTTCGATCTTCTTTCTTAAATCCTTCCTCCAAAACCCTGTCTAACAGGTCTAAATACTGCTTCATACTATACTTCTTTGCTGATAACAGGTAGCGTTACCTGCTTTTAAAATTTGTGTTTTCGATGCTACATGGAATTTCGCCATATAGGATTTTGAAACGTAAAAATAGATAAATTATTAAGATATAACAGCTCAACCACTATGCGCTTAATTTTCCCGATCAGGCTGAAGCTCAAGCGTGGTAACAATTGGGTAATGATCTGAAACATCCACTTTGATACGCCTGAAATTATAGGAGGCAAAATGGTTATCGTGAAAAATGAAGTCAATACGAAATGAGGGTAAAGGCCCGTTGTATGTGCCACCAAACCCCTGTCCCGATTCTTCAAAAGCATCCTTTAAATTACCCCGCATTTTACGATACACATATGATACAGGCGTATCATTAAAATCGCCACAAACAATTGGCGGATATGGCGAATTAGCAATATACTTACCAACCGTTTCGGCCTGCAAAGCCCGGTTACCAAACGCCTTACTCAGCTTACTGCTGATGGCTTTAATATTTTCATTGCGCTCCTTTTTATTCTGATAGTTCAGACTATCCAGGAAATTAAGCTGCTCCCGGTCGAACTTAATGGACTCGAGGTGATTATTAAATACGCGAATACGCTGCTCCCCTACCATAATATCACTGTAAATACTGAAGTTATTCGATTGCTCAAACCTTACACTATACTTCTCAACAATCGGATATTTACTGAAGGTGATCAATCCAAAATTACGCTTGCCTTTTTTGCCGGATAAATACTCAATATGTTGATACTTAAATTGGTTCAACCGCCGAAGGATATAATGCTCTGTGTATGATTTATTAGATGACGTAGTGAAAAATTCCTGAATACAGAGTACGTCCGGATTTTCCTCACGAATAAAATCGAATATCTTCTCATTGGTGTTATCACCAATCCACTGGTAATAGTCAAACATGCGGGCATTTAAGCTCATCACCTTAAGTGGTGCCTGCATCTCTTTTCGATCCATTTTGGCTCCCTTCCACTGGAAAGTATGCTCCCAATGTCCCCAGGTTATAACAATGGCCAATAAAGGCAACAGAAACTGCCAGCGCCGTTTAACCAGCCAGAAAGCAAACAGCACAAAGTTAATGAGCCAGAGAGTAGGAAATACATAGCCAATAAAAGCCAGTACCGAGGTATGTGCCGGACTGATATAAGCCGTTAACACAGAAAACAGCAAAACGCCTGAGGCTATCAGGCTGATAATGGTAACTACAGATTTAAAAAAACGTCTTAACAAAATGACTTATTTACTGGCATCAAACAATGTTTGCTTCTCTTCTTTACTCAAACTATCGTATCCACTCTTCTTTATCTTGTCTAAAATACGGTCCACCTCCTGCTGTTTGTTTACTTTACGGCTATTGTACTCCATATCGCTCATGGGCCGGCGATGCGTCACTTTCAGCTTCGATTTGGGTTTAAACAAAGTCGCCAGTCTATCCATCATGCGATTAAACCCCATGGTGACATCGCGCCCCTGCGAAATACTTCCCCCATAGAAATAGCCAAATGCCGCACCTCCAATATGTGTCAGGTGCCCACCAGTGTTCGATAATTGCGGGATACTGATTAAATCCAATATCAAAGCAACCAAGGCTACGTATTTGAGTTGTACGGCTCCAAAAAACAGCAAATATATTTTATGGTTGGGAGCATAGCGCGCAATGGCAAATAATATGGCCATCACAGAGCCTGAAGCCCCCATTAGAATAGCATATGGTACCTGTTGATGCAGAACAGGAATCAGGTTGTAGCTAATCAGGTAAAACACAACGCCCAATAAACCACCTAAAAAATAGACGCCTAACAATTGGCGTGGATTCAGAAACTCGAGGAATATACGGCCAAACCAGTAGAGGTAAAGCATATTAAACAGGATGTGCAGAAAATCGTAATGCACAAACATATAGCTTATCAATGTCCAGGGTTTGAATAACAGCTTACTTAAATCAGCAGGCACCGAAACCCATTCCAGTAAAGGGTAATATTGAGCACTGCCTGAGCCTGATGAGAAACTAAAAAAGACCTGCAACAAACGGATGGCAATAAACACCCCAATATTAATGTAGATTAATTTGGTAAGTACGCCACCCTGACGGTACGATTGCTTAATTTCATCGACTATGCTCATAGCTTACAAGTTAAATCAGATTCCTTTTTTATCCCAATATTTAATCAAGATAAATCCAAAAATCATTCCTCCCAAATGCGCCCAGTGAGCCACATTGTCGAATGAGAAATTGGCAACCCCCATAAATAATTCAGCCACACCATAAATCATCACAAAATATTTGGCTTTGATAGGGATGGGTGGAAATAACAGCATGAGCTCTGTATTAGGAAACAACATACCAAAGGCGAGCAATATACCAAACACAGCACCAGAAGCTCCTACCATAGAACTGTTAAGCACCATATTAAACTTCGCCATATCCGGGTTGGTAAAATTCTTCCACTCGCGTAATGCCTGTGCACCTTGCTCAAATACAATAGCCACTTGCTCATCAGTCAGCACTGAAATAGCATTGTTGTAATCGATATACTTGAAACCTAACTGAATGACAGCCGCACCTGCACCCGTAATAATGTAATACACAATGAACTTCTTTGGCCCCCAATACACCTCTAACACACGCCCGAACATAAACAGGGCAAACATATTAAAGAACAGGTGCATAAAGTCGGCATGCATAAACATGTATGTTCCAAACTGCGCGGGATGAAAATTATCTGACAGAGGAAAATACAATCCCAGGTAGTTATTTAAATCTATACCGAATGTATTACGTAATACCCATGTCGCCAACAGGAACAGGGCATTAATTATCAACAGATTTTTTGTTACCGGTGGTAATCCGGCTAAAGGTGATGGACGATAGTTCATCTGCTCTATTTTAAAAGTTATTGGGCACTCTGCTACAACATCAGTGCCAATCCTATTCTTCCACTAAATAAACGCAAAAGCAACAAGAATTGTTAAATCAACTACTGATATTCTGCCAATATGACACTACATAAAGCGCTTTTGCATTTCATCCATATCCATTATTGAAATAATGGTTTTACCCGATGGCGAGAAGTTGGGTACCATACAGGCAAACAACTGATCAAACAGTTCGCTCATTTCAAGCGTCGTCAGTACTTTACCGTACGGAATGGCGCCACGCCTGGCCATGGAGGTGGCCACCTGCTCGGTTACTTCCTTTTGCAAGTCTACTTCGCCATCTCTAAAATCGGTAAGGATACCATCAATCAGCTGCGCAGCCGATACATTTTCCAGTCCTGCCGGGGTCGATAGCACACTGAAGGTTTCGTCATTAACCTGTTGCAGCTCCAGGCCAAGGGTTAATAAATCAGGCTTCAGCTCATTTACCATAGCCATTTCCTCGGGACCAAAATGCAGCTCTTCGGGGAACAGGCATTTTTGAGACAAGGATGCACCTCTCTGCAGTGTACGTATAAATCCTTCGAAGATAATGCGCTCATGAGCCCGCTTCTGGTCAATCATCATCAATCCTGACTTAACCGAAGTGAGTATATAGCGGTTCTTCAACTGAAAGAAGCGGTTACTGCCTGCGCTTTCCTCATTGGTACCACCCGATAAGAAGGTTTGTTGCACCGGCTCCTGCTCTTGCTCGTTGGGTTCAAAGGATGGTTCCTGCTTCTCCATTTCAGAATTGGCCAAAGCAGAAAAATCAGGCAGTTCATTGCTTTCATTACCATCGTACAGGTTCTCCCAGCCCTGTGCCGAAGCTTTTGACCGGAAAGTAGCCGTACCGCCACTGCCATAACTCGAAACTGGTTGTTTCCTTTCCTCTTCGAATGGGTTATAAAACGGATTCACCTCAACAGTTGGCTCCACCAATTCACCCTCGTGGTTGGAAACAGGAATGTGAATCTGATCCGTGGTGTCAAAATCGATGGATGGCATCATATTGAACTTACCCAGGCTTTCGCGGATGGCGGCATTGAGTAGCTGCCAGAAAGCCCGTTCATCCTCAAACTTTATCTCCGTTTTAGTCGGATGAATATTCACATCAATAATCTGCGGATCTACTTCGAGGAAGATAAAATAAGCCGGAATGGTTTCGGGCTGCAGTATATTATCATAAGCATCCATCACTGCACGGTGCAGGTAGGGATGCTTCATAAAGCGGTTATTCACAAAAAAGAACTGATCGCCCATGGTCTTTTTAGCCGATTCGGGCTTACCAATAAAGCCAGTAATCTTCACCATCACCGTATCAGTATCGATGGGAATAATGTTATTGCCCATCTGCTTGCCATTCATATTAACAATGCGCTGCTTGATATTACCGGCTGGCAGACTAAACATGGGCACATCGTTATGCACCAGCGACAGGGCCACATTGGGGTGCGCAAGGGCCACACGTTGAAATTCATTAATAATATGTCGGAGTTCGGTGGAGGTTTTTTTCAGAAAACGACGCCTGGCCGGCACATTGTAAAACAGATTTTTAATACAGAACTGACTACCAACCGGACATTGTACCGGTTCCTGCGACTCAACCTGAGAAGCCGCAATATTAATCTGCACACCCAGGTCGTCTTCCTCGCGTCGTGTTTTAAGTTCAACCTGAGCAATGGCGGCTATAGATGCCAAGGCTTCGCCCCGAAAACCCATTGTTTGCAATGCAAATAAATCACTGGCCTCACGAATTTTTGATGTGGCGTGGCGTTCAAAAGCCATACGCGCATCGGTTTCGTTCATGCCACAACCATTGTCAATGACCTGTATCAGGCTCTTTCCTGCATCCCTGGTAATCACTTGAATATTGGTAGCCCCTGCATCAATGGCATTCTCCATCAATTCCTTGATAACCGATGCAGGTCGCTGTATCACCTCTCCGGCAGCTATCTGGTTGGCCACCGAATCTGGCAATAACTGTATTACATTCGACATGTGTTAACTATCTCTTTTTATTAATTAATAAAACCCCAATATTGATGAAGCAGGCGGCCATATGCGCTCAGGCAGACATCAAGTTTGATGTTACAATTTGTGCAAATGTTTAATCAATTGGCTAGTCTGCAAAAAATGACTCCATCCAGGCCATTCCTTCCTGAATTAGGTAAACTCCTAATATCATCAGAATAATCAGGATAAGAACTAAACGCAGATTGGAACGACGCTTCTCGCTTCGCGACACCTCGTAATGAGACTTAATACGACGACGCATACCTCCCTTTATACGGCCGGCATAGCCACTTTCCTTTTCTTCGTCGTTTAATAGTCCCAGCTCTTCTTTTATCCGACGTTCCCTTTCTTCACGCTTCTCCTTCTGCTCATCGTAATAAATCGGGTCGTGCTGAAACACCCGATGACGCGCCACTTTTGAAAATGTAAACTTCATCTTTCTCTAATTTTTATACCAAACCGCCATTCATACACCAGCATAAACTCAGTGCCATCGGCAACGAAAATCTGCGTCTTGATAATTGTGCAACAAAAAGCTGTTTGCATCCGCACCTAGGCAAAGATAACAAGTAATCGTTAATAACCAGAAACTGCCTGTTTCAAGCGAGCCTTTTAGCGACCTAAAAAGCTTATTTGATGATGAATAGTATTTACTAACAAAGCCTGTGAACATCTTATTGATAACTTCAGGACTTCTCTCCGGAACCAACGAGCAAAGAATACAAAAACAACTGTCTGAACCGGTTAACGACACACCTGGCTGAGTAAATGAAGTAATGGGATGGGTAATTTTACAGCAGGGCCTGCTCATCTGGCGGAAGGCCGATGAAATTATGATATTTTCGTCGCCCTTCCCATATTTTCTGAAGCCTTCCCGTAATTTCGACGGCCTTCCCATAATTTTGATGCCCTTCCGGTAAAACAGCCCACCCCCGGCCATCTTTTTATCGCCCTGCCAGCATTGTTGAGGGTCCTGACCAGGTTGTATCAACTCAGAGAGTTTGGCAAGAGCTCAAGCGGGTGGTTTTCTATTTCAGTGGATGACCGCAGTACTTGCAGAAGGCAGCTTCATAATCGTGTCCTTCCTTCAGGCAATCGGTACAAACACGCGCACCTGGCTGACGGCGACTTTCATTCACCAGCTGACTGGTAACAATACCGGTTGGCACAGCAATAATGGCATAACCCGTTATCATGATGAAACCTGCCAGAAACTTACCAAACACCGTCACAGGCGCTATATCGCCATAGCCTACTGTGGTGAGCGTTACAATGGCCCAGTATACACTTTGCGGAATACTTTTAAAACCCTCGTTATGCGGATTCTCTACAATATACATGACGGTGCCCATGATGGTAACAATAATAAGCACCACAAACAGAAACACACTAATTTTGTTACGCGACGACAACAGCGCCGACCACAAGACGCTGGCCTCTTTGACATAGCGGGTAAGTTTCAGCACCCGGAATACGCGCACCAGCCTCAATGCCCTCACGACTATCAGCATCTGTGTGCCTCCGATAATCAGGCCCATGTAGGTAGGCAGGATGGCCAGCAAATCGATGATACCAAAGAATGAAAAAATATACTTGCGCGGGCGATCGATAATAGCGATGCGCAGAAAATACTCAATGGTAAAAAGGCCGGTCAGGCACCATTCCATCACCACCATGGCCTTATTGATAGCGGGTGGCAGCGTGTCATCACTCTCTACCATCACCACAACTATACTTAGTAGAATAAGTATAATCAAAAGAATATCAAACAATTTACCGGCCGGCGTGTCGGTTTCGTATATTACCTGGTACAAACGATTCTTAACTGATTGCATAAGTCTATGATTTGCGCTCACTCAAAGATATAAAGCCTTTGAGCTTAAAAAAATTTTAAGTTTAGAAAAGCCATTGTACTTTTACAAAGCAAATAAGAACACATGACACGAGAAGATATCATCAGAGAATTTAATGAAGCACAGGCGGTATTAAACCGTTTTATGCAGGAGGAAAGCAACTGGGATAAGCTACAGGCAGCCGGCAATATGATGGCTGAAGCGATTGCCGCTGGTGGTAAGGTTATGTCGTGTGGTAATGGCGGCTCCATGAGTGATGCCATGCATTTTGCCGAAGAGCTGACAGGTCGCTTTCGTGATAATCGCCGTGGTTTGGCAGCTGTAGCTATCTCCGACCCAACTCATATCACTTGTGTGGGCAACGATTATGGCTTCGATTATATTTTCTCACGCTATGTGGAAGCCGCAGGCCAGAGTGGCGATGTGCTGCTGGCCATCAGTACCAGCGGCAACTCACCTAATGTATTGAACGCCGCTAAAGCAGCCCGGGAGAAGGGTATGAAAGTAGTGGCCTTAACCGGTAAATCGGGCGGTGAACTGGCCGAGGTAGCGGATATTGAATTACGCGCCCCACATATGGGCTATTCAGATCGCATCCAGGAGATTCACATTAAAGTTATCCATGTGCTGATTCAATACATTGAAGCTAAAGTAATAGAAGAATAAGCCGTGGGTAACCTGCCTGTAGGTATAAATCAATAATGTTGCGCAGGAAACAATAAAGATACTGATGCCAGGTGTTTTATCTACCTTCAACTGCTAATATCACATCCTAACTCCCGAGCGATTCAGTTCTAAATCAGGCTCACGATACAATGCTGCTCAGGGCTTGCGTATACTTTTATAGCCTATTCATGCTGTTACCTCAACCATTCTCACTATCTTGTGTTTCATCTTTAGAAGAAAAAGATTAACTAAATCGCACAGTTATATATGAAGGGTATATTACTAGTCAATATGGGCGGACCTCAGTCGTTAAGTGAGATGCGCCTTTTCCTCAAAAACATGTTTAGTGATAAGTATATTTTGCCGCTACCGTTTGGTATCAGGCAATTTGTGGCCAATATGATTGCCAAAAAACGCCATCCATCATCGTGGGAAAAATACCAGTTGATAGGTGGTACACCCATCATTAAACACACCGAAGCAACGGGCAAGGCTTTGGCCGAACAAGCCAATTTGCCGGTTTACACTGCATACTCCTATACGCCTCCTTTTATTGCCGATGTACTGGACAAGATGGTGGCTGATGGTGTTGATGAGATTGATGTACTAACCATGTATCCACAGGCCAGTGACACCACTACCACATCTGTTTTTACTGATGTTAAGAAAGCTGCTAAGAAATTAAACGGTGTAAGCATTAGGGAGATCTGTGATTACAGCGTGCATCCCACATTTCTGGAATACTGGAAGACCCTCATTGAGGAGCACATTGAAAGGGAAGGTCTGGATAATCCTTTGTTGCTGTTTACGGCCCATGCCATCCCTATGTATGGCGTTAAGCGGGGCGATAAATACCCCGATACGGTTAAGCACATGGCCAAACGACTGGCAGGACTCATGAATCGCCGTTACGAAGTGGCGTTTCAATCGCGTGTAGGGCCGGTCAAATGGGTGGGGCCTGATACCGATGATCACCTGGAAGAGCTGGTGGTTGCCGGTGAAGATAATGTGGTACTGATACCGCTTAGCTTTACTACCGAGTGCCTGGAAACGGTTTATGACCTAAATATTAAGCTGGTGGATATCTACAAAACGGATGAACGGGTAAAGCACATTTCACGCGTAGAGATACCTGTGGCACATCCGCTTTTTATCGAAACACTAAAACGTGTGGTGAATGAATAAACAATACGATGTGGTGATACTGGGGGCCGGTGTTACCGGCTTAACCCTGGCGCATAAACTCAATAAAAAAGGCATTAACTTCTGCGTGTTGGATAAGCAAAAGCAGGCAGGAGGTGTTATAAACACACAAAGCGAGAATGGCTTCGTCTTTGAATCGGGTCCCAATTCAGGTATTGTCTCACACCCCGAAGTGGTGGCTTTGTTTGATGAGCTGGGCGATGCCATCAAAGTAGAGAAAGGCAACGACCTGGTAAAAATTCGCTATGTACTCAAAAATGGTGAGTGGCATGCTTTGCCTCACAGTCCTATATCGGCAGTCTCAACGCCTTTATTCACACTCAAAGATAAGTTTCGCATACTGGGCGAGCCCTTCAGGGCAAAAGGCACCAACCCTGATGAAACATTGGCAGAGCTGGTGAAACGACGCATGGGAAACAGCTTCCTCGACTATGCCATCGACCCCTTTATTCTGGGGATATATGCCGGTGATCCGGCACAACTGGTGACGCGGTATGCCATGCCTAAGCTGTATAACCTGGAACAAACCTATGGCAGCTTTATCGGTGGCGCCCGCAAAAAAGCCAAGGAGCCAAAAACTGAGCTGGAAAAACGCACCGATCGGGCCGTTTTCTCTATTGAAGGTGGCTTAAGTGGCTTAACCAATGCTTTGCTGCGCAGTGCCGGAGAAAGCAACTTCTGTTTTGGTGCCAGTGATGTGGTGGTGAATCCCAATAATGAAAGCTACCAGGTGAGCTATACTGTGGATGGTACGTC
Source organism: Carboxylicivirga mesophila (assembly GCF_018271975.1). Taxonomy (GTDB): domain Bacteria; phylum Bacteroidota; class Bacteroidia; order Bacteroidales; family Marinilabiliaceae; genus Carboxylicivirga; species Carboxylicivirga mesophila. The sequence goes on from NZ_JAGUCN010000003.1 coordinate 13,000, forward strand.
CCACCAGATAGAAGCTAATAAAGTGATTACTACCTTTGGTTCGGTGGGATTGGATGCGGCCCTGCCATTTGTTGAGCCTCAGCAAATGCAGCACCTGACCAACCTTAGATATGCCCGGGTGGTGGAAGTATCTCTTGGTTTTGATAAGTGGGATGGGCGCCCACTGGATGGTTTTGGTGGATTGATACCGCACAAGGAGCAGCGCAACTTACTGGGCGTGCTGTTTATGTCATCGCTGTTTAAAGGGCGTGCACCTGAAGGAGGCGCATTACTCACCATCTTTATGGGAGGCGTGCGCAACGAGGGGCTGTGCGACCTTAATGACAATGAACTCCTGCAGGTGCTCGAAGATGAATTCATTGACCTGATGAAGGTGACCACATTTGATCCTTCGCTGGTGAAAATAAAAAGATACGCACACGCCATACCGCAATATGGTATCACATCGGGTGAGCGCTTTCAGGCTATCTATACTGTGCAGCAGCAATATCCCGGCCTCATTATAGCGGGTAACCTGCGCGACGGCATCGGTATGGCCGACCGCATCAAACAGGCAACACTTATTGCCAAGGAGCTGGATGCATGAGAGAACTGGTGCTGATATTGCATATAATTACCAGCTTACTGGCCTGCTTCATTACAGGCACAATACTGGTGAGAGCCATTGGGGGATTGGCCAACCGACTGCAACTAAACAAGCTGGATGTGAAGCTACCTTTTGTAGCTACTCTGCTGTTGTATCTGCAGTTTGTGTTAGGTACATTCCTCTTTGTCATGTACATGCTTGAGTTTGGCAGTGGCGAAGTCACCACCTATGCCAAGCAGGTGGTGAAAGGGCGCTTTTGGGCCGTTGAACATTTTATCCTGATGGTGTTTACCCTCGTAATGAGTCATATTGGCTGGGTTTTTGCCAAGAGCAATCATACGCCTCGGCTGATTTTTAAAAAGAATTTTCTTTATTTTGGTATTGCCTGTGCCATGATTTTAATATCGATGGCTATGAATATAGTGAGGTATGCCATGTGAGGTAACAACATACCACTGACAGGCGTCTTTGAGCATATAACGACTATGAAAATATTAATAGTAGAAGATGAACCGCAACTGGCACAAAGCGTTCAGCAGTTTTTAAGTAGTGAAGGACATAGCTGTGAGATGGTTGGCACACTCAATTCGGCTTTGCAGATGCTTGATGCCCAGTTTGATATTGTTATTCTGGACCTGAACCTGCCTGACGGGAATGGTCTGGAAGTGGTCAAGAAGGTGAAAGGAGGCGGCATGCAAACCGGGATTATTATTCTTTCGGCACGCGACAGCCTGGAGAATAAAATTGAAGGATTGGAGCTGGGGGCTGATGACTACCTGACCAAACCTTTTCAGATGGCAGAGCTGAATGCACGACTGAAATCATTGGTGAGGCGGGTACATTTCAAGGGCGAAGAAACCATCAATTTTAACGAGCTGGAAATAGTGCCGGGGCAATTGCTTGTAAAAGTAAATGACAATCCGGTAGATCTTACCAAAAAAGAGTTTGACCTATTGGTGTATTTCATTGCCAATAAGAACCGAGTATTGACCAAGACAGGAATTGGCGAGCACATGTCAAAAGACTTTATGGACTATGGCTTTACCGATGATTTGATTTATTCGCACATTAAAAACCTGCGTAAGAAACTGATAAAGGCAGGGTGTGGCGACTACATAAAAAATGTATATGGGGTGGGCTATAAATTTACCGACGCCACTTAATCAATCCTATGAAGCTAATCACTAAAACCGGTCTTAATTTCATTTCTGCCAGTATCTTCTTCTTCTTTATTGGCAGTCTGGGTGGTTACTATTTTATTCGCTTTGCAGTTGATAAAATGTTCAACAACGAACTACTGGAAGCTCAGCAAAAAGTAGAATCACAAAACAACTACTCACTCACCTATGCCGATGTCAGTGTCGATACCCTTCGGTTAACAATCAGTGAGGAATATTACGAATTTACCGATACAGTGATGCAGGAGGCAGGTAACGAAAACTATGATTTTTACCGCAAACTTACCTACCTCAAACCAATTGATAATATTTACGCCACCCGCTTTACCATTATCCGCTCAACAGCACCTTCTGATCTGATGGTGATGAAGTTTACACTGATGCTGACCGTTTTTCCTGTTATCTTCTTCCTGATATTATACCTGGTGAACCGGGCATCTACCAAATATTCGCTGGCCGTGTTTTATGATACTATCAACAAGCTGCGTGCCTTTGATGTAAATAAAGATAATCGTCTGGAATTGATGACCTCTGACATCGATGAATTTGAACAACTCAATGAGGTGTTCAATGCCATGGAGAAGAAGATTAAGCTGGACTATGAGCGCTTGAAGGAATACACAGAGAACACCTCCCATGAGCTGCAAACGCCTCTGGCCATTATCAATGCCAAGTTAGATGAACTTATTCAGGCCGATAACCTGACTGAAGAGCAGATAACATCCATTGCCGGGCTGATTGAAACCACCAACCGTCTGTCCAAAACCAACCAGGCGCTTATATTCCTGGCCAAATTGGACCACAGGGTGTTTGCCGATGCCGAAGAAGTGAGCTTTAATGAAGTGGTGCGCAAGCAACTCGAGAATCTGGAGATGCTGATTGAGGATGCCGGGTTAAGAATTAAGCTGGTATCAACGGCCAGCCTGCATGCCCATATGAACCAATCGCTGGCACATACGCTCATCCAGAACTTACTGAAGAATGCCATTCGCCATAATATACCTGACGGACACATCCACATTACCATTGACGACAAGTGCCTGGAGATTAAAAACAGCGGGCTGGTGGTCAGCCATGACCCGGAGAAGCTTTTCGGGCGCTTTAAAAAAAACAGCCAACACCCGCAATCATTGGGCATTGGCTTATCCATTGTCAAACGCATCTGCGATATATCAGCTATCTCGGTCTGCTATGAACAGAAAGATGCTGAACATATCTTCAGATTAAATTTTTAGTAGGTTGATAAAGCTCTTCGCAAGCCTTCAAAACGATTCTCGTAATCTTCTATTGACAGACGAATCACCTGTTTGGCTTCTTCGGCATTATAAACATGTGTAATCTCTGAATCATTGCTCAAACCCGGCATATCCTTATAAGTCAGGAAATAATGCTTCAGACGCTTAATCACCATTTCGGGCATGTCGTTAATATCCTTGTACTCGCCATACATCACATCATTTTTCAGCACCGAAATAATTTTATCATCGGCCTGGTTGCCATCCAGCATGCGGAAACCACCAATGGGTATAGCTTGTGCCAACACATCGCCATGGGGTATGTCTTTCTCGGTTAATACCAATATATCCAATGGATCGCCATCACCAATAATATCTTTCTTGCCCGATTTCTCTGCACAGTATTTGCCCACCAGCTTGCCACAATAGGTTTGCGGAATAAAGCCATAAGGTGCCGGCACTACGTTGGAGTACTTCTGCGGACGGTCGATACGCAGGTAACCGCTCACCTTATCCACTTCGTACTTGATGGTATCTGTCGGAACTACCTCAATAAAACTGGTTACTATATCAGGCGCGTTATCACCAATGTCAACTCCATGCCAGGGATGCGACTTATAACGTAAACCCATCAGGCGCCCGATTGGATCCATTAAACTATTAGATGTCATGTTCTTCCTTTTACTTGATTTTTAGATTTGGATTGTTATACCAATTATATTATTGAATGATTGCCGAAGAAATTAGTCTGTTTTGAGTTTCTACAATGAATAAAAGCGATGCATAGCCTTAGCTATGTTGATGTTTTATGAAGCCGTAGAAGCTTAATAACAGGCAATTTATATCAATCATTTGATGATATTTTTGGTACTATTACAACAACACGAAGTAAAGGAATGTTTCAGAAGAATTTAATGATTAATGGTAATTTAATTCATAGCACAAAGCAAGCCGCAGTATTTGACGTTTAAAGATGCTTTTTATACTTTCAGCAATGAATAGCAGCATTGCTGGAATCATAAAAGATACAAATGATGAGAAATGTAGTATTTATCAGCCTGATGGTTGTAGTGGCCATGAGCTGTCAAACGAATAAAAAGAAAAGCACTGATAAGGTCAATCAGGAAAATACAGCAGTTGAACAAGAACAGGCGCCTAACAAGGCCTTTTATACAAAAGAGCTAAAGCTGCAGGGTGTCACATTTACTGTATCAGCAGCTAAGGAGGATGGTTTTAGTGAGATGACGGTCAACACATCCGGACTGGAAATCCAGGAATTTAATGAAGCGTTCGATATTACCGGCAGCCAGATTGTTAATGCCGAAGTGGAGGATTTGAACTCTGACGGCTCGCCTGAGCTACTGATCTTCACCCAGTCCGACGGAAGTGGCAGTTATGGCGAGGTATATGCCTTCTCGGTAAACAACCTGAAATCGATGAGTCAGGTGTATTTCCCACCTGTGGCAGACAATGAGCAACTGAACAAAGGCTACATGGGGCATGATGAATTCGCCGTTGTAGAAACCAAGCTGGTGCAGCGCTTCCCAAAGTATAACGATGGTGATAGCAACGCCAATCCTACCGGCGGCCTACGCCAGGTGAGCTACCAACTGGTGGATGGTGAGGCATCGCGTCACTTTAAGGTGGTGAGTGTAACGGATGTTGAATAATTATCCGCAAACATAATGTATCATTCGGCATAGCCTCTCGCTATGTCGTTTTTGATTAGGTCTCTGGCCTGCACATGCAAAATATTACTACCTACCCTGCCCAACCCGAGCGGTCCAAACTCCGGTACTGAACCGCCTCAGCCACATGATGGGCCTGTACGGTGTCACAGTCTTCCAAATCGGCTATGGTGCGGGCCACTTTTAAGATGCGGTCGTAGGCCCTGGCCGATAAATCCAGCTTTTCCATGGCCGTCTTCAGGATGTTCATCCCCGTCTCGTCGGGCGTGGCATATCGGGCTAATTGCCGGCTGCTCATCTGCGCATTGCAATGCACCTTTTCGTTATCCTTAAAGCGTTCCGACTGTAATTTGCGTGCTTTAATCACCCGCTCACGCACAGCTATGCTACTCTCCGATGGTGGTGCTTCGGCCAGCTTATTAAAGAGCACGGGCACTACCTCAATATGCAGGTCGATGCGGTCGAGCAAGGGGCCGGATATCTTACTCAAATACTTTTGCACCACGCCGGGGCTGCACACGCATTTCTTCTCGGGATGATTAAAGTAGCCGCAAGGGCACGGATTCATAGATGATACCAGCATAAAGCTGGCGGGGTAATCGATGGTAAAGCGGGCCCGTGAGATGCTGATGCGTCGGTCTTCCAGCGGTTGGCGCATCACCTCCAGTACGGTCCGTTTAAATTCGGGTAGTTCATCCAGAAACAGCACCCCGTTGTGCGACAGGGAAATCTCGCCCGGCTGTGGAAAGGAGCCACCGCCCACTAAGGCAACGTCGCTAATCGTGTGGTGTGGTGATCGAAATGGCCGTTGCGTAATTAATGCTGTGCCACTGCCGGTTTTACCAGCTACCGAATGTATTTTGGTGGTTTCCAGTGCTTCGTCTAAAGTAAGCGGCGGTAAAATACTGGCCAAGCGTTTGGCGAGCATGGATTTACCGGCTCCAGGCGGGCCAATCATGATCAGGTTATGACCACCGGCGGCAGCAATTTCCAGTGAGCGCTTTACACTTTCCTGTCCCTTCACATCAGAAAAATCGAAATCAACCAATTGTGTGCCTCGTTCAAATTCCTCTTCGGTATTGACCTTAACAGGCTCTGTATCCGAGTCATCTTCCAGAAAGCGAATCACCTGCTGTATGTTTTCAAAGCCATAGATGTCGATGTCGTTCACCACAGCGGCTTCACGTGCATTCTCAAGTGGCAGTATACAGCCTTTGAAGCCTTCCTCTTTAGCACGGATGGCCATTGGTAGAACGCCTTTTACCGGCTGCAGGCTGCCATCCAGCGATAGCTCGCCCATCATCATATAGTCAGCAAGTTTGTGATTCAAAATTTGTGAGGAGGCAGCCAGAATGCCTATGGCCAGCGGTAAATCATATGCAGCACCTTCTTTGCGGATATCGGCTGGGGCCATGTTGATCACGATTTTATGACCGGGCCACTTGTAACCGCATACTTTCAGGGCGGAGTCTATGCGTTGATGGCTTTCTTTAACGGCGTTATCGGGCAGGCCCACCAGGAAAAAGCGGATGCCTTTAGAGATGTTAACTTCAATAGTGATGGTGTAGGCGTCAATACCACTGACGGCTGAGCCAAAGGTTTTTACAAGCATGGTTAAAATATTTAACCGGAAGTTAGTTAAAAAATGCTTAACAGTATGCTTCTTGCGTAATAAGTTTTGACAGAGCGAAAAGTTTTAGGGCTTAATGCTGTGAATTTTCTGATTGAAGGTGATTTAGTAGATGAAGCTATGCCCGCTCCCCGCGTATTGCACCTGCTTGGGGAAGGCCTCGGCGAAGCGCTCAAAGGCAACGTCTCCCGTGCAGTGGTTCAATAGCCATTGATTAACCTTGAAAGGACTCAAGCCATTGATTACATGCTCAATCTCCTCCTGGCTTCGACCATTCAGGTGAAGTCCACCGGCTACATAATTAAAAGTATTGCGGTGAAGGCGTTCACTGATGCTATGCAGGATGTTAACGATACCCGTATGGGCGCATCCACATAATACGCTGGGTTGTATTTTTTCAGTAGTTACCAGTATGAGCTCATCATCAAATTGGTCTGGCGTGTATTGATTCCCGTTTTTAACAACCAGCCGTTCGTTGATGGCTTCATAGCCAGGCTGAGGTTTTATGTTGCAAAGTATATGCGTACCATCGGGCAATCGCAGATCTTCATCTATTATCATGAAGCGTTGCGCATCAATTCCAGATTGATCACGCCAGGGAATGCCATTTTCTTTAATCATGCTACTCGACCTGGAGAAGCGTTCCTTGAAGGCATGCTTATGTATAATCACTCTGGCTTTATTGTTAAGGCGGAGAAAAGCAGGCAGTCCACCTGTATGGTCATAGTGGCCGTGACTGAGAACCACGTAGTCGATAGACAACAGGTCAATGCCCAGCTTTTTGGCATTGAAAAGAAACTTATCCGATTGACCGGTGTCGAACAGGATATTGAGTTCATCAGTTTCCAACAGAAATGATAAACCGTGTTCGCATTTCAATTGCTTCTGGCTCTGCTTATTGTCAACTAGTATGGTGAGTTTCATGACGCTATAGATAAGAGCACTAAGGTAATGAGTAGAATTGTAAATCAAAGGAAAGGAGCCGTTAGAAAAATCCCGCCATGTGAGGACGATTATTTTCAGGCGAGGTCGTCATGAAATAGTAGACTGTTGTGCCTCCTGTCTTCAAACTAACCAACTTATATCTATCTTTACACCCTTAATTCAGATTCATGAGTACAAAGCCGCTTTTTGCCGATATTATATTACCTGTGCCTTTGCCACGACTGTTTACCTACGAGGTGCCCGATGATTTGGCGCACCTGGCAACGGTTGGGAACCGTGTGGCGGTGCCTTTCGGTAAAAAGAAGATGTACTCAGGTGTTATTTGTCTGCTGCATCACAACAAGCCGGAGGAATATGAAACAAAGCCCATCGTATCGGTGCTGGATGAGGAGCCCCTTGTCAATGCCTATCAGCTGAAGTTCTGGAACTGGCTGGCTGATTACTACCAGTGCACCCTGGGTGAAGTGTATAAGGCTGCTTTGCCCTCGGGGCTGAAGATGGAGAGCGAGACGCGTATCATCTACAACACCGAATTTGTAGCTGAGTCGCCTTTATCGGATAAGGAAAACCAGGTACTGGATATCATTGCCGGTAAAAAGGTATGCTCCATCAATGATGTGAATCAACAGAGCGGGCTCAAGAATAGTCTGCCAGTGATAAAGCGATTGCTGGAATACAATGCCGTGTTTGTGAATGAACACCTGAAGGAGAGCTATAAAGCCAAGACCGAAAAAGTGATATCGCTACATCCCAAATGCCAGTCGGAAGATGCACTGCAGCTGGTGTTTGATAAGCTATCGCGGGCACCCAAACAGCAGGAGCTGTTGATGACATTTATGTCAATGGTGGGCGGATTAACCGGTGCCATTACCAATGAGAGTGTTGCGAAGCCTGAGTTGCTCAAAAAGGCCAATGCCAGCCAGGCAGCCATCAGGGAGCTTTGTAATAAGGAGATTTTCCTGGAGCAGGAGCGGGCCATTGACCGGCTCGACCTGGACGATAAGGCAGTGAAGCAGGCCAATCAGTTAAGTGAGGTGCAGCAAACTGCTTACGATGAGATACAAACCAGTTTTCAAACGCACGACGTCACTTTGCTGCATGGTGTTACTTCGGGCGGTAAAACCGAGATATACATTCACCTGATAGAGGAACAGCTGATGCAGGGCAAACAGGTGCTGTATCTGTTGCCAGAGATTGCATTAACCACACAGATTACTTCACGCCTCCAAAAACATTTTGGCAATAAGATGGGCATTTACCATAGTAAGTTTGCCGATGCCGAACGCGTGGAGATATGGAATAACCTGTTGCAACAAAAGAATTACCAGCTGATAGTTGGGGTGCGTTCATCGGTGTTTCTGCCCTTCTCTAACCTGGGCCTTATTATTGTTGACGAGGAGCACGAAAATACTTACAAGCAGTTTGACCCGGCGCCACGCTATCATGCGCGCGATGCCGCCATAGTGTTGGCCAGCCTGTTTGGTGCCAAAACATTACTGGGCACCGCCACACCATCCATTGAATCGTATTTCAATGCACAGCAGGGGAAATATGCCCTGGTGGAGCTGCTGCAACGCTTTGAAGGGATTAAGATGCCGGAAATAGTGGCTGTTGATGTGCGCGAGGCCAAACGCAAAAAGCAGATGAGCTCGCATTTTACCCCTATGCTGCTCGAAAAGATGGATGAGGCCTTGAAAAATGGCGAACAGGTCATCCTGTTTCAGAATCGCAGGGGCTTTAGTCCGTTTATTGAATGCGGGCAGTGTGCCTGGGTGGCCAAATGTGTCAACTGCGATGTGTCCATGACCTACCACAAACACCTCAATCAGTTGGTGTGTCATTATTGCAACCATAGTATGCAGCTGCCAACAGTGTGTCCGGCCTGCCATAGTCCGGCTATTGAAACGCGTGGCTTTGGCACCGAAAAGATTGAGGAGGAGATGAGCCTGCTCTATCCCGACCATAAGGTGGCACGCATGGATTTGGATACCACCCGCAGCAAATCGGGCTACGACAAGCTGATTAAGAAGTTCGAAGATGGCGAAGTACATATTCTCATTGGTACCCAAATGATTTCGAAGGGGCTGGACTTTGATAATGTGAGCGTAGTGGGCATCCTCAATGCCGACAACATGCTTAACTATCCCGATTTCAGGGCCTTTGAGCGTAGCTACCAGCTTATGACACAGGTGAGTGGCCGGGCCGGCCGCAAGAATAAGCAGGGACTGGTGGTGTTACAAACATCCAATCCCAAGCATCCCGTGATTATGGACGTCATCAACCATAATTTTCTCAACCATTACAACGGCCAGCTGGAGGAGCGGCAGCTGTTTAAATATCCGCCCTACTACCGGCTGATTAACATCACTATAAAGCACAAAGAGCAGGCCGTAACCAATAGGGCAGCTCATTTGCTGGCCGAACAGTTGCGCGTGGTATTTGGCAATCGGGTGCTGGGTCCGCAGGCACCGGTTATTAATCGTATTCAGAACCTGTACATTAAAAAGATACTGATTAAGATGGAGAAGAAAGCGTCACCCACAAAAGTGAAACACCTGATGCGCGAAGCCATCTTTAGCCTCCAGGCTCAGCAGGCCTTTCGTTATGTGACGTTCCAGATTGATGTGGACCCAGCCTAGGATTAACAGAGGCAATAATTTGGATGATGTTTTGTTGCCTATCGATAGTGCATATCATCTTATTGTAACAAAAAAGCCCTCCATAGGGAAAGCTTTTTGTAGGTGTTAATAATATTTTACCTTGAATAGTTGATAGCTATACAAAACAAGTATTTAAACAGTTTTTGAGTATTGCCCTTTTCCCTGCTTAAGGGCGGGATCAAAAGCCATGGCAATATTACGAATCACATAACGGCCCTGGCCAATTACAGTGAAAGCATCGTTTTCAATCGTCAGCAAACCATCATCAATGAACGATTGCACCTTCTCCTCAGCAAACTCAACTGCCGCATAGACCTCATCCGTTTCAACCGAAAAATCAGCAGCAATCTGCCTGAAATCAGCGTAATAATTACACATCAACTCATTGATTACCTGACGAACGATCTGCTCCTTCTGATTCAGGCGATAGCCCCGCACCACGGCACGGCCATCTGCTTCCACACGCTCCATGTATTTCTTAATGGTTTTTTCGTTCTGGCTATAAGCATTGAACAGCTGGCTGATGCTCGAGGTACCAAAACCATAAACCTGTCCTGTTGTTTCACGGGTACAATACCCCTGGAAGTTACGATGCAGCTTCTTCTGTTCCAAGGCAATGGCAAACTCATCATCGGGCTTGGCAAAGTGGTCCATACCGATGGCCACATAACCAGCTTCAATCGCCATGTTGTAGGCATCCTCCAGCATGGTTATCTTCTCATCAGGTGTTGGCAGGCCATACTGCTCGAGCATGCGCTGACGTGAAATCACCTGCGGAATATGCGCATAAGAGAAGGTCACGAGACGATCTGGATTAGCCGCTAAGGCCTCTGCTACTGTTTCTCGGAAACTCTCCTGTGTCTGGAAGGGCAGACCATACACGAGATCGATGTTAATACCTGAGAAGCCAACCTTTTTGAGATAGGCAATCATCTCCCCAACAGGCACCTTAGCCGGACGACGGTTAATGGCTGTCAAGACTTCCTTCTTAAAATCCTGAACACCCAGACTGATTCGGTTAAAGCCCATGTCGCGTAACTCATCCACCATATTGAAATCCAGATAGGCCGGACTACATTCCATGGCCATCTCATATTCATCGGCAAAGTTAAAGTTGGCCTTGATGGTATCTGTTACTCTACGAATCAGTTTCGCCGATATGGCATTTGGCGTACCACCGCCCCAGTGCACCTGGGTCAGTTTCCGGTCTTTCGACACGTCTTTCGATACCAGCTCAATCTCTTTTATCAACACATCGATGTACTTTTCGATGGTACTCTGCCCCATGCCTGTGTAGGTGGTGCAGCCACAGAATGTACAAAGCTGCGGACAAAACGGAATATGCACGTATACTGATACATTTTCAGGCGTTTCGTCATTTGATAGAATCACACTCTCCTTGTAATTCTCATTCCCATACTCCTCATGGAAAAATGTGGCGGGCGGATAACTTGTGTATCGGGGCCCGGCTATATTATATTTTTCCAGCAGATTTCTATCAAATTGTAATTTCATAATATTTAGTTTCAAATAGTCCGACAAACATATCAAGGCTGATTGACAACCTCAATACCTAAACAATGCGTAGCTGAGAGAGTTCAAAAAAAGCCAATAGCTAATGGCCGATGGCTAACAGCTTATTGCCTTCCCCAGTCAACCGATTTCACCCAGTCAATTACAAACTGAACGTTCTCAACAGGCAAATCAGGCAGGATACCATGGCCCAGGTTAAAAATCCACTTTTGATTTTCACGTCCAAAAGGCAAATAGGTTTCGTTCAGCACTTTCTCAATCTCTGGCTGCGGGGCATACAACAAGCGTGGATCCAGATTCCCCTGCAAACCTACTTCAGGGTCAACAATATCGCGTGCATGCTGAAGGCTCATTCGCCAGTCTATTCCTACAAAGTCGGCTACATCCTTATCAATGGCCTTGATGCCATTCCCTAAATCTTTCGGGAAATAGATGGTTGGCACCCCTTTGTCGCGCACTGCATTCAAGATTTTCTTCGATGCCGGTAAAAACAGCTCCAGGTACAGGTCCTCTGGTAACAAACCACCATAGGTTTCAAATAGCTGGAAAGCTTCCACGCCATGTTCAGCTTGTGTCAGAGCATATTCAATAGACACCTCAGCAAGCGCATCAATGATTTTCTTGCTTGTTTTACGGTCTTTATAAAGAAATTCCGTGGCATTTTTAAAGGTAATATCCCGAACATTATCGCGGAACATAAAGCAGAATGTAGTCAGCAAGCCACCACAAAAACCGATAAGCGGCTTTCCTTCGGGACGTGTCTCAATGATTTTATCAATGGCTGCATATACATGATCCAGCTTGCTCATATCTTTCTTGAGCTGGCTCACCGGATCGGCAAATGTATGTAATGGGGCGCCAAATTCGGGTCCGGCTTCGGTAAACTTCAGTGCCATACCCAAGGCTTCGGGCACCACCAGGATATCGGAGAACAAAATAGCCGCGTCAACACCCAAATCATAAATAGGCATTAGAGTTACTTCTGCAGCCAACTTTGGATCTTCCATCAGCTCCGAGAAAGTATAGTTTTCCTTTAAGGCGCGATAATTAGGCAGTACACGCCCAGCCTGGCGCATAAACCACACCGGCGGTCGCTCTGTGTTCTTTCCGTGTATTGTATCTAAAAAAATATTATTCATCTTAATTAGTGCTAGGTGCGCAGTGCACAGTCTTAAGTCTTGTTTACAGGATAACCTTTGTAATTCCCCCTCTCCCTTCGGGCTTCTCCCTGGGGGAGAATTCAACTAACAATCTTCCCCTTGGGGAAGTGCCGTAGGGCGATGGGGGTTCCTGCTCATAATTAACTTAACACTGAACATCGGGCACTATTATTACTTTATTGCTTCTAAAGCTTTACGATTCCCCTTAATCAGCTTCTCTAGATCCTTTTCGGTATGCGCCATGGAGATAAACAAACACTCGTATTGTGAAGGTGCGATGTATAAGCCGCTTTCTACTGCTTGTTTGAAATAGGCCGCATACTTAGTTGTATCTGAAGTCATTGCTTCATCAAACGATGTTACCTGTTTACTATCAGTAAAGAAAGCTGTCATCATCGAACCAACGCGGTTGAGCACCACATTCATGCCTAAATCCTCAGCATTCTGACGCAGTCCTGCCGCTACAAAAGCGGCTTTACGTTCCAGATCTTCGTAGGCATTTGGCGTTTCATCCAGCTTTTTAAGTGCTGTTAGCCCGGCAGCCATTGCCAATGGATTACCCGACAATGTGCCTGCCTGATAAACCGGCCCAATAGGCGCCAGCATGTCCATAATCTCTTTGCGCCCACCGTAAGCACCAACCGGCAAACCACCTCCAATAATCTTACCCATGGTGGTTAAATCAGGCATCACATTGAAATACTCCTGTGCACCACCTTTAGCCAAACGAAAACCGGTAATTACCTCATCGAAAATCAACAGGGCGCCATTATCACAGGTAAGCTCACGCAAGCCCTGCAGGAAACCTTCTGCAGGTGGCACAACACCCATATTACCGGCTACCGGCTCAACAATTACCGCTGCAATCTGGTCTTTATGCTTATCAAACAGTTGTTTTACCGAGTCTAGGTTATTGTAATCAGCTGTCAAGGTATCTTTAGCGGTACTTTTGGTTACGCCAGGACTATCGGGTAAACCTAAAGTGATGGCTCCAGAACCGGCTTTAATCAAAAAGCTATCGCCATGACCATGGTAACAACCTGCAAATTTGATAATCAACTCACGCTTGGTATAACCACGTGCCAAACGGATAGCACTCATAGTTGCTTCGGTACCTGAGTTAACCATACGTACTTTTTCAATGGACGGCACCATCTTGACGATTTGCTCAGCCATTTCTGTTTCAATCAGTGTGGGCGCACCATAGCTGGTTCCTTTGGCAGCTGCATTGGCAACTGCTTCCAGTACCTCGTCATGTGCATGGCCCAAAATGAGCGGTCCCCACGAGGCGACAAAGTCGGTATACTCATTGCCATCGATATCCCACACGGTTGTTCCTTTGGCTTTATCGATAAAAATTGGTTCGATGCCTACACTCTTAAATGCACGCACCGGTGAATTAACACCACCGGGAATAACTTCCTGTGCTTTCTGAAAGGCGTTTTTGCTATTATTGTTGTTCATTATTTTTAAGTATCAAAGTTTATCCCGAGTAGCGGGAATATAAGACATAAGAGTCAAGCCGATTGACCAAATGCCCAGACAATATTTTAATAGCTATCAGCTATTAGCTAACAGCCATCGGCTTATTTTATTTCTGTCCGTTTAAAATATCAGCCGCATCCAATGCATGATAGGTGATGATGATATCGGCCCCTGCACGTTTGATTGACAGAAGTACTTCCATCATTACGCGTTTTTCATCAATCCAGTCTTTTTCACCAGCTGCTTTCACCATACTAAACTCACCACTTACGTTGTAGGCGGCTGTTGGCATTTCAAACTCATGCTTGGTGCGATAAATAATATCGAGGTAACTTAAAGCGGGCTTCACCATAACAATGTCGGCACCTTCTTCAATATCTGCAGCAATCTCGCGCATAGCTTCATCCGAGTTAGCCGGATTCATCTGGTAAGTGCTGCGGTCGCCAAACTGTGGTGCGCTCTCGGCAGCTTCACGGAAAGGTCCGTAAAAACCTGATGCATATTTAGCAGCATACGACATGATAGGAATCTTTTCGTAGCCAGCCAGGTCTAAAGCCTCGCGAATGCGCAATACACGCCCATCCATCATATCACTTGGCGCAATCACATCAGCACCGGCTTCAGCCAATGACACAGACTGGTCGGCCAGTGTTTTCAATGTACTGTCATTATCAACATCGTTATCGATAATAGTGCCGCAATGGCCATGAGTGGTGTATTCACAATTACATACATCGGCAATAATGAGGATATCATCGACTTCTGCCTTAATGGCACGAATAGCTTTTTGTACAATCCCGTCGCTCTGGCAAGCCACGTGTCCGTGCTCATCCTTGTGCTCAGGTATACCAAAAAGCAATACGCTCTTAACACCTTTTAATACTGCTCGTTTACATTCCTCTACCAACACATCAACTGACATCTGGTAGTTGCCCGGCATTGAACTAATGGGATTTTTTACGCCAGTTCCGGGACATACAAACAGGGGATAAACTAAATCTTCAACACGCAAATGCGTCTCTGTCACCATGTGGCGAACTATCTTATTGTATCTTAATCGTCTTAATCGGGTATCAGGAAATGCCATATTTAATTGTTTTTGTTTTAACGATATTCAGGTTTTAATTGTAGTTTCATTTCTTGCCAAAGCCCTTCGTAGGTTGACATACGCGCCGTTACAACAGGCGTCACATTCTGCTTTTTCATTACTTTGGTAGTGGCAGGTCCAATAGAGGCAAAGCCCACTTGATCATGTATATGTGAACCATATAAATTCATAAATCCGGTGAAGCATGATGGACTGGTACACACGACCAGCAATGGTTTTTGAGCTTTTAATAGCGCTAGGGTTTGCTCATTCTGCTTATCTGCAATGATGGTACGATACACATTGTAACGACGGTAATGACATACATTCTTAAGCCCGTCTTCAAGCGTATTTTCTGCCAACTCACCCAGCATGCCCAACCATTTCTCACCAGGACGGATATGTGCCTGCTGCAATTCTTTAACTAAGTCAGAAGCTGTTCTTCCGCCAGATACCCACCAGGGCTTTACCCCATAACTTTCGAGCACCTGTGCTGTTTTTTTTCCAATACAGATAAAGCTTTTATCCAGTACATCAGCGGGCTTCATTTGCTGAAAGAAATACTCCACACCACGCTTACTGGTAAAAATAATCCGTCGGCTGGAATATACTTCATGCCGGCAATTGTCTTCCAATTTCACCAGCTCTGTATCAATCATCGGGTCGCACACCACCTCAATTCCTTCGCTCACTAAACCATTGTACAATAAGTCATCATTACCCATCGGATGAGTTAATACTACGGCTTTTGGTTGCGAATAAGGCTCCATGCTACTGATTATTTAATGTCCTTACTTTTTCGAGTATCTCATGTGCTCCGGACTGAGCCATCTGTTGAGCCAATTTACGACCAATCGTTTCTGCATCGCAAGCTTTTCCAGAAAGTTCTGCCCGCAACTCCTGCGATCCATCGGGCATGGCCACTAAACCAAGTAGATGCATATCATCACCATCGATATTTGCATAGGCTCCAATCGGAATCTGACAACCTCCTTCCAGCTCATTCAAAAAGCTTCTTTCGGCTGTTATCTGTTGATAGCTTTCTTCGCAGTGCAAGGTTTTTACAATGGCGTCAATGGTATCATCATTGTCGCGTATCTCAACAGCTATGGCACCTTGTCCACAGGCAGACACAAAATAATCGGGTTCAAACAGATTGGTGATTACATCATCAAAACCCAAACGTATTAAGCCGGCACCCGCCATTACCATTGCATCGCAGTGACCGTCCTCCATCTTCTTAAGACGGGTATTGACATTACCGCGTATATCCACCACTTTTACTTTTGGATTAATCCGGTGCACCTGCGCTTTCCTTCTCAGGCTAGACGTAGCAACGGTATGTGCTTCGGTCATCTCCTCCAGCGATAGTCCATCCTTACTCACCCAGGCATCTTTATATTCAGCTCTTTTCAGTATAGCTCCCAGCTGTGCTCCTTCCGGAAAAACAGTAGGCAGATCCTTCAGGCTGTGCACACACATATCTACTTCATTATTAAACAAGGCGTGTTCCAATTCTTTGGTGAATAGGCCCTTATCACCTATTTTCGATAAGGCTACATCAAGTATTTTATCACCTTTGGTGGAGATTATTACAATCTCAAATATGGTATCGGGGATCGCTTGTTCAAGCTTTGATTTAACCAGGTTAGCCTGGTACAATGCCAGCTGACTACCTCGTGTTCCTATACGGACAATGGATTTACTCATATACTTAAGGGATTCTGAACTAAAAAAATACAGATGAAAACATCTGTATTTAATATCTATGAGTTAAAGTTAAAAAATTCTTCGAGTATTTTTACTTTTTCCGAATCGCGACCTTCATTGGTCACCATTTTCATCTGCTTAATCAGCATACGGGTTAGTTTGGCGCTCAGGTGTTCGCCATACTCGTTTATCTTTTGCGATGCGTCAACATCATCTTTAACTTTCTTATAATTTCTTGCTTCGAGAGAATTTACATCTTTAAATGTACTTGTTATAGCGCTAATAGCGGAACTCATGCGACGCACATTTAACCAATCATCAAACTCAGCCAATACTTCTTCAATGATTTCTTCGGCTTCCTGCAGCTTACCTTTGCGTTTTTCAAAGTTGGCCTTCACTACCTCTTCCATATGGTCGAGGTCATAAACAGTGACACCTTCCAACTTACCGGCATCAGCATCTACATTACGCGGGCTACACAAATCCAACACCAACAGCGGCTTATTATCACGTTTCTGCATCACATCCGCCAAAACTTCTTTGGTCAATAGTGTGCGTGACGAACCGGTGGCATAAGTCACTACATCTACAGCCAGCAACTGTTCAATATGTGATTCGAAGGGAAAGGCAACGCCCTGCACACGGTCGGCCAGTTGTTCAGCTTTACCAAGGGTGCGGTTGGTTATCCAGTTATTAACACATCCTTTTTTGGATAGGTTTAATGCTACAATGGTACCTGTTTCGCCGGCTCCAACGGTGAGGGCTTTCACATTTGGAAAACCATTGAGCTTATTGCTGGCCAGCTCAACAGCAGCCGAGCTTACTGACACAGCCCCTTTATTTAAAGCAGTTTTTGTACGCACCAGTTTACCAGCTTCAAAAGCCTTATGCACCATTCTGGTTAATTCGGGTCCAACCATAGCCGTGTTATCCACCCAAGAAAATGCTTCTTTTAGTTGGGAAACAATCTGGTATTCACCCAAGATTAGTGAATCGAGGCCCGTAGCTACACGGAATAGGTGGCGCGCACAATTAAGGCCTACATGTGAGTACAAATATTTCTTAATAGTTTCATTCTTCTTGAAGTAGGCGATATAAGCATCGGTCACACTTTGAACATACTCGTCCATATCTTCCACTTTCGAGCAGTCTGCTTCGTAATACAGCTCTGTGCGGTTACAGGTGCTTAATGCCATGATACCATCCACATCACATTTTTGATTCAGGTATTCATACAAACCGGTAACCTCTTCCTTGGTAATTACCAATTGCTCACGTATTTCGAGTAGTGCAGTTTGGTGACTGATTCCAATTAGACCGACCATATCTTCAATTCAGAATTACTTGTTCATTTGTTTATTCAAGCCACTTTCGGAGCTTATGAATCAAAAGTAAAAATGAAATCTGTAGCAAATCTGAAGATTGAACCAAATTCGGTAAGCTGCTACTTCTTTAGAATGATTTTAGATAAAAAATGTTAAAATTAGATCTAATTATCTAAGCTAAACCAAGGATTACTATGACAAGACAACTACGCTACATTAATTCGCCTGACGCTTTTATAATTCGCACAAAGCCATCGACACCGAGCACCTCGCCATCAGCAATTACCTTTGCCTGATTGTAAAAGCCATCCCGTTCCTGCAATTTTTCTTCGATGTACTGATGCAGCTCAGTGCCTGACTTACCGGCCACCAATGGTCGCACCTGTCGGGCGCTACTCAAGCGTCCGGCCAGTGTTTCAACCGACAATTTTATGTAAATGGTTAAACCGGTATCGTTCATCACCTGCATATTATTAAAATAGCAAGGTGCACCTCCCCCGGTAGCTATAATTAATCGCTCTTTTTGGCTCACATCCAGCAACAACTCCTTCTCGGCCAACCTGAATGCATCTTCACCAAACTGGGCAAAATATTGCTTGATGGTCATTTGATAACGTTCCTCAAAATAGTCGTCCAGGTCCAGAAATTCCCAGCCGAGTTCTGAGCGCAGGCGCTTACCAAGCGTCGACTTGCCGCTTCCCATGAATCCAACCAGATATATGCGCTTAATGACCATCTAACATTTAAGTTAATGTGTTATCCTCCCAGAGACATCATTCATTAAACAGCGACATCTGGTTTTCATCATCTTCATCATGGTGCTCATCAGCAGCTTCACCTTGTCCATCAGGCTTTGGCTCATCTAACACCAAAGGCTCCAATTCCTGAATTTTAGACACCTGAAAAGTGGTCAGACGCTTACCTTTGGCCTTAAAGCTCTTCACGCCGATAAACTCAGCCACCTCAACAATGAGCTTCTCTTTCAATTTATCATCGCCTCCGAACTTCACCTCCAGACGCGGGTAATCCACATGCATAATTTTCACCAGTCGCGATTTAGGATTATCACCTATAAACGACTGTGCCCTGGCCGAATTCTCAAACTGGAAACGCTTGATATAGTAGTAGTTTTGGTCGGCATCAAAATACACGGCAGACCACACCACATCACTCTTATACTTTTCAATGATGAGAATATTATCCTCATAATGGTTACTCAGATCATAGGATGTCAGGTGGTACTTACCATCTTTAGTGATGATTAAAACCTGATCGCCACCATGGAATTCACCCAGATATTGACCTCTTCCATCAGCATTTAAGCGCAATGTTTCATGCTCAAACCAAATTTTACGGCCACCCAAAGTTGATTCACCTTTCCGTTTAAGTGATATAGATTTCACCTCGTGCTTAGTCAGGATATTACCCATCGCGGCCCGGCCCTTAATCGCCAGCTCACCCATATCCACATCAAACACAAGGTTACGGATACGTGCCTTTGGGCGAAGCACCACCTTCAGGATTTCCGATTCACCATTTGGATTGGCACTGAAATACATCAGTTTCGAACCCGGTGTTTCTTTAGTGATGTGATACTCCTTATCGCGGGTTACGCCGGTAACAGCAAAGCGCTTCATATACATGATACCGCCTTTTCCATCCTGATAAACGGCGTTGTAAATGGTGCGCTTATCATTCTTCTTGAACACAGCGATGTGTATGATATCTTTACCCACAAAAGCTTTGTCAGATACTTTTGTGATAATGTACTTACCGTCTTTGTAGAAAATGATAATATCATCGATATCTGAACAATCGCAAACATATTCATCCTTTCGAAGAGACGTTCCTACAAAACCGTCCTCGCGGTTGATATACAACTTCTCATTTTTCACCACCACTTTGGTAGCCTCAATATTGGCAAAGCTCCTGATCTCCGTTTTACGTGGGAAGTTTTTACCATATTGCTTCTTAATATGCTTAAAGTAGTCAATCGCATAAGTAATCAGGTTGGCCAGATGATAAGCTATCTGTTCCATTTCCTCCTCCAGGGAAGCGATGTATTCATCTGCTTTCTTGGCGTCAAATTTAGAGATCCGAATCATTCGAATCTGCGTCAGCTTCACAATATCATCGCGTGTTACCTCGCGCCTCAGCAGGTTTTTAAACGGTTCTAATCCATGATCAATGGTTTGCACAACAGCCTCCATTGTCTCACAGTCCTCCATGCGCTGGTAAATCTTATTCTCAATAAAGATGCGCTCCAGTGAAGACATGTGCCACGCCTCTTCCAGCTCACCTTTACGGATTTCCAACTCACGCTTAAGCAACTGTACAGTATTATCCGTATTCTCTTTCAGGATTTCACTAACTCCAATAAAATAGGGCTTGTTATCCTGAATAACACAGGCATTAGGCGATATAGACACCTCGCAGTCAGTGAATGCATATAAAGCATCAATGGTCTTATCGGGCGACGCACCAGCTGGCAGATACACGAGTATCTCCACATTCTCAGCCGTGTTATCGTCAATTTTCTTGATTTTTATCTTGCCCTTATCATTGGCTTTAAGAATGGACTCAATTAGTGTGGTTGTATTTTTACCATAAGGAATATCGGATATGACCAGTGTTTTACTGTCCACCTTACCGATTTTAGCCCGCACCTTAACAGCACCACCTCTTAGCCCGTCGTTGTAACGCGACACATCCACCATACCACCTGTTGGGAAATCAGGAAAAATCTCGAATGGTTTATTCTCCAAATAATTAACTGAAGCATCAATCAGCTCATTAAAGTTGTGAGGCAACAGTTTAGATGCCAATCCAACGGCGATACCTTCTACGCCCTGTGCCAATAGCAGCGGAAACTTAACGGGTAAGGTAATCGGCTCATTATTACGTCCATCGTAACTCTGTTTCCACTCCGTAGTCTTGGGATTAAAGACCACTTCCTGTGCAAACTTAGTCAGGCGTGCTTCGATGTAACGAGGTGCAGCCGCGCTATCACCTGTATACACGTTACCCCAGTTACCCTGGCAGTCAATCAGTAAATCTTTTTGCCCAAGTTGCACCAGGGCATCACCAATGGATGCATCCCCGTGCGGGTGAAACTGCATGGTAAAACCAATAATATTGGCCACCTTATTGTAGCGCCCATCATCCATGCGACGCATAGCATGCAGAATACGTCGCTGCACCGGTTTTAAACCATCGTTAATATGCGGCACCGCACGCTCCAGAATCACATAAGACGCATAGTCGAGGAACCACTCGCGGTACATACCCGGCAAATGATTAATAGATGTTTCATCGGCATCCCACAGGTGCTGTTCTTCCTGTGGCTGATTTTCTGATGACTCCGAAGGCACTTCCTCCGGCACATTGGGTGTATTTGTATCGTCGAAACTCATTCTTAATTATTTGATTCTTGAGTAACAAGGTCTTCTTCCACAACCAGATTATCAATGATGAAATTTTGCCTGTCGGGTGTGTTTTTACCCATGTAAAACTCCAGCAAATCTTTAATCGGCACATCCTTTTTCAAGCGCACCTGCTCCAATCGGATATCCTTACCGATAAAGTGTTTAAACTCATCTGGCGATATCTCACCAAGTCCCTTAAATCGGGTTATCTCCGGTTTAGGTCCACATTTTTTCATGGCAGACAATTTCTCTTCATCCGAGTAGCAATAGAAAGTCTTCTTTTTATTACGCACCCGGAACAAAGGAGTCTGTAAAATATACAGGTGCCCATTCTTCACCAACTCAGGGAAGAACTGCAAAAAGAACGTGAGCAGCAATAAGCGGATGTGCATACCATCCACATCGGCATCGGTGGCAATAATCACGTGGTTATATCGCAAGCTATCCAATCCATCTTCTATATCAAGAGCTGCCTGCAAAAGGTTAAACTCCTCATTCTCATACACCACCTTGCGGGTCAGTCCGTAACTATTCAGCGGCTTTCCCTTAAGACTGAATACGGCCTGTGAGTTAACGTTACGAGCCTTGGTGATTGAACCACTGGCCGAATCTCCCTCCGTGATGAAAATAGAGCTGGCTCCATTTTCGTCTTTCTTAATATCTGTATAATGAATCCGGCAGTCGCGCAGTTTTTTATTGTGAAGGCTCACTTTCTTTGCCCTTTCGCGCGCCAGTTTCTTAATGCCTGAAATGGCCTTACGTTCTTTTTCTGACTCGAGAATTTTCTTGTATAATATCTCGGCACTTTCGGTATTCTTATGCAGGAAATTATCCAGATGCTCGGTTACAAAATCGAGGATAAAATTACGCACCGAAGGTCCGTTGGGTCCTATATCTTTAGAGCCCAGCTTGGTTTTAGTCTGCGATTCAAATACCGGTTCTTCTACTTTGATGCTAACCGCCGCAATAATACCTGTGCGAATATCGGACACATCGAAGTTCTTATTGTAAAAATCACGAATGGTCTTCACATACGCTTCGCGGAAAGCTACCAGGTGTGTTCCACCCTGTGTGGTGTGCTGGCCATTGACAAAGGTATAATACTCCTCGCCATACTGGTTACCATGCGTGACGGCTATCTCCAAGTCTTCGCCTTCCAAATGAATAATCGGGTACAAGCCTTCACCATCCATGTTCTCATTCAGCAGGTCGAGCAATCCATTCTTACTCTGAAACACTTTGCCGTTGTAAACAATGGACAGTCCTTTATTAAGATAGGTATAGTTGCGTAAGAGCGTTTCGATATATTCATCACGGAAACGGTAATTTTCAAATATCTCAGCATCGGGCGTAAAAGCAATATAGGTACCATTCTTCTCACCAGAGGTATCCATGTCATGATCGGTTACCACTTCGCCCCGGCTAAACTCCACTCGCTTGGTCTCGCCTTCGCGATAGGCCTGAACTGTAAAATCAGTACTCAGGGCATTTACCGCCTTAATACCAACACCATTTAATCCCACCGACTTTTTAAAGGCCTTTGAGTCGTACTTGGCACCTGTATTCATTTTGGAGGCTACATCAATCACCTTTCCCAAAGGAATACCACGCCCATAATCGCGAACAGTCACACGTCCTTCCTGCACGGTAACTTCAATCTTCTTGCCGTTACCCATCATAAACTCATCGATGGAATTATCCATTACTTCCTTGAGCAACACGTAAATACCATCATCGGCAAAAGTTCCATCTCCCAACTTACCAATATACATACCCGGACGACGGCGGATGTGTTCCTTCCAGTCCAGCGTGCGGATCGTATCTTCGGAATAGTTCTGTGTATTTTGACTACTCATACTTAAAATCAACTAAAAATTTGGAAAAGTGAAGGTCCTCTTATTGCGGAAAACCATCCAAATATAATTAAAAGACGAATTGTTTCGTAATTTCTTTTTCAACAACCATGCATATCTCTGCCCTCAATGCCGCACATTTTCGCTTGGAATCAGCCCCATTTTCTCCATCAGGTAGGTTGCATTATGACTTTGAGTAACGCCCGTTCTCAGCTTATAATCAAAGCTTAATCCTTCCTTAGCAAAGCCCACTTCAAAGCAGTTGTTGAAAACTTGTCCATCGGTCTGCTCCGAAAGTTGACCTAATTCCAAATCATGAGTGGCCACCAGTCCGCATCCGTTATACTTTAAAAACTGCTTAATCAGCGCCATAGAGCCCTGGTACTTATCTAAAGAATTGGTTCCTTTTAGAATCTCATCGAGGATAAAAAACAGTTCTCCATTTTCTTTCAGACGCTCCAATATCATCTGCAAGCGACTTAATTCGGCAAAAAAGTAAGATTCGTGCTTCAATAAGTTATCAATGGCCCGCATATTGGTAACAAAAGGCATTGGCTTATATACAAACCCACTGGCTGCCACCACACAACCATTACCCGCCAGTACCATTGCCACTCCAACCGTACGCAGGAAAGTACTCTTGCCAGCCATATTGGCACCGGTTACCACGCAAATTCTTTGCTGCTCAGCAAAACAAAAATCGTTACAAACCCTTTCCTCCAATGCAATTAGAGGATGCCCCAGGTCACTGGCTGAAAAAACAACCGATGACGATAACTGGGGATATACGTAGTCAGGGTGATTAAAGGCGAAGGTGGCCAGACTATTTAAGGCTTCCAGCTCATCCAATGCTTCCATCCATTGAATCAGCCTGTCGCCATATCTTTTATACCATATCTGCAGACGCATACAAACCACTAAGTCCCATAAAAGAAAGGTATTCAAAATCACACCAAGCAGCATGTTCAGCCGTTGATCAAATAGCTTGATATGCCCGGCCAACTGTTGCATGACATTACTTGCGGTCTGCCCATCCACTTTTAATTTATCCTTGAGCTTCAAAAGATAGACTGCCCGCATATCGGATTGCTCAACATGTTGTATGAGCTGAGAATAGCGCTGAAGGTAATTCCCCAAAGAAGCAACTTCCCCATGCACCTTATTGATCTTCTTCAGGTTGGCTGCCACAATGGCAAGTCCGGCAAAAAAGAGCCAGATAAACACATTAGCACTCCATACGTCCATCACAACCAACAGAATAGCCACCAATAACAGTATCATAAAACCAGCCATCAGACCTTTAGTGCCCCGGGAAATAAAACTCAGGTCAGGCTGAATGCTTAAATCCAGCTTTCGATTTCGCTTATTACCCTCTTCCACTAAAGCAGCCAGGGCATAATAATGTTGTCGATATTCATCCTGAGCAGACAACTCACGAACAGCCTTCTGCCGTTCAACAATTTCGTCTGCATCCAATAGTATATTTTTTAATCTATTGGCTAATCTGAAATACCCTCCCCTTGTGGCTGTCCGGTTGATAAACTGAAACAAGGAACCTTTGCCAAACAAATCTAAATCGTGGGCATAATCATGATCAGGCTCAATCAATTCGGCCCCATCTTCTTCTTCGATCCACTTCTGCTCAAAGGCATTAATCTCCTTTGTGAGTAACTGAACCCTAAAACCTACATATTTACGCTGGGATAATATTTGATTGGCCCGCCACACAAGGGACACAAAAACACCGAATAGAACAATAAACAGCATAAAGAATGGCAACGTCCAGTGCACGAAGAACATAAAGGGCAGGACAAAGGCACTGACAAAAAAAAGCAAGCGTAACCAGGCATTACTAATGTAACGCCTTTTTAGCTTGTTTTCTTTAGCTAACCACTTTTCCAGGCTAGTCTTATAGTTTTGATATATTGATTCTATTCGTTGGCGGCCATCAGTTGCTCCCATATCATATCTTTCAGTTCTGTAATGCCTTTATTGGCCACCGAAGATATAAAAACATGTGGCAGATCGGGTAAATCAGATTCAATTTCCCCCATCAACTCCTCATCCAGCATATCGCACTTTGAGATAGCCAACATCCTTCCCTTATCAAGCAGTTCAGGGTTATACTGCTTTAATTCGTTCAATAGAATTTGATACTCATTTTTGATATCCTCAGCATCGGCCGGCACCAAAAACAACAATATCGAATTTCGCTCAATATGGCGCAGAAAGCGTATCCCCAGCCCTTTACCTTCACTGGCACCTTCAATAATACCCGGTATATCAGCCATGGCAAAGGACTGATGCTCACGATAAGATACAATCCCCAGGTTAGGCACCAGGGTAGTAAATGGGTAATCAGCAATCTCCGGCTTGGCGGCAGACACAACAGATAACAATGTTGACTTACCGGCATTGGGAAAACCCACAAGACCCACGTCAGCCAGTACTTTTAGCTCGAGAATGGCGGCCATTTCAATGCCATCCTCACCCGGCTGTGCGTAACGTGGTGTTTGATTGGTTGCCGATTTAAAATTCCAGTTTCCTAAACCACCACGACCGCCCTTAACAAGGATTTTTTCCTGCTCATGCTCGGTGATTTCAAAAAGCACCTCGCCTGTTTCGGCATCTTTGGCAATGGTTCCCAATGGCACCTCAATCACCCGGTCTTCACCATCGGCACCTGTTGAGCGTTGCTTACTACCACTCTCACCATGCCCGGCAAAAATGTGACGTTTATATTTGAGGTGCAGCAAGGTCCAGGTATTGCGATTACCCCGCACAATAATATGTCCGCCACGACCACCATCGCCACCATCTGGTCCGCCCATGGCAACAAATTTTTCGCGACGCAAATGCGCCGAACCAGCTCCTCCTTTTCCTGAGCGACAGAAAATCTTTACGTAATCTACAAAGTTTGAACCCGCCATATGCTAATTCTTTTAAACACAATAAGCCACGGCAAAAAGTTACCGTGGCTCAAATATCGTAAAAATAAAACTACTTCAGTTCGTTTAGTACGTCACTAATACGACCAAAGATTTCATCAATATTTCCAACTCCCTTGATAGGCTTATACAAACGCTTCTTACGGTAAAATTCTATCACCGGCAAAGTTTGCTCTTCGTATACCTCCAGGCGTTTTTTAATAGTTTCCATATTATCGTCTGAGCGATCCTCTGTTTCGGCACGCTTAAGCAGTCTTGACAACAATTCTTCACGCTCCACTTCCAGGTTCAACAACACAGATACTTTGGTACCATGCTCCTGCATAATTTCAATAAGCGCCTCAGCCTGTGCTACTGTTCTTGGAAATCCATCGAAGATAATGCCTTGATCGATTGGCAGCTTTTCAAGAAAAGCATCCAACATATCAATAATCGTTTCATCGGGCACCAACTCCCCCTTATCGATAAAGCTTTTAGCTATTACACCTTCGTGCGTGTTATTATGAATAGCCCTGCGGCACAACTCGCCAGTTGAAACGTGAGCCAGATTAAATTTCTCTGCTATTAATTTGCTTTGCGTACCTTTTCCCGATCCTGGTGCGCCAAAGATGACAACATTGAGCATGTTCGTTATTCCTTTTCTTAATAAATAGGTGTTATTCTACTACTGTATAAATATCTTTCAGATTTCTTCCATAACCATCGTAATCCAGACCATAACCAACGATAAAATCGTTTGGTATCTCCATCCCCACATAGTCGAGCTTAACATCTCGCTTACAGGCATCTGGCTTAAATAGCATCGTTGCTACTTTAACATCTTCAGGACCCATTTGTTTAACCTGATCAACAGTATTAATAATGGTAAGACCAGTATCAACTATATCTTCCAGCAAAACCACGGTACGGCCTTCCAGATTTTCGTTTAAGCCAATCAACTCCTTTACCTGCCCGGTTGAACCGGTACCGGCATATGAGGATAATTTCACGAAACTGATTTCACAAGGGAAGTTCAGACGTTTCATTAAGTCAGAAGCAAACATAAACGAGCCATTCAGCACACACACCATTAACGGATTTTTATCCGCCAGCTCCACATTCATTTGCTCTGCTACCTGATCAACTGCTTTTAACAACTTTTCTTCAGGTATTGATAGCTCAAATTCTTTATCTAACAACTTAACTCGGCTCATTGCTTCTTTATTTTTATTTGGTTTAAGAAATACCAACCCTAAATGTTACTATCTGTTCTACAGATAATTACATTGTAAAATTATTCAATAATTAAATAAAAATCTGGATTTTAAGCTGCAAAAGTATAAAAAATAAAGATAACCACATGATTATAATGCTTTCTTAACTATTTTTGTGCCGGGAAATAATTAACGAAAGGTTCTAACAGAGAATTTTTAGCAAACACATAAATGGATAATTATGCAACCAAAAGTTAGTATTATTATGGGCAGCACGTCGGATCTTCCGGTAATGAAGAAGGCGGCTGATTTTTTAAATGATCTGAAAGTTCCATTCGAAATCAATGCCCTTTCAGCGCACAGAACACCTGCTCAGGTGGAGGCTTTTGCCAAGAGTGCTGAAGATCGTGGTGTTAAAGTGATTATTGCGGCTGCCGGTATGGCTGCTCACCTGCCAGGTGTTATTGCATCGATGGTTAAAATCCCTGTAATTGGTGTACCTATTAATGCAAGCCTTGATGGCATGGATGCTTTGCTTTCAATTGCCCAGATGCCTCCGGGAATTCCGGTTGCTACTGTTGGCATCAACGGAGCTCAAAATGCAGGTATACTTGCTGCGCAGATGATAGCCACAGGCGATGCTGAACTTTCGCAGAAATTAGCTGATTTCAAAGAAAGCCTTAAAGACAAAATTGTAAAGGCTAACGAGGAGTTGAAGGAAGTGAAATACGAGTTCAAAACGAATTAAAAGAACTTACACATCATAAAAAAAGAGCTTGGTATCAAGCTCTTTTTTTGTTTTATACGATTTAGAGATTACTTCTTAACCAATAACCAAACATCGTTTCGCCCTTCATTATTACGGGCTGTTCTTAGTTCAGCGTAGGCTTCTTTCCGGTCATAAAATGACTTGTAAGCCACTTTATAAAACTCACCATTGGGCCCACCCGGACGCTCTATCACCTGCGCATTGTAACCCTGATCAATCAACTTAGCTACAAATACATCGGCATTATTTCTACTGGCAAAACTTCCGGCAATTAAGAAATACTTATCAGCTGGCTTGGGTGGTTCTGGTTCAACCTCTTTAACCACTGGTTTAGGCTCCTCTTTTTTCACTGTATCTGCCACTACCTTTTTCTCTACAACAGCAGTTTTAACAGGTTTCTGAGGCTTCTTTGCTGGCTCATCTTTACATCCGGCTCCAATCAACAGAGCAACAATGGCAAGAGCAGATAATAATTTCCTCATAAGAATTAGTTTGTGTGTTTGTAAGTAATTGTAAACTCAACTATAACAAAGCTAAAAGTAAGGAAATTGATTTTGCTTCGCAATTTTTATAACAAGTATATTGTTGCCTATCAGTAATCTTACACTAAATTACATACTTATATCCGACACCCTTAATGGTCTTAATATGCTCTTGCCCAATCTTTTCGCGAAGCTTACGAATATGCACATCAATGGTACGGTCACCGACAATAATATTATCACCCCACACAGAATTATATATTTCATCGCGGGTAAACACCTTTTCGGGCTTGGAAGCCAGCAACACCAGCAGTTCAAATTCCTTTTTAGGCAGAATCAGCTCTTCGCCTGAGTTGATAATCAGGTAACGCTCACGATCAATAACTAAATCACCTATTTTAACTACCTGTCCATCCTGCGGCTCCTCCACAGCATCCTCTGAACGGTATCTTTTGAGCAAGGCCTTGGCCCTCGAGATGAGCACCTTAGGTTTGATAGGCTTTGTGATATAATCATCTGCACCTGCTTCAAAGCCTGCTATCTGTGAATAATCCTCGCCACGAGCAGTTAAAAATGCCACAATAGAGTTATTGAGTGCAGGAATTTTCTTTATCTCTTCACATGTTTCAATACCATCCATTTCAGGCATCATCACATCCAAAATGATAAGCTCAGGTATTTCAGCCTCAGCAATTTTTATAGCTTCCTGGCCATTATTAGCTGTCAGCACCTGAAACCCTTCTTTACGCATATTATAACTAATAAACTCGAGGATATCAGGTTCGTCATCAACCAAAAGGACCTTGTAATTTTCTACATTCATTATAAAAAAATTTATATACGAAAGTAAGCAATGGTATTAATAAATAGTTTCGCAAATGTTATAATTGCATTAACTTAATGTTAAATAGTACAATGCTCTTTTGTCAATTTCCGCGCATCCAACATTCTGCAGGAGATAAGCATTCAAAAACTCACTCGAACCCATATTAGAGTGCCTTCTCAAGTGTAAAGGTAAACACCGTGCCTTTTCCCAAAGTACTTCGCACGTTGATACGTTGACCATGCGCTTCTATCAGGTGCTTAACAATGGCTAATCCAAGACCTGTACCTCCCTGTTCGCGACTGCGACTTTTATCGGCTCTGTAAAAACGTTCAAAAATGCGCGGCAAGCTCTCTTCTGCAATACCAATACCCGTATCCTTAACTTCAACCAACACCCGGTTATCCATATCAAAGAAACTTACTTCGGTTTCTCCATCCTTCTTTCCGTAATTAATTGAATTGACAATCAGATTACTAACCACCTGAAACATCCGCTGCTTATCGGCTTTCACCCATAGTGGCAATGCTGCACCTTCACCATATTCAAGTTTGATATTTTTCTGATTAGCCCTTATTTCCTGAAGTTCAAACACATCATCCACCAGTTGAATGAGGTTAAAACGCTCAGGGTTGAGCTGTAACTCACCTGCCTCCAGTTTCGAAATAGCCTCTAGATCTTCAATAATAGATATCATCCTGTCAATACTCTTTTCGGTACGGGTCAGGTAGCGCAGGTTAATGTTAGGATCATCAATGCCGCCATCAAGCAAGGTAAGAATATATCCCTGAATATTAAAAATCGGCGTTTTGAGTTCGTGCGACACGTTACCTAAAAATTCCTTACGGTATTTTTCCATCTGTTTAAGCTCCTGTATTTCCTGGGTTCGGTCCTGCATCCAGTTAACCACCTCACGATTTACTGTAGAGAGTATATCATCAGAATCCGACGAAGTGACTTCAACAGCCTGGCCTTTATCATGCCCATATATCGTTTGATAGATGGGTTTAATTTTTGAGTAAATAAAAGAATTGATAAAATAGTTAACCAAAGCGAAGGATATAGCAAAAAATACCGGTACTGAAATAGCCAGTGAATAATACAGGTTGGGACTAAAATAGTTGATGCCAAAGAATACAAATGCCAACACCAAAAAACCAATAGCGACAAATCCGGCTATTTTTTGTGGCTCAAGAGATTTCATAGTAATATTATTTATCGGCGAAACAGGCCTGGCAGATTTCGGCAGATTATACCTGATCGCACAACAAAGTTATACGAATTATTGCCTTATTAATCAATTTATAGCAATATTGCACATGTTAACTCAATGTTAAGCACATATTTCGTTACTTTACTGATATTAGATACATTTGTAGCAACACGGCAAGTTGTGATATTAATATAAACTTAACATTTCCGTGCTACCTTTGCGATACGATACACCTATATTTGAAACTATCAATAAAGCTTTATGACGTTAATTTGGATTGCTGTAATTCTGCTTGGCTTATTGGCCATAGTTGATTTGGTTGTTGGTGTATCAAACGATGCGGTTAATTTCCTGAATGCTGCCATTGGCTCACGTGCTGCGAAACGTAAATTTGTATATTGGATAGCAGCAGTGGGCTTACTTATTGGCTCATTGCTCTCTGCCAACATGATGGAGATTGCCCGAAAAGGTGTTATTAATCCTTCCAGTTTTGCATTTACCGAGTTAATTGTAGTGTTTGTAGCCGTAATGATTGTTGATATTATTCTTATTGATGGCTTCAACACCTTAGGCTTTCCTACTTCTACTACCATAGCTATTGTGTTTGAGCTGATGGGTGGTGCCATGGCCTTATCATTCATAAAGAACCGACAGGCCCGTATCGATGGCATTGATGTGCAAGCGCTGATTAATACTGATAAAGCATTCGTCATATTGGCTGGCATATTACTCTCTATATTCCTGGCATTTGTGGTGGGAGGAATTGTGCAGTTTATTACCCGTATCATTTTCAGCTTTAACTATCAAAGGCGTTTTAAATACCTATTTGCCATCGTTGGAGGATTGTCAATTACAGCAATTGTTTTTATGATCTTAAAAAAAGGACTTGGTGACACCAGTATTTTTGACACCTACCCTTGGTATGAACTTCTGGTAGCCTATCAAAAAGAAATCCTTTTCGGAATTTTCGCCCTGTCTACATTTGTGTTTCTGTTCTTAGGGCTATCGTTTAATGTTGATATACCGCGTATCGTAGTACTTTTTGGCACTTTTGCACTGGCCATGTCCTTTGCTGCCAATGATCTGGTAAACTTTATAGGCATACCACTGGCAGCCATAGAAAGCTTTAAAGAGTTTATGGCATCCGGCCTATCAACGCCCGATAATTTCTCCCTCGGTTTTATGTCAGAAGGGGTCATACGTAAAGATATATTCAGTGACTACACCTACACGGTGATATTTACCCTATCGGCCATTATCATGACGATAACACTTTTCAGGTCGAAAAAAGCCAGAAGTGTTACCGAAACAGAAGTTTATCTGGGCAGACAATCGAGCGGTTATGAGCGCTTCGAACCGTCGCATCTATCAAGGGTCATTGTGCGTAATTTTTTGCATTTGCATAGCATGGTCATTGGGGTACTTCCCCAAAAAGTAGTCCGTTTTTTCGATTCACGCTATCAGAAAGCCGATACCGCAGAGGCACGTACGGTAGATGGTGTTATTTATTTTGACACGGTCAGAGCTTCCGTTAACCTGGTGGTGGCCAGCATCCTCATATCGCTTGGCACCTACATGCAGTTTCCGCTTTCTACCACCTTTGTGGTATTTATGGTAGCCATGGGCACCTCATTGGCCGATCAGGCATGGGGAAGAGAGAGCGCCGTTTACCGCGTTTCCGGTGTACTATCCATCTTGGGAGGATGGTTTTTCACAGCGTGCCTGGCATTTATTGGCGCATTTATTTTTACCTATATTATATGGTATGGCGGTTGGATAGCTGCCATAGCATCTGCAGCATTAGCTGCCACCTCATTATATCTGACGAAAAGGTACCACCAACGTAAGCAGGAAGAGAAACGTATTCTGAAAGAAGAATACCAGGATGAGACAGACAATAACCTGGATCACCTGATGGATAATGGTAGTGATCAAATCAGGCAACATCTGCAGGAAGCCTCAAAAGTGTTTTACTTATCGCTTCAGGGTTTTATCGATGAAGATGTCAGACAGCTGCACGAAGCTAATAATAAAGCACTTATTCTGGATAAATTTACACGCAACAGTAAATCCAAATTCTTTTATGCCTATGCGAAGGTGACAGAAGAAGGGATAGACTCCGGACATTATTTTGTGCAGGCATTTGATTACCTCACCGAGCTGGTTGGTTGCTTAACCAATATTACACAACCGCTTTATGAGCATATCGAAAATCAGCACAAAGGCATGACCGCGTCACAAAGTGCAGATTTGCAAGAGCTATTAGATGAAGTCACAGGTTATTTCAACCACATCATCCACATGGAGAAAGAACAAAACTTTGATCACCTCAATGAGATGGTGAGCAAGCAAAACTTCTTAATCGGATTTCAGGACACCTTGCGTCGCAACCAGATTAAACGCATTCAGAAAGGTGAAGGCCGAACACGGGTTAGCATTCTTTTTATGGATATTTTGGCCGAAACCAAGAATGTACTGCTTTATTCCATCAATTTACTGAAAGCACACCGCGACTTTGTTAAATCATGTCGCCCTAATAGTTAAACATAGTCAGTTTCTGATAGTTGACCAAGTGCCTTTTTTGAAGTTTTGGAAGCTGTTTTTATACAGAAAAAAATCAGTATACCCCCATTAATTCATGCAATGTTAAATACCTGTTAATAGCATATTAACTCATGCATTGTTAATATCCGGCTAATAATGAAGCAGCCAACCCATGCCATTACTAAACAGTCACTTAGCACACATTTCAACTTAACACACATTTAAAGTTGAATTAATTCTCTCTTATCAGTCAAGCCCTGACCTTGCCATACATTTGCTCTCGAAATATTTGAATTATTGAGAGGAAAATGAAAAGACAAGTATTAGGAATTGTTATTCTATGTCTGGTAAGTCTTACACAGGGATTTGCACAAACAGGGATACTTAAAGGGAAAATAACTGATAGCAAAACAGGCGAAGAGCTTATTGGAGCTGCCATTGTTGTTGAAGGTACTACAACAGGAACCACCACTGACTTTATGGGTGACTATACTATGCCACCATTAGAGCCTGGCACATACACTATTCGTTGTCAATACATTTCGTATGAGTCACAGGTGAAAGAAGGCATCATAATTAAAGAGGGTGAAGAAACTACTTTAAACTTTATGATGGGCGAATCGGAGCTTGATATTGCAGAAGTACAGGTAGTAGCCAAAGCCAATCGCGAATCAGAGAACTTTTTAATGCTGGAGCAAAAAGAAGCCGATATCATTGTTGAGAAGATTGGTGCCAAACGCATGTCGAACCTTGGTGTTTCAGATGCAGCAGATGCCACCTCAAAAATTTCAGGCGTCACCAAGAACGAAGGCTCTGGTGATGTATATATACGCGGATTGGGCGACCGCTATTTAACAACTACCATGAATGGTTTGCCGGTTCCATCTGATGATGTTGAGAAAAAGAACATTGATCTGAATCTGTTCTCAACGGATGTGATTAAAAACATTGGTATTAATAAAACATACGATGTAAGTACGTACGCCGACCAGAGTTCAGGTGCCGTTGATATCAGCTCAAAAACTTACAGTGAGAAAATAAGCATCGGCATAAGTGGAGGAGCCAACACCAATGTGCTGAAAAATGGTGTTTTTGGCGACTTCAGAGCCACTCAAAATATTAACGACCAAACCTTGGGTTTTTACAGCAGACCGTTTGGCACTAAAGATGCTATCACCAAACAGAGTTGGAATACCGAAACCAAAGGATTGCCCATTAACTATGGCGTTTCAGTGTTAGGTGGCAAAAAAATCGGTGATAAGTTCACCCTATTCGCTACGCTTTCGCAATCGGGTTCATCCGAATATCAAACCGGGGTTTTCAGAAGTTACCGTTCCAATATATTGGATAACTCCTTTAATGATGTTGAAAAATACATTACCGAATATAATACAACCGGTTTACTGAATCTGGCCTATGACTTTAACATCAACCACTCTGTCAATTTCAACAGTATGTTCATCCATACCACCAAAGATGAATTGTATGAGCAAGGTAGAAATGGTGAAGGCTATGTATTTGACCAGGACCCACAGGAAGATGGCGCTTTTGTACGCGACCAGAATTTAAAAGAAACAACCCTGTTCATCAACCAATTATTAGGTTCTCATAAATTAACTGACAAGCAGTTGGTTAAATGGGCGGTGGCCTACAACATGGTGAATGCCGATGAGCCGAATCGCATCCGCAATGAAGTCAACATACTGGATGCTAACACAGTACAGTTTGCCCACGTAGGTGATTACCAGCAACGAAAATCATTACAGGAAATTAAAGACTCAGAGCTCAACGCCTACCTCAAGGATGAAATCAAACTGATTGATGAAGAAGGCAAGCAAATGAAATTGAACGTTGGTGCCAACTTCCGCTCAAAAACAAGGGCATTTGAGTCGCTGTTTATGGGTGTAAGAGCCAAAGGTGTTCAGGTAGCTTCCATTGACAATCTGGACGAAGCCTTATTAGACCAGAGTCTATACCAGAACGGCACATTAACCATACGCCAGGGTAAACCCAACACCTACGATGCAGACCTGTTAGTGTACTCAGGCTTCCTAAACTTTGGTCTTGATATCAATAAATTTTCGGCCAATGTAGGTGCACGCTATGAGGTTGATAAAATTGACATTAACTGGGATGTGGATAACTACGTAGGACGAATTGGCAGTACATCAAAAAGCTATAACAACATTTTACCGGCATTACACCTCAAGTATCAGACGTCTGAAAAAAGTGCTCTGCGTTTTTCTGCCAGTAAAACTATCACACTTCCTGAATTCAAGGAGTTGGCACCTTTTGATTATGTATCGCCAACAGGACGTGTAACAACCGGTAACCCAGAGTTACAAAGCTCAGAAAACTACAACTTCGATTTGAAGTGGGAACGCTTCCCAAGCGCCGGACAGTTGCTTTCGGTAACCGGTTTTTATAAGATGATTAATGATCCTATTAACCTGCGCATGCTTCATGGTTCATCTGGCTATTTCTCATATGCCAACACGGGTGACAGAGCCGATGTTTACGGTCTTGAAGTGGAATCAAGAGTTAATATCATTAAGGCAGAAACAGAAGGTATGCCAGGTTTGGACCTTTCTGTGAACCTGACTAAAATGTGGTTTAACCAGGACTTACACGAAGAATTCCAGTACCATAACAAAACCGAAACTGGTCTGCAGGGAGCGGCTGAATTTATCGCGAACGGTTCGTTAACCTATTCGAACAACCAACCCAAAGAACTGGTAGCTACCTTAACGGGCAACTATTCTTCAGATAAAATATTTGCACTGGGAGCCCCCGAAGATTTTGACAACAGCGACAAATACTTCAACAGTGAAATCATTGAGAAAGGATTTGTTACGCTTGACCTTATCATTAGTAAAAAATTATCAGACCGTGTATCATTGAAATTTACAGGCAAAAACTTACTGAATCCTGAAATTGAGCAAACACAATTGATTGTTCCCTTCAATGGCGGCGGTGCTGCTGCACAA
Organism: Carboxylicivirga mesophila; assembly: GCF_018271975.1. Taxonomy (GTDB): domain Bacteria; phylum Bacteroidota; class Bacteroidia; order Bacteroidales; family Marinilabiliaceae; genus Carboxylicivirga; species Carboxylicivirga mesophila. The sequence goes on from NZ_JAGUCN010000003.1 coordinate 49,459, forward strand.
TCTGACGAGGTTGTTAAATCATACAAAAAAGGCGTTAGCCTGAGTATGGGAGTCAGCATCAACTTGAACTAAAAATTATAGTCTATTTACTTGATTAACATTCCTAAATTAATCTAAAATGAAAAAATTAGTTTTAAAAGTTTTAGGTCTTGCCATTTTAGCAATGCCTTTCCTAGCGAGCTGTGATGACGACAATGATCCTAAGCCTGGACAAGACGTTATTGAAGCACTTGACAATGGTACAATGAACGGTACCCTTGTTGAAGATTACATTTTGAGCGCAGGAAGCTACAACCTGACAGGTTCGTTTATTGTGAGCGAAGGCGTTACTTTAACTATTCCTGCAGGTACACAAATAATTGCAGACAACGGTGGAACTGACGTTTATATTGCCGTATTAATGGGTGGTAAAATTAATATCAACGGTACCGAATCGAGCCCTGTTGTAATGTCTTCATCAGCTGCTAAGCCAGGCGACTGGGGTGGTTTAACCATTTGCGGGAAAGCCAGCACTACAGCAGGTACTGATATCAAAGCCGAAGTAGGCGGTTTCCTTTACGGTGGCAACGACAACACCGATAATTCAGGAACAATCAGTCACCTGGTAATTAAAGGTACAGGAGCTCAAATCAATCCTGAGTCGCAATACAATGGTGTTTCGTTTTACTCAGTAGGTTCAGGAACAACCGTTAACAATGTAGCCGTTATCAACGGTGCCGATGATGGTGTTGAATTCTTCGGCGGAACGGTATCAGTTACCAACCTGTTCTTACAAAACAATGAAGATGATGCAATTGACTGGACTGAAGGTTGGAGCGGAACTGTTACCAATGCTTACGTGGAGCACACCATTGCTGATTTCTCAACAGTGCTTGAAGCTGACAAGGACAATGCGAACCCAAAAATCATTAACCTGACTGCTGTTTCTACAACAGGAGGTACTGCTTTGCAGTTCAAAAAAGAATCGGGTGCTACTATCACTGGTCTTTCATTAAGCGGTTATGAGAAAACAATCGATATGAAAGACGATGGGCCGTTGGCTAACGTAATTATCGATGGAGAAACAGCTGACCCTGCCAATACTTACAATGCACAAGCTACTGTTGACCCAGGTAACTGGACTTGGGTTGATGCAGAGCTGGCTGAAGTTGTTGAATTAAAAGGCAATGTAACAACTGACCTTACTTTAGATGCATCTAAATCATACCGTTTAACTGGTGCCTACATTGTTCAGGAAGGTGCTAAACTGACCATTCCTGCCGGCACCAAAATTCATGCTGATGCAGGTGGTACTGACGTTTACATCGCCGTATTAATGGGTGGAATGATTGACATCGCCGGTACCGCTGACAACCCGGTTGTGATTGCTTCTGACCAGGCTATCCCTGGCGACTGGGGTGGATTAACCATCTGCGGTAAAGCTACAACTTCTGCTGGTACCGATATCACTGCTGAAGTAGGTGGATTCATCTATGGAGGAAACGATGATACAGATAACTCTGGCTCAATCGACTATCTGGTAATTAAAGGAACAGGTGCTCAAATCAACTCAGAATCACAGTACAACGGCGTATCTCTTTACTCAGTTGGTTCAGGCACAACCATTGGCAATGTAGCTGTTATCAACGGTTCTGATGATGGTATTGAGTTCTTTGGCGGAACGGTATCCGTAGCCAACATCTACCTTGAAAATAATGAAGATGACGCTGTGGACTGGACAGAAGGATGGAGCGGAAGCATTACCAACACCTACATCTCTCACACTATTGACGGATTCTCAACAGCCTTTGAAGGAGATAAAGAGAATGGTAATCCCCAGTTCGAAAATGTAACTGCCATTTCAACAACGGGTGGTACTGCCCTGCAATTCAAGAAAGAGTCAGGCGCTACCATCACTAACCTGCACTTAGATGGATATGATGTTGACCTGGATATGAAAGACAATGGCGCCATTTCTAATGTTAAGATTGCCGGTGCTAATGCTGATGCAACTAGCCAAAACGTGGCTGATAAATATTACTACACACTTAATTCAGGCAAAGATGCCACACCAATCGACATCTCAGGATGGTCATGGATTGAAGCTTCTTTGTAAGCAGTATTAAGAAAAAATATAGAAAAGCGGCAGGAACTATTCCTGTCGCTTTTTTGATCAAAACACTTGAATTAACCGCCCAGGCAAGCGATCCTTATAAGGACAGACAATTTGGGCGCACTGCCCACGATGCTTGGGCGCATTGCCCACGATGCTTGGGCAGCCTACCCAGGTCGCTTGGGCGCATTACCCAAACTGTTTGGGCAGATATCCTAACGATATTTTCAAACGTTTGCAAAAGGACAAAGCTCAATCACCAACACACTATATGCCTGACTGGCTGAACACAGCACCCTTAACAACTTGCGATTTCCTAAGCATCTGAGTATTTTGCATACTGTATCATTAATAAACACCACTATGCAAAAGTTCTTCTTTTTCCTAACTGCACCCCTTCTGTTAATTGCCTGTCAAACACAAGATAGTACACCACTCTATCAGGGAGAAAACTTCACCCTATTCTACGACCGCGTGGAACAAGGTGAATATACAGCACAGGTTCACTCACCTTTTCACATCACCTCCGACTACCAGAGTCCGGCTAATGCCACCTTCCCCAATTTCATAGAGTTTAAGTTTGCCATCAATGGCAAGGACAATGAGCTGCCTGTGGGCATTAATCACACCTTTCTCCTGACTCCTGGTGACGACGGCACCATTCAATTGCCTCTTTTGACTTTTGGCGAGAAACACGAGGTGGAAGAAAAAGCTACTCCCAATGGCAGTATTGCACCCAATACTCCGCTGCTGATACAGGTGGATGCCAGTGCCATCATCAAAGCATTTAGCGAACAGGGCTTTTATGAAACCTATAGTGGACAAAAGATTTATAAAGAGGACTATAAAGGTATTTATATCGCTGGTAACCTTTCGCCACTGGGCTGGGATTTTGACAACCTGGCTGGTCGCACCGATCGTGAACTAAAAGATGACAATGGCGATGGTATTTTTGAGATAACACTGGCCCTCAATCCATATAACCCTGATGATTTCACGGCTAAAGAGTGGCAGCTTGAGCACAATATTTCCAGCTACCCTCAGCTGACATCATCGGTACCACTGTTGGATGCATTATACAACCTGGCGCTTGACGAGACCGAAATGAATATTGAAGCAGATGGCACTTTTCGCACTGGTGAAGAATGGCCAGGCGTGTGGACACGCGATGTCAGCTACTCCATCTTGCTGGCCTATGCCTTCACCAATCCTGAAGTAGCCAAAACCAGCCTGATGCGTAAAGTCAAAAATGATAGGATCATTCAAGATACCGGAACGGGCGGCGCCTGGCCTGTTTCATCGGACCGCACCACCTGGGCGCTGGCTGCCTGGGAGGTATACAAAGTTACCGGCGATGAAGCATGGCTGAAGACCATCTATCCCATCATAAAAAATTCGGTGGATGATGATTTTCGAACCTTGAAAGACAATCGTTCCAGCCTTATTAAAGGCGAATCATCATTTCTTGACTGGCGAAAGCAAACCTATCCTGACTGGATGAATGGTGTTGATATTTTTGAATCGCGCTGTCTGGGCACCAATGCTGTTCATGCCCAAACCTATTCTATTCTGGCGCAGATAGCAGAACTATTGGGTGAGAACAGTCAACCTTATCAATTGGAATCGGAGAAAGTAAAGCAGGCCATTAACAAAGAACTTTGGATGGAAGACAAGGGCTATTATGCACAATATCTATATGGGCGAAACAAGCTGATGTTATCCCCTCGCAGTGAGGCCCTGGGTGAAGCCTTCACCATCTTGTTTGACATAGCTGATAATACAAAGAGCCAACAGCTTATTGAGAATACACCTGTGTTGGACTACGGCATCCCCTGCATCTATCCGCAAATACCCGACATGCCGCCTTACCACAACAACGGCATCTGGCCATTTGTGCAGGCATACTGGAACTGGGCCTGCGCCAAAGCTGAGCATACAGCAGCACTCGAACAAGGACTGGCAGGTATGCACCGGGCAGCCGCATTATTTCTGACTAATAAAGAAAATATGGTAGCCGAAAACGGTGATTTCAGAGATACCGAGGTTAACTCCAACCGTCAGCTATGGAGCGTGGCTGGTTACCTTAGTTCTGTTTACCGCATCTTTGCTGGTTTAAGATTTGAGCTCGACGGTTTACACATCAAGCCGTTTATCCCACAAAGCTATGGCAGCGAGATGACTATCACTAACCTTAAGTACCGTTCTGCCAATATAGACTTAAGCATAAAGGGCTATGGGTCAAAAATTAAAAGCTGTACGGTCAATGGACAAGCATCACTAGCTATCATTCCGCCGTCGGCTACAGGTGATTATAAAGTGGTTATAGAGCTGGATAATACCGTAGATGCTGAAAGTAGTAAACCCGTCAATTCCAATCGCTTCTCACTTAAAACACCACGCCTCGCCTACGACCGTAATAAACTAACATGGAACAGCATTGAAGGGGCTACTGATTACCAGGTAGTGCGTAATGGCAAACTAATGCAAACAACCGGTAACACAGAGTACATCTGCGACGTGAGTGATTATTACCATGAATATTGTGTCAAAGCCATCAACGGGCAAAACGAATCATTTATGAGCGCGCCGGTAACCATCCTTCCGGCCACATCCTTAAGCATTGATGCCAGCAAACTGGGTGATGCCGGTTCCATCAGGGCCAATGGCTTCAATGGTGATGGATATATTGAACTTTCCAAAGATCTCAATACAACTATTTCAGCATCAGTTAGTGTTAATAAAGCTGGCAAATACCTCGTCCAGGCCCGATACAGCAATGGCTCTGGACCTGATAATACCGATAACAAATGTGCCATCAGAACACTCCATGTCAATGGGCAAAAAGCAGGTGTGATGGTGATGCCACAGCGAGGCAAAGATGAATGGTCGAACTGGGGCAATACCAACCTTGTTAAGGTAGACCTCCAGAAAGGCAATAACGAGATTAGCCTGACCTTTGAGAGTTATAACAACAATATGAACAGAGACATCAATACTGCATTGCTGGATGAATTGATGATTATTCCTGAACAATAATAATCATTACAGACCGATTAAAAATGCAAAAAGACAATGAAGCGTCTATATAATATGCAATCCCGCTGGGATTGTTATTAATAAGGTAGGCTTATTATTACTATAAATATTCAACTTCTCCGAAGTTGTTTTATTATCTCCAGCGGAGATAAATATTTGTAGAATGTGAAATGTAAATGACCAATCAACCTCAGGGAGCTTGAATATATATTTAATTGGTTATTAATGAATAAAAATCAAATAAAGACTGTCACATGAGGTTGATACCCCTTCCTGTCGACCTCTACTTTTCAGATATGTAATGAGATTATCGGCTGACTTTTAAACTTACTTTATGGTCAGCTGCTAAGCATTACAGCTTATGCTAAAAAAACATCGCGCCCTGGCATCATCTGAAATTTACTATTTTTGCTGTCATTATTAACCTCACTACATTGCAATGGATGTAAAAATTGAAGCCGGATGGAAACAGGTGCTACAGCCTGAATTTGACAAATCATACTTTGAATCACTGACTCATTTTGTTAAGAATGAATACCAGACTAAAACCATCTATCCGCCTGCTGCTCAAATATTCAATGCTTTTGATTTATGTCCTTATGAGCAAACAAAAGTGGTGATACTGGGACAGGATCCATATCATGGTCCCAACCAGGCACATGGGCTGTGTTTCTCAGTTAATGAGGGCATTAAGATGCCACCCTCACTGGTTAATATCTACAAAGAACTGCACAATGATGTGGGCATAGACATACCCAAGCATGGTAATCTGGAGCATTGGGCTAGACAGGGTGTGCTGCTGTTAAATGCCACCTTAACCGTTCAGGCGCACCAGGCTGGCTCGCACCAGAAAAAAGGTTGGGAACAGTTTACCGATGCAGTTATCAAAACCGTTGCCGATGATTTGAACAACGTGGTGTTTTTACTGTGGGGAGCCTATGCGCAAAAGAAATCTCAATTGATTGATCCCCAAAGGCACCTGATTCTTAAGTCGGTTCACCCTTCGCCACTTTCGGCTCATCGTGGCTTCTTCGGTAACAAGCATTTTAGCAAAGCCAATGAATACCTGGTAGCCAATGGTAAAACAGCCATTAAGTGGTAGTGTGGGACATAGGTATCAAGATACAAAAGATTCGATATGCCTTTTAATCATTATGGACATTACTATTTAGTTTTTTAAGATCTCTATGAAAAGTTTATATACAATTAAAGAATTCATTCAATTAATCAACAAGTGGTTACTTCTCTTCTTTATTGTAACTCTTTTTTCAATATTTATTATTGACTTTTGGCTTATTAATATCCCAGAAAAATTTGCTCATGGATACCAACTTGGTAGGCTATGGCGTGAATTCAGTTTTTCATTTGTTTCAGCATTCATATTTTATCTAATTGTTGTTGTCTCTAAGGAATTTAAAGAACGGAGAATAACCAGACAATTATTGTTTCATGCATTAAATGAAATTACTAATGAGCAGTATCAATTTTTAAATTTTCTTTATAATAATACTTCAGCAAATATTAAGAGAACTAAAATAGGATTGCCAAAAGAATCAGAGATCAGAATAATATGCAAAGGTATTGACCCTAAAGAAAGCACCATACCTTTGGACCTTAATAGAACAGTTAACTGGTTTTATTATATTCGTCACATAGGTTCAAAAACAAAAAATATTACTTCAAGTTTATTATTGCAAATTAAGAATCCTGAACCTACATTATCAGTTTTACTATCTGATATTGACAATTGCAGCCTATTTAAAGCCGCAGAAGCCTATTCTCAAGCACCAAATGCATTTCATAACCTTGAAGTCCTCACCAAAGATATCAATAGGTATTTTATTGCAATTAGCAGACTATATAATTATGTGACTACATTCTAAGATAGTAATCGTACTGACCCGTATTAAAGATAAGTAAGTAATTGAGTTGCTCTAACCTGTCGTGCCTTCAGCCCTGCAAATACAATTCTATAATCACAGACCTTACGACCTGTGGAAATACGCCTTTGCCTTACAGGCAATTAATTGGATATTGGCAATGCTCTGAAAGAGCTAAATGTATAAAAACAGGTCAAAGGTCTGTTTACCGAACTGGTTATGCATACAGGACTGAAAGTCCGATATGTCTATGACGCTTAACATCGACCAGATACATCACTTTTCATAAATGATATCGCATAACAAAAACGCCCCCTGTTGTGCATTCACAACCAGGAGGCGCTTACTACTAACTACACCAAATATTTCTTGTCAGACAGAAGATACAAGACAAAAGCTTGATTTTACCTTTCCGTCATACACCATTATTTTACAATCACCTCATCGGAGAAGAGCCAGGCTTTACCACCTGCTGCCGGATGCCAGGCCGGACAAATACCTACACTTTCAGCCACTATGCGCACATAGCGAACCTGCACTGCTTCGAAAGTAGCCGGGTATTGCACTACCTCATCTACATCGCTTTCGGTAACACCCGGTTCGAACACAGCTACCTGTTTAAACTCTTTACCATCGGCCGATACCTCATATATCACTTTCTTTGGTCCGAATACCCATGACATAGGTGCATTCTTGTAGCGCGAGTTGATATAACGCACTTCGGTTAAGCCGCCCATATCGATGGTCAGATCAATGGGCTTCTCCTCTACACCAACCTCTACACCAAGGAAACCGTTTGTTAAACCATATTTGCCACCGCCATCATACTGAGGCGCATAGGCATATTTAAGATCATAAGGCTTACCAAAAGCTTTGTGGAAGATGATTTCCTTCTCTGAGATGTAAGTTGTTGAACCATCTTCCTTAAACTGGCAGGCTTTGATGTGCGCATCTTCTGACAACACAAACGCGCCTTCATATACTTTACTCTGCTTTGTAGGCTCAGTGCCATCAGTCGTGTAATACACAGGTATTGAACGCTCAGTAACAAATTCAATGCCTGCCGACTGATTGGCATAATCAGGCTCAACATTAATGCGTACATGGTAACTGATGTCACCCGGTTTAACACCATATTTCCCGATGTACGGTAAGGTATTCTTAACCCGGGCATAAAAATCATCCCATTCCCTAATCTCAGGACTCCAGGCCACTTCTGAGATGGCATACACACGCGGAAACAGGTTATATTCAATATGCTCAAACTTTGGCATGTATTCACTCCACATATTAGCCTGCACACCAATGACGTGCTTACGTTTATCAGGTGATATATCTGTTGGAATAGATGGGAATGTATAAACATCACGCAGAGTGCGGATACCCGGATGCCCCGGTGACGAGCTCAGATGGTTTTGTGTATGGTTGAAATAATAAGGGAACATAGGTGTCATCACCACATCGTGACCTGCTTCTGCTGCCTTCACACCACCAGCTACACCACGCCACGACATAACGGCTGCACTTTGGGCTAAACCTCCATCCAGTATCTCATCCCATCCAATCAATCGACGGTTGTGCTTATTCAGGAATTGCTCAATGCGGTGCACAAAATAGCTTTGCAGCTCATGTTCGTCGTGTGCCTTTTCCTCCTTCATACGGCGACGACAATCGGGACAGGCCAACCAGGTATCTTTCGGCGTTTCATCCCCACCAATATGAATAAACTCACCAGGAAACAGCTCCATGGTTTCGGTCAGCACATCTTCCAGAAACTGAAAAGTAGCTTCTTTACCTGCACAGTATACACCAGCTGAAACACCTGCCTGATCCCATATCTCCAGATCTCCTGCATTATCGCAGTAGTACTCGGGATATGCGACAAGAGCAGCGGCCGAATGCCCCGGCAATTCTATCTCAGGCACGATTGTAATATGACGTTCTGAGGCATAAGCCACTATCTCTCGCACATCTGCTTGTGTATAATAACCACCGTATGCTTCGGTGTTCTTTTGATTCAGTCCTTTCTCCTGATTGGCTGTAAAACCAACATTCTCGCGCCAGGCGCCCACCTCTGTCAGTTTAGGATATTTCTTAATCTCAAGGCGCCATCCCTGGTCATCGACCAAATGCCAGTGAAACGTATTGAGCTTGTTCATGGCCATATAGTCCAGAAACTGCTTGATCTCATCCACAGTGAAAAAATGACGCGACACATCGAAGTGCATGCCTCGCCATGCAAAACGCGGTGCATCATTGATCACCACCTGCGGAATCTCAATAGCATTATTGGACTTGCTTATCAACTGGCGCAGCGTTTGTGTACCATAAAGCAATCCGCCCTTATCGGCTGCTTCAATTACCACCTGTTGCTTATCAACCGTTAAACGGTAGCCCTCAGGCACAATATCAGCTTCCTGATTCACCACACACTTAATCACTCCATTTTCAGATGAAAGAAGCTCCAGGTTTTGCTCAACAGACAGTTGATTATGCAACAAATCAAACATGGCTTCATCCAGCCCTGTAATGCTCAGCTCATCAGCCTTAAGCTTTAACACACCTCCTGATTGAGTGACTTCAGCCGGATAGGGAATCAGATTTAATGGCATTTCTTCCTTCTTTTCGGTACAGGCAAAAAATACAAGCGCTATAATCGCTGTTACCAGTTGTTTTATTCTCATATAGTTTGTTTTAAGGTATCATCTCTTTTCTACCAGTTATCAATTTCTTCTTTCAGAATTTTCCAGTGCTCATCATTCATCTCATAAGGAGTAAAAATACAAACACCCGATGCACCACCTTTTTTAGATGCCTGAATAGCCTGCTGAAACTCTACAGGAGTAGGAAATGCAGGCATATATAACCCGCTGTATAGCGGTGCTCTTCCGTTTAAAGCCTCCACACCCTCAATACATGACTGCTCTACCCAATCAATACCTTCCTGGTAAAAGCTGTTATAGTTCATGGGGTAATAAGCATCCAGACTCCACTTATCCCACTCCTGACGAACCAATGTTTTTGAGATAGTAGGTGTTGGAAACACTGCCGCATTTATTTTATTGCCTTTGGCATGCACGGCCTTGGTTAATTCATCTACTGTTTCGGTTACCATATCATAACGGAACTGACGCCACCTGGCATTATCCGGGGCTGCATCACCAAAGGCAGAAGCATCTTCTCCGGTTTCCTTTTTATAGCGTTCGATACAATCATCACAGTAGCAGAAATCGAACTCTGCATATTCTTTATCCATCACTAAACCATAAACATCCCAAAGGTCGCGTGCCAAAATCACATCTGAATGACGGATGTAATCTAAATGCACACCATCAATATTTGGGACCTCAGCCAAGTCTTCAACAAGCTTGGTTAAATAGGCTCTTACCTCTGGTTTAGTCGGACACAACCATTTATAATAATCAACAAAAGGTGGGTGCTCAGCAGTTGATTTACCATCACGACTAACGGTATACCAATCGGGATGCTCGCTTAACAACTGCTCACTATAACGACGTAAAATAGTTTGCCAGGCATGCAACTCCAGTCCATGCTTATGCGCCAGCTCAATAGCGGCCGGATATTTTTCCAGTGCGCACTGGTACATCACGCCATCTATACCTGTTTCCTTTAGCTTAACAAACATCTTCTCCAACTGGGCAGAATCTTCATTTTTCCCCTCACCCATCCACACATAGTGTTTAGCTGATGAAGATTCCTTTGCCGGTTGACAAGCTTTTAAAATTGACAGAATGCCAATAGCGAAAATGAATGACAGTTTCATTAATTGCTTCATAATACTTCGTTTTTAGAGGTTTTATGCTCTAATGTCGGCCAATTATTTTGAAGTGCGAAATATAGGAAGCCTGCTACAGGCCGAATTGAAATCTTGTTACAGATAATTGAACAAATGTGCCATATCTTTTTTTGTTTGATGAAGCAGTATTTAAACTGATTGCCATGAATAAAACAGAACACACTGACATATTGATAGTTGGTCAGGGACTGGCTGGCACGCTACTATCCTACCATTTATTGAAGCGTAAAATCGCCCATAAGATTATTGACATTTACAAAGCAGGATGTGCATCTCGTGCTGCTGCCGGACTTATTAATCCAATTGTGGTTAAACGCATCACCCGCACCTGGCAGGCCGATATCTTCCAGCCCTATGCTCATTCATTATACAGCGAATTGGAGCAATTTCTGGCAAAACGCTTTTATTACCCTATGCCTATTAATAAAATATATGGCAAAGATGATGAACAGTTTTGGCGGCATCGCATGCAAAAAGATGGTCTGGAAGAGCAGCTGTCGTGCGAAGCAAAAACGGATTTACCTGAGGGCATCCATCAGCCATATGGCTATGGTACCATTCACCGATGTGCCAGACTAGATATGATCACTTTGTTGGACAGCTATCGTCAATTTATCACACAAAATAAGATTCTGATTGAAGATGAGTTATATGACGACGATGTTCTGATTGCGGAAGAAGGCGTACAATGGAAGCATATAAAAGCCGGGCGCATTATCTTTTGCAGGGGTAGTTTTGACAGCAAGAGTCGTTTCTTTGAGCATTTGAAGTGGAACAATACCAAAGGCGAGCTTTTGGATGTTGAAATTCCGGACCTGCACCTGCCATCAATCCTGAGTAAGGGAGTTTTTGTGATGCCAGTTGGAGCCAATCGCTTCAAGATAGGGGCCACCTATGCGCATCACTGGGAAGACCTTGCTCCAACAGAAGATAAACTGGAGGAATTGATGAACAAATGGCAAATAATTTCGGATCTGCCACTAAGCATTACCCAACAGATAACGGGTATTCGGCCAACATTGGCAGACAGACGTCCGGTGCTAAGTTTACTGGAGAAACATCCACAAGTAGGTCTGTTCAACGGATTGGGGTCGCGCGGTGGACTGATGGCTCCATACCTGGCAAAGCAGCTGACCGAGCAGATTAGTTATTTAGAACCCTCTATCTAACAAGAGGCAATCCGAAAATCAGAAAATGATTATAATAAACTTATAATTCGTAAAAAACACCTCTCATCAATCCTCTCCTTCAAGGAGAGGAAGTCACTACTTAGAAAAGATATCATCCTGGATTACATACAGTTGCCTTTTCGGATAATATCACCTTCTCCTTGAGGAGAAGGCCGGGATGAGGTGATGAAGTTATAGATTAACTGTATAAAAAATATCTCTTCATTTTCGGACAGCCTCTCTATTTATTATATGATTGTAATTCTTTTACTCAATACTCTCTTCAACAACTTCTTCAACTTTCTCGCGCTTACCATTAAACACGAAGTTAATACCCAGGCGTGCATTGACGTATTTCGCCGATGATGGCTTAAATACAGAGTTGAGATTATCGGTGACTGCATAGACCTGGAAAGCACCAAGATTAAGAGCCATCCCGGCACCCAGGTTGGCTGGAGCATTTTTCATATACGAGTAGGTGATAGCTGTTGACAACACCCGTCCTGCCTGCAATCCGGTTGCTAGCGTTACCTGTGGCACCAGCTTGCTGTCAACGAAGTAGTTTTTAGACACCAACCCCAAATTGAGCCAGCGCTTCAACTGATAGTCAGCAGACACATTAAAGCTTCCCATTAGGCCTGTTTTATAGCTACCTCCATCGTTGTTAAAGCGAAATGTGTTTTCAAAATCATCGGCCAGTTGATCCAGATAATCTGCATCACCTTCATCACCTGTTATCTCATCTGATACATCAACACCATCATACTCAAATATACCACTGGTGTATAAACGTGATGTACCCTCTTCCCACTTAATGAAGCCAATATCATTAAAAGCGGCGCCCAAAAAAAGCTTGTCTGTTAATTGATAGGTTGCACCAAAATCAAAGCCCCACCCTGTATTCTTAGTAGATGTAAATAAATCATCAGCACTGTCGCTAACATCAAAATCATCCACAAACCCTTCGGCATCGTAGGTAATATCAAGTGGTATATTAGTGCGGAATGAGGCATCTGAAACAATCCGCATACTTCCATTCTCAAATGTTTCCATATCAAGGTTGAAATACTCAGACTGCACATTGGCAACACCAACCAGGTACTTTACACGCATCCCCACTGTCAGCTTTTCATTAATCGTACGAGAAGCACCAATGGCAAGCTCATGATAATCAAGACCATTAACATACATATCAGAAAAGGAATGATTAACCGGTTTGTTACCATCATAGTCCCAGTTACCATATCGCAGGTTCATAAAAGTAAGTGGATAATTCATTTTGACCTTGAGCTTATGGTTGATATCAAACGTGAAGAACCATTCTTTAAGCGCAAATCCAAAACCCAGTACCTGAAGAGATGCTTCTGTTGCAAACAGGTTATTATCCCGCATCTGACTGGCGGCATGTTCCAGGTCAATAATTAATGAGTCGGCTTGCAAACCAGTACCCTGACGAACAATATCACTCCAGGAGAATCCGCTATTGGAACCGTTGAATTGTACGCTTCCCAGTGCCGGCATGGCCAGATACCATTTTTTTACCGGACGAAATGCCGGATTAAGTTGCGTCGATTGCGGAATACCTTTAGTGAACATCAAGGAGTTATCCTGAGCACCCACACCCAGGCTGATAGCCAGTAGCAGAAGTGCAATATATAATTGTTTCATTATCTGTTAATGTTAGATTAGTTATTGTATTCAATTTTTCCACGGATACCTAATTGCATCTCCAAGGCATTTTGTCGCTGAAACACAACCATCTGCCCCTTCTCATAGTCGGAAGTATTTAACTGCACACGAACTCTTAATTCTGATGCAGCCTTTAAACTCTCAATCTGCTTATCAGTAAGTGTTACTTCGACTATACTCTCAACGGCCTCACTGACCTTACCCTCAGCATTAACTAATGCCGGTTTCACCATGTCAATATTCATTGTTTCAATGATAGATGAGGACTGCTCCTCATAAAAGTCGATTGTGGCAGAGGCTCCTATTGGCAAGCTGTTAACCGATGTAATCACAATGTTGCCTTTGGTTAAATCATCGATCATGTCAATGTCTCCCAACTCAACAACTTCCTCATCTAAGGCTGCATTAAGTCGCAGCTCCAATGGCACTTCAAATCCATAACCAATGTAGATGCGGTCCTCATCGTATAGCTCAACTTCATCACCTAATACCCCACCTGGATTAAGGGTGAGTATGCCACCATAATTTAGTTGTTCAGGCGTTTTGGCAATAAATGAGCTGACATTTGAATTCTCAGATGTCAATATATGGCGAGAGCGCTTAACTTCTTCACCACTATCAGCTCCATCAATTGTGAAAGGCACGGAACTTAAAGGCATTGTTGACCCATCATCAAGGCGACCACTTAATCCCGCAGCAATTTCACCCATAAATGGAGTAGCATTATCCACAATAATACTCAACTGCGGATCAGCAAACTCAATATCGCCTGGTATATCCTTTAACACGTCAAAATCCAGTTCATAAATACCCTCATCCATTGTTACCTGATTCTCATCCATTGTTCCTTTCACATAATTTAAAGAAAGCTCATCAATAGTGAGGGTAACGTTACCCATAGATGTGCTGTAATTTGCACCTCCATATAAAGGCTGCACAGATAACCCTAAGTCCACTTTGTTTTGCAGTAATGAGATACGATCGCCAGTAAATGACTGAACTGTTGTTTGTCCGTTATAAACCTCCAGAACTACCTCGCGGACTGCTCCCGGAACATTACTAACAGGTATAGCAACGGTCAATAATAGAGGCTCCTCCAGATTACTTCCCGAAGCTGACAGTCGGTAGTTGAGTTCCATCTCATTCACTGCTGCATTAGGAATTGAGAATGTTAACTCCTCAGTTGCTTCATATGAGGGCTGTGTATTAAACGCTTCAAATGGCACCAGCAGGTCGATAGAACTGGCTGATAACCTGAAAAAATCGTTTATCCCCACATATTCCAATGAGTCATTCTCCTGGAACAATATGATATTCTCACCATCATATTTAACCATATCTGTCTGGTCCGACAGAATATCTTCCATGGTCACGCTGGTTTTAGCCAAAGGAATGGCCACACCGGCATTGACATTTACATCATCTACTAAAAGATCAGTATCAAACTCATCTCCAATACAGCCCGACAGTATTGTTAATACAAGCAGACTGCTCAACATCTTTTTCATAATAAGCTAGTTTAAAAACATCCGGATAGCCTCAGGTAATTTCTGTGCGGAGCACTGACTACAATTACCTGTTGGCACATTCATTTCTTTCCCTTGATGGTACAACAACTAAACGCGGTTTGCTACATAAGGTTTCATTGCAAATAGCCGCTTTTTGACGATTGACAAACCACAAAAAAAATCTCCGTACGCTGTTACATGTACTTCAATGACTTATTGATAAACAAACGTTATGAGGCTATGATTTTATTCCATAAACGAGCTGAAAATATTGATAAAAAAAAAGAGCTAACCATAGGCCAGCTCTTCAATCATATAATGGATGAATCTTTTATTCAAACATATTTCTCATGCGACTAAAAAAACTTTCTGCACTTCCCTTTTTAGGTTCAAAGTTTTCGGCTCCCTGTAACTTCTCAATGGCTTTACGCTCATCCTTATTGATGTCTTTAGGAATGAATACCTGTATGTGCACCAGTAAATCACCCTTGCCATAGCTATTAACTTCGGGCAATCCTTTCCCTCTCAATCGCAATATTTTGCCCGGTTGTGTGCCCGGTTCAATCTTCACCTTAACGGCACCATCCACGGTTGGAATTTCAGCTGTTTTACCAAGTATAGCTTCGGGTATACTTACGTTCAGGCTGTATATTAAGTTATTGCCATCTCGAACCAGTTCAGGATGCTTTTCTTCTTCAATCAGTACCAATAGGTCGCCGTTGATACCTCCCCGGCGTGCTGCATTACCTTTGCCCGACACAGACAATTGCATACCCTCTTCAACTCCTGCAGGTATGTTCAGGCTGATGATTTCCTCATCGCGAGTAATACCTTCACCAGCACAATGGTTACATTTATTGGTGATAATCTTTCCTTCTCCACCACAAGTCGGGCAGGTTGATGACGTTTGCATCTGCCCCAGAATAGTATTGGAGATACGTGTTACCTGACCTGTTCCGTGACACGTTGAACAGTTACTGTAAGAAGAACCGTCCTGTGCACCGGAGCCACCACAAGGCTTGCACTCAACGTACTTCTTCACCTTAATTTTCTTTTCGGCACCATTGGCAATCTCACTCAGGTTCAGCTTAACCTTAACGCGTAAGTTCGAGCCCTTATTAACTCGTCGTCCCCCCCTTGATGAACCACCAAAGCCACTAAAGCCACCGAAACCACCACCAAAGATATCGCCAAAATGGGAGAAGATATCATCCATGGACATACCACCACCTCCGAAACCACCTCCGGCAGCACCGCCAACACCAGCATGACCATACTGATCATAGCGCTGTCTTTTTTCATCGTTTGAAAGCACCTCATAAGCTTCTGCCGCTTCCTTAAACTTTTCTTCAGCAGCCTTATCCCCCTGGTTTTTATCGGGGTGATACTTTATGGCTTTCTTGCGATAAGCCTTTTTTATTTCCTCCTTAGAAGCACCTTTTGACACTTCCAGTACTTCATAGTAATCTCTTTTCGACATAGTACAGTCTCTTTATTCTCCTACAACAACTTTAGAAAAACGCACCACTTTTTCATGCAAAGTGTATCCTTTTTCGATGCAGTCGATAACTTTTCCTTTCATCTCTTCTGTTGGCGCAGGAATTTTAGTAACCGCTTCGTGCAAATCAGTATCGAAATCCTTTTCTTTGGCTTCAATTTCCTTCATGCCCTGCTGCCCCAGAAAGTCGTTAAATTTTGTCTGAATCAGCTTAATCCCTTCCTTAAGCGATTCCACATCTTTAGCATCATCAATATGCGCCATGGCCCGGTCGAAATCATCAATAACCGGCAACAATGCTAGCAAAATGCTCTCCCCGGCCGTTTTGGTAAGCTCCATCTTCTCTTTGAGCGTGCGACGGCGATAGTTATCATATTCAGCACTCAGGCGCAGATACTTATCGTTTGCTTCATTTAGCTTATTGGCCATTGTTGCTTCTTCCGACTGCTCAATGGTATCCTCCACCTGTTCCTCAGATTTAGCATTTTCAGCTTCTGCAGCAGGCTCTACCTGCTCCTCTACCATTTCCTTAATCTCTTCAGCAGCCTGTTCATCCATAGCCTTTTCTTTCGCTCTTTCCTTTTTTGATGACTTCTTATCCATTATATCTTACTTTATTATTACCAAAATAATACCAGCCCTTTAACAGATTGGCTAATCGCCTGCAAAATTACAATTATTCTGCCAAGTTGTTGAATAATGGACAAATTGACAGAATATCAGTGTCTCCAAGGCACCATTAAAGCAGGTATATGACAAAAGGCACACTCTACATTAAAAGAGTATGCCTTTTTGCCATTGTTTTATTATTAATCCGTTATTTAACGAACTGCTGTAATTTAGCTTTTAATGCTGTCCCTCTAAGGTTTTTGGCCACAATTACTCCGTCTTTATCAATCAGGAAATTAGCAGGAATGCCATTAACGCGATATAAGGCAGCCGCTCTGCTATTCCATCCGGCCAAATCACTCACATGATAGGGCCAGCTAAGTTGATCATCCTCGATTGCCTGCTTCCAGGCTATCTGCTTCTTATCCAGTGATACACTGTAGATTGTGAATCCTTTACCTATGGTAAAATCCTGGTCTTTAAATGCCTTGTATGCATCCACAACCACAGGATTCTCTCGTCGGCAAGGACCACACCAGCTAGCCCAAAAATCAATTAAAACAACCTGGCCACGCAACTCCTCAAGCTCCATTACCTTTCCATCCGGATTGCGCAGTTTAATGTTTGGTGCTTTCTGCCCAACATTTACTCCTGTTTCCTGAGCATTAAGCGACACAGTTATTAACATCATAATAAGTCCCACACAGGCAGGATATACCTTAATCAGTTTCATACATGTTGTTTTTGGAAAAATACTAAATCGCTGAAAGGAAGGCTAGCGATTTTTCAATCTTTGAATACTCAGCGTCTTTATTAACTATACGCCCTTCACCGTCAATAAGAATATTAACCGGCTCGTTGATGTTATACATCGTGCTAATGCTACCGTTGGTTCCCTGATAATCGCAGATATGCAAAAACGCAGAGGTTTCATCTTGCTCAATGGCAAGGTTGAGTGGTGCTTTAAAGCGGTCAAGAGAAATACTTACTACAACAAAGTCTTCTCCTTTATAGAACGACTCCTGCTTATACGTTTCGTACAAGCTACTCAGGTAGTAATTATTCATGCGTGACTGCGCATCGTATGACGCCCAGAAGTTAAGGAGAACCATCTTTCCCTTCAGGTCCTCCAGATTAAAAGGCGTACCATCGATCTGCTCAGTCTGGAACACCGGGGCCTTATCCCCTTCTTCCAAACCAACTACAGTTGTCTCACTGTCATGCATAAACGACAGAAAGAACAAGCCCACAGTTACAGTAGCTAATATTAACTTTAGCTGCTTCATGATACAATAGTTGAAATTAATTTTCGGTGTAAAGTTTCAGAAAAATATATGAGGTATTTTATCTTTTTAGATAAACATGCGGTTTTATGTGATAAGCGTCTGATTTATGGGTACAAAATTAAATATTGCCGCCCGAGCGTACAATATTTTGACGACTTGTAAATCTTAAATCTATTTTTATATTATGCAGAGACAGAATGTATAACACTGATATTCTGCATATTAAATCTCACTTAGAAGCAAAGAATAGGATAGAATGAGTCTAAACAGGCAAATTCTCGGCCTGTTTGTTGCACAATATTTGTTAATATTTCTTTAAATACGTTTAATTCGAGCACCTAAGTTTTGAAGACGTCCATCAATATTCTGATAGCCACGATCTATCTGCTCAATATTTTGGATAGTACTTTTACCCTGGGCCGAAAGAGCTGCTATTAATAAGGCGACTCCGGCTCGAATATCAGGTGAAGTCAGATTGGCTCCTCTCAATGCATTTTCTTTATTTAGCCCGATAACGGTTGCCCGGTGAGGATCGCAAAGAATAATACGCGCTCCCATATCTATTAACTTATCAACAAAGAATAATCGGCTTTCAAACATCTTCTGATGAATAAGCACACTGCCTTTTGCTTGCGTGGCAACTACCAGGAAAACACTAAGCAGGTCAGGTGTTAATCCTGGCCATGGCGCATCAGCAATGGTCATGATAGAGCCATCAATAAAGGTATCAATTTCGTAATGCTCTTGTGTTGGTATATAAATATCATCGCCCACAACCTGCAGGTTAATCCCCATTCGCTGAAACATCATCGGGATAATACCTAATTGTTCAACGCCTACGTTTTTAATGGTTATTTCAGAACTAGTCATGGCAGCCATACCAATAAAACTGCCTACCTCAATCATATCGGGCAATATGGTATGGGCACAACCTTTTAATTCCGTTACTCCTTCTATCTCAAGCAAATTAGAACCAACACCGGATATTTTAGCGCCCATGCTAATCAACATCTTGGAAAGTTGTTGCAAATAAGGCTCACACGCAGCATTATAAATTGTAGTCTTACCAGGGGTTAACACAGCTGCCATTAAAATATTTGCAGTACCTGTGACAGATGCTTCATCAAGCAGCATATAAGTACCTTTCATAGCTGAGGCCTCAACTGTATAAAAAATATCCTCGGCATCGAAATTAAAAGTGGCACCTAGCTTTTCGAACCCGATAAAATGAGTGTCCAAACGTCGTCGTCCAATTTTATCACCACCTGGTTTTGGGAAATAAGCCTTACCGAAACGAGCCAGCAGCGGCCCCATAATCATGATGGAGCCTCTCAGCGATGAAGCTCTTTTTTTGAAATCAACAGACTGAAGAAATTCAAGGTTAACATCAGCCGCAGTAAATTCACAGGCATTTCTGTTAATGCGATTGATAACAACCCCCATCTCACCCAAAAGATCAATCAGGTTATTAACATCAACAATATCCGGAATATTATTAATTCTTACAGTCTCGGAAGTTAATAACACAGCACATATCACCTGTAAGGCTTCATTCTTGGCACCTTGGGGTGTAATTTCTCCTTTTAGACGGTGACCGCCTTCGATTTCAAAGCAATTCATTTTGTCAAGGCTTAGAGGATAACTAGCTACTTTTTCTTTGGCTTATTTTGAGGGCGCTTTTTCCCGCGATTTCTGTTCTGAGGTTGCTCTTTAAACTCTGTTAACTTCGTTCCTTCTTCAACCTCCAGCTTACCCTTTGACATTCTTTTAAGATCATCAAAAATCCGTTCGTCCGTCACCGAATCCTTATTCCATATGAACAGTGACTTCTTCATGTGATTGGCGATCATTACGTTCAGGTGCTTTCGTTCTGTTTCATCTTCCAGAAGAATGGCCTGTTCAATCATCTTCTCAACCAGTTCACCGTAATGTTTATAGCTTATCTTACTGTTCTTATAAGGTATTTTGTCGGGGCGTTTGGTAAGTGTTTCTTTCTCCAACAACTCATACGGATAGTCAATATCCAAATTAAAATCAGCCATAATAGCCAGATGATCCCAAAGCTTGTGCTTAAAATCGTTTACGTCACGTAAATGTGGAAACATATTACCCATGATGCCAATTATTGTTTTGGCACACTTGGTTCTTTCTTCACGATCCTCAATGGTAACAGCGTGGTCAACCATTTTTTGAATATGACGGCCATATTCGGGCAGAATCAAATTTTTTCGATTAGAATTGTAATCCATTAATAGATATTAAATCTTACTTATTTATTCTTCAAACGGCGGTTGTTCTCGGAACTTTCTTTTCTTTACTTAGGAGTAGTGTTACCGTGTTGTTTATTAGCGCAGTAACCGAATGCCACAAAACTAATTCAAAATTTTTAGTTTGGCAAATTTGAGTAATAATTGTTTCTGCCCTGCATTAACGAACCTGACAGTAGCTTTTACATTCGGATCAACACCCTCAATACTAATCACCTCACCAACACCAAAACGTTCATGTTCCACCTTCATACCTGCTTGTAATCCATTGGTGTTCGATGATTGAAATTTAAGCTTTGGTTTTTCAGCTCCTGCACCGGATGATCTATAGTTCATGCGAATACGAGGCTTGAGCGTGGGGGATGACTGCGCACCCATTGGCTTTCGGAACGATGGCTGTGGTCGCTCATTACCCACAAAATCTTCCGGGTTGATATCGAGAAACGCCTGATCAATGTCGCCAATAAAACGACTGGGACGGCTATAAGTGAGCTCACCATACTTATAGCGAGAACGCGCAAACGATATGGTCGCATTCGTTTCTGCACGTGTCACCGCAACATAAAACAGGCGTCGTTCTTCTTCCAGGTTTTTTTCACTATCGGTCGATTGAGTGGCCGGGAACAGCCCTTCTTCAACACCAACGATATAAACATTTTTAAACTCAAGTCCCTTGGCGGAGTGAATGGTCATTAACGTCACCTTATTAATATCATCACCCTTTTCATTATCCTGGTCGGTCAGCAAGGCCACATCTTCAAGGAAGTTAACCAGCTGGGCCGGTTCACCCTCTTCCTGCCTGGTTTCAGTAAATTCCTTAATACCGTTTAAAAGTTCATCAATGTTATCAATACGCCCCTGTCCTTCTATAGACTTATCGTTGTGTAAATCTTTCATGATGCCACTGGCAGACGCAATTTCAGCCGCGAGTTCGTAAGCTGAGAGGTTTTCGAGTTGTGCTTTGAACTGTGCAATGAGTGCCACAAAACTTGCCAACTTCTTTTGTGTACCAGCATTAATCCCTAATTGAGCAATGTTTGGATTAATAAGTACATTCCATAAACTCTGATCACTGTTATCAGCAGCAGCCGTTAGTTTATCCATTGTGGTCTTTCCAATGCCACGGGCCGGATAATTGATCACTCGTTTAAGCGCTTCCTGATCGGCAGGGTTAATGGTGAGTCTGAAATATGCCAATAAATCTTTAATTTCTTTGCGCTGATAAAACGACAATCCTCCATATATTTTATATGGTAGATTCTTTTTACGAAGAGCTTCCTCAAACACCCTTGACTGAGCATTGGTACGATAGAGAATTGCAAAATCCTTATACTCGCAATGCTCTTTCATACGGCGCTCAAAGATATCATTCGTAATTAAAAACCCTTCCTCTACATCGGAGTAGGCCTTTAACACGCGAACTCTGCTCCCTTCATCGTTGGCCGAGAAAACATTTTTCTGAATCTGGCCTTTATTTTTGGCGATGATGCTATTAGCAGCATTCACAATATTTTGTGAAGAGCGATAGTTTTGCTCAAGTTTAAACAACTTATAACCTGGATAATCATTTCTAAAGTTGAGGATATTCTCAATTTTGGCTCCCCTAAAACTATATATACTCTGGGCATCATCACCAACTACGCAGATGTTCTGATGCTTCTCGGCCAGCTTCTTTATAATAAGGTATTGTGAGTAGTTGGTATCCTGATACTCATCTACCATCACATAATCGAACTGGTCCTGGTATTTCTTAAGCACATCCGGAAAATCGCGAAACAATATATTAGTGTTCAGCAATAAATCATCAAAATCCATCGCTCCAGATTTATAACACTCTTTCATATATTGGGCATAAATCTCATAAATCATGGGCATTTGTGAAGCCTTATCGTGAGCTGTGCGATTCACATCTCGCGCATATACAACCGGTGTTACCAAATCATTTTTAGCGGCTGAGATGCGAGATAGCACACTACCTGGCTTATACGCTTTTTCATTGAGCTTCATCCTTTTCACAATACTCTTGATCAGGTTCTTTGAATCCTGTGTATCATAGATGGTAAAAGACGAAGGATATCCCAGATGTTTCGATTCGAAGCGCAGGATACGCGCAAATATGGAGTGAAAAGTACCCATCCACAAACTACCGGCAATGCCCTGACCAACCACTGAGCCAATCCGTTCTTTCATCTCCCTGGCAGCTTTATTGGTAAAAGTCAGCGCCAACACCCTGTATGGTTTAACGCCCTGCTGCAGCAGGTGTGCTATACGAAACGTTAACACACGTGTTTTTCCAGAACCAGCACCGGCAATCACCAATGATGGACCATCTGTTTCGACCACAGCACTGCGCTGGGCATCATTTAACCCCTCTAAATAATCCTGCACTATCTAATGATTTTGATTGATGAACTTACTCTTGCAAAAATAGAAGTTCATTTGTAAACAACGAATTTGTAATGTAATAATCCCTACCTTTTTATCGTTAGAAGATTTATTATAGCTTTGAATAAAATAACAGTCTTTTAGCGCAAGGCTATTGTCGAAAGAGTTTTAGTGACAGTCTGCGTTAATTAACTATATCTAAACGATGCAAATAGTTCGATTCTTACTCATCCTGATACTGGCAACACTGATTTTGCCACAAACCCATGCACAAATAAGCTCCAATGCCTTTTACTCCGAACCAACACAATATGGCGGTGGTGAAGTGGAGGATCCCATCTTCTTTTATCAAGACATTAATGGGGCAACACTGACTGCTCCTCCAGGCATCAACTACCAATGGTACCAGTATTCAACCAATTCGGGCGCGTTTGAGATAATGCCAGGTTCAACCGGCAGCATGCTTAATTCAATAGGGGAAAATGGCTATCGGGTAGAAGTGGAAGAAGCCAGTGGCAACAGAACCAACCACTACTGCTGGAATTTTGTGCCTGATGCTCAGGTTGACTCTGTGGGTATACCTTTTGCTTCATGTGATAACCTGCGCCTCACTGCTTATACCCAGAACAAAACACTGACATATTACAAACACAAAGGCGATAATAGTTCTCTCACCGTTGATTATGGCTATGAATGGAGCTCTTCTCCTTCAGGTCCTGTTTCGGAAAATAGCGATTACACGGCATTTATTGATGCACCAACAGAAGATACAGAATACTCAGTTGTTGTAGGGGGCAAGTTTGCATCTGACCTGCCTCCGGCGGAAGCCAGCAAATCCTATTCGGCTATTGCCGTGGAAGCCAAATATACTTTTGAAACAGAAGGCACAGCAGATAACGAGGCCACTGATGGATCGGCCCCGATGGTGGTTCGCTTTACCGATGAATCGTTAGGTAAGGTTACGGACTGGGAATGGACATTTGGCGATGCAGGTAAAGACTTTGTAGCGAATCCGATCTTTACTTTTCAAAAGTTTGCAGAGAATGGCTACCCGGTGGTATTAATCGCCAGAAACCTTGATGCAGGATGTGAAAGTGAAACTGAACCCGAGGTGTTCACAGTTAGCGAGATGGTAGTTAAAGTACCTAATGCCTTTACACCATTTAGCACTCCGGGCGACAATGATGAATTCAGGGTACTATTTCGTTCGGTCAATAAATTCACCATGGTTATCTATAATCGATGGGGACGTAAGGTTTTTCACACGAGCAACCCAGAAGTAGGATGGAACGGGCGCATTGGCAATCGTAAAGCCGAACCTGGCGTCTATTTCTATAAAATAGAAGCGGAGGGATTTAACCCGGCAGAGAAAGCTGAACTGGAAGGCCTTGTTCACCTGATTGTGAATTAACTACTCTGGCTATGACATAAAAAAGGAGGGCCTTCACCCTCCTTTTTCTATTTTACATCTTAATCATCCTTCTCTTCTTCTTCAAAAGCCTTAATCAGCTCCACCTGAATTTCTGGTGGTACCTTATCGTATTGTGCAAATGACATGGTATAAAAAGCACGTCCACCTGTGATACTACTCAATGAGGTTGAATACTTGTTCATTTCCTTCAATGGCACCTTGGCCTTGATTACTTCAAAACCCTTTTCACTAGACATACCTTCAATCATGGCGCGGCGTCCTTGCAAGTCACTCATCACATCACCCATGCGATCGCTTGGCACCTTCACTTCAACATTATAAACAGGCTCAAGAATTTTTGGTCCTGCATTTTTAAAAGCCTCACTAAAAGCATGTCTACCAGCCAATTTAAATGATATTTCATTGGAGTCTACCTGGTGCATCTTACCATCATACACCCAAACACGTATATCGCGTGCGTACGAACCGGTCAGCGGTCCTTCTTCCATCTTTTCCATTATACCTTTCAGGATGGCAGGCATAAAGCGTGCATCAATAGAACCACCAACAATACAGTTGTTGTAAACCAGTTTTCCTCCCCAAGGTAATTTATGTTCTTCTGTCCCTTTAACATTTAGCTTAATCTCCTGCCCGTCAATCTTCATTGAACCAGGCGTTGGCATATCTTCGTAGAATGGTTCGATAATCATATGCACTTCACCAAACTGACCTGAACCACCCGACTGCTTCTTATGACGATAATCGGCACGCGCCACTTTTGTAATCGTCTCACGATAAGGGATACGTGGTGAAAGGAATTCAATTTCTATCTTATCGTTATTCTCAATGCGCCATTTCATGGTATTCAGGTGGAACTCACCCATACCAAACACAATAATCTGTTTAAGTTCTTTTGAATACTCGACACTTAAGGTTGGATCTTCTTCGTGCATACGTTGCAGCACTTCACCCAACTTTTCATCATCACTTTCATTAACGGCTTTAATAGCTGTTCTGTATTTTGGATTTGGATACTTGATCGCATCAAAAACAAAATCTGTTCCTTTGCTATTAAGGGTATGGTTGGTATGTGTTTCTTTAAGCTTTACAGTAACACCAATATCACCGGCCACCAGCTTTTCAACTTTATGGCGATTATTACCGGCCATGCAATACAACTGTGCGATGCGCTCCTTAGCATTGCGGTTGGCATTGATCAGGTCCATGCCTTCTTCTACCTGGCCAGACATGACCTTGAAGTAAGATACTTCACCAAGGTGCGGCTCAATACTGGTTTTAAACACAAATAAAGATGTTGGCCCATTAACATCATAAGGCACCTCTGTACCATCATTAGTTACAGGAACAGGCATTTCTGATACATTTGGCACCACATTACCTAAAAATTCCATTAAACGGCGTCCGCCCATATCTTTTTTGGCAGACACGCAAAAAACAGGAAACATATCTCTGGCAATTAAACCTTTATGAATACCCTGTCGCATCTGGTCCTCATTTAATGTCCCTTCTTCAAAATAAAGTTCCATCAATGATTCGTCATTTTCAGCAGCTGCCTCAACCAATGTATTATGCAGCTCATCAGCCATCGCCTTCTGATCAGCAGGAATATCAAGTATCTCAGGCTCGCCTCCGTCGGGGCCCCATTGGTACATCTTCATTTTTAACACATCCACAACGGCATTAAAATCGGCTCCTACACTAACCGGGTATTGCACTACCACCACCTTATTGCCAAACACCTCTTTGGCCTGTTCAATGGTTTGCTCATAGTTGGCTTTTTCGTGATCTAACTGGTTAACCACGAAAATAACCGGTTTCTTATGGTCATCTGTGTATCTGAAAAGGTTTTCGGTGCCCACTTCAACGCCCTGCGTTGAATTTAGAATCATGAGTGCCGTATCAGTCACATTAAGGGAAGTAATGGCACCACCAATAAAGTCATCGGAACCAGGACAGTCGATAATATTAAATTTACGTCCCAGATATTCGGTAAATAATACAGACGAAAAAACCGAGTAACCATATTCATGTTCCACTCGGTTATAATCAGATACTGTATTATTGCTTTCAACGTCACCACGACGCTTAATGACCCCGCCTTCGAATAACATTGCTTCAGCGAGGGTGGTTTTACCAGAGCCGCTACCACCAAGTAGCGCCAGATTTTTTATTTGATCAGCTTGGTACACTTTCATAAAGCTTAATTTAAGAGTTTGTAAATATTTTAGGTAAATTATGGGTATCCGTAAAATTAGTAATATTTAGATAACATACAAGCTTCTTGAAAGCAAAGTACCTTCCCAATATCAACATTTTAGCACCTTTTAATTGTGCGATTTTCCGATGTCTTTTTCTTTAATTAATTCCTTTAATAAAGCTTATCTCCAATTGATTCAGTTGAAATTGAAAGTTAATCTCCGTAATTTGACCTCTCATTTATTAACACTCGCACAATGGTTTTAGAAGGAGAAGCTCAGAAACTGAAAGTGATCATCGAAGAAGATGACAGAGTATACCAGCGACCTTTATATGAAGCCGTTGTATTTGCTGCCAAAAAATACAAAATGGCTGGTATTACTGTATACAAAGGCATGCTCTCGTATGGTGCCGATAGTATTTTAAATAACAGCAAGGTCTTTTCTTTAACAACTAACCATCCAATTGTAATAGAACTCATTGATCGCATTGAGCGCATCAACAGCTTTGCCGAAATAGCCACCAAGCTGCTGGAGAAAGCCAATTGCGGAGGCATCATCTTTACTGAAGCCGTTGATGTTGTCTTATACAAAAGCAGTAAAAGCAGCCATTCTGAGCTTAAAAACAAATGATTCTACTCCATAATTTAGACTGATTAGAATATGCCCACACCCATCTTGTAAAGTTTGCGCAAAGCTGCTTTCTTAATTATATTTGGCGCTGACTTTAATTAAGACAATGATTAAACAAGGCATTTCACTCCTATTATTTATATTGACGGCTTTAACGTTGAGCTTTGGACAACGTGTTCCGTCACAACAACCAAAACTGGTTGTATTTATTCTGATAGATCAACTAAGTACTGAACAAATTGTGGCGTTTAGAGATCAGTTGTCAGACAATGGTTTTAACAGGTTGATTAACGGAGGGGCATTTTTCAGAAATGCCACCTACCAGTCGGCCACCAACTATTATGGTGCCAAATTGGCCACCCTGGCCACCGGTTGCAACCCTTCCACGCACGGAATAGTATCAGACTGGTGGTACGATTATATCAGAAACAAAGAAGTAAACGCACTTTATGGTGATATACCAAATGCCAGCGACCGGTCAATGAGTTATCCTTCAACAGAAAGACTTTTAACCTCAACCATTACCGACGAATTAAAGTGGATAAACAACGGCAAGTCAAGGGTAACTGCCATAGGTATTAATCCCAATTATTTGGTTTGGAACGGTGGGCATACACCGGATTACCTTTACCAGATTGATAACAATACGGGCGACTTTATATCCATCAACACAGTCGACACTACGCAAGCAGTACCTGAATGGGTGACAGACTTCAATGACATGAAACTGTTGGACACATACAGCAACCGGGAATGGGGTCCACTCAAAAACCTGAACCAGTACCATCAAATGAAATACTTCAGAGAAGAACGTGAGCATGCTTCATCGTTTTTATACTCACTAACCAAGCAAGCTGGAGATGGTGCTTACCTGCCTGTTATTCACTCGCCTTTTGGCAATAAACTAATTCGCGATTTTACTGTTTCGCAGATTATTAATGAAAATTATGGCAAAGGTTCTGTAACGGATGTTATTGCATTGCAATTCACAGCTAAAACTGTGCATGGAAATCCCGATGGCGGCTTTGATGCCGAAACACAGGATATGTTGCTGCGGCTCGATTTGGAAATAGCTGATATATTAAAAACAATTGACAAAGAAGTCGGTCTCGAAAACGCACTTATCACATTAAGTTCAGTTTCTACACCAACCCGTCCGGCAGTGGAAAATACCAAAGGCAATGTTCCGACTGGTATATTTAGCGGCCAAAAGGCAGCATCTCTGGCCAATCTATTTTTGATGGCTAAATATGGACAGGGCAAATGGGTAATGACTTATAATGATGGTCAGATATTTTTAAACCACGCGTTGATTGCAGAGCGGAAGATAGATCTTAACAAAGTAAAGGAGGAAGCAGCCAGCTTCATCAGTGATATGGAAGGGGTTGCATATGCCATACCTATTTCTGAGCTTCGCTTCTCGGCTTCAGACATAGCCTCTTTAAGGAGCCTGAAACTTAATTATCATCCGGATCGTTCGGGTGATATAGCTATTAAAATCAATCCGGGCTGGTTTGAAGAGCTGCCGAATGGCCAAAAGATTGCCCGCAACTGGAATGGTTCGTACCATCCTTTGATTATGTATGGTTGGAAAATTAATCCGCAAAATGTCTACCAAACAACACCGATGACCCATTTTGCACCAACCATCTGTTCCTTCCTGCAGATACCATTTCCCAATGGCTGTGAAGGCGAACCATTACCCGGTCTTATTTATTAAAACGCTCAACTACTTTGTGAAAATCATTCAGTAACGATAAGTCCTGCTCAAGCACGTTGCCCACCACCACCAGGTCGGCTCCAGCTTCATAGGCTCTTGATAAATCATCAACACTTCGAATACCGCCGCCAATCATCAACGGGATATCGACAGCTGCCTGCACAGCGTTTATGATTGCTTGTGATATGGGCTGCACAGCACCGCTGCCTGCGTCCATATAAATCATTTTCATACCCAGGTATTGGCCTGCAAGCGCGGTTGCAACAGCAATATCCAATTTTTCAGAAGGGATGGGCAATGTTTGACTGATGTATTGAACTGAGGTATTGGAGCCTCCATCAATTAACATATAGCCTGTAGGAATGGCTTCAATATCATTTGCTTTAATATGCGGAGCAGCTGCCACATGATGACTTATCAGAAACTCGGGATTACGGCCTGAAATTAATGACAAAAACAGCACTGCATCCACTTCGCTGCACAACTGAATGGATGAACCGGGATAAAGCACCACCGGCTGGCTAACATGCTTCTTCAACTCCTTGACAAATGCACTTGTATCATTACTAATAAGGCTTCCACCAACAAGTAACAAATCGGGCTTTGATGAAGCCAAAATCTCATTTAGAGCAGCCATCTTATCAAAGGAAAACTTATCTGGATCAATTAGAAATGCCAGTTGCTTCTTACCCTTATCATATTTTTCTTCTAACTGTTTATAAATCATCTTACTCGTCATTAACAATAGACCAATGTATAAGCTTCATTTGCAAGATACGCCAGTTGCAGTTTACTAAGAGTGTTCTGATTTACAAAATCGCACAACAAACCACCTTCGGTGCTTAACTGAAACGGATGTATTTTGAATTGCTCTTTAAATATTACTCCATAAACATTGTAATACTTATAAAGCGCCTCCTTGGCTGACCACAACAAAGTCAGGTAATTTAATTTCTTATTCTCTTCGATATAACTTGCTTCATCGGCATGAACAAAGCGATTGGCGACCTTTTCAACTCTTGCCTGGCATTTTTCAATATCAATAGCTGTTGGCTTATCGGAAATACTCACTGCTGCATAACCATCGGTATGTGAAATACTGATATATGATGCACCATTAGTCAAGGTTGGCTTTCCATTTTCCACATAAATCAGCTCAGGATAAAAGCCTAATAGTTCTTTCAGTAACAAGCGCGATGCCAACCACTCCTGCTTCCGTTTGTCAAGTCTAAAAGCGTTTACAACCGCTTCATCTTTTGCTGAAACGCCTAATAAACACTTTAACTGCTCAACACGCTCATCAATCTTCCATATCGCCACCTTATGGTGCGCTGATATATCTATTCGTTTTTCAAAAGGCATCAGTTATCTATTAGTCCATTCAAGCGTTTCCATCAGGTGAATGACATCCTCTTCAACAAAATCGATCACAGGAGCCAGACTATCCTGATTAGGCTTGGCGTTAAAATATAATGAGCCCCGGATAAAATGATGCAAGCTGTCAGTGGCAAAAAACTGGAGTGGTGAGGCTGCATTCCCTTTAATCTCATAAAGGATGCCCATCACCTGTTTTTGCTCATTGTAGAACATGCGTTCGTTAATAGCATCAGCCTTAATGGTATGCTTATAAGCTAACTTACGGCTATCTTCCAGCAGATCATTAAAATTATCAACAACTGCCTTGTAACTGATATGAATCTGCCCATTCATCTCCGGAAAAACAATATTCAACCAGTATGCCTCAGCGTTAACACTGGTATCGGGTATTGCTTTGGCATAAGAAGGATATTCAAACTGATAAGGAAATGGCTGGTCAAATGCCTGGTAGTCCTTTTCAGGCAAAACAATTCTGAAATAGCCCCTTGGCTTGGGCGTGGTTTTCTGGCGACAGGCACTTGCTACAAACATTACAAGTAATAACATTAACCCCAGCCGCATTATAACTCTTAGCATACCTACTTCTTTATTTCGAACTTCACTTTTTTTATCCGCCTGTTATCGGCTGCTACAATCGTAAAAACACAGTCACCATGCTTGATAACATCATTCTTTTGAGGAATTTGTCCTTTTAGCTCAAGAATTAATCCGGCCAATGTTTCGGCTTCGCCCCTCACTTTGGCAAATAGCTCTTCATCCGTCTCGGTGATTTTATGGAAATCATTTAACAGCACCTTCGCCTCAAATACTATTGAGCCATCTGGCATCCTTGTGAAATATTCTTCATCATCGTCCAGTTCATCACTAATATCGCCAACAATTTCTTCTAATATATCTTCCAAAGTGACAATTCCCATCGTGCCGCCATACTCGTCAACAACAATGGCCATATGAATTTTGTGCGACTGAAACTCTTCCAATAAATCATTAATCATTTTTGTTTCAGGTACATAATACGCCTTCCTAATCAGGGATTGCCACTCAAATTCAGGACCTTCATCAAGGTGAGCCAATAAATCTTTCACATATAGGATACCTTTCACATTATCCGGTGTTTCTTCAAAAACCGGAATGCGTGAGTAACCTGAATCAATGATAACCTGCAGCACCTTGTTATAGTTGCTCTTAATCTCCACATCAATCACATCAACACGTGCAGTCATAATTTCTGACACATCAATATTCCCAAACTTTACAATCCCTTCGAGAATATCTTTCTCTTCCGAAATATCACTCCCTGTCAATTCCAAAGCTTGTGAAATGTCATCCATCGACAGACTGCCGACTTTTTTAGCAATCCGGCGATTAACAATACTGGTGGACTGGGTCAACACAATACTCAAAGGTTTCAGAATGCGGGTTAACACCATCAGTGGATAAGCCATAAAGGCTGCAAATTTACGTGGGTATTGCGAAGCATAAACTTTAGGCAAAATCTCACCAAAGAACAGGATGATGCCGGTTATAAAGATGACCTCAAAAACAAATTTGATAATTGTGCCTTCACCAAAATCAACAATCGTAGCCGCCACAAAAGATGTGAGAATGACAATGGCCACATTGACAAAATTATTGCTGATTAAGATAGTTGCCAGAAGTGTTTCCTTATTCTTAAGATGATTGAGCACCTGCTTGCTTTTTTTACTCTGGTTTTCCTTCAAGGACTTTAAATCACTGGGTTCTAAAGAAAAATAGGCCACCTCAGAACCTGAAATTAATGCTGACAACAGCAAAAGGCACAGATTGATAATAATAGCGAAAAGCGTGCCTATTGTAAAAGGTAAAAAATCCAGCCCCGAAGAGCTGGAGGAGATTATTGTACTAATACTATCGGTTTCCAAACAAGTACTTTTAAGTTAAAGAAATTAGAATGGTAAATCATCAGTTTCGTCATTACCTAGGAAAGTATCTTCCTGAGCTGGCGTATTCATTGGTGCACTCGGCTGGGTAGGCTGTGATGACGATGCCATACCACCACCCTGCTCGCCTGTAGCCGGATTATCGGATTTTCGTCCAAGAAGCTGCAAATTATCAGCATATATTTCGGTAACATAACGCTTGTTGCCATCTTTATCATCGTATGAACGCGTCCTGATCTTACCCTCAATAAACAACTGCGTTCCCTTCTTCACAAAGTTTTCAACAACTTTTGCCAAACCTCTCCATGCTACTATGTTATGCCATTCAGTTCTGTCAGGCACCGTCTGTCCATCTCTACCTGTATAGCCACGTTCTGTTGTCGCCAACGAGAAATTTGCAACTGCAACATCATTATCCAGATATCGAACTTCCGGGTCTTTACCTACATTACCAACTAAAATTACTTTATTAACCGACATGGTTTTACTGTTTAGGTTTAAATGATTTAAAAATACAAAACTTTAAAGTTAAAACAAAAGTAGATTAATCCTGCCTAACTCGGATTCTTTCATCAAGAAAATTAGCGACCAATTGTGAAAAGGGATAGTTCTTAATTTCGTTTAAATTGACCAGAACATAACCACCATCAAGACCATTTACAACTGATTTATCTGCAAAGTAAAAGGAGGCGTTAATCACCTGGTGACTTAAAATATGCTTCTTTTGAGCAATCAACACCACCTCTGTACCCAGCTCTCCAGACAACTCTTCTGGCGCAACTTCATGTTCAGTCTCCGTCAGCGGTAATTGATAAAGGTTCTTCCAAATATCATTTCCCGAACGCTTTTCCAGGTAAATAGCCCCTTCATTTTCTATAAGAAAGTAGTTGAAATAGCGCTGGCGCTGTTTAAGTTTCTTCGACTTAGCAGGCAACTCGGACACTGTTTTTTGGCTAAAGGCGATACAGTCATCATTAAAAATGCACCCGTTACACACGGGGTTAGCAGGTTTACACACTAATGCTCCATACTCAATCATGGCCTGATTATGATCGCCTGGCTCTTTCTTATTCAATAAAACTTCTGCCATTAAGGCAAACTCTTTCTTTCCTTCGGTAGTATCAATGGGAGTGTGTATCCCTTTAAGTCGCGAAATAAACCTATACACATTTCCATCAATGGCCGCTCGTGGTTCGCCAAAACAAAACGAACTGATAGCAGCCGCTGTATAAGGCCCAATTCCTTTTAGCTTTAGAATATCATTGTAGGTTGATGGAAATATCCCTTTCAGCTCAGTACTAATAAAGCGTGCAGTGGTATGTAGATTTCTTGCCCGAGAATAATATCCCAATCCCTGCCACAACTTCAACACTTTTTCCTCGGAAGCCATAGCTAAACTGTGTACATCCGGGAACTCCTGCACAAATCGCTCATAGTACGCAAGACCTTGCACAACCTGGGTTTGCTGCAATATAATTTCTGATAACCATACCTTATATGGATCATTAACTGAGCGCCACGGGAGCGACCTTTTATAAACATGATACCATTGCAGCAATTTTATTCCGAAATCCGTCATTATTAAAATTTTAAGCAAAAATAATGCATTTGTTTTTTTTTATTGAGATTTCATTTATCTTTGCAATCTGAATTTTAGAAAACGACTGTAAATAATTGATAATTAAATAATTTTAAGAAAAAATGACAAAGGCTGATATCGTAAACGAAATTTCAAAAAATACTGGAATTGAAAAAGTTACAGTTCAGAAGACTGTTGAGGCTTTTATGGATACTATCAAAGGTTCTTTGGTTAAAGGTAAGAACGTATATTTGAGAGGTTTCGGTTCTTTCGTAGTGAAAGAGCGTGCTGAAAAAACAGCTCGTAACATCTCTAAGAATACTACTATTATTATTCCAGCCCACTTCATTCCTTCGTTCAAGCCTTCTAAGAGCTTTGTAACAAAAGTTAAGAATAACGTAAAGAAATAATTATAACCATTTAAAACGTTGAGCCATGCCAAGTGGAAAAAAGAGAAAAAGACATAAGATGGCTACGCACAAGCGTAAGAAAAGATTAAGAAAAAATCGTCATAAGAAGAAGAAGTAATCTTCTTTACGTCTTAAAATTTTTACAAACAGAAAGTGTAACACTTTCTGTTTGTTGTTTGTATTTATATACAACGTTCTTTGAAATAAAATTGCGATCATATAGTGAATGCAGAACTGTTTGTAGATGTCACTCCTGATCATCTTTCATTAGCATTAATGGAAGATAAGCGATTAGTTGAACTCCGCAAGGAGACCAGTAATGTTCAGTTTGCAGTAGGCGATATTTACCTGGGTAAAGTCAAAAAAATTATGCCCGGACTAAATGCCGCATTTATTGATGTAGGTTACGAGAAAGATGCTTTTTTACATTATCTAGATCTTGGACCACAATTTCGTTCCCTACAAAAATTTTTGAATATTGCTTCAACTAAGAAAGGAGTAGTGTCATTGCACAAGCTTAAACCGGAACCCGATATTAACAAAAACGGGACGATTCCGGAAGTTCTTACAGCAGGGCAACATGTATTGGTTCAGGTGGCCAAAGAACCTATCTCAACCAAAGGCCCTAGATTAACATCAGAACTTTCAATAGCAGGAAGAAACATTGTACTATTACCCTTCTCCGATAAAGTATCGGTTAGTCAAAAACTATCTTCGTCAGAAGAAAAAGCACGACTTAAACGACTTTTAACGAGTATCAAACCCAAAAACTACGGCGTCATAATCAGAACCGTAGCTGAAGGCAAGCAAGCAGCAGAGTTAGACAAAGAATTAAAAATGCTTGTTAAACGCTGGGAAGAACACACATCGCGCATTAAAGATGTGAAAGCTCCAGGTTTGGTAATGGGTGAAATAGGACGTACTTCTGCTTTATTAAGAGACATATTGAATCCGTCATTCAACTCAATCTATGTAAATGACGAAGAAGTATGTAAGGAAATTAAGGAGTATGTGGGACTTATAGCCCCCGACCGACAAAAGATTGTAAAACACTACAAAGGTGCAGCTGGTATTTTTGATCAGTTCATGGTGAACCGTCAAATCAAAGCGCTCTTCGGCAAAACCGTTTCATTTAAAAGCGGTGCCTACCTAATCATAGAGCATACCGAAGCCCTTCATGTTATTGATGTTAACAGTGGTAATCGTTCAAAATCGGCTTCTAATCAAGAAAACAATGCATTAGAAGTAAACCTGGCTGCTGCAGATGAAATAGCCAGACAATTGCGATTACGAGATATGGGAGGCATCATTGTTGTCGACTTCATTGATATGCAAAACAATGAGAATCGCCAAAAGGTGTTCGAAAAAATGAAACAGGCTATGGCGTCTGATCGAACCAAGCACAATATCTTACCTTTAA
Source organism: Carboxylicivirga mesophila (assembly GCF_018271975.1). Taxonomy (GTDB): domain Bacteria; phylum Bacteroidota; class Bacteroidia; order Bacteroidales; family Marinilabiliaceae; genus Carboxylicivirga; species Carboxylicivirga mesophila. The sequence goes on from NZ_JAGUCN010000003.1 coordinate 85,380, forward strand.
GTAAGTTTGGTTTGATGCAAATCACCCGCCAACGTGTAAGACCTGAGATGCATATTAAAACAGCCGAAGGATGCCCTACCTGCAACGGAACCGGAAAAATTGCTCCGGCACTTTTCTGGCCCGAAAAAATTGAAACTGCTGTAAAACAAGCTGTGCAAGGCTTGAAAATGAAAAAATTGATCCTGAATGTACACCCGATGGTGCATGCTTACCTCAAAAAAGGTTTTCCTTCCATTAGTCTTAAATGGAAGTTCAAATATACGCATGGACTTAAAATTGTACCTTCCGACTCACTAGGAATCCTAGAATTCAAGATATTAGATAATGATAAACAAGAGGTTGACCTGTCTTAGGTCAGCCTTTTTTTGTTGTAGTGATATAAGTCATGTCAGATAATCAAACATGCTGTCACCCCCTTTCACACTTTAGGTGTCTTTACTGCAAGTAGCACATTTGCCAATACCCTTTTGCCTGCTCACGCTAGCAGAGTGCGCAAAATCATACTCTTTGAGGCCATATTAACGTTTCTATAACAAGTTTACATAGGCTTCAAAAGACTCAAATGTTGTAACTTTGTACACATGTACAGATTTAGATAGTTGGCTTAATTATTGCTGTATCAAGGCCGGTTTTTGATGGAATCATCCAATATAATTCAGAAGCCTATTAACAAAAGTCAACTATCAGACAATTTGAAATTTGCAGACGATCTGATTAGATATCTTGAAACAATTAAAAAACGTGTGAAACGAACAGGGCACGCATCAAAATGCCAGACGCATTGAATGCAACTCCTGAGAGTTCCATGTGGCACATAAAATGAAAATTTTACACACATGAAAAGAACATTAGCAGCACTAACACTTCTGGTGGCCATTTTTACAGGTGCACATGCCCAGATGGATATGGAGCAACACATTACCTGGAAATTCTCAACCAATAACCTGGAAGACGGAAAGGTTGAAATTATTTGTGAAGCAAGCATCGATGACGGATGGCATGTTTACTCTTCGGAATTGCCCGAAAATACAGCTGTCCCAACTAGTATTGAAGTTGAAGAAAGCGAAGCATACTCCATCCTTGACGGGATAACTGAAGAGCCGAAACCCACTGCGCATTTTGACGAAACATTTGGTGCCGAACTAAAATGGTTTGATAAGAAAGCGACCTTCAAGAAAGTAGTTCAATTAAAGCAGGAAGGTGACGTTATCATCAAAGGCTACATCGAGTCAATGATTTGCAATGACGAAACCTGCATGCCTCCTGAAATGGTAGACTTTGAGTTAACTGTAAACACTGCTGCTCCTGTATCTGAACAAGTAACAGATAGCACAAATGCGGACGAAAGTGAAGAAGAGGAGTCATACTGGGGTATTTTCTTCCTCGCCTTTGGTGGTGGCTTGGCTGCCTTGCTTACCCCTTGTGTATTCCCAATGATTCCGATGACTGTAAGCTTCTTTACAAAGACAAGTGCCACTAAGGCAGCAGGTATAAGAAATGGAATATTGTATGGACTGTCCATCATCGTTATATATCTTCTACTTGGTGTTGTCGTTTCATTTTTCTTTGGCGCCAGTGCACTTAACCAATTATCAACAAATGTTTGGTTTAATCTTTTCTTCTTTCTGTTGCTCGTTGTGTTTGCAGCCTCCTTTTTTGGTGCATTCGAAATAGTCATGCCTAGTTCATGGGTTAACTTTACTACAAAAAATGAAGATAAGGGTGGCTTTCTAGGCATATTTTTCATGGCTTTCACACTAGCTTTAGTATCATTTAGCTGTACAGGTCCAATTGTTGGAGCATTACTTGTTAATGCAGCAAGAGGAGGCTTAGTAGGTCCAATCGTTGGCATGCTCGGGTTCTCATCAGCTTTAGCACTGCCATTTGCCTTTTTCGCGGCCTTCCCGGGCTACCTCAATTCATTACCAAAATCAGGTGGTTGGCTTAACTCAGTTAAAGTCATCCTCGGCTTCCTGGAACTGGCATTTGCCTTCAAGTTCTTATCAATTGCCGATATGACAATGGGCTGGCACATTCTCGAAAGGGAAGTATTTATAGCTATCTGGATTGCTATTTTTGGCGCAATGGGCTTTTACTTGCTTGGCAAACTGCGCCTGCCACACGACTCGCCAATGGAATACATCCCTGTATCAAGGTTCTTAATGGGATTATTAGTATTAAGCTTCACTATCTATATGATCCCAGGTCTTTGGGGAGCTCCAGTAAATCTAATCAGCGGTTTCCCACCCCCAAAGAATTATGCAGAGTCTCCATTTGGAGTGGGCGACCAAACACCCGTACAGGGCATTGTTAGCAGCAACGATAATCATGGTGGCATGCCCGAAGGTATGCACTATGGACCTCAAGGTATTCCTGCCTTTAAGGATTACGATTTGGCCATGGCCTATTCGAAGAAAGTTAATAAACCATTACTATTGGATTTCACAGGATTAGGTTGTACCAATTGCCGTAAGATGGAGGATAAGGTATGGTCTAACGAGTCCATCAAAGCTATGCTGGCTAACGATTACATATTGGTATCACTCTATGTTGATGACCGTAAGAAACTTGATGAACCATATGTATCTGATATTACCGGTAAGAAAATCAGAACCGTTGGACAAAAATGGGCCGAATTTCAGATGGAGCGCTACCAGCAACAAGGTCAGCCATACTATGTAATAATTGATGAAGACGAAAAGACCTTGAATACTCCGGTGGCTTACGACCCGGATATCAAAAAGTATAAAAACTGGCTGTTAGATGGCTTAGAAAAATACAAAAGCAGGTAATTAATCATACCACATATATCGGATAAAGCCCTTCCATTTTCGGAAGGGCTTTTCTTTTGACAGATAATTACTGGCGTTAATGGACAAAATAAAACGATTAGTAAAAATCTTATTTCCATCTCTTTTTATAAATAGCTAAATAACATAGCTTTAACTGATTATTGGCATTAAACCAAACCGTATGAATAAGATACTTATAAATATATTGATCTTTGCCCTGCTACCAATCTGGTTAGCAGCACAGAACAACCCGGGACAACTTTCGGAAGAGCAGATATATCGCAAAGGGAACAAATACAATACCTGGTCGGTATCAGTTGGCGCAGGCCCCCTCATCTACTATGTTGATGTGATTGACTACACTGCTTTCCCTAACAACAACTGGAAATTTGCGCCTACCATTATGATCAGCAAGCAGTTCAACCGTCCGTGGGGTATTGACTTACAATGGCTGATGGCTGATATGTATGGTCAAAAAAACGGCCGCTATTTTGAAGGCGATTTGTACGACGTATCACTTAACGGAACGCTGAATATTAATCAGCTGGCCATATTTGGACCCATTAGCGACAAATGGAACATATATGCAAAACTTGGTATTGGATTGACTTATTTCCGGAGCAGACAGCATTCTTTATCGGATAACCGTGTCCTTATCGTTTCCGACGTATACGAAGGCACAGCAGGCTACCCAACACCACATGGCTGGCTGCCCTCCGACTACCTGGTAATGGGCTACGAAAGAAGAGGAGAAGGTGCACCGGACAAGAAAACCAGTCGGCAAAATGAGGTGGTAATACCATTTGGTGTTGGTGTCAAATACCGAATCAGCAAGAGCTTTGATGTAGGTACAGAAGTTCTGATGCGACAGATGAGTGCTGACAATCTGGATGTAAACCTAACTGGAGCTGACAATGATAGCTACATGCTGGCTTCCATTAACCTTACCTATAAGCTAGGCAAGAAGAACAAACGCCATGCAGCATGGACCTATAAAGATTTTAATATCAACTACAAACGCCAGCGCGACAATGATCCAATGGCACAAAAGCTGGATTCTCTGAAGAAGCAAATAGAATACATGTCGATGCTTGACTCGGTTAAATCTGACACGAGCACAATCATCACCGAATCTGTTGAATATAAAGAAAGTGTATCAGCTTCTATCTTCTTCGATTTTGACAAGTCAGAAATTACAGAGGAAGCCCACATGTCGCTTGCCAAAGTAGCCTATGTTATGAACCAGGATAAATCATTACGAGTAAAGATTGTTGGTTATTGTGATGAGAGAGGTTCATACGAATACAATGTTAAGCTGAGTCAACGTCGTTGTAATGCCACTTTAAGAACGCTGGTCAATGACTATAACATCGATCCTAATCGCTTTGAAATAGACTATAAAGGAGAAGCTGAACTGCTGTCAGACACACAGAAACTGGCACCGAGAGGTCTTCACCTGGTGAATCGACGAGTTGATTTATTTGTGATCATTGAATAAACATGATGAGATTTACATCCATATACATTATAAGTTTGTGCCTTTTCGCTTTTTGTGCATCAAGCGTACATGCACAGTTCTCAACTGATCATAGGCAGCTGGAAGAGCACATGCGTTATTCGAGAGACAAGTCTTTTAATACCTGGTCGATAGCCATTGGTTACGGGCCACTTGTGATGCAAAACGATTTAACATCGTATGCCATTCTCCCTGATAGGCACTGGAATTTTGGGCCAATGGTTAAATTATCCAAGCAAATTCACCCTGCCTGGGCAGTTGACTTTCAGGTTCTGAACAGTGATTTCCGCTCTGGTAACGACCAGTTCTATAGTGCAGGAAACTTATTTGATTACTCCATTAACGCAGTTACATATATCAACCAGTGGTTTGCTTACCCCGGACCAATGCGCGATAAATGGAACTTATACCTGAGCATTGGTGTAGGATTGACCTCTTATCGCACACGTGTGCATTACACAGCCACTGATTCTGTTGTTCATTATCGCGACTGGGCACCACAAAATGCCGGAGCAGGCTACCTGGTGTTGGGCTATGATGCCGATGATCCCTATAAAAAAACAGCCCGCGTTAATGAATTGGTGGTACCCCTAAGCATTGGACTTCAATACCGCATCAACCGAAGCTTTGACATTGGACTGGAAACATCCATGCGCTGGTCAATAGAGGATAAACTGGATAATGTGTTGCTGGGGGCCGATAATGATAAGTACTGGTACACCAATATTCATTTGGCATACAAAATTGGTAAAAAAGATAAGCGTCACTCCAGGTGGACGCATCGCGGCTATGGCTTTAATGTGTTTGACAAACCCAAAAAAGATCCTTTGGCCGACGAGGTAGCATTACTTGAAGAAGAATTAAAGCAATTAGAATCGAAAAAAATAATTAAAATTGATACAGTTACTATTAAGCATCATGCGTTGCGTATTTATGGCAGTAACAACATGGTATCCGTTTATTTTGATTCATCTGACAGTAAGCTCGACACCAAAGATCAGGTAGATTTAGCCACCATTGGCCTATATATGGTGAAGAATCCCGGCTCAACAGTAGATATCTATGGCTACAATGACAGTAGAGACAATGCACTTGAAAACCTTGACATCAGTAAGCGACGCTGCGAGCAGGTACTATCCTATTTTGTCGACGATTTAGGGATAGATAAAGAACGATTCAGGCTCTACCCCAAGGGAGATGATGATGTGCTATTACCAAAAGACACCAGTAAAAGCAGCGCCATTAGGGTAATTAACCGAAGAGCTGATGTTGTAGTTTTTAAGCCATAACTGAACCTTTTGAGGCACCTCATGTTTACTTTATGCTACCAGAAGTAGATTGAATTGCACTACAGTTAACAATCTGGTAAAACAAGATTAATCCGATCTGTATTAATCTTGTTTAAATTACCAACAAATGGAACTTCTTAAACTAAAGTATATGAGAATAACTAAGGCCCTATGGTGTAAAAATCTAAGCGATAAAGACTTCATCTTTGATATCTTCCAAAACAATGGCTTTTTACCCAATGCGAATACTTTGCCTGAATCATCGAATCTATCAGATAACCGGGCAGAACTAGAATCAGAATCGGCGAACAACACCGAACCTGAGCAATAAAAGCAGACATGGAAAGGTACAGAATAGAAAATCACTTACCTATTGCCTATTATGATGGCCGTTGCAACTTCTGTTTTGGTTTGGTACAACAACTTCAAAAATTGAACCTTGACAGAAAAGTGAACCTGATACCTTTTCAATTAGTCAGCAGCAAAGTACCTGAAGAATTGCTTATTATAAGTAATTCTGAAAGTTATGAAGCAGACAAGGCCCTTATTAAATTACTGAAGCTTATGGGCGGTCTGTTTTATCTGCCTGCATTTATTCTAATGCTGCTACCGCCATTTCTTCTCAAAAAACTATATTATGCATTGGCTCGAAACAGGTATCAATGGTTTGGTACAACCTCCTGTACCATTAATTAAAGTTCCAATTTTCCTGCCTGCTCTTCATTGAACTTTTTGGCAAGCATACTCAGTAGCTTACTAAAATTCTTAATCGCCAATTCAGTTTGTTCTGATACCTTCTGATGCTTTAGCTTTAACAGAAATGAGCTGTAAATAGCAGTCAGACAAATCTCAATATCATTGGATAAATTGTTGCCCGATTTATTATCGAACTCCTGAATAGTAGCTGCCATGCTATTATACAGATGCTGATAGGCCACCTCATTGGGCGCTTTTAGTAATTGGTTATGCAGGCGGTTAACATCATTAACGGTATTAATATTCACCTGCAGGTGCCCTTTCTCCGATTTGTTCTCCATGCGCATCATTTCAGCTAAGTTGGCCCACCAGTCTCTTATTTCGAGGATAACATCGTCGGACTGCTGATATCCTGGCATAATGTGCTTATCTATTAAAGACATATCGAGTTGATTGGCCCTTATCAGATCCTCAACTTGCCACATATACAGGATATATTCAATAATATTTTCTTTCTTTTTCTGCTGAGCAACTATCATACTTAATCAATTAAAAATCCCATTCTCCCTCCTGGAGCCTTTCTAAATCACGTCTGTCTTTCTTCGTAGGTCTGCCTAAGCCTCTTGCGCGATTGGCATTACTGGCTAGTTTGGACAACTCAAGTAATTCAATCTGATCAGGTGGTGTTATATCCCTTACAAAATCCGGTGTAAGTTTGGCACCCATGCGCTTCTCGGCCACATCAAGTACCTTAAATCGTCGTACAATTGGTGGAATACGAATATCTATTTCGTCACCAACTTTAATCAAACGCGACGATTTAACAGGCATACCACTAATCATCACCTTACCCTTTTTGCATGCTTCTGCAGCAATGCTCCGGGTTTTAAAAAGTCTGACCGCCCATAAATATTTATCGATTCTCACCCCTGATTCACTCATCACTTATAAAGCGTTTGATGTACAACTCTATTTATTATTATACTGGCTCATTGCCCGGGCAGCGCCAACAGTTGCAAAAGCTTTGACAATGTCTTCGGCTACTTTTACACGTTCAAGCAATGTTGACCATTCTTCATCCGTCCATCGGCCGAGAACAAAATCAACCTGTCTGCCTTTCGAGAATTCATTTCCAATACCGAAACGCAGACGTGAATATGCAGCAGTGCCCAGAGTGCTCTGTATACTTTTTAAGCCGTTATGACCTGCATCACCACCTTTTGTTTTAAGCCTCAACGTTCCGAAAGGTAATGCCAAATCATCCACCACCACCAGCACGTTTGACAATGGTATTTTCTCCTTTTGCATCCAGTAGTTAATAGCCTTTCCACTTAAATTAACATAGGTATTGGGCTTTAGCAAAATAATGTTTCGTGATTTAAACTTATAAGAGGCAATGGCACCATAGCGCTCATCCTTAAATTGTACACTATTGCTTTTGGCTATTGCATCTAACACTTCAAACCCAACATTGTGACGGGTTTGCTCATATTCTTCACCTATATTCCCTAAACCAACAACCAGGTACTTCATATCTGAAGGCGTATTATCTTTTTCCGTTCTCTTAAATAGCTTTATTAGCCCAATCATAGTTTGGTATTCTAATGCCCGACAATTTGGCTAAAATATAAAAAAACCTCCATACGTAAATATGGAGGTTCCTTATATATTCTATGACTGTTAGTTGGCAGCAGCTTGCTGAGCAGCAGCACGAGCAGCACGAGTCAGACGTACAGCAACTACAACCGCATTCTTGGCATTCAATAACTCAAGGTTATCGAAGTTTAACTGACCAACCTGCATTGTTTTCCCTAAACCAAGGCTATCAATGTTGATATTTAATGTATCAGGTAAGTCTTTTGCAAGAGCTTTAACTTTCAGTTTACGTTTTTCAAGCTGAAGTTTACCACCGGCCTTAACACCTTCTGCAAAACCTTCTAACTTCACTGGAATCTCAATTACAACTGGCTTATCTTCTTTTACCAAAAGGAAGTCAGCGTGTAACATTTGTTCTTTAACGGGGTGGAATTGCGTATCCTGAAGAATAGTAGGATAAACTGTTCCATCTACGTTTACATTGATGATGTAAACATTTGGTGTGTAAATTACTTTACGGAACTCAGCTTCAGGAGCTGTAAAGTGAACATTCTGCTCACCACCGTAAATCACACAAGGTACTTTACCTTCAGCACGTAATGCTTTGGTTGACTTTTTACCTAACTCAGTACGTACAGTACCTTTAATTTCAATTGTTTGCATAATTCTTTTTTTTAAGTGCTACTCAAAATTATAACCATGTGAGGCTAAATTTCCCATCACACGCTTGCTCTAAAGCGGCTGCAAAGATAATACTTTAGATCAAAAATTGATTGCTTATCGACTGATAATTATATACTTTTTCAATAGTATCGGCAAAAAGTTGTGCTACCGACAACACTTTAATCTTATCACATTTCTGTTTTAATGGAATTGAATCGGTGACATACAACTCAGTCAAACCTGAATTTTCGATGCGCTCATATGCCGGACCTGATAATACAGCATGTGTAGTAAATGCGCGTACACTTCTGGCACCAGCTTCCAACATCATATCAGCAGCTTTAGTCAGAGTACCAGCGGTATCCACCATATCATCCACAATAATCACATTCTTATCAGTTACATCACCTATAATACGCATCTCATCCACAACATTCGCTTTGGAACGCTGCTTATGGCAAATAACCATTGGTGTTTCCAAAAACTTGGCGTAGGTATTTGCACGTTTTGTACCACCCACATCTGGTGAAGCAATTACCAAATTCTCAAGGTTCATGTGCTTAATGTGCGGTACAAAAATTGATGATGCATACAGATGATCAACGGGAATATTAAAGAATCCCTGAATCTGATCGGCATGCAAATCCATTGTAATCACACGATCGACTCCTGCTGCTTGTAGCATATCGGCAACCAACTTGGCTCCAATAGCCACACGTGGCTGGTCTTTTCTATCCTGACGTGCAAAACCAAAGTAAGGCATTACGGCTACAATCTTATAAGCCGAAGCGCGCTTGGCAGCGTCAATCATCATTAATAACTCCATCAGGTTATCTGAAGGAGGGAAAGTAGACTGAACTAAGAACAGGTGAGAGCCGCGAACGGTCTCTTCGTACATAGTTGTAAATTCACCATCGCTGAATCGCAAGCAGTTAACACTACCCAGTTCTCTGCCGGAACAAAGACTAATTTTTTCAGCAAGATACTTGGTACTAGTTCCCGCAAATATCTTAATAGGAGCTTTCGGTGGCATTTAAATTGATGTTTATCAGATTATTTCAATGTTGCTTTGTGGCTGCAAAGGTAAGCAATTCATATTTTCTTAACATGAACAAACATCATAAAAAAGTATAATTGTTGAGATTTTAGAACATCCCATTCATTAGCAATCACTTACCACTTACTATTCAAATCATCAATGAAAGTCAATAAGGCTTCTGAGCCAAGCCCGTTCTTTGATGAGGTATAAAAAACCGGTGGTAATTCTTCCCAATATTCCAGCAACTTTTCTTCATACTTTTTCATGTTAGTGCTGAATTGGGTCTTGTTCAGTTTATCTGTTTTTGTAAACACAAGCGCAATGGGCACGCCGTTTTCAATCATTGAATTCATAAATAACAGATCAATCTCCTGCATAGGAATTCGCGAATCGATAAGCACAAACAGGCACATCAGATTCTTTCGGCTCGAGATATAATCGGTAATAAGCGCACCAAAGGTAGAACGTAGCGTTTTCGAAACTTTGGCATAACCAAATCCTGGCAAATCAACCAGGTACCATTTACCATCAATGTCAAAATGATTAATCAGCTGTGTTTTACCAGGCGTAGAAGATGTTTTAGCCAACGATTTTCGGTCGCATAACTTATTGATTAATGAAGACTTTCCCACATTGGAGCGGCCAATAAAAGCATATTCAGGCCTATCCTCTTTGGGACACTGATTGGCCTTAGAACTACTTTTATAAAATTGAGCTGATTGAATTCGCATGACGTCAATAATTTTCAACAAAGGTAGTGGCATTTTAACGAAAGAAAAACTCACATTTTGTGTAAAACATGCAAATTATTCACAAAACTCATGAAAATAAAATTTGTTGTTATTTTTTTAACTTTTTGTTATTTTTGGTTGTTTTTCTTTCTGGCGCCATTTATTTGTTAATAATCAAAATTCAGCACGGTCTATTTCTATCAAATAGTGAGTATTAGTGCTGATAATTCTTATAATTTTGCATCATTAAGTTATTGTAGATATTATAGTGTTACAAAATGAGAGTACTTAAGTTTGGAGGAACATCGGTTGGTTCGGCTCAACGCATGAAAGAAGTCGCAGACCTGATAGATGATAATCATCAAAAGATTGTGGTATTGTCAGCAATGGCAGGTACAACCAATAGTCTGGTTGAAATTGCCAATTACTTATACCAGAAAAATCACGACGGAGCTAATGAAGTAATCAATACACTTGAAACTAAATACGAGCAGGTGGTTGAGGAGTTATTTACGAGTGAAGCATTTAAATCCAAAGGTCGCGATTTAATTAAATCTCATTTTGAGTTTATTAAATCATTTACCATCGACATGTTCACGGTATTTGAGGAAAAAGCCATTTTAGCGCAAGGCGAATTAATTTCAACTGCACTATTTCACTTTCATCTACAGGAAAAAGGCAAGCAATCAGCCCTGCTTCCGGCACTGGATTATATGCGCATTGATAAAAACAATGAACCCGATGGTGTCTATATTAAAGAGAACATTAGCAAAATCCTGAAGGAACAGGAAGAGCAAGCAGTTTACATTACGCAAGGTTATATCTGCCGCAATGCTTTTGGCGAAATTGATAACCTGCAGCGTGGTGGCAGCGATTACTCGGCATCACTTATTGGCGCCGCAATTGAAGCTGAAGAAATACAAATATGGACCGACATTGATGGTATGCACAACAATGATCCCCGCTATGTGGAGAATACCAAAAGTATTTCGGAACTATCATTTGACGAGGCGGCTGAGCTGGCCTATTTCGGGGCTAAAATACTTCACCCAACGAGTGTATTACCAGCAAAACTTGCAAACATACCAGTACGCTTGCTGAATACCATGCAGCCTAATGCAGAAGGCACACTGATTTCATCCAACCAGCGTAAAGAACGCATGGCGGCTGTTGCAGCAAAGGATGGTATTACCGCTATCAAAATCAAGTCGGGACGCATGCTACTGGCCTATGGATTCTTGCGTAAGGTATTTGAAATATTCGAAAGTTATAAAACACCAATCGATATGATTACCACATCGGAGGTAGGCGTATCGGTAACTATCGATGACAATAAGCACCTTGATGAAATTGTAAATGACCTTAAAAAATACGGTACAGTTGAAGTAGATAACGATCAGGTGATAGTGTGTGTGGTAGGTGACCTAGTGGCCGACAATAAAGGTTACGCCAATACTATTTTTGACGCTGTGAAAGACATTCCTATCAGAATGATATCTTACGGTGGCAGTAATTACAACCTGTCGTTATTAATTAGTGCCAAAGACAAAAAGAAGGCTTTAAATCTATTAAGTGATAAACTGTTTAACCAGGAAACCAATGAAATTTAATTTCCCTGTTGAAGCATTAGAACAGATTCAAACTCCATTCTACTTTTACGACATGGAGATATTGAACACAACTTTATCAACTATTCAGCAAGAAGCTGGCCAGTACGGATTTAAAGTACATTATGCTGTTAAAGCAAATGCAAACGATCGCATCTTAAAAACCATTTGCGATGCTGGTTTTGGTGCAGATTGCGTAAGTGGCAATGAAGTTAAGAAAGCCATAGAAACCGGCTTTGATGCCAGAGGCGTTGTGTTTGCCGGAGTTGGAAAGGCTGACTGGGAAATCAACCTTGGACTGGACAATGACATTGCCTGCTTTAATGTTGAATCGATTCCTGAACTGGAAATTATTGATGAGCTGGCTGGTTTAAAAGGCAAAATAGCGAAAGTAGCATTGCGCATTAATCCTAATGTAAATGCCAATACCCATCATTACATCACCACCGGATTGGAAGAGAACAAATTTGGCATCAACCAATGGGATCTGGACAATGTGGTTAATGTATTGAATAGCCTGAAGAACGTTGAACTTGAAGGCATCCATTTCCATATTGGATCACAGATTACGGATTTACTTTCGTTCAAAGACCTTTGTATACGTGTCAATGAGCTGCAAAAATGGTTTATTAGTCGTCACATTTGCCCCAAGGTGGTTAATGTTGGCGGCGGGCTTGGCATAGATTATGAGCAACCTGACAGCAAATCGATTCCGGACTTCAAGAGCTTTTTCAAATTATTTGATGAGTTTCTGGAACTGCAACCAGACCAGGAGTTGCATTTTGAATTAGGCCGCTCAGTTGTAGCACAATGTGGGGCCTTACTTACAAAAGTGCTCTATGTAAAGAATGGTGTTAACACCAAATTTGCTATTGTTGATGCGGGCATGAGCGATTTAATTCGTCCGGCATTATACCAGGCCTATCATAAAATTGAAAACCTGAGTTCTGATAAAGAGGAAGAAAAATACGATGTGGTAGGTCCCATATGTGAATCAAGCGATTGCTTTGGTAAAGCGGTTGACCTGCCACACACCAGCAGAGGCGACTTAATTGCTATCCGCTCAACCGGTGCCTACGGCGAAATAATGGCTAACCGTTACAATTTGCGAGAACTACCCATTGCCTATTATTCAGACGAACTATAGCCACACTTAAATAATTTGATAAGCCATAAGGTTAATGCATGAGCAAGACCTTATGGCTTATTTTTTCTTAGCAGCTTATTTGAAGATAGCAACACCCTCATTGCCTGAAGCATCAGCCCAGCCTCTGAACATACCTGTTGAGTTCATTTCCAGGGTAATATTTCCATATTTATCTACGGCGATGATTCCACCACTACCGGCCTCATTTGTCAGTTTACCATTAACCACAGCTTGAGCAGCTTCATCTAAAGTTAATCCTTTGTATTCAATTAAAGCAGAAATATCGTGAGCCACCGTGTAACGGATAAAGTACTCTCCATGACCTGTGGCTGATACAGCACAAGTATTGTTGTTAGCATAAGTTCCGGCTCCAATAACTGGCACATCACCCACTCGTCCATATCGTTTATTGTTCATGCCGCCAGTTGAAGTGGCTGCTGCCAGGTTGCCATTTCTGTCGAGTACAACGCAGCCAACGGTTCCGTTTTTACCTGCCTTTTGAAGCGAACGTTGCAGTAACTGCCAACGTTTCTCAGTATAAAAATAACTGCTGTCCACCATCTCCACACCTTGTTCTGACGCAAAAAGGGAAGCACCTTTACCAATCAACAACACATGTGGCGACTGTTCCATCACCAATCGTGCAGCACTTATAGGATTACGCACATCACCCACTCCAGCCACCGCACCAGCATTTAAATCACGGCCATCCATGATAGCAGCATCCAGCTCGTTACGGCCATCATTGGTAAAAACAGCACCTTTGCCAGCATTAAAAAGCGGATTATCCTCCAGATTCTTCACGACCTTCTCTACCACATCAATGGCTAAATGCCCATCCACCAGGGCTTTTTTACCAATATCTAATGCTGCACGCAAGCCATCTTCATAAAGCTGAATATCTTCTGCGCTAAATTTAGTGCTATCCATGTTACCAGCACCGCCATGCAAGACAATAGCCCATTCTTTGGTTGGTCTCTTTGGCTTTTGACAAGCCACTACAATAAGTAGAAAAGAAATGGCAATAAAGTATCTCATGATTGTTATATTTTTCAGTACTAAAAATAATACAAAATTAACAAGCCCCGCATCAGCCGGTTTAATGCCTAATAAAAGACAGTTCAATAGACAATATTCCCAATTCGGGATAATTCGACTTTTTTGCCTGATATTTGAATTATATTTGTGTTATACCAAGCAATATTAGGCATGACACTTATCCAATTCCTCAATCTGATTCTCATTAATCTTGTTGTACTAATGGCTCTTAGCTACTTCTGGAGCTTTTATACGCACAAACTATTTAAGCCATTTGCCTGGCTCGATGCGCAAAAGCACAAGCAGCTAAAGAAGCCCATTATCAACCAGGAAAGAAATTTCAAAGATAAGATACGCTACTATTCTCTATGGCTTCAACTCAAACGCATCACTGATAATAATATTGAAGGGGCAGTTGCCGAACTGGGTGTATATAAGGGTGAAACAGCTCGTTTGATTCACCATATGTTGCCAGACCGTAAGTTTTATCTGTTCGATAGTTTTAGCGGACTGCCCAAGCAAGTCATTAAAGAAGATTGCGATGGAACAGTGCGCCCTCAAACAGTTAAGTTTGACAACACCACACCTGATGAAGTTATGAAATATATCAATGGGGATATTTCAAAACTTATTATCAAAGAAGGTGTGTTTCCTGACACTACAGAGGGAATAACAGAAACTAACTACGCCTTTGTTCATATTGATGCCGATCTGTACCAGTCCACCATTGATGCACTCCGTTATTTTTACCCAAAACTTAGCGATGGCGGCACTATCATTATCCACGACTACAATCACAATTGGGAAGGCGTAAAAAAAGCAGTTGATGAATTTGAACAAACCATTCCTGAGATCTTTATACAATTACCCGATATGTATGGCTCAGTTGTAATGATTAAAAACAAACGATAAGTAGCATGCACAGGTATATACTTTGTTTAGTTATCATCTTCGTGTGTACAATTAACCACCTATTGCATGCACAAACGCCGGAGCAACGGCCTAAAATAGGCTTGGTACTCAGTGGTGGTGGCGCCAAGGGGCTGGCACATATTGGTGTCATTAAAGTGCTGGAAGAAGCCGGCATCAAACCTGATTATATAACAGGCACCAGCATGGGAAGTATTATTGGAGGCTTGTATGCTTCCGGATACTCAGCTGCTGAATTAGATTCAATTGTTAATAATATTGATTGGGCTGTTGTTCTGAGTGATCAAATACCGCTGAGTGATGTCGTACCGGAAGAAAAAGCTGACTACAACCGTTTTCAGTTAAGTTTTGACATCACTAAAAAAGGCCTTAGCCTGCCGGCAGGCATGGTGCGAGGTCATCGCATATCTGAAATGCTCTCTGAACTAACCTGGCATGTATCCAATTGCCACTCATTTGATGAGCTCCCTATTCCGTTTCGCTGCGTTGCTGTTGACCTGGTTGAAGGTAAGCCATATGTTTTTAAAGAAGGAGACCTGTCAGAAGCAATGAGAGCCAGCATGGCCATTCCTTCGGTGTTCACCCCTGTTGAAAAGGACAGTATGTACCTGGTTGATGGTGGTGTATTAGATAATTTCCCGGTTTTACTTTGCCGCGAAATGGGGGCCGACATAATCATTGGTGTGAATGTTGGCACAAGTGATAAGCCTAAAATAGATGAACTTAAGAGCATAACCGAAATTCTGATGACATCAGCTATGATAGGCAGCAATATTGTGCTTCAGGAGTCCATTGATGCCACTGATTATATTATCACACCAGAATTGCACCCGTATACATCGGCCAGCTTTTTTGACGGCACTGCTATTATTGAAAGAGGCGAGCAAGCAGCCCTTGAGCAGATTACACAACTGCAACAATTAGGAGATTCAATAAACAGATATCCTAAAACTTTACAATCCCCCCAAAATTATACTCCCGAACAAATAATTGTTTCCGATATCAAGATCATCAACCGGAAACATGTATCACAAAACTTTTTCTTCACAAAACTAGGCATCCACGAAGGCGATACTGTAAGCGTAGAAGATATAAACACAGGTGTTAGACGACTGATAGGCACGCGCTTTTACAACCAAATCACCTACAATATAGAAAATAACAACGGAGCATATACCCTGATATTTAAAACAGAAGAAACTAACCTGGCGCAGGCGAAGTTTTCGATTCATTACGATAATGAGTTAAAAGCAGGTATCATTTCTAACCTCACAATTAGAAACCTGTTATTTAAAAACAGTCGCCTGTCCTTAACCACCGACATTTCGGAAAAGCCAAGAGCACACGGCGAAATGATTGCCTACCTGGGTGAGCAGCAATCTACCGGGTTTATTGGCGATGGATATTTTGAACGCACTTACCTGCCCATCTACCAGCAGAATTTAAAAACAGCCGGTACACTAAATTTCTATAAAGCTCAAGCCGGAGCAGGTATTTTCCTGTCATACAAAACAAAAACCATTGTAACGGCCAAGCTCGACTGGCAGGAAATAAAGGTCAGTCAGGAAACCGGACTTTCAGATATATTCGATCAAGGAGTGAAACGTTTTGGTAATGGTTTTATCTACGGCTCATTCATCATTGATCGCAACACCCTCAATAAGCGATTCTTTGCTACTAAAGGACATCACCTGCACTTTGCGGGTAAAGCCAACTTTAAAACCTACGAATATTATGATGGAGAAGCCAGTAGCAAAGCCATCATCGAACCGTTCATTAAAGTGCCGGAAGAGCATTATCTGGCAGGCTCGCTTCGCTATACAAAAGCCATCACAACCTCAAAAAACTCTACCATAGAAACCGGACTATCACTAGCCGCTTTTTCGGCCAATGCGCCGTTTTTCGACATGCATAATATTGGTGGTACAGCCTATAACATCAGCACAGGAGATGCGGCTTTTGTTGGATTGAACTACCGTGAGAAAATTGCAGAAAACTATGGACTAGCCAGTATAAAATTGAATTTTAACATCACTAAGGTGCTTTATGCCCATGCTGTTGTAAATGGTATTTATGCGCCTAATTTTGGCAATAATATATTTGCCGATCAATCCTTCTTCCTTGGTCCTAAAGAGCACATTATTGGCTTTGGTGGTGGTATCGCCGTTAATAGCCTCATTGGTCCAATAACTTTGGGCATTGGCACTAATCTTGACGATTGGAAAGCCAGAGCCTACATTAGTGTAGGATATCCATTTATGTAACCATTATGGCCTACGACGAATATTTGGCTGATAGAGTAAGACAAACGCTAAAAAGCAAAGCTGCTAAGTTCATTGAGAAGAAAATGATGGGCGGATTGTGCTTTATGGTAGATGATAAAATGTGCGTTGGTATCATTAAAAACAACCTAATGGCGCGTATTTCACCCAACCTTTACGAGCAATACCTAACTGAGGAAGGCTGCAAGCAAATGGATTTCACCGGCCGCCCTATGAAAGGATTCGTAATGATAGAACCAGCAGGCACTGATATGGATGATGATTTGGACAAATGGGTACAACGATGTCTAAATTTTAACCCCATGGCCAAATCACGTAAGAAAAAGTAAACCTTTTGCGACTTCATTTGTCAATAAAGGAAACTTTTTTAACCATGAACTTACAGATTAAAAACCACACCTTTATTGTATGCGGCGCCACAAGCGGCTTTGGACAGGCCACCGCCACCGCTCTCATGAATGATGGGGCTAAAGTAATTGGCATTGCCCGCAAGCAAGATGGTCTTGATCAAATGAAAGCCGTATATAAAAGCAAATTCATCGCCGTTAAAGGTGATATCACCTCATCAGATACAATCAACCGCGTGGCCAGTCTCGCCAACGAACACGATATAGATGGCATCTTAATCAATGCGGGCGGACCTCCGGCCAAACTCTTTGAAGAAACCCGCCTATCAGACTGGGACGATGCTTACCGTAATATTCTCAGGTGGAAAGTAGAGCTTACACAAAAACTGTTACCCCATTTCAGAACTAAGCACTATGGAAGAGTGGTTTACGTCGAAAGTTCGTCAGTTAAGCAACCATACGAAAACCTGGTATTAAGCACCTCACTAAGGCTATCGGTTGTGGGGATGATGAAAACTGTATCTCAGGAAGTCAGCGGACAAAACATTAACTTCAACATGGTGGCTCCTGGCTCCCACAACACCCCGGCTATTAACCGACTGATTGAAAAGAAGAGTCAGATGACTGGTCAGGAATTTGAAAAGACTAAACTGGCTTTTATTGACGCCATACCTGCCAAACAGCTTGGTAATCCGGCCCACTTAGGTACATTAGCAGCCTGGCTTTTATCACCAATGGCCGAATTTGTAACCGGACAGGTTTATACGCTGGAAGGCGGTGCCGTTAAATCAACCCTATAAAATGTTTTTGTGAATGATTCGGCGTCTTTCCTAATATTCAAACACATTGATTTAAAATGACTAATTAAAGTAAGGGGCTAAATAAACGTGCGAACGATTCTTTAGCCTTTTGCCACCGTGGTCGTTTACGCCACTCTTCAGCATCTATCAATACCGACTGCTGCAAGTCGTTGCAGAAGTATCGCCTGACCTCCTGCGCTTTATCACGATCGTATATAAATGCATTGACTTCAAAATTCTGTTCAAAACTTCTGAAATCCATATTTGTGGTGCCGATGGTACACATTTCATCATCTACCACCATCATCTTACTATGCAAAAAGCCTGGCTGATAGAAATAGAACTTAACGCCAGCGGCCAACATCTCTTTAATATAAGACTTGGTGCACAGAGCCGTAAAATATGCATCACTCTTCTCTGGTATAATAATACGCACATCGACGCCACTCATGGCCGATGCCTTTAGTGCCATTAGCACACTTTCGCCAGGCATGAAATAAGGGGTGGTAATGTATACATATTTTTGTGCCGTAGCTATGGCCTGATAGTATCCCATCATAATGCCAGGCCAGTCAGAATCTGGTCCGCTGGTAACTATCTGAACCAACTTATCACCGGCAGGTTTTTTATGCGGAAAGTACTTCGGATCGGCAATATCCTGCTGGCTGACAAAATACCAATCAACAAAAAACACCGACTGCAGTGCATTGACAGCATCTCCGGTGATACGTAAATGCATATCTCGCCAGATACCATAGGCAGGATTGCCCTTAATGTAACGATCGGCTACATTAAGGCCTCCCAGAAATCCTGTTTCACCATCGACAACCACAATCTTCCGGTGGTTACGGTAATTAACCTTCGAAGTAAGCGATGGAAAGCGAACCGTTAAAAAGCTATATACTTCAATGCCGTAGGTTTTCATCTGGCTAAAAAAAGAACGCTTAAGCTCCCAGCTGCCTACATCATCTACTATCATGCGCACCTCAACGCCTTCATTAGCCTTCTCTTTTAATATGTCGAGAATCTGATTACCTATTTCATCCTCGTCAAATATATAGTATTGCAGATGTATGCTATGCTGAGCCTGCCTGAGTGCTGTCAGGATGGCATTAAAAGTCTCTTCTCCATTATTAAGCACATCCACCTGATTGCCAATTGTTAGTATCGACGATGAATTGTTAAGAAATAGCTGAATAAGCTTTTTGTGTGTCTCAAGACTTGGCAGATCGTCCATAACACCATCTGCCAGTTTATGACTTTGCGCATGTGCAATTTTACTGACCAGATCGTGATTCTTCAATCCTTTTCGCCTGATTATCTTTTCCTTCCTGAGGTTTTGGCCGAAAAAGATGTAAAATACCACGCCTAGCACAGGCACGAATAATAATACCAACATCCATGGTATGGCCTTCAAGGGGCTTCGGTTTTCGAGCATTACCAGAAACACAATCATCAGCATGGCCAGCACGTAGGCGGCCTTAACAATGTTAATGACAAGAGGAGGTATACTCTCAATAAAATCCATTTGCTTTGGTCAGATTATGTGAGTGATGAATTTACAAATTATTACGATACACAAATAGTTGACTATCTCCGAATGTATGCTTTTGCTTAATTTTAGCCGAAAATTCAGGGGCTTTTACTCCTTTTTTAAAAAACACATCGCCAACATACCTGTGCGCTTCATCCCACAGGTCAGCATTAATAAAACACTGAAGAGTGGCGCTTCCGCCTTCAACAATAAGCGATTGAATATTACGCTGCCATAAATCCTTAAGAATCTGTAAAGTCAAATCCTTCCCGGCATCCAGCTTAACGTATTCAGTTAATTTAACACGATCTTCTTTTCTTAGATTATAGATAACAGTTTGATGCGTATTATCTAATAAGTGATACTGACCATCCAACTGGCATTCTTTATCAATCACGCAGCGCAAAGGTTGCTTGCCTGACCAATCACGAACAGTAAGCGATGGATTATCTTTCAGAGCCGTTTGCGTGCCAACCAATACTGCTTCTTCAGTAGTACGCTGCTTATGAACAGCTCTTCGCGCCCACTCGTTTGTAATCCATGTCGGTTGACCATAATCAGCATCTGTTCGTTTAATATCCACAAATCCATCCTGCGTTTCGGCCCACTTCAATATAATATAAGGCCGTTGCTTATTATGAAATGTGAAGAATCGACGGTTCAATTCTAAACTCTTAGCCTCCAAAACACCCGTTTTAACATCTACACCGGCCTTCTTCATCATTTCAATGCCTTTCCCTGCAACCTCGGAGTATGAATCAATACAACCAATAACCACATGAGGAATTGCCTTATCGATTATTAGTTTTGAACAAGGTGGTGTTTTTCCATAATGAGCGCATGGCTCAAGGTTTACATACAAAGTCGATTGACGTAGAAGTGATTGATCCTTTACTGAATGGACGGCATTCACTTCGGCATGCGGTTCGCCAGCTTTTTGGTGATATCCTTCTCCAATAATTTTTCCTTTGTGCACAATCACGCTTCCTACCATTGGATTAGGATACGTATTTCCTTCAGCCATTTGAGCTAACTGCAGACAACGCTGCATGTATTTCTCCTCTTGCGACAAATGATTCATTTGAGTTTAGTAATTTTGCCGTTCAAGATACAAAAAATGAGTGGTACTACGATTCTGCAATACACAGCCAATCTCCTTTCTGAGCTAAAAGGCATCTATCCTGACTATGAAATCAAACAGTTTGGAAGGCTTCTGCTTCAGCATGTTTTAGAAGTTGATAATACACAATTGCTGTTGATGAATAACGATTTGCTAAACGAGGAAGATAAGCACACACTGGACACCTATACTAAGCAGCTCAAAAATCATGTACCACTCCAATACATCATTGGTTCAACAGAGTTCTACGGTCTCTCATTTGATGTCAACCCTTCAGTACTCATTCCACGCCCTGAAACAGAAGAACTGGTTGACTGGATACTCAAGGACAATCATCAACCTAAAAGTTTATTGGACATAGGGACAGGTAGTGGGTGCATTGCCCTATCGCTGAAAGTACATTTGCCAGATACCTGTATTACTGCCTGGGATATATCAGATAAAGCCCTGGAAACAGCTGCCGCCAATGCCCGGCGCCTAAAGCAAGAGGTAATATTTGAGAAGGTGGATGTATTAAACTGCACCAGCACTGACGGGCAGTTTGATTGCATCGTTAGTAACCCGCCTTATGTTCGCGAACTTGAAAAAGCCATGATGGAGGCTAATGTATTAAATTATGAGCCTTCAACAGCGCTGTTTGTTTCTGACAGCGATCCGCTGATTTTTTACAGAACCATCGCCAAGCTGGGCACTCAGATGTTAGCACCCAATGGCTATCTGTATTTTGAGATTAACGAATATCTGGCAAAAGAAATGACTGACCTTTTAAGAGATACAGGTTACACAAACATTGAATGCCGAAAAGATATAAATGGAAAAGACAGAATGATGAAAGCTCAACTGACTTAAATTTCAATTAAGGAAAGTTCCTCATCCACCATCATTCTTAATTCATGAAAGAAACTCAGAAACTCTTCGTTAAACGCATCATAGTGCAACTCCATCTGTTGCAGCCCCCAATGAGCTTCATGAGGCAGTGAAGAATAATTAGCCATAATCTCAAGACTCTTTTTAATACCTTCTTTGGTGGCATATGTTTCCAGTCGCCTGCTCTTAACCATAAATGGCAAGAACCTTTTTACACCAGCTGGCAAACTAAAATAATGCCTCAGCAACACCTTATGACTCTGACTCACAAACTTATTGAGAGATATATCATTGTATTTATCCCAATTAACACCCAAAAAGTGATCATAGAAAACATCGGTTACAATACCTGCATATCGCCCATAGCGTTCCTTGAGACGTTGAGTACTTTGCTTCACAACCGGATGCGTATCGGTAAAATGGTCGATCTTGCGATGAAGCAGAATTCCCTGCTTAATTAAAGGCGCATATTTTTCATAGTCGCGCCCCTTTACATGATCGCCTATAAAATTACCGACCTGAACAGGTGGAATATTACCAGAAAGATATAGATGAGCCAGAAAATTCATGCGGCAAACTTATAAAAATACATTAACAGGACGACTATTTCAAGATTAACATTCTGTTTCTTAACATGTTTATCCCACTAGCCATTTATATTTCCTTCAGGTACATTTATAGTATCTCACATTTTGAGAACCGAACACCATTAATTTTCACTAACCAAATCAACAAGATTATGCAAAAAGCCATTATTATCGGCGCTGCCGGAAGAGATTTTCACAACTTCAACACCTTTTTCAGGAATAACCATGACTATAAAGTGGTTGCTTTTACAGCTGCACAAATACCGGATATTGACGGACGTAAATATCCAGCTGCATTAGCTGGCGAGTTGTACCCCGAAGGCATTCCCATATTTGCAGAAGAAGACCTTGAAAAGCTGATCATCGAGAAAGAAGCCGATGTGTGTGTATTCTCATACAGCGACGTACCCTATAGCAGGGTGATGAACCTGTCGGCCAGGGTGAATGCCGCCGGCGCATCGTTTATGCTGCTTGGCCCTAATGACACCCAGATAAAAAGCAACAAACCTGTTATTGCCGTTTGTGCAACACGCACCGGTTGCGGCAAAAGCCAGACTTCCCGCAAGGTGATTGAGCAACTAATGGACCAAGGACTAAAAGTGGTGGCTATTCGTCACCCGATGCCTTATGGCGACCTTGTCAAACAAAAAGTTCAGCGTTTTGCCACTATTGACGATCTGGCTTTTCACAAATGCACCATTGAAGAAATGGAGGAGTATGAACCACATGTTGTGAGAGGCAATGTGATTTATGCAGGTGTGGACTACCAAGCAATAATCGATGCAGCAGAAAACGATCCTGATGGGTGTGATGTGATACTTTGGGATGGTGGCAATAATGATTTCTCTTTCTACAAACCAGACCTGCTGATTACTGTAGTCGATCCACATCGTGTTAATCACGAGCTCAGTTATTACCCGGGAGAAGTAAACCTGCGAATGGCAGACATTGTGGTTATCAACAAAATGGATAGTGCTGCACCTGAAGACATTAATCAGCTAAGAGCCAATATCGATATGGTTAATCCTAATGCCACCGTGATTGATGGAGCATCACCCATTCGGGTAGATAACATTAACGCTATTAAAGGCAAAAAAGTATTGGTAATTGAAGATGGCCCAACACTTACGCATGGTGAGATGAAGATTGGTGCAGGCACTGTGGCCGCCAAAAAATTTGGTGCTGCCGAGATAGTTGACCCACGTGATTATGCCGTAGGTAAACTAGCCGAAACCTATCAGATATATCCAAACATTGGCACTTTACTACCCGCTATGGGATATGGCGATGAGCAAGTTAAAGATTTACAAACGACCATTGATAATGTACCATGCGATGCTGTAATTATTGGTACGCCAATTGATTTAAACCGTATCGTTAAAATTAATAAGCCCAATACAAGAGTTTACTATGACCTACAGGAGATAGGTCAGCCAACATTACGCGAAGCTCTTAAAGAGTTCGTCATTAGTCAAAACCTTCAATTAAGTAAGGTTTAGCATCTGGTTTTATCTGGAGTGGCAGTGCAGTTCTGTGCTGCCACTCTACTTTACTGCCACCTTGCTGAAACCTATGGCCTTCATTTTATCTGCCAATACCATAGTTCCATTAAGCAGCTCAACGTCATACGCATGAAACTCTCTGCGAACCGGATAAGCTCCGCGTAAAGACTCAAATTGACTTACATCACCCCTTAAATCAGCATCATCACGTTTTAGCAGATATGTATGCAGGATAGCTGCAGCAATAATATGGTCTTCATCCAGACCTTTACAATCAATTGAGATTACAGGCTCTTCGGGTTCAGGTATATTCCGGGCTTCCCAATCATCAATCCCCAGCTTAAAAAAACGACTAACCGCCCTGACACTCATTTCGGTACCCTTAGCCTTTCCATCCTGCGAATAGCCTGCAATATGCGGTGTCGCCAGCCAAACTTTAGCCAATAAATCAGTGTCAATCTCAGGCTCATTTTCCCAAACATCCAATACTGCCTGTCCAATCTGTTTACTTGCTATCGCTTCCTTTAATGCACTGCCATCAACCACCTCACCCCGCGATGAGTTAATGACCACAGCTCCTGGTTTCATTCTTGAAAGTAAGCCGCGATCACACAAATGATATGTCTTATCATCACCTTCCTTTGTCAATGGCGTATGAAAAGTAATAATGTCTGCTTTGTCAATTATGTCATCCAGTTGATAAAAGCGTTGACCCCCCTCATGTCTAGCACGGGGAGGATCAACTTCATACACAGTCATACCCAAAGCTTGAGCCAAGGCACTCACCTTACTGCCAACATTGCCAACACCCACTACAGCTATTGCTTTATTTGCCAGCTGCCAACCTTGCTCCTCCACCAGCAATGCCAAAATGGCGGCAACATATTGCTTAACCGATTCGGAGTTGCAACCTGGTGCATTGGTCCAGCTAATTTGATGCGTTTCACACCAATTAGTATCAATATGATCAAAACCAATCGTGGCTGAAGTAATAAGCTTAACACTAGTACCTTGTAATGTTGCTTCATTACATTTGGTTCGTGTGCGCGTAACCAAAGCGTCGGCCTCCTTCAGCTTCTCTTTATCAATCTCTCCTCCCGGAAAATATGTTACATCAGCAAATGGTTCCAAGGCTCCTTTCAGGAAAGGTATTTTATTATCAGCAACAATTTTTAGCATAGCTACATCCTATTATTTCAAACACAAAAGTAACAATTACTACCATTCTTCACCTACCGTTTAGCATAGCACATAGCAGTTAAATTCCTCATAAGAAGTGGCAGATCAGCCAAAAGCAACAAAAGTCATATCTATTTAAATTTATAGGGTTCAGAAAAAAGTGTATTTTTGCGCCATGTTTGAAGACGGTTCTGCTGCTGTGCGGTTTTTATAAACATTAACAGCAATAGCAACCTGTTGCTAGGCCTGGCTTAACAGGCTTAACAACTAGTTCCATACAGCAACAATGACTGTATGAAATCTAAAAAATTTTAAAAACGTAATGGACAAGAACATTTCAAAGTTGGCAGCCGACAACATTCGGATTTTATCAGCCGCAATGGTTGAAAAAGCAAAATCAGGTCACCCCGGTGGTGCAATGGGGGGAGCAGATTTTATGCATGTATTGTTTTCGGAGTATTTGAACTATGACCCGGCGGATCGCACCTGGTTTAACCGCGACCGTTTTTTCCTTGACCCAGGACACATGTCACCTATGTTGTATGCAGGATTAGCATTAACAGGTACTTATAGCATGGAAGAGCTTGCTAACTTCCGCCAGTGGGGCAGCCCAACACCTGGTCACCCTGAAGTGGATTTTGCAAGAGGAGTTGAAAATACATCAGGCCCACTTGGACAAGGTCATGTGATGGCAGTTGGTGCTGCTATTGCAGAGCGCTTTTTAGCTGCACGCTTTGGTGAATGGATGAGCCACAATATCTACACATTCATCTCAGATGGTGGTATCCAGGAAGAAATTTCACAGGGTGCTGGCCGTATTGCCGGACACCTTGGTCTTGGCAATCTGGTAATGTTCTATGATTCAAATGACATTCAGCTATCAACAGTTACTGATGATGTAACCATTGAAGATACTGCTAAGAAATACGAAGCCTGGGGATGGGCGACCATGACGATTGATGGTAACGACCATGACCAGATTCGAAAGGCTTTGGATGCAGCCAGTGCTGAAACTGAAAAACCATTCCTGATTATTGGTAAAACAATAATGGGTAAAGGTGCTGTTACTGCAAACGGCGACTCATTCGAAAAGCAGGTTTCAACACACGGACAGCCATTGAGTGCTGCCGGTGCTTCATTTGCAGACACACTTAAAAACCTGGGTGCTGATGTTGAAAATCCATTCCAGGTATTTGCCGAGGTGGAAGCGCTTTACAATGAGGCCAACAACAAAAAAGCAGCATATGTTGCTGATAAAAAGGCAGAACAAGCTGAATGGGCAAAGGCTAATCCTGAATTGGCAGCCAAGCTGGCTCAATTCATCTCTGGTGAAACCAATATCGATTATGCGGCCATCGAGCAAAAGGCCGGAGCAGCTACACGTGGTGCTTCATCAACTGTACTTGGTGTTTTTGCTGAGCAAGTTGAAAACATGATTGTGATGTCGGCCGATTTGGCTAACTCAGATAAAACGGATGGTTTCTTAAAGAAAACCACAGTATTTAAAAAAGGTGATTTCTCAGGAGCCTTCCTTCAAATTGGTGTGGCTGAATTAACCATGGGTGCCATTGCCAACGGTATGGCCTTGCACGGTGGTGTGATTCCGGTATGTGGTACTTTCTTTGTATTCTCTGACTACATGAAACCAACTGCCCGTATGGCTGCCTTAATGCAATTGCCGGTTAAGTATGTGTGGACTCATGATGCATTCCGTGTGGGTGAAGACGGCCCTACTCACCAGCCTATTGAGCAGGAAGCACAGATTCGCCTATTAGAAAAACTGAAGAATCACCACGGTGACAACGGCATGCTGGTTGTTCGTCCGGCTGATGTCAATGAAACAACTGTAGCCTGGAAGATGGCCATGGAGAATACTAAAACACCAACTGCATTGATTCTTTCACGTCAGAATATTCCTAATTTACCTGAGAGTGACTATAACAAAGCACTTCAGGCCGAAAAGGGAGCATATATTGTTGAGAAGGATGCTGATACACCTGACGTTGTGTTACTGGCATCTGGTTCAGAAGTTGGCACATTGGTTGAAGGCGCTAAGCTGCTACGCGAGCAAAAAGGCCTGAAAGTAAATGTGGTTTCTGTTATTTCGGAAGGTTTATTCCGCAATCAGGATAAAGCATACCAGGCTGAAGTATTGCCAGCTGATGTGCCACGATTTGGTATGACAGCAGGACTACCTGTTACTTTGGAAGGTTTGGTTGGACTGAACGGCACAGTTTGGGGACTTGATCACTTTGGTTACTCGGCTCCTTACACGGTACTGGACGAGAAATTTGGTTTCACCGGCGAAAACGTACTTAAACAAGTTACTGAGATGCTGGGCTAAGCAAATACAAAATACTTCTAAAAAAGGGCGATGGTTACGTTTAACTCATCGCCCTTTTTTTCAGGTTAACATTCAATCATTCTCGTTATGTTGTAAAAAGCAGGGTAGCTCTTAACATTAATTTGTCAAAAGCCTCATTAACCTGATTAACAAATTTATTAGAAAGCAATGGAAATGGCATGATGTGAGAATAGGCATAATTAAAATCCCATTCCTCTACCTGCATTCCACCTAATGTATTTTTTACTTTATCGGCAATGGCCACAGTATCGTTCTTTAAAACAACAGCTGCCATGCGATCTTTCAATGTAGCTACGTAGCCATTACTTCTCTTCCGTAAGTTCTTCATCG
The DNA here is from genome assembly GCF_018271975.1 of Carboxylicivirga mesophila. GTDB lineage: Bacteria > Bacteroidota > Bacteroidia > Bacteroidales > Marinilabiliaceae > Carboxylicivirga > Carboxylicivirga mesophila. The sequence continues at coordinate 113,337 of NZ_JAGUCN010000003.1, forward strand.
AAATCATATCGACAAATGCCTGACCCAAGGCTGTATTACCAATAATACCCTTAACGGTTGTATTATTAAATTGCTGGTCCCTTTTATAATAGTCCTGAAGCTTTTGAAATGCCTTACTATCCATGATGAAACGCGACACCCCCTGCCAATCCTCAAAAACACTGCCTCCACAAAATACAAACAGCCGGCTCTTAGCTAACACGTCATCTCCGTGTGCCAAAAACATAATTTGAGACAGGAACGAACCGATTGAATAGGCAAAGAAATCAATCTGTGCATCTTTTTTTATCAATGCATGCTGCCCTTCACGTATGGAAGCAATTAAGTCCAATAAATCGCTGGCTGCCTGATATCCGGAAAGAAAGAAACGTTCAGGATGCTTTGTTAAACGATCACTTAAGGCCACGTTAGCAACGCTCAAACCATCAATACCTGGCGTAGATGTCCTGCGCTCCTTAACAAAAGCGTTCATCTTACGTGGGTCACACCATTCCTTAGGTGAACGGTTCATATGATAGGCTATCGGAAATAAGATGACAGTCTTCCGGGTATAGTTGGCTAATTGATATCCCCATGGCAGGTACTTATCCCAAGTACGCTCATTCAGTCCATGCAATAAAATAATGCACCCTTCAGATGCGATGCTTTTATCAGGATGAAAGACAGGATATGTAAAATCCTTATTCAGGTTAGTCTCTGAACACTCAATATCGAAAGGAGAAGTTGCCTGGGTAAGGTATGGAATAGATTGCCTCGAATGAAACTCATGCGTATAAAAACCAAAAGCACTCTCACCGGGAGTGTGTGTGGCATCTCCCGATGAAAATTGTGCTTTCAGAGTTTGATATAGAAAAAAATAATTCATGGAGTTTCATAATTATACGCTAATTCGATGCACTTTGTCATCTTCGAATGCAAACCAAATCAAGAATTGGCAGCTTTGCAATTTTATGTGATCTCCACCGGTTTACTGGGCTTAAAAACCATATTTAGGGGTGAAATTTCAAATATTGGGATTAAATTTGAAGTCAAATTCTTGATGAAGCACCAAAAACCAATCATCTTTGCCATCATTATTAAAGATTTTAGTGCATCTTTATACACCATGGATTTAAGCAAAAAAATACCATCCTATCTGGTCAAGAAAAAGAATATTGTCAGTCTTATTCTTTTTACGGCTGCGTTTGCATTGGTATTTATTAATATCTATGCACCATTTGGCGTTACCACCTGGTTTAATATATCAAAGCTGGAACTTCTTTTATATTCCAGTCTGGTGATACTCACTGGCGTACTGGTGGTTGTAATCAGCCGCATCATCATGTACCAACTGGCCAAAAGAGGGAAATATATTTCAATTGGCCGTTACCTTATCTGGATTGCTATTGAGATAAGTAGCATGTCATTGTTTTATACACTATACGAGATGCTGATTTTGCATGATCCCAGATCATTTGATGAGGCTATTAAAGTTTCCATCCAAAATACAGCGCTCGTGTTACTCATTCCTTATACAGTTACCTGGCTATATTTTGCCTGGATAGACAATAAAGAAAAACTGGAGGCTATTGCCGAAGGCAATAACCAGAATACGGAAAAAATTGGGATGGTACCGTTCAGAGATGAAAAAGGAACCATGCGATTAACTATTAAACTGGAAGACTTACTCTACCTGCAAGGTGCCGATAATTATGTTACTATCTATTACTCAAACCATCAAAAACAAGAGAAGTTTTTACTGCGTAATACGCTAAAGCGACTGGAAGATACTCTTAAGCCATTTGAAGTTATCCGCGTCCACCGCTCTTATATGGTCAATTTTCAGAAAGTTAAGCTGATTGAACGAACCAAAGAAGGTCTGCGTATTAAACTAAACACGCAACCTTTAGTTGAAGTACCTGTATCTAAAACATATACCGGAGCTGTGTTTGAATTGTTTGGCCAAAGTCATTAAAGACTCCAGAGTCTGATATTTATTGCAACATCGTTGCAATATTAATTGCATTCTAGTATTTTTGCGATAGCAAATACTATGGTATATAACCGCATTACAAACAGATATAAATGATAAAAGCGATATTAGTCAGCCTACTGGCAATTGTTATTCTAACAGGCTGCCAAACTGTCAAAGAGACGAATCAAAAGCCAATTGTTTCGGTAAGTATAGCACCGCAGAAATATTTTATTGAACAATTACTTAAAGATTCCATCGATATCAATATCATGATTCCCCAAGGGTCTGACCACGCTAGCTATGCGCCCTCTGCAGCTCAAATCAAAAAGCTTTCAGGTTCGGTGGCCTATATAAAAATGGGTCACCTGGGATTTGAGTCGAGTTGGACAGATAAACTGAAAGCTGCCAATCAAACGATGCAATGGTACAATCTGTCTAAGAACATTGAAATAATTCAAGGCGAACATCACCATCATGACCATGAACCAGGCCACATCTGCTCGGCCGGGGTTGATCCGCATACCTGGACATCACCAAAACAGGTGAGGCGCATCATGAAGAATCTAAAAAACTACCTAACAGAGCTTTTTCCTCAGCACAAAGAGTTAATAGCCTTAAATCATGAGCAGTTCCTGAATCAGTTGGATGAGATGGATGAACGTTTGAACAATCTGCAAGCAAGTAATGACAGCCTGGCATTTATGATATTTCATCCTGCTTATACCTACCTGGCCAGAGACTATGGATTTGAACAGTTAACGATTGAATTTGAAGGTAAAACACCTTCTCCGTCTCGTTTAAAAGCAACCATTGAATTAGCTCGTCAAAAGCATATCCGAACTATATATATTCAACAGGAGTTTGACCAAACAAACGCCCAGGTTATTGCAGATGAAATTGGTGCCGAAACCATACAGGTTAATCCACTTTCTTATGATTGGCTAAAGGAGATGGATCGATTTATCAGTCATCTGGAACAACAATAAGATGGAACCACTTATTCAGCTTGATAACATTCGGGCAGCTTACGACAAAAACGTTGTTTTGAACCAGGTTAACTTAACGGTTCATGCCAACGATTTTATAGGCATAATAGGACCTAATGGTGGTGGTAAAACAACGCTTCTTAAAATAATACTAAACCTGATTCAGCCATTATCGGGTCGGATAATCAAATCTGATAGCGTTAATATAGGCTACCTGCCACAAGTTAACACTATCGATAAGCAATTTCCGGTCACCATCAAGGATGTGATTTTATCCGGCCGGTTTGCTACAGACAAATGGTGGAAAAGAGCAAACAAAGAGCAGCTTAATAGAGTTGATGAACTGCTTGAATTTATTGGCCTCGATAGATCACACAATGTGCCAATTGGAGAGCTTTCAGGCGGACAAATGCAGCGCGTATTCTTATGCAGAGCCTTAATAAGTAAGCCAAATCTTTTGATATTGGACGAACCTAATACCTATGTTGACAAAACATTTGAGGCTAATTTGTATAATCTGCTTGGTGAATTAAATGAGCAAATGGCCATTTTGTTAGTTTCACACGATGTTGGAACTATCTCGTCTATGGTTAAGACCATCGCTTGCGTGAATGGAGGATTGCATTACCATCCTTCGAATAAGATTACCAACGAAATTCTCCAGTCGTATAACTGCCCAATTGAACTAGTCAGTCATGGTCACGTTCCGCACAGGGTATTAAAACATCATGACCATGAATGAACTTCTTGAACTCTTCAGCTTCGCATTTTTTCGTAATGCTTTGCTGGCAGCCTTCTTATCTTCCATCATTGCCGGGATAGTTGGTAGCTACATTGTTGCCCGTCGCAATGTATTTATCAGCAGTGGTATCACTCACGCATCGTTTGGAGGCATGGGCATTGCCTATTACCTTGGTTTTCCACCGTTTTTAGGTGCAGGGATTTTTGCAGTATTATCAGCCCTCGGCATCGAATGGAGCAGTAGTAAGGCAGGTATCAGAGAAGATAGTTCGATTGCTATCTTATGGTCGCTAGGTATGGCCATCGGTATTCTATTTGTATTCCTCACACCAGGCTATACACCCAACCTGATGGGCTTTTTATTTGGCGACATCCTAACCGTTAAGATGACTGATCTGATTTGGCTGGCAGCCACAGCAGTCGTTTGCATACTACTAATAAGCTTATATTATCAAGCCATTGTCACCGTTGCTTTTGATACCGATTTTGCTAAAGTATCAGGTTTACCTGTTCAGACAATCAAATACATTAGTGCTGCATTGGTTTCCATTGCTATAGTCCTCTCCATAAAGGTGATGGGAATTATTCTGGTACTATCATTATTTACTATACCTGCAGCTGCGGCTAATCTATTTGCCAAAAACCTTAACAAAGTGATGATTGGTGCGGTATTAATCAGTGTGATTGGAAGCATGTCCGGACTGCTTATTGCCTACTTCTTAGACATACCGTCAGGCGCTACCATTATTTTTACACTGACTGTATTATTTGTTATTCTTAAAATCATCAAATTGATCAGATAACCAGCTGTGCTGGCTCTTTCCTTTCTGATAACCATAAATCGTATTGAAAGAGGATATCAGCGAGTGTTCGAACCTTGATCGTTCCAATACTATCTAAAAAACGCTTGTTCATACCTAACTGTTCCAATACCATTTTGAGGTCTTCTGTTTCACTTGAGGAAAACAATCGTATTAGTTTGTTATCAGATGAGGACAGGTAATAATCATAGTAGGTTATGTACTCAGGAAAACCACTTCTACCAGCAACATAACCCGGGAGTATTCTGGAATCCCGAAGTAAAGAGATATTTCCCCGGTGGACCACATTTAAAAACCGATGTCTGATTCTTTCTGACTTAATGATACTCTTATAATGCAGACAAGTACTTTCAAACTTGTAATCGCTTCCCTTATATGTAAAGCCAAATTCACGAATCATTTCAGGAGCATAATCCGACTGCGAGCCATCGTGTTTGAACAGTACACGATGATAAAAACCCTCTAAATCAATTCCTGATATAACCCAAGTCCCGGTTGTCTGATTATATGGCGGAACATAAATCTGACCATAAATCTTCTCACCATCATTAGTTATGGCATACCCATCATACCACCAATTAGTTGCATAGATGTTTGATAAACTAAAGAACATAAGAAGAATAATCCAATATTTCATTGTGAATAAATTATAGACTAAAGTAACAAACTACGTTCATGTACTCATTAATTAACTATATTTTTTTACTCAAGGCTTGATAATTAAAATTTAATAAATTATCATTGTGATACTATTTTGATATCACTATGAAAACAGAAAAAACAACTAAACCCCAAAGCGGCTATACGATGCTTATCGTATTTCTGATGTTGCTGGCTACGACCCTTGCCACCATCATTAAACTGGAGCTATATCCATTGATAATAGCTATCCCTTTTATACTGGCCATTCTGCCAGGTTTCTTTATTGTCAACCCTAACGGTTCGAAAGTGCTCGTACTCTTTGGCGCATACAAAGGCACGGTTAAAGACAATGGCTTTTTTTGGGCCAACCCATTTTACACAAAAACACGCATATCACTACGAGCCCGTAACTTCGACAGTGACAAAGTTAAAGTGAATGACAAAATTGGTAATCCCATCCTTATCAATGTGATATTGGTATGGAAAGTGAAGGATACCTACAAGGCGGCTTTCGAAGTGGATCATTATGAAGAGTTTGTGCGCGTGCAGACGGATGCAGCTGTCCGTAAACTGGCAGGCTCTTATCCCTACGATAATTTCGATGATGAGCAGGCCGAAGTGACATTGCGTTCGGGTATGCATGAAGTAAACGAAGCGCTTGAACAGGAAATCACCGAACGACTGGCCATTGCCGGCATTGAAGTAACAGAAGCACGGATTGGCTATCTGGCTTATGCTCCTGAAATAGCAGGTTCGATGTTGAAACGACAGCAGGCCGTGGCTATTGTTGCAGCGCGTAAAAAAATTGTTGAAGGTGCCGTAGGCATGGTTGAAGACGCATTGACACGACTATCCGAGGATGAGATCATTGAATTTGATGAACACCAAAAGGCCTCAATGGTTAGTAATTTAATGGTAGTTTTGTGCGGTGATAAAGAGGCCACGCCTGTAATTAATACTGGCACATTACACAACTAATTTATGAGTAAAAAGAAATCATTTGTACTAAGAATTGACCCTGAAACATTTAAGCAGATTGAAAAGTGGGCTGATGACGAATTCAGAAGTGTCAATGGTCAGCTTGAATGGATGATTCATAAATGCTTAAAAGATGCCAAACGATTAAAACAGAAGAAAGACAATACTTCTGAAGATGAATAAAAAGCAAGAGCAATTTCTTCGGAAGTTGCTCTTTTTTAGAAAATATCCTACTATGAACAGAGCTGCCATCTTATTATTGCTCACAATTGTTGCCTGCACATCACAAACAAACACCATGACTAACTACCTGGAAGAAGTTAAACAAACCGAATTGGCTTTTGCTCAAATGGCTAAGGAAAAAGGAGTAACTGAAGCTTTTTTGTTTTATGCTGCAGAAGACGCTGTCATAATGAGAAACAACAAACTGATAAAAGGAAAAGATGCCATCCAGGCTTATTTTGAAGATCACACTGACACCTATCAAAACATTGAGCTAAAATGGAGCCCTGATAAAGTGGACGTTGCTGCTTCGGGAGATCTAGCCTACACCTATGGCAACTATCAGTTAATTAACCATACGAGTGGCGAAACTTCTGAAGGTATCTTCCACACGGTATGGAAGCGCCAAGGTGATGGACAATGGCGCTTCGTGTGGGATTAAATACTACTGATGAAAGAAACAGCTGGCTGGCATAGTCTGCCGTTTAAAGCCTGGTCCTTCCCATTCGGTTATTAACTCAATACCGTCTGAGCACTGGTAAAAACCGATCTCAAAATGATGATAACCTTTGCTCAGTTCAATACTGCATTGTTGAGCAAACGGAAACGACTTGCGTCCGTCACTTTCAAACTGCTCTTCCCCGTTAATCTTCAACATACACCCATCATTGGCCGAGATGTAAAAATGGTAGGTGCCATTTTTAGGAATGTACACTAAGCCGTCATATGCTAAACCAATCCATTCATTTCGGTCGCAAATAGTCAATGTGGGCACGTCAATAACTCCAGTCTTTACTGGCTCGTCCTGTGCATAATCGTAGATAGAACGGTAGATACCTTCATAATAGGAGTACTTCAATCCTTTCTTAAGTTGAGATGTATTAACAGGTAAAGCGCGTTCCTTTTTTAGTGCACGAGTTACTACATAACCGTCTTCACAGCCTTCTTTATAGGAACGCATCTTAAGCGTGGCTGATTGATTAATCGTAAAAGGCTTCTGAAATAATGAGCTACTCTTGTCAGGCGTTGTGCCATCCAAAGTATAACGTATTTCAGCTGCCTCATCGTCGCAACGCATATCAACTAAAAACTCATCAATAAACACATCGGATGAGTTGCTCAAGTAGCAATGTGGAGCAGCTTGGTAAGTCGATTCATTGGACAAATGTTGCGTGAACCATTCTTTATTGGGCTCAGCACCCATTTGCATCTGCAAGCTTCCGCCTTTTTGTAGATCCTGATGGGCGATAAAACTCTTACGGTAATCGCAACCGTTAAGGCTAAGATCCTGCAGATATATATGACTGCTGCTGTTTCCTTTAGCTTCAATGACAAAGGTTTGTCCATTATCCAGGTGCATCGTCACCTTATCGAAGACAGGTGAACCAACCGAATAATAAGGCGAGCCCGGATTATCAGGGTACAATCCGATAGCGCTCATCACATACCAGGCCGACATCTGACCGCAATCCTCATTTCCGCACAAACCACCAGGCGTATCGGCATATTGGGTGGCCATGATTTCACGTACAATGTGCTGCGTTTTCCATGGTGCTGCTGCATGATTATACAAGTAAGCCATGTGATGGCTCGGCTCATTACCGTGTGCGTACTGCCCGATGAGTCCGGTTACATCCGTTCCTTCTTCCAGCTCATAGGCCATTTCGGTTTCAAACAAACGATCGAGCCATTCTTTCAAGGCTTTTTGTCCTCCCAATAGTTGGGTTACTCCAACGACATCATGCGGCACAAATAAACTATACTGATAGGCATTGCCTTCGGTGTAGTTATAACCCACTGCCATTGGATCAAAATCGCTCACCCAACTATGATCTGCCATACGGCCACGCATAAATTGAGTTGATGGATCATATATATTGCGGTAGTTTTTAGAGCGATTCATAAAATAATGGTAATCGTCCTCTTTACCTAAAGCTTTAGCCACTTGCGCCACACACCAGTCGTTGTAGGCATATTCGAGCGTTTTTGATACACCCTGACTGCTCTTATTGGAAGGCACATAACCGAAAGTACGGTAATCTTTCAAGCCGCGCTTATCCAGCATGGCAGTACGTTTCATCTCGGCATATGCTTCTTCCAAATCAAAATTATTAATATCTTTAGCATGGGCATCAGCAATTAACGAAACCGCATGATAACCAATCATGCATCGTGTATCGTTGGAGGCCAGCTCCCACATCGGCAGCTCACCGTATTCCTTACTCTTCTGAACCAAACATTTCACAAAGTCAGCGCTTAACTTAGGCTCCACAATCGTCAGCAAAGGATGCAGTGTTCTGAAGGTATCCCATAAAGAGAAGACCGTATAATTGGTGAAGCCGTCAGCCTGATGAATTTCGCCATCCATACCACGATAGCGGCCATCTACATCCTGCGAGAGGTTAGGTGTTAACAATGAATGGTACAATGCCGTATAGAAATTTCGTTTCTCTTTTAATGAGCCGCCTTCAACTGCAATTTTACCCAGCTTTTCGCGCCATTCATTTAACGCCAACTTATACGCAGAATCGAAATTGACATTGGTACTTTCCTGTTTTAAGTTAGTAACCGCCCCTTCGGCACTCACCATGGATAAGGCCACTTTCACTTCCAGCTGCTCACCTGCTTCCACATCAAAGTTTATAACCGATTGTAACTGCGAACCTTTAATGACTTTATCGGCAGAATGCAGCTTCTTATTCTCATACAAATCAACCGACTTGAAAGGCTTTGAGAACTCTATGGCAAAGAAAAGATGCTGATCGCCAGCCCAGTATTTTGAACGACGCTGCCCTTGCAAAGTATTAGGCCCTGTAACTTCTATTTCAGCGGCAATCACAGGATCGCGGTGAATCAGGTCGAGCATCATCTGCAAATCACCTGCATTATCAAAGGTGTAACGGTGATAACCAACTCGCTTACCAGCTGTCAATTCAGCTTTTACCTGATAATCATCTAAATAAACTGAATAGTATCCTGGCGAAGCTGTTTCACTATCGTGAGAGAACAACGATCGATAACCGGTTTCGGGCTGTTCGCTCGTTCCTGTTTCAAGTTTTAACTCACCCATAATGGGCATAAGCAATACATCGCCATAGTCGCTTACTCCGGTACCCGATAAATGGGTGTGACTAAAACCGATGATCGACGAATCGGAATAGTGGTAGCCCCCGCAACCATCCCACGACTCATCATTGCGTGTATCAGGACTCAGTTGCACCATGCCAAATGGCACCTGTGCACCAGGATAAGTGTGCCCGTGCGCACCCGTTCCAATAAACGGATCAACATACTCGGTATAGTTGTTCTGCTTATTGCAGGCACTTAATGCAATACCGAATATCATCAAAAACCAAAGTTGTTTCATCTATTTAAATTTTAAAATCCCGGCCTAGCCTTAACCAAAGTTAAAACATAAGCCGGGAAACAATAATCCACCTATTAATTACTTGGAAGTTTACTAACTATTATTCTGCAACACCCCAGATTTCAAGCTCACCAATCACAATACGCCCATTTTCTTCTACATCAGCAGTCAGCTCAATTTTATGAAACCTGTAATAAGCAGTATTCTCGAAGGTAAATTCTTCCTTTTGCTGAAAAGCAGTGATTCCCGTATCAGCTACTTTGGTAATCTCTGTCCAGTTAGTTCCATCGTCGGAACCTAAGAGCGTAAATTCATCAGCCGAAAATACATACTCAATGCCAAAAATATTATTGGAAGCACTCAATGCCACTTTTGTAACATTATATTTCTTAGCCGTCTCGAATGCCAACCAGGTATCATTCACCCAATTAAAGAATTGAGTATCCTGTTTGCCATCGTAAGCATGCTCAGGCAAGCCCCACTCCGGATAAGCCTGCTCACCAGCAGGTTTAACGGTCACTTTTGGGCTGTCCTTTGTAATATCAGTCAAATCAGGCTGTGGGGTTTCTCCTCCATCTCCTTCGGCACCGAATAGTTCCAGCTCAGCAATCATGATTCGCTTGTTGTCACCTTCTTCTATATCAGCAGCCAACGTGATTTTATGGAACTTATAGTAGGCACTATTTTGGAAGGTAAACTCTTTGCGCTCTTCAAAACTAACGATACCAGTATTTTCCACTGATGTAATTTCAGTCCAGTTAGTGCCATCATCTGAACCTGACACTACAAATTCGTCTGGCGTAAATACATAATCAATTCCCAGTAAGTTGGCAGTTGCCGTAATAGCTACCTTTGTCACATTATAACTCTTCGCCGTTTCAAATGCATACCAGGTTGTATTATTCATATTGAAGAAAGATGTACCTGCATCATTATCAAAGGCCATTTCAGGCGTTCCCCATTCGAAGAAATCAAACTCTTCGGTTTGATAGGTAACAGTTGGATTCTGGTCGGTGATATCAATCAATGTTACCGGAGCAGGATCATCATTACCAAAATCAACATCTTCGCCGGCACGTAAACGCTTCAATAGCTCGTCTATTTCGGCAATTTTACCTGTTTTCATATCACCCTGGTATTCTTCCCAAAGCACCTGAACAGATTTACCAGTAATACTCTGAATAGCAGCTTCCCATGACCATGGATTGATTGATTTAGCAGAATGATTCAACTTATTCAGGAAGTTAGTATCTTTTGAATGCAGCCAATCAATAAAGAAGCCTGATGTTTTGTAACCATCATTCCAATGGCCACCTTGCGCACGATCGTTTGTTGTCAGGTAACCGCTCACATAACGGACATAATCGGCCATACCTTCGATAAAGCCATAGAAATCATCACCCGGCTTGTATTCACCAGCACCTTGAGGCGAGAACTGGTAACCATGTGTTACTTCATGATACAACACCCCTTTTACTTCATCAAGGAGTTGGGCATCGGTCATCCCTTTATCCTTACAACTTTGCAAATAGGTAGCACTGAAGAAAATACTGATGTGCGGTGCCTGACCTCCTTTTGCTGAAATACCATCCTTATCTTCAACCGAGTAATTAATGGTCTGCAATACATCCATTTCATCGGGACAAATAAATAACCAGCGAGCCACGTCAAAACAAGCTGTATGAATTAGCTTCTGAGGGTCAGGTACGATTTGTTCGTATAAAGTTTTATCTGCCGAAGTATTTTTAAAATTAATGGTTGGCATCACCATATCTTGCCAGCACTCATCGCCATAAACAGTTATATAGCTTTCTTGTGTAAGCACATTCTGCTTGGCTCCATCCTTAACGGTTAATACAACTTTATAAGTACCTTCAGAAGCATAACTTACAACCGGACTCTCATCTGAACTTGTTGATGGTGTGCCACCTTCAAAGCTCCATTCATACGCTTTTGCTCCTATCGAACTATTAGTGAATTGTACCTCTTCATCGATGAATACGCGCGTTTTGTTAGCTTCAAACTTTGCTTTAAGAGGACTTTGCAGATGGTCGATATTAAACTCTGCTTCGTTCTGACATGACAGCAGTAAAATCAAGGCCATCATGAGTGTATAGATAATTGATTTTTTCATTTTCTTGTGATTTGATTAAATTGATTCTTCGGTTTTTAGATAGTTCTGATACTCGTTCCATAAATCCTCAACAGAGACAGACAGAATGCTTTGACAAGCTGCTTCCCAGGACCACGGAATAATTGTTTGAGCACTTTGATTGAGTTTATACACAAAAGCAGGGTCTTTTGTATGCAACCAATCGATAAAGAAGGCTGAGGTTTTATAGCCATCGTTCCAGTGTCCGCCAACCTTGCGGTAATCATAACTTGAATAACCAGCATTCAGACGCACGTAGTCGGCTACACCTTCAATCAGCCCAAAGTAATCGGCTCCACGCTGATAACCGCCTGCACCCTTAGGTGCATACTGATATCCATGAGTGAGCTCGTGGTACAACACTCCAATAATTTCTGCAATCAGCTCTTTGTCACTCAGTTCTCCCTTCTTGTTTTTCAAATAGCTCGAACTGAAAAAGATATTAATATGAGGTGGATTACCGCCTTTTGCAGAAATGGTCTCTATATCTTCAATTGAATAGTCTAAAATTTTAAGCACATTAACCTCATCAACACTGCGATACAGCTTCTGACAAACATCCAGACTTACCTTGTTGATCAGCTCAATGGGTTCCGGCACCAATTCCTGGTACAAATCGCCGTTACCGCCCAAGGTGGTGTTTACAAAATTGATGTGTGGATACTCAAAATGCTCCCAACCACCTAAGCGCTTCACATTAACAAATGCATCGTAAAAAGCCGTATCTGTCAATTGATTATTAACTGTTACCAGCTTAACGGGATACCTGCCGTGAGCGACATAGTTAACCATCGGATTTGTCTCTGTACTTGTTGCCGGTTCACCGCCTTCGAAGTACCACTGATACGAATCGCCTTGCACCGACAGGTTTTGAAACTGCACTGTTCCTTTATCGAAAAAAGCAGTCTGGTCAGCCTTGAACTGGGCAATCGGATGCTTATCATTGCGGTCCCAAGCACCATTTAGCTTAATCTCCGATAATTGCAGAATATCGTGCCCGTTGGTAGCGAGATGAAAGCGATAATGCGCAAACGTTTCTTCAGTTACTACCTGAAATTCCTGACTCTGGTTTCTTTCCAGGAAAGTGATATCCGACTGCTTATCTAAGAGCTTCCAGGTTTGTCCATCACGACTGCCTTCCAAGGTCGAGCTGGCCGGGTCGCGCAATGGTTCGTCATTACCCGAAACCAGTGTATAGCTGTTTAACCGGCTGCGTTTTACGGGTGTTAACTCAACAGTTGCCGATGAAGTAAATGTTAGAAACTTTGAGTAAATATCGCCGTCCACCACATTACCAACTTCCTCGCCAACAGGCGAATTGCATTCTTCTGTCTGAACCCGACATTTATAGTCGGTTACAACTATTGATGTGTCATTTTGGTTCAAACAAGACATGAGCAGGGTAGAGCAGGCCAAGCTTAGGCCCGCTATCTTATTTATATTCATTATTTTATTAGTTTTTTATCCCAAAAAGAAAACTATTATTTTACAGGTGTGAACGAATAGGGATAAGCATCTCCTTCCAGTCCCCATTTTTTATTGGGTCGGCTGCTCATATGGAAGATTAGCTCACCACCTTTAACAATATCGCTGTGCCTGATGAATGTTCTGTTCAAGGCTTGTCCATTCAATGTCACCGACTTGATATAGATATTCTTTGATGACACATTCTTAGCGCGGATGGTGAATTGCTTGCCATTTTCCAATTGCAAAACGGCCTTTTCCACCGATGGAGAACCAATCACATACTCGCCAGAGCCCGGACAAACAGGATAAAAGCCCATCGATGAAAAGATGTACCATGCCGACATCTGCCCGCAATCATCATTACCACACAATCCATCAGGCTTGTTCAGGTATTTGGTTCGCATAATCTCGTGGATGCGCTCAGCCGTTTTCCAAGGCTTACCGGCCCAATTGTACATGTAAGCTACGTGGTGACTAGGCTCGTTACCGTGAACATAACCGCCCATAATTCCCTCACGGGTAATATCTTCTGTATGCTCAAAGTACTCATCCGGAATATGCATGGTGAACAATGAATCGAGGTGTTGAGCAAAACGCTCCTTTCCACCCATCTCATTAATCAACCCACCCACATTCTGAGGCACATACAAAGAGTAGTTCCATGAGTTACCTTCGATAAAACCGGCACCATGCGTATCCAATGGATCAAAATTATCAAGATGATCGCCTGCTTTGGTTTTAGGGCGAACATAGCCTGTGTGTCTATCAAACAGGTTGCGCCAGTACTCCGAACGTTTCATATACTCATTGGCAACAGACTTTTTACCCATTGCCTTAGCCAATTGTGCGATTGTGTAATCGTCGTAAGCATACTCCAAAGTGATGGAAGCCCCGTAATGACTGGTTTCATGTGGAACATAGCCGTACTTTTTGTACTCACCAATGCCTTCGTAGCTGTCAAAATTAGCGCTTGACAAACATGCTTCGAGCGCCTTCTCAGCATCGAAACCTTTGATACCATTCACATAAGCATCGGCAATTACCGGCACTGCATGGTAACCTATCATACACCAGTTCTCGTTTCCGTAATGGCTCCAGATAGGTAAGATGCTATGAACACTCTGCTCATAATGCGCCAGCATCGAGTTTACCATGTCCGATGAACGCTCTGGCTGAATCAATGTCAACAAAGGGTGTTGAGCACGATAAGTATCCCATAATGAGAAAATAGTGTAGTTGGTAAAGCCATCAGCCTGGTGAATATTGTGATCCAAACCGCGGTACTGACCATCCACATCCATGTACTCGCTTGGATGAATGAACGAGTGATACATTGAGGTATAGAAAGCCGTCTTCTTTTCTGCATCGGCCTCTACCTTTATGCGGCTCAGCTCCTTATTCCACATCTGCTTCACTTCGCTGCGTGTACGATCAAATTCAAAGTGGGGCACTTCAGCCTGCAGGTTTTTCAGTGCACCATCGGTACTTACTGCAGACAAAGCGAATTTGATTTTAATCTCCTCGCCTTCTTCTGTATCGAAATCGAAGTTAGCAGTTAAGGCTTTGCCAGCCATCTCCGGGAAGTTATCCGTTTGGTCAAACTTACGCCAGAAACCATTGTACTTCACTTCTTCGTTGTTGCTGCAACCATAGCTTTTGATTGGCTTCGAAAAGCTCATGGCAAAATACTGGTAGTTAGTACGTGCCCACCCCCGTGTTATACGGTATCCTGTGACCAAGGTATCGTTCTCAACACGGATGGTTGACCACAATACTTTACCATCGTAATTGTAAATGCCATGCGTTAAATCCAAAATGATATGCGCCGCATCCGATTTTGGAAAGGTATAACGGTGAAAGCCTACGCGCTGTGTGGCTGTCAGCTCAGCTTTGATTTTATAATCATCGAGTTCAACGGTATAGTAACCCGGTTCGGCCGCTTCCGTTTCTTTACGAAATAGTGAGCGATAGCCCTTTGAGGTATCATCGATAGTGCCCGGATTGTGCTGTACCTTACCAACCGTTGGCATCACCAGGAAATCGCCCAAATCAGAGTGACCCGTTCCACTAAAATGCGTGTGTGCAAAGCCTACAATCGACTTATCGGTGTATTGATAGCCGGCACAGTAGCGATACACATCCTTATTGTATTTGCCTTCGTGAAAAAACTGTACACTATCAGTTTCGGGACTTAACTGCACTATTCCGAAAGGTGCACAGGCACCAGGAAAAACGTGTCCCATCTCCTGCGTACCGATGAACGGGTCTACATATTGGGTCAGATCCTCATTTTGTGCCTTAAGCATCAAACCTTGAATTATTAACAGACTAATTAGTAATATATTTTTCATAATCGTTGTATTTCAGAACATTGCCAGAGTAATGCGTGCAACACATTAAGTTCCTGACGAAGATTAAAGCTCGTTATTTGACATGGATGGCGGATAGTGTTCTTCCGCAGAAGCCCACTCTTTGTTTGGTACATCACCCAATACAAAATGGATATGCCCGCCCTCTTTAATATCATTGAATGAGAACCAGCACTTCTTCCATTCCACACCATTTATCTTAAGCGATTGAATATAAACATTATCATCAGAATAATTTTCGGTATCAATCACTAATTTGTTGCCGTTGCTCAAGGTCATGGTTACAGAAGGTATGGCCGGAGAAGTAATCACATAGTCATTGCTACCCGGACAAACCGGATAAAAGCCCATAGCATTGAAAATGTACCAGGCACTCATTTGTCCGCAATCATCGTTACCACACAACGAACCCGGTTCGTTACCGTATTGCGTGTCGATAATGTGACGAGTTAACTGCTGCGTTTTCCAAGGCTGACCAACATAAGTATACAAATGCGTCACATGATGACTCGGCTCATTACCGTGCCAATATTCACCAATACGCCCATGAATATCATCCACACCTTTGTAATCTTTACCGCTGCTGTAAGCAAATACAGAATCCAGCTTAGTAGCCATGGCCTCTTTGCTGCCATATAATTCAACCAATCCTTGTACATCATGTGGAACAGTCCAAGTGTATTGCCAGGTAGTACCTTCGGTAAATGCCCCCAAGTGCTCAAAATGATGCGTATCGAAATCAGCCTTCCATTGCCCTTTGCTGTCTTTTGGACGCATCCAGCCAATTTCTTTATCAAACAAATTCTTGTAGGCCATGGCACGTTTGGCAAATCGATTATAATCCGCCTCTTTACCCAGAGCCTTTGCAAAACGGGCTATGCAATAATCATCGTACGCATACTCCAGCGTTTTGGAAACTGATTCGTTCTCCAAATCGTAAGGCACATAGCCTAATTGCTCATACTCAGCCGTTGCATCGTACTCGGGATGCGTCGCTGAGTTCACACAAGCTTGGTAAGCCAGCTCCCAATCCACCCCCTCAACACCTTTAAAATAGGCATCAACAATAACAGGCACCGCATGGTAACCAATCATGCACCAGGTTTCGTTATTCCAGAACGACCAGATTGGCAACAACTTATCAGGACTTTGTTGATAATGGGCCAGCATGGCATTAATCATGTTCGCATTCCGGTCAGCCTGAGTCAAACAAAACAAAGGATGCGTAGCACGATATGTATCCCACAAGGAAAATACTGTGTAATTATCGAAATCATTGCACGCGTGAATATTCTGGTCAAGACCACGGTAATTGCGATTTACGTCGAAATAGGTTGTAGGTGACATAAATGCATGATAAGCAGCGGTGTAGAACGTTTCCTTTTGCTGCTGTGTGCCTTCCACATCAAACTTTGCCAACTCCTTATTCCATAACTCCTTACTGGCTGACACATATTTTTCGAAATCCCAGTCAGGCATTTCCGTTTTTAGGTTTTTCATGGCATTAGCCGTGCTGATTGGCGAAATACCCACTTTAACAGACAACTGCTCATCTTCGCTTGTCCGGAAATCGGCCACAAACTGAATATCAGGTCCAGCTGCCTCTTTGCTACTGCGGAAACGATACGTTTTATAAGAGTCGTATTTCACTTCTTTCCCTCCTGAAAATAGCCGCGTTTCATCAAAAGGACGCGAGAATTCAGCAGTGAAATAGACGTAACGCTCCTTTGCCCATCCTTTCACCTGGTGCATCCCGGCGATGGTTGTTTCATTAATAACTTTTACATTTGACCATACCACATCGAAACGCAGCACATGGCTCAAATCTAACACAACGTGTGCACTGTCCGAAGCCGGAAAGGTATAACGCATCATCCCTGCACGATTGGTGGATGTCAATTCTGTTTTAATGTTGTAATCATCCAACACAACCGAGTAATAACCAATCTCTGCCGTTTCATTTTCATGCGAAAACTTAGACAGATAACCAGTTTCGGAAAAATCCTTTTTACCAGGACGAATATGTGTTTGCCCGACTGTTGGCATAAATAAGATATCACCCATATCAGGAATACCAGTTCCATGCAGGTGCGTCATCGAGAAACCATAAATGGTACTATCGGAATATTCGTAGCCGGAAGCCGCACCCCATTCCCACTTTTCAGTATCCGGACTGAGCTGTACCATACCAAAGGGTACCTGAGCCCCCGGATAGGTATTACCCTCGCCAAGCGTACCTACCAAAGGCTTAACAAATTGGGTGTAATCCTTTTGTATTGTCTGCTCCTGCCTGGCTTTCGGCGTGCATGCAACAAGTATAAAAAGACTTAGAAGAGTAATCAGTTTAATATATGTCATCAGCAGTCTGTTAAATAAACTATTTGAAAAATACCGGCTGTGCCTGATAATTACCTGAAACGCATATTGAATTCAGACACAGCCGGAAGAAGCATTCTTAAAACCTCACTTTTTAAGCAACTAGTTAGATAGGTTAGGATTATTATCGGTAGCGGTTAAAGGATATGGGAATACCTCTTTACCTGTCGTTGGCTTTTTATCCCACCAGGCATCACCAAACTTACCAAAGCGCACTAAATCCTGACGGCGATGTCCTTCGAAAGAGAACTCGCGACCTCTTTCAGCCAGGAACTCATCCAAAGTTAAAGTAGCTTCGGTATAGTTATGATCAGCATTACCAAACGCACGCTCTCGTACGTCATTTACAATTGGCAAAGCATCTGCAGCCTTACTCAATCTTACTAAAGCTTCTGCTTTCATCATCAGCGCATCGGTATAACGCCAGATAACATAATCATTATTGAGCTCCCATGCTTCACCAATTACTACCTCATACTTCACACTACGTGCTCCTTCATCCTCGCGCGAGTTGGTCATACTGGTGATGTCAACAGTTAATACCAATGGTTCATCTTTGGCTTCCTCAACACCCAATAATGGGTTACCCTCTTGATCAAACTGAGGTCCGACAAGGAATTGCTCAAGGCGTGTATCAGCTACATCAAACGAACGATAGTGGTCAGGTTGCACAACGATACCATTCCATGGCATATATTGCAGATTAAATCCTTGCTGATGACTATAATGCATCATAAATGCATGGTGATAAAAACCGGTAATCTTACTTTCTTCGAAAGGAATTACAAATATATTCTCGTCACAGTTTTCATTTCTGGCTTTGAAAGGCTCCTTCCAGTCTGCCACCATTGTATAGCCCTGAATTTTATCCACTTCGTTGATACAGTCCTGCCAACGGGCAGTTCCGGTATACACTTCGCTATTCAAATATACCTTAGCCAATAGCATGTGAGCGGCCGCCTTTGTAAAATGTCCATAAGCAGAAGCATCGCCTTTAACCGGTAAATCATTAATCACAGCAGCAATTTCGTCTTCGATAAACTGAATCACAGCGGCAGCGGCTAATGGTTCTGGTGAACGTGGTTCTCCCACCTTTGTCACCACCGGCACATCGCGAAAATTATCCACCAACAGGTAGTAATGATAAGCACGTAAAGCTCGCATCTCAGCCTTCATCTGTTCAATGGAAACAGGCAGGTTCATGTTTGATACATCTACAGTTTCAATGTTATTCAGAAATTCGTTACAATATCCAATGGCCTGATAGGTGTTATTCCATGCGCCTTTAATCTCATGATGCTCAGGTGTCCAGGTGTGGTAGTGCAATTGCTGCCACTTACCGCCGTCGTATCCGTGCTTACCTTTTTGAGTCCATGCCGCACAGTCTGAGCTTAACTCACCGCAAATCCAGTGTGCCAGTGACGAAGTAACATACAAACGTGTGTAGGGCTTCAGGTAATTGGCCGTCACCTCTTCAGCAGAACTGTAGAATGTTTTAGTGGTGGTTTCAGAGTACACCTTCTCATCCAGGTTGGTACAGGCAGCGAAGCCTATCAGGATGAGTAATGCTGTAAATGAATTATATAATCTATTCGTTTTCATCGATTTGATTTTTAGAATTTAACGTTTAAACCTAAAGTATAAGTTGTTGTACGAGGATAGAATCCGCGCTGATCAACACCGGCTCTTGCACCCAGTTCCAACTCAGGATCCAATCCTGAATAATTTGTGAAGGTGGCCACATTCAGTGCTGAAAAATATACGCGTGTATAATCCAGTCCGAATAACCATTTTTTAGGTAAAGTATATCCTAATGTAATATTGTCCAGTTTCAGGAAATCACCTTTCTCGATGTAGTAATCAGAGTATTGAGGATCGGCATTAACCGGTGAATTACTGGCCGAACGTAACATGTTACCTGGGTACCAAAGCGGATTGCCGTAGTACATCTTATTCACATTCAGGATATCGAAACCAAAGGCCCCTCTGAAGTTCATTGAGAAATCAACGCCCTTAACGTTTACATACGGACTAAAAGACAGATTGATTTTGGGGTTACCATTACCTAAAAAGGTACGGTCAGCATCGGTAATGCCTTCTTCACCATCGAAATCTTCAAAGATCCATTCCCCGTTTTCTGTCAGCCCTTTATACTTGTAGCCATAGAAAGAGCCGATTGGATGACCTTCTTCGTAACGGAAGATAGTACCCAGCTGACCAGGAGCAGGCAGATCTTCGTAGTTAACCGCCTGGAACTGGAAGGTAGCATCAGACAAGCTCACCAGCTCGTTTTTATTATATGAGAAAGTAGCATCTAAACCAACATTCCAAACACCATTATTTAAAATTTTAGTGTTCAAGGCTAATTCAACACCCTGGTTGTTGATCTCACCAATATTAGAAAGCACATCATTGTGAATCATAGGAGGCACCTGTGCTACAAGATTCCATAATAAATCGCTTGTTTTACGCTGATATACATCAACCGAACCACTTAAACGGTTGTTGAAAAACCCAAAATCAACACCAATGTTTGTTTCTTTTTTGGTTTCCCACTTCAGGTATGGGTTAGGGTTGGTGGTTGAACCGTATGATTTAATATACTGACCGTTCAGCACATATAAACCGCCAGCGCCCATTCGTGGAATAGACAGGTAAGGACTGCCAACAATGTTACCTGTAACACCATAGCCCACTCTTAGTTTTAACTCATTAAGCCACTCTGTATCACTCAGGAAGTCTTCCTCTACAATACGCCATCCGGCAGAAACAGCAGGGAACGTTGCCCATTTATTGTTTTCACCAAACTTAGAAGAACCTTCGCGACGAACGGTAGCTGAAAACAGGTACTTGCTCTCATATGAGTAGGTAAATCGGCCAAAGAAAGCAATCAGTTTCTCAGATTGCTTGTAGCTGTCCATAGCTGCACGACCATCAGCCAGGCCACTACCAGCACTTAAGTCATGGTATTTCTGAGCATCGCTGATAAAGTCCTTATTCTCGGCCCAAAACTCCTCGTATGAGCGTCCCTCATAGCTATAACCTCCCAAAAATGTTAATACATGACTGTTAATTACCTTTTTGTAATTAGCTGTTCCTTCAAACATCTTTTTATAGTTGTGCCATGTTTTTTGCTTGGCACGGCCCAGGTACCCCCCGGTTTCTGAACTACGTGAGCCAATCTCATCATATTCATGCTCAAGTAAATCACGCACATCCAAGGCACCAAAACCACTCAAAGTAAAATTATCAAAAACCTCAAAATCGACTCTTAAGCTCATCTGGCTATTTTTCTCTTTTCCACCACGACGCTCCTGCTCCAACCTGGCAACCGGGTTGAATTCACCATAGCCACTTGGTTGCCAATAAGTGCCATCGCTGTTTCTTACAGGCTGCGTAGGATTGAGTATAGCCGCCATATCAAATGCCGAATAGGACGTGTAATCCTTATCAATAATCGTTGATGACATGTTCAACTGTACTTTCAGACGATCGTCATAGCCTTTATGAGTTAGATTAATACGACCGTTCAGATACTCCTGCCCCGTATTAATAACGATACCTTCAAGGTTACGGTAATTGACAGACGCACGATAGCTAAGTTTTTGGTTACCACCCGAGAATGAGACGTTGTGCACATGTGACACATTCTTACGGATGATCTCTTCAGACCAATTGGTATTGGCATCGCCATCCACATAATTAATACCGGTAGCATCGCCATAGGCACGGTATTCGTCAGCTGATAGTACATTTGGTAACGCCACAGCATCTTCTGTAGATACATAGCCCGAATACTCTACTTTTAAATCACCTGTTGCACCTTTTTTGGTGGTGATGATGATAACCCCATTGGTTCCCCGTGTACCATAAATGGCAGCGGCTGAACCATCACGGAGTACATCCATGCTTTCAATATCTTCCGGGGCTACAGAACTAATATCACCGCCCGTGATTCCATCAATAATAATTAAAGGATCGGATGTTGCATTTAACGAAGAAGTACCACGCAAACGCACTCTGGGAGAGGCATTTGGATCAGTTCCTGCGGTGCGAACAATCTGTAACCCGGCTACTTTACCTTCAATTGACTGTAATGCATTGGTTGCAAAACCTTTATTGAAGTTATCAGCCGTAACTTTAGCAATGGAGCTGGTTACCTCAGTCTTCTTCTGAATGCCGTATCCTACAGCCACCACTTCCTGCAAACCAATAGATTCTTCAACTAACGTAATATTGATAGTAGGGCGACCAGCAACATTTACGTCCTGTGCCTGAAAGCCAATAAATGAGAAGGTCAGAATCGCATCCTCTGAGCCAACCTCAATCTTGTAAGTTCCATCCACACCGGTAATAACACCGTTTGCTGAGTTCGCTTTTTCGAACACATTTACCCCAGGTAACGGTTCACCCATATCATCAGTTACCAGACCCGACACCACCAATTGCTGCTGAACCATCTGCCCGGCATTGTCCTGTCGCTGATTGGCTGAAATACTAACAGGGTAAATGATAACATTATTGTCAACAATGCGGTAATCAAGCCCCTTTTGATTTAGTAATATCTGAAGCACTTCAGATATTTCTTTATTAGTGGCATTAATAGTAACCTGGCTATTATCATTAACCAAGTCATTGTTATAAATAAAGTTAAGATCACTTTGCGTTTTCAAAACCTCCAATGCTTCCTTAAGGCTTGCATTGTTAAGCTTAACGTTTACCTTCTGTGATTGAGCCTCGGTAAGAGCCGAAACCTGAAGGCTGAAAAAGATGATTAATCCTAATGTCAATCTCATGACTTTCCACAATTTACCGTAGGAATTGTCTAAACACAATCCTTCCCGGAACGGTTTTTTTTTCATAAATTTGAACTGTTTACGTGTTAAACAAAAAAATTGAAATCTAATTTTTGAGGAGATGTTGGCGCATCTCCTTTTTATTTGTATTTACATTGCTGCTGATTTGATTATTTCGATATCACAATATACTCCCCTGATGTTTCAAAAGTGAATGGCCTGGCTGCTGATAAGTAACCTAAGAGCTCAAACAGGTTGGCATGACTGAAATCACCTGAGAAACGATATTCTTTAACTTCATCATTAAGTATAATAATCCTGGCATTGAATCGTCGTTCCAAAATGCGGGCAATCTGCGCCAGTGTATGGTTATAAAACACCAGCTTACCATCGCGCCACTGCTCCGCACTTTGCTGCTTGTGTGGTTGTATCTGCAGCTCGCCGGTATTCTTATTCAACGTAGCTGCGTATCCGGGCTTCAGAAAAACCGGTTGTTGCTTATTAAATTCTCCGTCCAACTGGATTTTTCCTTCATCCAGTACAGCCTTTATCTCGTCCTCATCGGCATAAGCTTTCAGGTCGAACCTGGTACCTAAAACACTTACTTTCAAATGGGATGTTGTGATCTCGAAAGGTTTTTCTGCATCTTTAGCTACATCGAAGTAACCCTCACCTGTTAGGATAACCTGTCGTTTATCTGCCGTGAAATCTTTTTGAATTACCAGCGATGAGCCGGCATTCAGATCAACTTTTGTTCCATCGGGCAACACAACTTTCTTTGTTTCCCCAACATTAGCCACATACTGAATCAGCTCATTATTCTTATCAACCAACAAATTACGGGCTAACGAAATACCCAGTGCAACCACTAAAATGGCGATGGCACTGTACCATATGGTCATTTGAGGCCGCTTAACTTCTTTAATACCCATCACTCGCTTCATCGTATCTGTCATGATACGTTCATGTGATTGTGATTTGACTTTCGGGAAAAACTTTTGCCAGAACACCTGAAGAACATATTGCTTAGCCACAAATGTTTCATCTTGATTTAGTTCGTCAGTTAATAACTCATGCTCAGCATCATTCAGTTCGCCATTCAATTGTCTGGCCAGTAATCTGTATTTCTCTTCAATATTATCCATGCATCATCCGCTTTGCATATACATGACGCACAGAAACTAAAAATCACTAGTAAGAAATTTAAATTTTTTCAAAAAAAGATGATCTATAGAATTATTAATCTGATATTAGGGCAATTAGCAACCCGACATTGCCAAAAACAGACTTAAAGTTTGCAAGCCCTTTCCATCTTCTTCTTTGTCAATTGACTCACAAATCTTTTTAACGGCTGATGCCACGTGATAGTCAACCGTTTTAACTGAGATATTCAGCAATTCAGCAATTTCCTTATACTTAAGCCCTTGTATTTTAGCCAATGAAAACACCATTTTGGTTTGTGGAGCCAGGTAATCAATCGCCTTATATATCCGCCTTAACTGCTCTTCTTTGAGCGCGGATTCATCAGGTGCATCTATCGGTTCGAAATAATAATGATTGATATCCTCTATGGAAACCACTTCACTGTGTTGTTTGCGCAGATAGGTTATAGCCTGATTCCTTACCGCATTAAATAAGTAACTTTTAATATTAGCTACCTTATCAAGCTGGTGACGTGTCTGCCACACTTTAACGAAGATATCACTCACCACTTCCTCGGCCAAAGGAGAGCTGGCCAATATACCTTTTGCAAATAGATAAAGTGCATCGGAATAGCGATCCATTAAACGGGCAAACTCGAAGTGATTGCCATTTTGGATGAGTGACAGGTTAATATTTTCGCCGGACTGGTCCAAGCTAACTGGTTATATGGGTTAATGCCTCAAAGATAACGGATTTGCTTAGTCATTAACAAACGCGGACTGTAAAACGCAAAAAAGCGCCCTACACTGCAAGACGCTTTCTGCTTATTATCTTATTGAAATCAAATCAGATACTGAAACAGATCTGGTTTCTCATTTAAATATTCAGCAACAAAACCATTTTCTGCCATGCGCTTTTGCAAACCTTCAAAGTCTTCAGGCTTTTGCACCTCAACACCTATGACCACCGGTCCCATGGCCCGGGCTGTCTTCTTTTTGTATTCGAAATGTGTGATATCGTCACCAGGTCCCAGTACTTTATCAACAAACGTTTTCAGAGCCCCTGCACGTTGCGGGAAACGCACTATAAAATAATGCTTCAAGCCTTCATACAGCAGGGATCGTTCTCTAATCTCTTCTGTACGGGTAATGTCGTTGTTACTGCCACTAAGAATGCAAACTACGTTTTTACCAATAATCTGCTCAGCATAAAAATCCAGTGCGGCAATACTCAATGCACCTGCTGGCTCTACAACAATTGCCTCGTAGTTATAGAGTTCTAATATTTTTGTACATATTTTGCCTTCGGGCACAAGAATAAGATCATCCATTACACGCTGGCAGATTGGCAATGTTATATTCCCCACCTTTTGAACCGCAGCTCCATCCACAAATTTATCTATCTCATCCAGCTCAACAACCTCGCCTTTCTCCATAGACTGCTGCATGGCCGGTGCTCCTGCAGGCTCAACACCAATAATCTTTGTATCCGGGGTGATTTGTTTGATATATGCCCCTAAACCAGAGATTAATCCACCTCCACCAATGGGCACGAAGATATAATCGATGGGCTTATCGGTCTGCTCTAATATTTCGAGTCCAACGGTGGCCTGACCTTCGATTATCTGGGGATCATCAAAGGGATGAATAAATGTTCGACCCGTACGTGAACACTCTTCCATAGCTGCATTGTAAGCATCATCATAAGTGTCACCTTTTAACACCACCTCAACATAGCCTTTCCCAAACATCTTGACCTGATTCACCTTTTGCTTAGGCGTAGTGGTGGGCATATATATAAAGCCGTTGATGCCTAGTTTTTTACACGAATAGGCTACGCCTTGTGCATGGTTGCCGGCACTGGCACATACAATACCTGAAGCTACCTGCTGCTTGGTCAGACTCTTAATCTTATTGTAGGCTCCACGTATTTTATATGAACGTACTGTCTGTAAATCCTCTCTTTTGAGGTAGATATTGGAACAATACTGTTCGGAGAGGTTGAAGTTGCGCATCAGAGGCGTTGTTTCAACCACCTCACTTATTGTCTTTTTAGCTTGTCGGACAGCCTCCAATGTTGGGTAATAATCCTTAAAAGCTGCTATTCCGTTTTTTGTTGTCATTTTGTTGTTGGGATATTTTAGTCTGTAGTTATTAGGGAGTAGTCAGTAGTAAAAAACCTGTCAGGATTTAGCATCCTGACAGGTTTAAATTTAATTCTTCTTGATGCAATTAGCGAGCCAATCACCTACTTCCGACGTCTTACTGGCTTTGCCGTCCCGGGCTATATCCTCGGTTACCACACCGGCATCGAGTGATTCATTGACAGCATCACGCACCGCTTTTGCCTCGTCAAGCAAGTCAAGCGATTCCAGAAGCATAGCAGCTGATAAGACTGTAGCAATTGGATTGGCAATGTCTTTACCAGCCGCCTGTGGGTAGGAACCATGGATAGGTTCGAACACAGAAGTATGAACACCAACTGATGCTGATGGCAGCAAGCCAAGTGAACCAGTGATAACTGAAGCTTCATCGCTGATGATATCACCAAACATATTCTCTGTGACCATTACATCAAATTTCTTCGGCCACTGTATTAATTGCATTGCAGCGTTATCAACAAACATGTAATCCACCTCTATATCTTTATAATCAGCTTCCATAGCTTGAGCTGTTTCGCGCCACAGGCGAGAAGTAGCCAGTACATTGGCCTTATCCACCACAGTCAAACGCTTATCGCGCTTACCGGCATAAGAGAAAGCCAGCTTCAGGATGCGCTCGATCTCTTCTGTTGTGTAGGTACACGTGTCAAAGGCCTTTTTCAAATCCTCTGAGCGCCCTTTCTCACCAAAATAGATACCGCCAGTCAACTCACGTACTACTACAAAATCAGCGCCTTCAACAATATCCAGACGCAATGGGCTCTTATCTAAAAGAGATGGGAATGTAGTTACCGGACGGATATTGGCGTATAAACCCAATTTCTTGCGCATAGCCAGCAAACCTTGTTCAGGACGTACTTTAGCCTTTGGATCGTTATCGTACTTAGGATCACCGATGGCCCCAAAAAGCACGGCATCAGAATTCATACACACTTCATGCGTTTCATCCGGATAAGGATTTCCTACCTGATCGATGGCCGTAGCACCAACCAATGCATTTGTGTAGTTTACTTTGTGGTCAAACTTACTGGCAACAGCATCAATTACTTTCTGTGCCTGTGCCACTATCTCTGGTCCGATGCCGTCACCCGGCAAAACTGCAATATTAATATTCATAGTACAAAGATGTAAGTATCAAGTATCAAGATGATTTATATAACGCATCATAGTTACTGCTAAAGAGTCTTGCGTCATATGTCTTGCTACTTGCGTCTTATTAATTTATTATTTTCAAATTTCCGTTTTCAATCAGGTTAAGCATCTTAACAGTTGCTTTAATCGCCGCTTCCGTCTGGTCAGCATCCAGACCACGCGTCTTAAATAGTTTGCCTTTAAACTCCCATGAGATAACTGTTTCCACCAAGGCATCTGTCTTTCCGCCTGGTGGGATGGTTACGATGTAATCCTCCAGCACCGGGTGGTTTTTGCCCAGTTTCTCATAAATCTTCCAGATGGCATGCATAAAGGCATCGTACTGCCCATCGCCATTGGCTGTTTCCTGGTAAACCTCACCATCTATTTCGATACTCACGTTGGCCAGTGGCATCAAACCTTTGGTCAATTGCAAGCTGTAATTTTTTACTTTAATGTGCTCTTTGATAGAAGAACTCTTAAGCACATCTGATATAATATAAGGCAAATCTTCGGTAGTAACCGTTTCTTTTTTATCACCCAGCTCAATAACACGCTCCGTTACCTTCTTCATCTCCTCAGAAGAAAGGTCAATGCCCAGTTCTTCAAGGTTTTTAAGAATATTGGCCTTACCCGATGTTTTGCCCAATGCATATTTGCGTACTCGTCCAAACCGCTCAGGCATCAGGCGGTTGAAATACAGGTTATCCTTATTATCGCCATCGGCATGAATACCTGCACATTGTGTAAAAACAAATTCGCCCGTCAGCGGTTTATTGGTTGGTATGCGAATACCTGAAAAGCTTTCGACCAGCTGACTTACCTTTGTGATCTTAGCCTCTTGGATGTTTGTTTTAACGCCCAGCTGATCATTGACAAGTCCAACAACACTAGCCAAAGGTGCATTCCCAGCTCTTTCACCCAAACCATTGATAGTTGTATGAATGCCCTGAACACCTGCTTTAATAGCGGCATATACATTAGCAACCGCCAAATCATAGTCATTGTGGGCATGAAAATCGAGATGCAGGTTTGGATAACGCGTGATGATAGAAGAGCAGAACTCTTTTACCTGATCCGGGTTTAAAATACCCAAAGTATCGGGCAGCATAAAACGCTTGATGGATGAATTCTGTAACTGATCCAATATGAAATAAACATAGTCGGGTGAGTCAATCATCCCATTCGACCAGTCTTCCAGGTAGATATTTACATCAATATCCATTTCTTCAGCAGCCTGCAAAACCTTTCTGATATCCGCCACATGCTCCTCTGGGGTTTTGCCCAACTGTCCGGTAACATGCTTCAACGACCCTTTGGTCAGCAGATTGATGACTCTTCCTCCGGCACTTTGTATCCATTCAAGAGATGTTCTTCCATCAACAAAACCCAGTACCTCAACTTTGTCAAGCAGACCTTTTTTCGCGGCCCATTCCGTAATTTTCTGCACCGCCCGGTATTCGCCATCACTGACTCGCGCCGATGCTACTTCTATCCTGTCCACCTTTAACTCTTCGAGCAGCATGGTCGCCATGGCCAGCTTCTCCGATTCGTTAAACGACACCCCGGTAGTTTGCTCGCCGTCGCGTAAAGTGGTATCCATTAGCTCTATAGTCATGTAATCTTTTGGTTTTTGTGGTTATTGGTTTTGCAATCTGTTCAGCCAGCTTTTCATCATTCCGACCCCGTTCGGCGATGGCGCGCCGAACGGTAGTCGAGATGACTTTCTATCTATTATCAAACTCTGCTAAACATTAATCAGCTGTTGTTCTACTAGAACTTAACAGCCTGTGCTTCGTATGCTTCGATCTCCTCGCTCAGGCTTAATAAATAGTCGATATCGTCGTAGCCATTCATTAAGCAGTTTTTCTTGTAGGAGTTAATTTCGAAACCTTCTGACTCTCCTGTTGAAACATTAGTGATGGTCTGATTCTCCAAATCTATCTTCACTTCTGCCTTATTATCAGCATCAACAGCCTTGAATAATCCAGCTAAGAATGCTTCAGACACCTGAACAGGCAACACCCCATTATTTAAAGAGTTACCTCTGAAGATATCGGCGAAGAAACTGGAAACAACCGCTTTAAATCCATAGCCGGCAATTGCCCAGGCCGCATGCTCACGACTGGAGCCACTTCCAAAGTTTTTACCCGCTACCAATACAGTACCTGAGTAGGCAGGATTATTTAATACAAAATCTGCTTTTGGTGAACCATCTTTCTCATATCTCCAATCGTAAAACAGGTTATCACCAAAACCATCTTTGGTAGTTGCCTTCAGGAATCGGGCCGGTATAATCTGGTCTGTATCCACATTTTCGATTGGCATTGGCACAAACGAAGTCTGCACTGTTACAAATTTATCTATTGGCATATTTCTTCCTCCTGATTATAAGTTAAAGATGGTACGTGGATCAGTTACAACACCCGTTACTGCAGCAGCAGCGGCAGTTAACGGACTAGCCAGCATGGTACGCGAGCCAGGTCCCTGACGGCCTTCGAAGTTGCGGTTCGATGTAGCCACCGCATACTTACCTGCCGGAATCTTATCATCGTTCATCGCCAGACAAGCTGAACAACCAGGCTGACGCAATTCAAAACCAGCAGCTTCCAACTGCTCCTTTAAACCCTCTTCAATGGCTTGCTTCTCAACCTGCTTACTTCCCGGCACAATCCATGCAGTAACACTTTCGGCTTTTTGCTTACCCTTTACAGCTTCACAAAAAGCTCGTAAATCTTCGATACGTCCGTTAGTACAACTACCAACAAAAACATAATCCACCTGCTTGCCTTCCAGTTTATCACCGGCTGCAAAGCCCATGTACTCCATCGACTTCTGGAAAGAACCCTGTGAGCTATCTTCAATGGACTCCAGCGTAGGAATATTCTCACACACCTTGGCGCCCATGCCTGGGTTAGTGCCATAGGTAATCATCGGCTCAATATCGGCGCCATCAAATGTCAATTCCTTATCGAACTTAGCGTCTGCATCAGTCACCAGGGATTTCCAATAAGCCACTGCCTTATCCCATGCTTCACCCTTAGGCGCCTGTTCGCGTCCTTTGATGTATTCAAAAGTGGTTTCATCGGGTGCAATCATTCCACCACGAGCCCCCATTTCAATACTCATGTTACAAACAGTCATGCGGGCTTCCATCGACAAGCTACGAATAGCTGAACCTGCAAACTCAACAAAATAGCCGGTTCCACCACCTGTTGATAACTTAGAGATGATGTAAAGGATGATGTCTTTTGATGTCACTCCTTTGCCCAGCTCGCCTTCAATGTTAATGCGCATGCTCTTTGGCTTAGGCTGCATAATACATTGTGTTGCCAAAGCCATCTCTACTTCACTGGTTCCGATACCAAATGCAATGCTACCAAATGCACCGTGTGTAGATGTATGGCTATCACCACAAACAATGGTCATACCCGGCTGGGTTATACCCAACTCAGGACCTACCACATGTACAATGCCATTATAAGGATGATTCAATCCATACATGGTAATGCCATTCTCCTCACAGTTTTTCTTCAGTGTTTCCACCTGATGACGCGATAGCTCATCTTGGATGGTTAAATGCTGATTAACCGTAGGAATGTTGTGGTCGGGTGTAGCAATCACCTGCGATGGACGTGCTACTTTTCCTCCTCTGGCCTTTATACCACCAAAAGCCTGCGGACTCGTTACCTCATGGATGAAGTGACGGTCGATATAAAGAACATTAGGTCCGTCGTCAATCGTTTTGACAACGTGACTGTCCCATATTTTATCAAATAATGTTTTTCCCATATTTTTTTAGCTATTAGCTGCTGGCCATGAGCCGTTAGCTTATTTTTCAGGCACTTGACGACCTCTTCTGCCTTCTGCCTATTAACTACTGACTAATCTCTTATTATCCGATTTTTGAGATGGCATCTAAAAACGCTTCAACCGAGGCTGTTATGATATCTACATTAGCAGCGAAACCATAATAAGTATGTCCTTTGTGCTCAACCTGCACATGCACTTTACCTAAGTCATCACTACCACGCGTTATAGCCTGAATCAGGAATTCTTCCAGATGCACCTTACGTTTCACCAGGGCTTTTACAGCAGTAAAGGCAGCATCAATTGGACCGTTACCTGAAGCTGTTTCGGTAAACACATCACCACTAAAGCTAACAGCAACGGTAGCAGTCGGAATGGTTGAACTTCCTGAAATCACCTGTAATGACTCTAATTTTATTGAGCGATCCTGTTTCTCTTTTTCAGTACCAGCCAATGCCTCTAAGTCCTCATCAGCCACGTCCTTCTTCTTATCTGCCAAATCAAGGAACTGCTGATAGATTTCGTCCAGCTCCGGGCCTTCAAATTCATATCCTAATACATGCAAACGGTGCTTCAGGGCAGCCCGACCACTGCGTGCAGTCAAAACAATGCTCGACTCTTTAACACCTACCTCAGCCGGATCGATGATCTCGTAGTTCTCACGGTTTTTCAACACGCCATCCTGGTGGATACCTGATGAGTGAGCAAATGCATTACGGCCTACAATGGCTTTGTTGGCCTGAACCGGCATACGCATCAAGGTAGAAACCAATCGGCTGGTTTTCATGATTTGCTTAGTATCTATGCCTGTTCTATAGTCCAGGTCGTGATGCGATTTCATGGCCATCACCACTTCCTCTAATGAAGTATTACCAGCTCGTTCACCTAATCCGTTAATGGTTACCTCCACCTGGCGGGCCCCGTTAACAACACCTGCTAATGTATTGGCAGTAGCCATTCCCAAGTCATTGTGACAGTGTGTCGATAGAATTGCTTTATCCACATTAGGCACATTATTCACCAGATAGGCAATTTTAGCGCCGTATTCTGATGGCAAACAGTAGCCGGTTGTATCCGGTATATTAATCACCGTGGCACCAGCAGCAATAACAGCTTCAACCACACGAGCCAGGTACTCATTATCTGAACGACCGGCATCTTCGGCATAGAATTCTACGTCTTCAACAAATCGCTTGGCGTATTTAACAGCTTCCACTGCACGTTCTACAATCTCATCTTCGTTAGAATTTAATTTGTATTTAATGTGATAAGGTGATGTACCAATACCCGTATGGATACGACCTCGCTTGGCAAACTTCAAAGCATCGGCAGCCACTTCGATGTCCTTTTTGACAGCACGCGTTAAGGCACAGATAGTTGGATTCTGAACAGCCTTAGAAATCTCGACCACCGAATTAAAATCTCCGGGGCTCGAAATGGGGAATCCAGCTTCAATCACATCCACGCCGAGCTTCTCGAGCTGACGGGCTACTTCTATCTTTTCAATAGTGTTTAACTGGCATCCCGGCACTTGCTCGCCGTCTCTTAAAGTGGTATCGAATATATAAACTTTATTATCCATGATTAATGTTTTATGTGTTTTCCGAATTCCTATCCCCTTCGGATTTTGTTTTGTCTGCGACAAAACAGCTATCAGCAATAGCTGCTAGCCATTTACATATCACAAAAGAATTAAGCTGTCGGGATTATCTACAATCAGATAATCCCGACAGCTTGCATATTATTGGTTTTCTGGTCTCAACTTACGAACAGCAGCACCTGCCTGCCACATTTCTGAATCACGTAACTCTTTCAATTCAGCCTCTAACTTAGGGCGGTAATCGGCCTGGCTGTTAGAGTCGATTGAGCGTTGCGCCTCGTTACCGGCAGCTACTTCGGAATACAACTTCTCAAACACTGGTTTAGTCGCATCACGGAAAGGCTTCCACCAATCCAAGGCACCACGCTGAGCAGTGGTTGATGTATTGGCATACATCCAATCCATACCGTTTTCAGCTACTAACGGCATCAAGCTCTGAGTTAATTCCTCAACTGTTTCGTTGAAGGCCTCTGAAGGTGTGTGTCCATTGGCACGTAACACCTCATACTGAGCAGCAAAAATACCCTGGATACATCCCATCAAAGTACCACGCTCACCTGTTAAGTCAGAGTATACTTCGCGTTTGAAATCAGTCTCAAACAAATAACCTGAACCAACCCCGATACCTAATGCAATAACACGGTCTTTGGCTCTACCGGTAGCATCCTGGAAGATGGCATATGAAGAGTTCAGGCCACGTCCTTCCAGGAACATACGACGCAATGAAGTACCTGATCCCTTTGGTGCAACAAGGATAACATCCACATCAGCAGGAGGTACAATACCTGTGCGGTCTTTGTAAGTAATTCCGAATCCGTGTGAGAAATAAAGCGCTTTACCAGGTGTTAAGTACTTTTTCACAGTGTCCCACATCTGAATCTGACCCGCGTCAGACAGCAAGTATTGGATAATTGTTGCTTTTTCAAGCGCCTCCTCAATTTCGAAAAGAGTTTCACCAGGAACCCAACCATCAGCAATTGCTTTATCCCATGTTTTTGATTCCTTGCGCTGACCAACAATCACGTTAAAACCGTTGTCTTTCAGGTTGAGGGATTGCCCTGGACCTTGCACACCGTAACCAATTACAGCAATCGTTTCGTTTTTTAAAACTTCACGTGCTTTTTCCAATGGGAATTCTTCCCTCATTACAACGTTTTCTTCAACGCCTCCAAAATTAATTTTTGCCATGATATTATTTGATTAATGTTTGTATTTTAAGCTATTGGCTAATAGTTGACTGCTATCAGCTTTTTAATTTTCTTCTGCCTTTCAACCTCTGACTTCTGCCTAATCCAAAAGACTTTTCTCTTTTTCGAGTTTTTTCAGGTAGTTAGAGAGCAACTCTTCTTTGAGTTTGGTTACTGCAATGCGACCTGAACGAACGAATTGCTGAACACCAAAATGGTCAAGCTTTTCAAACAACTCCTGCGTTTCGCGCTTATGTCCGGTCTTTTCGATAACCGTATATTCTTTGGTCACCTCCAGAATACGCGCACCATACTGGCGAACCAGACGCTCTATTTCATTTCCATTGAGTAAAGACTCCGTTTTTACTTTATACAATGCCACTTCCTGATGCACAATTTCATCGGCCGTAAATACATAGGCTTTAATAACATCAATGCGTTTTTCAATTTGCAACATCAGCTTGTTTACCTGCTCACGTGATGTAAATACCACAATGGTAAATTTATGAATGCCTGGGATGGCCGATTCTGAAGTGGTCAGACTCTCGATATTAATATGACGACGTGTAAACACGGTTGTCACCTGGTTTAGAAGGCCGACGTGGTTTTCAGAATATATTGATAATGTGAATTCTTGTTTCATCTTCTTTAAATGTTGAATTGTCGATTTGGTAATCTGTTAATTTGGTACTACTCAAGGCGAATATCTGAAACTGAAGCGCCCGTTGGTACCATTGGGAACACGTTACCTTCTTTCTCAACCACCACTTCCAATAAATAGGCTCCCTTGTGCTCAGCCATACGGTTTACGGCAGCATCCAAATCATCACGTTCGGTTACTTTTTCGGTAGCTATGCCATACCCTTTGGCAATCACCTGGAAATCGGGATTAATCAATTCGGTTGATGCGTAGCGTCTGTCAAAAAACAACTCCTGCCACTGACGAACCATTCCCAGGAAGTTATTATTCAGTAAGATGATTTTCACATCAGCCTGTGTTTGAAAGATGGTTCCCAGCTCTTGTATAGTCATCTGAAATCCACCATCACCAACAAACAAACATACCGGGCGTTCTGGTTGACCAAGTTTAGCACCCATAGCAGCTGGCAAACCAAATCCCATTGTACCAAGCCCGCCTGATGTTACTACACTCCTGGTTTGTTTAAACTTGAAGTAGCGTGATGCCATCATCTGGTGCTGCCCCACATCAGTTACCATGATAGCATCGTCACTGTATTGCTCGGTCACGCGCCTTATCACTTCTCCCATGGTTAAGCCTTCCTTGGCAGGGAAAAGCTCTGGTTGTATAATTTTTTGTGTTTCAATTTTATCACAAGCCTTAAACTCACTCAACCAGGCCTCATGATTATTCTTTGATACCATATCGGTTAACATGGGTAATGATTCTTTCACATCACCCAAAACCGGCACATCGGCATATATGATTTTATTGATTTCTGCAGGATCTATCTCCAGATGCACCACTTTGGCATTATTGGCATACTTCTGCACGTTACCTGTTACACGGTCATCGAAGCGCATGCCGATAGCCACTATCAGGTCTGCCTCATTGGTTTTAACATTGGGCCCGTAATTACCATGCATACCAAGCATTCCAACGTTCTGTTCAAAATCGGATGGCATAGCTGATAATCCCAGAAGTGTCCAGGCAGCAGGCATACCTGTTTTTTGCAAAAACTCCATCAGTTCGTTTTCAGCACCACCAAGCACTACTCCTTGTCCTACCAGTGCCAAAGGTTTTTTAGCCAGGTTAATTAACCGAACCGCTTCAGCAACCTTATCAAGCTTAACGGCTGTTCGTGGCTTATAGCTGCGTACCTTATTAACCGGCTTGTATTCAAAGTCGAATTGCGCAAACTGTGCATCTTTAGTGATGTCAATCAACACTGGCCCGGGACGACCTGTTCGCGCGATATAAAAAGCTTTGGCTATGGCCTCCGGAATCTCTTCCGCCCTTTTCACCTGGTAATTCCATTTGGTAATAGGCTGCGTGATACCTACTACATCAGTTTCCTGAAAAGCATCGGTGCCTAATAACGGTGAAGCAACCTGACCACTGATGACAACAAGAGGTGTTGAATCCACCATGGCATCAGCAATACCGGTAACGGCATTGGTTGCACCCGGTCCACTTGTAACAAAGCAAACGCCAACTTTGCCAGTGACTCGCGCATAGCCCTGAGCCGCATGAACAGCTCCCTGCTCATGACGTGTTAGAATGTGGTTCAACTTATCCTGATAGTGGTATAGTGCGTCGTACACTGGCATAATCGCCCCACCCGGATATCCGAATAATAAATCTACTCCCTCATGCAACAAAGATTGCATTACGGCTTCGGAGCCACTCATCCGTTTCTTTTTCATTTCTTTGGCTTCCATGGTTGATGTTTGCGTTTGTGTTTCCATAATATTTAGCTTATGGCTGATAGTTACTTGCTAATAGCTATCCCTGTTAATGTTTTAGTCAATCAGTCTTACTGCTCCCTTATCAGCAGCACTTACCAAACTGGCATAGGCTCTAAGGGCTTTTGATATGTTTCGCTGGCGATTGGCTGGTTTAAAAGCCTTGTCGCCCTTTGCTTCTTCGGCTGCTCTACGCTGAGACAGCGCTTCATCACTTATCTGTAATTCTATCTTTCGGTTTGGAATATCAATTAAAATAGGATCTCCGTTTTGGACCAATGCAATATTACCTCCACCAGCAGCTTCCGGCGATGCATGGCCAATTGACAGGCCTGATGTTCCACCAGAGAAACGACCATCAGTTAATAAGGCACAAGCTTTACCCAGGTGCTTCGACTTCAGGTAAGAGGTGGGGTATAACATTTCCTGCATGCCCGGACCGCCTTTTGGCCCCTCGTAGCGGATAATCACCACATCACCAGCCTTCACCTCATCCGAAAGAATACCTTCACAGGCATCATCCTGCGACTCATATACTCGTGCTGTTCCTTTGAAAGTGAAGATGGACTCATCTACGCCGGCAGTTTTGACGATGCACCCCTTCTCAGCCAGGTTCCCAAACAATACGGCTAAACCACCATCTTTGAAGTAAGCGCCTTCCACACTGCGGATACAGCCTTTTTCACGGTCCAAATCCAGTTGTGCGTACTGTGTTTTCTGCGAGCCCATGGTTAAATTGAACATGCCTGCAGGTGCACTTGAATAAACATCCTTTGCCTCGTCCGATACTGAGTCACCCATCACATCATAAGCTGTTAAAGCTTCTTTCAGACTTGGGAAGTCAACACGACTCACATCGGTATGCAATAAGCCACCACGGTTCAGCTCAGCTAATATCGCCATGATACCACCTGCACGATTCACATCCTCAATGTGGTAGTGCGAGTTAGGAGCGACCTTACACAAAACAGGTGTAGTGCGTGATAAACGGTCTATATCATCCATAGTAAAGTTGACACCTGCCTCGTGAGCTATGGCCAGAATATGCAAAACCGTATTGGTAGACCCACCCATGGCAATATCCAGTGTCATGGCATTTTCAAAGGCCTTATAAGTGGCTATTGAACGTGGCAGAACCGACTCATCCCCTTCGCCATAATAGCGATTGGTGATGTCCACTATCAGATCGGCAGCTTTTTCAAACAAGCGCTTACGATTAACATGCGTGGCAACGATGGTACCATTTCCGGGCAAAGCCAAACCTATTGCTTCATTTAAACAATTCATTGAGTTGGCAGTGAACATGCCTGAACATGACCCACAGGTTGGGCACGCATTGCGTTCCACCTCCTCTACTTCAGCATCCGACACTGTATCATCGGCCGCCATTACCATGGCATCCACCAGATCTAACGCCTTGCCTCCGGCCTTTCCGGCTTCCATCGGACCACCCGAAACGAATACGGTTGGGATATTTAAACGCATAGCTGCCATTAGCATACCAGGCGTAATCTTATCGCAGTTACTGATACAAACCATGGCATCCACCTTATGCGCATTGGCCATGTATTCAACACTATCCGCAATGATATCTCGTGATGGTAACGAATACAACATCCCATCATGCCCCATAGCGATACCATCATCAATGG
The DNA here is from genome assembly GCF_018271975.1 of Carboxylicivirga mesophila. GTDB lineage: Bacteria > Bacteroidota > Bacteroidia > Bacteroidales > Marinilabiliaceae > Carboxylicivirga > Carboxylicivirga mesophila. The sequence continues at coordinate 151,316 of NZ_JAGUCN010000003.1, forward strand.
CAATGGTGTTAAACTCAGCAGCAAAGCATCCGTTGGCTTCGATACGCTGCTTTACCATTTGCCCAATATCGTGTAAGTGAACATGACCTGGTACAAACTGGGTAAAGGAGTTAACCACAGCAATAACCGGCTTACCAAAGTGCTGCTCCTTCATGCCATTGGCACGCCATAAGCTTCTGGCTCCGGCCATACGCCTGCCCTGTGTTGATGTTGCGCTTCTAAGTGTTATTTTCATTGTATCGTTTCCGTTTGTATCAAAAAAAAGAGCTTTTCCCGTATGTGTGAGAAAAGCTCTTAGTAACTTATATTCGTTTGTTTATCTACATAGCATTCTCACTCCTCTAGGTTCTAATAATAATGACCACGAGAATAATAATAATGTTGAGAATGAGTGATAAATTGAATTTCATCTTGAAATTGTCTCTTTAAAAAATATTGGCATTTCGGTTTTACCCAGAACACCGTTGTTGCTTTTTACGCTAGCAAATGTAGGATTGATTTTTATAACGCCAAAGAAATAGTCAAAAAAATATCGTTTTTTTTTACAATTCGTATTTTCGAAGCCTAATAAGCTTACTATTTGCACCCCTTACTATATAATAAGTCATGGGTCGAAATTCTTCGTTCAATTAAAGACCCGCACGTCCGATTCCTAAAGCCTTATTATGTGATACTTGCAAGCCTTGATTCATCATTCAAAATTCACACCAAAGTGTAAGTTCAATTTCAAGGGTGATATATGTCATTATTTCCAACTTTAAGGCTATCCGAATTGAGAGCCAGAAACTCTTCAAACACCAGATTAATGGCCTCCATCATTTTATAATCGCTAAGATCAGGATTGATTTTATGCTTAGTCCGTAGAAATACCATAAACGAATCCAGGTCGGCGCCATCCAACTTTGTCAGGTATTGCATATTTTCCCTGGAAGTCATCTCTCTGAATCGTTCATAACGCTTTTCATTGGCCGAAAAAGCTGCGTACTTTTTTTCTTTTCGGGTAGCACTGCCCCCACCAAACGCTATACCAGGCCCAAACCGTTTATCCTTTTCGCGAATAGCCTTCTTAACAGCCATTACATTAACACTAATAGGCATGTGATAGCGGTTATCGGGCATCATATCCATATTGGCCACCATGTGCCTGAACGAAGCATAGGACTTAAACATCAGCACATCAACGGACCCGAGTTCGTAGCTTTTTTCATTGACTACCCAAAGCAACGTATCACTAAGCATTTCATCCTTAACAACAAGCATGGTATCCTGATAACCCAAACACCTAAAAAACAGGGTATCTGTAGCCATGGTAGTTAACTTAAACACTCCACTTTCATTGGTTTCCTTACCATAACCTGTATGACTGTTGGCCACAAAGGCAAATGGCACCGCTGTGGTACTGTCGCTTTTTACAACCTTGCCTACCATAATAACACGGTGATCATCATCATTTTGAGCCATTAGCCGTTGAGCAGTCATTAAAACCAATATCGTTATCAGTGCGCGCATCCTATTCATCTTTTTTATATTCCTCCAACAAATCAACCACCTTATATTTGATACTAAGTGGTGTATCCATTTCACTGAACTTAATGTGTTCATTACAATACATAATAAACTCATCCAATTCAGTTCCCTTATACCCACTCACTTCACTTAACATCTCTATCGTCATCATCTGCCGCTGCTTTTCATACTTCAGCAACTTCATCATTTTTCGCTTTTGCTTCTCTGTTTTAGATGTATAGTAATAGATGACATTTGCAGGCTGCAAAAAAGCAGCTAACACAGGTGGATTACGCCTGTAGGTAGGCAGAATATCCACAGGGACATCTGGTTGTCGGCCAAGTTCAATATCAGCCGGCAACACCAGATCCATTTCCATCTGCTTACTCCTCATCATCTTCAGCTTATCCTGATAATCCATATAATGCTTGTTCGAATTAACATCCACCTGCTGAATCTGGTAAGAAGTAGCCTTAAGGGGGAACAGATACATTAAATCGGGGTCAATATGGAGACTATCCAGATAAAACGTGCGGGCCTCGAAGCCCAAAGCGAATACTTTTATGCTGTCATTGGCATCTAGTATCACCTTAAACTCACCCGCTGAATCAGCCGCAAATACATTCATTTTTTTAAAGCTGGCCACCTGGGCAAGTGGTATATTGCGTTTATCACCCTGTGTCATCACTTTACCGTGCAACCACACTTGCCTGGTTTGAGCAGATAAGGCACTCACACAACTAAAAAAGACCACTAATAAACAGATTTTCTTCATATACAGAGATTAGGCAAGGTTAAGATAAAACAAGTTAGGAAGTAGCGTGTTATTTTTTCAACAAACGGAGATATAATTAACAGCTTTTAACAGGTAAATACTAATTAGTTAAAACAAAATTGCTTATCAGTTTTTTATAGTGAAGTCTTATAATTAAGAACTATTTTTGCCATCAAACATAAAAATCAGAAGTAAATGAGCGATTTGAAGAGTATCATTGAAAAAGCCTGGGAAGACAGGTCGATGCTAAATAACCCGGCAACCGTTGAAGCCATCAAAACAGTAATTGAACAACTGGATAAAGGAGAAATTCGTGTGGCAGAACCACAGGGAGACGAATGGATTGTAAATGAATGGGTGAAGAAAGCTGTTATTCTTTATTTTCCAACTCAGCAGATGGAAACCATTGAGGTGGGTCCATTTGAATTCCATGATAAAATTGCGCTTAAGAAAGATTACGCTTCACAGGGCGTACGCGTTGTACCGCATGCTGTGGCACGCTATGGCGCCTTCTTAGAATCGGGCGTGGTTATGATGCCATCGTATGTGAACATTGGGGCCTATGTAGGATCAGGAACCATGGTGGATACCTGGGCCACAGTAGGTAGCTGTGCACAAATTGGTAAAAACGTTCACCTGAGCGGTGGTGTTGGTATTGGTGGTGTATTAGAACCAGTACAAGCTGCTCCTGTAATTATCGAAGACGATGCCTTTGTTGGTTCGCGTTGTATTGTGGTTGAAGGCGTGCATGTTGGTAAAGAAGCCGTTTTGGGGGCCAACGTGGTATTAACAGCATCAACCAAAATTATTGACGTAAGCGGCAACGAGCCCAAGGAATACAAAGGCTATGTACCTCCGCGCTCGGTGGTGATACCAGGTAGCATCACCAAGAAATTCCCTGCCGGTGAATACCAGGTGCCTGCAGCCTTGATTATTGGTAAGCGTAAAGAATCGACCGATAAAAAGACCTCATTAAACGATGCACTGCGCGAAAATAATGTAGCGGTTTAATTACAGACTAATAGAGGCTAGACTTATAGACTAAAGATGATTGACAGCTTGCTTAGCTGAAGAGTTTATAGTTTAAATGCTTAGCGTATAAGATAGCAACCTGATGGGATTTGGCATCCTGTCAGGTTTTTTTTTGCATTAGAAGCGTCTTCAAGTGATTACTTTTAGGGGAAGCCCCTGACAAACCAATCAATTCTAAAATCCGGCAATCCATTGTCATCTTCAATCGTCTTTTTCTATCTTCGTAAAAAAACAAACTAACATGCACGACGATTTAAAACAAGCCCTTGAGGTGTTGCGCAATGGCGGCATCATCCTGTATCCAACAGATACTATTTGGGGCATAGGCTGCGATGCGACTAACGCCGACGCAGTAAGACGTGTCTATGAACTAAAGCAGCGCGACAACTCTAAAGGCATGCTGGTTTTGCTTGACAATACAGCCAAGCTGGCCGGCTACGCGAATGACATACCTGAGGTAGCTTACGATATGGCCGAACTCACTACTAAGCCGTTAACAATTATCTATGATGATGCCAAAAATCTGGCACCTAATATTCTGGCAGCCGATGGCAGTGTGGGCATCCGCATCACTGAGGAACAGTTTTCGAAAGAGTTGTGTGCCCGTTTTAAAAAGCCTATTGTATCAACATCTGCCAATTCGAACGGCGAGCCATCACCTGAGAATTTTGCTCAAGTGAATGAAGCAATAAAGGCAGGAGTTGATTACATCGTTAAGTTCAGACAAGACGAAATGAAAAATCCGGCACCATCGAGCATTATCAAATTAACTAAGGATGGGCAGGTTACAATCATAAGGGAGTAAACAAAGTTGTTGGCTATAAGTTATAGTTACATGAAGGAAACAACATTCAACCACAGCACACCGGTCCAAATCCGGTTTAACGACATAGATGGCTTAGGCCATGTGAATAACACCATCATTCAGGAATATTTTGATCTCGGCCGTATGTATTATATGACCGAGGTATTGGGGAAAACCATATTTGCCAGTGATGAAACGCTAATTGTAGTGAACATCAACACTGATTTTCTCACCCCCATCTACCTGAAAGACACCATAGAAGTTAAAACTGCCATTGTTGGCTTGGGAACTAAAAGCTTAAAGATGGAACAACAGGTGGTATGCAACGCCACACAAACCGTTAAGGCCACATGTAGCTCAGTAATGGTTGGCTTCAACAAAACCACCGAAGAAGGACTGGAGCTGCTGCCGGCATGGCGCAAAACCATCTCTCAATATGAAGGAAAAGACTTTTAACCTGAGTTTGAACTAAATTTTGAACTCAGGCATTTAGAGAATCTGCCGACAGCTAGCTTTATGCAGCTGTTGGCTATATTAATCCTTCGGGCAAATCAAAAATGACCAGTCGCTGCTCATCATCAATAGAGACAATAAAATGGTCAACTATCGGAATCAGCACCTCTTCGCCATCATTATCCAGCTCAAACAACGGATTTTTCGAGATCTCACGGATGGCCACAATCTCGCCGATATACCCATGACCTGCAGCCTGGGCTTCGTAACCCACCAGCTGATAGGCCGAAAAAGGTGCTTCTTCAACAGCCTCTTCTCCCTGTTTCTCGACATAAACCGGTGCATCAATCACCTTTAAAGCCTGTTGATCATCTTTCAGCTGCTCTAGCTTTGCCAATACATCGGTTTGATTTTTCTCACGTGCCTCCTCCAGATAAAAAGGCACTAAACCACCATCCAGTTCAAGGTAAAGAAACTCCACATCCACATCATCAATGGAAAATTCATTAAACAATCGCAGCACCACTTCTCCGGCAATGCCGTGTGTTTTAACAATAACGCCAATCTGACGACAGGTATGTTTCTCAATCATTGAAATACTTTTGCTGCAAAGGTAGAAAAAAAGCTAACAGCTATATCCCATCCATCACTTCCCCCGGTTGTACAAAAAAGCTTTCCAGCGCTCTTCAGTTAAATGAGCTTCTTCCATAGCCGCTCGTGACAAACTGAAAAACAAATCGGACAAACGATTAATAAACAACAGAATCGAACGCTCAACGGGATGAACCCGATGCAGAGTGGTGAGTTTACGTTCACCCTTGCGCAACTGCGAACGCACTACATGGCATAATGCCGATACTTCATTGCCACCTGGCAGTATAAAATGATCCGATCGGCTGCTTAGTCCAGCTTCAATTTCATCAATCCATTCTTCACAGAATTTATCCATCCCATCGGGCAAGGGCATGGTATTCTTTTCCTTCAATTCGGCAGGAGTTGCCAGATGACTCATGGTATTCATCAACTCAACCTGTAAATGATGCAGCTTATCCTGCCATGCGTGTTTAGGATCGAGCTTAGCACGAAGCAACCCAATAAAAGAGTTGACCTCATCAAAAGTTCCGTAGGCATCCACCCTGATATCATCTTTGGCAACACGCACGCCACCCAGCAAATCTGTTTGTCCTCTGTCTCCGGTTTTTGTATATATCTTCATAAAGATAGATTCTGTCTGTTAATTGATAGTTTAGAAACCTTAAACACAAAGCTCGTTAAAAAGTTTGCTCAGTTAAGGCCTCTTTTTTGTGTAAACAATAGTGACCATTTCTTGTTCTGAATTTAAAATGAGAACGGAACAATGAACAAACTGGCAGATATACGTAAAGAATACACCAAGGGAAACCTCCACAAAGAGAACCTGAAAACCTCACCCTTTCAGCAATTTAATGATTGGTTACAGGAAGCCTTGAAGGCTAAATGTAACGAACCTACGGCAGTAACACTGGCAACGGTAGATGAGGATTTGATGCCCAATTGCCGCATTGTGTTATTAAAGGACGTACAAACGGATGGTTTCGTTTTTTTCACCAATTACAACAGTAAGAAGGGACAGGAACTTTCTGTAACAAATAAGGCTGCCCTTAACTTTTTCTGGCCCGAACTGGAACGTCAGGTGCGCATACGTGGCACCATTAAAAAAGTACCCTCGCTAAAATCGGATGAATATTTCCAGTCGCGCCCGCGTGAAAGCCAGTTGGGCGCATGGGCTTCAAACCAAAGTCAGGTGGTTGAAGACAGTCAGCAATTAACCAATAAATTTGAGCAACTGAAGAAACAGTATGAAGATCAAAGCATACCGCGTCCAGCGCATTGGGGCGGTTACATACTTGAGCCCATCAGCATCGAGTTCTGGCAAGGTAAGGCCAATCGGATGCATGATCGCTTTCAGTACCACTTAGAGGCTAACAGCTGGATTATCCGGCAGTTGGCACCTTAGGTGTCAGATGCTATTCTTTGGTCAATCCGTGAAACACACTCTCCAGGTTCCGCTCTTGTCGGGTCAAGGTCAGTATGATTAATCCCTGTGCCACCGCAAAGTCAAAAACAGCCTTACGGATATCGGCTTGGGCATTAATTTCATAGCCGTATCCCGATACGTTTTTGATTTCTCCTGCACCAACAATACCTTGAAGTTCTTCCAATACAGGTTGACGATCAAACTCAACAAACACCGTTGAGCTATTACCAGCCTCTAATCGAGACAGGTCGGTGGAAGGATGGTCGATAAGCAATTCGCCCCGGTTTAAAATTATTACGCGCTCACAAATAGCTTCCACCTCCTGCATAATATGGGTACTCAGCATCACCGTCTTCTCCTGCCCTACAGTTCTTACCAGGTTACGTATTTCCAGAATCTGGTTGGGATCAAGCCCTGTGGTTGGCTCGTCGAGTATGAGCACTTCGGGATCATGAATCAGCGCTTGCGCCAGTCCTACACGTTGCCGATACCCTTTCGATAAAACACCAATCTTCTTATGCTGTTCTAATCCTAAACCAGTCAGTTCAATCATTTCATCAACATGTGCTCGTTTATTACCCAGCTTGTATAGTTCAGCCACCATCAAAAGGTATTCATTCACATACATATCCAGATACAGGGGATTATGCTCCGGCAAATAACCAATCTTCCGACGAAATACCTCATTGTAATCGGTGTTACTAATGCCACACACCTCAACTTCTCCGGCCGACTGCGGCAACAAACCTGAGATTATCTTCATCATCGTCGATTTGCCTGCACCATTAGGTCCAAGGAAACCAACTATCTCACCTGAAGATATGGAGAATGAAACATCTTTAAGAGCTTTCTGTTGCCCAAATTCCTTAACAACGTTTTTTACAACAATTGACATACTGATTGATTTAATATCTCAAAAGTACGATAAAGAAATGAATCGGGATAAAGACCTAAAAAATGCGAGTCATCATTTACTTTGATAATTGTGCATAGCCCGCTAAACATTAATGCTTACTTTTGCATTTAATCATTGAATCAATTTACAATCAGATGTCACACGAGCCATTATACTGCGAAGATTTATTTAACTATCACCGCAACCCCACGCGTCCGGTTAAAGTTGGTATTAAAACCATTGGCGGCAACAGTCCTATTCAAATCCAGTCGATGACCACCACCAATTCCTTAGACGCTGAAGCGACAGCCACACAGGTGATGAGCATATTGGATGCCGGGGCAGACATTGTGCGCATTACCACCCAGGGACGTAGTGAGGCACACACACTTGAGCAAGTGAAGCGCATCATACGTGAAAAAGGCTATGAGGCACCGCTGGTAGCTGACATCCATTTCAATCCTAATGCTGCTAAGGTAGCAGCATCCAATGTAGAAAAGGTCCGTATCAATCCGGGTAATTTCTCTGGCGGAGCTAAAAAGTTCAATCTTGACTATACCAACCAACAATACAACGAAGAACTGGCTGTAGCCAAGTCAAAGCTGTCAGCCTTTTTGGATGTTTGCAAACAATATGGCACTGCTATTCGAGTAGGCACCAATCATGGCTCCCTTTCTGACCGCATTATGAGCCGTTACGGCGATACCCCTCAAGGCATGGTTGAGGCTTGCATGGAATACCTGCGGATGTGTGAAGAGCTGGAGTTTAGAGATATTGTACTAAGCATTAAAGCCAGCAATACGCGCATCATGGTGCATACAGTCAGGTTATTGGTATCAGCCATGAAGAAGGAGAATATGAATTACCCCCTTCACCTGGGCGTTACGGAAGCAGGTAGTGAGGATGAGGGACGCATAAAATCGGCCGTTGGTTCGGGCGCATTGCTTGTTGACGGATTGGGTGATACCATCCGTGTTTCATTGACCGAAGATCCTGAGAAAGAAGTGCCGGTTGCCACAAAACTGGTTAAACACATCACTGCCAGAAATAACCATCAGCCAATACCTTCAACGGACAAGCTGTATTTCACGCCGTTTGAATACAACAGGCGAAAAACACATGCTGTACTCAATATGGGTGGCGATAATGTTCCTGTGGTTATTTGCGAGGCTGTTGACGAGTTTTCAACAGGAAAAGCCCTTAAACCAGACTATCTGGTAATTGAAAGCCCTGATGATGTCAAAAACCATTATCAGAAATACCTGATACCGTTCAAAGCCTGGAAAACCGCTAATACCTCAGATAATACCATTCCGGTATTGACTGCTGAAGAATTTATCGATACACCGGAACTCCCTAAAACAAGCTTTTTATCTATCTCCTATCCTGAATTCAACGATGAAATAACGGATAAGCTGCGTGAAAACACACAAGTAATTATTCTTCTTGAATCGTCCCACATCAACCGGCCCGTTGAGCAAAGAGCATTTATCTTTAAACTGATTGAGCAACAGTTAACACACCCTGTGGTGCTAAACAATAAGTACGAGGACGATAACGATGAAGATTTTCAGATAAAATCAGCAGCCGATGCTGGTATTTTATTTCTAGATGGCTTAGCCGATGGTTTGTTTTTACATAATCTGGGGAAGATAAAACATCAGGAAATCATTAACACGGCATTCGGTATTTTACAATCATCAAGGGTACGATTTACCAAAACCGAATTTATCTCATGCCCGGGTTGTGGCCGAACCTTATTTGATCTGCAGGAAACAACACGACAGGTAAAAGCACGCACCTCGCATCTTAAAGGCCTTAAAGTGGCAGTAATGGGCTGTGTGGTGAATGGCGTTGGCGAAATGGCTGATGCTGACTACGGTTACATTGGCTCCGGCCCTGATACGGTTAGCCTGTTTAAAAAACGTGAACTGATTAAACGAAACCTCTCAAAAGAAGAGGCCGTTGACGAACTAATTAACCTGATAAAAGAGCATGGAGATTGGGTAGAACCACCTCAGAAATGATTTTTAATCAAAGAAATACGTCCGGTCGTGGATTTTTTGAATCGTTCGGAGCGATTTTTTTGCTATGTGGGTCTAATTTTATAAATTGCGTATCCCAAAAATAACTAATTGAGTCTAGCCTAAATGAAACGGATATTTCTATTATTCTTTGCGACGGTTTTAACCATGGTTAATGTTCAAGCTGGTGAGCTTGAGCTTAGAGGCACATTTCAGGGTGAAAACCTGTATGTAAAGAATCCATTTGCCGCTTCCGGTGTTGGGTTCTGCGTATACGAAGTAACTGTAAACGGCCAAACGACAACTGACGAAATTAATTCAAGCGCCTTTGAGATTGATTTAGGAGTATTTCAGTTTACCTTAGGCGAGGCCATTATTGTGGGCATCAAATTTAAAGATGACTGCGAACCCAAGGTACTGAATCCTGAGGTGCTTAATCCCCGAGCAACTTTTGAGGTTGTTAACCTGACAGTTTCCAACAACCAATTAAACTGGACGACCACAAAAGAAGCCGGTGCATTACCTTTCATTGTTGAGCAATACCGCTGGAACAAGTGGGTAAAAGTAGGTGAAGTTCAGGGCAATGGTTCCAACCAATCAAACACTTACAGTGTTGATGTGCGTCAGCATACTGGTGAAAATAAATTCAGAATTAAGCAGGTTGACTATCGTAATAAGCCTCGTTACTCGCAGGAAACAAAAACGATTTCAACACAGGCGGAAGTAACCTTCTCACCCAATAAAGTAGATGATAAGATCAGCTTCTCCTCTCCTACATTATACGAAATCTATGATGAATATGGAGGCATCGTATTTAAGGGCTATGGTTCAGAAGTAAATGTAGCTGGTATCGAAAAGGGGCGTTACTATATTAATTACGACAATAAAATGGAGCGATTCACAAAAAAATAAACTGCTTATGCAGGCAAAGGAAAGGTGATTCGCAATGAGTCACCTTTTTTTATATATAATCTGACAGAAAAATGTGTAATTCACTTGCATTTAACCAGTGACTTAGCGCTCAATAAAAACAAATCATTAATTTTGCAAACCTGAATATAAATAGATATTAAAAATGGAACAGATTCGTCGAACAAAAATTGTGGAGCTGCTGAAAAGTACCGAATTTGGTAAGCAAGCTAATGTGAAAGGTTGGGTAAGAACCAAGCGAGGTAATAAACAAGTTAATTTCATTGCACTAAATGACGGATCATGCATTCATAATATTCAGATAGTTGTTGATGTACCTAACTTTGATGAAGCTTTGCTTAAGCGTATTACAACAGGTGCAGCTGTTTCTATCAATGGTGAGATAACTGAATCAACCGGTAGCGGCCAGAAGGTAGAGATAATGGCTAAAGAAATTGAGGTGATGGGAGATTGTGATCCGGAAAAATACCCGATTCAGCCAAAGAAACACACGCTGGAATTCTTGCGTGAGAATGCCCACCTGCGTTACCGCACCAATACTTTTGGAGCCATCGCCCGCATTCGTCATGCTATGATTTTTGCGGTGCATGAATTCTATACAAAGAAAGGATTTGTTAATATTCACACCCCAATTATTACTGCTTCAGATGCTGAAGGAGCCGGTGAAATGTTTAAAGTAACCACGCTGGATTACGATAAAATGCCGCGCACAGAGGAAGGTACTATTGATTATTCACAAGACTTTTTTGGTAAAGCCACCAACCTGACAGTATCAGGTCAATTGGAAGGTGAGCTGGCAGCCTTGGCCATGGGTGAAATTTACACCTTTGGACCAACCTTCCGTGCCGAAAACTCCAATACATCTCGTCACTTGGCGGAGTTCTGGATGATTGAACCAGAGATGGCCTTCTACGATTTGGATGATAACATGGATTTGGCTGAAGAATTTCTTAAATACCTGATCAAATATGCATTGGATAACTGCATGGACGATCTGGAATTCTTAAGCAGAAGACTTCAGGAAGAAGAGAAAAACAAAAAGGCCGACGAGCGCTCAATGGAGCTCATTGAAAAATTGCAGTTTGTATTGGCTAACGACTTCATCCGTCTGCCATATACCGAGGCCATTGAAATACTAAAGAACTCGAAGCCGAACAAAAAAGGCAAATTCAAGTACCCAATTGATGGCTTTGGCAGCGACCTTCAGTCGGAGCACGAGCGTTACCTTGTTGAAAAACACTTCAAAAAGCCAGTTATCCTGACCGATTATCCAAAGGACATTAAAGCTTTCTACATGAAGCAAAATGACGATGGCAAAACAGTGAGGGCGATGGATGTATTATTCCCACAAATTGGCGAAATCATTGGCGGTTCGCAACGTGAGGAAGACTACGATAAGCTGGTTACACGCATGCAGGAGATGGACATACCAGCCGAAGAAATGTGGTGGTACCTCGACACCCGTCGTTTTGGTTCTGTTGTTCACAGTGGCTTTGGTTTAGGTTTCGAACGCATGATGCTGTTTGTAACGGGCATGGGCAACATTCGCGACGTTATTCCATTCCCACGTACACCAAAAACAGCTGAATTTTAATTGAAGCGCATGTTTTTCAAGATATTAAATGCCGGATATGACAGATATCCGGCATTTCTTTTTATTATTCATCAAAAAACGGAGTGCGTATATAGGTTTTGATGAATAAATCTTAATTTTGTTGAAACTCACTATTAAGGGATGTAAGCAGTGCGCTCGACGCAGGCATGACAAGAACGAAGCAAGAAGAATGTTAAAACAGAGTTTACAACAAAAACTACTTCAAAAGCTATCACCTCTTCAGATACAGGTGATAAAGCTGCTGGAAATTCCAACAGTTCAGCTGGAGCAGCGAATAAAAAAAGAGCTGGAAGAAAACCCAATTCTGGAGCTGGAACGCGAACAACCCGATCCGGATAAGGATGAAATGGATGCACCTGAGCAGGAAATTGAACGCGATGAGCTATCCATTGATGAATACATCAACAACGAAGATATTCCAGCCTATAAGCTTCAGTCACGTAACTTTTCAAAGGACGATAAACACGAAGATATCCCTTTTTCAACAGGCGCTACTTTTCACGAGCATCTGATAGCCCAGCTTGGGCTGCGTATTCTGTCAGACAGACAACGAAATATTGCGGAGTACATCATTGGTAATGTTGATGAAGATGGCTATCTGCGCAGAGAAGTAGATGAGATAATTGACGATTTGGCTTTTGCTCAAAATATAGAGGTTGACGAACGCGAAGCCCTAGATGTGCTGGAGATTGTTCAGGATTTTGACCCTGCTGGCGTGGCTGCCCGTGATCTGCAAGAATGCCTTATTTTACAAATACAACGTAAAGACCGTACTTTCCCCGACATAGAAAATGCCTACCAGATTTTAAGGCATCACTTCGAGGAGTTTACGCGAAAGCACTACGATAAGATAGCCAAACGCCTACACATTGATGAGGATGAGCTAAAAGATGCACTGGGTGAGATACTTAAACTCAACCCAAAACCAGGCAGCTCCTACAGCAACCCAATGACCAAAACTGTTCAGCACATTATTCCGGATTTCATCCTGGAGATTGAGGACGAACAGTTTCAGTTGAGCCTCAATAACAGAAACGTACCTGAACTGCGCATCAGCAATGCCTACTCGGATATGCTGCAAGATTACAGCAGCAACAAAAAGAATCAGACGCAGGAGAAGAAAGACGCTGTCATGTTTGTTAAACAGAAGCTCGATTCAGCAAAGTGGTTTATCGACGCCATCAAGCAACGGCAGAATACGCTAATGACCGTAATGAACTCTATTCTCGATTATCAGCACGATTACTTTATAGAAGGCGATGAAACCAAGCTGAAACCAATGATTTTGAAGGATATTGCCGAAAGAACTAATCTGGATATTTCGACCATATCGAGGGTTTCTAACAGCAAATATATCCAAACGCACTTTGGGATTTTTCCGTTGAAATATTTCTTCTCGGAAGGTATGCAAACTGATTCAGGCGAGGAAGTAAGTACCAGGGAGATTAAAAAAATACTTGAGGAATGCATTGCCAATGAAGACAAACGCAAACCACTAACGGACGATAAGCTGGCAGCCATTCTTAAAGAAAAATCATATAACATTGCTCGTCGAACGGTGGCCAAATACCGGGAACAACTTAATATTCCCGTGGCCCGATTAAGAAAAGAATTATAATAACAGCCGGTTAACACCGGCTTTTTAATACACCCAATGCGCACCTTTTCAAAAATAGTATCCACCGTATTTCATCCCATGCTCATTCCTACACTGGGATTGTTCCTCATTTTCAATATTGGTGGTCACTTCTCATACCTTCCGCTCGATCATAAAAGAATCATTTACCTGATTGTATTTCTGAGCACCTGTGCACTGCCGCTGAGTCTGATGCCCCTATTTATGCTATTGGGTGTTATTAAAAGCATATACATGAAGAACCGGCAAGAACGCATTCTTCCAACGGTATTCACTGGCCTCTTCTATTGTCTTGGTTATTTCTTTTTAAGCCGCATACCCGTTGTGCCAAGCTTTATTCAAAGCTTTATGCTGGCCACTATCATTGCAATTGCCATAGCATTACTTATCACACTCTTCTGGAAAATCAGTATGCATATGATAGGTATCGGTGGATTAACTGGTGCGCTTCTGGCGCTTTCTTTCCGCTTCGGCCTGGATATTTGGATACTATTCTCCTTGGCTCTTATTATTGCCGGAATGGTGGGTACCGCACGCTTGTATCTTAAAGCACACACGCCAGCACAAGTGCACACAGGCTTTATTTTAGGTGGGCTGGTGGTATTTGCAGGTTCATTAATTTTCTAGATCAATTAACGACTTAAAAGACTTTAGGTACTGATAATAAAACAGCCATAATTAAAGTCGTCCCTGATATTGTTGCGCAATCAATAGCCATATAATAACAAAAGCCACCCTATCGGATGGCTTTTATATTTTTAGAAAAAGATCGGTCTGAATTACTCAGCAGCCGGAGCTTCCGGAGCTTCTTCTGCTCCTTCTTCAGCAGCTTCTTCTGCTTCTTCGCCAGCAGCCTCTGCAGCAGCAGCTTTAGCAGCAGCTTCTGCCTCAGCAGCTAATTCAGCTTTTTTAGCAGCCAGAGCTTCGGCTCTTTCGCTATTGATCTTAGCTTCCTGCTCTAAACGCTCTTTAGTAGCGTCAGCTTTAGCACCTGCTAATTGATCTTTTTTAGCCTGAATCTTTCCTTCTTTTTCAGCTAACCAAGCGTTGTAACGCTTTTCAGCTTCGGCCTCATCAAAAGCACCTTTTTTAACACCATCCAGTAAGTGCTTCTTCATCATCACACCTTTGTACGAAAGAATCGCACGGGTAGTGTCTGTTGGTTGAGCACCTTTTCCTAACCACTCAAGGGCTTTGTCAAAGTTTAAGTTGATTGTAGCAGGATTAGTGTTCGGGTTGTAAGAACCAATTCTTTCAATGAACTTACCATCGCGTGGCGCTCTGCTATCGGCTACTACAATGTGGTAGTAAGCATACCTTTTACGTCCGTGACGTGCCAGTCTAATTTTTACAGGCATAGTATTACGTTTTATAAATTAAACAATTGCAAAAACTCGTTTTGCGGCTGCAAAGATAAAGCTAATTAATGTATCTGCCAATATTTTGAGCTCAAATATTAATACAAGTCGTTTATTTTTAGCCGGTAACAACCATCTGAAAACTGGTACTTTTCCGATTTGATAAGCGCTAAATACTAACAACACATTAACTTGTTTCCCTTCGGCATTCCCCTATTAATTCATTAACTTCGCCAACCACCCAGACGAATAAGCAAGGAAATAGAAAATTCTGATACTGAGATGTTTTTAATATTTGATACCGAAACAACCGGTTTACCAAAAAAATGGAAAGCCCCCTTAGATGACTTTGACAATTGGCCAAGAATGGTGCAACTAGCCTGGCAGTGTCATGATACAGAGGGTAATTTTCTGTTTGCCAAAAACCATGTTATCACACCCGACGGCTACACCATCCCCGAAGACGTAGTAGCGGTCCATGGTATCTCTACAGAAATAGCTCACGAGAAAGGTATTCCGTTAAAAGAGGCCTTACTCGATTTCATTGAAGACGTCAAACAAGCCAAGTTTGTGATTGGGCACAATGTATCCTTCGACATCAACATTGTTGGATGCGAACTGCTACGCTGTGAAATGGATGAGAAAGTGTTGGTCAACGCGCCAACACTGGACACCATGACGGGCAGTAAAGAATATTGTGATCTAAAACGAAAAGGACAACTCAAAAATCCAACACTAACCGAACTGCACCTGAAACTATTTGGCGTGCCGTTTGCCGAAGCACATAACGCAGCTGCCGATGTGGAGGCTACCTCACGCTGTTTTCTTGAGCTAATAAGGGTGGATGGCCTGCCAACGCAGTTGCTGAATATGTCGCCTGATCAAATACAGGCCTTTAAACTTAATAATCCAACCACCATTGAGCTGGCAGGCATTGAATACGAATCATTCAAAGTCAGTTCTGCATTTGATGAAGTATCGATTGAAGAGGAAGAGCGCAAGTGGGAGGAAGCAAAGAAAAACATCGATCCACAACCGTTTGTGCATCTGCACGTGCACTCACAGTATTCGATACTAGACGGAGCAGCGAAAACTGCCGATATTGCCGCCAAAGCCAAAGAAGATGGTATGCCTGCTGTAGCTATTACCGATCATGGCTCCATGTTTGGTGTCAAAGAATTTCACGTAGCATGTAGCAAGGCTGACATAAAACCCATCATTGGTGTTGAGGCCTATGTAGCCAAAAGAGGACACTTGCGAAAAGACGATAAAACCGATTCGGGAGGTCACCACATCATTTTACTGGCTAAAAACTATACAGGGTATCAAAACCTGTTGAAGCTCACGTCTATTGCCCACACCGAAGGGATGTACTACAAACCGCGAATTGATAAGGAATTACTGGAACAATATAGCGAAGGTGTGATTGTCAGCAGCGCTTGTCTGGGAGGCGAAGTAGCCCAGAACATTATGGCCGGTAACATCGACAAGGCGCGGGAAACAATTTTATGGTATAAAGATGTGTTTGGCGAGGACTACTACCTGGAAATCATGCGCCACCGAAACAACGATCCGCGCCTAAGAACCGATGTGTGGGAGAACCAGGTAAGAGTAAATAAAGTAATACGACGCCTGAGTGCTGAACTGGGCGTTAAAATTATCGCCACCAACGATTCACATTTTATGAATCCCGAAGATGCAGAGGCTCACGATGTACTAGTCTGCTTAAGTACCGGACGCGATTATGACGACCCAACCCGTATGCGCTATACCAAGCAGGAGTGGTTTAAAACCACAGCAGAAATGAATGAACTTTTTGCTGATGTTCCCGAAGCGCTGGCCAACACAGCAGAGATAGCTGAGAAGGTAGAATACTTTAAGCTGGACTCTAACCCGATTATGCCGCCTTTTGATATTCCTGAGGATTTTGGTTCGCTGGAATCGTACAGGGAGCAGTTTGATGAAGCTAAATTAATTGAAGAGTTTGGCGAAGAACGCTATGAGAAGCTTGGTGGATATGACAAGGTATTACCCATTAAGCTGGAATCTGACTACCTGGAGCACCTGACTTTTGAAGGGGCCAAAAAACGTTATCCGGGTGATGAGTTAACTGATGATAAAAAAGAACGACTGGAGTTTGAGCTGGAAACCATTAAAACTATGGGATTTCCGGGTTACTTCTTGATTGTACAGGATTTTATTAACTGGGCTAAAGACAATGGGGTACTCGTAGGGCCCGGACGTGGTTCTGCTGCCGGTGCCGCCGTTGCCTATTGTGTTGGCATTACCGACGTCGATCCCATTAAGTACGATTTGCTGTTTGAGCGTTTCCTGAACCCCGATCGTATCTCCATGCCCGATGTCGACATCGACTTTGATGACGATGGACGCCAGGATGTACTTGACTATGTGACCGATAAATATGGTCAGGAGAAGGTGGCACATATCTGCACATTTGGTACCATGGCCACTAAAAGCTCCATTAAGGATGTGGCACGTGTTCTAAGACTGGAATTGGCTGAAGCCAACCGGCTTGCCAAAATGGTGCCCGAAGCGCCAAAGATGAGTTTCAAAAAAGCTTATAAGGAAGAGCCTGCATTACTGGAAGAAAAGGAATCCTCCAATCCGCTAATTGCCAAAACCATCAAGTTTGCCGAGGCACTGGAAGGCTCAGTAAGGCAAACAGGTGTGCATGCCTGTGGCGTACT
Organism: Carboxylicivirga mesophila; assembly: GCF_018271975.1. Taxonomy (GTDB): domain Bacteria; phylum Bacteroidota; class Bacteroidia; order Bacteroidales; family Marinilabiliaceae; genus Carboxylicivirga; species Carboxylicivirga mesophila. The sequence continues at coordinate 169,070 of NZ_JAGUCN010000003.1, forward strand.
CATTGGTAAAAACCCCCTTGATGAACACGTACCGGTAATGCCTACAAAAGGCGAAGATCTACTTACCACTCAATACGATGGCCGTTTTGTTGAAGATATTGGCCTGCTAAAGATGGACTTCCTGGGTTTAAAAACCCTGTCCATTATTAAAGAAGTGCTTGGTAACATCAAGCTCTCTAAAGGTATAGATGTTGATATCAATAATGTCAACCTCGAAGATGAAGTGACTTTCCAGCTTTTTAGCCGAGGCGAAACCACTGCCATCTTCCAGTTTGAGTCGCCCGGGATGAAGAAGCACTTAAAGGCCCTTAAGCCAAACCGTTTTGAAGACCTGGTGGCCATGAATGCCCTGTATCGTCCGGGACCAATGGAATACATACCTTCTTTTATTGCCCGTAAGCATGGTAAAGAAGAGATTGTTTATGACCATCCGATGATGGAGCCTTACCTCAAGGATACATACGGAATTACAGTGTATCAGGAGCAGGTGATGCTTCAATCACGGGCCTTAGGCGGCTTTACTCGAGGCGATTCCGATTCGCTCCGTAAAGCGATGGGTAAGAAGATAATGGCCATGATGGACAAATTGAAGGAGAAGTTCATTAAAGGCTGTTTGGATAGTGAGGAATTTGTGCAGGCCTGCAAAGATGGCAAGACAACCATTGCCAAACCGGAAGATTTGATTGAAAAGATCTGGAAAGACTGGGAAGCATTTGCCAGTTATGCCTTCAACAAATCGCACTCGGTATGCTATGCCTATATTGCCTATCAGACAGGTTACCTGAAAGCGCACTACCCGGCTGAATTTATGGCGGGCGTATTAAGCCGCAACCTCAGCGACATTACCAAGATTACCAACTTCATGGAAGAGTGTAAAAACATGGGGATGGACGTATTGGGGCCAGATGTAAACGAATCGTACCGCAAGTTCACGGTAAACAAGGACGGAGCTATTCGTTTTGGTATGGCAGGTATTAAGGGTGTTGGAGAAGGAGCTGTAGATGCTATCATCCAGGAACGGGAGAAGAATGGGCCATTCAAATCGGTTTATGACTTTGTAGAGCGCTTGCCATTAACCACTGTCAACAAGAAAAACATTGAGGCATTGGCCTACTCGGGTGCATTCGACACCATGGGTAATTATCACCGGGCTCAATTCTTTGGCAAGCAAGAGAACGATGAGCTGAACTTTATTGAACACCTTATCCGCTATGGCAACCGCTTCCAGGCTGATAAAGCATCATCGCAGAACTCACTTTTTGGAGCAATAGGCGCTGGCATTGAAATCAAAACGCCCGACATGCCCAACTGCCCTGAATACTCCATTATTGAAAAGCTTAACCACGAGAAGGAGTATATTGGCATTTACCTGTCGGCTCACCCGCTAGACCAGTACAAACTGGAGATGAACTTCTTCATCCACCACCGCCTTAAGCAGCTGGATGATCTGGAGGCAATACGCGGTAGAGATATCACTGTAGCTGGCAGTGTGGTCAATGTCAGACGTGGCACTACGAAGAAGGGAAATCCATACGCCATTATGACCATGGAGGATTACACCGGCTCCTACGAGTTTGCTTTCTTTGGTAATGATTTCACCGAGTATCTGCCCTATCTGGAGATTGGTTACTTTATAATGGTTAAAGGACGTGTTCAGCCTAAACGCTTCAACCAGGAGGAGCTGGAACTGAAAATCAACAACATTAAGTTTCTGAGCGAATTACGAGATACACTGGTTAACACCATTACGCTGAAAGTACCGCTTAACGCCATCTCGCAAGAGCTAATAACTGAGTTATCGAATATTTTGCAAACAAATGAAGGCAATGTAACGTTAAAGTTTATAGTACAGGACCCGGAGACTAAGAATGCGGTGCAATTTTTATCGCGCAGCATGCGGGTTGACCTGAACGATGACCTCATTAAATACATTGACGAACATGAAGATATAGAAATGAGTATTGCATAAAGGTGCTTGACAAGAATCAGGTTTCTTTTGTTACATGTATATACTAAAAATTGTGTATTTTTGAACATGCCGAAATTATTTTGTATAACTTTGGCAATCACTTTCAAATTAAGAAGTTAAAATTTTTATACTAATAAAGTAAAACAGATTTGCTATGTTGATCGAAGTTACTGATGCCAATTTTGAAGAGTTAGTACTAAATTCAGATAAACCTGTATTGGTTGATTTCTGGGCAGAATGGTGTGGACCATGTCGAATGGTAACTCCTATTGTAAAAGAATTGGCAGAAGAGTACGGTGAGAAGGCCGTTATCACAAAAATGGATGTTGACAGCAACCCAGGTACTTCAGTGAAGTTTGGTATTCGTAACATCCCAACTATCCTGTTCTTCAAGAACGGTGAAGTAGTTGACAAACAAGTAGGAGCTGTTCCTAAAACTATTTTGGCATCTAAACTGGATGCTCTTTTATAGTATAAGCATACAAAATAGGAAGGGCTGTCAGGTAATTGACAGCCTTTTTTTAATCCTTAATTTTAAAACTACCCCCTTTAAAAATGAAACAGACAATTTTAATTACGGTCGCTTTGGCGCTGATTTTTAGCAGCTGCCAGTTTTTCGGACCACAAAAACAAGTCGTAAAGACAGGTAACAAAAATGCCGATGGCACATTCATCAAGAAGAGCCACTTTAACGATGATCCTAATGCTCCTGTTGAATGGGAAGTATCCATGAAGTTTAAAGATGGCAGCAAGTCGGCTATTCGCCATGGTTTATCCAAGCGTTATTCTACAACTGGCAAACTATTGGAGAGCATCAATTATGCCAACAATAAGAAAGATGGCATGCGCCTTACCTACCACTCAACCGGTAAAGTTTACAAGGAACAACCCTACAAAGATGGCAGACTAAACGGCATCTGTAAACGCTACGACAGAGATGGCCAGCTAACAGCCGAGTACGAATATAAAAATGGCTTACCCGGCGTTGGGCTGAAACGCTACACCAATCTTGGTAAGCAACGCCCTGACCCGGCTATTAACGTACAAAAAGTTGATAATATAAGAACAAACGGTACTTATAACCTAGTCTTATCATTGGCAGGAGAAGGTGCTAAAACCATTAAATCGGTTGAGTTTTATGAAGGCAAACTGATTGAAGATAAATACTACCACAAAAATTTGTCACCAGCTCATAAGCTTTCATCTAAGAAAGGTGAAATACGCATCAAACTCCCACAAGGTAGTTCGATGAATAAAACACTTAACATTGTGGCTGTTTGTAAAACCTCAGATGGTTTAACACTCATTCTTCAGCAACCAGTAAAGGTTGACGCAAGAGGCATCTAATAGCCTGATTTCGACCCAAAATATCAAGCCTCTGCAATTAAGTCAGAGGCTTTTTTTAGCCCATAATCATACCTACAATGGTGGCCGACATCAATGATGCTAAAGTTCCTGCCAGCAATGCTCTGAATCCGAAGCGAGAAAGGAATTCGCGCTTATTGGGCGCTAAGCCTCCAATACCCCCAATTTGAATGCCGATGGAAGCAAAGTTGGCAAATCCACAAAGCATATATGTAGCCATAATAACCGATTTACTACTTGTCAGGGCCCCTGAAGCTTTAAAACCTGCCAGGCTTGTATAGCCTACAAACTCACTGGCAATAATCTTCTCTCCCAACAATTGGCCCACTAGAGCAATATCCTGCGAAGGCACACCAATCAACCACATTAGTGGCGCCAGGCAATAGCCCAGAATAAATTCAAGGTTAAAGTGCTCGTATTGTCCATTGGTCCACTGCGCAATCGAATTGTTTAATGTGGTCCATTCACCCACCTTATCAAAGCCATAATTGATGAGGGCGATAAATGCAAAAAACACCAGTAGCATAGCACCCACATTGGCAGCCAGCTTTAACCCCTCGGTAGTTCCATTACTCATGGCATCCAGTATATTGCTGCCAATTTTATCCATTGATATTTTAATCTCAGAAACTATTTCTTCAGTTTGAGGAACGAGCACCTTGGAGATAACAATAGCACCCGGAGCCGCCATCACCGATGCGGTTAACAAATGCTTGGCAAACATCAGTCGCTGTACCGGATCATCGCCACCCAGAAAACCAATGTAGGCAGCCAGAACACCACCAGCCACTGTGGACATACCTCCCACCATCACTAAAAACATTTCTGAGGCATTCATCTTTGGCAGATAAGCTTTGATCATTAAAGGCGCTTCTGTTTGTCCAAGAAAGATGTTACCTGCAACCGACAAGCTTTCAGCTCCTGACAGCTTAAGGGCACGCGTTAACATCCAGGCCAATGCCCATACTACCTTTTGAATAACGCCCAGGTAAAACATAACACTGGTTAGTGCCGAAAAGAATATGATGGTTGGTAATATCTGGAAAGCGAAAATATAACCGAATTTAGAAGTATCCAGAAAATCACCAAGCAGAAACTCTGTCCCAACTTTAGTAAAATCGAGCACTAGTGTAAATAGCTTTCCTAAAAACTCAAAGATGCTTTGTACAAAAGGCACATATAGTACACACACAGCCAACAACAACTGAATACCTAAACCAATACCCACCACTTTCCAGGAGATTGCTTTGCGATCGAGACTAAATAACCAGGCTATACCAATTAACACAGCCATACCAAACAAGCCTCTCACGATACTCATCATATCAAATGAGGCCGCAGTGCCAACTTCCACCACTTGTTCAGTTGTATCTTGCGAGAATATCAACTGTCCCATAAGGAGACAAGTAGCTACTAGAAGAAATTTCTTCATAAGGTTTAGGATTAAATTGAATAATGTAAATGATTCAGGAGGGTGATACTTCTACTTTTCTCTTCGGTTAATTTCATCTCTGATCTTAGAAGCCTTTTCATAATCTTCAGCCATGATAGCTTCATCAAGCATCTTCTTCAGTTCAGCAATCGTTTTTGATTTGTACTCTGTACTGACTGATTTACTCTCACTACGCTCCACTGGCGTAATTGAGTGACCTTCTTCCTTCTTATCGAAATCAAGCACAATACCGGCTTTTTCAATAATGTCTTCGTAAGTGTAGATAGGACAGCCAAAACGCAGAGCCAAAGCGACAGCATCTGATGTACGCGAATCGATATGCAGTTGCTCATTATCCCGACGACAAACCAGCTCGGAATAGAAAATTCCTTCCTCAAGTTTGTAAACAACTACTTCAATAACATCAATATTAAAAGACTTAGAAAAATTTAAAAAGAGATCATGTGTTAAGGGTCGAGGAGGCTCCAATCCTTCAAGCTTAATGGCTATAGACTGGGCTTCAACACCACCAATTATAATTGGAATACGCCTTTCTCCATCCTCTTCGGCTAACACCAGCGCGTAAGCTCCAGATTGAGTCTGGCTATATGACAAACCAAGAATATTTAACTTGATTTTTTTTCTACTCATAGCGGCTTATTAGATCTTCACTCTTTTGCTAATGAATGCAATAAAAAGAGTGAATGAGTGTTATTCTTTGTATTCAAGCAAATATAACAATTAGTTTTTAACATTGACAGGCCAACACCGTTTTATAACTATCAGCGGCCTCGATTTCAAGCCATAAAAAACTAATTTTCAGCTGTCAGTAACAAAAATATTTGTGCCGAAAAGTAATTTTATATACTTTTGCACTCCATTGAATCCTGTGGGGTCGAAAAAGTGGCTTTAAAACGGAAGTCCACCTCCTGGATAAAACCATAAAAATTGGTGACATGTACGCAATTGTTGATATTGCTGGACAGCAATTCAAAGTAGAGAAAGAAAGAAAAATCTTTGTGCATCGATTGAGTGCCGAGGAAGGTGCTACAGTTGAATTTGAAAAAGTACTTTTAACAGACAACGAAGGTGACGTTAAAATTGGCGCTCCTGTTTTAGAAGGTGCTAAAGTAACGGCGAAAGTTCTATCACACGTTAAAGGTGATAAAGTAATCGTTTTCAAGAAGAAAAGAAGAAAAGGTTACAAAAAGAAGAACGGACATCGTCAGTACTTCACTCAAATTCAGATTGAAGAAATCGTAGGTTAAAAACTCAAAAAATTAGAATAAGATGGCACATAAGAAAGGCGTCGGTAGTTCGAAGAACGGTAGAGAGTCGGAAAGTAAACGACTCGGCGTAAAAATTTATGGCGGTCAGGCTGCCAAAGCTGGTAACATCATCGTTAGACAGCGTGGTACTCAGCACCACCCAGGTGAGAATGTTGGTATTGGTAAAGACCACACATTATTCGCTTTGGTAACAGGTACTGTAGCTTTCCGCAAGAAGAAAGACAACAGATCTTATGTTTCAGTAGTACCATTCACTGCTGAATAAGATTCTTGAAAAGATTATTAAATCTCCTGTTTTTATTACTTTCGTAATAATTTCAGGAGATTTTTTTTACTCGCTAACCATACAACAATATGTTGACGTTAAAATTCATTCAGGACAATAAAGAATTAGTCGTTGAGCGACTGAAAATAAAGAACTTCGATGCCAGCACAATCGTTGACAGCATCATCGAATTGGATAACCGCCGAAAAGCAACACAGGTAGAAGCTGAATCTTTTCAGCAAGAGATGAATGCCCTATCCAAAGAGATTGGTCAGTTGTTTAAAGCGGGTAAAGCTGAAGAAGCTAACCAGGCTAAAGCACGCACCGGTGAATTAAAAGATAAGATCAAGGATCTGAACACTTCCCTGGATGATATAACATCGCAGCTGAACGAGCAGTTAGTATCCCTTCCTAACATCCCTAATGAGATTGTTCCTCCGGGTAAAGGCGAGGAAGACAATGTGGAAGTGAAAAACGGCGGCACCATGCCACAGTTGGAGGTAAAAGAGCCTCACTGGGATTTGATTAAGAAATATGACCTGATTGATTTCGAATTAGGCACCAAGATAACAGGCGCCGGTTTCCCGGTGTATAAGGGCAAAGGCGCCCGTTTGCAGCGCGCTTTGATCAATTTCTTTCTTGATGAAGCTGAAAAAGCAGGTTACAGCGAGGTGATTCCACCATTAGTGGTAAACGAAGACTCGGGCTTTGGCACCGGGCAGTTACCCGATAAAGAAGGACAAATGTATCATGTTACAGCCGATAACCTGTATTTGATTCCAACGGCCGAGGTACCTGTTACCAACATCTTCCGCGATGTAATTCTGAAGGCTTCAGAAATGCCGGTTAAGCACTGTGCTTATTCAGCTTGTTTCCGTCGTGAAGCTGGCTCATGGGGTGCCCATGTGCGCGGATTAAACCGCCTGCACCAGTTCGACAAGGTAGAAATTGTACAAGTGGCCCACCCAAATGAATCATACGAGATTCTTGACAAAATGGTGGCTCACGTTCAAACATTGGTTGAGAAGCTGGGATTACCTTGGCGTATACTGCGTTTGTGTGGTGGCGACCTGAGCTTTACATCTGCCCTCACCTATGATTTTGAGGTATACTCAGCAGCTCAGGAGCGCTGGTTAGAAGTTAGCTCAGTATCAAACTTTGAAAGCTACCAGGCCAACCGCCTGAAATTGCGTTACAAAGAGGACGGTGAGAAAAAAGCACAACTGGCCCACACGCTTAACGGCAGTGCATTGGCATTACCACGAATTGTGGCTGCCATCCTTGAAAATAATCAAACGCCTGATGGTATCAGAGTACCTGAGGCATTGGTTCCTTATACTGGATTTGATATTATCAAGTAAACAAAAAATCAAGGCAGAAGGCAGAAGATTTCTAAACAGACTTCTGCCTTCTGCCTATTTATTACTGTATAAACTAATTGACTATGTATATATTCAACACCACTTTTATGATTGACGATACCATCACTGATGAGTGGAAACAGTGGATGAACCGCAATTACGTGCCAACCATGAAAGATTTGGTTAAGAATATCCGTGTTGAATTGTACCAGGTAATGGCCGTTGTAGAGGAAGGGAACACTAACTATTCCTGCCAGATGCAGGTATATAACCCCTCTGATTTGGACACCATCAATAAATACAACGCCATCCTGATTAACAACGCCAAGGGGACCTTTGGCGATAAGTGCTTAACCTTTAGTTCTATTCTTAACGAGGTACAGCTTGGCTAAAGAGCGTATTATATTAGGCATCGATCCCGGCACAACCGTTATGGGCTATGGCATAGTACGCGCTATAGGCAACAAGGCCGAGATGGTGACCATGGGTGTGCTCGAACTGCATAAATACGGCGACCACTACCTGAAGCTGCAAAAGATATTTGAGCGCGTGGTACAATTGGTAGACACCTACCACCCGGATGAGCTGGCCATTGAAGCACCTTTTTATGGCAAAAATGTACAGTCGATGCTGAAGCTGGGTCGCGCTCAAGGTGTGGCCATGGCGGCGGCTCTATCGCGCTCAGTGCCAATTTTTGAGTATGCACCACTCCGTATTAAACAAGCCATCACGGGCAATGGCCGTGCCTCCAAAGAACAGGTAGCCATGCTGCTGCAAAACCTGCTTAAGATTGGTGAACTACCCAAATACCTGGATGCCACCGATGGACTGGCAGCTGCCTATTGCCATTTTCTTCAAAACCAGAGAGTAACTCTATCCGGTGGTTCTAAAAGCTGGAAAGACTTTATCAGCAAAAACCCGGGACGGGTAAAGAAATAAGCTATCTCTATTTTCTAAAGTACATTGTTGGTAATTATACAGCAGGAGTATGTTTTTTCATAAGCAGGCTTTTAAAAAAACATACTGTGCATTTAGTAATTTAACCCGGGTTAAATATATTTTTAACCCCAGTTTAAGCATACGTTGACCCGAGTAAAAATAAAAAAGTGTAAGCATGAAAAAGCAAAAACATACGTATAGGTAGTCAATACTTTGCTTTGATAAAACGGATCACTTGAATATAATTGTGGGGAAGCCGTAATTACTTAAAAAAGTTTTAGCTATGATTGATTTATCAGCACTATGCATAGCCTGAGGCTTCAAGGAACTTTGTCTTACCAGACGGGTTTTCTTTTTCTTTGAGATTATTGCTTTGTTCGGCATAGTTCAAGCAAGCTTGACTCTGCTCTCACTTATCGCAATAATTTCCATCGCCGAAAAAGAAACAAAAAGACTAGCGCCAAGTCAAGTTTCGGGTAATGTTTTAATTCAGTTATATTCGACCCGCTCTGAGGTCGATGAATGAAACGTAAATATTACTATAAATATGGGATGCCGCCGGCATCCTCTTATTGCAAACATGACACCTGCGGTGTCAAATATTTATAGATCTAATTGGTAAAAAACCCACAACCCCGGCGGGGTTGTACAATGTAATTATTTTGCACATCGCCCGAATTACCCTAATTGACTTTACACTAATCCTATTAATGCTTCTACCCGCTCTATTAACCGATAACGTTTTACAAATCGTAAATACTTTTTTGCTTTGGTTGCTCACGGCGCAATTGCTCATAATGGTACTTACGCTGAGCCTCCATAAATATTGGGGTAAAGCTCTCCTTGGGCGATGGAGCAGGCGATAAGCGCAACTTCTGCGTCGGATCAATCACAAAATAGGCCGGAAGGGCTTTAATACGATAGTCGAGCGCCACTTTGGGCATGGCCCCATAATGCAAAAAATCCCATTTAAACTTATTAGCCTTCACCAGTTGTTCAGCGGCAGTTGGGTCCTCATCCATAATAACAGTGACAATCGTCAATTCACGTCGCAGTTGTTTATACAGCACATTCAGTAACTGTAATTCTTCTTTACAGGTATGATTGCTGGTATGCATGAAGTTGAGGTAAACAAATTTGCCTTCATAATCACTTAAAGAACGCTCTTTACCATCGAGCCGATAAAGCGTAAACTGTGGCGCAGCTGAGCCTGTTCGCAGCCAGGTAACCTGCTTATGCAAGCCCGCTGCTATTTCTCTAATCCGATAGAACGCACTTTGCTCAGTAGCTTCTTTAAAGAGGCGAATAATCGTTTCCTGCTCATAACGGCCTGAGTAGAAACCATCGTAAAAACCTTTTAGTAATAACAATTCAGCAAAAAGGCCATCAGCGAACAAAGTGTCCTTTTGTAAAACGCTTGATAAACTGTCGAAACTGGCTCCTTTGGCATAAGCATCGCGCAAGGCTTCACCGGCCGATGACGAGAAATAATAATTGAAGAAGCCTTTAAAATAGGTATTAAAAGACTGAATAAACGAAGGCATCATAACACTTATAGAATCGCCTTTGAACGTTTCATAAATGGCTTTTCGCTTATTACGCTTATAGGCCAGCATGCGCAATTCGCCATAGGCATACTGCCTGTACTTCGAAAAATAAGGGTGAGCGCTTGAATGCAGGCTATCCGTTGTAGACATGATATGATTGGCCAGCTTTACATCGGCGTTGGCAAAAATGCGCACTGCATTACCATTGTATTGGTCAGTCAGATAGTTGTCAAAAGCCGTAATAGATCGATTCAGTCCCTGGGCATCAGCGTTGGCTATTCCTAACTCTATTTCTTCAGGTACAAAATACGGATTGAATCTATCGGCATCGGTGCGTGGTTTGAAAGGAGGCAGCACCAGTTCATAGCTTTGACCTGGTTCCAGATATATATGGCCCCGAAACTTCCCCATGTCAATACTGGCATGCGTAACTGCCGCCAGTTCGATACTTTGCTCAAAATCACCCTTTTCATTCACCCTGACAACCATTAAATCAGCCATTTCCATAGAAATGGGATTAACGACCTTTTGTACGACAAGATCATAGCCGGCATAATCAGGTGCATTTCCCTTAACGGTAACCCACCTGAGCGGCTGCTGCCCCAGTAGTGAGCCTATATTTAATAAGGCTATCAGGAGAACAAACAAGCGCATTACAGATATTTTTGGATATTAATCTGAATAGCCTTAGGCAGAAACTGGCCTGCATCACCTCCATGCTTAACAATGTCGCGAACAATGGAGCTATTAACAGGTGTGTGCTCAGGTGTTGTTAACAGAAAGACCGAATCAAAACCACTCATTGCCTTATTAACCTGGGCAATAGCACGCTCATACTCAAAGTCAGCTGCTGTGCGAATACCTCTTAAGATATGGGTACAGCCTACCTCTTTAGCAAAATCAACGGTTAATCCTTCATACTTTTCAACACTCACACGTTCGTCGTCTACAAACACGTCCCGAATCCATTTCATCCGGTCTTCCAACGGGAAGAAATCTTTCTTATTGGAGTTATAACCAACGGCAATAATCACTTTATCGAAAAGGCTTAAACCTCTTCTTACAACATCTTCGTGTCCGACTGTAAAGGGATCGAATGAACCCGGGAATATGGCTATTTTCATAGTTATTTAAGTATCATCATAAGGCACCAGCTCCAGTTGTTTGGTCTGGTGACAGCAGTGCCATTAATAAGTTACAAGACCGTAAAATTTGGAAAAAATAGCCGCTCTGACAAGTTATCAACCGGTATTTTATCTACCAAAACTTAATTTTACCTGCTGCAAAAGCCGACATGCGCAGCAAAATAAAGCCATGACTAAAACGCGATATATTGGTATCTCCATACTTGCGCTCGCGATAGCGAATGGGTAAATCAACTATTTTAAGGTTGAGCTTATAGGCGCCAAACAGCAGGTCAAAATCGCCAAAAGGATCAAAATCGCCAAAGAACTTTCTGTTTCGCGCCAGCTTAATATAGTCTTTCCTGAACATGACTTTAGTCCCACACAAAGTATCTTTAATGGGCCGCTCCAGTATCCAGCTAAACAGGCGCGAAAAGAAATGGTTACCAATGGTATTTAGGCTGCGCATGGCATTCTTCTCCATGGGATATACCAACCGAACGCCGTTGATAAACTCGCCTTTTCCGCGGGTGATAGCGTTGTAGAACTTTGGCAGGTCTTCGGGCGGCACCGTCAAATCAGCGTCTAATATCATCAGAATATCTCCTTCAGCAGCTGCATAACCTTTTCTTACAGCGTCACCCTTGCCTTTTCCGTCCTGCTGCATAATTTTAATACGGTGCGTCTCTTTATATTTTTCAGCCATCTGCTGTATGGTCGCCCAGGTATCATCAGTTGAATTTCCCTCAACAAAAATAAGTTCGGTGAATCGGCCCATTTGTGGTGTTCGCAGAATAGCTGCTTCGATATTGCCACTTTCGTTGCGTGCAGGCACCACTACTGATACAGAATAACGCTGGTCAACCTCTTCCTGCGTCAGGCGAGGTGGAAAGGGCCGGGCAAACACAAATTGGTTCAATCCAAATAGCTGAAAAAAAGGCAATCGCGACACAAAACGATTGAGTAATCCGGACACCAGTGGTATGCGGTAAGGCATCAGCATGCTGCGATTGGTTTTATACGCATCAAAGTCGGCCAAGTACAACAGATTGGCAATATCACCGGTTGACAACCAGTTTTGCTCAGGTGTCCGTTTCTTGATGCCAATCCATTCGGCCAGACGTATAATTGGTTCCCAAATACGATTATAATAGGTGACAATAATTCGGGTTTCAGGATGACACACTTTCTTGAGCTGCTTAAATACGTGCTCGATATCATCTATTACCCCAATCAGATTCGACAGAATAATGACATCGTAAGTTTGATTCAGCTGTATATTCTCGGCTTCCATGAGCTCAAACTGAATGTGAGGAAACTGCTCACGCGCCTGCTCAAGAATAGGCGCGCAAAAATCAATCCCTGTTTTGCTTTTCCCGTTGACAGCTGCCAGCAACTCTCCCGAGCCACATCCTATTTCTAAAACAGAACTCTCATCATGAATAAAATAATTACAATAGCGCGTAATTGAATCCCAATAGTAGCTCCTTCTCTTTCGGTATTTTACCCAGTTTTTTGCCCTGGATTCAAAATAAGCTCTCTGCTCCTCGTTAACTTTCATTGTCAGCCCTTTTGTCATTCACTAATTTTTGCAGCATCATAATCCACTCTGAATAAATAAGCCGGTTCACTGGTACCTATCTGATGTTCAAGCTTAAAAACCAATGGATACTTTTGCGATATAATGTATAAATAGCGTTGAATAGTATTAATCGTCTGTCCGTTATTAATCGCCGGATTCTTACGCAGACTGGCCATTATCACATGACTCACCTGACGTTCCTTCAGTCGCTTCAACAGTTCGTCAGGATCATTGGTATCGTACCTGTATATCCCATAAAACTTTTTACCATTGGCATAGATACGCGCCATATTGGGCTTTCGAACCGCTACATATGCCTGTTCAGGCAACTCTTTGCCCACGTATTCGGCCATCGACAAATAGTTACGCCAATCGTCGGTATACCCTTCATACAAATCACCCCTCAGGTTTTTTCTTAATGTTAGCAAATCCACCTCCGAAACAGAATGAGAGAAAGCACTACCTGCACTAAACAGTACAAGCCCCAACACTAATCGCTGTACCATCTTACTTTTACTGATTTCAGCCAGCTGAAATAAGCCGTAGAGGACAACTAACAGCATCATGCTGAAAAATGGTACAATTAAGCGATACTGGTCCCACAGCTTTTGCAGCACTATAAAAGTTATGCCCAGCATGGTTGCCACATAGATGGCAGTAAACAGGATGTATTTGTTACGTTTAAATGCGCGCAAACTCCCCACTAAAAACAGCACATACAGCACTAAAGTAATTAATCCGTTGGTTGATTTGACAGCCACATCCTTTAAGCCTATCATATGCAAAAAATGCTTTGACAGATAGAGGTTTGAATTATCAATAAAACGGCTGATAAAGCCTGATAACGTCTCCTTTCCCTGATCGAGTTGATATGGATGCTTGTACATGAGTGTACTGGCCTGTCCGCCGTCGAACCACCCATTACTCCATATAGCCTGTTTTATCAGTAAAAACAGGAAAAGAATACCTGCACATGAAATTAGCAATACACCCATTTCCTTCCAGCGCTTACTGATGGTCATAAACAAGAGTACAGCTATTAAAGCTCCAACACCAACGGTGCGTGTCAGGTAGCCTGCCACAATTGTCAGACTTAACAGGATGAGTGGTTTCCATGCCAATTGATCAGAGGCGTCATCAATTAACTTAAACACGAAGGCAAAAACAGGTATCTGAATTAAAATAAAGAGGGCTTCGCTATAGGTCTGACTGCTAAAATAGATATAGAAGCTACTTAAACTACTGATTAATAGAGTAGAAAATAGCAATGTGTAGTTAACACGCTCTTTGAAAACTCTGTATATAAACCATATACCCGTCAACATCAATGCAAATGACGATAGCTTAAGCAAGCCCAACTTTATACCAAACAAGCCTACCAACAGTGATAGAAACAAGGGATAAAGCGGCCCCTGAAATGAAGGATAGGTACCATTATTAATAAAATTAACGGCCCGTATGATGTAGGTGCTATCGTCGCCGCCTTCGCTGACTCGCAGGTTGAAAAGTAATAATGAAAAAATTGAGAACAACACCATTATACTTCCAATCAATATTGGATGATGCCTGGAGCACCATGCTTCAACAACGGAAAAAACATCGCCGGCAGATCTGTCTTTCGAATTCATTACTTCTTAAATATCCTTTTTGTGAGAGGTATTAACAAACAAGATGTTGCTCATATCCCCGAAGTCAATCATCGCTTCGGGGGCATCCTTTATATTTTCAGGCTTAAAACCAACGATTGCCAAATCAGCGTCGGTACTGCGCTGCATAATTACCTGACGAGGCGTTTCATCGCCGCTCATAGGCAAAAACACGACGTTGGAAGGTGAAATCGGCAGGCGCCCTTCCTGAATTAAGCCCAACAGTCGTTTGCGTTGCTTCTCAACCTGACTTTCGGGAAAGAAAGCAAATATTTTAATCACGGCATTACGCCACTCCGGATGACCTGAAATGATATAAGCCAGCAAAATCATCAGATTGGCATTACGAAAATCGTGCGCTCCAATCCACACATGTATCTCACGCTTATAGCCAAATCCTTTATAGGACGAATTGAGCACACATACATCAAAACCCGTCGCATCAAACAACTGGTAATTCTCCAACGCATGCTTTAAGGCTTCAGGATTACTACGCGAAAACTCAAATAATATGAGGTTATTACCTTTTCCGCTTATGCCCGATAGCTGGATTACCTGGGCAATGGCCGATGTGTAAGACGGGCTAATGATGGTATCGAGGTACAAGCGACTTTTGCTGCCCTCGGCCTGGTTAATCAGCCTGCTCAGTGCTTCTTGCGACTCATCGTATGTATCTTTATTCAGAAATCCTTTAATAAAATGAATATAAGTACCAAACCCATGCTTATAGCAAACCCATCTAAGCAAATCAAAGGCAGCCTGTCGTTTAAATGAATCTTCTGTAACGCAAATGGCAAAAGGTCGCCAATGGCTCTCTTCCTCATCTTTATTGGCCCTCTGAATAAATATCTGAATCTGCCGGCTGAGCTGAAAAATCACACCTTTGAACAGTTTTTCAAGGCCTTGCCTTTCGGGGTTGCTTACCGTAATAAAGTAATAGGTAATTGCCATTGAAAGGGATGCCAGCGCTGCATAGGTCCACTTCATTTGGAACATGAGCCAGAAAGAGAGAATAGCCCCAATCAGTGAGAAATACCATTTATTGTATTTAAAGGTAGGGCGATAAGACGGATCGGCTGCGAAATGTTCGAGAAATGAGATGAGACAGATAAAGCCGTAGGTAATCATGAAAAACATGGAGATTATCTCGGCGACAAAATTAACATCACCAATGATAATGAAGAAGTAAGCAATGACAATGGTAATAGCGCTGCCATTGATGGGCTCATTATCAGCCTCACGCCCTTTGGCAATCCAGTTATTAAAATGGTCAAAAGGCATGATACAATCAAAACCAATGGCCTGTAAAGTACGTGGTGCCACCAGTAGAGAGCCTATAGCTGAAGACAAACAAGCGGCAGCCAGCCCCACAGGAATAATCGGTCCCCAAACCGAAATACGCGACATAATCAGCTGGTCGGCCTGCATATCCTCCGGTGTTGCCGATAGCGCCATTTTAAAAGCCACCAATACGTAAATAATCATACCGGCTACCGTCGCCAGCAAAGTACCTTTAGGAATGGCCTTCTTAGGGTCTTTTAAATCGCCTGACAGACCAAGGCCAGCAGCAATACCAGTAAAAGCAGGAAATATAATGGTGAACACCATAAAAAAGGTGTCGCCACCTTCGATGGTATTATTGAAACTCAGTTCGATTCCTTCTGAAACAGGTGTCCCCATTAAAAAGAACAGGATGGATACAAACAACAGGGCCACTACTCCGTAAAGCGCCTTCATTCCAATATTGGCACCTCTTAACAGTACTACCACAGAAAGGATAGTCATCAGCACAAGGGTCACAATCTTTTTAAAGATAAGCGCATCTACCTCAAAAGGTAAATAAGGAATGAGCGGGTCAAATGCCTCGCCAAAGGCGATAATATAGAAAGCCACACTAATAGCCTGGGATAAGTATAAGGCCAAACCAATGGCACCTCCGATATTAAGACCAAAAGAACGCGAAATAATGTAATAAGCCCCGCCTCCTTGTACGCGCTGATTGGTAGCTATCTCAGCTACGGCAAGTGCTGTAGGCACTGTAACGGCGTGTCCGATAATGATGATGGCTAACAAACCTCCTAAACCAACATTTGCTAAAGCATATCCGAAACGTAAAAACAAAATGGCCCCTAAAATGGTAGAAATGGCTGTCATAAAAACGGCCATTGCCCCAAAACCGGCGTTAGGATTTGTTAGTGTTTTCTGCATAGGTCTACTGTCAATTCAAACAAACCTAATATTTTTAATTGGCTTGCCCAAAAATTGCCACACTCATCCCACATTCTTATTGAGAAAGTCACTAAATAAGAACTAATTCATAAGTAATTACATTGATATGCTTACTTTTGCAGCGTCAAACACATAACGTAATCGTCATCATGAAGCAAACAAAACCATCAATGCACCTTAGTAAACAGGTCATTATTGGCATTCAATTCTTATTTGTGGCCTTTGGTGCCACAGTATTAGTTCCGTTACTGGTAGGTATTGATCCATCTATCGCCTTGTTTTCTGCCGGTGTAGGAACATTAATTTTTCATTTAATCACCAAAGGCAAGGTACCTGTTTTTCTGGGTAGTAGCTTTGCATTTATTGCGCCTATTGTGGAGGCTACCAAACTTTTTGGTTTGCCAGGCACCTTATCCGGATTAATTGCTGTAGGTATCGTTTACATCACCGTATCGGCGCTTATTAAAGCCCGTGGATTAGGCTTTATCGAACGCCTGTTCCCATCAGTGGTAGTTGGACCCGTTATTATGGTAATTGGACTTTCATTAGCATCGGTAGGGGTTGATATGGCTAAAACTGACTGGCTGATTGCTGTGGTATCCTTATTAACTGCCATTGTCGTTGTTATTTACACCAAAGGTCTTATCAAACTGATTCCTATATTCCTGGGTATTGTGGCCGGTTATGTGTTGTCATTGATACTGGGAAAAGTTGACTTCACTCCCATTAAAGAAGCAGCCTGGTTTGCTCTACCGCCATTTACCATGCCTGAATGGAGCTGGAAAGCAATTGTATATATGATACCAGTTGCCATTGCTCCACTTATTGAACACGTGGGCGATATGTATGCCATTGGTGCAGTTGCTGATAAAAACTATGTAAAAGATCCGGGCTTACATCGCACTATGCTAGGCGATGGTATTGCTACATCTTTTGCGGCACTGATAGGTAGTGTACCCAACACCACCTATTCAGAGGTTACAGGAGCTATTTCTTTAACGAAGATAACAGACCCTAAAATATTGCGCATTTCGGCAATTACCGCTATTTGCTTTTCACTGATTGGTAAGATTAGTGGATTACTTAAATCCATCCCTCAGGCAGTCCTGGGAGGTATTATGCTACTTTTATTCGGGATGATAGCCAGTGTAGGTATCCGCACATTGATTGATTCCAAAGCTGACTTAACCAAAACACGCAATCAGGTGATTGTCTCGGTTATTCTTACCGTTGGTATAGGAGGCGCAGTAATTGATTTTGGGAACTTCTCATTGGCCGGCATAGGACTCGCTTCATTAGTAGGCGTTGTTCTTAACCTGATTTTACCAGAGAAATCAAAACCTGTTCATATTGAGGACGAACACTAGAGCAAAATAATTATACATATACAAAGAAAGGCGATGGTAACCATCGCCTTTCTTTGTATATGTAAATGATCTTAACCTACAAATCCAACAAAAAAGATGAGTAAGGCCAATGCCAGTATGCCGGCTAAAAGCAAGCGAGCGAAACTGCCATCAAGCTTTACATTCATAAACTTTGATAATACTACCAGAGCACTAACAATGGCTAATCCGAATGCAATAATGGTACTGATATAACCCAGATTGAGTGAACTTAACCCGGTCGATATCAGGGTCAATAAAACTAAACCAATAAAAACAAGGGTATATGATTTTGCGGAGATGGTATTTTGCTTATCCATAATTTTAAGGTTTTAGATTTACAATAAATAAAACAGTGGGAAGATCAATACCCAAATGAGTGTTGCCAGATGCCAATACGAACCAGTTTTCTCAAGCAATGCATAATTGCCACCGTTTAAAGAATTATTGTTAACGCGGCTGGTAACATAGATTAATCCGATAAACCCAACCAGTAAATGAATGGCATGTAAACCGGTCATAAAGAAATATAACCCAAAGAATAGCACATCACCATGCCCCAAACGGGCCAGCTCCTCACTCCCCGGGAAGAAGCCAAAATCAATTCTTCCTTTCCACTCAAAATAGCGATTCACCAAAAACATAAATCCGATAAACAGCGTTGTCAGTAACCAGAATAGGGTTGCCATCTTATTGCCTTTTCGAATGGCCACTGATGAATATGCCATACCGAGGCTCGCCCCTAAGATAATGATGGTATTCAGTACACCTGATGTGATACTTAACTCACCTGCTGCCAGGTCAAAAGCTACCGGATTTTTGTACCTATAAACTCCATATAACAGAAACAGACCTGCAAATAGGAGTAACTCAATAAATATAAAAAGCCAAATGCCACTTAGCGTAGATTCTTTTTTTTCCGATAGATTACCTGCCATAGATAATGATTGACTCATAATAACATGATTTTATTAACGACTTCAAGCTTCAATGTTTATTGTATGAACAAGGCGATAAAAATATATAAAAGTATTTAATTACCTATTTTGCGCCTATATTTTCATGCGTAAAAGCACTAAAACCTGTTTGCCTGTACATAACAAACTTAAGCCATAGAAGTTGCATCGGGGTAAAAAAAAGAGCCATCCCGGCAGGACAGCTCTCTATATTGTTAGTTTCTAGGGATTATTTTAACCACCCTAATATGGTTTGACGCCCGATTACTTTTTGCTCTAATTGTACATCAATACGTGTATCGAGCGGCAGGTACAAGTCAACTCTCGAACCAAATTTGATAAAGCCCATTTGCTGACCTTGCTCAATCGATTTTTCTTCTTCGGCGTAGCAAACAATCCGACGAGCCATTGCTCCTGCCACCTGACGTACAAGAATCTGCGTGCCTTTTTCGTTCTCTATCACAACACTGGTACGTTCGTTCTCAGTGGATGACTTTGGCAGATAAGCTGCCATAAAACGCCCGTTATGATGACGAAAATACTTCACAATACCTTTGATTGGAAACCAGTTGATATGCACGTTAAATACCGACATAAAAATCGAAACCTGCAGGCACTTAGTTTTTAAGTACTCATCCTCTTCTACTTCTTCGATGGCTACAACCTTACCGTCAGCCGGCGCAATGATAGCTCCATCCTGCACAACAGCCTCACGCTTAGGATTACGAAAAAAATTGAGTACTAATGCAAATACAACAAACGAGGCCAGACTTGTAAATTTAGTGACCTCAACACCTGTCAGAAAAAATATTCCATAGTTAAGTGCCAGCAGAAAAGCCAGCACAACGATAATCGTTCCGTATCCTTCTTTATGAATTGTCATTGTGTTACTTCTTAATCCTTTTATCCAAATAATACAAACAAGGCAAATACCATTGGGGCTGCAAACAACACTGCATCAAACCGATCCAGCACTCCTCCGTGTCCGGGCAATATAGAACCAGAATCTTTGATGTCAACATTACGCTTAAGCATCGATTCAACCAAATCACCTATGGTACCAAAAATTGATACAATTAAGGCTGCTCCTATCCAAACACCCAGACTGGCAATACCTGATAACTTAAAAATAATGACTGCAGCAACAATTGTAAATATAATGCCTCCAATAAATCCTTCCCAGGTCTTTTTTGGAGATATTCGTTCAAATAATTTATGCTTACCTATACTCACGCCTACTATATATGCACCAGAGTCGTTGCTCCAAACCAGAATAAAAAAGCCTAACAGAATGGAAGCCTGAAAAACGCCATTGATGCAGCCGGTTAGAAACAGAAACGATAAGGGAAGCGATATATACACAGGTACCATCAGCGTTAATGCAATGCGTTGAAAAGGATTTTCCCCTCCTTTGAATAACTCATATACAAAAGGCAACCACACCATTGGCATCAAAATCACATACCATGTACGGTCAATATAGCCTTGCGAATCGAGAAACACTAACACCTGAAATGTAAGCCCCAGCAGAAGCGATGCAAATATGTTGAGTTTACCATATTTACGCTCCAATAATCGACCTAATTCTAAAATACCTAGTACAGCTACCAGCAAACACACCAGAAAAAAGGCAATGGGATGTATAAAAATTGAACCGGCTACTGCTCCTACGAACAAGATACCCGTTAAAGTGCGCTGTAAGAAATTATTCATCGATTATCTTTAGTGGTGCAAAGTTAACATATCCTGCCAAAAAAGAAAATCATCATTATTGATGAATTAGTACGATCAGTTCTTTTGGGCCATGCGCACCCATAACTAAGGTCTTTTCAATATCTGCTGTTCGGCTGGGCCCGGTAATGACGGTTGCCTGAGATGGCTTATTGCCCTTGTATTTTTCTTTGAAACGACTAATGGCATCATCTAAAAATGGCACCAACTTATCAACATTAGCAATGACAACATGCACCGGCGGAAAAACATTTAAGCGGCGCCCCGATGCACCTGCCGAGCTCACCATAACGGAACCTGTTCGCGCAATCAACATCTCACATCTGGTAATTCCAACCTGCATTGATTCAAAATCTTCATCACTACCTAGTTGAATTGAATCGGGTATATAGGGCAACAATGACTCTTCAAAACAAAAGACATTCTTCCAACAGCGCTCGTCAGCCAATGTTACCAACTGCTTCGCCACCGCTTGTTGATTATCGCAGACAAACACCTGACCATTGACCTTTTCAAACTCTTCAATGAAGGTGGATAACAAATTATCCGGTGACGGAAAAACAGCAGCGGACTGCACCCTTTCAGGCATCAATCCGCTGTTTTCCTGTCTAGCACTTTCAAGCCTGCTTAAAATGTTGGCCCGTGCTTTATCTGATATTATTTTTGTACGATTATGCATTATCATCCGAAGAAGCTTCGGCTGCAGGCTTTGAGTCTTCAGCAGCTTCATTATCATTCACATCCTCTTCCTGAATAACATGCTCAGAAATGCGTTTACCAAATATTTTTTCGAGATCCTCACTGAAAATCACTTCTTTCTCAAGCAGCAATTCAGCTAATTTAGTATGCTTCTCATGATTCTCCACCAATATTTTCTTAGCACGCTTGTATTCTTGATCAATGATACGCCCCACTTCTTCATCCATTAATTCAGCTGTCTTCTCGCTGTATGGCTTATTAAATGAGTAATCAGACTGACCTGAAGAATCAAAATAACTGATATTGCCCACCTTATCGCTCATCCCATAATAGGACACCATGGCGTAGGCCTGCTTCGTTACTTTCTCCAAATCATTCAAAGCGCCGGTACTAATCTTACCAAACATGATTTCCTCAGCAGCACGGCCTCCAAGTGTTGAGCACATCTCATCCAGAATTTGCTCGGTGGTTGTTAATTGGCGTTCCTCAGGCAGGTACCAGGCAGCACCCAGGGCTTTACCTCTCGGCACAATCGTTACCTTTACCAGCGGGTGAGCATGCTCCAGCAACCAGCTGATAGTGGCATGACCAGCCTCGTGATAGGCAATAGCCTTTTTCTCATCCTTTGAAATAATCTTATTCTTCTTCTCTAAACCACCAACAATTCGGTCAACGGCACTCAGAAAATCTTCTTTCTCAACAATCTTTTTATCACCACGAGCCGCAATCAGAGCCGCCTCATTACAAACGTTAGCAATATCGGCACCTGAGAAGCCTGGTGTTTGTTTCGCTAAGAAATCACTCTCCACATCATCTTTCAGGCGCAGCGGGCGCAGGTGCACCTCAAAGATGGCTTTACGCTCTTTAAGGTCTGGTAACTCAACATGTATCTGACGGTCGAAACGGCCGGCACGCATTAGGGCGCGATCCAGAATATCAGCACGGTTGGTAGCAGCCAGAATAATAACACCACTGTTGGTTCCAAAACCATCCATCTCGGTTAGTAATTGGTTCAGGGTATTTTCACGCTCATCGTTGGCACCCATGTTAGGGCTTTTGCCACGGGCACGACCAATGGCGTCAATCTCATCGATAAACACGATACAAGGCGATTTTTCTTTGGCTTTCTTAAACAAGTCGCGCACACGGCTGGCACCAACTCCTACAAACATTTCCACAAAGTCGGAACCTGACATGCTAAAGAACGGCACGTTGGCCTCACCGGCAACAGCCTTTGCCAATAATGTTTTACCTGTTCCGGGAGGACCTACCAATAAGGCGCCTTTAGGTATCTTACCACCCAACTCGGTATATTTTTCAGGACGCTTCAGGAATTCAACAATCTCTTCAAGTTCCTGCTTAGCTTCCACCAGACCGGCCACATCTTTGAACGTCACATTAATGTCTGACTCTTTATCAAACATTTTGGCTTTTGACTTGCCAACGTTGAATATATTACCGGCACCACCAGCACCCCCTTGTGCACCCATCCGGCGAAAGATGAATATCCAGATAGCCACCAACAGTAACAGTGGCCACATAAACGTAAAAAACTCACCAAAGAAGTCTGTTCGTGTTTCGTAATCTACCGGAATGGTTGTGTTTTGCTCTGATTCGGCCAATGCCACCGCTTCATCAAACTTATCAATGGTAGATAAGTTAAAGGTAAAATGTGGACCTGCAGCTGGCGGACCTGAATTGGTCAAATTTTCATTAAACAGGTGCTTGTACTTATCCAGCTTATCCTCTTTAATGGTTACTTCGGCAACACCTTCATTTCGTACAACAATGATTTTATCGATATCACCTCCAACAAGTACCTCATTTTTAAAATCACTGTAGGAAATCTTATGAGGCCCCTGTCCGAAGTCCATTCGGCTTACCAATATAAGTGCAATGGCTATTAAGCCGTATGCCCAATACAGATTAAATTTCGGAAACTTTGACTTATCCTTGTCACCTCCCGGTGTATTCGGTTTTCCGTTTGACATGTGCTTACTTTCTAGTTAAAATAGGTTTTCAATATCCGTACGTTTGGCATCGGCCCACAGCTCTTCGAGGTTATAAAACCCTCGCTGATCTTTATGGAAAACATGTACCACCACATCGAAGTAATCCAATAAAATCCAAAGCGCATTTTCGCGCCCTTCAACATGATTTGGTTTATCGCCTAAATGCTTACGCACGTAATCTTCAATCCCGTCAGCAATCGCATCTACCTGTGTAGTACTTTCACCATCACAAATCACAAAATACTGACAAATCGTGTTATCTAATTTTGATAAATCCAAGATAGCAATATTTGTGCCTTTCTTATCCTGAATACCTTCAACAATAGCATCTGCTAATTGTTTAGCAGAGTAATTCTCTTCATTCATCCGCAGTTGTTGTCTTTTCTGTTGCTTTGTTTTGCAGTTATAAAGTATAGGTTAAAATATACCTGGGGCACGACTCCTGTTGGATCAACATTTTCCGGCGATGGTATACTTTTGCTCAAAGATACTACTTTTAAAAAATTATAAACATCTATTTTTGTCAAATAGATAATGAGCCGCCTGGCCTGACATATTTTCACAATAAACTGTAATGATGACATATTCAGCACCTGATTTTTTAGTATACCCCGAACTGGGTTCTACCAATACCGAACTTAAACGGCTCTTAAGCGAAAGAGAACTGGCTGAGCATAGTGTTGTGATTACAAACTACCAAACAGCTGGCAAAGGACAGGTAGGCAATAAATGGGAGAGTGAGCCAAACAGTAACCTCACATTCAGCCTACTGCTTAAACCTACATTTTTGGCGCCACACCTGCAGTTTTATATCTCAAAAGCCGTGTCACTGGCACTGATTGACACCATTAAGCAAGTAAGCCAGCAGGATGCCACCATTAAATGGCCGAATGATATATACGTTAATGACTCAAAAGTGGCCGGTATTTTAATTGAGAATTCGATACTGGGCAGTGCGCTCGACTATTGTATTGTGGGCATAGGCCTGAATGTTAACCAGGAAGTGTTTGTATCGGACGCTCCCAACCCGGTTTCGCTGAAACAATTAACTGGTCAGCACTTTGAACTTGAACAAGTACTGGAACTATTGCTCGACAATATTATTGAGCGTTACCATCAGCTGGAAACACACCGCATGGCATTGATAAATGACGATTACCTGACCAACCTGTACCGTAAAGAAGGCACTTACAGCTACCGGGATGATAAGGAGACATTTGAGGCACAGATAGCTTCGGTGAATGAGATGGGCTTGCTAACACTTGTGGACACCAAGAAGCAAAAACGTGAATATGCCTTTAAGGAGGTGCAATTTGTGATGTAATGAAAAAGGGCAAAGCTGACAGTCAATAGCTAATAAGCACTAACTGACAGCTCTAGACTTTAATACTGATGATTGGCAATGGCATCGCTTAATACTTCCAGAAACTTCTTGATGGGCTTACTGGCTACCATTTTAATCATCGGGTTCATATCGGCTTTTATGGTGAGTTTCACACGGGTATCATCCTCAGCCATCTCTTTTAGTTGTATCCACAAAAAGAAGTTGAAGGGCGTTTTGCCTTCAGCGGTGAACTTAATCATCTTGGGTGCCTCTGTGTCAACAATGCGCAGTCCAACTTCGCCCACGGGATCGATGGAGAAACGACAACTATCGCCAAATGACTGCCAGTTATTAATCTTATCTTTCGGGATCACCTCGCCAAAATGATCGAAATCGGATAGGAAATTAAACATCTTCTCTGCCGGATAAGTGGCCTTTTTTATATCGCTTTCGAATGTTGTCATAATACAAATAGTTTGTTAGTTGCAAGTTAGAAGGCAGTAGTGTCTAATGGTCTCTATCATTCGTTTGGCGCCAACTAACATGCTGCACACCTATATTAATAAAGAAAAAGAGCAAGCCTAAAACAGGCCTGCTCAGAATTAATATTTTTAAGCCGGCAGCCATAAGCTAACAGCTAATATCTTGCTATTTATTCCAGTTAGCCGGATCTTTTCTCCACTCTTGCAAAGTAGCCACATCATCGGCCGTTACATAGCCCGATTGACTGGCAAATGGAATCATTTGTTCGTAAGAACTTAAAGTAGTCAATTCAACGCCTGCCTTTTCGAAAGCTTCAGTAGCAACCGGAAAACCATAAGTAAAAATAGCCAGCATCCCTAAAACTTCAGCACCTGCTTCGCGGATTGCCTCCACGGCCTTTAAGCTACTTCCGCCTGTTGAGATCAAGTCCTCAATCACCACTACTTTTTGCCCTGGCTTAAGGTCACCTTCAATCAGGTTGGTTAAACCATGGCCTTTGGCAGCCGACCGAACATAAATAAATGGCTTATTAATGGCATCAGACACCAACGCACCCTGTGCGATAGCACCGGTTGCCACTCCAGCAACCACATCCACATCAGGATATTTTTCAAGTACCAGACGTGCAAATTCCAACTTAATGAAATCACGCACATTCGGATATGAAAGCGTTTTACGATTATCACAATAGATAGGTGATTTCCACCCCGATGCCCATGTAAAGGGGTTTGCAGGTTGCAATTTTATTGCCTTAATTTGCAACAACTGATTGGCTACAATTTCTGCTAATTTTTCCATACCGCAAATGTATAAAGTTTTTTTCAAGGACAGAACACTTTTTTTAACGGATAAACTGGAGCAGGATCTCTCCCAAAACTTTGATGCACTGCACAAGTACACATCACATCATGAGCTCCAGATATTTATTAACACCTTTGAAAATAATACGTCGTTAAAAGCGGCCTATGTGTATGGCCGTAAGAAGGAGGTTTTGCTGAATGCTCTTAAAAAATGCTTTCGATTTATTACAGCTGCCGGCGGTCTGGTGATGAATCCCAAAAATGAATTTTTAGTGATTCACCGCTTAGGCGTTTACGATTTGCCCAAGGGCAAATGCGAAAAGGATGAAAGCTTTAGAAAAACAGCCTTAAGAGAGGTAGAAGAGGAATGTGGCATCACCGATCTGGTTATTCGCCACCCTTTGCTATGTACTTTCCATACCTACGAGCAAAAAGGGGTACACTACCTTAAAGAAACAGCCTGGTTTTTTATGGACTACTTTGGCTTTGAAAATCCAACACCGCAGACCGAGGAAAACATTGTATCGGCCACCTGGGTGAAAAGGGAGGCTATTAATGAAATACTGAATCACACCTATCCTTCTATTCGCGAAGTATTTGCAAAAGCCGGCTATTAAACCATTTCTCTCCTATAAAAACATTAAGCTGTTAATATCTTGTTAGTTAATTAACGGTTGGTAACATTTACAAGCTTAATGCAATCCATTAAATTAGTAGTCATTAAACACCCAAACTCATGTCAGCACCCGAAAATTTCATATCGGAACAGAAGCAACAATTGCGTATTGAAGCCTTGGATAAAGAGTTAAGTCGATTAAGGGAGACTGCTCAAAAACAATCGACTAAGATTGGCCAGCTGCGGCTATGGTTTTACTTTACCATTGTTTTTTCTGTCACACTGTTCATACTCCTGTTAGCGCAGGGCTTTATCAATGTGCCAGGCCAGCAATCAACGGCAACGGCAGTACCACGAATTGACACTGTTTATATTGAGAAGAAAATAAACCCAGATTCACTTCAAAAAATCACCTACAGCATCCATAGCGCAGCCATCCCAAAAGACAATTACGATGGTATCCTGTTTGCCATCCAGATTGGTGCCTATAAGGATTTGGATTTAAGCCAATATAAAGAGAATATGCTTGGATTAAAGCAAGACACCTACGACAGCATTAATCAATTTACCCTGGGTGAGTTTATAGACTATGAGGAAGCACAAAATTTCATGCATATCATTCAACAAATGGGTTTTGAACAGGCTCATATGATGGCCTATAAGAACGGTTATCGTATCAGGCTTGAAAATGCATTGGCTTTGCGGAAACAAAGAGCACCTACTAATAAGGAAGCCGACAAAGGCTTTATTGAGGCCAATGATGAACGTTTTGAACTGATGGCTCAATAATACAACTTCAACAATCGTCCAATAAGAATTAGAAAGGCCCGGCTTAAAATAAACCGGGCCTCTCAACCATATTTAATTAATTACTTTTCTACGATTCAGCTTCACTTGGCGCTACTTCTTCATTCTGTTCTTGTTCTGCAACCTTCGCAGCCTCATCGGCTTTAACATGCAACTCCTCGCGAATGTATGAGACAATCTTCCAGCGCTCATCAGGTAATATCTGCGCACCATGGGCGCCCATCACGCCATAACCAACAGTGATAACATGAAAGATTTCTCCATCGGGATTGGTCCGAATTTTCTCTGAATTGAGATTAGCTGGCATAAACAAGTACTTCTGTGAAGTATACAAATGCCCGTTTCCATCGCCCATATCTCCATGGCAATGCAAGCAGTAAATGTTGTATAATCGGTGACCTTCTTCAACAATGCTTTTATCATCTGCATATGGATTGTCCAGCTCTTGCCCTGCCCAGGTACGGTTCACTTCGGTTTTCTCAAAATCATATGGAATCATCTCACGTGGAATGGTGCCTTCGACAGGCAACTGATTGGTGCGCCCGTTCTCCCAGTTTGGATTATCGGTATATGTTTCATAAGCCTGTGATTGTTCCATATCCGGGAAATAACTATATCCTGGTTTATTTCGGTTCTTATCGCAGCTCGACATTACAACCAGCACAAACATGGCCATGCCAATCATTTTAAAGGAACGAAGGTGCTTCATATCTTTATCGAATATTGTCATAATCAAAACTCTCTTTAAAGTAAGGATGATTTTCAGGTACAACAGGTGCTTTGGCAAATCTAGAGAAAAACACAAACAAGAAAACCGCCAACACAAATACAGTCATACCAATTTCAAGAATACCAAACTCGGCATGACCGGTTGTACCTGGCATAATGGCCAGATACATATCTATCCAATGGCCAATGAATACAATCACGGCTGCAGCTATGAGCCAGTTGAGTTTGCGTTTGGTACCGCGTGCCATCAGAATCAGGAATGGAGCCAGAAAGTTAATGATCACATTGGCATAAAATACAGTTTCAAAATTCTGAATGCGCTTGACGTAGTAAACTGTTTCTTCCGGAATATTACTGTACCAAATCAACAGGTATTGCGACACCCACAAATACGCCCAGAATATACTGAACCCGAACAGGTATTTACCCAAATCATGCAGGTGTTCTTCATTAACGTGCTCCATATAACCCATTCTTCTAAGTACGACCAGAAGAACGATAATAACTGCAACAGCCGCCACAAAAGTGCTCACAAACATATACCACCCGAATAAAGTACTGAACCAGTGGGCATCAATAGACATAATCCAATCCCAGGCCGAAGTTGAGCTGGTAACCGCAAATATGACAATGAAAATACCTGCTATCGTCCGTTGCTTATTAAACAGCTGAATATCGTCTGTGCTGTCAGTTTTTAATGATGTTTTTCTGAACCAAAGCACCAATAAACTCCAGATAACGATGTAGGCCACCGTCCTGATGCTGAAGAATAAAGGATTGAGATAAGGAGCTTTTCCCTGCAAAACCTCGTCCAGATGTTCAGTATGGCTCCAGTGGTAGATATCATGCATACCCACTAAAACCAATAGCATAAAAACTCCTCCCACAGGCACATACAAGGACATGGCTTCGGGAATACGTTGCACAGCGGTGTGCCAACCAGATTCACCCAAAACATGCACTATCACGAAGAAAGCAGCACTCATGGCAATGGCTGTAAAGAAAAAGCCATTGAGCAACACATTGGCCCAAATGCGGTGTGTATGATCCAGATTCATTGCAATACCTGCCGCGGCTAATAGAGCGCCTATGACCAACATCGCAATTAAAAAGGACTTTATCTTTTTTGTAAATTCAAATGACTTATACATAGTTCAATAATTTGTATCAAGATTTAAGGATCAAGTATCAAGAAACAATAGTCTAGAGTCTTTTGTCTTGATGCTTATGTCTTTTTTAAACATCATGATGTTGTACACCTTCGGCTCCGGCAGATTGCAATTCTGCTTGTAACTCATCACTATTACCTCCACTCACTTCGAGTAGAATTTGGAAGCGATCGTTGGTTACTTCTTCATCAAAAATGATATTATCGGCACCGGGCCCCAGCTTACTGCTGATTAAGAATCCAAAGACCAAAGCAAAGGCTGCCATCAGTACAGTTAACTCAAAGGTAACCGGAATAAAGGAAGGCACCGACAGATATGGCTTTCCACCAAAGTTCAGGGGCCATGCTTCTGTAAATACCCAGGCCTGAAAGCCAAACCCAATAGCTGCACCCATGGCACCTGCAATAAATCCGGCCCGGGGTAATCGCGAGCGACGCATCTTTAGCACTGTATCCAGTCCGTGCACGGGAAAAGGTGTGCGCACATCGGCAATCTCTATATTTTTTTCCTGTAAGGCTTTAATTCCCTCAACCAGGTCCTTATCATCCAGATAATATCCTGATACAAAAGCTTTCTGTGCCATAATTACTTTCCTTTCTTTATAAACTTCTCACTTGATGTCTTCAATACACTCTTCACCTCTGCAATAGCAATTACCGGGAAGAATCGGATAAAGAGGAAGAACAACGTGAAGAATAAGCCAAACGTACCAATATAAATACCTACCTCAACCCAGGTTGGTGAATACATACTCCAGCTAGAAGGCAGGAAATCGCGGTGCAGTGAGGTTACGATAATCACGAAACGCTCAAACCACATCCCAATATTCACGAAAATGGATATGACAAATGTGGCAGCAAAACTACGCCGTATCTTTTTAATCCAGAAGAGCTGAGGAGTAATCACATTACAGGTCATCATGATCCAGTAGGCCCACCAGTAAGGACCAAAAGCTCTATTGACAAAAGCATACTGTTCGTATACCACACCCGAATACCAAGCTATAAACAGCTCAGTAATATAGGCGATACCCACAATGGAACCGGTGGCAATAATGATCTTATTCATTGACTCCAGATGCGCCTTGGTGATGTAATCTTCCAGATTAATGGCCTTGCGCGTGATAATCATCAAGGTTAACACCATGGCAAAACCAGAGAATACCGCACCAGAAACAAAATAAGGTGGGAAGATGGTGGTGTGCCAGCCTGGAATCACCGACGTGGCAAAATCAAAACTAACAATGGTATGTACTGAAAGCACCAAAGGAGCAGCTAAACCTGCCAGTATTAAACTCATTGATTCATGACGTGCCCAATGACGTGCAGAACCGGTCCAACCGAAGCTCAGGAACCAATACACTTTCTTCTTAATGCCCTCCTTCAAACGGTCGCGAATGGTTCCAATATCAGGAATAAGCCCCATATACCAGAACAACAATGAAACAGTCAGGTAGGTAGAGATAGCAAACACATCCCACAACAGTGGAGAGTTAAAGTTCACCCAAACATCGCGTGTGTTAGGATATGGAAAAATAAAGAAGCCTAAAGGCAGGCGACCCATGTGAATGAGTGGAAATAACCCGGCACACATTACCGCAAAAATGGTCATGGCCTCGGCGCTACGGTTAATTGATGTCCGCCATTTCTGACGGAACAATAACAGGATGGCCGAGATAAACGTACCGGCGTGACCGATACCAACCCACCACACAAAGTTGGTGATACCCCAACCCCATCCAATGGTTCTGTCCAGTCCCCATGTTCCGATGCCATCCCAAACCGTAATGAAGATCGAGAACAGTCCGAATCCTAATGCAATTAAGGCTAATGTTAATCCACCAAACCAAAATTTGCCAGGCTTACCGGTCATCGGGGCGTATATATCCTCGGTAACTTTACTGTAGCTTTTTTCTCCGCTAATGAGCGGTTCTCTTACTGGTGATACGTACATTAGCTTAGCGTTTTATTTTTATCCTTATTTCTTACTTTGGTCAAATACACAACCGACGGTAAGGTGTGTAGCTCTTCTAATAAACCATACTGACGGGCATCTTTCAATAGTTTCGACACCTTGCTGTTTGGATCATTCATATCGCCAAACGTGATAGCATCAGCCGGACAAGTCTGCTGACAAGCCGTTTTAATCTCTCCGTCGGCTAACTGGCGACCATCTTTTTTGGCATTTAGTTTCTTATCCTGAATCCGCTGAATACACATTGAGCATTTTTCAATAACCCCCTTGGCGCGTACGGTCACATCAGGGTTGAGCACCATCCGTTTCAGATCTAGTGTCATACCTGCCGGATCAACACGGTTATTAGGAATTGTATCGGCTCCTGTATAATCATACCAATTGAATCGACGCACTTTATAAGGGCAGTTGTTATTACAGTAACGTGTTCCGATACAACGGTTATAGGCCATCTGGTTAATACCTTCAGAACTGTGGTTGGTTGCTGCCACCGGACAAACGTTCTCACATGGCGCATTATCGCAATGCTGACACATCACCGGCTGTCGAACCACCTCCGGATTATCAGAATCACCAGCGTAGTAACGGTCCAAACGAATCCAGTGCATTTCGTGCGAACGACGAACTTCGTTACGTCCCACCACCGGCACGTTATTTTCAGCTGAACATGCCACTACACAGGCATTACAACCAATACATGAGTTCAGGTCTATCACCATTCCCCAGTGATGGCCTTTGTACTCATGCTCGTGATATAATGTAGTATGTAATTTCTCAACCTTTTCATGCATCTCATTGCCAGAAGCAGGATTGGCCAGGTAATCAGCTATCGTTGTTTCGCGAACCAATGCACGTCCTTCCATTGAGTGATGCGATTGGGTTGCGGCCAGCTCATAGGTTGATCCTGTAGCTACAGCCTCTACCTTTGGAATCACATAAGCACGATGACCATTGCTT
The DNA here is from genome assembly GCF_018271975.1 of Carboxylicivirga mesophila. Classification (GTDB taxonomy): domain Bacteria; phylum Bacteroidota; class Bacteroidia; order Bacteroidales; family Marinilabiliaceae; genus Carboxylicivirga; species Carboxylicivirga mesophila. The sequence goes on from NZ_JAGUCN010000003.1 coordinate 201,460, forward strand.
AGCTCAACCAATGGATATATATTTTTACCCAGGTCACTGGCTACGCGCCCGGCATTACTACGCCCATAACCAACTGCAACGGACAAGGTATTTCTAGCCTGACCAGGTTGCACTAACACAGGTAATTCAATGCCATTAACATTGACTACATCTCCTTGCGTCCAACCACGTAACGCAGCAAAAGCTGGCGAGACAGACACATAATTATCCCAACAAACACGCGATACCGGTTCAGGTAATTCCTGCAACCACGGGTTGTTGGCCAGGGTACCATCACCAACAGGAACGTTTTGGTATAATACCAGTTCCAAATCATTACCTGATGTGGCAGCAGCATTCGCCTTAACTATGGCTGAAATATCGGCTCCTTGATAGGATGTTGCACCTGATGTAGGGTTACCAGCCACAATACCATCCCTAAGGCTTACCTTCCAGAATGATTCGAACTGCTTACCTTTTGCCAGCTCCAGGCTGTAAATATTCTCTTTCCAATATAACTTGATGTAATCATAATAGCTTCCTTCAAAACCGGCCCATGCCATCAGGTTTTCCTGTGGTGAACGGGTTTTAAACAGTGGCCGAATAGCGGGTTGCGTCAGTGTGTAAACACCACTAACCAACTCGGTGTCATCCCACCTTTCAAGAAAATGAGGTGCCGGCAGCTGGTAGTTACATAGCAGGGCTGTTTCGGTTTGTTGTGATTGCACAGCCAAACGCAGAGGCACCTTTTTAATTGCTTCCTCGGTACGCCCCTGCAAAGGAGCCTGATATACCGGGTTGGTTTCCCAGAACATCACAGCACCAACATTACCGTTTTCCATACGGGTTAGCAAGTCATCAAAGGCCTTATCATCGCCCTGGAACAAGTTAAGCGGACGGTCCACAAGGATTGTTTTTCCTATATTTTCGAGCAAGTAGTTGATTTCAACCACCAAGCGCTGAATACTACTGTCATTGGTTCCGGATACGACTAATGATTTCCCTTTGGCGTCTGCTAATTCATCAGCCACCTTAACGATAGCTTGTGGTGCATCAACAGAAGTTACTGCAATACCAGCTTCTTTTGCCAGTTGAGCATAAAGTGCAGCCAAATAGTAGGCTTCATCAACTGCAGGCATTGGGACTCTCTCATCGGCATTGGAACCGGTAAGTGTCATGGTTGCCTCAAACTGCACATGGCGCATCATGTCACGCTGCCCATCTGTTAATTTACGAGCCGAAGCATACTGACGACCAAATGCTGTTGGTTGCAGCCAGGTACCTAAAAAGTCGGCATTAAAGCCAACTACCAGTTTGGCTTGATCGAAGCGGAAAGCTGGTATTATTGGCTGAGCGAAACTCATTTGATAAGCCTCGCGAAGCGCCGAATATGAAAAAGCATCAAAGGTTTCGTGCACCACAAATGGATACTTGGTACTAAAATCCTTTAATAGTTTTTTAGTTGATGGACTAATAATACTGGGTGTCAGAATTACAAATTCTTTGGAAGTATCCCATGCAGCCAGCGTTTCCGACAGCTTAGCATCCACATCTTCCCAGCGTATTGGGTTACCATCTAGCATTGGCTGCGCCGGACGCGACTCGTCATACAGATTCAACAAGGAAGCCTGCACACGGGCCGAGGCTGATCCGCCAGTCATCTGGCAAAGATCATTCCCTTCAATTTTTATTGGCCGGCCATCACGCACTTTCACTAAAATGGGAACCATCTCGGCACCATCGTAAAAGGTTGATGCATAATAGTTGGCCGTTCCGGGCCTGATTTCCTCAGGTTGTATCAAATAGGGGATAGCTTTCTTAACAGGACGCTCACAACCGGCTAAAACAGCAGCCGATGCAATACTAAAACCGAAATACTTTAAGAAGTCACGGCGTGTATTTTTTGAGGACTCGCTAGTATCAGAAAGTACCACAGAAGATTTTTTTTCTTGCGAAGCGTCTTCTTCAGGCAATAAATCTTCAAGGCTTCTCCAGTATTCTTTCATATTGTGTAACTTTAGTAACAAGAGTTAAAACATTAGAATCAGTTAAATCCTGTAACAGTGTCTTTTATCTTGTATCTTAAATCTCTGTGTTAATTAATGGTGACATTTCATACAATCGTTAGCGCCAATATCGGCTGCCTGGATAGAGTCACGAACGCCCTCTGCCAAATCTTTATGCAGAGCTTCGAATGTTTTGTAGTAATCGTTATCCAGAAAATCAACATTCGTCTTCTTATGGCAATCCAAACACCACCCCATTGACAGTTCATTCTCCTGCTTAAGAATGTGCATATTTTCAACTTCGCCATGACATTCCTGACACTCACGCTTACCAACGTTAACATGCTGCGCATGGCTAAAGAATACATGATCAGGTAAATTATGAATTCTCACCCATTCGATATCTTTATTGTTTTCGTATGCATCAACTACTTTGGCGATTTCGAACTGACCAGAGTTAGATCCATTACGTACAACCTGGTGACAGTTCATACACAAGCCGGCACTCGGCAATCCGGCCGACTTACCTTCATCAGCATTGGAGTGACAATACAAGCAATCAATTTTATTATCGCCCGCGTGTACTTTATGCGAGAATTTAATGGGCTGATCGGGCATATAATCCTGGCTTCTTCCCAAGTCAATCATTTCGTGCGCAACAATTTTCAGTTGAAAGCTGATACCAAAAATGATTATTAAAACGTGCACCGCCTTGTAAGGTATTTTTTTGGTAAAAAAGATATCAACCAGGGCTAGTGTCATTAATCCACCCAGCAAAAGGAATATCAGCAATTTATTAATTGAAATAGGTTGCTCTTTCACTCCTGTATCAGCCAGCTCTGCCAGATAGCCCTGCAGATGAAATAGCTGTTCATCATCTAACTGATATTTAACGTGCACCTTTTCGCGCATGGCACCTGTTGGTGTGAGTAAGTGCTCTTTAAAAGTAGCCAAATCCATTTCTGCCGCTACCTTGGCCATTTCAATGGCTGATGGATTCCAGTTCATCGAATCAGCCGGATACATAGCATGACACGACACACAAGAATTGGAACCTTCTCCCGTTGGTATTAAGCCATAAAACAGGCGTTCTCCTACTTTTACGTCAGGCTGAGGGCCTTGCTTTTTTGCAAAAGCCTCCGTTGTGAATCCTGCCCAGTAAAACAGGGCGAAGCACAAAAAGAAAAACTTTAATTTTTTTTCTCCCCGCCAAAGGGAACCGGATAAAGTCTTTACCATAATTAGTCGCTATTAGTTGCTGAGGATTACATCATATATGCAGCTGAAAGCCCCGTTATACCTCAATTTCTTTTTTAATTTTTATTGTTATTTTTTAACAATTCAACTTTCAACCATTGATAACGAATCAATACTAAAATTGTTTAATGCGACAAATATAGCATTTCCGACCTTTTATTCTTTTATTTTCTGGGTAAGTTTTTGCACCAGTTTATAATTGTAGAAAAACTCCTTGGCTATCACCCGAATAATTGTATAAACAGGTATGGCCAGAAACATGCCGATAATACCGGACATATAACCTGCCATTAATATGAGTATAAAAATTTCGAGGGGATGAGCCCTGACACTTGCTGAGAATATAAAGGGTTGAAATACGATATTATCCAACAACTGAACGATGACAAAGACCAATATAACACCAAGCATGAATGGTACAAATTCAGGAGGCGTACTTGTTTGAACAAATGCCACCAGAGCTACCAGAAACCCAAAGAAAGCGCCTATTAGAGGCCCCATATAAGGAATGACGTTCACAAAACCAGAGAATAAACCAATGATCACAGCGTGCTGCATTTCGAGGCCAATCATGGCTAAACCTAATGTTACAAACACACTGATTAGCGTTATCTGCACTATAATTCCAATAAAATACCGTCGTAATAAAGTTTTAATTGAGGCCAGCATATGCTTCAACGCATTCTCATAATGACTGGGAATAAATAACAACAGCCCTTCGATAATCAGCCATTCTTCTTTCAGAAAAAAGAAAGTGATAAATGACACACTAAATGCAAAAATAAATAAGCCACCAAGAAAGCCAGCTAATGATGCGAATATCCCCCTTAGCCTGGAAAAATCGAAAAAGGTCAGTGCAGTCTCTTTAATCTGCCCTTCAACAACATCCAGTCCGGCTTTACCAAACTCGGTATCCCTTAAAGGCTGGAGTAGAGAACCGAGCAGACGCTCAGCCCTTGCAAAAACAACATCCAAATCAACATTGGATAAAAAATGTATTTCTTTTACAATGAATGGAACACTAATGCGGAAGAAAGCCAGAATAAAAACCCAGAGAGTAAGGACTGTCAGCAAAGCACTCACACTATTAGATGGCTTCCAGGAGCGTATGCGAATTTTCTGAATGATATCAAAAATAGGTCGTGCAACCAACGATATAACAGCTGATACAATTAAAAAAGAGACTACAGCCCTGAAGTACCAAATTACAACAATGGCTATTATGGCAAGCAGCAATCCAAACATGTATTTTAATCGTTCAACCATCGGGTAGATAATGTGCAATTTACACTTTAGAATCACGTGAAATAATCTAGCAAAATCAAGTTGTAAACCATTAAAATTTCTTTTTTAGTCAAAAATATATAGCGGTTGGTCCGGAGAAATAAGACGTTAACCATAAGTATAAATATTATCTTATCTAACAGAAAAACTAAACACTATTTTTACCCTACCAAAACCTAATAGATTACTAATGAGAGGAGCGATTGTAGGAGACATTATTGGCTCGGCATTTATAAACTCGCCACAGTCGAGTATTGATTTCCAACTATTAAAACCATTTTCGGCTTATACCGACGATACCATACTAACCATTGCTACTGCTGATGCTATATTAAGGCATATCTCATTTGAGCAAGCCCTAAGAGAATGGACTCAGAAATATCCGAGAGCAGGGTATCAAGCAGAATTTCTGGAGTGGGCACTATCTAACCAAACAAAGCCATATAAAAGCTGTGGCGATGGTGCAGCCAGGCGTATTAGCCCGATAGGGTTTGCGGCCATCTCCCTGGAACAGGCTATCGCCGAAGCCGAAAAGGCAACTGCAATTACACATCCTACGGCTGAGAAAATCAAAGCCTCACAAGCCCTTTGCGGCAGTATTTTTCTGGCTAAAACAGGATGTGACAGAACCAGCATCAAAGACTTTTTAATTAACACAATCGGATACGATTTACCTGAGACACTGAGCAAAGAATGCGCTACAATGATGGAACAACACTATTGCTCGCCTGTTCCTTGTGCAATAGCTGCTTTCCTCGATGCCGAAAACTTTGAGGAGGCCATTCGTAAAGCCATTTGGCTGGAAGGGCCAAGCAATACAATAGCTAGTATAACAGGTGCCATATCGCAGGCTTATTACAAACATATACCCAAAGCCATTACGCGAAAATCCTTATCGAGGCTCGACAATGAATTAGAAAAGGTGCTTATCCAGTTTGAAAACAGCTATTGCCAGGAGCTCATTAATCCGCTAGAAGAAGTAGTATCAAATTACTAGTGCCCCATTGGCACCCACTTGCAAAATTGAGGACATTAAAAAAGGCCGGTTGAACCGGCCTATTATTATATTTTCAGTGGATTTTTAACTTTTTCATCCAGTAAAGCAAATCTCAGAACTTCTGAAACATCCTTAACAAAATGGAATTCTAAACCTTCCAGATAGATATTGTTTATTTCTTCAATGTCCTTCTGATTTTCTTGTGAAAGGATTATATCAGTAATACCGGCCCGCTTGGCCGCCAATATCTTTTCTTTTATACCACCTACAGGTAATACTTTACCCCGTAACGTAATTTCGCCGGTCATGGCCAATCGGGCACGCACCTTACGCTGTGTAAATGCTGATGCCAATGAGGTGACCATTGTAACACCAGCCGATGGCCCATCTTTTGGTATAGCACCCTCTGGTACATGCACATGCACATTCCACTCATCAAAAGTTTCATGCTTAATACCCAGCTTATCGGCATTGGCCCGTAAGTATTCAACAGCCAGTAAAGCCGATTCTTTCATCACATCGCCCAGGTTACCCGTAAGCGTTAGTTTACCCTTGCCCTTACTCAGGCTGGTTTCAACAAACAGAATTTCACCGCCAACAGCAGTCCATGCCAGGCCAGTCACCACACCAGCCGTCGTATTGTCCTGCCATTTATCCTTTGAGAAACGCACAACACCTAAATACTCGGCTACGTCTTTTATAGTAATGGTTTTCTTCAGCTCATCACCCTTGGCAATCTTCAATGCAATCTTTCGGCACAATTTAGCCAGTATTTTATCCAGCTCCCTCACGCCCGACTCACGCGTATATGATTCAACAATGTGCGCCATCACCTTCTTACTTACAGAGATAGTTCCTTTAGGAATCCCATGATTCTCCATTTGCTTAGGCAATAGATGGCGCTTTGCGATTTCCGTCTTTTCATCCAATATATAGCCACTTACATTGATAAGCTCCATCCTGTCGAGCAGTGGCTGTGATATATTACCTAATGTGTTGGCTGTAGCCACAAACATTGTTTTTGACAGATCAAAATCCACTTCCAGGAAGTTATCATGAAAATGCTCATTCTGCTCAGGATCAAGCACCTCCAGCAAGGCTGCCGAAGGATCACCATGTGCACTGGCATTTACCTTATCTATTTCATCAAGAATAAACACAGGGTTGGCTGCACCGGCCTTTTTGATGCTCTGAATAATACGACCAGGCATTGCACCAATATAAGTTTTGCGATGGCCGCGGATTTCGGCCTCGTCGTGCACACCGCCTAATGACATACGCACGTATTTACGTCCTAATGACTCGGCAATGGATTTACCCAAAGAGGTCTTTCCAACTCCCGGAGGGCCATATAAACAAATAATTGGCGACTTTAATTCACCTTTCAGCTTAAGAACAGCCAAGTGCTCAAGGATGCGCTCCTTGACCTTATCGAGCCCATAATGATCGCGATCGAGTATACGCTCTGCACGATTCATGTCATAGTTATCCTTGGTATACTCGTTCCAAGGCAAATCAATTAAGGTCTGTAAGTAGTTATGCTGCACCGAATATTCACCTGCTGCTGGATTTAAACGCTGCAGCTTATCCAGTTCTTTCTTGAATAGATCCTTTACTTCTTTACTCCACTTCTTTTTGGTGGCTTTTTCCTTAAGCTCCCTAATTTCCTGCTCGATAGGACTTGAACCCAGCTCATCCTGTATGGTCTTAATCTGCTGCTGCAGCATATATTCGCGCTGCTGCTGATCGATATCCAGTTTGACTTTACTCTGAATATCGCTTTTCAACTCCTGCATCTGCACTTCTTTGGCCAGATGTTCGAGTAGCAACATACCACGGTCGAACAGCTTATTCTCGGCCAACAGACGTTGCTTCTCACCAACACTAATATCTGAGTTGGAACAAACGAAGTTGATTAGAAAGGCATCGTTTTCGATATTTTTTACGGCAAATGATGCTTCAGGCGGCACATTAGAAGAAGCTTTGATGACGCGTAGCGATAAATCCTTGATGGAACTTACGACTGCCTCAAATTCATTCTTCTGCTTCTCATCCTTTTCATCCTCCAGCCCTTTTACCTTTGCCATATGGTAGGGCTCATCGGTAATCATCTCCTCAATCTGGAAGCGCTTTTTGCCCTGAATGATGACGGATGTAGAGTTATCGGGCATCTCCAGCACCTTAATAACCTTAGCCACTGTACCTATGTCATACAAATCCTCTTTCTGCGGATCATCAACCTTGATATCTTTCTGTGCTACTGCTCCAAATACGCCCTTAGATTTTTGGATCTCCTTGATCAGGGTTAAGGACTTTTCACGACCGATAGATATCGGAATAATCACACCAGGAAATAAAACCGTATTTCGTAATGGCAGAATTGGCAAGATGTCAGGTACCTCAAACGCACTGACATTTTGTTCATCCTCATCTGTAACGATTGGAATAAACTCAGCATCAGACTCAAAAACATCAGACATCAGCACCTCATCAAAACCAAATGTATTATTATCCATAATTCTCATCTCTTAATCAAATGTCATTTAATGACAAATTGTCGGAGGCTAAGTATTTAACCATCCGCTGCGTTAATTGTCAATTGGCGTGCCAAAACCTATTTGAGGGATATTCGGTATTGTTTCGTTTGCTCAAAAACAGCCTCCAGAATTTGTTCATCCTGTTCCGACATTTCAACATTACGTCTGGCCATAGCCTTTGCGCCTGTATTAATCACAGCCTTTAAACTATTAATCCGGTACCCTTGCGGCCCGCCAATTACAAAAGATGGAACAAAATTACGCGGAAAACCACTTCCAAAAATATTTGAGCCAACACCTACAACAGTGCCTGAATTAAAGGCGGTATTAATGGCACACCGGGAATAGTCGCCCATTACCAGGCCACAAAACTGCAAACCTGTTTTTCCAAATCTACCAGCCGAATAATCCCACAGCTTCACCATGGCAAAATCATTCTTCAGATTGGAAGTATTTGTATCGGCGCCTAAATTACACCACTCGCCTAACACTGAATCGCCTAAATAACCATCATGCACTTTATTAGAATAACCGGTAATAACCGAATTACTCACCTCTCCTCCAACCTTCGACCATGGGCCAATGGTAGCGCCTGGCAGTATTTTAGCACCCATGCTAATATGCACCGACTCGCCAATTGCAATAGGCCCACGCATCATAGCACCTTCCCATATTTTGGCATTTTTACCAATATAAATGGGGCCCTCTTTGGGATTCAATGAGCAATACTCGACCTCTGCTCCCTCTTCAATAAAAATCTGATGAATCAACTCAGGGTTTTTATTGAGCCCGACAACTGTCACTGTTTCGTCGATAGCTTGCGACTGTCTATCACGGGTCAGTACCTTATAATCACTTTTTATCTGAGCCTGGTTATGTGGAATGAGCTTATAGATCTTATCAAGAAGTACAAATTCACCTTCAAAGTTAATTACTTCACATTTTTCAAGTGCATTTGCCTGTGCTTCTTGCAGGGAGAATTCAGAAGCACGAACTGCTATAAGAAGTCCTTCCTTAACCAGAGCCTGCCCCTTTTCCAATTGACCAACGGCATGAACCAATTCCTCGTTTGGTAGCACAGAGGCTGAGATAAATATATTATCTTCCTGGATGTTAGTGGCGAATTTCTGTGACAACACATCATCGACCAAATAACTGGCAGAGGCTTTCGTCCAGACCTCCCACTTTTCTTTAACAGTTAATATACCAATACGAATAGCTGCTTGCGGACGGGTAAAAGCCAGCGGCAGCATACCACTTCGATAGTTATTATCAAAAAGTACCAGGTTCATTTTTCAATGTGTTTAATCCTCACAAGAGAAGCATGAGGCAATTTACGATAATTGTAAAAAAAAAGCTCCGGAAACTCCGAAGCTTTATATTTTGTAGCTAAGCAGCAATTACTTGCGCTTATCAAAGTGCTTTTGGTATCTGCTCATGAACTTATCTACACGTCCTGCAGTATCAACAAGTTTCATCTTACCAGTATAAAATGGGTGTGACGTACTTGAGATTTCTAACTTAACCTGAGGATATTCAACTCCGTCGATTTCAACAGTATCTTTAGTGTTAACAGTAGAACGAGTAATGAACGTATCCCCATTTGACATGTCGGTAAAAGCTACCAACCTGTAATTGTCTGGATGAATTCCCTGTTTCATTGTTATATAATTTAATTCTTTAATATTCTTATTCGTATCGGGCTGCAAAGGTAAACTATAAATTTTAACCTGCAAAGCTTTTAATGTATTTAATCTCTGAAATTTATAATTCTTTTTCAGTTTTCGCATTATACTTGGTATCAACAGGTATAGAAGCGGCTCTAACCTCCTGATTATTTTTGTGATTAAATACATAGCGGTAGGTAATGTGTTTTTTACCAAAAGCCGCGCCCATTGACTCTTGCAACACCCTCATTTTAGGGTTGAAATCTCCTACCCAGGATAGTTCCAGTTCTTTCAAATGCGGATTTTTATCTACGGTACCCTTAAGGTGCCAAAACAGACCCGACTCGATACCAGAACGCTGAAATTTTGGGACAACCCCCAAAATCACTACGCGGGCCCTTGTCATCACCTTCTTACGCTTCATCCACAGAAAACGCAGTTTATTCCATAAAGTCAGTTTTCCGTTAAAGTGTTTCAGTATCTGATTCACATCAGGAAACAATACCAGGAAGCCAATTGGCTTATTATCGTGGTATGCATACCAAATTAAATCTTCCATCATAAACGCCTTGGCCTTCATCATGGTAGCTTTCAGCATCTTTTTATCAATGGGAGTAAAATTCTCATGAAAGCGCCAGGCATCGTTATAAACGGTTTCAAAATCATCAATAAAACGGTCGGCCTCTTTTATTTTAAAATGCTTAAAAGAAAATCCTTCCTTTTTAACCACCCACCCTGCAATTTTCCAGAAACGCTCTGGAAATGGCACCGTTAAGTCAAGATGGTTCGTTATCTGCTCAAAATAAGTTACAAAACCATAAGCCTGAAAGAAGTCCTTGTAATATGGCGGATTGTATTGCATGCCAAAACCCGGCTGTGTAAAACCTTCGACCAGACACCCCCAGAAATTATCATTTTCGCCAAAGTTAATGGGCCCGTCCATGGCTTCCATTTCTTGTTCCTTCAGCCATTTCTGAGCTGCATCAAACAGCATAAAAGCCGCTTTTTGATTATTGACACACTCAAAAAAGCCTAATCCACCTGTAGGCTGTTCAAATCCATTGGCCTTTTTATAATTAACAAATGCTGCCACACGCCCAATTACCTCATCATTATCAAGTAATATAAAACGCGTTGCTGTACCATGATTGAAATATGTATTTTGATTGGGATCAAATACTTCCTCAATCATCGCATCCAGAGGCCTGACATATGCCGGGTCATCATGGTAGATGGCTTCAACAACATCTAAAAACTGCTTCCTTGAACGTCTGTCTGATACCTCAACTATCTTCATTAATTATGTGCTTTTTAGAAAAAGGTGAATCATGCATGGGTCATCGCAAAAATAGCCGTTTATTTCAATTATCCTAAGAAAAGCTATATAAATAGCGCCCTGCAGACCGCTTATTCCCGCTTTATAATTTCACCCAAACCGCAGTTTGTATTCAAATAAAAAGCGAGCACTGCGGCTCGCTTCAATATTTTTAAAATGAAAACCAGGAATCGTAATCAACCGGCTTTTTAACTGGAACATCCTTATGGAAATACTCGTTGTGAGCAGCTACATATTCATAATCAAGGCTCATAGATTGCCAGTTGGTGGCAACCTGCCTAACGGCATCTATCAAATAATCTACTTCCTTATCGGTCATTGTTGGGTGAATTGACATCCGTATCCAGCCAGGCTTTTCCGAAAGGTCGCCTTTATTGATTTTACTGGTGATTTTATTGGATGTATAATAATCAACATGCAACAGGTAGTGCCCATAGGTTCCAGCACACGAACATCCGCCGCGCACCTGAATGCCATAGTGGTCGTTTAACAAACGAACTGCCAGGTTAAAATGCAGTTTATCGATGTAAAACGAAATAGCTCCAAGACGGTCTTCTACATTATCGGCTAATATATTCATGCCGGGGATGGTTCTAAACTCCCTAAATATCTTTTCAACTATTTCCTTTTCACGATCATGTATTTTATCAACGCCCATTTGCTCTTTGAGCCTGATGACCATCGCTGCCTTGATTGACTGCAAAAAGCCAGGTGTACCACCATCCTCGCGCGCCTCTATATCGTCCACATAGCGGTATTTACCCCAGCGATTGGTCCAGTCCACCGTACCACCTCCTGAATTATCGGGCGCCGAATTATGGTAAAGGGCCCTATTGAACACCATCACCCCGGAACTACCTGGTCCACCCAAAAACTTATGAGGTGAAAAGAAGATCGCATCCAGACTTTGAAGCGGATTACCAGGATGCATATTAATGGTATCGTATGGTGCAGAAGCTGCAAAATCAACAAAACAGAACCCGCCGTTTTCATGCATGATTTGCGCCAGTTCGTAATAAGGCGTTCTTACGCCAGTCACATTGGAGCAGGCGATAAAAGACCCAATTTTTAAGGTCCTGTTACGGTATTTCTGAACTTCACGGCGCAGGGCGTCCGGATTAACCAACAGCTGATCATCCGGCTCAATCACCACTACATCCGCGTTGGTTTCAAGCCACGAGGTATGATTCGAGTGGTGCTCCATATGCGTGATAAACACAACCGGGCGCTGCTCAACCGGAATACTGCAATAACGCTGTGCCTGCTCAGGCACTCGCATTCCAAGTATTCGTTGCAGCTTGTTAATCACATAGGTCATGCCAAAACCAGCCGTGATAATAATATCATCTTCACCGGCATTCACATGCTTCTTTATAATATTGTGAGAATGCTTATAAATATTGGTCATAATCATGCCAGTATCGCTCGACTCAGAATGCGTATTGGCCACCATCGGTCCAATTTTATTCTTCATCAATTCCTCAATTGGGCCATATAGCCGGCCACTGGCAATCCAATCAGCATACACCAATGGTTTTTCCCCGTAAGGCGTTTGTAGCTTAGCATCCCAACCGATCGTATTCTCCCTGAATTTCGCAAAATATGCTTCCAATGCGTTCATAAATCAAATGGATTTACTGTTTTTTCAAGCCTGTAGCTTGCATTATCATTTCCAGAAAAAAGTTAGGGGTGAACAAATATAAATCTTAAAATAGGAACCCAACATGATTTTTCACCAAATGAGTGAACATCTCGTCTAACAGCACTTATGCTTCCTTCAGAAAATCAATTTCCGCCCTTAACTCTTCAGCCATAGTCAACTGATATCGTTCACTACTATTTTTCAGGTCTTCAATATATGTTTCCACCTCTTTGATTGAATCAGGAGAAGTACGCATATACATACGCAAAGCAAAGGATACGGATCTACATACCAAAGGGTTACTCTGCACTTTTAGACATGCCATCAAATCATCGACCCCAACATTGCCAGTCACTTTTGCGTTTTTCAACTGATGCCCATAGGTATAGCAGGCCATAGCTGATAAATAAGAATCAGCAGCGCTTAACCACATCGGCATCAATTGATTGGCGGCCGTTAACCTCGGCCACAAAAACATAGCCGTTCGCTCCACCAAATCTTCATTATCAATTTTAGCAGCCCATTCCTCACACCGTTCCACAGTCATTTCCTCTGCCGGAACAATGATAGCAGCCAATAGCATGGTCTCTCTAATCTCAAGAAACCATAACCTTTCTGCCAACTCATAACTTACCCGTATCCGGCGCGCCAATTGCTTCAGGTGAGGCATAGCAACACCATAATTCACCCGATAATTAATACCCCGACTCTCCATTTGTGAAGTAGTAGCACCATTCATGTGCAAACGCACCTGATTTTTTACCCACTCCACATCTTTTTCTACTCTCTGATTTTCAATAAAAAACTTCATATCTCCCATGAATAAACAGATACAAAGGAAAAAGTTTTTTTTATTTTTTTTCATTCTTCTTGCAAATATTAGTTCACAAATACTATCTTTGCATCGCAAAACAGAAATGGTGGTTGTAGCTCAGTTGGTTAGAGCGCTGGATTGTGGTTCCAGAGGTCGTCGGTTCGAACCCGATCTTCCACCCAAAAGCCTCAGTTAGAAATAGCTGAGGCTTTTTTTATACCATAAACTGGCAGTCTCTCTTTATTTATATCTGGTTTAAATTACTGATTACCAACCAACGCAAGTATTATTTTTAGTAATTTCATTGTTTGTGACCTCTCTACAGGAAAACAACGGGTATTAACAGAATAACGGTACAGCATGAAAAGAAGAGACTTTTTAAGAACAGGTATAGGGGCCAGCCTGCTAAGTGGCGCACTACCACTATTTGGCGGCTTGGAAAGTGTGAAAGGCATGCCTGCATCAACAGAATACGATCTGGCAGCAGTGAGAGGCGGAAATGGTGGCGATATGTTTGACCGCGCCATAGAAGCTATAGGCGGCATAGAAAAATATGTAAAAAGCGGACAAAAAGTAGTGGTAAAACCCAATATAGGCTGGGATGCACCACCCGAAAGAGCAGCCAACACCAACCCCGATGTGGTAGCCCGCATTGTGCAACGTTGTAAAGAAGCCGGGGCCTCTGAAGTCTATGTTTTTGACAACACCTGTAACAAATGGGATCGCTGCTACCGCAACAGCGGCATCGAAGAAGCCGTGAAAGCTGCCGGTGGTAAGATGATACCCGGTAATACCGAATCATTTTACAAAGAAGTGGACATACCCAATGGTGTAAGTTTGAAAAAAGCCAAGGTGCACAAAATGATATTCGAATCGGATGTGTTCATTAATGTACCTGTAATGAAACACCACAGCAGCACCCGTATTTCGCTGGCCATGAAAAACCTGATGGGCGTTGTATGGGATCGTAAATTCTATCATTCCAACGATCTACACCAGTGTATAGCCGATTTTTGCACCTTCAAAAAGCCCGATTTAAACATTATCGATGGCTACAACATGATGACTAAAAACGGACCAAGAGGCGTATCAGTTGCTGATGTAACTAATTTGAAAGCGCTTATTGCATCGTCGGATATTGTTGCGGCCGATGCAGCTGCAACAAAGATGTTTGGTTTGGAACCATCAGAGATAGGGCACATCAAAATTGCCCACAGTATGCGTTTAGGAAATATGAATCTTGAAGAGTTAAGCATCAGCAAGCAAAAAATGGCGTAGATGCCTCAAAATTTTCAGGCAAATGAATTATAGCAAACTTAAGAAAGCAAGGGTGATAGTATCACTCTTGTTTTTTATTCTCACTATTTCTCTGTTTCTCGATATTTATGAAAAATATGCCAATGAAACAGTTCAGGAAATATTATATCTGCAGTTTATCCCGTCACTAATGAAGTTTCTGAGCACCTTTGCGATAGGAACCATTGGCTTTTTAATCATCATTGCATTGACCGCTTTTATGGGCCGCATCTATTGCAGCAGCATATGCCCATTGGGTATATTGCAGGATGCATTTGCGTGGATAGCGAGGAAGCGCTCTACTAAAAAGTTTTTCTACAAGAAAAAAAAGAGTTACCCCATATTGAGGTACACGCTACTTGGCATTACTATTATTGGCTTGATATTATCCTTTTCAACGGTAGTTACACTACTCGACCCCTACAGCAATTTCGGACGAATCATGACCTACCTTATCAGGCCTGTGGTAGTGTTGGTCAACAATGGCTTATCCTTATTATTACACAAAGTAGAGGTGTACACCTTAAGTCCTGTCAAATTGGTTATGGCACCCTGGTTTATCTTTAGCTTCTCATTGGTATTACTCGTAGCCATCGCTTACATGTCATACAAGCGTGGTCGTTTGTTCTGCAACACCATCTGTCCGGTAGGTACCTTTCTTGGCCTATTATCCAAAATCTCATTTCTGAAGATACAGTTCAAAGCTGATAGCTGTACGAAATGTGGAAAGTGTATTGGCGCCTGCAAAAGCGAATGTATCGACATCAAAACTTTTACCATTGACCATTCGCGATGTGTTGATTGCTTCAACTGCCTGACTGCATGCGAAGATAGTGCATTGGCTTTCACCGCTAAAAAGCAATCATCTGCAGATATAACCAATAGCGAAAGGCGCACTGTGATTGCCACTGGCATTGGCCTACTCCTTGGACAAACAGTATTGGCTGATGTCAAATCAAAGAAAGACACATCAAAGTTATTGGTAAATGAGAAAGACCATCCTGTAGCACCTCCGGGTTCCATCAGTATTAGACGTTTTAACGACATTTGCACAGGCTGTGGCTTATGTGTAGCCGCTTGCCCAACACAAGTGCTGCAACCAGCTGTCAACCAATATGGCTTAAAAGGTTTTATGCAACCCCACATGGATTATCTGTCGGGTTATTGCAATTTCGACTGCCGGGGTTGCGGCCAGATATGCCCCACTGGTGCCATATTACCCATCACCATTGAAGAAAAACAACTGACACAACTAGGCAAAGCGGTATTTGTTAAGGAAAATTGTGTGGTATATACCGATGGAACCGACTGTGGTGCCTGCTCTGAGCATTGCCCCACAAAAGCCGTTAATATGGTACCCTACGAAGGTAAACTACTAATCCCTGAGGTGAACCAGGATATTTGCATTGGTTGCGGCGCCTGCGAACACCCTTGCCCCATCGATGCACCTTACAAAGCAATTTTTGTCAATGGTAATGCTATTCATCAGGCGGCAGAAAAACCCAAAGAGGAAGAACAAACAACAGCCCCTGTTGAAGAAGACTTCCCATTTTAAGCAAGAAAATACAACATATAATAAAAATGGCTGCCCATTAGTGAGCAGCCATTTTTATTAACCTGAGTTCTATTTAAATTTTACATCGAACTAGGGTTATTAAGTTCTGATCTTTTGTAATCGCTGATTGAGTCGTCGCAACTTAAATGTTTCGAAGTAGCGAATGACTTTTCTTAGAATATCGAAGTAAAGGGTGACATAAAAGAAAGCAACCCCCAGCCAAACAATAATCATGTTAAAGAGCGGTGTTGAGATATAAACATCCAGCACCCGCTTATCAGCCGCATATAAATGAGAACGCCCAAAATTTGATACTGGCTTATTGAAGATTGGATGCTTCTTTTGAATAATGCCATGCCCGGTAACCACCATCTGTTTTAATTCCCGCTTATTCAGCACTACTTCCTCCAAAGCTTCATTTTGGTAGGTATCCTTAAACTCCAGAAAAGCTTCTTTCGAACCATATTTACCTATGAGTTCCTCGTATAATTGGTCCCTTTTATTTTTGCCTTGAGCATATAAGCTTTTGTTGTTATCACTTTCTTGCTGCAGCAACTCTGCTACCTTCTCATATGCTTCAGTTCCATAATCAAATCTGCCACTTAAATTATAGGCCAAAAATGGGTAATGCGAAATTTTGCGCCCTGTTAACTTAAGGAGTTCTGCAACCAGCAACTGCGATGCATGCTGCAATTCATCTTCCTCCTGTCTTTCTAAATGATAACGACATGTTTCATTCAGGTCTTTCAACTTAGGAATCAACAAATTACTATTGTATGAAGCAGAACTTATTTGCTGATCTAAATCAAAGAAGTACTTTTCGTATGCGTTGTTTTTAAACTGGTTAACCGCCAGCGCTTCATACGACCACCGAGAAGTCATTAAATCGCCTATTCGGGGTACATACTGCTCCGATGAAATTGTTTTATGTAACTTATCAAAGTTGACAATCACACCACTAAACAGTAGCTGTGGTACCAATATTAAAGGAATAAGCACATAAATAGCCACTACAGAGTTAAGCCCGCTACTAATGTTAAGTCCAAGCATATTGGCATAACAGGCCGTGCTGAATAAAATCAACCAATAGCTTAATGTCAATCCTTTAATTTCGAGGATATAGTTGCCAATTAATACGAAGCTAAGGGTTTGAACGGCAGATATCGCAAACAGCACAACTATTTTACTATTCAGATAACTGAACCGGCTTAAATTCAGAAATGACTCCCGTTGCAACAGACGCCGGTCTTTGAATATCTCTTCGGCACTCACTATCAGGCCTAAAAACAGAGCCACCACCACACACATAAATAAATAAGCCGGTATATTTACATTATTAGCGAACACATATGCCGAATCATCTGCCCCGTCGCCACTGATAAACTTGGTAAAATACCCAAGGATGAGTGCCAGAATAGGCGCCTGCATCATGTTAATCATCATGTACTGATTATCCTTGATCTTCGACAATGTATCCCTTAGAAAATAAATAACAAACTGCTGCATCCGCCCCGGTATATTATACAGGTTGGCCGGCAGTTTCTCTCGTTTAGCATTGTGCTGCGGCTCTTTCCATTCAAACTTATCCTCAAAGTTTTCAACATAGTACTTATACCATTCCTGGGGCGATACCTTTCGCTGACGAATAAATTTACCATATGGATTAACCATACGCGCTTCTATAATACGCAGCGGTTGTTCAGTTTGCACATTACCACAGGCATAACACTCCTTTTCTTCCGGATTTACATAGGAGGCCTTTTTCTTGAAATAAGTAATAGCATCCATAGGGTTACCATTGTAAATAATCCGCCCTCCTTTATCAATGATTAGCAGCTTATCAATCAGCTTATATAAATCGCTGCTTGGCTGATGAATATTAATAAAAACCAGTTTGCCTTTCAGCGTTTGCCGTTTAAGCAACAACATTACCTTTTCCGAATCCATGGATGACAGGCCTGAGGTGGGCTCATCAACAAACAATACAGATGGCTCACGGATGAGTTCAAGGGCAATATTAAGGCGCTTTCGCTGGCCTCCGCTCAATATCTTATTCAACGGCGATCCAACAACTAAATCCCTCGCCTCCACCAAATCAAAATCATGCAAGGCTTTCTCTACCAACTCCGTGATCTCATCTTTATTGAAATGGCTAAAGCAAAGACGCGCGTTAAAATAAAGGTTTTCAAACACGGTTAACTCTTCTTTCAGCAAATCATCCTGGGGTACATAGCCGATTACACCAGCCAGCGCTTCGGCGTCTTTATGCAGATCAAAGCCATTAATATGGATACGGCCACTATGGTATTTGAGATTCCCGTTTAATACATTCAATAAGGTAGATTTACCCGTTCCACTGCCGCCCATCACAGCCACCAACTGCCCTGAGCGTCCAGAAAAACTAAATGGATGAATACCAACCTGGTTATTATTGAATTTGTAGGTTACATCCAGGGCCCTGTAAAGGATACGGGCTCTGCCCGGCCTGGCAATAAAATGCTCTGCCACCCGGCCATAATAAACAGGAGCCATACGAGATGTTTTTATCACTGCCCCGGGCCTGAAAGCCACTCCCTTGTTTTGCTCAATAATATGCCCATTGAGGTATAAGTTCCGGTTACCGGAGTAGCGAAAGAACAGCAGATTGGTCTCCTGCACATGTAGCACCCAAACAAATATCTGCTGCTTGGGATTGTAAATATGCTTGATGTTTTCATCAGGCTTCTCCTTTTGACCACTTATCAGAAGTAACCTGTCTTTATCATCAACTTCCAAAGGATAATAGAGTATAAACTTCCGAAGGTTTGTGTAGTCTCTTTCATCCAGCTTCAGGTGCTTTGCTAACGCATCGGTAAAGAAACGTTCTTCCTCAGATACGCGGCCATCACGCATAATAAAATTCAGCATGTTGCTAATCAGCATATACTTTTCTGATTGCTCCAGCTCCTGATTCAGTTCATCACAAATCTTAGCCAGCCGGTCCATATTGGTTGACGCCTGCTTATCTCTTACCTTCTGATCCTTGCTATATGAATCTTTGTGATATTCGTTTATATAGAATTCGTAACGCTCTAATGCCTGCTCTGCGTATTCATTATTCAGATTTCGCAGCAAGAAATTTTTCACTTCAATAAAACCATCGCCCGTTTTTTGTTCCTCGCGCTGGTCAGTCAGAAGTGCAAAGATCTGCATTAAAGCATCCAGAAAAAGTTCACTCATTTTTGACTATTATGGGTTGGTTTGAAAGATAGCAAATTTTTATCAGCACCTCACAAAAAAGGGGAAGCCGATATTGGCTCCCCCCAAAATATCATTAAGCTCTATCACTTACGACACATACTTCTCGCGAAGCACAGCTACATTCTTTTCAATGGCGTCTAACTGCTCCATGGTGATACTTCCTTCATCTACACTATTAAATATTTCGTGTAAAATCTTTAAATCATCCATAGTTGACTTAATATTCTCATCAGCAGCATGCACTTCAAGCATTGACATTAACTTGTTCAATGGATCTTTCTGCTTCATAATAATAGCCACCATCTCCTTGTTGCTAAATGTTTCTTCAGAGATGTGGCAGGCAATATACAAAGCTTCCACCCAGCTACCGGCTATTACCAATAATGATACTGAACCACGGTCATTTTTATTCAGATACTCATATGTATTGTAGAATGAGTTAGTGATCACATTAACCAACTCATCTTTGTTATCCAAGTTATTCTCAATGGCTTCAAGCAACTCCTTGTTTAATGCCGGTGTGATATCCAATTTATCTACCAATGTTTTAGAAGCATTCATAAAATCCAGAGTCTCCTGCTGCTGACGATAGGTACTGGCATAACTCAAATCAGCACTGTAAATACCCAGGTTGATAGCCTGTGCTTTTTCAGTCAGATACTTATCAACATTAGCCACAGGATTTGACAATGACAGAATGTAAGCAGCTTCAATACGGTTAAGCATTTCTGTTACTTCAAAAGATGTTGGCAATGGATAAACAAATTCTCTTACCTCTTTCTCAACACTTTCCTTCTTTATCTCCGGGGCTTTGTCTTTTTTAGCTTTCTTACTGTTACAGGCAGTTAACAACATCGTAGCGGCAACAACAAAAGATGCTATTCGAATAATGCTTTTCATGTGTTTAAATTTTGGTTTTCTATTATCTCGTTATCAATTAAGAACCAGGCGGGATAACCGCAATTAATTAACTGACATACAACCTATTATTTCAAAACGATTAAGTAGCCACTTAATTAATGAAACAAATATAATTGATTTTAAAAGAATTCTGCCGGGCGATACCTATAAATTAACGGATTAATTCATTTTTAGGCCTGCTGCTAAATATCAGCATACGCATATAGGCATTCTGGTTACATTTGCTCAAAGTTTAACCTCCAATGAACCAAGTTGCTTAGTTCGTGTTTAGGTGAAACTTGGTTCATGAATGATGAAATATGAGGTCCTTTGCAACATGAATTTTCACAGGTGATTTAATTGAAGAAATTTTGTTGTAATTAATCTAAACAGCACCCAATGAAGGGGATACTACTGGCTGCCACCACTGCATTACTCTGGGGCATTTTAGCAATCGCATTAAAGGTTGCGCTAAACTACTTTGACTCCTACACAATTGTATGGTCACGCTTTTTTGTGGCCACCATGGTGTTAATCGCATACTATACCTTCAAAAAGCCCGAAATGCTTAAGGTATATAAGCGACCTCCATTAATGATGATAGCAGGAGCTATATTATTAGCAGGCAATTACATTGGCTATATGCAGGGTATTAATTTTGCCGGCCCGGCCGTCACCCAAATTATAATACAAACTGGCCCTGTGATGCTTGGCATTATCGGATTTACTGTTTTCAAAGAAAAGATTAACCTGACACGCGCTATTGGCTTTGGTATTGCCACTGTTGGCTTTGGTCTCTTCTATTACCACCAGCTTAATGAGATGATTAGCCAGAAAGAAGCGCTCAACAAAGGCGTATTGTGGATACTTGGGGCAGCTAGTAGCTGGGCTGGTTATGCTTTTTTCAATAAAAAATTAGTGCAAAAGTATCATCCGCAACAAATTAACCTCATCATATTTGGCCTGCCAGTCCTGCTTTTTCTGCCATGGGTAGATTTTAATTTATTCGTACAGTCTTATGAATGGTGGGTTTGGCTATTATTAATTGCCCTTGGATTAAATACCGTTGTAGCCTATGGCACTCTGTCGGCCGCTTTTAAATACACCGAAGCCAATAAAATAAGCATTGTGATAATTATGAACCCGGTTATCACTTTTATTGTGTTAGAGCTCATGGTATGGTTCGATATCAGGTGGTTTAACATCGATAAAGTATCACCGCTGGCCTATGCCGGAGCCATACTGGTTATTGTGGGCACCATACTGGCAATAGGCCTCTCCGCAAAAAAGAAACATTAGCGCCCCTGCGACGAATTAACACAATGCCATATTCCTGCTCAATAAACTGAAAATACTGATAAAGCCTGAAATTGAAATCCAGTCCATAATCCACTGATAGCTCATATGGTATGGACGTTTCATAAAAGTCACCATATCGCATAGGATTGGTATGTCGAATATTCCACTCTATGCAATAGCGGTAATTCCATTGCTGATAATAATTATCTGAATAAAATTCTTTTGGATAGGGTTGCGTAGCCAAAAAAGTTTCGAACCGCGGGTCAAAAACAATCAACTCATATTCGGTTGAATCACTACTTTCAACACTTATTTCCTGGGCAGGAAGCTCATCTGTTGAAACTGTTTTAGTGGTTTTACAGCCAATTATACACACGACCACCAACATCGAAAAAAATACAAGAGTTTTCATAGCCAAACCTTCTGAAGAGTATGCAATACAAGTTACATAAAATTTCAATTACACCCAGCTGACCAGTTACAACTAAGAGCAATGGTTAAAAATTATTAACACCATGAAAACCTTATCAATAAGTAGAAAAATACGGTAAGCATGCATCGGGGGTTTACTTTCAGTTCCAATCGTTAAAAAGTGTATTATTTCAGATTTGTTTTAAATATGAGGATTCTCCTTAATAATTATTAATAAACGCTTGCATCCATCCATAATTTTCTAAATTTGCAGCCACTGAATAAAGAAAAATATCTATAAATAATAAAGTCATGAGTTATAAAGCTATATCGGCTGAAGAGGCAGTAAAAGTGATTAAGACGGGCGATCGTGTACACCTTAGTAGTGTGGCTGTAACACCACACAAATTGATTAAGGCAATGGTTGAGCGTGGCCGCAACAAAGAATTCTATGATGTTAAAATCCAGCACATCCATATCGAGGATAAAGTGGACTTTGCAGATCCTGAATTTGAAGGCGTATTTGTATCGGAACAATTCTTCGTTGGAGGCAACCTGCGCAAGCAAACTCAAGCTGGTTATGCTGATTACATTCCTGTATTCCTAAGCGAGACTCAAAAATTAATCCGCGAAGGCGTATGTAAGGTAAATGTAGCCATGATTATGTGTTCGGTACCTGATAAGCACGGATTTGTTTCATTGGGTACATCGGTAGATGCTACACGCGCAGCTGTTGAGTGCGCTGACATTGTGATTGCGGCTGTGAACCCAAATGTGCCACGCGCATGGGGTGATGCAATATTCCACATGAGCGAAATCGACTACTTTGTAGAAGATAACAGCCCATTATACACTCACGACATGGGTGAATTAACTGATATGGATATTGCTATTGGTAAAAACGTTGCTGAACTAATTGAAGATGGAGCATGTCTTCAGATGGGTATTGGTGGTATTCCAAACGCGGTATTGGCTCAGCTTGGCAACCACAAAGACCTTGGTGTACACACTGAGATGTTTGCCGATGGTATCCTGCCACTCGTTGAAGCTGGTGTAGTAAACGGTAAGCGCAAGCAAATCGATCCAGGTAAGATGGTAGCCTCATTCCTGATGGGCTCTCAGAAACTATATGATTTTATTGATGACAACCCAATGGTAGCTATGATGGATGTACGCCACACTAACAGTGTGAACGTGATTCGCCAGAACGATAAAGTAACTGCCATTAACTCTGCCCTAGCTATTGATATCACTGGTCAGGTTTGTGCCGATTCAATTGGTACAACTCACTACTCTGGTGTAGGTGGTCAGATTGACTTTATTCGTGGTGCTGGTTACTCTAAAGGCGGGCTTCCAATCATTGCAATGCCTTCTGTAACTGCTAAAGGTATCTCTAAAATTGCTCCTACTCTGTTGCAAGGTTCAGGTGTGGTAACTACACGTGCTAACATGCACTGGTTTGTAACTGAGCACGGTGCTGTTAACTTGTATGGTAAAACAATGCAGGAGCGTGCTAAACTGATTATCTCAGTAGCTCACCCTGATCACCAGGAGATGCTTGATAAAGCTGCATTCGACCGTTTTGGTTCACACTTCCGCTATGTGAATCCAAACATTTAATCAGAATCAAATCTTCTATATATTTCCAGAAGGCTGTCTCAATTGAGATGGCCTTTCTTTTTAAAACAGAGGCCAGCTTCGTTAAGCCAGCCTCCAGACATTTATCACACTAATTAACTCTATAAATTACAACTCCACTGCTCGTTAATAAACAACAATATCACGTATCACTAAGCCAGGATCTAAAAAGTAGATTCTTAGACGTATTGACTCATCTTTAACAGCACTGTAATTAACTTTTCGGGATGTAAAGCCCCGAATGACATTATCCTGCCATTCGGGCGTAAACTCATCTGCCTGTACATTAAACGCCTGTACTTCTTCATCATTAATTGACACGGCATAACATAAACCTCTGCCATCGTGAATGCGCTGTGTGGGCAATGTTCTGATTTCAATTTCAGACTGTCCCTTTGAAATGGCTATCTCATATTCTATCCAGGCGGCTTCACCATATTGATGGGCCTTTAAGGAAGGGGATGTGAATGGAGTAATCGAAACACCACTTCCTATTCCTAAACCTCTTGTCTCCATAACAGATGACTCCTTGCTGTTGTGACTGGCAACATAATCGATACTCATAATATGTTGTGAATAATCCGGTCGAGAAGGCGGATACCACCCCAAGTGAATACCGCCAATAGTAAGAAGAGAATCAGGTAAGCTAAGGGCTAAGGCATTAACACCTTTAGTAATATTGACATGCCCCACCTTATACCAAACAGGGGCTGCTGCCTGGGTATGCCAGATATTGCCAATATGCTTTAATGGGCTCTTAATCTCTTTGCCATTTACAGCCAGACAATACGAGGGCACATAGCTGGTTGGGATGGTGGCAAATATCCAGACTGGAACCTGCCCGGTTCTTTCTGAATCCCAAGTGTAGTGACCAACCAGACTATCGGCGTGCTGTTTGCTATCCTTAGCTGCCTGCAACATTCCATCATTCAATACCAGGGCTTTGTGGCATTTGACTTTACTTAGTTGGACCGTGTGCGCCAATGGTGATGACTGAGCCTTCTGCACCAATTCATCAGTGGCTACTTCAGGCATTTTGTCACTCATCCAGGGGTGCCAGCTCATGATATGATTCCACTTGCCACCTGCATTTACGGCATTGTAATGGTGGGTGATTGAATCCAGCTGTGCATGACAGTATTTCGCCTGCCCGGCATCACCAAGCGCTGATAAATTGCCCATGGCCGCCTTTTGAAGACTCCTTCTGGCTAGCAGGTTACGTTCATTCATCCAACGACAACCCAAAACCGGATATTCCACTAATTGATAAAAAGCTGCCTTTAAATCTTCCGGCAATTTATCGTTAATTCTACCAGCTCGCTCAGCCAGGTTTCTGTATGCTTCAATTCTTTGATCCAACTCCTCCGGTGAGTAATCCAGACGGTAGCAGTGTTCCGGCTTGCCAGCTTCTGCTAAGCGATAATAATCGGCCATCACAGCAGCTATATCTTTGGCTGTTTCTTTTCCGAATGTATTTTCAGCCCACTCTTCCATAAATAAATAAGCGTTATTAGGCGTCCAACGATTGATGTCCCATGCCATTTGCATGGCAAAGGTCAACTCTTTTTCATGAGGCTTAATATCGCCTACATTAAACATCCAAATACGATCAGCTCCGTACTGATAGGCTTTTGTCATTTCGTATGCCACAAGGCTTGGTGAGATAGTGTTGAGCCACAAATAGCCCTCCGGTGTGCCTAAAAGAGAGAGGTGGTAATACACCCCCGAACCGCCACTGCGCTGCTGTTCTTCAGGAGTGCATAACTGACGTGTATAACCATGGTTATCATCGGCCCATAATAAGGTTACATCATCCGGCACCTCAAGTCCATTCTGATAGGTCACCAACACTTCTTTGTAGGTGCATAATACCTGTGGAATATCCTCAGCTTTTTTACCAACCGAAGTTTCCAGAATCTGCCGTTGGTCGGCGATGGTTTGCCGTGTTATGTCCACCATCTCATCAATACTCTCAGCCCCTTGCATTTCTATATCTTCGGTACCCCGCATGCCAAGTGTGTAAATATTCTCATAATTCTTTGTGCGATCGACCCGATCATGCCAGAATGATTTGATCCGCTTGGGATTGACTTTATAGTTCCAGGGCCCTTGTTCCTTTTCGTTCCACTCGGTCATGGTATTGCAGTGCATCTGCTCGCAATGCGAGGTACCAATCACGATGGCATAGTTATCAGCCACAACAGGATTTTCTTCGTAATAATAAAAAGGCTTGGTACAGGCATGCATGGCAGGCCAGCAATAGTTGGCTTTGAGCCGAAGCAATAGTTCAAAAACACGCGCATAGGTTTTAGGGCCAATATCACCAATTTCTGTTTCATAGGTTTTACGTGCCCACACATTCAGCCCTCCAAAACCCTCATCGTTGATAAAAATACCACGATATTTTACGGATGGAGAACCCTGCACATAAACACCCTGAGGGATATACAATGCCTTCCTTTTCTGCGGTATTATATCAGCCCACCAATACCAGGGCGAAACACCGATACTTTCTGAAAGGGTGAAAACACCATAGGCTGTACCACGGCGATCGCTTCCGGCAATTACCAAAGCCTTATCGAGCCCGGGCATAGGATTGTCTATTGTAGCGATGATGGACGATTCCCACTGACCTTTTATAGCATTAACATCAAGTTTATTTTGAGCAATTAGCTGATCAATTAATTTATTAGAACCAATAGTGCCAACAATAACAGCTTGATGACCGTGAACCTCATCATCTTCATAAACAACCGGTTTGACACCTGATACAAGTTTCACATCATCGGCAAAGTGATTAACAGCCGTTAATACAACAGTAGCATCCTGCGTATCGATATAAATCGGGCAGGCCTCGCTCTTCTCGACAAGAGTAAAAGTATTAGCCCCTTTTTTGTCAGCCAATCTGATATCTGTTGTAAAGCGCGATGTTGCAGAATGAGAACAACCCATGAGCGTAATAATCAGAAGGCAGAGCCAATGGCAGATTTGATTATATATATCCATAAACAATAGGATTAATTGGTTAAGGGCCTGTTTTGAATCATTGAATTGATAATTAAAAGCCCATATACTGTGTGCAACTATTCCATTGCAGATTCACGAAGTGACTTTTGAAGCAGTGCCTCCGGTCCAATACCACAATAGGTATGCCCTGATCCCAGTTCTTTGACCTGCCCGGTCATAAAATCGCGGTACCAATCCATCCATGGATAGGTATATTGATACTTTTCTGCGGCATGCAACACCAGGCCGTCACCACCTTTCTCAGGCATACGCTCACCACGGTCCTGAAAATAGTTTTCGCCAACGGTATGTAACCACTCATGCACCCATACACCCGGGTCATTTTCTTTGTACCAATTGATATTATCCTGAATATTGTCGCCGGCATCAAACTTGATGGTGATGTAACCGGTTTTGATAGGATCATTTAAAGGATCGATCCAGGCCAGTCCAAAATAAGAGCTCTTGAAACTGCATGAA
Source organism: Carboxylicivirga mesophila (assembly GCF_018271975.1). Taxonomy (GTDB): domain Bacteria; phylum Bacteroidota; class Bacteroidia; order Bacteroidales; family Marinilabiliaceae; genus Carboxylicivirga; species Carboxylicivirga mesophila. Next base: position 228,804 of record NZ_JAGUCN010000003.1, read on the forward strand.
CCATCTTTTTCGCGCCAGAAAACAAACACTGCATCATAGTTACCTGCATCTATCTCCGGTATCAATTCGGTAATAGACTCAGGCTCTAGTGTAAACCAGGTGTTACTGGCTTTATGCAGTTGAATGGGTGTGTTGATATCCTTACGTTCTACCTCCCATTTTGTGGTATTAAACGAGAATGGCTCAAAATGATTCTCAATGCTCCACATAAAGAAATCATAGCCTGCATCCAGCTCTTCCTTGCTGAATTGCGAACTGCACTGACCAGATTCTGATAATCCTGTCACCTCATGTACACCTACCCAAAGCGCTTTCCATACTTTGGGTTCAGGCTTATCGGCAGTCGTGAGCATCAGATCGGTATCTTCATTAATAGTCAGTTCTTTGCGAAGGTAGGAGTGGCTCGTTTGGGTAGCTACACCAATCACATATTGGCCTTCGCTCACTTTTAATTCAGCTGGTGTTGTGTAACCGGTATATTGACCGTCGAGATAAATGGCGCCAGGCTCACTGGCGTTAACTGTAATGGTGAATGAGGTATCCTGTTTAGTTTTTTCGCCGCTATCGCAGGCTGTGAACAGGACAAATAATACTAATATAACTTGTAGATAAATTGGTTTCATACTTATTGATTTAATAATGTTTCAATTATATAATTGTGCTTTAATCGTTTAGATATTCGTGAGCCAGAATAAAAAACACACTGGCTGTCCAGGTATAGGATTTATCGCGCAATCCTTCACCCGTTAAGGCATTATAGTTTTCGGCAAAACCATTTTCAGCACATAGTTTGCAAAACTTCTCGGCCAATTGAGTGGCCAATTCGTGTTCCCCACATTGCTCTAGTCCATCTATGATAATTAGTGAAGAAGGCGCCCAAATGGGACCTTTCCAGTACCCATCATCATCATACAGTGCAGTTCCAGGAACCTCTGTAGCCAATCCCCAGCGCGTAATATGTCCGCTCTGCATCAGATCAGCAATAAGTTTTTCTCTGATACTTAATGGTAACTTGCTACCAAGCACCAATGGCAGATATGCCATTAAGCTATGTGACTCATGATTATAATCTCCTGTGTCAATGTTACGGGTAATGAATCGTTCTCCATTCCACAGCTGTACGATCATAAGTTGCAGCAACTCGTCTGATTGCTGTTGCCATCTTTTCGCCTCTTCTGGTCCCTTAAGTTCGTCAGCAAGCTTTGCCAACACATCCATCTGCAATATGAGATAGGTACACAGGTTTGCACTTTCCCAATGCCCCCACTGATGAGCTTTTCCATTCAAATCGAACTCTGAGCCATTGTCCCATCCTGAGTCATTGCCATGTGTGTATTCGGGCAAACCATTACTATCTGCATCCATCCGGGTCAACCAAAAGCGGGTCCATTTACCCAACTTATTCAACACATTTTCAGACTGTTCGGGTTTCAAATCTATTTGTTGCATCAGTTTGTTTAAACACCAGCCATGAACCGGAGGTTTGAGGTAATCCCAAATCACCCGTCCCCTTCCGATTAAATCGGGCAAACGCCCATTTTCATCCTGATGGTCGAACATTATCAGGAATTGATCAAGCGCTACATCCGGCATCTGATATGAGCATGCCATGGCGTTAAAGCAATGATCCCAACTCCAGATATAGTGCATCCAGTTTTTTGACATCAGCATAGCAGGTCGTGTGATATAGCCTTCCTCTGCCAGCATCGATGACCAAAGAATATAAGCTCCCATCTGCCCTGCTTTTTGATAGGCTTCCGGAATGGCCGGCATATCAATTAACCATTTTCTATAGGCTTCATCAGTAGTTGCTGTGCAGGCCTCAAAGTCTTCTGACCGATAAGTGTACTGCCACTTACTATCAGTCTCCCTAATAGCCAATTCATAACTATCACCATTGGTTGGCTCAATTCTAAAACCTTCTTTGGATCTGGTAATGGCCCCGCTCAAACAGCTTAGGATATACCTTGATATACCAAACCTGAATTTTAATTCTAAATGATACTCTGTTGATGAAAGTTGCTTGACAGCACAACGTTCTTCATTCATGAGGCGCTCAGCCAACTTTAGTTGAAGTGTATTTGATTGCCCTCTGAACCTCATCTCCTTCGAAGAGGCAAAACAGGCTTCCAACACAAGCTTTTTATTTACACTGAACGAAACCAGATGTGGGTGGCCAATGCATTCAATATTGCTACCTGGTTCAAGTCCCTCAGGCTGTAGCTCAATAAACTGTCCCAGACCAAAATCGCTATTGCCACTGACATCACTTAATATCAAGCTTCTCTGCATGTGTCCTCCTGCATCCTGATGCAGAGCCAATGAAGCGCCGTTTGTGCTAAACGGGATATCTATCAGGTTAAAACTAATTTCATTATCTAAATGTGTTTTTGTATTGATTCGGCAGCCTGTTAAAAACAGTAAACCGAATAATGTAATGTATAAATGTATCAACTTCATAATCATTATATTTGACATTTACCCTGACAAAAGATGCTTTATAAAAGCCTGATAACCTAGGGTAAAGCACTAAAAGACCATTTTAACCAAAAAATCTGTCTGCGTTAGATTAATAAATGGTGAGGTTAAGACCAGGGATACTAACAATTATTGACATTGCCCAAGGGCACTTTCACTAACTGAGCACTTCAAAAAGGCATCAGGTCCAATACCTGAAAAGCCATCTCTTTCTTCCACTTGGCCACGGATGATATCCTTATACCAATCCATCCATGGATGAACATATCCATAACGTTCGGCGGCATGCACCACCTGACCTTTGAAAGAAGGAACTCTGACGCCTTGACCAGGATAAAACATTTCAGCCACGGTATGTAACCACTCGTGAATAAACACTCCAGGATCATTTTCCATACTGTATTGAATCATACCTTCCAAATCATCATAATACCTTATTGTATAGTAAGATGAATGGCAATACAATGCAGTCACATCATACCAGGCAATTCCAATAAAACCGGCTATTGAGCAGGCGGCTTGTTCGCCCCTAAAGAAAGTCACCACCAAGTCATACTCACCCACATTAATATCTGGCATGTAGGTCTCAAGCACTGAAGGTGTAATCAGATTATCAGAGCTAAGCTGCACAAGTTCATCACTAATATCACGACGCACAAACTCCCAGTTCATGGTGTTATATGACCAAGGCTCCACAACATCATTAAAGCTCCACTGAAAGAAATTGTATGCCTGATCCAACTGCTCGGTTGTATAGCTTGTTACACAGCTACCATTAGTCACCTGTTTAACGCCAATAAACAAGGCTCTCCAGGTTTTGGGTGCCACAAGATCCTGCTCTGTCAGAGTCAAATCAACTGATGATGACACATCAGTGATCTCAATGCTCCGCCTCAGGTATTGTACTGCTGATTCAATACCAACACCAATATCATGTGTGCCAGCTTCAACATTAATGGTGGCCGGTGTATTCAAACCTGTATACACACCGTTTAAGTAGATGGCTGCCCCATCTTCAGGCGCTGAAACAAAAACAGTAGCTTTTTGCACAGGACGTCCTTTCAACCGGGCATCAATGGTTTCGTTAAAATCATTGTCAGTTTTGCATGCATTCATTAACAACAGTGCCAGCATACCAACCAGCCACTTTTTATAGATTGATTTTAAACTATTCATTTTCATGTGTTTTGAATTATGCAAACGTCAATTTGAGTTAAAATGGTCTAAGTGAATAGCCATAGCTATCCCTGCTGATTCAGTTTTAACAGCGTGATTGCTCACGCCATTAAAATGAATCAGAAATCAAAAAACAGATTGAAAAAATTATTCTAAAGGATTTAATATGCCGACAAAGCCACCACCTTTGGCCAGTTTCAAAGTCAGCTTATCACCCTTGTGTACTGTGATAGTTTTCACTTTGTAATCCTGTGCAAACCTATTAGCATTTGCACCATCAGTAAACAGCTCCAGTTCGAAAGTACCTGTTGGCAAAAAGGAGAAATCCAAATGGATGGTTCGCTCTTCCCAGTTGGACATACCTCCGAGGTACCAACTTTTACCGTTCTGGCGTGCAATAGCCACATATTCACCAACGCTTGCCTGCATGGCAATGGTTCTGTCCCAAACACTCGGAATTTTGGAAATAAACTGCGTACATTCCTCTTCTTTGTAATAGTTAGAAGGATTATCGCACATCATTTGTAAGCCACTTTCAAAAACTACATACATGGCCATCTGATGACAACGCGTCCCCATACTCATTGGCCGACTGAATGAAATATTAAAATTCTCCTTCTGCATGTTAATCATTGCACCAGGAGTGTAATCCATGGGTCCAACGGCCATACGGATAAATGGTAAGATGGTGTTATGCAAGGGTGTTATATCTTCGCTCCACTTATTATTCTCATTCCCTTTAACCCCTTCATAACTAATAACGTTTGGGTAGGCCCTTCGAAGGCCATTGGGTTTGTATGAACCATGGTAATCCACTAACAATTTTCGCTCGGCACATTCCTTGGCAATCTGCTCATAGGAATTAACCATATACTGATCGGCCCGTTGCATAAAATCCACCTTAATACCTTTGGCACCCCATCCGGCATAAGTATCCAGTATTTCCTGCATGTTTTCATCCAATGGTTTCCATAAGCACCACAAAATGACACCTACCCCCTTTTCTTCACCATAACGTATCAATCCTTTCACATCCATATCGGGATTGAAATCAAGAATCTCGGTAGTCGATTTGGTCCACCCCTCATCCAGTATCACATATTCAATACCATAAGAAGAGGCAAAATCGATGAAATACTTATAGGTTTTGGTATTCAGGCCTGATTCAAAATCAACACCGTAAATGTTATTATCGTTCCACCAGTCCCAGGCGACTTTACCGGGCTTGATCCAGGACGTATCTTCGATTTTAAGAGGATCAGACAATTTCAACACCATATCCTGCTCCAACAAGGATTTATCATCATTAGTAATCACAAACAGACGCCACGGATACGTTCTTTTACCGTTGGTTTTGGCAATGTAATCGTGCTCTTTGGTAATAAGCACATTTCTATCTGCTCCTGCTCCCGGTTGAGGAATTGTTTCTTTTACGGCCTTTGGAAACCTGGATACCAATTGCTTATTACCGGCTGATTCCAGAAACATATTGGGATAATCATAGACATTGGCTTCCGAAAAAAGCACCCTAAGCTGATCATTATCCTGATTAAACAAAACAGGCAGAGAGCAAAAATCACCGACAGGAATAGAATCCACATTTAACTGCAAATAATTGCGCTCATAATGCGAATAAGTAGATACCTCTTTGGGAAAATAAGAGTTGGTACCATCAGGAAGAACCATGTCCATTACTTCGTTATTAACCTCAACATCACCTCTTAATGATGTAACGAAACGATATGCTACGCCTTCGTTATAGACTCTGAATTGAAGACCGAAACCTCCTTTAAAGTCAAGCTGTAACTCTTTGTACTCATTGGGTACTTCACGGTTTTTAAGTGGCACAATCACCTCAAAGGATTCGCCCTTGTCAACTTCACTCTTTGATTTAAGACTAGGCGATTTCGCTAAGGGATTTCCATTGACAGTCATATCAACAATCACCTTCGGTAAAATGGTACGATTGTATTTTTCCACCGACCAGCTTATTTGCTCATCAACATTCACCGTCAATACCGTATTGCCATCAAACGATGTCAATTTCAGCTCTTCGGCAGCGACTGGCTGAATCAGGCATCCACCAAACAGCAGTGCCAGCATATTCTTTAAGAGTTGTTTCATAGTCATCTTATTGCTGTTTTATAATTTAACCTGAATGGTAGTGCCATTCGTCACTGATTTCCTGAATAATGCTTTACCCTGAGTATCTTTAATCATTACCTGAACCTTACCTTTCTTTCGAATAAGCTCAACATCAAATTGCTGACCGAAACCATGCATTTTCCGAATATTCATGTAGTCCCACTCATCTGGCAACTGAGGTGTAATGCTGAATGAGTTAAACCCGGTTGGTCGAATACCAAATAATCCTTCGATATATACCCGGCAGTACAAGGCGCTCTCTGCCGATAAATGACGTTGGTTATTTTCCGGGTAAGCCTCAACTGGATAGGGAACACGATCGCCCAGCAAGCGGCGGTTAGAGTAATATTTCAGAAACTCGAGCCCACGCTTGGTTTCACCGGCTGCAAATACCCCTCTTAAGCCATACAAGGTAGAACGATCCCAAAAGGTTGTATCACCAGCTTCGGTGGCTAAACCGTCAGCCGTCCATAAATCGGGTGAGAAAAGGGCATCGATGGTGGCCGCTTTCCGCTCATAAATACCAACTGTTAAAGGGATGCATATCCAGGCTCTAAGGATATCATTCCCTTCGTAATACCTGTATGTGTCAAAGTCCATTACATTGGCACCAAAATATTGCTCAATATTTTTCCTTAAGGTTAAAGCCTGTGTGGCATAATTGTCGGCTAGTTCGTTACCTAATTGTAACTCCCGGCACAGAAACGATGCTGATTGCAAGGCATCGTAATACAATGAAGATGTACATAAGTTAGCATCCCCTGCCGGGAAACGCCCCTCCAGCTCATCTGAATCAGACGACACAACGCCGTGTTCGTTTATTTTACGACGGCTAAACTCAAGGCACCATTCGATCAATGGCCACAACTCCTCAGCTGTTTTTTTGTCGCCATATGTGAGTGCAAATCGCGCAGCTCCATAGGCAATCATGGCAGCGTCACCCCTGTCTCCTGCTCCATTCCAATAGCTAATGCCTTCGGCAATTATAGATGATGGGATGGGTTCATACGCATCATTCATAAAGCGGGCAAAGTGACGGAAGGCGTTAATGGCCGATTCATTACCATAATCATAGCCCTGGAACGGGAAGAAAGGATTGATATATTCGGCCTGGTCATTGGCCCAGATAGCCGCATAATAGTTCAATCCGCCAGGACCATGCATTGGCCCGCCTTTGGTTTGATAAATACTTTCATTGGCTCTTATTTTAGCAAATGCAAAAGCTGTATTTAAAGTCTTATCGGGTGTTTCCAATACCAGGTTGTCGCACAATTGGCCAACAAAAGAGGCTCTTTTAACTAATTCCTCTTCAACGTCTATGTCAGCCGCCTTTTCATTCTGACGATGTGCCGAAATAGTGGTGTAAAAAACGATAGAGTCACCGGCAGCAATCTTTTTTGAACCACCATTAATGGTTTGATATGTCACAAAGTGTGGCCCATCCACAGTCCGTTCAGCATGTGCAAGCCACTGTTTATTGGTTTCCGGAATTTCTACAAAAACAGCTTTATCACCAGGATTACGAAGCACGTATTTCTCACAAAAAACAGGCTGGTCGTATGAGGTGAAATGAGTACTCTCCAACTGCAATTTTAAGACAGGCCTGGTTCTGAAATAGCTAAACTGCAACTCTCTTCGTACCGACAGCGTACCATCGTGCTGCACTTCATGCACCAGCTCCTGCGTTGGTCTGCGTCCCTCGATATGAATCCCCTCCACGACATCATCATTAATGGTACGCAGTAAACCACCCCGGGTTTGATTAGGAATGATGCGTAACATTGGCCACACTATTTCACGACCAATACTGAAGCTGTTATCGGCATTAACGCCATATTTTACCACGGCAGAAATAAACTTACCGCTCATCTCGATATCATCGTGGTGGGGTAAAACAGCGCCATTGACTGACCAGCTGATGCTGCAATCTTTGTTTATTTCCCAAATATTAGCATTGTTTTGCCCATTTATCTGGAAAGAAATCAGAAACAAGACTATTAGGAAGATATTTTTCATATGAATAGGATTTATGCTTTAAATCAAATTTGTAGCGAACAGTAAAATCGATACTGACATGTATAAGTTACCACAATTATTTAGTTTTCAGAACCCCTAAGGATTGCCGCCCATCCGCCACCGGGTGCCATTTTCACTTCAATGGTTTCATCACTTGAAATGGTTCTAATCGTTTTTTTATAGTCGTTACCATTTCGGTCGGCATTAACACCATCCGCATATTCTTCCAGGGTAAATGTGCCAGTGCTTAATTCAGACAGGTCAATGGTCACATCACGTTTGGTCCAATCAGTCATGGCAGCCAGGTACCAGTCGTTTCCGTGTTTACGAGCAATAACTATGTACTCCCCCACCTCAGCATCCAGCACCACGGTTTCGTCCCACTCAACAGGTACCTCTGAAAGAAATGCCAGGCATTCGGTTTCTTTCATATAGGCAGTTGGCGAATCAGCCAGCATCTGCAAAGGACTTTCAAATACCACATACATGGCCAATTGATGCGCTCTTGTACCCAGTCCCATCGGGCGGTTAAAGATTGGCTTAAAGTTTTTCTTTTGTGCTGTATTCATAGCGCCAGGCGTATAATCAGCCGGGCCGGCCAGCATGCGAATAAACGGAAAGGTTACATCATACTCCGGGTCAGAATAGTCGGCCCACTTACAATTCTCCAGTCCGGCAACACCCTCGTAAGTCATGATATTAGGATAGGTACGACGGATACCTGTTGGCTTAAAAGCCCCATGAAAATCGACCATTAATTGTTTACGTGCGCAGGTTTCAGCCACTCTTTCATACAAACGTACCATGTACTGATCGTCGCGGTTCATAAAGTCCATTTTTATACCAACCACTCCCCACTCAACAAACTTATCGGTCAGGGCCTCCATATCAGCATCGAAGGTGCTCCATTCTACCCACAGGATCAGTCCTACCTCTTTTTCAAGAGCGTAAGCTGTCAGGTCATCCATGCGCATATCTTCATTCAGTTCCCAGATATCATAAGTATTTGACCAGCCTTCATCCAGCACTACATACTCAATACCATTATCTGCTGCAAAATCGATGTAATATTTATAAGTATCATAGTTTAAGCCAGCGCGAAAATCAACGTTGTAAATGTTGTTGGCATTGTACCAATCCCATGCAATCTTACCACTTTTGATCCATGAAGGATCCTTGATTTTAGACGGCGCTCCCAGGCGGTAGACAATCTCAGTATTGAGCAGGTCACCATCGTTATCGACAATTGTTACAACGCGCCATGGGAAACTGCGTGTACCTGTTGTTCTTGCCAGGTAATCTGCACGTTTAATATCTTCTTTCTTCACCAGTCGGTCGCCTTTCAAAATATAAGGAGCATATTTACCTTTTAAGGTATTATTGCTGTTACCGGTTAAAAACATGCCAGGATAATCTCTTAAGTCAGCCTCAGTAATGGCCACCTTTGGTCCCTTTTCCACATCCACCAAAGCAGGTGTGATACACATCCTGTTGCTAGAGATACTATCCAGTGGCAGGTACTTGTAGGTGTGTTGAAAAGCAGTGATGAATCCTTTTGTTTCAGGGAAATAAACCATCTGATTAGTGGCAAACGTAAAATTCGCCTCTTCGTTATAAACCGTGATATCCCCTTTCCGTTTGCTTATCCAGCGATAGGCCATGCCATCGTCAAATACCCGGAAGGCCAGCTGATAATCACCTCTGAAACTCAGGATTAATTCATTGTAATGATTCTTTACCTCAGAACGCTTTTCTTTAACAACCGGCTTAAGCACCTCATTAACTGTTGTTGTTTTACTACCCATCAACTCAGGCCTATGTCCGAGCACATCACCAAATCCCAGATCCATAGATATAGCGGATGGAGCAATCAACTTCTGACCTTTATAATCAACCGAATAGGCAATCTCTTCTCCGATACTAATCGTTACTTTAATATTTTGATCAGGCGAAGATACCTGGTTCTCTTTTGCATTACTATTTGTTATTACTGTGCTTATAAAGACCAACAGTAACGTTATATTTTTAAGATTCATTGCTCTTTTATATCGTTTAAATTTTCTTCACAAGACCATTCCGGAGCGCATCGTTGACTGCTCGTAATTAAATATCACTGAACGGATTAACAAACGAATGCTTGTGACGAATTATTGAATTTTAGTATATCTGGGCTTCTGCAGTGATGGATAAACCAGCCTCCGCATTCACCTGAACAAAACTGACTTTCAAGCCATTAATAGTCATTTGTTCTGCATGCATTACTATTTCATTCACAATAATGTTATCGTAATCTCCGTAAAAACATACCTCCCAGTTTAATGATTGTGCAGATTTGTTTGTTAATACTGATTTTTGAACACCGACATGTTCCAGGTCAATACAATAGTCGCCAAACCGAACATTATTAACTTTAACGGCACCAATGTCCTTTGGTAATCTTGCCAACGTTTTTACCTGACCCGTATTAGCATTTGGATCAATTCCCATCAGCCCTTCCACTGTTTGTGAAACGATGGTATATGATATTTCGGGATAATCACCATTGGTGCCCTGAGAAGGACGCTCGTGTGGAAGATCTTTAACAGACAAAATATATTTCATCCACTTCCAGGCTTCATCGCTCCAATTGTAATGGAAATACATATCAGGCAAATAAGTATAGGCTTCGATATTGGGAGGAGCCGTTGGCGTTGTTCCTATCCCTTGTCCTAAATTATCTGCAATAAACTGCAGATAATCATCATTTCGCTTACCGGGGTCTGTGATTAATTTCAAAGGCATAAACCACGAGTTCTCTTTACCAAAACCGGTTAATCTCACCCCTTCTTTATTTAACCCTCGTGCATATGTACCATCATCTGCTACGCTCCACTCATTGTTAAAATAGTCTTTAAGTGCTGCTGATTTATCATACCATAGCTGAGCTTTACCTTCTTCACCACGGGCCATCAACATATGCGCATAGGCCAAGGTTGCCTGGTATTGACAAGCAATGCCATCGCCTGCTTCAATCGGGTACTCGCCCCGTTCGTTATAGGTACAGCTACCTGCCCATATACCACCTTTACCTTCGGCAACACCGTTGTTATTGGTATCATGTAAAGTAATAAAGTCCGTTAAGGTTCGGGTATAGAAATTCCAAAGTACAGAATCCCTTATGTACCGTTCATCTCCACTCCAAAGGTATTGCTTAAAAGCCTTTTCTATCAGCTCAAACTGAGCAGGCAATTCCTTCACAAACTTTTTCTCGCTTCTGTAATCAATGTGGTGTGGCGTTCCATCAAAATTAAATGCCCACAGTGTCCACCAATCTCTTGCTTCGGTAGAGTTAGCTGCAAACGCGTTAAACATGGTGTAATTTTCATCCCATAATCCAACAATTTGAGCACCAACTGCCTGATGAACAAAGTCTCTACTATAGAAAGCTGTACGATCATAATACCCGGCCCAATAAGATGGAATATATACAGCAGTGCCTGTTCCATCAGGGGTTCGTTCATCCTTATTGACTAATCCGGTTTTGCCAGTCATCACAAACTGACTGGTTTTATGCACGGCCCAGTTGAATCCTTCTTGTAAAATAGCATTGTCAGATTGAAGCGACAGATCCACTGTTGCACATGTTATCTCTTGCTTCGAATCACTTTGTCGATATCTGCAACCTGTAATAATTATAAGTGCCAAAAGGCCAATCAATTTTATTTTCATTTTTGAAGCTATTTAGCCGATAATAAGATGACTACACAATGTATTCATTTTCTACTTTTCATCTTAACGGCATTGTATTCAAAGGGCCTTAACTTTATAAAGTGTAAGGCACCCCGGAGAATATCCGGGATACACTTACTGTGGTTCCTATTTACCAATTAGGGTTTTGCTCAATCCGCCCCTCGTTTTGATCCATCTCATATTGCGGTATTGGCCACCAGAAATAGTTCTCGGCAACAATCTTACGCGCGCTCGCATCAATAACCGGTTTAACAACATCAACTGGTTCGGTCAGGTTATTGCCATCCTCATCCACAAATTGACGGTATTCAATACCCTCAACAGGCTCTTTCATAACCTCCTCAAAAATTCCCCATCGACGAATATCATAAGGACGCATTCCTTCTAAGGCCATTTCTACACGCTGTTCGTTACGAATAAGTTCCAATAAACTTCCGTTATATCGGTTTGTAATCACGTCATCAATATTATTTGTATTGCCGGCCCGATCTCTAATTGCCTGAATCAGACTACGTGCTTCACTTTCGTTCTCCCCCAAAACGGTTAATGCCTCAGCTCTAAGCAGCATCACCTCTGCCAGTCGCACTAAAACCAAATTGTTATAAGTGTCCCATGTATTTGGTTCGGCGAAATTCTTCTTTGTATTAAATCCTGTAGGTGTCTTATTCCATTCGCCTCCGCCTCCTTCGCCAAATACATCACCTTCAACAACCCAACGATCATTCAGGTCAGCATAATCACGGTCAGGATGAAACTTTCCATCTAATACATTATTGGGGATAGTGTTGTAATAACCCCAGCTAAACTCCATACCCGGAGCATAAATAGAAGCTTTAAATCGAGGGTCTTTATTTTCATACGGGCGATATTCCACTTTCGGGGCAATATACTCATAGGCATCAACCAGAGACTTAGTTGGTACAACAACGCTGTATCCCCAAACTGACTGCGGGTAATTTTCACCCCACCAGTTTTTAAACTCAACGTTATACATACGTAACAAGATGGTTTCATTCAACTTCTCATTGTCCATTGTAAACAGATCCTCGTAATTATCAGTCAGAGAATATTGCATTTTCAAGACTTCTGCCGTTTCATCTCTCACTATCTTATAATACTCATTATCATTAAGGTATCCGGCAGCTGATGCGGCAAAGCGTGCTCTAAAAGTACGAGCGGCTGCTTTACCGATAATAGATTTATTTTCAGGATAATCAGGTAAGCCTGGAATAGCTTCCTCCATTTCCATTAAAATAAAATCAAATACTTCCTTTGGATTTGCAGCTTGCTTAACACTCTCGGCCTGCTCTACGGTTGAAGGAGTCTCCAAAATCATCATTGGACGACCAAACAAACCAACTAATTCGTAGTAATAGAAGGCCCGCATAGTTTTAGCTTCTCCTAAAATACGTGCTTTCTCATCTTCCTGACCATTTGCTGCCCAGTCATAGTTTCCAATGTTTTGGATAATGGTATTAACACGCTGTATTGACACATAACACTCATACCACTTATTACCTGGAAAATAGGAAAAGCTTGATGCATTGCCATGTCCCAGTTCATATCCACGGTTCCAACCATGCGTCGTTATAGCATTGTCTGTGGTTGATTCCATCCAGTGATACCTGCCTGAAGAGTTCCAACGGGCATAAGCAGCTACCAGAGCCTTATCAAAGTCGGCAGGTGACGTAAAGAAATTTTCTTCGGTAATAATACCTTCCGGTTCCAGATTAATATTATCGTTGCATGCCTGCAGCCCAAGCAGGGCCATAAGTACAAACAGTATAGTATATTTATTATTTCTCATCTTAATTCTTTTTTAACAACTTATTTAAAAAGTTACATTCATTCCCAAAGAGATAATTTTGGTTGTAGGATATGATCTTACACGACCATCAAAACTTTCAGGATCGAGGCCTTGATCAAGGTTACTAATTGTAAATAAGTTTGTTCCTGAAACATAAATCCGCGCCTTTTCAATATTCACCTTCTCCAGAATACCAGACGGCAGGTTATAACCTAACTGCGCATTTTTCAATCGCAGGTAATTATTCTTTGTCAGGAAAAAATCGTTGTATTTAGTAAAGTTTCTGTCCGAAGCAGCCTCCAATCGAGGAATTGATGCGTTAGGATTTTCATTTTCAGGAGTCCAGCGATCGCGGAAGTGAATACCAGTAAAAGCACCATATGAAGGACCTTCGTACCACTCACCATAGATGTATGTATTAGCTCCTGTTGCCCCCTGGAAGAAAAGACTCAGGTCAAAACCTTTGTATTCAGCATTGAAGTTATATCCGAACGTAAACCTTGGAATATTGGAATGTAATATTTGACGATCGTCCTTATCAATTGCACCATCCCCATTGACATCAACAAACTTAATATCTCCAGGTTTCAGGCCATTGATACCCCTTGGATCTTCAGTAAAAGAGCTTTTGTATTCGGCCAGTTCTTCTTCGTTGGCAATTAAACCATCAGTCCGGAAGATATAATAAGCATCAAGTGCGTGTCCTTCCTTTTGCATTTTCCAGCCATCAATAAATTCATCATCACTTGCACGATCTATCCATTCATTTTTATTGTATGAAAAGTTGAATGTGGTAGTAAATCTAAAATCGCCATGACTCTTACGATAACCTAAAAGCGTTTCGAATCCACTGTTACGTACAACACCTGCATTTTGCTCTGGAGCACCAAGGCCAATGTAAGTAGGTATACCCAATGTTAAAAGGATGTCTCTGGTATCTTTGCGGTAATACTCCAGCTCACCAAACAATTTCCCGTTAAACAGCGAGAAATCAAGCCCAATATTGGACAACTCAACAGTTTCCCAACTAATATCAGAATTGGCCATGTCGTACTGAGTAACTCCCGTCACAAGGTTGCCATTCATCACGTTATCCTCAACGGCATATTGGGGCAGGTACTTAAATTCGCCAATTCGCTCATTACCCATTTGACCCCATGAAGCTCTCAGCTTAAGGTTGGTAATAAAATCTGCTGAAGTCATAAATTCTTCCTGAGAAATACGCCAGGCCGCAGAAACCGATGGAAATACTCCCCATTTATTGCCTTCTGCAAAACGAGATGAACCATCCCGACGCACATTGGCTTCAACCAGGTAACGCTCTTTATAGCCATAGTTAACCCTTCCAAAGAACGAATTAAGTCCATACTTAACCGGGTAATAACCATTGCGTTGAATATCGCTGTAAACGTATTGATATTCTGAATCACCCAATGAAATATATGGCATATCATCAGAAATAAGGTTACTTCTCGAACCTGTCAGATAGTGACTGCGATGACTGATTTGCTCTGCACCAGCAAGAATATTCAAATCATGAACACCATTGAAATTTTTGGTGTAATTGGCCAAAGCACGTAATGTTACCTGGTAGCTTGTAATGCGTCGATCCCACACACTACTTTGTGGATTCCAGGTATTAACGTAATTATCGTTTTCATCAAAAAACTTATGCGTCCGATTATGGTTTTTATCCATGGTCCAACCGCCATTAACCGCAGCAACACCTTTAACACTCAAGCCTTCCAGTAACTCATAGGACGCCTTCAACTGGGCATATACTTCATCTCTATTATAGTTCTGTGTACCTATAACGGAAGGATCCAGGTATGCAACCGGGTTATTATTCTGATCATCCAATGCATAGTTACCATTTTCGTATTGCACTGGTGTTGTGGGCACCATTGACCAGGCAGTTTTTTGGGCACTGCCAAGGCCGCCAGGCCATTCACGCTCCATATGACGATATTGTATATCTGCGCCTACGTCCATGCGCTGACCGATTTTAAAGTCGGTGTTTAAACGCATATTGTAGCGTTTGAAGCTTGTGTTATCAGTTAAACCTGGCTGATCGAGGTAATTCAGTGATAGCAGATATTTACCTTCTTCTGTACCTCCGCTTACCTTTATTGTATGCTCAGTAATGTAATTAGCATTGTAAATTTCGTCAGGATAAACCACATAAGGGTGTCCGTATGGATCGCTTCCTGACTCCGTTATTGTAATATCTTCTTCCGAAAAGATAGGTGAATTACCTTTGTTGACACTGGCTTCATTAACCATCTCCATGTACTCTCGGGCCCCAACCGCTTTAGGCTTTACGGCTCTGTCCTGCACACCTACATAGCCATCGTAAGACACACGCATCTTACCTTCCTTTCCTCTTTTGGTTGTTACAAGTATAACCCCATGGGCAGCTCTTGAACCATAAATAGCAGATGAGGCAGCATCCTTTAATACCGACACATTTTCAATATCGGCCGACGGAACATCACTTAAACTCATTTCGACACCGTCAACTAAAATTAAAGGATTAGAATTGCCTGTTGTACCAACACCACGAATAAAAATCTGAGGATCATCACCTCCGGGAGCACCACCCCTGTCAATTACCGTGATACCATTTGCCAATCCCTGCAAAGACTTAGAAGTATTAGGATTAGACACTTTGGCAATAGCATCTCCATCCACTTTAGCAACTGATCCTGTAAGGTTAACTTTCTTTTGTGCACCATAACCCACTACTACCACTTCATCCAATCCGGTTGTTTCTTCAATTAATGTGATATCAAGTTGGGTTCTGTCACCAACAACTATACTTTGCTCCTCAAATCCGATATATGAAAAAGTCAGGACGGCCTCTCTTACGCTCAGCTTAATAGAATAAGTTCCATCAATACCTGTTATTACCCCGTGAGTCGTATTCGCTTTTTCAAACACATTAACACCAGGCAACGGCTCGCCATTAACATCCATTACTTTCCCGGTAATAACAATTGCATCTTGCTGAATAGGTTTTATATCCGATGAAGTTTTCGGTACAATCACAATGTTCTCATCAATCATGCGGTAGGTCAAGTCGGTATGCTTCAGCACCGCATCCATAATTTCACCAATGGATGATGACTCTGCATTAAGGTCCACCTTTGTTTCTTTCGGAATCATTTCTGACTGAAAGAAAATATCTATTCCTGAGTTGTTTTGTATCATCTTTAACGCCTCCTCAACTGTAGCGTTCTTCAGCTTTAATGTAATGCTGTTCTTACTTTGCGAGTATGAACTGGCAGCCACATGCATAAATGATACAATTAAAAATAACATGGTTAGTCTCATAACCCTGACCAGTTTAGTTGTAGTTCTCCTCCTAAAGAGAAAACAACAGTTCCACTTTTTTTTCATAAATTTGAAATGTTAAATTACTAATATTGATGTCCTGCAAGACATCGTTATTTAATCGGGAGGTGTTGGTAGCACCTTCCGATTTTTATTTATCTCATACGCCTAATACTAATCTGTTGCCCTTTAACTTCGTACCTGACAGGAGTCATAGCTGCTATCAATTCCAGTGTTTCATTTAAAGAAGCTGATTTTTTAATGACACCATTGTAATGCTCGCCTTCAAAATCGGTTTGTTGCCAGTCAATCTCTACATCATACCATTTCTCTATCACATCTATGATATCAATAAATGGTGCATTTTCAAACACATACCTGCCAACTGACCATTGACCAATACGGCCCGCGTCTACACTTATCTGCTCCACATCCTGATTTTCCAAATCATAAACAACCTGCATGTCGGGCTTAAGGGTAATATGCCGACCATTTGATTCCCATCTAACAATTCCCTCTTCAAGGGTGGTAATAATTTTGGTCTCCCCAGGGTAGGCTCGTATGTTAAATATGGTACCTAACACACTAACATACTGCTGACCAGACTTTACTTTAAATATTAAATCCGGATTTTTAGTAACATTAAAATGGGCTTCTCCTGAAAGCTGCACATCCCTATTTTGCTTACCAAAGTTAGATGGTATGGTAAGGCTGGAACCTGCATTTAAAACAACATTTGAACCGTCAGACAATGTAAGTTCAGAAATTTGCCCTTCGGGTGCTGTGAATACATGTGCGCCACTTACCAACGAATTACTATCTGAGTCTGTTTCAACCAACTGACCAACAAAAAATGCTATAACCATAGCTGCTGCAACACCAGCTACACCAGCCAATTTCATAAAACTAGTTCTTCCGGCAGAACGAATTGGTAATCGCTTCCACTCTCTTTTCACATCATACTTGTGAACATCGGTTGTAAGGCCAGTATAATCCCAGATATCCTTCAACTGAATATACTGATGAAACAGCTCTTCGTTTTGCCTGAGCTGATATGAAACGTGGTCCATCTCATCAGCCGGGAGCTCTCCCTTAATATACTGTATCAATATATCTTCACTCATCTCCATTACTTCTGTTTTTATAGTATGTTCCGGTAATGGCGATTTACCCTACCTCTAAATGTGATTTTTTTTGAATAAATTGATTTTCCTTTGTTTTACTTATGGATTAAGTATATTTGAGGCCATTAGGGAATCCATGAATCCATCTGAAAAAATCATATTACAAGCCATCAGGAATGGCGAGGTGACTATCTACAAGGAGTTATTCTCCAAATATTCGAAGTCACTTTTTTACTATGCCTGCAAATTCATTGATGAGGATGAAGCGCGGGATGTGGTGCAGGATGTATTTATGGCCATCTGGACCCAACGCAGCACATTGGAGATTAATACTTCACTGAACAGTTACTTGTTTGGCATTACCCGCAATAAGTGCCTCAAACAATTGCAAAGAAAAGAACGAACAACAGATAGTGACCAGCTATCAATAAAAGAGGTTCAGCATTATGAAATGCAAAACGATGCCATCAGCAGTTTAATCGAGAAAGAGCTCAACGAGAAATACGAGGCTGCCCTTCAGCAGCTTCCGCCTAAATGCTTAGAGGTGTTTCTAATGAGCCGACGGATGGACCTAAAAAACAAGGATATAGCTGCACAACTGAATATTAGCGAGAAGGCTGTAGAAAAGCATATCAGTAAAGCATTGAAGCATCTTAAAAAAGAATTGAAGGACTACCTGCCATTATTGTATTATCTGGGGCAGTTTTGGGGATAAAAAAATCCCCGCCAAAGCCATTGACGAGGATAATCACATTTAAACGTACTATCAAAATCTTAGCGAACAATTATTTCTAAAGGACTAGCCAATGCTTTAGCTTGTTGCGTCAAGTGTTGTTCCCACTCTTTATTACTGGTAAACTGTTTACTGGCACTCCAGTTGAAGCCTGCAAAGAAGACCGCTTTACCGTCTATTACCTTTAAATGCATCAATGCATGACTCTCGTCTTTCACATCAGACTCAACCATGTCTGTACCTGCCAAATAACCTGGCTGTGCAATAATAGCACTGCTAAGCATCTCCCCTTTATGAGGTGTGTGGTAATTGATCCAGCCAGCTGGTTCATTGATACTAACCAGGCCTTCATTGTCGTGCAGCGTCAGTCCAACCGTCAGTGTATCTGTGCCTTCTACCTCAATTATATATTTGGTAAAATTACTGCCTAATGCAATACTAACATGCTTAGTTTCTTTAATCAATTGGTCATCGGCAGCATATGCCTCATACTCCAACACAAAATCACTCAGAACAGGACCATTATTCAGGACCTTGTAACTCGTAAAATTTTTTGATGTATATAGATGACCGTCAACCATGACACCAGTTCCGCCGCATCCACGGCTGGGCCCGACATGGTAGTTATCGAGTCCTTCACCATGGTCGATATGGTAATAGCCTGGCTCATCCACATTGCCCTGGTACCATTTGTTAATAATGGAATAATCCACCTTTTTTAGCCAGCAATCGACACCACTGGATAGCGTACCGCCCGGCTCGCCAGCTTCGGCCATTCGCTGTGCTTCGGGACCATAAGTACGAAAAGCCACCCGGTCGTTCTCCCATGCGAAATCATCAGTACGCTCAGGAGCAAAGCGGGCGAATGTTCTGATACTATCATCAGCATCTGCTTTTCCTCCTGTGGTAATCACAAACTGCTTTGATGCATTGGCTGGTAAATTGGCTAAAAATACTATCTCATCAGCTGCACCGTCTTCATCAATATCAATCAACTGACTTTTTATAATCTGATGGGAAACTTCATCTTTCACAGAAAAAACATCACCTTCCAGTTTGTTGTTGTTCAGGCTGATGGCGACCAGTTCATTATTTCTGTCTAACTCAGACGGGTTACTGACAGTTACCTGTAGCTGCCGCCGGCTGCAGCTGCTCATTACAAGCAGCACAACAACCGACAGAACTAAAACAAATTGCTTCATACCTATGCTTCAATATCGTTTTCGCCTTTCACATAGCCAAAGTTGGCCAAAATACCGCCATCGACATACAATATATGTCCATTAACAAATTCACTGGCTTTGGAAGCCAGAAAAAGGGCTGCATTACCAATATCTTCGGGCTCACCCCAGCGGGCTGCCGGTGTACGCATCATCACCAGGTCGTTAAACGGATGTCCGTCTTCACGAATTGGAGCCGTTTGCGAAGTCGCAATATAACCAGGGCCGATACCATTAATCTGAAGACCATACTTAGCCCACTCACAGCACATATTGGCTGTCAACAGCTTTAATCCTCCTTTAGCCGAGGCGTAAGCCGATACTGAGTTACGTCCATACACGCTCATCATAGAGCACATATTGATGATTTTTCCGGCACGCTTCTCAATCATGCCTGGCGCCACACGTTTAGCTACAATTAATGGTGCCACCAAATCCACATCAATCACCTGCTTGTAATCTTCAACAGGCATATCCAGTATTGGAACACGCTTGATAATACCAGCGTTGTTTACCAGGATATCTACCCCTCCAAGATCAGCTTCTATCTGCGAGATGGCTTTATCAACAGCAGCCTCATCAGTCACATTAAAAACCAGGGTATAAACATCGATACCATCTTGTGCATATTCTGCTTTACATGCTGCCAGTTTTTCTTCCGATAAGTCGTTTACACATACTTTAGCGCCAGCCTTGCCGAGTACTTTACCAATGGCCATGCCAATACCGTGTGTACCACCTGTAATCAGAGCTACTTTACCTTCCAGATTAAATAATTCGTTGATCATCTTTCCCTATTTTCTTTTCTTAATAATTGTAATCATCTCAAATTCGCCTTATCTCAGCTCGTCTGGCTGAATATGGTCCATATCGGTATAATCGAGGTTCTCACCTCCCATACCCCAAATGAATGAATAGTTGCTGGTACCAACACCTGAATGAATTCCCCACTCAGGTGAAAAAACCGCCTGCTCATTGTGCATAAACAGGTGACGTGTTTCCTGCGGCTCACCCATCAAATGACACACGGCCTGCCCTTGTGGCACTTCAAAATAGAAGTATGCCTCCATGCGGCGATCATGCGTATGGCTTGGCATGGTGTTCCACACCGAGCCTTCGTGCAACTCCGTCAGCCCCATCACCAATTGGCACGATTCTACAATACCCGGAACGATTAACTGGTAAATAGTGCGTTCGTTACTGGTGGCCTGCGAACCCATATTCAGAATATTGGCTTTTTCCTTATTCACAATGGTAGTTGGATACTCTTTATGGGCAGGTGTTGAGCTCAAATAAAATTTAGCCGGGTTGTTTTTATCAACACTTGAGAAAACAATCTCCTTGCTGCCACGGCCAATATAAATGGCTTCCTTAGCTGTTAGGGGATACTCTTTTCCATCCACCTTAACCACACCATCTCCGGCAATATTGATAACACCCAGTTCGCGGCGTTCGCAAAAGTACTCCGACTTAATGGCATCAATGGTTTCCATCGCCAAAGCCTGCTCCACCGGAAAAGCGCCACCTAAAATATAACGCTCATATTGTGAGTAGCTCAGGTTAATC
Organism: Carboxylicivirga mesophila; assembly: GCF_018271975.1. GTDB lineage: Bacteria > Bacteroidota > Bacteroidia > Bacteroidales > Marinilabiliaceae > Carboxylicivirga > Carboxylicivirga mesophila. The sequence goes on from NZ_JAGUCN010000003.1 coordinate 250,131, forward strand.
TCGTCTTCTACAAAAAGAGTTTCTACTAGAAACTCTTTTCTTAATCTCTCTGTATCGTATTGTTTCACGTCACCCGGATGACAGGCCCTGCGACGATCGTAATTCACTGTTGTCATATCTTCTTTATTTATACTTATTCTTTTACTTCATTCAGGTTTTCGTCCAATTGGGTCATTTTTGGCATTAACAAGTGTACCAATCCCAGGATAAACAAATAGGCGAATCCGGCTATCATAAATGCCCAGAAATACCCGGTATTACCAGCCGTGTCAAGTACTGTACCCAACAGTTTATCCCCAACAATACCGGCCACTGCTCCAATCATACCGCCAATACCGGTTACTGAAGCTACTGCTTTTTTAGGAAAGACATCAGACACAAGGGTGAAAATATTGGCCGACCAGGCCTGATGACCTGCAGCGCCAATACCAATTAACACCACAGCCAGCCATTTGCTATCTGTAATAGCCACATAGCTTACAGGCAAAATGATTAGCGCACAAAGCAACAATGTCATCTTACGCGCTTTATTGGTTGTCCAGCCTTTATTCATAAAAGCTCCCGATAACCAACCGCCGAAGATACTGCCACCATCGGCCAGAAGGTACATAATCAGGAAAGGAATACCGATGTTCTTAATGTTCACATCAAAAGTATCGGCCAGGAACTTAGCTCCCCAGAACAGATAAAACCACCAGACGGCATCGGTAATTTTAGCTGTTGCAAAAGCCCAGGTCTGACGTTTTGGCAACACTTTTCTCCAGGCTATCTTCTCATCTGATTCGGCCGTAGTATCGGCGTTAATATAGACCAGCTCTTCCTTAGTCACATTCGGATGATCTTCAGGTTTTTTATACATCCGATGCCATAGAATAATCCAGATAAAACTCAAAACGCCTGTAAAAAGAAAAGGGATCTGCCAGTTTTGGCCAGTGTATTCGTCCACTATCCATCCAACAATAAATGGAGCCATAATGGCTCCAATGCTGGTGGCAGCATTGAATAAGCCTGTTGCAAATGCACGTTCTTTCTTAGGAAACCATTCAGCAACAGTTTTTTGAGCGGCTGGAAAATGTCCTGATTCACCAAAGCCTAATCCGAAACGGGCTGCCGCAAAACCAATAACACTAAAAGCAGGACGTACGGCCGCGTGCAGCATTCCAAACAAACTCCAGATTCCAATGGCCAAAGTATAACCCTTTTTGGTTCCTAAGCGATCGATGATCCCTCCCATGGTAAGCATCCCAATTGCATAGGCTACTTTAAAGGCAATCATAATGTTGGCGTAATCGGTGTTACTCCAATGGAACATTTTTTCCAGGGTTGGAGCCATTACCCCAATAATGCTTCGGTCGAAATAGTTAATGGTTGTAGCATACACCAGCATGGCCAGTATACGATATCTATACTTCGACACTTGTGTTGTTGATTTTGTCATGATAAAATATCTTAGTTTCTGATTTGTTCGATGGTGCTAATCAATAGAGTGACCTTCTGTTCAAGCATAGCCCAATCCTCCGCTTCCATAATGGATTTCGGAAACAGGTTGGATCCCATACCTACACAAGTCACTCCTGCTGCAAACCATTCTGATAAGTTCTCCTTATCACAGGTAACACCACCTGTTGGCATGACATCAGTCCAGGGCATTGGGGCTTTAACGGCCTTTACAAATGATGGCCCGCCAACCTCTGAGGCAGGAAATAACTTAATCACCTCGGCACCTAGTTCTTGTGCCATATTGATTTCAGAGATTGTTCCACAACCTGGCGACCACATAATCTTGTGCCGGTTACAAATGCGTGCCATGTTTTCATTCAATAGTGGTGAAACAATAAAGTTGGCGCCATTCTGGATATAGAGAGCAGTAGTAGCTTCTTCAACGATAGAGCCTGCTCCCAAAATCATTCCGGGTAATTCAGCCAGGGCATACTTATTCAGTTCGGCAAATAACTCATGGGCAAAATCACCCCGGTTAACAAACTCAAATACCCTGATGCCACCATTATAGCAAGCCCTTACCACTGCTTTACACACATCAATATCCTGATGAAAAAAAACTGGTACAACACCGGTCGTCTTCATCGCCTGAAACACTTCTATTCTTGAATATTTAGCCATTTATCTAGTCTGCTTTAATTGACCGAATCAGCGTGCAGCAACACTTTGGTTGCATGCACTACTGTTCAGTCCTCCTTCAAAAAACTATTATCTCGATACACGTCCTGAGGCATCGCCAGCCATCAGCTTTTCCACTTCTTCTACTGTCACAAGGTTGTAATCGCCTGGTATAGTATGCTTCAGGCAGGATGCTGCGGTAGCAAAGTCAAGCGCTTTCTGATCATCACCTTCATAGGTGAGCAGTCCATATATGAGTCCGCCCATAAATGAATCGCCACCTCCCACACGATCGACTATGTGTGTGATATCATAATCAGCTGCTTTAAACAATGTTTCGCCATCATACAGTACACCCGACCATGTATTGTGATTGGCATTGACGGAACCGCGAAGCGTAGTGATGACCTTCTTTACACGAGGGTACTGTTGCATGATTTGTTGTGATACACTGCGATAGGCTTCTGCTTCGACATGTCCACCCGTTACGTCAACACCTTCGGGATGGATGCCCAATACCATGGCTGCATCTTCCTCATTACCCAATACGATGTCGCAACCAGCTACCAAATCGGGCATCACTTCTGATGCCTTTTTACCGTATTTCCATAGGTTTTTCCGATAATTCAGATCACACGAAACAGTTACCCCCATACGGTTGGCCACCTGAATAGCTTCCTTGCAGGCATCGGCCGCACCTTGTGAAACGGCAGGTGTTATACCTGTCCAGTGAAAGAAGCTGGCATCTTTCAACACCTCTTCCCAATTAACCATCCCTTTTTGGATACTTGAGAATGACGAATGCGCACGATCGTAAACCACTTTACTGGCACGCGCCACAGCTCCTGTTTCTAAAAAATAAATCCCCAATCGCTCTCCACCATAAATAATTTGGCTGGTGTCCACACCATATTTGCGCAA
>NZ_JAGUCN010000040.1 GCF_018271975.1 Carboxylicivirga mesophila
TTATCTCCAGCGGAGATAAATATTTGTAGATAAGTGCAATGTAAATAACCAATCAACCTCAGCGAGGTTGAATATATATTTAATCGGTTATTAATGATAAACATTTAATAAATGAGTACTTCTTAAGTGTAAAACGCCTTAGAACACTTCTGGTTTGCATTATCAATTGAACTGCAATTGGTGGCGTTAAAGCTTGTGTGAATAAGCTCATTGCATTTTAGCACTGCATCTTGAATACAAAAAAAAAGCTGTCCGTATTATCCCGAACAGCCTTGTCATATTTTAAAAGTCGATGCTTAATAGTGTCCCAGTAATTTGGCTACTTTATCCACTTCTTTGCTCTTGTTTGGGTCGATGGCGGTATTGCTGCTGTTAGCTTTCAACATCGCTTTTCTAAGTTCAATAAATGCCGATGAAACTTCAGACATGTTTTGCTGACTCTTGATCAGTTGCTTCTCCATATCTTTCAGTTGTGCGGTCTGTTTATCCACTTGTTTTTGCAGTTCAATACGCTGCAGACCACTTGTGCTGGCCTTTTCCTGCGATGTTTTTAGCTCATCCTGCAGCATCTTATTACGCTGCTTTGCCAGTTGAAGTGAATAATTTAAACTGGCCGTATCTCTTTTCAGTGTGTTAACCGCCTTAATGGTTTTATCCAGCTCCTCATTGGCCATGTAGGAGTCTGCTTCTTTTGCTTTGAATTTGCTGACTGTTTCGCTCAGTTTCTGGTTGAGCTGTTCACTCTCATCTTTCAACTGGGTAACCATAATCATCAAATCCGAAATCTCATCCGTCTTCAATGCATTGCTTTTGCCAAAATCGTTTTTCATGCTTTCGTAATCGGCAATGGCATTTTCCAGGTTTATCTTCAGTTGTTTGCTTTCAGCTGATTTCTTGTCTAAATCATCGGCCATCTGATTTTTCTCAAGTAGCAGTGCATCGTACTTTTTCTTCGAAACAACACAACTGCTCAATGATAGAACAAGTGCTGTCAATAGAAGTGTTATTCTGGTCATAGGTATTAATTTTTCGAATTATTGGACCTTAAATATAACCTAAATGTAACCAATATGCGATTAAATAAAGTTAAACTGCATTTGATTATTATCAATAAGGGGTAGGCAACCAGCTTTATATATCTTGTTTAGGATTAAAATATTTCTGAATCAGTGGGTTGGTCCGAAGTTAGTTACTAGCCTGTTCAAGTAAGCAAAAATTATAGTATCTTGACGTTTCATTTTTAATAGAATACCATCTAAAAATAAACAGATATGTGTATTAAATATTTCAAGTTGAGTTGTTTGTTCTTGTTGTTCATGACAGGTTTCTTCGAACTGACTGCTCAAAATATCGAGATAAAAGGACGCGTTGTAGATGCAGAAACAAATAAGCCGGTTGAGTTTGCCAATATTGGTGTGGTTGGCACCTACATGGGAACAGCCTCGGATTTTGATGGCTATTATGAGCTTGTTGTTGGAGAGAGTTTTGTTAATTATAAAGTGCAGATATCTGCGGTAGGCTACAAGGTTAAAGAATTTACAGTAGATGAATTGCATATTTTGAGTGGCGAGAATATCAAGTTGTTTTCGCAGACCTACGGTATCCAGCAGGTGGATGTAAAAGCAGATTCGAAACGCCTGTATGGTATACTTAAAACCGCTTCAAATATTATCGAAGATTCCTATGAAGATGCGTATGCGGCTAATGTGTATTGGCGCCAAAAGTTGAATCAGCAGACAACAGAAGCTGTAGTCAATTATTCGGACAATAAAGGATATGGAGACCGGATATTGGCATCGGCTTATGAAGCACGCAACTATGGTGTGAATGAGGTACGGCGTGATTTTGAGGTGTCACCTATCAAGAAAGGGATGCTTTTTATCAATGATGTGTTGGCGTTCGATATAGTTCGCCAGAGAGGCAATGTGCTGGACATTGATTTTGTTGATGAATACGCGCTTGAGCTGGCTGAGGAAACGGTTGTTGATGGTGACTCGGTATGGGTGATTAATTATCAACTTGATGATCCGGATCTGGCCAAAACAGGTGATGCCTATTGTGAAGACTATAAGGGTACTATTATCATTCGTCAGAAAGATTATTCAGTAGTAAGAAACGAACTTAATTTTGTTACAAAAGGCTTCTTTCATGCTGGTCGTGATGCCTTTCGTGAGAACAATACTGCATCTGTTTATAGCGGTAAAGTAATTGTTGATTACCGAATGACTGGAAGTAAGAAGTATGCTGCCAGTAAGATAAGCTATAGCGGAAAAAGTGATGAACTTAATCTGGATGCAGAATGGATTGTATATGACTACCAGTCCTATAAAGATGCGAATGCTAAAACGTTTTATACAGAGAAGAAAGAGAATAAGGATTTTTGGAGTCGTTTTACATTGCCGGAATAGTCAGGCAACTATAGCATAAAATAAAGCCGGAGCAACAGAAGCTTCGGTTTTTTTGTGCCCAAAACTATAGTGATGTTTTGAATGCGCTTCAAAGAACAGTGTTTTATAATTATCAAAAACCAATGAGTCAAGTTAGTAACATACTTTTTTAATCTGACTATAATCAGGTGTTAAAAATCTGTTAGTTGGGCGAAGAGCTAATAGGCTTGCTTCATGTATAATTGGTAATCACTATGCCATACTTTGTAATTGAGTTTAAGTTGTAATGCTGTCAAATTTTGCCGCCCGAATAGCTGGCGATGAGTTCAAAGGGCACATTAATATATGAGTGTTATCGTATAAATAGTATCTTGCACTTCATTTTGCTGGTCTGCTAGTTAGAAAAGATAAATTTGACTTTTATAATAACCAATAACGACCGTTCTCATTTCTTATTAAATTTGTAAATCACAGAAACAATGATTATTGTTTCACATTTTATCTATAATGAAAGCTTATTTCATACTCTTATTTGTCACTGTAAGGCTATGTTTACAAAATGTTAATGCCAGCGAGCAGTATTCTATTCAATATATCGACACCAATAATGGTCTCTCTCAAAATGAGGTGACATCAATTTTGCAGGATCAGCATGGTTTTATGTGGTTTGGAACCCGTGGTGGACTAAACAGGTATGATGGATATAGTTTTAAGCACTACAAGCCAGATGGTAATAAATATAATAGCCTTGTTAATCCATCCGTGGAGCGGCTTTACGCAGATGAAAAGGGTAATATCTGGATTGGGACAAAATCCGGTGGTTTCTGTTGTTATGATATCTCGCAGGAGGCATTTTATACTCCAAAGGTAAATGAGCAAACACCAAACCGTATTGTCACCTTTCTGTCAGAGGCATCTTCTTTATGGATTGGTGGCTGGACTGGTGGATTATGGGAGTATGTTCATCCGGAAGACTCCATAAGACATTTACTGGGGAATGCACGTGTCAATACTTTGGCTCAAACGCCTGATGGAATTATTTGGTGTGGTACAAATGATGGATTAAGATATGGCAAAACAGGCCAGGAGTTCCAAACGCACAGGATTAACCTGGGCTACCAGGAAATAACTGAATTATTAATTGATAGTAATGATGAACCGTACCTTTGGATAGTAGGTTGGGATATGCACCTGATACGTTTCAACTATAAAGAGCTTAGCTATGAGCAGTATAAATTACCTTGGGAAAAGGATAACCTGTCGCCCAAAGCATATTCTCTATTGCAGGATAAAAAAGGTGATATATGGGTAGGAACCTGGGGCGATGGTCTTTACAGGTTTAATACTAAGGAATGTACCTTTCAGCAGATAGATATTAAACCCAAAAACGTAGTTGGAACTTCTATTGATTATGATGTAATACTGGATATTTATGAAGATAGAGAAGGTGACATCTGGATTGGTACTGACGGAGGAGGTATTGTACGCCTTTCAGAGCAGACACGATTTAAAACCATTGGTAGTCAAATAGCCAGGTATGATTACGAGCATCATGTCAATGCCGTTTTGGTAGATAAGCAACAGCGCACATGGATTGGTACAAAAGGGAGTGGTGTTTATCTTTTAGATAAGGAAAACAGGGTTAGGAAGTTGGATTTTCTGCCCGCCGATCAATTATACCAAAAGCAAGGTCTGGTTGCCAAGCGTATATACCAGGATCATAACGAAACAATCTGGATAAGTTTTAATGAAGGATTATATGTTGTTAACGAAACCTCTAATGGAAACCTTGTATTGGTCAATTCGGCTCTGGTTTTTAAAAGCCCGCAGCTAAGACAGATTAAGAAGGCACATGATATTTTATTGAAGGGTAATGATTTATGGGTGGCCACACAACAGAATGGCTTGTATTACTACCGAAATGTAGCTGGTACCTATCAGTTAGTCAGACAGTTTATGGCATCTGCTGAAGCAGGTCAACTACCTGTTAACCGAATTACCTCTTTGCTAATGGATAGCAACAGTCGTTTGTGGGTTGGTACCTATAAGGGCTTGTTTCAATATCAATCGGCTGATTCTACTTTTACTCCTGTACAACAGTTAATAAGCAATGGCAGGAGCCCACTTTGTGATATTATTCTAACGGCATATATCGACAATAATAATCTTTGGTTTGGTACACCCTGCAGTCTTAATAAGCTTGCTATACGTGAAGATGAACAATATGAGCTGACTGACTATACGAGTGTCAATGGCTTAACGGATGATTATATCAATGGCGTATTGGTAGATGAAAATGAGCATGTTTGGGTAAGCACCAATGCGGGTATTTCAATGCTGGATACTAAAGCGCAGATGTTCCGAAATTATGATGTCAGTGATGGTATTGGCGGGTCTAATTTCTCGGAATCGGCTTGCTTTAGGGCCGATGATGGCACCTTATATTTCGGGGGATTTTCTGATTTAACATTCTTTCATCCGAATGATATACAGGAAAATACCACAACGCCCCCTGTGGTAGTCACGGCTTTCAAAATTCTTAACCAGGAAGTGCCGGTAAAGGAGGATGGATTGTTAAGTGCCTCCATTAATGAGACAAAAAAGCTTGTGTTAACGCACAGAGAATCGGAGTTTTCATTTGAAATTGCATCGCTTGATTTTAAGGCTCCTCAACGTAATCAGTATGGTTATTGGCTGGAAGGAAGTGGCGAGGAACGAGTAAATATTGGAACACGTCGTCATATATCGTTCAGTAACTTAAAGCCGGGAGACTATACTTTGCACCTGATGGGCACCAACAGTAATGGCGTTTGGAGTCATAATGTCAGAACCCTGGACATTGAAGTATTGCCGGCTCCATGGCGGTCGTGGTATGCGGTCATTATATATGTAGCAATAGTGCTATTGGTAGTGGCTTTTATAACCATGATTACCCGCAAGCAGGAGCGACTGGTTAACGCCGCTGAAATGGAAAAGGTACTCAGGGAGCAGGAGCATCAGATGAATGAATACAAGTTCCGATTTTTTACAAATATCTCCCATGAAATCCGAACACCATTAACTTTGATACTGGCACCGGTTAATGAATTGCTAAGGAAGGATATGTCAGCACTTAGTCCTGCCTTTATTGCCCGTAAGATGCAAGTGGTTCATCAGCATACCAGCCGCTTGTACAGCCTCGTTAATCAGCTCTTAGAGTTCCGGAAAATGGAAGCCGGCAAGGTGAAATTACAGGCTTCGGAACAAGATGTGGTGCGCTTCATATCAGAAATTTGTAAGGGTTTTGATGAGTTGGCAGCTACAAAGAAGATTACCTTTAAAAAGAAGTTTCAGGCTAAGACAAAACTGATTTTCTTTGATAATGAACGTTTAGGGGTGGTAATTAGTAATTTACTGTCTAATGCTTTTAAGTTTGTTGGCGAGCCTGGTTGGGTTACTGTTGAATTAAATGATGCATCCGATAATATCCTCATAAAGATTACCAATAATGGGAAAGGAATTCCGGCAGATGAGCTGGAGCTGCTCTTCGAGCGCTTTTATCAGGCGTCTGGCAAGCACTCACTCGGAAGCTCAGGCATTGGTCTTGCTTTGGTAAAAAGCTATGTTGAGTTGCATCATGGTACTATCTCGGTTGAAAGTCAGCCAGGTGAATCAACCACCTTTACCATTAGCTTACCAACGGGGCAGAAGCATCTTTCAGCGGATGAGATACGACAAGTTGAGAGTGGTATAGGCAGTGTCATTGCCACGGTTGAGCCGGAATCACTGCCTCGCACCAAATCGATTAATAAAGGAGCTAAAGGAGCCAAAGTACTGTTAGTTGAGGACAATGAGGAGGTGCGTAACTATATGGCCGATCTTTTATCGGATGATTTCCAAGTACTGGAGGCATCCGATGGTATAGATGGCTATGACATGCTGATAGAGCATCAACCAGAAATTGTTATTTCTGATGTGATGATGCCACGAATGGATGGTTTTGAGCTTTGCCAGAAGATTAAATCAAATGATTTGGTAGCTCATATTCCGGTGGTGCTATTAACAGCCAAAGGTACCCCGCAAGATCAGCTGTTTGGCACCAGGAAAGGGGCTGATGCTTACCTCACCAAACCATTTGATCCGGAACTCCTGATAGAGAAAGTGAAGCAGCTAATTGCTTCCCGAAAGCTATTGTCAGATAAATATGCTCAAAAAGTAAGACTGGAGCCAACCGACGCCGAAATTAAATCGGCAGAGGGCAAATTACTGGAGCAGGCCATAAAGGTGATTGAGAAGCATATGGGCGACACCAGTTTTGATCCCGAGAAACTGGCATCTGAACTGGCAATGAGTACGTCTACCTTTTATCGAAAAATAAAGAAACTGACCCAGCAACCACCTGGCGAGTTTATTAAATCTATCCGACTGAAACGGGCTGCTCAACTTTTGAAGGAAACGGATCTGACTGTTTCAGAAATCATTGAGCATGTTGGCTATCAGGACATCAAAAATTTCCGAAAGAACTTTAAACATGTCTATGATTTAACCCCATCTGACTATCGAAAGCAACATGGCGACTTATAGGAGCAGTTGCCATGTTTATTTCTAATGAGAGCAATTCTCACTCTTCTGCATATAATTTTTGATGTACAAATGACGCCTGTCATAGGCATTTTTCTTTCACCATTTCACAACATTTGGGGGGTGTATACGCCATTGTGTATTGGCATGCTAATAAATGTTTAAATGTGTTAATTATTTGATGGCAAGTGAGTAATCTTGTTTGTGTGGAATTATGACCCCCTTAATTTGACATTTAAACTGGTTCGCTTTTGACACTATTTACCTTATTGAATGACGTGTTGTTCTTATGCCCTTATTCGTTATTTTCTGAATTTGCACATCGTAAAATTCCAATTCTTCAAGGAGTACTCTATCGCGAAAAATTAAATGGTGTAACAAAAATGAAATCTAACGAACTGGAAAGTCAAATTAAAAGTGTAAAGAAAACAAAGGTGCTGCTCTATTTGATACTGGCATTAGTGGTGGCACTTATACTCATTGTTTTTGTTGTGTAAATGCAACTATGAAAGAATACCAGAATATTCTGATGTTTTTTTCAGCATTTTCTGCGGCGAGGTTGTGAATCGTCAAAAAATAAGTTAACTAACGTTTAATAATTATACATCAAGTTTATGAAAAAGAGGCATGTTAGGCTAAACCGATTACTACTGCTAGTAGGGTTAATCCTCACCTGTGGCTTATCAGCTATTGCACAGGACAGGTTTGTATCGGGTGTAGTAAATGATACTAAAGGACAACCAATACCGGGCGTTTCGGTAGTGGAGAAAGGGACTACCAATGGCACAATCACAGATATGGATGGTAACTATAGCTTCTCGGTAAGTAGTGATGAAGCAATTATTATCTTCTCTTTTATTGGTCTTAAAAGCCAGGAGGTAGCAGTGGGAGCTCAGGCCACTATTAATGTAACCATGGAGGATGAAATGGTGGGTGTCGATGAAGTAGTGGTAGTAGGTTATGGCACACAAAAGAAGGTTAATCTGACGGGTGCAGTGAGTACCCTAAAGATGGAAGAAGCCGTTAACCAGCCTGTAACTAACAGCTCACAGTTAATGTATGGCCGTTTTACGGGTGTTCAGCTCACACAGGGTAATGGTTTGCCTGGTAATGATGGCGCATCTATTCAAATACGTGGGGTTGGTTCATTTGGTAATACAACGCCATTAGTGGTGATTGACGGAATGCTCTACTCTTCACTTACCGAGTTTAATAACCTGGCGCCATCCGATATCGAATCTATTTCGGTTTTAAAGGATGCATCAGCCAGTGCTATTTATGGTGCACGTGGCGCCAACGGGGTAATTATTGTAACTACCAAAGGCGGTAAAGAAGGCGATGTAAAAGTCGAGTATAACAACTACTTTGGTTTACAGGAGGCTACTGTTATGCCTGAATACCTTGATGCGGTTCAGTATGCAGAATTGATTAACGAAAAGTTTGCCAATGAAGGCGAAGTGGCACGATATACACCAGAGCAACTTGAGTTGATTAAAAATGGTAATGCGCCTGAACAGTTTGCACAAACCAATTGGGCCGATCATGTGTTGGAGAAAGCCCCCATACAAAATCACTATCTGTCATTATCGGGGGGTAACAAAAAAACTAATTTCCGTTTGTCTTTAGGCTACCTTGATCAGGATGCTATCCTGGTTGGTAAGTACAAATCACAACGCTATAATTTCCGTCTGAACCTTAGTAGTAAGGTGAAAGACTGGATGACAGTCAGCAATAACTTTAACGGCTATTGGAGAGCCTTCAACGGACCTAAAGGGGGAGCCGATGCCGTGAATGAAATTATGTACCAGTTCTCGCGCAATGCACCAACCATACCGGTTTATTTGCCAAATGGTGAATATGGGCATGTTGACGGGGCTTTTTATAATGACAATGCATCTTTTATGACTAAGAATGCGGTTCGTGAATTAAGCTTTGGCAATTATGAGCAAGACCAGTACACTATTAATGATCGTCTGGCGGTGAATATAACACCATTACAAGGCTTATCAATTGAGTCAAGCGGAACGGTCAATTTAAGATTCACCAATACATCAGATTTTGCTCCACGTTGGGAGATGCGCGACTGGAACGGCGACCTGGTTAACTTCAATGAGTTTAACTCACTGAAAAATACTGCAGCTTTCTATTACAAGCTAATGAATGAGAACGTGGCTAAATATACCCGTGATTTGGGTGAACATACCATTACGGCCATGATTGGTACATCGGTTATCTATGAAACAAGTGATGGTTTTAATGCATCACTGTCAAACTTCCCATCTGATGAACTGGAAGAGCTGAGCGCTGGTGGCGTATTGGATCCCGCAGTAGGAGGAAGCAAATGGGAGGAAACCTGGTTCTCGGTATTCGGACGAATCAACTACAGTTACAAAGATCGTTACCTGTTAGAGGCTAATTTAAGGCGTGATGGTTCAAGCCGTTTCGGTCCTACCTATAAATATGGTGTCTTCCCATCATTTTCAGGAGGATGGCGCATCAGTGAAGAAGCATTTATGGATGATTTATCTAATGTATTCTCTAATCTGAAATTGCGTGGTAGCTGGGGTATAAGCGGTAATGACCGTCCTGTTAGTCCATATTCATACAGCCAGGCATACAACTCTGGTCTCGACTATGTATTGGGTGTTGAAGAAACACCAGTTGGAGGTGTGGCTGTTACAACATTAGCCAATCCAGATTTGAGATGGGAAGAAACAACCCAATTCGATATCGGATTGGATGCCGGATTCTTAAATAACCGTTTGCAGGTTGTGGCTGACTATTTTGAAAGAAACAGTACCGATGTATTATACAGTGGTTTCCCTATTCCATCAACGCTAGGCGTGTCACAGCTTCCGGCTCAGAATGTGGGAGATATCATTAATAAAGGATGGGAACTTGGTATAAATTATTTCCAAAAGGTGGGTGATTTTGAGTTTTCACTAGGCGGTAATGTTACCAATATGTTCCTGAATGAAGTAACCAGCCTGGGTGATGGAGGTGAAGAAACCATTACAAATTCTGATATAGTAAGAGTAGGGGAAGCATTTAAATCCTACTACGGGCTGGAGGCCATTAGTATTTTCCAGTCACCCGAGGAGGTTGCTGACGCCCCTGTTCAATTCGGAGGTACCACTACTTCTCCCGGTGATATTCGTTACAAGGATCAGCTCACTGTTGACACCGATGGCGATGGGATACCTGATGCCGGTGATGGGGTCATTAACGATGATGACAGAGTAGTCATTGGTAATCCTCATCCAAAATGGATATACAGCTTTAATGGTGCGGCATCCTTTAAAGGCTTTGATATGAGCTTTAACTTCCAGGGTATTGCTGATGTGGATCGTATCATGATGGGAAATGGTCAAACACCGATGACCGACGACCGACGAAATGTACTGAGTTATTGGCAGGATCGCTGGACTGAAGAGAATCCAAGTGCTGCTTTGCCACGCTTAGGGCGTAATTTCCAGAACGACAGGGTATCAAGTTTCTATGTGGAAGATGGTTCGTACCTCAGACTGAAAAACCTGGAGTTTGGTTATACACTGCCTAAAACCATCCTGTCACAAGCGGGTATTGATAAGTTTAGAGTGTTTGTATCGGGGCAGAACCTGCTGACCTTTACTAAGATGGATAACTTCGATCCGGAAAGAAGTTCGAGCAATATCAATGCGCGTAATGTGCCGCTAACAAAGGTTTATACGGTTGGTGTTAATTTATCATTCTAATAAAAAAGCTTAGAAGAAATGAAGAAGTTTTTAATATATATCGCAGTGGCCATATTCAGCTTTGGGTGTTCAGATGACTTCCTGACGCTGCAAGACCCAACTAATATCGCGGAAGATAATTTCTGGCAAAGTGCTAATGATGCACGATTAGGAATCAATGGTATTTACACAGTGCTTCAGGCCAATGGCATGTATGGCGGTCATCTGAATGGAGGGATGGGAATGCCTGCATACGACTGTTTATCAGATAATGAGTACAACGCCTGGAAATGGGAAGGTGGAGGTATTTTTGTTGTGGGTAGTATCGATCCTTCACACTGGTTCTTCAGTGGTTTATGGAGTGACCTTTATAAAGGCATTGCACGCACCAATTCAGCTATCAGGAATATTGGTTTAATGGATGAGTCTGTTATCTCTGAAGAAGATAAGAACAACTACCTGGGACAAGCTTACTTTTTAAGAGCCTTGTTTTATTACCATGTAGCCTTGTACTTCGAAGAGGCGCCGTTAATTACCGAACCACAAACACTGGAAGAGGCTTATGTAGCTAAAAATACTGAGGCCGAACTATGGCAACAAGTGTTTGATGATTTGGAGAAAGCCATTGCTATTCTGCCATTGCCATCAGAGCAAAGTGATAAGGAATATGGGTATGCCACCAAAGGGGCTGCCTTAGGCTTACTGGCGAGAGTAGCACTTTATAAGGGGCAGCATGACGATGTGCTTGAGGCCACACAGGAATTGCTGACATTAGGCTATAGCTTGGACCCTGATTACGAGCAGCTGTTTACCTATGATGGAGAAAACTCCAGTGAGATTGTATTCCCGGTTAAGTTCCTTTATGGTGATCTTTACGACAATGGCGAGAAATTCTCAGCTACTTATCTGCCAAAACCAAAAGTAGATGTGCAGCCAATGCCAAATATGGTTAATGATTATTACTGTAATGACGGGCTTCCTATTGACGATCCGGCTTCTATCTATAATCCGGCTGATCCAAAAGAGAACAGAGATCCTCGTGCTATTGCTTCTGTTTACTTTAAAGGTGACATCTTCCTGAAAGATCCGGAGAAAGTATTTGCAGGTAATACCAATACTAAGTTTGGATTGAAAAAATATGTGCGCGACGATGTTGATCCCTATGAAAGAGCAGTGTTTGAATCAGGCTCGCAAGACTTCTACCTGATTCGCTATGCCGATGTGCTGCTGATGCGTGCCGAAGCACTTGTGGAATCTGGCAATGTGGGACAGGAAGTGTATGACTTAATTAATGCTGTCCGTCAACGCGTTAATATGCCAGGCGTAGAGGCTGTTGAGGGAGCTGGGTTATCACAGGACCAGCTGCGCGAGGTTGTTCGTCACGAACGTCGTGTAGAACTGGCATTCGAGGGCTTACGTTTCTATGACCTGAAGCGTTGGGGCGAAATGCAGGAAGGCTATGACCGTATTGCAGCTGACGCCATTAAAGGGTATGTACCATTATACCAGGGTAAGAAATCCGAGGTGTTTGCTATTCCTCAGGAGGAAATTGATGTTAATAAGAACCTGGTTCAGCATCCTGCCTGGCAATAATAACTAACTATAATGAGGAGGTGAGCTTGCTTTAGTATCATTACTGCCTCCTCATTTCATCTCTGAAACTGACGATAAAATGAAGAATATATTATACATATTGGGGATGGCCATCATGTTGATGGCCTGTGAAAAAGAAACACCTGGCTTTGACCATGAACTGCCGCCAAAAGAAGAGGTGCCAACTACAGTGACCAAAAAAGGGGTATGTTTAACCACAAATGGATTTACGTGGTCATCACGTGTGTCTGCCTTAAAAGGGCACTGGCATTATTCATGGGGACATGAGCTGAAAGATATGGAGCCTGAAAACATTGAGTTTGTGCCCATGTTCTGGGGACGTCAGGTTACCGATGATAAGATTGAATACCTCAAGCAACTGAAAGCCGAAGGAAAGATTAATTACATCTTAGGATTTAATGAGCCGGATGGCGAGGAGCAGGCTAATATGACGGTTGATGAAGCCATTGCATTATGGCCTAAACTGGAATCGATAGGCTTGCCAATAGGAAGCCCGGCACCAGTAGGAGGTACCAATGAGTGGATGGATGAGTTCATGTCGCGCGCAAAGACTGAAGGTTTGCGTATCGATTTTGTAGCCATGCATAAATACCCTGGTCCAAATCCTGAATCGTTTCTGCAAAAAGTGAAAGAGGTGCATGAGGCTTATGATTTACCAGTTTGGATTACTGAATTCGCTGTAGCTGACTGGGATGCAACATCAGTTGAGGATAACCGATATACGGCAGAGCAGGCATTGGCCTTTATGAAAGCTGTATTACCTCAGTTAGATGCACTGGATTATGTTGAAAGGTATGCGTGGTTCTCAGGTCAGCCTGATAATAAGGCCTTAGCGCCATCGGCTTTGTTTGATGCCGAAGATAACCTGACGCCACTGGGGCAGTATTATGCCTACTATACACCCAATGAAGAAATAGGAGCAGGAATAGAAGCGCCAATTTATGATAATGTTGAAGGTAACCTTGTTGAGAATGGCAATTTTGGTAACTACCACGTATATGGTACAACAGATAATCTGTCGGAATCTGAGGCACTTGCCAAAAGCGTTGGTTGGTTTGGCTATCAGTTCGCAGCCGAGCCGGATGATGCTGTGGAAGGCTGGTCGTGTAAAATGTTGAATGGCTGGAGTGGTGATGCTGGTCTTAATACGAAGTTCGCTGTAACAGCCGGCAAAACATTGACAATTACCTATTCAGTTAAGTGGTTAGGTCCTGATGGTTCCATGAAAATGGTTATCAAGGATCATGATACCAATACCAAGCTGGCCTTACCTGCTGAGGCGCTTCCTGTCAAGGCATCTGAAAATAATCAGTGGGAAACTATTTCCTACGAATTTACAGTGCCCGATGGGGTTTCTAATTTGCGCTTTACTTTCTGGAAAGGAAAAGGCACATCACCATGCTTAATTGATGAAGTAATAGCTAAAGAGAAATAAAGGGTTGCTCAAATAATAAAAATGAATAGCTTGAATTGGAGGGCTATTATATGGTCCTCCAATTATCACATTTAATTTATCCTAAATTTTAGATTATGAAAAGAATTCTACTTTTTACAGCCATTGTTATGGCCATATCTTTTAATATTACAGCACAAAACCAAGTTACCAATGGCGATTTTGAAACGGGTGACAAATCTGGGTGGTCTGGATTCAATAATGGTGTAACACTGGAAGCTGATGAAGCTGGTTCAGGGATCGATTTTTGCTATGAAGGCACCACTTCTGGTAAAATTAATAATGCGGAAGGATCATTGTTTCAGGTCATTAACCTGGTGAGTGGGAAAACTTATACTGTTTCCTTTTGGGGGAAGTTAAGAGACGCCGACCAAAGCTTTAATGCAACTGCAAAAGATGAAGTTACAAGTGGTAAGCCTGTAATTGGCAGTGTGGAGGTCAACTCAACAAGCTGGACCAATTACACCTATGATATTGTTGCCCCTGCAGATGGGCAGGTTCGAATTTTGTTTTACAAACCAAATGGTATAGGACCATTTTATGTTGATAATATAGATGTAAGGGAGGCACAAGCAACAGCCATCGGAAAAACGCCAACAACTCAGGTTATGGTATCTCCCAATCCTTCAAACGGTATTTTCAAAGTGAAAGCTGACGAAGCCATTGCAGCATACGCGGTGTACAACGCAGCCGGGCAAGTGGTTAAATCTGCAAAGGTTAACCTTTTGCATGAATTGTCCATTGATTTAACAGGCCATAACGCTGGTTTATATATGGTTCAGGTTGAAACAGGCAATGGTGCGCAAACAGTATCAAAGCTTTTGCTTAAATAATATAGGAGGTCGCTCGAAGCTGACGGAGCAATCGAGCGACCTTTTATTATCAGCTTAAACACCTGCCCGTTTTTCATTCTTATACATGAAACGAATCTTCTAAGCATTAGCCCTTATTTTAACAGTCTTGTCTGTTTCGGCCGAGCGCTATTACTGGTAATGCTGCAAATATGGGTGCTGATTTAGCATTACTTTTCAAGGCTTTGGGTAAAATCAATGGTTAGGAAGTGTATTCAGAGGAAATCTCAGATTGATTGATGAAAAATAGTACTCAAGCGTTATCAAATTCGGGGATTTATATTGTGAAAGTATTTGCAGGAGAAAAAGCTTTAGTGCTAAAAGTAATTGTCAAATAGAACGGAATTTATAACGTCCTAAGCTCTTTAAATTGGGGGCGGAGCTTGGAATCCGCCTTTAGTTAGTCTTTGAACAAGCATGCTGCGCTTCAGGTGGCTAATTGGTTGATAAAGTTTGAACAAAAAAGTTGATTAAGAATTCTTTGCTGGATTCAATGATAGGTTTAAGGGAAGTGTTGTCAACACAAGGGGTATATCTTAAAACAAAAGGAGTTGACACAAATTTGCTCCAAATTATCAAAGGGAAAGAGTAAATGAAAAAACTAAGCCTCATTATGTATTGACCAACTAATAATGAATTTTTGAAAAAAATCTGTTATGAAAGAAACGACACTTCTAACATTATCTCTATCGCTTCTTCTATTGCTGGGAAGCTGCGAAAAAGAGGTAATTAAAAACGAAACAAGCCAGCCTGATATTACTAATAGTCAATCCTCAAAGGTTGATCCCTTAACACCGATGGGAATGCAACCGATGATCGTTGAAGGACCGCAAGCCTCTTCTATTTTGAAGTCATTGCCTGCCGGGAGCTGGGAGTTGGATTTCAGTGATGAATTTGAAGGCTCAACAGTTGATCCCATTAAATGGAATGTGATTGTTAGTTCAAAAAGCAGGGCCCCGAGACCGGATTTAGGGATTGATGACTGGTGGTGGACTGCCGAAAATGTATGGCAGGAAAATGGCGATTTGGTATTGCGTGTGACCAAAGAAGATTACAACACCATGCATTGTGGTTCTGTTAACTCAAATAATCTTTATGAAACCCAATATGGTTACTTTGAGGCACGTATGAAAATTGCGGATGCCTCCAAAGGAACCCACACTGCCTTTTGGTTTCAGGGGGACAACCAAGGAAATGTAGATGGCACTGCGAATGATGGTGCTGAAATTGATGTGTTTGAATCGGCCTGGATGGAGGATTATACAAAATCGGTGATCCATATTGATGGATATGGAGCCGACCATAAGGCCAACACGGTAAAATATACAACCCCCAATATCCATGATGGTAATTATCATACCTGGGGCTTTCACTGGACCGAAAGTTTCATGGATATATACTATGATGGGGTTTTCAAAGTGAGGTACAGCGATCCGGCATGGATTGTACATTCACCTGAATTCCTTTGGTTATCTGATGGGGCCAGCTTTGGGTATGCAGGTAATAACTTTACTCGTGAACCCGTTGGTACTTTGACACATGCCTATGTAGATTATGTGCGGGTGTGGAAGCAAGTATCTTCTCCAACTGTAATTGAAGCAGAATGTGAAAACCAATCCTGCTTTTCACCTACAGGAGACGACATTCAAACTAAAAGCCATGCCTCTGCCAGTAATGGACAACATCTTAAACTAATGGCTGATGTAGTGAACGATAGAATACGATTCGATAATATCTATGTAAGTGAAGCTGGTAATTACTCTGTAAATCTATCCGGACTGACATGGAATAGTTTTGGTAAATACAAATGCTCCATCTCTAATAATGGAAGCTGGCATTACTTTACACCCGAATTAGATTTGTATGGAACCTCCACTAGTGTGAAAGATTTGACTTTTGGAACGGTTTATCTGGTGGCCGGAAATCACAGTATCACTTTTACATGTTCGGGAAAAAACAATAAAAGCAGCGGATATGTGGGGTCTTTTGATAAAATCACATTAACTCCTCAATAGTAAAATACTTATTAGTTTAAATGTTGGTACGATAGGAGATGGGACTTTTGATAATAAATAGCTGGCAAGGGAATCAATATGAAATCCTTTGCCAGCATATCACCCTTTAAGGAATTATTCGCTCCAAAAGTCTTCGTGCATTGAGAAAGATAAACAAGGAAGAAATCAGAAAATTGAACCAGCGGATTTGTGTGATGGTCGCGTTAATTGAAAATATGAATTTGAATAGGATGAGAACTGTTTTGTTTTTGGGAATTGTATTAACCATTTCTTTTTTAGGAAGTGGGCGGCTAAACGCTCAGTTGATTGATGCAGCCACGGCGGAAGGTGTGCAACCAAATCTGTTAACTCCTACCGGGGATACCTGGACTTTAGATTTCAGTGATGAGTTTGAAGGAACAAATGTGGATCCATTTAAATGGAATGTGATTGTGAGTTCCAAAACCAGAGCTCCCCGGCCCGATTTAGGAATCGCCGATTGGTGGTGGACAGCTGAAAATGTGTGGCAGGAGAATGGCGATTTAGTATTGCGTGTGACTAAAGAAGATTACAATACCATGCATTGTGGTTCAGTCAATTCAAACAATCTCTATGAGACCCAATATGGTTACTTTGAGGCACGCATGAAAATTGCCGATGCCTCCAAAGGAACCCACACTGCCTTTTGGTTTCAGGGCGACAATCAAAGCAATGTGGATGGCACTGCCAATGATGGCGCAGAAATCGATGTATTTGAATCGGCCTGGATGGAGGATTATACAAAATCAGTCATTCACATTGACGGTTATGGTGCTGATCATAGAGCTAACACCAAAAAGTATTCAACTCCCAATATCCACGATGGAAACTATCATACCTGGGGTTTTCACTGGACCGAAAGTTTCATGGATATCTACTATGATGGAGTGTTCAAGGTGAGGTATAGCGAGCCTGATTGGATTGTAAAGTCTCCTGAATTTCTTTGGTTATCTGATGGGGCCAGCTTTGGTTATGCCGGCGATAACTTTACAAGAGAACCTGTGGGAACTTTGACCCATGCCTATGTAGATTATGTAAGGGTATGGAAACATGTTTCGGATGATGAAATGACCGAATATGAATGTGAATCTCTGACCTCCTCTTCTCCCACGGGAAATGAAATTCAGATCAAAAGTAGTCCTGTGGCAAGCGCCGGACAACATGTTAAGTTTATCAGTAACAGCACAGATAGTGAAATAGTATTTGAAGTTCCAATTGGTCTGGCTGGTGATCACACGTTCACACTTCAATCATTGACATGGTCAGGATTTGGACAATACAATTGTGCAGTGGAAACATCACCAGAAAACTGGCAGAAAATGTCTAATTCAATCGATTTATACAATAACCAATCTACTTTGGTAAGCCAATCTTTTGAAGAAATTCATCTTGATGCGGGAACGTATCGGGTAAAATTTACCTGTGTGGGTAAAAACGCTAGCTCTACAGGCTTTGTAGGCTCCTTTGATAAGTTAATCGTGAATAGTCGTAATACTGTGAGTACTTCAGTGGAAGAGCATGAGTCGGCTAAGGAAATAAAGGTCTATCCCAATCCGGTGCACGATGTACTATACATCTCAGGACTCGAAGCACCGACTCCGGTATCGATATATAATATTCAGGGAGTCAGGATGATGCAAACAATAACATTTGATAAAATAGGAGTGAGTCAGCTGAAAGGGGGATTTTATCTGGCAAAAATAGGAAATGAAATTGTCAGGTTCAGGAAACGGTAAGATGAGTTGAACGGGCAATAATATATACAACAAGAAAGATTAGATGACGATGAGAAGTTTGAAAATGAAAACAGAATTTACCCTATTGGCATTGATCTCATTAATTATCTCCGGGTGTCAGCCTCAAAAGAGCAGTATTAAACCAGGAGAGGTATGGGAAGATGATAATGGTCTTTTTATCAATGCACACGGTGGAGGGGTTCTATATCATGAGGGTACCTATTATTTGTACGGAGAGATGAAAGAAGGTGAGACGTATTTACCCGAGTGTAATAAAAGCTGGGGAGGTACAAGGGTAGATGTAACCGGTGTTTCCTGTTACTCTTCAAACGATTTGTTTAACTGGAAATATGAAGGTGTTGTTTTACCGGCTGTGGAAGATGATCCCTCACATGACTTATACAAAGGTAACGTGCTGGAGAGGCCAAAAGTGATATATAATGCCAAAACCAACAAGTTTGTCATGTGGATGCATGTGGATAGCAAGGACTATTCAAAGGCGGCAGCCGGTGTAGCGGTGAGTAACTTCCCAACCGGTCCTTTCGAATACATCGAAAGCTTCCGACCCAATGCCGGAGTATGGCCGGCTAATGCAGCGGAAGCTGATACCACAGAAGGTATTTTAGCCCGTGATTTTGAAGGAGGCCAAATGGCCAGGGATATGACCATTTTTGTGGATGATGATGGAAAAGCCTATCAGTTTTATTCCTCTGAGAACAATGCTACCATGCATATCTCTGAACTTACCGATGATTACTTGCGACCAACAGGAAAATATAAGCGTGTCTTTCCGGGCCGGAAAATGGAAGCTCCGGCGGTATTTAAAAAAGATGGCAAGTACTATTTTATTGCATCAGGTTGTACCGCCTGGGAACCCAACCCCGCCCGATCGGCTGTGGCAGAGTCCATCTGGGGACCATGGGAAGAACTGGGCAATCCTTGTATTGGAGAGGGGGGCGAAAAAACATTCACCTCCCAAAGTACTTATGTGCTTCCTGTTCAGGGAAAATCAGATGCCTTTATTTTTATGGCTGACAGGTGGAATAAGGATGATCTGCCGGATTCAAGATATATCTGGCTTCCCATCAAATTTGATGAGAGCGGAAAGATTGTTCTCGAATGGCACGATGAGTGGGATCTTTCAGTATTCGATAAATAATTTTAATTGGTAATTATCATCCATTTATGAAAGCTATCATTAAAAACAATTTTTACATGGGATTAGATTTGCTTTGTGGCAAGCAGTTTTGCCGTAGGCCCACGAACAAACATTTTTTTACCAGCGTAAATACGCCCGGTTTTTCATTCTTATACATGAAACGCATTCTCTCAGCATTAGCCCTTATTTTAACAGTGTTGTCCGTCTCGGCCGAGCGCTATTATGTGAACCCTGTTGCAGGCAATGATGCCAATACGGGCACTGGTAAAACAGTTCCCTTTCAAACGCTGGATAAAGTCAATTCATTGAAGCTGCAAGCCGGAGATGAGGTGCTGTTGGTGATGGGTCACACCCATAAGGGGTGCTTGTTGTTGAAGAATCTATCAGGTTCTGCAGACAAGCCTATTGTGATTGCTAGCTATCAGGAGGATGAAAAGACGGCTAAGGCAGCAAAGCCGATTATTGATGCAAAAGGTTTTCTGAATGGCATACTGCTCGAGAATTGCAGTTTCGTAACGATTGATGGTATTGAAATTAGGGCTGATGGAGGCGGTATGCATCCTGGTGATAAGTCGTCAAAGATGATGCGTTGCGGGGTGTTGGTGCAGGCAACAGAACCTGGTGAATACAGCAGCATAGCGCTTCATGAATTAACAATACGCGATGTCTTTTTTGAGGAAAAGGGCTTTAAAAGGGGGGCCGATGAAGTCAAAACGGCCAATGGAAAACAAAATTATGGATGGGGCATTCGATTTATTAATGCCCGTGAAGATGCTCATCTTCAGGATTTGATGGTTACGGGATGTCAGATTGAAAACGTGGCACATACCGGTTTAAAGTTCACTGGGAATAATAAGAATATCCGAAACATTCGTGTGATTGATAATACGGTGATGAGCACCGGTGGGCCAGGTATACAAATGTCGGGCGTTCATCAGGGACATGTGAAAGGCAATCAGGTTAGTTACTCGGGAAGTAACAATGATTCGCGCAAATGGGGACGAGGCAGTGGACTTTGGACTTGGGGCAGTTCCGATATCATCATTGAGCATAACACATTTAAGCATGCTAACGGGCCGGGTGATTCAGCCGGATGTCACATTGATTATAACTGCAACAATGTGATTGTTCAGTATAACCTGAGTGCCAACAATGCCGGTGGTTTTTGCGAAATATTGGGTAACAATTTCAATTGTGCCTATCGCTATAATGTCAGCATTAACGACGGGCATCGTGTTAAAGGGAAAGATGGTGCCTTTCAGGAAGGAAAGATTTTCTGGTTGAGTGGCTACCAGGGGAAAAAGGCCCGTAGTGGCCCCTTTAACAGTTATTTCTACAACAATACCATCTACGTCAAAAAGGGGATAGTCGTCAAAATTGCAGTTGATAAGGCTTCGGCAGGAGTGCTCATAGCCAATAACATTTTTTATATAGAAGGAGAGAGCAAAGCTGTATTAGGCGATCAGTATAATCCTGAGAAAGCCGGCGAATCTAAAGTGCACAACATTGTGTTTACCAATAACCTGTACCTGAAAAAAGGTAATTGGCCGCATGATGTGTTGATTCAGGATGATAGTCCGCTGTATGGGAATCCAGCGTTTGCCAATGCAGGAGGCCAGCAATTGAAGGATTATCTGCCAACGAACATCAAACTGGTAAACAACCAAAGCATCCATATTACTCCGCTGCCCAACGATAGCATTGGACTTTTCATCGGCTTAAAGCTTGAAACCGATATACTGGGCAATAAGATTGAGGGTTTGCCCGACTTGGGTGCTTTTGAGATTAAATAGCTAGGAACAGGCTATTGCTATAACATGTAAGATACTGACTTACTATACTCAGGGATGATTGAATGAAAGGATTACCCCTTGTGTTTGAAGAAATCAGTTCAAGAGAATGACAGCAATCAGACCTGAACATGACAGAATGAATCAATTGATTTTAACGAATAATCCAGACCTTGCTCAAACAATAAAAACCAAGAAATAACAATAAAGGAAAGATGAAGAAGCTTTTAATGGCGCATATTTTAATGCTGGTTGTGAGCCTCACTTTCGCCACTAAACGGCCTGAGTGGGATAACGTAAAGGTGTTGCATATTAATAAGGAACAACCTCATACGACCATGATGGTATATGGCTCCGATAAGTCGGCTTCAAGTTTTGATAAGCACACCTCGGAATATTTTCAAAGTCTGAATGGTGATTGGCGGTTTAAGTGGTCCGAAAACCCAGCCAGCCGGCCTGAGAAATTCTATGAAACCAGCTTTGATGACTCACAATGGACAAGCATCCCCGTGCCTTCTAACTGGGAACTTCATGGGCATGGAATCCCTATCTATACCAACGATACCTATCCGTTTGAAAAAGACAATCTGGAAGCGCCTAAAGCATGGAATCCGGTGGGCTCCTATCGTTACACCTTTGAGGTGCCTGAAAATTGGGATGGCAGAGAAGTGTACATCAATTTTGATGGGGTCCAATCGGCCTACTATGTTTGGGTGAATGGCAAGAAGGTGGGTTACTGCCAGGGCAGTCGTACGCCTGGTGAATTCAATATCACCAAATACCTGCAAAAAGGTATTAATCAATTGGCTGTTGAAGTATACCGCTGGAGCGATGCCTCTTATTTGGAGGATCAGGATTTCTGGCGATTGAGTGGCATCTTCCGCGATGTGTATTTGTGGTCAACACCCAAAACGCATATCCGCGATTTTGTTTACTCTGCTTCGCTGAGCGATTCATATACCGATGGCGTGTTTCAATTGAAGGGAGAAGTTATTTCAAAAGCCAAACAAGCTGTTTCGGTTAAGTACCAGTTGTTAGATGCAGCCGGTAAAGAGCAATTGGCGGGAACAGTACCTGTTGAAGTTGGTAAGGGATTGGTTCGTTTTAGTTCAGATATGCACACGCTTAAAGATGTGCAAGCCTGGAGTGCTGAGTCACCCTATTTATACCAGCTTTTACTTTCGCTTGAAGACAAGGATGGAAAAGTACTAGAGGTGATTCCTCAGAAAGTGGGTTTCCGCACTGTGGAGATTAAAAATGGACGCCTGTTAATTAATGGCGTGGCTGTGCTGTTCAAAGGCACTAATCGTCACGAGCATCATCCGGAAACGGGGCATTATGTGACGACAGCGGATATGATGCGGGATATTATCCTGATGAAACAAAATAACATCAATGCGGTTAGAACCAGTCACTATCCGAATACGCCTGAGTGGTATGCATTGTGCGACGAATACGGTATCTACCTCATTGATGAAGGAAATATTGAGACACATGGTTTCGGCAATAAGGGTGATAACCGTTTGACCTGCTCACCCGACTGGGAACAGGCGTACCTGGATCGTGTAGAACGTATGGTGTACCGCGATCGCAACCATGCTTCTGTAGTTATCTGGTCGATGGGTAATGAAAGTGGCGATGGGCCTAATGCAAAAAAGGCACATGAGTGGGTCAAAGCAACAGACCCGTCACGCCCGTATTTGTACGAAGGCACCACGCGTAAAGGTGGCCGCGACTATGCTGATGTCTACTCACGCATGTATGCCACGCCCGAAGAGTGTGCCAATATCACCAAAGACTATGCGCACATGCCATTTATCCTATGCGAGTACACACATGCCATGGGTAATAGCAATGGGAACCTGAAGGAATACTGGGATTTGGTGTATGCCGATAATAACTTCCAGGGTGGATTTGTTTGGGACTGGATGGATCAGGGCCTGAAGCAGCCGGTTCCTGAAGCATATAAGAACACCTCTCAGGAAGATCACTTCTATGCCTATGGTGGTTGGTGGGAAGATGCCCGTGGCGTGCATCACGATGGTAATTTCTGTATGAATGGGCTGTTGGCTTCTGACTGGACGCCCCACCCGGGACTAAATACGATCAAGTACTTCTACCGAAACATACATGTAGAAGCTGTTAATATAGAGCAACTGGAATTTACCATTACCAACTGGTACGATTTCTCCAATGCAGCCGAGTGGGTAGATGGCGAATGGGAACTTTTGGAAGATGGATTGCCGGTGGCATCTGGAGCATTAGAGAGTATGGATCTGCCGGCACGTTCGGGTAAAAATATCCAGTTGAATGTGGACTATCAATACCAAGAGGGGAAAGAGTATTTTATCACTTTCAGCTTCAAACTGAATAAAGATACCTTCTTTGCCAAAGCCGGACACGAACTGGCCTGGGACCAGTTTAAGCTAAGTGACAATACAACCCAGGCGCTGAAGGCAGTACAAACAGATGCTGCCCCTGACTGGCGGACAGAAGGTCGCTCAGTGTATGTTTGGGGCGAAGGCTTCTCCATTATTTTTGATAAGCTGAATGGTCGCCTGGAAAAATACTTCCTGGGTGATGAATTAGTGATTAAAAAAGGGCCTCAGCCTGACTTCTGGCGTGTGCCAACCGATAATGATCGCGGCGCTGTTAAAGGCGGGAGCAAGAAATTACCTCAATTAGGCGTTTGGGAACATGCCAATAGCTGGATCATTGATGAAGTGACACCTAAGGAAGAGGGTAATACGCTTATAATTGAAGTAAAAGGGCAATTGCCGATGGTGGAGGCCACCTATAGCCAAACCTATACTGTATATGGCAATGGCGAGGTAGACGTGTATTGCCAGTATGTTGCCGGCGATAAGGATTTGCCAATGGTGCCACGCATGGGAACAGAGCTGGTGATTGAGCCCGGTTTCGATCAGCTTCAGTGGTATGGTCCAGGAAAATATCCTACTTACCAGGATAGAAATGTGGAAAAGATGGGTGTGTATTCGTCCACGGTTGCCAATGAATGGGTGGAATATTCAAAGCCGCAGGAGAATGGCTATAAATGTGATACACGCTGGTTTACAATGACCAATGCTGAAGGAAAGGGTTTGTGTTTTACAGGAGAACAACCTATTGGATTCGGGGCAGCTCACTACAGTAAGCAGGCCATTCAGCAAAGCGATTATTCTTTTGAACTGACAAAGCAGCCAGAGATATACCTGAATGTCGATCATAAGCAAATGGGTATTGGTGGCACAACCAGCTGGTTGATGAATGCATTTCCAAGAAAAGATTACCGTTTACAAAATGTAGATTATACCTTTAGGTACAGAATTTCCCCTGTTCGCTAAAGAATTAGAAGAGTTGTTAACTCATGATGTTACTTAATTTATGAAAAATCGATTCTCAATAAGAACCCTTGCGCTATTGGTCATTGCCATGTGCGCACTGGTGCCTGTAAAAGCGCAAAGCGATCAGGCTGTTTCACCCAATGTCATCATTATCCTGACCGATGATCAGGGCTATGGCGATGTGGGTTTTAACGGCTGTAAAGATATACCCACGCCAAACATCGACCGGATTGCGGATAATGGTGTTAAGTTCACCAATGCCTATGTGACCTATGCCGTGTGTGGCCCCAGCCGTGCCGGCATCATGACGGGGCGCTACCAGGACCGCTTTGGCTTTGGCCGTAATCCTTTACTGGCTCCAAACGATACGTTGCAGGGATTACCTTCTACCGAAGAAACATTGGCTACGGTGTTGGAACGCTCAGGTTATACGAGTATGGCATTGGGCAAGTGGCATTTGGGAGCCCACAAAACTCAGTATCCACTCAATCGTGGTTTCGATGAGTTCTTTGGCTTTTTAAGTGGAGGTCATCAGTATTTTCCTGAAGAGTGGACCTTGAATGATGTATCTGAAATCAAGGCGCAGTTCGATGGCTACAGAACCAAACTGATGCGCAATAATGGCAGGGTAGAAGAAAACGAGTACCTGACAGATGCGTTATCGCGTGAAGCCGTTTCGTTTATCGAGCGAGAGGCTGATAATCCATTTTTCATTTACCTGGCTTACAATGCGCCACATGCGCCGCTGCAGGCCACCGAGAAATACCTGAGTCGCTTTACGCATATCAAGGATAAAAAAAGAAGAACCTATGCGGCCATGGTGAGCGCCGTGGATGATGGGGTTGGCCTGGTGCTTGATAAACTGGAGGACTTAGGCATAGCAGAAAACACCATTGTATTTTTCTTGTCGGATAATGGCGGTCCCGAGCAACATAATGCTTCTGATAACGGACCGCTGCGCGATGGCAAAGGGAGTTTGTACGAAGGCGGCATTCATGTGCCGTTTGCCATGCAATGGCCGGGAACAGTGCCGTCAGGGATGGTTTACCACCAACCGGTTATCTCACTTGATATGTTTGCTACGGCAGTCACTTATGCTAGTGCAAGCCCGGCTAATCCAATTGACGGTGTCAACCTTGTGCCCTTCTTGAATGGGGATATGAGTGGAGTGCCGCATCAGGCGCTTTATTGGCGCAAATACGACCAGAAGGCCTACGCAATCAGAAGTGGAGATATGAAGCTGGTGAAGTATAAAAGTGAAGTGGATGAGGTCTATAATCTGCAGGATGACATAGGTGAAAGTAGTAGTTTGGAATTATCTGAGGATAATCACTATGATAGTCTGAAGGCGTCATACTCAGAATGGGAGAACCAGTTGAAAGACCCCATTTTCCTGGGGCTGATGCAGAATAAGCTGTATACCAATGCTCATCCCGAACGTTATCAACTGGTGAATCCTTATCGTCCGGATACATTGCCGGCACACATACCCAATGGTTATGAGCTTGTTTGGGCCGATGAATTTAATACTGAAGGTAAGCCCAACGATGCTTTCTGGTCCTATGAAACCGGTTTTGTGCGTAATGAAGAACTGCAATGGTACCAGGCCGATAATGCATCGCTTAAGGATGGCGTTTTATGTATTGAGGGACGCCGTGAGCAGGTGAAGAATACCAATTACAAACGCAAGAGTGCGGATTGGCGCAAGCATCGTAAAACAGCTGCATATACTTCTGCTTGCATCAAGACGAAAGATAAGTTTTCATTTAAGTATGGCATTATGGAGGTGCGTGCCCGCATCGATACCAGCCTGGGCATGTGGCCGGCCATCTGGACCCTTGGCGTGGAAGGTCAATGGCCATCCAATGGCGAAGTGGACCAGTTGGAGTATTACCGCCATGAGGGGGAAGCCAAGCTTTTGGCCAATGCAGCCTGGGCCAACGATAAGATGCAACCGGTGTGGGATTCGGCCAAGGTGCCATTTAAAAGCTTCCTGGCTAATCAACCGGATTGGGCAGATAGGTTTCATACCTGGAAAATGGAGTGGACCGAAGACTATATCCGCTTGTACCTGGATGATGAATTGCTGAATACTATTGATTTGTCAAAGACCATCAATGCCGATGGTACAAATCCATTTCATCAGCCACAATACATTCTGTTGAACCTGGCCATTGGTGCCAATGGAGGCGACCCCTCAGCAACCACCTTCCCGCGCAACTACGAAGTGGATTATGTGCGGGTGTATCAAGTGAAAAAGTAATGCAGCTTGGGCAATAGCCTGATAAAATGGGTTCAATATGGATTAGGAGCGCAAGCAGGCATAGCCAAAGATTTTTTTGCTTCCATTTTTCATCATGGAAAAAAGGAAGTCGGGGTTTGGGGTTGAAAACCCCAGTGTGATGATAATAGTATTACCCTCTAAATGTCATATTGGGCAATAAATTGTAAAAGTGAATCAATAGATTAAAAGGAGTTTCTTATGATTAAATCAATCTTATATATTGTTGGCATTGGGCTGTTAAGTTCCCTGATGAGCTGCAATGGACCGGTAAAGGAGGCAACGAAACAGCCGAACGTCATTATCATGCTCATTGATGATGCCGGCTATGCCGATTTTGGTTTTGCCGGGTCGCCAGACTTAAAAACACCCCATATCGACCAACTGGCCAATACGGGTATACGTTTTACCGATGCGCATGTAACCGCTTCTGTTTGTGGACCAAGCCGGGCCGGTATCATGGTTGGTAAATACCAGCAGCGCTTTGGGTTTGAATGTAATCCCTCGGAGGAATACACAGGCATTGACTTGAATGAGCAAACCATTGCCGATGCCATGAAGCAGGCCGGTTATACAACGGCCGCCTTTGGTAAATGGCACTTGGGTGAAGGACCTGCGTATCGCCCCAACCAGCGTGGCTTCGACTATTTCTGGGGTTTCCTGGCAGGCGGAAGAAGTTACTTTCCCAATGATAAGCAGGATAGAGAGGGTACTTCGCATTCGATTCGTGAAAACGATCAGTTCACGACCTTTGATGGTTACCTGACAGACCGTTTGGGTGAAAAAGCGGCGCAGTTTATCGAGGACCACAAGGAGCAGCCATTTTTTATTTACTGGGCACCCAATGCGGTGCATACGCCCATGGAAGCGGCAGAAGCTGATTTGGCATTGTTTGAAGGGCATCCGAGACAAACACTGGCCGCCATGACCTGGGCACTGGACAGGGCCGTAGGGACCATTGTCAACAAGCTGAAAGAAGCGAATATATATGAAAACACCTTGATTTTCTTCCTGAGTGATAACGGTGGGGCGCACAACAACCAGTCGTCCAATCTGCCCCTGAAAGGTTTTAAAGGAAATAAATACGAAGGTGGACACCGGGTGCCTTTCCTGATGCACTGGCCGGCCAGATATTCACAAGGCAGGATTTATAATGGCTTGACCTCTTCTTTGGATATGTTTGCCACCAGCATTGATGTGGCAGGCTTACCCCACAACAAAGACATCGATGGCGTTAGTTTGCTGCCTTACCTGGATGATGCCGATAAAGGTGAGCCGCATGAAAAACTCTTCTGGCGAAAGGACCCCATGGCGGCCATGCGCGCTGGCGACCATAAGCTCATCCGTGTTGAAAGGCTGGGGCAGCGATTGTATAACCTGGATACTGATTTAGGCGAGACAAACGATTTATCCGAAACAGAAGCCTGGCAAGCAACCCAGCTGAATGGTGAGCTTGAAGCCTGGGAGGGAACGCTAATGGCGCCGCTATGGACCGAAGGGGCCGTTTGGGATACCGTTACCTGGATGATTCATGAAGATTATTTCCATAATCGTGAGCCACAGGTGAAGAATCCTGAGCAACTAAAAATGTGGAAATCAAGCCAGAATCAATAAATTTGAACAGCGTGGCAACCTGCTTTAGGAAGCCGTTGATAAGATAAATCTATCGTTATGAGAAAGTCATTACTACGCCTCTTACCGCTGTTAGCAATAGCGTTTGTATTAATCGGGTGTGCTCAAAAGCAGGAGCAGCCTAATGTGGTGTTAATTCTGGTGGACGACCTGGGCTGGACCGATTTAGGCCTGATGGGAAGCACCTTGTATCAAACGCCCCATGTGGACCGCTTGGCCGAGAAGAGCACTGTGTTTACCAATGCCTATGCGGCTTGCACGGTTTGCTCGCCAACGCGTGCCAGTATTATGACCGGTAAATACCCGGCCACCCTGAACTGTACCGACTGGATAGAGGGGCATAAACGCCCCCATGCAAAGCTGGCGGTGCCGGACTGGACCATGTATCTGGATACCGCTGAGTATAACCTGGCTGAAGCATTTAAGCATAATGGCTATGTGACAGCCCACATTGGTAAATGGCATTTGGGCGAATCAGCCATCTACTGGCCCGTATCTCAGGGTTTCGATAGTAATATTGGCGGCTGGGCCAAGGGTTCGCCACAACTGAGAAAGAAGCAGGGCTTTGGCGGGTATTTTGCCCCCTATGGCAATCCGCGCCTGGCAGATAAAGAAAGCGGGGAGTACCTGACCGAGCGCTTGTCGCAGGAGGCCTGCCATTTCATCGAAACGCATCATCCCGATAAAACAGGGCAGCCTTTCTTCTTAAACTTTTGGCTGTATAACGTGCATTTGCCCTTACAGGCTAAAGCCTATAAGGTTGAGAAGTACAAGGCCCTGGTGGACTCAACACAGCACCACCTGAACCCCACCTATGCAGCCATGGTAGAGCACATGGACGATGCCGTTGGCGCCATACTAAACAGTCTGAAAGTAAATGGCCTGAGCGAGAATACCATTGTTGTGTTTACCTCCGATAATGGCGGGCATGCGCAGCAGCGAAAAACGATGGTGACCAGCAACTACCCCCTGCGCGAAGGCAAGGGGCATGTGTATGAGGGAGGCGTGCGTGTGCCCATGCTTATTTATAACCCGCAGCTTGAGCAGCAGGTGAACGTAAGTCATCAGCCGGTTATCTCCAATGATATTTTTCCAACGCTGGCAGCCATGGCCAATCTGCAACTACCGGACAAGGTAAGCGCAGGCTTTGATGGACTGAGCCTGGATGGCGTCATTGAGGTGGACAAGCCGCTGAAGCGCTCGGCCTTGTTCTGGCATTATCCGCATTACCATACGCTTGGGGCCACGCCCTACAGCGCCATACGCAAGGGCGATTGGAAGTTGATTCGTTTTTTTGAAGATGAGCACTACGAGCTATACAACCTCAAAGAGGATATCTCAGAATCAGTAAATGTGGCAGAGCAGCACAGCGATAAGGTGAATGCCTTAAAAGATGAGCTATTCCTGTGGTATCAGCAGGTGGAGGCGCAAATGCCAAGGCCCAATAGTCATTACAAATTAGATAGCAGTAAATAGATAAATGCTTGCCGATAGGCAAGCATTTATTGTTTAAAGCCCTGTACGTCGGGTGGCTTCGTGTGACGGAATAATTAGCCATTGTTGGCGGGCGTTATTATTCTTCGGTTTCTAATTCTCTCTTTATTAGATTATAGTAAAATTCAACAACGAGGATTCTTATAAAAAATGGTTCATGGTAGTTAATCTTTAGCTTCTTAAATCCTTCTGCAACTCTTAAATAACTAATATTTCCAAGAGCTGATTTTCCTTCAACATAGCTTTGTATAATTGTGTCATTTGGAGCGTAGTTATCGAGTCCATATAGATAAAGTCCACCTGTATTTGAGTCAAAATATTTGCTCAAATCAACATCAACTTCAATTCCTTTGTTTCTTGTTATTGGCATGATTTCTTCTTCAGCTTGTTCTTCTGTTGGGTCCCAAAGTGAGGAAGTGTATTCTTCATTACCAAACAACCACACTTCTTTTCTTAATCCGCTTTTTTCCCATTCCGCGACGATTTTAGTGCTCTTTTCTTTATCAATTATAAAGTTGTAGTTATAGTCTTTGGTATCTGTCAAAGTTTTCAAAAATTGATAAATCCTTTGATTTTCATCTTCATAGTCAGGATAATTCAATACAAGAAAATCACGAAATGATTCTACAGTGTTATTGAAGACTTTTGCTTTTTCGTTTCCTAGAAGCTTATTAAACCCTTCAATATCATTTTGTGCTTGATTTTGACAGCTAATAACTAGAAGTATTGAAACTAAGGCTATTAATTTTCTCATAGTCACTTCTTTTAATGCACACCGGCCTGCCGTGTGATGCGTAGTTTGTGTTGCGCCTGCGGCAAGCTATGCATTATTTACCGCGTGTTGTGTGTAGGCTTTAATTTAACCTTACTTGGTCTATTTTTGTATCAATTATTTTCAAGTCAAATTCTTTACGTTCCTTTTTATAAAATGCTCTTAAGTTATAATGATATGAATTATATGGAACATTGTTAATTAACTCATCTAGGGCTGTATAAAACTCTGCATCATTATTAATAAATGACTTTATTCTTTTAAAGTGCCAAATGCCTAATTGAGCGAGAAAATCTGGGTCAAGAAATTTTGATATCAAACGTTTTTTATATTTAGCCTCTATTAAGCTACTGTCAATAGTTAATATTCGTTTTAACACTGAGTTATCTCTAAACCTAATATTCTTTTCCAAAAATTCGAAATACATACCCACACCGGCATTTATTGAATTTTTGTTCTCTTTATCTCGTAATAACTCAAACAAGCCAAAGCACCAATAAGTATTAAATTCATTCTTAGACTTAAACTCTTTGACTTTGCTACTATTAAAATTCAAGTTTATTTTTAAAAGTTCTCTTGAGGCTTCAAATAGAATAGATTTAGCTGTAGATAAATCCTTTGCATAAATTATCTGGTCGTCAGCAAAACGTATATATTTTGCTCCATAACGATTAGCAATTTCATTCATTGCTAAATCATAGTCCTGTAAATAAAAGTTTGCTAAGATTCTTGAACAATCACCAATTTCATCCTGCGGTATTCCAACAGTCTTTGGGTTATATCCTTCTAATTTCTTGTTCCAGTTTTGTAGAAAGTGGAATAGTAAAGTTACAGCATCTTGCTTTGATTTTGGGATTACATGTCTAATTTTTCTTTCAAGTATCGTTAGGTTTATGCAATCATAGAAATTAGCAATATCAAGATTAATAAAACATTTCCAATCATCAGTGTCTCTGTGAGATTTTGCAATATTCTGAAATGATTGCCATTCCTGAACCCAAGACAGTTCGTTAATAGTATTATAAGGAACATAATCTAATTCTATTATTTCTTGTTCCTCTTTTAGTCTTATTGGATTACCCAAAGTCCAACCACCATATGTACCTTCAACTCTATTTACTGCAATTTCATTTTCAAGTAACTTTATGCACAAAAAGAAAACGCAATAGTCCTTCCTTGTAAAAGTTGGTACGTACCGTGAAATTCCATTGTGCTTATTTACAACAATGTAATCTCTAGGGTTTTTGGGACTATATGTAAACTCACTTATCTCATCGTAAAGTTCATTTAGAAATTTATTCTTATCAGGACTACTCTCAAAAGGAACAATACTCTCCTTCAATTTCTTCCAAAATTTAGATTCAAATACTTTTTCAAATGAAGCTTTATCTATTTTCATTGTTATGTGTTGTAGTTATACTAAATTAATTTCTTGAATCTTATTATTGACATCTGAAATCTGAGTTTTTAAATCTGCAAGAAAGTCGAATGAAGGCTCAATAGCTTCTTGTTTAATATCATGCGAGATTACCTCTAATTTTGCATCATCATAATTGAAGTAGGCACTTAATAATCTAGTTATATTTTTAATCTCTTCAATATAAACACTTCTTATTTCTTTATCTTTCTTATGACACTCAATTAATTCTAAATATATCCCACTAAGTTTTTTGGAATAAGACTGATTACGTATATCTGCAAGTTGTTTTTCTAAACTTTCTCTAAAATGTTTATCTATTAATGTTTTTTCATCTTGATTATCTTTAAACTCCTTTAAACTATTATCTAATATCTTATTTGATGAAGTAATCATTTCATTTTTAATTTCTTGCTTAGAATCCCTAATTTTATCAGAAATCGTATCAGTTAACTTTGCTATTGCAAAAGATATTACAGGTAAAACTAGGTTTGCAACAATACTTATAATAAAGTTATTTGCAGTATCATCATTCAGTTTTAAATAATTGAAAATTGTAAACGGTAAAACTATTGAAGCTGCAATGACAGTAAAAAGGAAGAACCTTGTCCAGCGATTTCTTTTTAACGTTTTGGTCTTTGTTCTAAATTTTGTTTGATATTCACGTATATTCTGTTCTATTTCATGGAATGTAGATTTAATTTTATTTCTTAGTCTATGATTAACATTATCTATCAGAATATTGCACAAGTTAGATGAACTTTCTGCTATGGTACTTTTGGTTTCTATTTTATCAAATTCAACAACACTTAAATCGACTGAATTTAGAGTTATTTGATTTTCCTCAAAGTCATATTTTAGTTTAGATAGACTATCTTGAAATGTTTTAGTATTCTCATTGTAGTTTGAAAATATGATGTCAGCAGCTTTTTGTTTTATTTGTTCCTTAAATTGCTCCTTAAATTCGCTTTCTAATTGATTTAATTTATGACCAATCCCAAGCTTAGATATATATTCTTTTACGTGCTCTGAGAATACACCTGCCCTATATAAATATACATGGTCAAAATGAACATCAATATCTTTATTTAATCCTTCTTGTGCTTTTCTAATTATGTCTGAAAGTAGAGAAATAGGTTGAAAATTTAATAATCTATGGCTAAGAGAATTATTATTTGATTTAAGAAAATATAATAATTCTTTAACTGCTGAAAGAAGAGTTGTTTCTATTTTATTCATTTCACTCTCTACAAAAGTTGAGAATGTAACGTTAATTTGAGGCAATTCAGTGACTTTAAAATCTTCAATCTTATACTTTAAGTTTTGGAATCTATTTAAATCGACATTTTCTATTTCAGTTCTTACACTTGAGAGATATGGTCTTATTTCATCTTGTGTCTTAGAAATAAATTCATCATAAAATTCATTAACAGGTGTTGATTTAAATGAACTAAAATTACTCGATATTTTATTGAATAATTCTACAATCAATGTATCTCCCCATATAGTTGTACATACATTTTTTAAAGATGGTTCTTCAAGGTCTTTTATATTTCTATTTTTAATTCTTTCAATTTCACTCTGATAGTTTCGCCAAGTTTCTGTTAGTCGATTGTTAGTGATTCTGACTTTGTCCTCATATCTTGCAATATTATTTCTGGCATCGTCCACATATTTATTTAAGGTTTTTAATTTACTAGTTGTATTTTCTAAAAAACGGGATCTAATTTTTAAACCATTATTTCTAAATAAACTGACTTTATATTCATGCATTCGAATTTTATTCTCAACATCATCTAATGAAGAATATTCTGAAACATAATCAACTAAATCAGGAATACCAAAGCCTTTTTTATTATCAATAATATGAAAATCTTTATCTGATATTTTAACTAAATCGATTGTGTCTTTAATTCTAGCAATAGCTTTAGCAATAAACCTGTTTGATTCTGATTCATCGAAATTATCAACTGAAATACCGCTATCAAAATCCTTTCTAAATTCATCAGCTCTCGTTACAATAAATTTTGTTGGTATTAATGATAAGTTCTCCTCTTTTGCTTTCAATAATGGAAGGTCATTTTCATCTAATGGATTTGTTGAAGAAAAGAAATACAATAGCAAATCACATATAGGTAAATAGTCTTGCATTAATTCACTTATAATTAACGGATCAGTATCGCCTGCTCCTGGAGTATCAATAAAAACAATGTTTTTCAGAAAATCGTGTTCAACATAAACAGGTTTGACTGGTATATTCCCATAGCTAACTAATTTGATAAATGAAGGTTCATTGCTTGGATGAGTAATTAATGAAATCGCTTTATCACTTGGATGTAAATCAACTTCCCTTGCATTTTTTCCTGACAAATTGAGTAAAGAATTAATTGTACTTGATTTTCCTGAAGAAAAATGTCCCATAAATCCAATGTAAACAAGCTCTCTTTTCTTTTCAATATACTGACCAACACTTTTGTGAATTCGCCTTAAAGCATCGTAATTAGATCTACTTTCAACATTTGTCTCTATTTCAAGAATACTTTTGGTTAATTCATCCTTTGAAAGAGAAATCAACTCTTCAAATTTTATTAATAATTGCTTAGTTTCACTATTGTTCTCATTCATATTTTATGATTGTTTATTGTAGGAACGTCTCTCTCTATAACACATAACTCATTTATACCCGCACCCTCATACCCGATATATTACCACTATCACCCACTAAGGCATATAGCCATTTCTACCGGCACTCAAGTGCCCAATAATTTATTAGTCTTTTATGCTTTCCTGCCCCTTATTACGCTCACATTATCCCCGGTCAGGGGGGCAGTTTTTCCGATTAGTGCCTGCTAAATTAGAATTTATTTTGAGATGCACATACTTATGTTGATAAAAGATGGGGTGGAGTTGATGAGTGGTCAGTGGTTAGTGGTCAGTAGTTGGGTAGAAGGTAGAGTTGCTGGTTTTGGGTTACTGGTTGCTGGTTGCTGGTTTTGGGTGTTTTTTGGGGCAGAAGAGAATAGAGAAGAGTGAAGAGAAAAGTGAAGAGTGAAAAGTTGGTAGTGAGTAGTGGGGGTGGGAGGTGAGGCGGATTGACATCAGGCTATTACAATTCATAACTTTGCTGGAAAACAGGCTGATGTGTTTTGAGCTGCGCCCATATCATCGCATCGTTGCATTCTTGTGTATTGCTATCCATCTGGTTGGTTGCTCTGGCAATAGGTGGGTAACCAGCTACAATAAAAGTGTAGAATTAGAAGGTGACTATACGGTTTTTATCAACCAAAACTACCGGAACTATTACCACCAGCTATATGGTGCCGTTACTTCGGATAGTGCATTGTTGGGTTACATTATTCCCGATGAAGAAATAAGTACGGTGCCTCGTCAGTTGGATTATTATGTGGTGTATTGCGATATGCCATTAGCGGATGCGGCAGCTGACTCATTAAGTGTTGCAATCTCGTTTGATGCCATCGTTAAGGTGAGGCAATTTGAGTATAATAGAAATGTTAAGTATGCCCGTACGGCTGTATTGGTTGCCTTACCATTTGTATTAGCCATTATCATTTACCACGAGTACCAGTCAATGGACTTAGATATTGGGTGGTCGGGTTAAAGGAGGTTGATTTCTCAGGCAGCGTGGGCACGCTACCCAATTACCCTGGGCAAGGCGCCCAAACAGCTTGGGCAGCTTACCCAAACAGCGTGGGCGCATTGCCCAAGCGGCTTGGGCGTACTGCCCAATCAAAATTTCTAACAAAATAGCTGTTTAGCTAACAGGTACCAGTTCATATGGCAGGCGGCCAGTGCGTAAGGTTTTGGAGTTGTGGTAAATGCATCTTACTTCAATGGCGTATGTGCCACTTGTTAATGTGGCAGGCACGATAAACATTAATTCAGAAGGGAAGTTCTTAATAATATTATCAACGCGGGTTTCGGTGCCATCTCCAGCAATAAAAAAGATGCCTTGCGTTTCGTCATCCTGGTTAAACTTTAGCGTTGTACCACGTATTGAGGCTACATGGCCAGAGGTAAACGACTCATTAACCACTTTACTCATTTGGTCGGTAAAGTTTTGTAAAACAGGTTGAATGGCAGTGATGTTAACCTTTTTAAGCTCAATGTTTGCCGCAGCCTGGGCCAGTCGTCTCCCCGCATTTAAATTAATCTTAACGGAATGCCTGGCGGTATCAAACGCATCCTGGTTATTGGAAAACACGCCAACAATGCTTGGGGCAATCTTAAAAAGTTCGGTACTCACATTGTTTCCTTTTTGAATGGAATCAACAACAGCGTACTCAAACTCTTCAATAACCGATAGTGCTTCGGCCTTGGTAACGGTCGAGCCTTTGCCAATCATTGTTTCAACAATTTGTTCAACAGTAATCGTGTCATTGTCGGTGGTGACTGCCATGCAGTCGTTTGGATCATCAGTCAGATGATTTGGAACAAGTCCATAGCGTAAAGCCATAATATGTAGTATTAAAATCCTATATTGCAAGCTCCGCCGGCCTCCTCTTCCAAAGCGTGACGCCAATCTTGCCAGGTTGATGACCAGCCGGCGGTTTACTTCGCAACATT
>NZ_JAGUCN010000041.1 GCF_018271975.1 Carboxylicivirga mesophila
CATACTTCAAACTCGCTTGCCTGTGAAAAACGCTGGTAACCAGGCGTTGACAAACGGAGCATTATCTCTCCGAAAGTGATTACTTTTTTGGTCATGCACTATTCTTATTATCACGTTTATCTTAAAACAAATTGACCTTGCTGTTTATGCAGTCAAAGGCTATTCTGCCAACTTTCAAATACTACAATCAGTTCATGTATAACCCAATTGCCATCCTGTCATCTCCAAATATTGGCTGGTAATCCCTGAACATCCATTTTAACCCTAAACAAACATCCGCTTAATGGAAATTTCTTAAGTTCCGCATCGTTCAATCCCTCTTGCGCTGTTGTAATATATAAAGTATCCAAAGCTTCACCTCCAAAAGTACATGAGGTTACATGTGGTACCGGCAATTCAATTGTCTCCATTCGTTCACCAGTGTACGGATTCCAACGAATAACTGCACTCCCACCCCAGTGCGCCACCCAAAGCATGCCTTGCTGGTCAATAGTCATACCATCAGGAGCACCAAGCTCCTTAGGAATTTCAACAACGACTTTTTTATTATCTATCAAACCCCTATCACAGTCATAATCATACGCCCATATCTGATACTGCGATGTATCAATATAGAACATGGTTTGCTTATTGGCAGACCAGGCTAAGCCATTAGAAATGGTTACTTCTGCCTGTTTAACCTGCCATTTTCCTCCTTCAAGTAAGTATAAGTTACCTGCATTATCCACAACCTTCTTGTTCATGGTGCCAACCCACAAACGGCCCTTGGAATCTATTTTACCATCATTAAACCGATTATTGGGTAGTTCATCAGCCGGATAATCGGCCAACTTAACAAGTTGCCCTTGCTTATCAAGGCCACAAACGCCGTTTTCCAAGGCTAACAGGACCTCATACAGCCCATTGGCAGGTGCAACTGTACCTACCATAGATGGT
The DNA here is from genome assembly GCF_018271975.1 of Carboxylicivirga mesophila. Classification (GTDB taxonomy): domain Bacteria; phylum Bacteroidota; class Bacteroidia; order Bacteroidales; family Marinilabiliaceae; genus Carboxylicivirga; species Carboxylicivirga mesophila. Next base: position 937 of record NZ_JAGUCN010000041.1, read on the forward strand.
AACTCCAAAGTCTCGGTATACTTGTTCAAAGAGTCGTAACAATGTAGTTTCATCCCTACAATATCTACCCAATACAAGGAGTTATTCAAAGGATGCCACATAGGTCCTTCTCCCAGCTTCGACTGCGGGGTGTTTTTTACCAATTCAATTTGCTGCTTCATAACATTAAAAACGTTGCATCAAAGCGTGTTTCTTCACGCAAAATCTTTCCCCTTCAATTAAGCATCCTGCATTAAGGCAGATCGCCCTCCATCAATAAGATAAGTTGTACCTGTTGCAAAAGCAGCAAAACTACTTGCGAGAAAGGCACACCAACTGCCAACTTCTTCAGGGGTGCCCAGTTTCCCTGCCGGGTGCATATCAATAGTACGCTGACGCTCAGCTTGAGCATCAGGAAACGAATTAAACCACTTATCATTTCCAGGAGTATCTATAAAACCTGGAGCAATACCAACCACTCTGATTGATGGTCCCCACTCAATAGCCATGGCTCTAACAAGGCCCGTTAAGGCAGTTTTTGTTACATTATATGGAAAACAACCTGGAATAGAGGCAAAGGCATGATTCGAGGTGATCACCTGAAATACGCTATTTTCGGCTTTCTCCAGCCATGGTTTACATATTTTACCCAGATGCCAGTGAGAAGACAGATTCAATTTATTGTTGTAATCCCAATCCTCATCGCTGCAGTTATCCACACCACGAAAAACATTCACTCCGGCATTAGAAATGACAATATCAACTCTACCAAATCGTTTAATAACCTTGTTTACAAAGATTTCTATATCCTCTTTGCGAGTCACATCAACGGGATGGTAATACGCCTCGCGTTGCCATTTCTCAACAGACATTATAAAATCCATAACTTTTGGGTCTGAGGCATTGGTTCTGGCACATCCAGCTATATGGCAACCTGCCCGGGCAAGCACCTCCGCAATACCTGCACCTATACCAGATGAAACCCCGGTTACTATTGCTACTTTGTCCTTTAAATTAATAGAAAGCATGTTTAGATTATTTTTATTGAATAAACTGATAACCTCAAAAGTTATTCATAATGTTTGTGAATAATTTCTAACTCATAATGATCCCAAACCTACCAGAATGAGATGTATAAAGCTAATAATATGACGATTATACCAACTGCAGCCACATTAAAGACAAAGCCAGTACGGTATGCACCTCTGCAAACCATGATAGCTTTACCATTCATATGATATCTCCCTTCTACCAATGACCACAAAATAATGAAACTGGCTGTTATCAAAAATGCGACAAGCATGTTATCAAGAAAAGGCATATCGGGGAAACCAAATTTGAGAAGAACAGATGCAACAATTGATACCACCATACCCCAAAGAGCACTATTGGATGTTGTTTTCTTCCAGAAAAGACCAAACACAAAAATAGCGGTAATACCCGGACTCAACATCCCTGTGTATTCCTGTATGAATTGGAAAGCCTGCTCAACATGCCCAAGTAATGGAGCCAGGCATGTGGCAATGACCATAGCAACCAAACCAGAAATTCGTCCGGTTTTTACCAATTGTCGTTCTGAAGCTTGAGTATTAAAATAGACTTTGTAAATATCCATGGTAAAAATGGTGGAAGTACTATTAATAATAGCACTCAAAGAAGATACAATAGCTGCAATGAGGGCTGCAAAAATAAATCCTTTGAATCCTGATGGAATAAATGTTGTCAATAACCAGGGATACGCCTCATCAGGTCCGCTAATATCAGCATTCAACACAAATGCTGCAATACCAGGAACCACAACAATCAAAGGAAGCAACAATTTCAAATATGCAGCAAAGGCCATTCCTCTCTGCGCTTCCTTTAGGTTTTTGGCCCCTAGTGCTTTTTGAATAATGTACTGATTGGCCCCAAAATAGTATATACCAGCTATCCATATTCCACCCAATATGGCTCTTACGCCAGGCAAATATTTGTAATTAGGATTGGAAGAATGCAACACCATATGGAGCTTCTCAGGCGCTTGCTGTTTAATCATTTGGAAACCTTCCCATAATCCGCCATCGTTACTGATAGCATTCAAAGCAAGATAGGTAGTTAGCAATCCTCCAGCTACCAGAAAAACGACCTGAATAATATCAGTTGACGCAATGGCCTTTAATCCATTAAAGAGAGAATACATCAGAGTAAACATGGCCAGTCCAATGATAGCTGCAACCAGTGGTATATCAAGTAATGATTTCAAGGTTAAAGCACCGAGATAAAGAATGGAAGTAATATTAACCATAACGAAAAGTGATATCCAGAAGATGGCCAGTATGGTTTTAATCCGCCTATCATACCTGAACTCCATAAACTGAGGCATGGTATGAATCTTATTATCAATCAATACCGGTAAAAAGTATTTGGCCACTACAATCAAAATCAATGCGGCTATCCATTCATATGTTGCAATACCCAGACCGATTGCATAACCTGAGCCTGACATACCAATAAATTGTTCGGCTGAGATATTTGCGGCAATAATTGACGTTCCAATCAGGTACCACGGAAGGCTATTCCCTGCAAAGAAATAGGAGTTACTGTCCCGTTCGTTTTTAGACGAACGGGACAAGAGATTACCAATCATGATAATCACCAATCCATAGGCAATGAAAATAATAATATCCAATATCGTCATAGTCGTTGCTCTCCTAGATATAAAAACCTGGTCGTGCCTCCCTGATTCCAGGATGCTTTTCCATTTCCTCTTCTATTAAATCAACACCCAATCCCGGTCTCTCTGACAAATGAAGATGCCCACTAACAATCATATCTGCAATAGGATGATCTATCACCTGATCACGCCAGGGTACATCATTAAACATAAACTCTTGTCGAAAGAAATTAGGTACTGCCGCACAAACATGGGCACTGGCCAGTGTAGACAAAGGTCCGTTAGGATTATGAGGCGCCAACTGCACATTGTAAGCTTCCGCCATTGTCGCCATTCTTTTCATTTCTGATGGTCCGCCGCAACGGGTTATATCGGGCATGATCACATCAACCACGTGTTTTTCCAACAAATCGCGAATTCCATGTCGTGTATAATGGCGTTCACCTACACAAATGGATACTTTGGGATCGATGCGTTCGCGAAAGGCACGAAGTGTACTGGCACTTTCAGGACCGGCAGGCTCTTCATACCAGGTAATATCCAGTTTTGATAAACGTTCAGCCATTGCCACCGCAGTTTTGTAATTAAGCATGGCATGTGTTTCAATCATCATATCAGCCTCAGGCCCAATTGCTCGACGCACAGCTTCACTTACTTCATATGCCCTATCCTGCTGTTCTTTTGATAAGCCCAAATCAGTATTTAAATCCTCACCATATAAGTAGTTAACATGCGCAAAAGGGTCAAATTTAACCCCTTTAAAACCTTGGCTCATCACATCCCTGGCTTGTTGGGCATAATCTTCAGCCTTGTGTCCACCACCTGTAAACCAATAGTTGGCATACAACCTGATATCTGTTCGAAAGGCACCTCCTAACAAGTCGTACACTGGTACCCCAAGCACTTTCGCCTTAAGATCCAGCAGTGCCATATCGATGCCCGAAATGGCGCACATACTGGCACCATATGGCCCTACCCAATTCAAATCTCTATAGAGCTTGGTCCAGATAAAATCAATACGCATGGGATTCATGCCTATAATCCGTTGTCCCAGCTCTTTGGCAGCTGCTTCTACAATCTGGCTTCCAGGCCAGTTGGTAGCCTCACCAACCCCGGTATGCCCTTCATCAGTATATATTTTAAGCATGGTCCAATTGTACTTAACACCTTCAACCAACCATACCTTTACATCAGTAATCTTCATTTTCTTATCGTATAAATATTTGATCGTTTTCATTTTACATAATGCCATGCTTCTCCCAAGCATCAACAGCACTCATGCCACCCTGTATGGCCTTCAAAACCTTTTTTTCACCATTGGCTTTTTCAAGTGCCCGCATAATAACTTCTTCCTCAACCTTACGTGGCACAACACATACGCCATCAATATCACCAATAATAATATCCCCCGGATGTATTCGAACGCCATTCATTTCAATAGGCACTCTAAAGTCAATGACTTTTCCTCTTGGCGCCTGATCCTGTGCGTAGGGTCCATACGAAAAAACAGGCAAGCCTACTGCTTGTATCCCATAGGTATCTCTTGAATAGCCATTAACAACAGCTCCTGCGCCTCCACACTGTTTAATACGCGTCATCATCAGCTCTCCCATCAGGGCATAATCGGGTGATGAACCTGAGCATATATATATTTCGTCTGGCTGAATGGCATCTAATGCCTCGAGCATCAAGCCAAACGGTTTATTCATCAATGGATTTTGAGAACCGCCAGATAATTCTTCAAAACAGTCGGCCTCAAGCACAGGCATTGCACGACCAACCAGGAACATATCATCTTTCAGCGGACGTATCTGCGGAGGCAGAAATTGCTTTTGCAAGCCCATCTTATCCATAATATCACCTACTACAGCTGTAAAAAGCTCTTTCTGTATCAGCTCAAACAGTTCATTATCGTTTCTCCAAGTCATAGTCCCCATTATTACTTTCATTAAGTATGTTCAGATTAATTTTCCCACGAATAGTTTGCTCTTTCTTAAGCGGGATATCAAATAATGCCGCATGATTAACAAATCTGCGCAAAAACCTCTCTGCCCCAGGATTATCATATTCAGCCACAAGCATATTCACTCGCTCATTATGGTACCAACACCTTAGGTGCTGCAAACCTGACGAATGAAGCTGAATACCCGAATTGTGAGTATTAAACAATGTGGCCTGAAGCACATTACGTTTGGTTGAGCGAAAATCATTGCTTCCATATGGCGTTTGGTCTTCTGAATATGGATAATCTGGTTTCTCATTTGGTCCGGCCGTGCCACATTCCGGATGATTATAAAACAATTGAGCGGTACCCTCAAGACGAGAAATATGATCTTCGGGATAAACGGACCATAGGCCTTTACGCTGCCAGCTTAACCTGTCGATAGTTGCTGGTAACCTGAATGCCATTCCCCATTGTCTCAGGTTTTGGTTTTTTAGCAACTTGTATTCATAATCTACAGTTATTTGACCATTGGCCGTCACAAGTATCCTTGTTTTTCCTATGGCCTCATTATAGGCATCGTGCAAAACAATTTCTACATCGGCAACCGACCTTACCACATCAATTGATAAAATCTGACGATTGGTTGCCATTGGCGAATACAATTCATATTCGGGGGTCTCCTTTGTCATCTGCGTATCCCCTCCGCTATTAAACGGCACCAACATCAATCCCGGCCATTCGCCCAATAGAACTCTACCTTCAGCATCAGCAACCACAAGCTTATCTGTACCTATTTGTATTGTTGTATTTTTTGATTTTCCAACCTGAAAATCTCCCTCTGACTGCCATTTAAACTTATCTTTCTTAACTGGAAGCATTGAAAGATCAGATGGCTTGTTATTATAGACATACTTATCGACCGGACTATCTAAATCTTTCCAAATTTCAACAGTTAGCTTTTGCACCTCCTCATTATGCACAGGCAGTACAAAAGTTCCTTTTTCACCTGGCTTAACATTGGGCTGAACCACGCCTTCTCCGCTCTCTGTTTTCCATACGAAACGGCATTCGGACAAATTAGAGAAACAATAGCGATTCTCTACTTCAAATTTAACAGGCTGATTGGGTTCGGTTGTTAATCGCTTCAGTTTAACAGGTGAATACACTTTTTTCATGTGCCAGTATTCTGGTTTGGTCCTTCTCCAGCCATCCACTGGCCCCCAGGTACCATATCCAACCACATGGCCGGAAGGCAAAAAGAACGTATCATCGATACCAGCCCAGATAGCGCCACCCAATACGCCTTTGGAAGCCACCATTTCTTCCCACATATTCAATAGAATCTCCCCCCATGCATCCCGAACGCCTGGATCTGTCATTAACTCATACCGGTTATATGCATTTAAGTGACAATACTCATCAAAGGTAACGGGGCGTCTGTTATCCTTATATTTTAATGGGCCGGAAGAACCCGGATAGTGATGGTTCCCCAGTTCAAGATAACCGCTGTCAGAATCCTCCCCGTACTGGCTAAAGATACGCGGGCGAGACGGATCTGCTTCCTTTACCAGGTCGGCAGATTGTTTAAATAACTCATTAAAATCATAGGATTCGTTACCGATGGACCAATGAATAATACATGGATGAGATTTATCTCGCTCCACCATCTCAAGTGTCGGTAGAAGAATGGCTTCAAAATAGTTAGCGTTGGATACGGGTTGCTTTCCTGCCCAACAGAATGGTGCCTCCTCTTCTACAAACATACCCAATTCATCACAGGCTTCCAGCAACTTTTCATGAGGTGGATAATGTGATGTACGGATGTAATTAACATTTGCTTCCTTGAATAGCTTCACATCTTCATACCACTGATTTCCGGACAGAGAGCGACCTCTGAGCGGATCCACCTCGTGTCGGTTTACACCTCTTAGCTTAACAGGCTGATTATTTACAAACATCTGATTACCTCTCACCTCAACCTGCCGGAAACCGAAGCGTCTTTTCGTCACTGAACTTTCTTTTCCGTTCTGAATCAATGCACATTCAAGCCAATAAAGATGCGGGTGTTCCGGTTCCCATTTCATTGGTGCAACAACCTGCATCTTCAGATCTATATTCCTAACTTCACCAGCCTTCAGGTTTATGCCTGATGAATGTGTGGATTCCATTACCACTTTCCCATTGTTATCTTTAAGCACTAACTTTACATCCGCTGTTTGTGTGAGGTCTGATTCATTCGCTACTTTAAGATGCGATGTTAAAATAGCATCAGTGTATAAGGAATCAAAGACTGTACTCACATGCAATGATGCAAGGTTGAGATCGGGATATGCTACCAGGCTGATAGAACGTGATATGCCTCCTAAAGGATGCACTGCATACTGGGATGCTCCGGATAAGGTATCTGCAAGACTTTCACTTCTAACAGCAAGTGCAATAGTATTCTCACCAGTCTTTATTGCATTTGTTACATCCATCTCAAAAGGTGTGAATCCACCTATATGTTTACCTACACGCTTCCCATTCAACCAGATGTCGCAATCACTATAAACCGCTTCGCATTTAAGTTTAATCCTGAAATTATTCCAATTGGCCGGCACATTAAAATTTCTGTGATAGCCAGCTGCTTTTCCTGGCTCCACATCAAATCCCTGCATCACCCATTCACCAGGCACCGTTATTAAAGGCCATCCCTTCTGTGAATGCTCTTTCCAGAACTCTTTATAAGGTGATGTTGAAAAGCTCCATTGACCATCCAACAAAATCTTCTTTACCTTCTCTCCCTTAACAACATCAGGCATGGGTGACCATCTAATCGTCTTTAGTTTTGCCGTATCGAAATGATACTGCGCAAATAATCCTACAGACCAGATTGATACCAGGAAAGCAATTAACAATTTCTTTTGCATGTTCTTATAAATTACAGATTTGATTTTACCAACTGCAGCTTAACTATTCCATGGAGGTTAGACCCCTTATTAAGTTTTATTCTTTCGTTGCTGTAATGACCACTGAAAAACAGGTCGCCACCACCCGTTGTATAATCTGTTACCAGAAAACTGATGGTCTTATCCGGATTAACAAAAGCCCTGAATCCCTGTGTGCCATCAGATATCACAGCCATTCCTTTGCCTTCTTCCGAGGTCAGGGAAGCCCAATAAATATTCTCGCGCGTTGCTCTGAAATCGTTCGTCCCTAACCGGTTGGCATCATATCTCCAGTCATTATCGGGTTGTTGCCCAAATGATTCGGATAAGAATGCCTGTGTCGCAAACGGTATGGCCTCCCCATTAATACGGCCAATGTGGTTATCTGGATAGGAGCTCCATAAACCTCTCCGGTACCATTTAAGATGGTTCACGTTTGCCGATGTTGTGAAAACAATACCCCACTGGCGAGGATTCATCTCAATCAGCGATTCGAAATCATAAGTGATGGTCATAACACCATCCTGAGACAACTGATATTTTATTGTACCAACAGCCTGTTCGTAGTTACCTGCAACATTTATCTCAATTGTATCATTCTGATTAGTCCATGTCACATTGCTAACTTCCCAGTGACTGCATACCTCATTATAGAACGGAATATCCAGGCTGTGTTCAGTTAAACACTCTCCGGTTGTAAGTTTCAGCATCATTAGTTCAGCTCCCATCTTCAGTACCGTCTCTCCTTCTACAGTGGCTTCCTTAACTTTTCCTTTTTGAATATCGAATAGCCATGCAAAAGATTCACCATCTACTTTTAGGCACCCATCTTCTTCTTCCACATGGAGCGCTGATTGAGCAACAGAGCTAAAAGGTAGCTTATTGCGTTGAACTTCACCTATTTCAATGGCACACTTTTCTACTTCTATGCCTTGTGGGGAAGTAAATGTCAGATATAGAATCTTACCATTCAGGTCATTCGACTTTGGGTGGATGGTCAGAATGCCACTCTGCTTTGGTGCTAAAGACATTCTTGCCTGACCTGATTCTGTTTCCAGAGTCCAATAAATTGAACACTCTGCCAGATCGGTAAAATCGAAACGATTCTCAACCTGAAGCTGAATACCTTTGTTCAAATCAGTTGCTGCAATTTGAAGGTTGTGCACTTTCACAGGACTGTAACTTTTCTTCATGTGGTAGTATTCGGGTTTTTCGCGCCTCCATCCGTCAATGGGGCCCCATTCTCCGTATCCAACTGCACGTCCATCGGGTAAATAAAACACATCATCTATACCAGACCAGATAGCACCTCCAAGACATCCGCGACTAGCATACATCCCTTCCCACATACTTTTAAACCCACGTCCCCATACATCTCTCACTCCAGGGTCCGTGACAATCTCAACCCTGTTATAGGTATTTAAATGAGCAAATTCCCCAAATAAAAGTGGTCTGTTAAAATCCTCAGCCACTTTAGGTCCTCCAGTTCCAGGATAATGGATATTGGCCACTGGCATTTTGCCACTTCCATAGTTATTAAATCCGCCGTAAGCCTGATCGTGAAAGGTAACCGGGCGACTTGGATCGCTTTGCTTATAGAAATCGGCCAGTTTCGACCAGTTGTGTGTCCATTTCGATTCATTGGCCATCGACCACATGATGATACTTGGATGATTTCTGAAAAACCCTATGTTTAGTTTAGCTACCTCCTCAAAATAAGGATAAAAACTATTGTCTTCAGGCGCATTCTTTATCCAATGTTTATTGGCGTGATGACCAATCCAACACAAAGGATTCTCCAGTTCAACATAAATGCCCAATTTATCACACCATTCCACAAACTCTTCAGAAGTTGGATAGTGTGAGGTTCTAAGGTAATTGACATTTGCCTTTTTTAGTAACTCCACGTCCAGTTTCCAAAGTTCAGGATTGAGACTGCGCCCCATTAGTGGGTGAACTTCATGGTGGTTAACTCCTTTAAGTTTAACCGGTTTTCCATTAACATATAGTTCGTTGCCTACGACCTCAATGACTCTGAAGCCAATATACTTTACAATCTTCTCTTTTCCGGCCCTGGAGTGTATATCCATCTCCAGTCGATATAGATGAGGGTGTTCTGCATCCCATTTTAAAGGCTTATTCACTGCAAACGACAAGCTAAGTGGTGTTTTTCCTTTGTCATTCAAATTTAAGCGATGCTTAGAGTTGTTAAGCTTCACCTCATTACCTTTGGGATCGAAAAGCCTTGACACAATCAACACATCTTCAGATAATTGCTTACAATTAATTGATGCATCAACTTTTAATACCGCATTCTCATATTTTCTATCCAGGTCTGTTTTAATACTCAAATCGCTTAAATGCACCTGTGGTACTGCGTATAAAAATATCTTTCGAAGGATACCCCCCATTTGATGAGCAGCATATTGTGTACCAGACATCAGGGTATCAGCCATTGTTTCTGCAGTCACCTCCAATGATATGGCATTATCACTAGTATAAGTTAAATAGTCTGTTACATCAAATTCAAAGGCCATCATAGGTCCTTGGTGTGCCCCGGCTATCTGCCCGTTGATTTTAACGACTGCCTTACTAAAAACAGCATCGCATCGCAAATACACCGTAGAATTTTTCCAATTATCTGGTATGGCAAAATCCCTTTTATATGTACCTGTTTCACCAGGCTCAAGTGAAAACCCTTGCATGGTCCACTCCCCAGGTACCTGAATATCGTGCTTATTTTCACTGCCTTTTAACAAACTGTCTCTATGATATTTTCTTGGATGACTAAAATGCCACTCCCCTCCAAGGTCGACTTTTATTGCAGACTTATCTGTTTCGTTTGGCACTGCAGCAAACTGTGCATTTATCGGGTTTAAATGCATAAATGCCAAGACGATGAGAAAAACATAACCTAATTTCATTTTCATTATACTATAAATTACAACTAATCGGCTGCTTGTCAAAAAAACATTCTGATTCAACCAATTTCAAAGATTTGATTAATTAAGAATACATCAGAGATATCGCCAGCTTTATATCCCCTGACACAAATACAAATTTAGGTGAACTTCAGACTGGCTGATAGAATATCCTTATCCAATGGTTGAACTATTTTTGCATAGAGAATTAATATTTAATCGTTTTTATTCAAATGTAACTTTTCAGAACAACGATATTTCACTTCAGCCTCATTTGATATGCTAGGCTTCGCATTGGTTTTAACATAGAATAGTGGTGGAGTTAGCTTCAAAAACACAGGAGATAAAGCAACCATAAGAACACATTGAAAGGTTGCCTGTAAAGCCATATCATCAGGTTGATTCCATCGAATATCGCTCATTTTATAGTAGCCGTTTAATCAAGATATGCATGGACTTTAAACACTCACTCTATTATTAATATTTAAACCATTCTAGCACCAAAATCAAATGGGGTATAAAACCCCATTTGATTATTAACTGACTTTGTATTATTACAGATTAGTATTTTGGATTATTAGGCATCATTGCAGGAGTAGCATCCATTACACTTTGCGGAATAGGCCACAAATAATGCTTACTTTCATCAAAGATGCGTGTCTCAACTTCAATTCGTTCATCTGTTAAGTTTAAGGTTCCATCATTGGGGTCTACCGTTCCTAACCGGGCGCCATACACCATACCATTCATCACCTCATTACCTATTTGCCATCGACAAATATCAAACCACCTTACTCCTTCCATGGCTAACTCTACTCTTCTTTCCCTACGAATCAGCTCCCTAAGCTTGTCAACAGAATTGTATACCTGACGATCAACTTTTGGCATCCCGCTTCTCTGACGAATAGCATCCAAGGCGTCATATACCGTGGCATCAATAGCATTTATTTCCGTTTTTGACTCGGCATACATCAGCAACACCTCTGCATAACGAATCACAATACCATTAATTCCTGTTTCCCAAACATTAGGATAGTCGTTTAAATCATCAATGTATTTACGGGGATAATACCCTGTTTTAGATCGGCCGTATGGCGCATAGTAATCGCCGTTAGGATCATTTTCATCTATTGAATTAAGATAATTAGAACCGTAATAAGCACCCGGATAAATAATTGTGGCAGCTAGCCTTGAATCTCTGTTATCATATGGACTATCAGGATTATACACACTAGTGGGATCATCAATTGTTTTTCCATCCACACATTCATATGCATCCACCAGGGCCTGTGTTGGATTTATAGAGCTCCATCCACCCGAAGAGTTTGGTGGCATTACACCTAAAACCCATGTTGTTCCGAGACTTTCAGCATACTGAACATCCAAAATTACTTCCTGATTATTTTCGTTGGCAATTTTATATAGTCCTTTGTAACTCTCAAACAATGCATAATCAAGATCCATTATTTTTAAGCAGGAATTAATACAGTCCTCGTATTTTCCTACAAAGATTTCCATTCTGGCTTTGAGAGCCAGTGCAGCACCTTGAGTAATTCGCCCCACATCTGAGCCAGCGTATGATTCAGGTAGATCCTGGTATACCTCATTTAACTCATCCAGGATAAATTTTACCACTTCAGCCTTTGATGTCCGCGGAAGATTGGCCTCTGCAGGGTTAAGTAATTGTTCAACCAAAGGCACATCTCCATATAAAGTAACCTTGATAAAATAATCCCAGGCTCTAAGAAAACGGACCTCTGCTTTTAATCGCTTTCTCAGGTTTTCATCCATAACCGGCCTGTCAATATTTTCAAGAAAACTATTGCATTTGGTGATGTTACCATAGCCCATAAAACTGCTTCCTGTATTGCTCGGCGAGGCTAGTCCGGTTGCCTGTACCTGGAAACCTTCCCAAGGATAAGGGTTATATGCATTATCTGAAGCACAGTCAAAATACAAAACATAGTAAATATCCCACCATGAATTATAACAACCATTGGCTGCAGCAATAGCATCTGTTTCATTATTCCAGAACGTTTCATTAGATAATTTATCCAATGGATTTTTATCCAGGAAACCATCATTACAAGCAGTCAGATATAGTAAAACGACTAGTATTAAGCTATATTTTTTCATTTCAATAAAATTTAATTTCATTATCCTCTTAAAATGTTACTTTCAGTCCCAATGAGTGAGTCTTCACCTGTGGGTAATAGGCTCTTGCACCAGCAGGTGCTTCGGGATCGAATCCATCAGGTAACTTGGAGAATGTCAATAAATTCTGACCACTATAATATATTTTAACCTTTTCCAGTCCTGCATAATTACATATTGACTGAGGTAAATTATAGCCTAACAATACATTTTTCAAACGTAAGTAAGAGGCATCTTTAACCCAGAAAGACGAAGGATTTGCCTCTGAGTCATTAACCAACCACGTACTAAGCGGTCTTGGAAAATTGCCATCAGGATTCGTTACTGCATCATATGAATCACTAAACAAGGTAGTAGGTTTGGTTGTATTTCCTTGTAACCTGCCAACTGATTCATTTTTCATATAGCCATTAACATCGGCTGCCCCTTGAAAAAACAGTTGAGCATCGAAGCCACGCCAGGAAGCATTGAGCGTTGTTCCAAATGTCCAGGCCGGTGTCCAGCTCCCAAGATACTCTCTATCTTCGGCATTTATCACCTCATCACCATTAACATCTTTATATTTAATATCTCCCAAGCCTGCCTGTGTACGATTAATCACAGCACTGTTATCCAGGTCATCCTGCGTTCTAAACAATCCTTCGGACTGATAACCTCCGAATGCATTAATCGGATACCCCTCTTGCCAGAAACTGTAATTATTATGCCAGATTCTGGAACCATCATTCTTTAAATCTGTTATTTCATTCTTATTATAAGCAGCATTAGCTAAAATATCGAAATTCCAATCTCCTTTTTGCAATTTATAACCTAATTGGAACTCAATTCCTTTGTTCATCACCTCTCCCGCATTTTGATAAGGATTTGATAAACCTGTAGGCGTTGGCACGGGTAATTTTAGCAGTATATCAGAAGTGATTCTCTTGTAAAAATCGGTTGAAAACGATAATCGGTTTTTAAAAAAAGATAGATCAATTCCGACATTAGTTGTTGTAGATAATTCCCATTGAATATCGCTATTAACACCTTGTGTCAATGCCACTCCAGGTACAACAGCTCCACCTAAGCGGTAATCAGCGGTTGAAAGTACTTGTTGATAAGGGTAATTACCTATGTTCTGATTTCCAAGTTGCCCCCATCCGGCTCTTAATTTAAAGTTAGACACAACGTCCTGAAGAGACTCCATAAAGGATTCATTAATCAATCGCCAACCTACCGAAAAAGAAGGGAATGTTCCCCAACGTTGCTCTTTAGATATACGAGAGGTACCATCACGTCGAACATTGGCTTCAAATAAGTACTTTTCATCAAACGCATAAGAGATACGACCAAAATATGACTTTAAAGCATACTCATAGGCCGAGCCTTCAGCCACCTGACCATCGGCTCCTCCTGCATTCACCTCCCATAACTCATTACTAAGAAATTCTTTTCGATATGAACTATTCCAATCTGTTCTCGCCTCTTCCTGAGAGTAGCCGGCAAGAGCATTCACGGCATGCTTACCAAAGGTGCGATCGTAAGTCAGAAGTGTCTGCAAGCTTAACATTTGATAGTCCTGTCTAACATCTTTTTGGCTATTAGGCCCCTGATAAAGAGTTGGTTCTCCTGTTTTCCAATTCCGGTATTGAATATCCTTTATAAACTTCTCATCTGAGGAACCGGTATATTCATAACCAATAATTTCCTCTATTTTTAATCCTTTGGCAATCTCATATCCAATACGGCCAACGCCTCTTGTTTTACGATACTTTTCCTTTCGTATGGCTCCCAGATCCATCCACGCAATTGGATTACCATCTGCTATGTAACCATATTCACCATTAGAATACTTGTAAGGCACAAATGGTGCAATCCGGTTAACCTGCCTGAAAATTTGATACATATCCCCAGTATAGGGATTGGTTGGTTCCGTGGTCTTTCCATAAGTAAAGGAAAGATTTAAGCCCACAGTAAACTTTTTAAAGTTTGAGGTTAGATTTGCTCTTGTGTTGTATCGCTTAAAACCTGAATTTTCGATAATTCCATCCTGATCAAGCATACCAACCGATAGCATATAGCTTGAATTGCTTGAACCACCAGTCAACTCAGCTCTATGACTTTGTTGAAATCCGCTACCTTTATATAATAATCCCAACCAATCGGTATTCGGATAATTGTCCGGATCACTTCCATTTCTGAACTTTTCAATTTCCTCAGGTGTATAGGCAATAGCCTGTCCTTGATTCTGTCGGGCCGTATTATATAACTCTGCATACTTCCATGAAGGCAGATACTCTAGGAGATCAATTGGCTGCTGCCAGCCCATGTAACCATCATATTTTAATTGAGGTTCTTTGTTGGAGCCTTTTTTGGTTGTTATTAGTACTACTCCATTTGAAGCCCTTGAACCATAGATAGCGGCAGAAGCGGCATCCTTTAGTATAGATATTGATTCAATATCATTAGGATCCAAATCATTCATTCCACCAACTACTATTCCATCAACAACGTACATAGGGTTGGCATTATTTAGAGTTCCAATGCCTCGTACCCTGATGGAAGCCATATCCTTACCTGGTTGTCCACTGTTTTGGATAATGGTTGCACCTGGCATAAGGCCTTGCAGAGCATTAGAAACATTGGTTACCGGACGATTCTCCAACTTGTCATTAGAAATGGCCGCAACTGCACCAGTTACATTCACCTTCTTTTGAGTACCGTATCCTACCACAACTACTTCATCCAGGTCTGTTACCTCCTCCTCAAGAATCACATCAATTACAGATTGACCATTTACTGCTTTCTCTAAGGTGTTAAATCCTATGAAAGAATACACAAGAATTGCATCAGGTCCTGCAACATCAATTGTGTAAGTTCCATCTAAACCTGTAATGACTCCATGCGTCATATTACTTTTTTCATACACATTTACGCCCGGCAAGGATTCACCTTTGGTGTTAACTACCTTACCTGAAACAAGCTTGTTTTGCTGAACAAGCTTGTCATTGGTATTTGTTCTACGAGTATAATCCAATGAAGACCGCGACACTGATGACGGATTACCTTTTTTTTCTGCTAAAACATTGCTGTGTTGCATTACAACTATGCACAAGATTACTGCTACCTTGAGCATAAATCTCAATTTGTGTTTGCAATGCTTATAAATACTTTTTGTGATTATATTTTTTTCCATGATTTTGGGTTACTAAATTTACCTTATTGATTTAAGTTATCTTTTAGACTGTCAACTGAATGATAACACACTGTGGGAGTGGCTTATCTGCTCCCACTTTTCTTTAGGATTTCAACCAAGAATCATATAAATTCTTCGTCTTTTTTTCATAGATCATATTGTTTAAGGATTAGGTATCAAAATTAGTTAGCCACCAATTCAACTATTAGAATAAGCTTACCACATAGTTGAACTATATTTGCAACAAACTATGATTTTAACATAATTTAAGGTAAGCGTGTGCAAATAATTATACCTTTACAACTGATTACATCAGTTCAAGAATCAATTAACTATGCAAGCTCATTATCACAAGCTACCCCAACAGTTTGACCAATCTATATCTATCAGGCACGATAGGCGCCCCTACTTCTCAGATCATTGGCACTATCATTCTAAATTAGAGTTGGTGTTTATCATCAAAGGAGAAGGAACAAGGTTTATTGGAGATAATATATCCGGTTTCAAAGATGGCGATCTGGTTTTATTAGGCGCCTATTTACCGCATGTCTGGAAAAGTAGTGACAATTATCTGGATAACTTCAACGACGATAATGTGGAGGCCATTGTTATCCATTTTCAGGATGATCTGGGTGCAACAGGTTTAATGGATCTGCCAGAGATGAACACTATCAAAAAAATGTTACAACAAGCGCATCTTGGAATTTCATATCAATTGACAGACCAGCATGAAATCTATGACCGTCTGATAAAAATGGTGGACCAAACTCCCTTTGAACGTATTATCTCACTACTATATCTTCTACTGGAATTAGCTAATCTTGAGCATTGGCAACTTATATCAAAAACGCCTTTTGCCAGCCATTACATGAATCATCAATCCAAACGGGTAGATAGTATCTATGATTATATCCTAAGTAATTTTGATAAAGACATCAAACTTAATGACCTTGCTTCAATAGCTAACATGACACCTGCCTCTCTTTGTCGTTTCTTTAAGCAGAAGACCAAAAAATCGTTAAGCGAATTCACAAACGAAGTACGCATTGGGTTTGCGTGCAAATTAATAATTGAGGATCAACTAAGTATATCTGACATTTGCTTTCGATGTGGCTATAATAGCCTGTCATATTTTAACCGACAATTTAAAAAAGTCACTGGAGTAGCACCAAGCACCTATCTTAAAGTTAAAAATTCCTTTCGGTAAATATGCTCTTAGCTAGTAGGAACAATTACCTATATTATCAATGTAAAGCACTAACCCAAAATACTCTACGAAGCACTTCACATTGCAGATATACACCGTTATTATTAGGTTTAGTCTAACCGAATATCAACCCAAATAACCTAAGCATTTAATGTTCAACCATTAAATAACTGATTTCGATTAAAGAAAAAAAGTCAATGACTTAATATTCTTTATTAACACGCTCACCTATTTCCAATAAGACTTTGATACTCTCCACTGGAACTTTACCGTTTCCATCCGGTCCTATATTAAGTAACAAGTTGCCCCCTTTATTATTGATATCTCTTAATTTATCGTAAACCTCATCCGCACTTTTCCATTTCACATCATTCTTTTTAAATCCCCAAGAGTTATTTAAAGTATAACAGGCTTCCCAATAGTACTCCAGCTGATCTTCCGGATGCTCTTGTTCTGGTGTTCCAAAGTCTTTTTTAAACTTGGATCGTTTGGCTACGCGGTTATTGATAATTATATCAGGCTTTAATTGCCTGATATACTCATACAGCTCCATACCTGAAGCCATATCCCACCAGTAAACCCAATCCCCATCAAACCACAACATGTCTGAATCATATGTCTCAACTAATTCGCGAATCTGATTCTTCATGTACATGATGTATTCTGCTTTTCGCCCTGACTTCATTCGTACGTTCCCCCATCTTCCCCATGCATCCGATCCATCTACGTTTCGTTCCTGTGAAGGATGGTGCCAATCGATAAGGCTATAATATGTACAAAATCTCAAACCATATTTCTTACATGCCGCACTTAACTCCGCTAAAATATCTCTCCCCTTAAACGGTGTACTAGCCACATCAAAATTGGTATACTCACTATCCCACAAACAAAATCCCTCATGATGTTTAGCTGTAATTACAATATACTTCATTCCAGAACTTTTAGCTGTTCGAGCAATATCATCCGCATTAAAATCCTGTGGATTAAATGTAGCGCTTAACATGGCATAAACCTGAGATGGCACATCAGCATCTGCCTGCAGCCATTCAGCATAGTCTCCGTACACTTTCCCATCCCATTCGCCACCTAACTGGCTATACAAGCCGAAGTGAATAAATAAACCATATTGGGCTTCAGAAAACCATTCCATCCTTTTTTCATATGCCTCCTTCGACTCTTTCAGGAAAGTATCTGTCGCTTGGCTATAACCTTGCCCCACTAAACACACAATACTGTAGTATATAAATATCAATCTCTTCATAATAGTCAATTAATTTCTTTTCAGAGAGTCAACATAGGCTTGATTATACCTGTCAAGGGTATGATTCTTCCACATCGGGTGGGTTTCCCATATAGGCACTGCCAGCTCTTTTTCCCAATTATGAAACTCATCCAGAAGTTCCGCTGTTTTCTCAGGAAACATCATGCTCAAATCATTTTGTTCTGCTATGTCTTCCTTCAGATTATAAAGCCTTGGAGCCTGATCGTCAAACCAAATCAGTTTCCAATCTCCTTTTCGAACAGCACCATGATAAAATAATCGCCAAAACAATTTTTCATGTGGCTTTCCAGCCTTCTCACCTAACAAGTATGGCATCAGATTAACACCATCGTAATGGATTTTATCGTCCAGTTCTCCTCCGGCAAGGGCGATTGCAGTTGGCAGGATATCAAGAGAGATTACTGGCTCGTCATAGGTTTTACCCGCCGGGAGAACGCCTTTCCATGTTGCAATAAAAGGAACATGCACACCACCTTCGAGAAAAGTACCTTTTGTGCCTGAAAAAGGATCATTACATGAGGCGTTATATGGCATAGCGCCTCCATTATCATTCGTAAAAAAAATTAGTGTATTCTCTTCCAGTTTCAACTGCTGAAGCAATGCAGTAACTTTCCCAATGTTTTCATCAAGCGATCTGGTCATCGCTGCATTAATGGCACGTTCTTCTGTTTCGAAAAGTTGTCGTGCTTCAAGCAAATAATCAGCACGCGCGTGCATTGGAGTGTGTGGAGCATTAAATGACAAGTATAAAAAGAAGGGCTCATTTTGATGCCTCTTGATAAATTCACAGGCTTTATCCCCAAATGCATCAGTCAGATAAGGAAGAGATTTATAATCGCAGGCTTCAAAATTATCGAGTATCTCTTTTGCTGTTCCGGCAGCATATGAACTACCACCTCCCAGCATTCCAAAAAATTCATCAAAGCCCCGGTTACATGGGTGAAATTGCTTTTTTTCTCCCAGGTGCCATTTGCCCACCATCCCAGTATGATAACCTTGCTTTTTCATCAGGTCCGCTATCGTCTTCTCTTCTACAGGCAGTCCAATCAACTCCGGATCTGTATTGCTATAGTTCTCCCCGATATTTGTCTCATGGCCAAACCGTTGTTGATATCTGCCAGTCATAAGGCCTGCTCGGGATGGACTACAAACCGGACCACTTACATAACCATTCGTAAATATTACCCCTTTCTCTACCAGATGATCAATGTGAGGTGTTGCAATGCTTTTATTGCCAATAAAGCTAAAGTCTGCATATCCGGCATCATCGGCAAATAGTATTATAATATTCGGCTTTGAAGGTAAATCATTTGTAGTTAAGCTGCTTCTTTGACAAGAATGTATTAAAAACGATATTGCCAGTAAAACTAATTGCATTTTCTTTCCAATCATTTCAATATAGTATTATATCAATACGAACAAACCTGTTATACCGATATATTTTTTCCACTTATTAGTCACTAAATAAATTAACTATTTGTTCATTAAATTATAAACCCAAACTTAATAGTAAAGCCCAATTAAAAGAAGAACTTTCTTTTCTGATTATTGAACTCTATTAGCTCTTAATGATATGCCAGAAATAATTAAGTCAGTAACAAAAATAAACTCAAATTATTTGAGTGAGACCATAACGAAACACATTGGCTTTTAATAACACAAAATGTTGTTTTTAGGTGTATTGAATAGGAATTTCAAATACTTCTGAAGTCATTACTGTCCCATTAAATTCTAACAATGTTCTTTGAAAATATTGAAATTTAGTGAGTTGTAGGCCATTTTCGATTAAACGGATTTCAATTTGC
>NZ_JAGUCN010000042.1 GCF_018271975.1 Carboxylicivirga mesophila
GCAAATTGAAATCCGTTTAATCGAAAATGGCCTACAACTCACTAAATTTCAATATTTTCAAAGAACATTGTTAGAATTTAATGGGACAGTAATGAATTTGGGTAGTAAATATACAAGGTGAAGCATATTGCCTCATTCCATTCTGTTTTGGATAATAAAACTTCTCATTCTGCATCGAAATAGTCAATGATATCAATAATTGAAACTTCATTAGGGGGCAGTTCAAAGATGAAATCATCCAGGGGTTTTGCATCAATAGATGACCAAAAGCTTAATAGTGTTAGTAATAGTATCATGACTTTATAGTTTGATTTAGTGCAAACATAGCTATCAAAGGTCAGGCTCAATATTTCTAATAGCTCTATCGCTGCTCTTGATAGCTCAAATTAAATTGAGAATGCTATCTGTCTGTTATTTACTCTCTAACGGCTTTAGTTTGAGTATGGACCATTAAGAGTAATGGAAGAACTAACAAGAGCAATTTATGAAATGAAGAGCCTGCATCTTTGCATCGTAATCGAAAATTAAACACGAAAATTATTTAGTCATGAAAAATTTAAGATCGTTTTTTTTATTAGGAGTTTTGGCAGTAGTAATGAGTTTAACCTCATGTAGTAAGGATGAAGTAACTCCGCAAGGACCACAGGTTGTGGTGCCTGAAGGTACTCAGGAGGTAGCAATTGGTGATTCAAAAGAGCTAACGTTTATGATTAATGTGCCAGGAGGCTTTGCATCAGCTACAATTGAAACAGCAGGAGGTGTGTTTGCCGTTCCGGCCAACCTTGAACAAGGTGCAGTGTCAGGTGAAATAACAGGTATGTTTGTAGCAGGAGATGAAGTTGGGCCGGGAGCCGTTACACTAACCGTGGTAGATGCTAATGGTAAATCGGCCATGGGTACCCATGCTTTAGAAATTATTGAATAGTTCATTCCGGAGCGGAATCAAAGCATTTCGTGACTCTTTAATAAAGGCTGTTCTGCATTATGCGGGATGGCCTTTTTTATTCCCGGGGAGAGCTTAATTACGCTTAGTTTATTTTAACCACATCACGGGGTGAGATGCCTTTAAGCTTTTTAAACATCTCAGAAAATTTGGAAAGATTACTGTAGCCCAAATCATAGCCTACTTCCGATACAGTATAGTTTCCAGACTTAAGTCGCCTATAGGCTTCATCCATCTTGGCATTCGTATAGTAGTGCGTAATAGAGCAATTAAAAAGTGTTTTAAAATCACGTTTGAGCTTCGAAACACTCACGCCATGCATTTCAGCCAATTTTTCAACGGTAGCACGTTCCTCAAAGCTGGTTGACAATTCCTGTTTGATACTTTGAAGGCGGGAGTAGTCTTCAATGTGCAAACCATGAAGTTCATCCTGACTATTGAGTTTTTCGAGATTTGTCGCAAGTATGGTGAACGACTCAATAGCCCTTGAAACAATTAGTGCTCTTCTGTTTTTATCGAGGGTTTGAAAATGAAGAATATCTTTTAATAATCGCTCACTTTCCTGGGATAAATTTGTGTGAAAGGCGACCCCAGCCTGCTCCTTAAATAATGTGGTAATAGAATTGAGTGCATCGCTCATAATACTATTACGTATACTTAAATCAAACTTAAATCCAATGGTCTTTAGGTTTGAGTTGGCAGGTACTTCAACAGTTATTGGAAACAAAGCATTATATACAAACACACCATTTTGTGTTCCATATTGCATCTGGGTCATCTCTTGTTCAAAGCTCTGCTGGTATATCCCTTCTTTAATCACATTAAGGTGAATGAAGTTGGGGTTATTATCCGGGGTTCGGTGAAAAACAATAGCTTCAGGACTATCAACATTTAATAGCAGTAACTCAAATCCAGTAAATATTGGAATAGCTTCAACATAAATCTGTAAGCGTTCACGTTCAATATATATTTTGTTGTCTTCTATGTCGCCGCCATACTCTTTTTGAAGCCCCTTAACGTAATCAATGGCATGGCCTTCCTGAAAATAGATGTGTTTGGTTGACATATTGGTTTAGGTTTGGATATTACATATAATCAACTTCTTAAAAATCTGCCAAATAAGTAATCAGGTTGGTGTCGGTACCTGTTAAGTTCAGTTTTTTACGCAATCGGGCTCTGGCTACTTCTATACTTTTAGAGTTCTGATGGGTGATAGCAGCAATTTCTTTACTGCTCATATTCAAACGCAAAAATGCACAAAGGCGCTCCTCACTTGGGGTTAAATCGGGATGTGAATCTCTCAGATTATCGTAAAAGTTACTGTGCACCTGCTGAAAACGCATCTCAAATTCGGTCCATACTTCTTTGTCAACTTCAGTTTGCAGTTCATAAATAATGGAACTCACCGGGCCTTTATTTTCATCTTTCAGGTTTTCCTTCAGGCTTAGCAATCGCTTGGCTACATTATTGATCAACTCATTTTTACGAACCATGTACATCACATTGGTAGCCATTTCTTTATTTCTATACTCCAGGTCTTTTTCCAGGTTTTCTTTCTGCAGTTGTATACGTTTTCGCTGATTGTTAAAGAGTATAATGATTAATGCCGAAACAATGGCTATTGCCACTAGGCCATAGATTAGCATGCGAAGCTGAAATTTATCTTTCTGTAATTGCAGCTTATAGGCTCCTTCAATCTCATCAACCTTTTGCTGAGCTACCATGTTAGAAATTTCTTTCAATGATTGCTGGTTCATTAATGAGTCTTTGTTTTCCTGATATTTAAGATGATAATCCAATGCTGTTTGGAAATGTCCCTGGCTGGCATAAATACTAAACATGGCATAATTAAACATTGCATGAAGTTCTCTTGAATGACTTGTTTTGACCAATGGTTCGGCTTTATTAAGTGTAATTAAAGCGCTATCTGGTTCCCCTTGTTCACGGTATAGGTTGGAGATATTGACATAGGATTTGATCATTTCTATTTGATCGTTAATAGCCAGTCGCAATTCTAATCCTTTATTCAAATGATATTTAGCTTGTGCATAGTCGCCTGTCTTGCTATATAATTTCCCAATGTTATTATGGACCTGAGCCAGTGAGCGTTGTTCAACCGGACCCCTAACATTTAGGGCCTTTGTATAATATTGGATGGCCTTGTCGTTATCGTTGGTTACTTCATAATTATTCCCAATATTATTATAAATCTGAGTTTGCAGATTCGCTTTATTCACCGTTTGATCAAAACTCTGATGATATGAATTAAATATTTCCAGAGCTTTAAACTGATACTCCAGGGCCATATCATATTGATGAAGACGATCGTAGCATACTCCAATGTTATTATATAGAGCAAATTGCATGTAATAATCAGGCTTTTCTTCCAACAGTTTTAAACCATCAAAGTAATTTTGGATAGCACGTTGATAGTTACCCATATATAAGTATGAATTACCTATTCGCTGAGTAAATAATGCCTGACGTTCCTGATGTTCCTTTTTCCGTGCATATTCATATCCTTTTCTTGCATACTCCAGTGCTTTAACAAAATCATACTGCATGTAGTGATCGCAGATGTCGCGGTATGCACTAAAAATGGCTTTTTCGTCACCATCATGGTCAATAACAAGTTTCAAACTGTCAACCAAAACCTGGTTTTGTGAATTAATTAACGGAGTACAGGCTAATAGCAGTAAAATCAACTTCAGCTGATATGTGTAGTTAAGAATTCTTGTAATCATACTTATCTAATGGCGTGGTATTACCAAATATACACTTTCTTTATTCGATTAAACTAATCTGGTCTTCACTTTTCATTTTCAATCGTCAATTTGCCTGTCAAATTAATCAGATTTGCCTGATAATTTACATTAACTGTGTACTCTTCTTTCAATACGAAAACTAAATAACATTAAATGTTAATGATTTTTATACTCAGATGACGATTTAATAGCATCGTTTCAAAAGTATAACTGTTAAGGTTTAATGAATATGAAAATCAGAATAATAGCTGGGTGGTGCTAAGGTGTTGTTATAGTTTGTTATCTCAATCTTATAGAGTGTTAAGGTATTATTCTCTCTACCTATGCTCTTGTTAATTTACATTTTTTCACACTTCGTTTTTTTACCTCTTTATTGCCTTCACAATTATTTCCCTGTTCCCGAATTTAAAGATGCACATGATGAGAGATAAAAAAGAAATTACCGATGAGGAAATTAAAAGGCTTATTAAGCGAAGAGAGGAAGAAAACGCCGCATTGAGCAAACTATTGAAAAAAGTCAAAGAACTCAAGTCAGACACAAATAAATCCAGTAAAGTCACAAACTAAACAGTTTAATATGAATAAAATTACTCTACATCATCGACGCTTTTTTTTAGTCGTTGTCTCTTTTTTAATGGTTATTGGGGGCTTGGCACAAGAACTCAAGCAATTTGAAAAAGGCATACAAAAAGGTGTCATAAAAGTAAAGCTAAAACCTGAGCTTATTGTAAGTCCGCAGGGGCTTAAATCCCAATTAATTGACGGAGTAGCTCAAACGGGTATTCTTTCTATCGATCGATTGAATATTGATAACAAAGCACATAAGATGGAGCGGGTATTTCCATATTCTCCGAAATATGAAGCTCGCCACCAAAAGCATGGTTTGCATCTATGGTATCGTATCGAGCTGGATGAGAATGCAGATATTCAATCTGTTATCAGCTCTTATGCAAAAGCTTCTGAGGTGCAGGTGGCCGAACCATACTATGAAACCCAATTGGTTCCCTATTCGATTACCTTGTTGGATGAGACCTCAAAGGCAGCATTAAAAGCCACACAAGCAGCGCCTTTTAACGATCCGATTTTGCCCGATCAGTGGCATTACCACAATACAGGAGCTGGTGATGTAACAACCGGAGCTGATATCAATTTATATAAAGCATGGGAACGTCAGGTAGGCCAGTCAAACGTTATTGTTTCAATTCATGATGAAGGGGTGCAATATGCGCATGAAGATCTGGCTGCTAATATGTGGGTTAATGAGGCAGAATTAAACGGTGAGGAAGGTGTCGACGATGATGGGAATGGCTATGTGGATGATATTTATGGGTATAACTTTATAACCCGAAACGGAACCATCGCACCTAACCACCATGGTACACATGTTGCAGGAACAGTAGCGGCAGTAAATAATAACGGTATCGGAGTTGGGGGTGTAGCCGGAGGAACAGGTATTGGTGACGGAGCCCGTATAATGGCTTGCCAGATTATAGGTGAAGGGCCTTACAACGATATTGCGGCTTCTTTTGTATACGCAGCCGATATGGGTGCCGTTATCTCACAAAACAGTTGGGGCTGGACGACAGATGGTCATTATGAACAATCGGTAAAAGAGGCGATTGATTATTTTGTAGCCGAAGCCGGGAACTATGAAGGAAGCCCTATGAAGGGTGGTATCGTTGTTTGTGCATCCGGTAACAGTGCCAGTGACGGTTTGCATTATCCGGCAGCCTTTGAAAGTACTATTGCTGTTAGTGCTACCGGACCAGAGAATATCATAACTGACTACTCCAACTTTGGGGCGTATATTGATATTACTGCACCTGGTGGTGATAATAGTTATGGAGAAGAATTTGGTGTACTAAGTACTGTTAACTACGATGGATATGCATTTCTTGATGGCACATCCATGGCTTGTCCGCATGTATCGGGGGTGGCTGCTCTTGTTGTCTCAGAGCATGGTGGTAGTGATTTCACAGTCAATGACCTAAAGGTTCACCTGCTTGGTGGAACTAATGTGATTGATACCATTACCGGCAATGAAAACTATGTTGGTTTAATGGGTGTTGGTGCTACCGATGCTGATCTCGCATTAAGAAAAGATAATGGCATTTCTCCCAAACAAATAACTAATTTGGAACTAACCGGAGTATCGCAGGATTTTGCCTCATTGAAATGGACTGTGCCAACTGATGAAGATGATGATAAAGCTACCTTCTTTGAAGTATACTATGCTACTTCATATTTTGACGATGCGAGTATCGAAGATGTATCTATGGTACTGATAAAGAATGTACAGGATGAAAACACTGTTTTTAGCTATGAGTTAAACGGTCTGGAATCAACGACTGAATACTTTATTGCCGTTAAAGCTCTGGACAGATGGGGTAATGCCAGTTCGCTTTCTAATCTCGTGAATGGTACAACCAATGAAGGACCTGAAGTTGAGTTTTCTGTGCCTGAAGTAATATTTAACATTGATGTGAATGTGGCTAAAGATGCTTCTTCAGTATTTGAATTACGAAATATTGGCGAAGGTGTGTTAAAATGGGAAGTGCAGCAACGACATGTGAGAAATGAAGATACATATGCTGTTAATTCAATTAATTATCCTCAAATTAACACTGTATCTAAATTGCCCGACCTACGTTCGGCTCCATTTACCAATACGGGTGGCGAAATAGTGCCTTATGCACAAAAGCCTGTCAATAATGATGACATATTCTATTTTCATCCGGATTACCTGCTTTACTCTATGACCACCTTGGGAGACATGGATATGGATTACACAAATTCCATGGCTACCCGTTTTGAACTAACACGCGAACAGGGCTTTAATATGACGCATTTTGAGTTTGCTCTTAATTTGCCTGATATTGAAGAAACCCCGATGGAGGAACCAATCATTCTGGAACTGTACAAAGGTGAAGAACTAAGTAGTGCTCAACGTATTTATGCACAGGAATATATGCCAATAGAAAATCGCATCTGGCATTTTGTTGAATTGACAGAACAGATCTTTTTTGAATCCGGTGATATTTTCTTTTTGGTTGTACATACACCTTCGAAGCTCCGATATCCACTAATAGCGTCGTGGGGGTGGCACCCAAGCTTTGCCGATTACCAGTTTTATAGCAATAATCTGGGCAAAAAATGGGATAAACTAAAAGATATTTTTAGTCCTGACTATGTGTGGGATGTGGCCGCCTGGAGTATGTATGAACCATTGGATACTTATTTGAAGCTCACTCCTGCAAATGGTATTTTGCAGGCCAGAACAAAGGAAGATATAACTGTTGAATTAGATGCATCAAAACTGATTAATGGTGATTACCAGGCCAAACTGGCTTTTCTGACTAACGAAACAGGTAAGGAAATAAACTACTTGCCGGTTAACTTCACAGTAACAGGTAATAAACCTGTTCTGGAAAGTGAGCAGGTACTGGAATTTGGTAACATCTTCGTTGGTGAGTCAAAAGAAATGACCATTGAAATATATAACAGTGGTCTGGGAGCCTTTGCTGGAGATGAACTTTCAAGCCTCGATGTGCAAGTATCCAACGCAGATTTTCAGTTAAGCAGTAATGTTGCCAAGGTAATTTATGCCGAGCGAAGTACCACCTTATCATTCCGTTATTGGCCCAAGCAAGCCGGAGCCAGTAATGCAGCAGTAACATTAACCGATAAAGTAGGCAATCAATACCGATTTAATTTGTTTGGTGTTGGCATCAATCCGCCAGCAGCAACTGTTGAACCTTCAGTAGCCTCATTTGACGGACTCAATCTTGGTGATGTCGTTAATGGTTCATTTACTCTTCGAAATGATGGGGAATATCCATTGACCTATTATGTGCCAAAATTTGCCGATGGTTCGAATCTGAATAAAAACACCTCAGGATTGGTTCATTTATTTGGATACGCTGCCGGTCAGGTAGAAGGGGATGCAACAACCAATGCTTTTGAGTGGATAGATATATCCACAACCGGTACTGAGGTTGGTCATCAGTTTGCCAGCAATTCAAAGGTGACTTATATCGATGCCCCTATCGGCTTTGACTTTCCTTTCTTTGAGGGCAAAGAGGACACAGTATTCATCACTAAGCAAGGTGCACTGAGTTTTACAACCGAAGGCTGGTTTAACTCACAACCGGTTATGTATGGCAATGTCACTCAGCCGGATAAGCTTATATGTGCTTATGGCCTGGAAATGGATTTATCAAAAAGTGGAGCTATCTATTACCAGAAATATCCTGATAGATTCGTAACGCAATACGATAAAATTTATGCCATGTATCTGGATGATAATTTTGTGGTGCATTATACTAGCGTAACCTTCCAGATTGTACTCTTTATCAATGGAGATATTGAAATCTATTACAAAGATATGGGTGCCATCCCGTATGGTGATATAGCTATTCTGGGCTACCGTAACAGCATGCAGGTATCCATTTACGATGAAACATTAAAGGATGGCATTTTATTAAACGGCTATATAAAACCAAATTCAGGTTTTATGATTGATGAACGCCTGAAAGATGATATGCCTCCGACAACAGGTTATATGATGTACTTCCGATATCCTGGACTTGGTTCGGTACAGAGCGTCTCTAATCCTTATGGTACTTTGCAGGTTGGTGAGAGTATTCAACTGGATTATGTATTGGATACAAAAGACTTATATGTGAGTGATTTTGTTGAGCGTATCAATGTCATCAGTAACGATCCTAATAATAATCCGGCTGTACACAGTATGAATCTGAATATTATTTCAGGTGGTGAGGTGGATTACCAATACAATGTTGAGGCCATTGATTTTGCCGAAGTATTTCAGCGCGACAACGTATCCCGGACTTTCGCAATAACTAACAAAGGACGAGCTATTGGCACAATTGAAAGCATTAGCTTAAAAAATGGTTATTATACAGCAGAAGGCTATCTGCCTGTTGAATTAATACCAAACTCTCGTGTTGAGTACACTATTACCATCAATAGTACTGAGATGGGCAATAAAGATGATGTTCTTGTATTTACCGATAGTTTTGGTAGTATTTATGAAGTGCCTGTATACGGAACCGTTATTGAAGCACCAATTATTTCAACAGTAGTTACAGAACTATCGCAAACAATTAATCACGGCGATGTTATAACCAATACGCTAACAATTGATAACACAGGTAAAAGCCCGATGCTAATCAGCCCGGTTGGTAATGAATGGATATCCATTATGGAAGAAGGATATACTGGTCAGTCAGCTAATGTTAGCTACGATATGACTTTTATAGAGTTGGGCGGTTCAAGCTACGATAACTGGATAGACATCAGGGAGACAGGGCGTAAGTTAGAGGAAGGTGACATGTTTGAACCATCATTATTCTGGCGAATCGAAAAGCTGCCTTTTGAGTTTGAGTTCTTCGGTGAAATGCAAGATACCCTGTATATTAGTTATAACGGAATGATCACCTTTGACAAGCATGATGAGATCTTTTCATTTGGACCTAACCAATTGATTCCTCATGCTGATGTTCCCAATAATTTTATAGCGCCGCTATGGGGCCCTATCGGACCAGCTTTTCTTGAATATTACCCAACAACCGGTACGTATTATCAGGAATATGCCGACAAGGTTGTGATCCTGTTCCAGGATTATATGAATTTATTCAGTATGGGGTATCCGGTATCATTCGAAGTGCTTATCTATAAGAATGGCAACATTAAATTCTTATACCATTTCCCATGGGAAGAAGCCACAACACAGTGGTGTGTTGCAGGTATTGAGAACAAGGACGGAACAAAGGGCTATTCACCATCTCAGTTTGTTGCCAACCTGATCAAAGATGGTTCTGTCATCACTTTTGTGCCCGTTGAGGAATATGAGATTGCAGCCAGCTCAAGTAAGCATTTTGATTTAGTTTATGATGCAAGAAGCATCTATGGTGGTACTTATCAGGAAACATTATACCTAACTAATAATACACCTGATGCTCCGGATTATAATCTGCCGGTTACCATGACTGTTATTGGTGACAAAAAGATAGAATTACATGATACATTAGAGTTTGATGAGTTGTTTATCTATGATGAGATCAGTGAAGTGGATGGCAGTACTCAGCCAAAGGTCTATGATATGAACTTCACTTTGAATAATGTTGGTACGGAGAAAATACTACTTAGTTTTATGCGCCTGAAGGACAGGGCAACAGGTCTGACAGTGATGGGTAGTCAGGCACAATGGGGCTCTTCAGCTGCGGATGATCCATGGATTGATATTTCACGTAAAAACCTGAACTATTACCTTAAACCGGGCAATAGTGAAACATTTAATCTAAGAATAATACCAGAATCGCCAGCTGATGTTATTGATACTATTTTAGTTACAACTGACATGCCAGGTGGTATTTATAAGATACCTGTATCGGCCATATATACTCATCCACCTGTTATCAATATTCAATCTGAAGGTATTGTGGTTACCTCCAATACAGCTGATGAAATAATTGAAAGAAGTGTTACAATTGATAATCTGGCAGGTAAGGCTGAACTAACCTATTCTATTGACTTTGAATTTGAACGTTCTTCTGGTCAGGATGTATTGACAAATGCAAAAACGTTATCTGCGCATAGTACTGCGCTAACGCCAGCTATCCAATCAACAGATTTTAATTCGTTAAAGAGTACTAACCTTGAGGGGTTAGAAAGAGTCGATTATAACAGGATTCTGGAGCATGATAACTTTGATGCGCCAACAGGAATGATTGGTTTTGGAGGTGGTGCATGGTTTTATACAGCAACTGCCTTTTGGGCTCCTGCAGATGGTTTTAACCTGACGCATGCTATGAGTTGGATTGGCTGGGGAGAGGCTGTTGATGCCGTTGTTGAAGTTATGGTATATGGCGGTGCAGAAACCATTTTTGATGCAGAATTATTGCATACAGAATCCTTCACCTTGTCAGAGTCAGATCCGAGTGATGAAGGACGTTTTATGACGTTTGAATTGAGCAAGAATCTGTTGTTCTATCCGAATGAAAAGTTTTACATCGTTTTTCGCTACGATAAAGCCTTGAATTATCCACAAGGTAAAGTAGATGTAGAAGAACCTGTAGAGCATCGTTATTACTTTGGAAATGATGAAGCAATGTTTGAGCTGGTCGAAAATGGTTATGAAAGTATGGGGTGGCTGATGAAAGCTGCAGAGAAGGATTATTCTTCCAATATTTGGGCTGTACTTACATCGGATCCGTTGGATACTATTCAGCCTGGAAATGAAATTGCTATTGATTTGAAGTTCATTGCAAAATATGCCGAGCAAGGGATTAATGTTGCCCACATGGTAGTGAAAAGCAATGATCCGGTAACGCCAGTTGCCAAAATGCCAGTTACTCTAAGTCGGAATAAAGGGCCACAATTTGAGGGTGGTAAAAGTGTATATTATGCCATTAACGAAGGTGATACTTTACATCATACCATTGTTGCTTATGATGATGAAGGTGATGACTTTACACTTCAACTGAAGAAAGATTATGAGTACGTATCGGCTATTATTAACGATAAAAAGATGGAAGTCATATTTGAGGCTGATTATGAAGCGGCTGGTATCCATCAGGTAGTAGTTGAAGGAATTGACAGCTATGGAAATGAATCTGAATTTATCTTGGATATTGCCGTTTCAAATGTCAATCGTAAACCAGAAGAACTCAATCAAATTGGCAATCAATACCTGGTGCTTGACAGTACGGTAGGATACGAAATTAATATGCATGACCATATTGTTGACCCAGATGGTGAACCCGTGGTGTTCGACTTTCAATGGATAAATGATGAAGTGATGGCTCCTTTTATAACCAGCTCTGGTTTAATAATGAAACCACTAAGTCTTGGTTCAGGAACTATGAATATAACTGCAACCGATATACATGGAGCTGTTCTTGAAACCAGTTTTAATGTATTTGTTGAACACCGCGTTGGTATTGATGATAATGAAGCGGACAATCTCTTGTTATATCCTAACCCGGCAACAGAGGTAATCAATTTGGAGTTGGTTACGGAGTTGGCGCAGAAAGCTATGGTAAGAATTACCAATACAGATGGCAGGGTACTGAAAACAGCTGATACCGCATTTGCCGGTAAGAAACTGGCTATTGGTATAGCTGATTTATCACCAGGACTATACTTCATCGAAGTAATAAATGATAATACTAGCATAACACAAAAGTTTACAAAGCGATAAAGGCTGATTCGTGCCGGAAACAGCCTTGAAAATAACACTAAAGACATATCGCAAAACTACAGGTGAGATGATGCCTCCGGTACAACGGAACCGGAGGTCATCTTTCAATTAACCAACACTTTTATTAACCAAAAAGATAAACACACATGCAAAGATTTACACTATTATTATTGGCGCTAATGGCAATTCATACTTTTTGTTTGGCGCAGGTTGGCCTTCCCAGCCAAAATGTATTTGTCAAAAATTCATTAACAGGGGTAGTGACAGAAATACAGCCATATGTAAATGGTCTTGTGTACCTCGGTAATGAAGGTTCTGATGATGTTATTGTTTATTCGCCTGATGGAGAAACATGGTCAACAGCTGAATCGTTAGAGGCTGCATCAGCTAGTAAGTTAGTTGGGTGGCAAGGGGCTGACATGGCCTTTTATTACGGAAATAATGTATCGGAGACAGAAGGGTTGGATATCAGATTGTTAAATGATGGCTCTGCCTCTGTTTTCTGGTCTGGTGGACATGCATCCTACGGAACCGAAGCACGAACAAATGTAATCCGTCACAATTATGGCGGTTCCACAGCTATGCGTTATTATTATTTGGCCCGTACAACCGATGATATGCCTGCCAGGGGCTACAATGCGATTGTATATGAGTCAGATGGCACAGACCTGGGTACCTATGAAGTTACACATAATGTTGGCTTTGGTAAGGCTGTTAAGATGACAAACCAAACCAATGATGGAGAGCTGGAGAGCTGTGTGTTTGATGGTAAAGTGCATATTATGGCTGGTATGGAATCTACCATGGGGACTTACTCCAGTGTATTTGCAATAAACTATAATGCAGCAGGCTCAAATATAAGCCTATTGGCACAAAGTAACAATGAGTCATACTCATGGGTGCATATGACTGCTACTACCGATTATATCTATACCTTAAATACTTCGGGTGGAGATGAGCCGGGACCATTAACGGCAATCGCTGTCGATGGTACTTATACTGCGGTTAATAACGGAAGTCCGTTATCATTCAAAATTGCTCAACTTGTGAATTACCAGGAACGTATTGTCGCAATCAAAGATGAATTCAATAGCTCAATTACTAAAGTGGCTATAATTGATGGTCCGACAGATGTGCAGTTAGTAAATATCAATCCTGAAAATGAGACTGATGATATTTCTAACCTGGTGTTAAGTGGAGGTATCTTGTATTTCGTTGCCACTCCTACAGGAGGGGTATCAAGGTTATACTCTCTAAATCTCGATGAGGATAATCCTCAGCCTAATGATTTGGCTGAAGTTAATATTATGGCTGATATGGTAGCATTAGGAGATGGTTGCCTGGCTTATACATTTGACAAATACGGTTCGGGAAGCTACTATACGCATATAACCAAAGGCGTACAGTACATTCTTTATGAATTGTATTATGGTTCAAGTTTTGCTCTGACAGAGGCTAACTCGATTGACTTGATGGCTGTAGGTAATGATTTATATCAAATAGAATATAATGGAACAGCTACTAATATCTGGAAGCATACGCTGGATGAAAGTATGTTTCCTGTGGCGAATATTCAATTAACAATTAAAGATGGCAGTACTTTGGAGAGTATAGCAGGCGCCAATGTTGAGCTAAATAATGGCATTTATTCTTATAGTGCAGTCTCAGATGCGGATGGTATAGTCACTTTCATGGAAATTGAAGGAGGTACTTATTATAATTATAAAGTGTCGTCACCTAATTACCTTCTTTACAGTGAAGAATATCAGTGGATAAGTCAGGCACATGATAATACTAAAGAGATATTGATGCAGGTTGGAACTGTTAATTCTAGTGCTGAGTTTATAATAAAAGATAAAGGTACCAATGCCTTAATAAGTGGAGCCAATATTAGTATCAGTAATGGTATAAATAGCTATAATGGAACAACTGATAATACAGGAACGATAGTATTAAATGACATTAGCGGGGATAACTATTATGCATTTACTGTTACTGCACCAGGCTATCAGGGATTAACAGTTGAACAACAATGGATAAGTGGTATATCGCCTAATGAGTTTGTTTTATTATTGGAAGAGGATGCTGCTACCGGTATTGGCGATACAGAGAGATATGGCATTAAGGTTTATCCAAATCCGGTATCTGATGTGCTTCAAATCCATAGTGAGTCAGTTATTACTTCAGTAACCATCTATGCATTGACAGGAATCATTGTTAGGCAATTAAATGGTAATCAGATTAATAGTGTTGGAGTAGGTGGTTTGTCAACTGGTATCTACATCATTGTATTAACTGATAATGAAGGAAACCAAACAACAACAAAATTTACCAGGAAATAGACAGGGGGTTAATGCAAGTTAACTAGGAGAGGCAACTGCGTTCAACGGAACGCAGTTGTTTTAAAAAAGTACTAAGTGATGATGGCTTGACTCCCCTAAATTCAATGAACAACTAAAATACATTTAATTTATGACACACAAACTAAGATATTATGCACTGGCATTTTGGTTGGTTTTGATTGGAATGAGTTGTTCCGATAAAGACGATTCAACATTAGATAATGTACCCGTGGCTGTAATAGAGAAACCTGCGGAAGGGCAATTGTATCAGCGGGGTAGCACCATTATGCTTACAGCTGATTTTGAGTCTGGAACAGGACTCAAAGAATGTACAGCCTATTTGAAGGAACTAAAATCATTAAAAGGGTGGGATGATCCATGGACACCGGAACAGACTATTACTCTTAATGCACAGATGACCTATCGTATAGAAAACCAATGGTTATTTGAACCAACTATTCCATTTGATATCAAAGCAGGTGATTATGCTTTTGTTTTGCTTGTAGTGGATAGTGATCTCAACTATTCAAGCTATGAAATTCCAATAATCATCGAGTAAGCGGAATACAATCATGGTTTAAGAGCCTCAGAATAAAATCCAATGAGGCTGACACTTTATTCAATTCGTTATTAAAAATAATCTTTATGCAAAAGACTATAGGACTTTTTATGCTCTTTTTTGCGCTGACTATTGGTGGTGTATGTGCACAAAATAAGACAGTTAAAGGAGTTGTGATAGAAAAAACTACAGGAGAACCTATACCGGGCGTTACAGTCATAGCCAAAGGCACTACCATTGGTACAATTACAATGGTAGACGGCTCATATATTATTTCGGTACCAGCTGATGCTACTGTTATGCAGTACTCTTTTATAGGCTATGAAACGCAGGAAATTCAATTAATTGGTCAGTCAACTATAAGTGTGGAGTTGGTTGAGGAAGCTACAGATCTTGATGAAGTAGTGGTAACGGGCTATGGTATTAAGAAGAAAGGTACATATACCGGTTCGGTTGAGGTGGTTGATGCCAAAAAAATTGAACAGATACCCGTGGCCAGTTTCGATCAGGTATTACAAGGACAGGCACCAGGTGTAGTCAGCGTTGGTTCATCTGGTGCCCCAGGTTCGGCAGCTACTGTTCGCATCCGTGGTATTAGTTCGTTAAGTTCAGGCAACGATCCGTTGTACATTATGGACGGTATTCCAATTACGGCCGGTCAATTTAGTGCACTTAATCAAAATGATATTGAAAACATTTCTATTTTGAAAGATGCTACGGCCACCTCATTGTACGGTTCGCGTGCATCCAATGGTGTTATTGTGATTACCACCAAAAGGGGTAAAGAGATGGAACGTGCTAAAATTCAGTACCGCGGGCAATATGGGGTCAATAAGATTGCCAATGATAATTTCTCGATGATGAATACTGAGCAAAAGATTCAGTATGAAGAAGAACTTGGTATCAAAACATATACACCTGAAGAACGGCTCGAACTGCTTAAAATAAATACCAATTGGTTAGATGTGGTTTTGCGCGATGCTGTTACACAGAGTCATGAGCTATCGGTGCAAGGAGGAAACAGTCGCACACGATATTATATTTCTGG
Organism: Carboxylicivirga mesophila; assembly: GCF_018271975.1. GTDB lineage: Bacteria > Bacteroidota > Bacteroidia > Bacteroidales > Marinilabiliaceae > Carboxylicivirga > Carboxylicivirga mesophila. The sequence goes on from NZ_JAGUCN010000042.1 coordinate 15,882, forward strand.
GGGATACTTCAATCAGGAGGGTATCCAGTACCGAAGTGATTTTGAACGCTACACCATGCGTGTAAACCTTGATAATCAGCTTAGTGATAAAGCCATAATGGGTATAAATTTTACTCTGGGATACGAACGTTTCAACCATACAATTGAAGCTGGTACAAATGTTTATAACCCAATTTTCTCAGCACGTCTGCTAAATCCATACTTACGGGCTTACAACGATGATGGTAGCTACAACAACGAAGGATTACCATGGGCCAATCCAATTGAACAATTGATGTTGAACGACAGTAAGAACGATCGACTCAAAATAGTGGGAGGTTTGTTTGCTGAGTATGAACTATTACCACACCTGGTATTGAAAACAAACATAGGAGTTGACTTTTATGATTACACCTATAACAACTACCTTAATCCTGATTCTGATTGGGGGGCTGGACCAAACGGACAGGTGTATCGCTCTTTCACACGCAACTTCAGGTTAACACCAACCAATACCTTGCGTTACAACTTCAATGTAAATCAAATTCATGACTTTAATATTCTGGCAGGTCAGGAGATAATTACCAATAACTACCAGACTTTTAATGTTCAGGCAAACAATATTCCCAACAACAAGCTGAAGGTACTTGATGTTACTTCTGAAATTGATAGCTGGGGCGGGAATAATCAGGACTATAATGTGGCTTCATTTTTTGCCAATCTGGCTTATAATTACAAATATAAGTACCTGGTTGATATGTCAATCCGACGTGATGGTTCATCACGCTTTGGTGTTAATAACCGCTGGGGTACCTTCTGGTCAGCTGGTATTGGCTGGAATATGCAGGAAGAAGCATTTGTTAAGAATATCTCATGGATTGACCAGTTAAAACTTCGTGCCAGCATTGGAGAAACAGGTAACTACAATATTGGTAACTACCAGCACCAGGATTTGTGGAGCTATGGAACTTACATGAACCAGAGCGCCAGTGTATTTATACAATATGAGAATCCGGATTTAACCTGGGAGAAGGTGATGAAAGCCAATGTGGCACTGGAAATGGCATTCCTGCGTAAATACCGGGCAAAAGTAGATGTTTATCGGGAGCAAACAACTGATATGTTATTCTTTATTCCTTACTCACTTACTTCAGGAGTGTCAGGACGTATGGAAAATATTGGCGAGATGCAGAATTCAGGAGTTGAGTTAGAGATTAATGCCGATCTGATTACACTCAACGATTTCAAATTTAACCTCAATGCCAATGCTTCCTATAACATCAATAAGATAACTAAGCTGTATAATAATCTGCAGGAAATAGATAATGGAACAACCATATTGAAAGTAGGTGAGCAGTATGGTACTTTTTATATGACTGAATGGGCCGGAGTTTCGGCAGCTGATGGTAAAGGACTTTGGTATACAGCTAATGGTGGTGTAACAGATACATACAGCGACAATGACCGCGTGATTAAAAAGGGTATGTCATGGTTACCTCCATGGACAGGTGGATTTACAGGAACCTTTAGTTACAAAAACCTGTCGCTTTCAGCCTTTTTCTCATGGATGGCTGATAAGTGGATGATCAATAATACCCGCTATTTTATTGAATCGCATGGTATGTTTGCCGCTTATAATCAAACAACAGAAATGCTGGATTACTGGAAGCAGCCGGGTGATGTAGTGGCTCATCCTTCTCCTGCTCATCAGGATAACCAGTTTGATACGCGACTGTTGGAAGATGCTTCGTTCCTGCGCTTAAAGAACTTAACTGTTGCTTACAACTTCAATCCCGACCTGGTACAAAAATCAATTCTGTTCCGCTCGGCCAGAATCTATGCTCAGGGACAAAATCTGTTGACATGGACCAAATATTCAGGGATGGATCCGGAATACTATGGCTCAGCTGAGGCCAATATGTATCCGCATACCCGTACCGTTACATTGGGTATTGATTTATCTTTTTAACAGGTGTTTAAACAATCAGATACGAAATAATGAAGAAGATAATATATTTATTTAGCCTTTTAATAAGCCTGTCGTTGGTATCGTGTGAAAGCTTTTTTGACTTAAAACCACATGACAGTACGCCAACAAGTGATATTTTGACCAATGTGAAGGATGCTCAAACGATGCTTAATGGCGTATATGCACGTTTCATGTCCAGTTCATCCTATGGTAAAAACCTGACAGTCTTAACAGATATAATGACTGATGCCTCGCTGGCAGCCTCTGGTTTTACCAATCAGATGGGGTATATGTATGCCTGGAATATTCAACCGGGTGTATCGGAAGTTAGTGGTTTATGGAGTAACCACTACGGTGGCATCTATAACTGTAACTTCCTCATAAATAATATCGACAACCTGGAAGGTGATAGCGATGAAATAAACCGTATTAAAGGTGAAGCCTTAATTGGAAGAGCACTATTACACTATAACATGGTTCGCCACTACGGCAAAACATACAAGGCTTCATCGGCAACGCAGGATTTGGGTGTACCTTATATAACCGTTAATGAAATAGGTGCACCACATCGCAATACAGTACAGGATGTGTATCACAATATCATCGAGGATCTGGAACAGGCCCTGGACCTATTACCAGCCAATCCTTCAGCCGATAATGTCACCTTCACGAGTCATTTTGCCAATGGTTTATTAGCCCGCGTATATCTCGATATGAAAGATTATGACAATGCTATCATTTATGCATCTGAAGTAATTGATAATAGTGGTTGCATATTAGCAGAAGGTGAAGCCTTTCAGAATATGTGGTTACGCGATTTTAGTGATGAAATTATCTGGAAGGTCGGTTATACCGAAACAGATTTGGGCTCTGCTCCAGGTTATAACTTTGGTAACCGTAACAACACCAGTACGCTACCTCAACCAGATTACATACCGGCTGACTGGTTACTGAACCTTTATGATGTCAATAATGATATTCGTTTTACAACTTATTTTACTTATGGTGATACAGGGCATGGATGGCCATCATACATGGTTAACAAGTATCCGACTAATCCAACATTTCCATTCACGCAAGGAATGAATATGCCGAAACCTATGCGATTGGCGGAGATGTACCTGATCAAAGCCGAAGCACATGCTATGCAGGATGAAGGCCAGGAAGCGCGTGATGCTTTGGATGTGCTGCTTACTGCACGCATTGCTAACCATAACGGTATTGGTGCAGTTGGAGATCAGTTGAAGCAATTTATTTTTGAGGAACGCATTCGTGAACTCATTTTTGAAGGCTTTTACTATCATGATTTAAAGCGCTTCGGGCTTGGATTTGAACGTAGTCCCCAGGAAAATACCTCAGCTGCCAATGATTTGAAGATTTTGGGCGATGACTATCGATGGCAGTGGCCAATTCCTACCAGCGAGATCAATGGTAATCCAAATATTAAGGAACAACAGAATCCTGGTTACTAATCTAATAAAATCTTGATAATGAAAATACTCGAAAATATTTATCTATTCATGGTGGCAAGTGTATTACTGTTCGCTTGTGATCAAAATAAAGTGGGTATCTATAATGGACCTGATGAGGCTTATTTTCTCGAGACATCAGGCAGTGTAATTGTAGATGAGACGAATCCAACTGTTGTTATTGAAATTGGCACCAGCACGGTATTGAGTACCGACCGCATCTATAAAATAGAAGTTGAAGCAGAGCAATCATCAGCTGCTGAAGGTGCCGATTTTGAACTGGTGACCAATACCATTACAGTTCCTGCCAATGAAACGATTGGATCGTTTGAGGTGCGCGGCTTATACAATGGCGTTAGTCCGGACGGGAGGACTGCAGTTTTTAAAATTACAGCAGACAGCGAAGGTATTGCTGATTACAATAAATATTACACACTGGATTTGTTTAAGTTCTGTTCATTCGACCGTGATGCCTTTGTTGGCAACTATACCATCTATGAGAATTCCAGCGTTTTCGGACCATACAATTATCCAGTTAGCACTGTGCCCGGAGATGATGAATACTCAATTTACGTCGATGGACTATGGACAATGGCTGGTATACCAATCAAAGTGGTATTAAATACACGTGCATCTACATGCAACATTCCCGAGCAGCCTGTATTTGTGCATGATACATATGGTCAGGCGTATATAAGAAGTCTGGAAGACGGTCTTATAAATAGTTGCAAAGGCTCTATTGAAGGATTGCAATACACTGTATATGTTGAAGCTGGCTATTTCGATATCACCAACTCATTATGGGTGAAAGAGAATATCGCACCATCTTCAATGGGTCATACTGTAACAGACTTTAATGCATTGATACCTATCTCATTTGATGAAGAATAGAATAAATCTTTATATGGTTGGTTAGGAGTGGTTAAAAGCGCAATGGTGTAATACCTCTTTTCACTATTGCCTTTTTTACTCATAGCCAAACCTTCATCACTCGTTAATAATTTAAAAATTTCTACTATGAAAAGATTTACAATGTTTATGATTGTCACTCTATTGATTTTGGGCAATATGGTGGGACAAGTAACTGTTAATGTTACGGATGGTACAAATCCTATTGAGGGAGCCACAGTAAGTATTGATGGACTAACAGGTACAACTGATGCATCAGGTGATGCAATTATTAATGGCGTTTCAGATGCAACACATACAACTACAGCTGGCATGGCATGCTACCTTTCCAATACAACGGAAATTGTGGTTAGCAGTGGCGTTGGTAGTGGAAGTATTATATTGACAGCCAAAACTGTTAACGATGTTTTTTTCTTTATTGGTATGACAGGAGCAGAGGCCGGTACGGTTATTAACCTGTACAATGGCTCTGGTTATAATGA
>NZ_JAGUCN010000043.1 GCF_018271975.1 Carboxylicivirga mesophila
GCTCAGCTCACTTTGGGTGGGCAGATTCCCGCCTCGATAGTCTCGTCCTCTCGGACGGACAATCTCAACGCAAATCTGCTACAGCGCCATGCGGCAGGGCCGTTAGGTTTAATTAAAACTGATGAACACAAATAAATACATTTATAAGTATGTAAATAAGGAAGATGGAATGAGAATTCTATTTGACAATACCTTAAAATTTTCTTCTCCAAATGATTTTAATGATCCTTTCGACTGCTATGATGAACTCTTAAAATATGATATAACAAAAGAGTTTATTGAGGAACAAATTAAAATTGGGATTTTAAAATTTGAAAATGATGAAGATAAATTACCTCTTCATGAACAAAAAAAACTACTTTCAAATCTTTATAATAGTGACAATGAAACAATAAGGAACTCACTTTCTTTTTTAAGAAATGATTTAAAAATATCATGCTTCAGTGAGTTGTATAATCAAATCTTAATGTGGTCACATTACGCAGATAAGCATAGCGGTTTTTGTATTGGCTTTGATTTAGATTTGTTAAGCAGCTCTATTGACTTTATCTTATCAAAAGTAAATTACTCTCATGATTTTGAGAAAATTAACTATTGCTTAAGTCCTAATAAAGCACTTGAGTATATGATTTCCAATAAATCTATACATTGGGAATATGAGAAAGAAATAAGACTAAGGACAAATATTCGCAAAACAAATTTTAAAGACTCTGAGAACGGAATTGTTGAAATTAATAAAGACTGTATTAAGGAGATTTATATTGGTAGCAAGTCTCATATTAGTAATGAAGAAGCCTACCTTCTTGAAACCAAATACTCAAATTTTAATACAATTATAAAAAAGATGGAACTAGATAAAAATAGTTTCAAATTAAATGATATGAACTGGATAAATAACTAAACCTAACACGCTAGAATAAAGCATATGGAACCAGTGATTTTTAAGAAGTTGGGTGGGGCTATTGAAGACTTCCAAATCTTTGATTTGACTTTAATTATGAAAAGGTAAAAACAAATAAAAGCTTTGGCTCAGTAGTGTTTTGGAAGGTTGGCACGTTCAATCTCCATACGCTTCATCTAGCCAACATTGGGAACATTTCCCATAACCCACAAAAAACAGATTTAAATAACCAAAATAGAAACGTTATGGAAATTAAAAAAATGAATTTAATCGTCTTAAGTCTTATTGCTTTACTGGCTTTAAGTGCATCAAAACCAAAGAAAACCAGACTTGACGAAAATTTTAAAGAAGTTTCGCATCGTTTTTATGCTTCTGCATATGAAGTAACAAATAAGGAATTCAGGGATTATCTAAATGATATCAAAAAGCAAAACAAGATAAAAGAATTTGAAGAAAATTTTCCTGACACAACCCAATGGACAAAAACTTTTCCAAATGCCTTTACAGAACCATGGACTGAGAAATATTTTTGGCATCCAGGTTTTGATAAATATCCAGTAGTAAACATCACAAAAAAAGCGGCGACAGATTATTGCAAATGGTTAACCGATAAATACAATTCATCTGAAAAAAGAGAATATAAAAAAGTTGTATTTAGACTTCCCACCGAACAAGAATGGAATCAAATGGCTGCCGTTCTGTCAGGACATAATTTGCCTTGGTATGGACACTTTGCATATGAGCCAAATCAAGACAAGTATTGCGCGAATGTCAAATTTAGGAACCAATGGTCAAAAGAATCTAAATATGAATATGCTGCAGACGGTGCTATGACAACAAGCGTAGTTGGAAATTATAAAGCCAATAAACTTGGTCTATTTGATGTAATTGGCAATGTTGCGGAAATAACAGATTCTGGAATCATAAAAGGCGGTAGCTGGGATAATACAATTGATGAATGCGTAGTGAATAAAGCACAGGATTTTCAACTTCCTGACCCAAGAGTTGGATTTAGAATCGTTATGATTATCGAAGAATTAGTAAAAAAACTACCCGAGACACAGTGCTCTTTAGAAATAAAAAAATAACAAATGACTACAACCCTAGAAAAAGAACAGAAAACAGGTATTTCAATTTTACTTCTCTCAAAACTATTTGAAAGGATATCCTTTTATTTAGTCATGTCTATTTTGGTTATATATTTAACCGATTCATTAAATATTGAAGCAACAACAGCCGGAGTATACTATAGCATATTCTATGGAGCCATTTTCATTATGTCTATCGTCTCAGGACTTATTGGGGATATAAGCAATAGAGTTAAAATTGTTACAACGGGATTCATAATCATAGCCGCAATGTATTTGTTACTAGCTTTTCTCCCAAATGCCATTGCCGCGACTATGACAACTTTAATTATTCTTGCATTAGGTATTGGACTCGTTTCGCCTAATATTATTGTGCTTTTAGGAAATATATACAACGAAAAGAATAATGAAATAATTGGCCTGTCAGGTTTTATTCTGTTTTCAATTATAACCAGTGCTGGTGGTTTCATTGCACCATTGTTGTCTGTCTTTATTCGCAACAATTTAGGCTATAGTTCTGTATTTGTATTTGCATCTGTTTTTGGCTTAATTTCTTTAGTTCTTTTCAATAGATTTAAGGTTATTTCTGCTCAACTTGCACCTGATAAAGTTGAGAACATAGAAAGTCGTCCAATCAAGAATTTAAATGCGGTTATCTTATTTTCAATTCTCATCATAGGAATATTAGTCCGGTTTGCACTTAATCAGAATGATTTAACTTTTACATATTCAGTAAAGGATTATATGGATAATGGTTATCAGCTTAGTCAAACTTTCAAAGATTTCGATAGCTATATTTCCATTATTCTATTGACTGTTTTTGCCATTATAATTGCAAGGACAAAGCAATTAACATGGGCTATGGTTTTAAATATTATTCTAGTAGGCGTTATTCTTTGTTCTTTTGTTTTTATATCATTAGCATGTTATAATTCACTATCTCAAATATTTGAACCAAGTACCATTTTTATAAAATCCTTTGTAATACTGCTAATAGCTGAGACATTAATATCACCTACAATTTTTTATACTATTTATAGAAGTTCACCAATCAAACGAAAAGGACTTTTTCAGGGAATTTCTTATCTGATAATGGGTATCTCAAATCAATTACTATTCCTAGGTGCCATGTTATATCAACAAAACCAAACACTAGCATATTTAGTATTTGGAACTTGCTTACTTACCTGTGCAGTTTTAATTCTTATTTTAAAGATTATTGTAAGGAAGAGATTACTTGAGATAAAAAACCTGTCTAATAACTAAACCGAATAATACATTTCAGACCCGTTACTCCCTATTGAAATACAAAAGAGACAAATAAATGAGAAAACTTCTTGCCATTAATATATTAATATCACTATTGGTTGCGGTTTCATCTTGTAAAAATGAGGAGGATCAAATTAATGGAATGTGTATTAATAATGATATTTTTACACACACTACAAATGACATCATCGCATATTCAAAAGTATTCATTGACAAAAACAATCGATTTTCTATAGAATTACCAAAAGACTGGATGTATGCGGAGAATATAATTGATTCAGTGAAAGGCGTCGTTGCATCTGATACAACGATTAATTTTCATCAGAATGGAATAGTTAATGTTTGCGAATACAAGACACATTTTACCTCACTAAGGGAATACTTTGCTGCAGAAATTGAGAATCTTGATACTGATAATCACTTTAATATCATTCAGATTGGAAAGGCTAGAATAAATGGACTTGAATCATTTTGGACGTTGTACGAAGAAGTAAAAGATACCACTAGTAATATGATAGAAAACCATAAATCTTTGATTTACTATGTTCAAAGAAATAAATCAGATACGTTTTATCTCCTTGAAACTACGGTCTATGATATTGAGAATTACCAAGAAAAACTCCGAGAATTAAGGCCAATACTTGAAACATTCAAAATAAGAGTGGAACCCAATAAAAATTAAGCGAGCCAACACATCTTGTAAGATTTGTAGTTACAGCCACCTATCTAAACAAACTCAAGCAAACAATAAAACGATGAAAAAAATCTTCTTCTTTATGGCCGCACTAGGCCTGGTACTAGGACTAATGGTCCATGTTATTTCTTTGCTCGGCATTTATATTGGCGACACAGTACCTTATGTGTGGGCATTACACGCCGGGGTATTTGTTGTGTGGCTGCCGGCCATACTCACTCTTAAAAAGCATCCTGAGTTACAACAGAAAGGTTTTAAATCCAATATGACGCCAAAGCAGTTTTATGGCATCCTGTTTAAAGGTACTCCCCCAGCAGTGGTGGCTATTTCTGCCTTCTTCTTTGCCTACATGGCCATCAACTTCATACTATTTATGCAAGCCAGCATGGCTGGAATGCCTGATATTATAGATGGAAAATATGTGTTGCATAATCATGGAGAAATTATCCGCGAGCTAACAGAAGCGGAATACTTTAAGATGGAAGCCAATACGATACGTGGATTTTCAGGTCACTGGATGGCTTTTTATGCAGTGGCAATGGGTATTTTATGGCCTGGAAAAGAAAGTGAGGGAGTTAGAGCAGAAGCTCAAGGGAAAGCATAATTTATTCCAAGATTCGGCTCTCTTATAGCATGCATCAGCAGCAAAAAACTAATACACTTATATCTTCATTATCGTCTAACGCAAAAAATCTACAAAACCATGCCAGGCAGCACTGATAAGTTAAAAACACTGGATAACAGCAAACTGATGGATGTTGTTAAGAACTACAAGCAATATGGCTATGACCTTGAAATACGCCAGGCCGCTATCACCATACTCGAGGAACGGGGCATTAGCACCCAGGACCTTAAAATGACTGGTAACTTTGAGAATACTCGATTTGAGGAAGCCAGCAGGTATTTCGATTCATTCTTCCGCTCTTCAAAACTGGCCCTGATAGCCTATTGTGCAGTTATTGCATTCAACCTGCTTCCCGGGTTTATCGCCGAAATAGCTCCTTCCATCCTCACTTTGGTTGTCATTGGTTCATGGCTATCGTTAATCATCTACTTTGTTTTCATTATAAAATCATTGCTCGACCACAACAGGCTTTACAAGCTCATTGGGAACAATTACAACACCAACGGCACCATTATGTATTACATACTGGGTGCGCCGCTGTACTTTATCTTTTATTTCGTGTTTAAAAAGCAGGTTTATAACGAAATGAGGACGATACAGTGATAGAGTCTGCCTGTTCGCAACTTAAACAAATACGAAGCAAGCACTTGCCGGATATAACACACCATCGTGTTAATTGCTGGTGTAATGCCGGCAATGTTGTACTTTTGCGATTACATGCATTAACACGAGCTATTTGATTACCGTTAACACATATCATTCAGGCACTCAGCTGCCTCTGACTAATGACCACCATTGCATTGTGTGGGCAACCAAAGCCAATGGCCATCTGGCTATTGATAACAAAACCTTTGAGCTTGGCCCTGGTCAGTTGTTAACAGTGGGTAAAAATCAAAAGCTAAGTATCGACCATGCACACATTGAAGGGTATTACCTGCTGTTTGATGACAGCGACTTCCCTACCTCCTCCATCGATTCGGTATGCCGTATCATACTGCTCTATAACCATTTTAACATGCATAATCAGCTGATTATACCTGAGGCCTCTCAGCAGGAATTCAGGCAGCTGTTTCAAATCATGCATACCGAAAGTTTCACGTCGCAGGAGCCAGCCATTAACCCGGTACTATCATTGTTACTTCAGACCCTACTGCTTAAGATGGAGCAATTCATCAAAAACACTGAGCTGATTGACCTCAATAAAAACACCATAGAAGAAGCATACCTTACTAAGTTTCTTACACTGCTTGAGAAACACTATACCAGCAAGCACCAGGTAAAGGACTATGCTGAATTAATGAACTTACCATCGCGGAAGCTTAATGACATCATTAAAATATACCTGGGCATAACTGCCAAAGAGATCATAACCTCCAGGTTATATATTGAGATTGCCCGCAGACTGCAGTTTACTTCCGAAACCATTAAGGGAATAGCCTACCAGATGGGATTTAACACGCCCTACCACATGTCTAATTTCTTCACTAAAACAAAGGGTATTTCGCCACAAGCCTATCGGGATCTATTGAAAAAATAGCGTTCTGCACAGTTTTGTATTCTTATTGCACATTTTGGCATTTTTCGGGCACCTGTGCCGGCATAATTTTGTCGCATAATAATTTTAAAACAAACGAAAAATGAAAAAAGAATTATTCCACGGCCTGCTGGCAGGCTTATTAGCAGGTGTTGTTTCAGTGATGTATTTACATGTGTACTCATCTAATATGGGCGTTGACTTTTCGGCCATAGCCCAACCCGTTATGATACTTATCTCCAGCATTGCAGGTACTGTTATTGCAGCGGCCGGTTACTGGTTATTGAAGCGGCTCAGTTGGTTAGGCAACAAGACAGATCTAATCTTCACCAGTCTGTTTTTTATATTGTCATTCATTTCTATTTACGGCACATTTGGCGCTCCCCTGCCCCCCGAAACAGTACACCCCGAATTATTCACCGGTCTGGTTATTCCAATGCACTTTTTCCCAATGCTATTTTGGTTAATGATTAAACAACTGTTTCAGAAGCAGGCAGTATAAAACCATAACCAATGAAATTACCAGTAATCGTAAGCATTGCCCTGGCGTTAATTAATACCTATGCCTCAACACACAATATGCATACAGAGAAGATGAAAACAGAAACACCAACAAAAGTGACCATTGAGTTTTACCACGATGTACTATGCGCCTGGTGCTTTGCCTTATCACCAAGGGTGAGGCAGCTTGCCGAAAACCATCCTGAAATTGAAATCATACACCGCAGCTTTGCTCTTTCGCCCAACAAAGAAAGAATAACGCAGGTATTTGGCAGTAAAGAAGAAGGGAAAAGGCAAATAATACAGCACTGGAAAGCAGCTAATGCCAATGATGACCAGCACAGAATCAATGCTGAGCTGATGGTGCAGAAAACCTTTGACTACCCCTACTCCATGCCGGCACTGATGGCATGTAAGGCGGCAGAATTCCAGGGTGGTGAACAAGCCCATTGGGACTATTTTGATGCTGTGCAAAAAGCGCATTTAAGTGAGTGTCGCAACATAAATGATCCAGCTGTACTTATTGATGTAGCCCAATCACTGCACCTGGATATTGACCGATTCAAACGTGATTTTGAAAGCAAACGAGCTCAGGAAGCTGTTGAAGTTGACATGGAAAGCGTCCACAAATATGGCGTCAACAGCGTACCTACGCTCATTATTAATCAAAGCTATAAAGTGAGTGGAGCAGTTTCATACAACGATTTAGAGGATATACTAACAAAGGTTTTGAATGAGACCATAAATAATTGAAAAATGAGAATAATAGTTTTAGGATATAAAGGAAATGTTGGCCGGCCATTGGTGGATGTACTGCAGAAGTCGGGCCACGAAGTGCTAAGGGTAAGCCGATCCGATGGCGATTACCAGTTGGACTACACAGACAGTGATGCCATAGAAGCTTTTTACAAGCGCATTGGTCAATTTGATGCCGTCATCTTGGTGGCAGGCCAGGACGGGTACTTCGGCCCTATGGAAAGTATTGGCAAGGATGAGTTCGCCATCGGATTTGATAAAAAGATGATGGGCCAATTCAATATGGTTTTAATCGGTCAGAAGTACATCAACCAAGGTGGACATTTTATACTCACCAGTGGCATTTTAAGTGATGTACCCAATCCCAACAGCTTAGTGCTGGGGACAGTCAATGCAGCGGTTAATGCCTTTGCCAAGCACGCATCAACTATGCTGGAACGGGACATAAAGATTAACGTGATCAGTCCGGGTGTTGTAACAACTGCACCAGACACCATTATTGGCCATGCAAGCGTTAACAGTACACAACTGGCCAAGGCTTATGAAAAAGTGTTGCACAGCCATGAAAGCGGCAAGGTGTACAAGGCCTGGAACCTTAAAGCAGAAGGCGTCTTATACCGCGATTTACTGGACTGATTAATGAGCCAAATGTTAAAAGCCACATCGTTCAACATGCAATAACGGCCATCGCAATGCTTTTGATGATTCGCAAAAAGAAAAAAGACCATCAATTCAATCAACGGAATATGATTTCGATTACATTTGATAAAAAATGTTGGTATGATTACTCCTGTTTTATTGGTTGTTGTGGGATTTGCCGCCTTGATATTCGGCGCCAACTGGTTGGTGGATGGTGCTTCGGCATTAGCCCGCAAACACAAAGTCTCGGATTTGGTCATAGGCCTTACCATTGTGGCATTTGGCACATCAGCGCCCGAACTGGTGGTGAACAGTATCGCATCATTTAAAGGCTATTCGGATATTGTATTGGGAAACATACTGGGCAGCAACAACTTCAATTTGTTCATTATCCTAGGGCTATCGGGGCTCATTCTTCCGATACGCGTGCAATCATCCACTGCATGGAAAGAGATACCTATTTCATTGTTTATCTCCATTCTGCTGCTGTTCCTGCTCAACGATTTTCTGTTTGCAGCACCCAGCTATTCCAGCAGACTGGATGGAATAATTATGCTGATATTGTTTGGTTGTTTCTTGTACTATGTTTTTAACCAAATGAAACACGATGTGCCAACGCCATCGTCAGACACCCACCAGTCGAACTTAAAAATATGGGGTCTCATTATTATCGGGTTCGTAGGCCTCATAGTGGGTGGTCAGCTGGTGGTTACCAACAGTGTGAGTATTGCTGATACATTGGGCGTGAGTGAAAAAATTATCGGACTCACCATTGTGGCTGCCGGCACTTCATTGCCCGAGCTGGTGACCTCAATAGTTGCTGCCAGCAAAAAGAATAGTGACATAGCCATTGGCAACGTTATTGGCTCCAACATCTTTAATATTCTTTTGATTTTATCCATCAGCAGCATTATACAGCCTATTGAGTATAATCCTAAGTTTAACCTGGATGTGTTAATACTGATTGGCGGAACCATCTTCCTGTTTACCTCGATGCTCACTGGCAAGCGTAAGCAGCTGGATCGCTGGGAGGCTGCTATACTATTTGGTTTTTACCTGACGTATACCGTTTACCTGGTGATGCAAGAGCTATAAAACCTGTCTGACAGTTACTTATAATACGAATCGCACCTTTATTACCTTTTGAATAATAAAGATGCGATTCATCCGCTGCCACCTCACGATATATGCACCTGGAAAACAAAAGCGCACATTAGGGAGCTCGCCAGCCAGCATTGGATTTGGGCGGTTAATGAATAGATGTGCTTTACTAAGCTGAGCTGTCATAAAGGAGCCTGCTCAGCTTATTCTCGCTGAAACCACATCTTTGTTAATATATCCAGCATTTTAACGACACGGCATCCTGTACCTCTTCTGTATAGGCTTTGGTGTCGAAACATTTCTGCGCATTATTGTAATCACTGCTAAAACTTAACTTTTGACCCGCAAAAATGAAAGACTCTGCATCCATGTTCACCTCTTTGATGCAGTACTTCTTGTCTTTGTTGCTAATCAACTTATTTTGGGCCGCTGCCAAATTCATTAAACCCTGGCTGATTTGCGCCACCGGCAAAGCCGGGTAATGGTCAAAATGCCCGAGGCACCATTCTGGTTTCACCTCCCCCAAAGAGGCGGAGCTGCTATCAACACACAAATTCATATCGTACAGGTTCACCACATCACCATAGGGACTAAAGCCTTCTGATTTAAATGTTGCCGACTTGTATTTTGCGAAAAAACGCTCGAATAACTGCACCGTTAACACCGAATACTGCACCGTGGCGGTATACAGCACTTCACCCTGCTGGTCGTAAATAGCCCCTTCGGCCAGTCCATTCTTCCGGTTAAACTCTTTAGCGGTCATAACCCCTTTATACAACACATCTTCGCAAGGCCTATCGTGCACCCGCCTTAACGTGGCTTTACTAGCCAAATAGAAATGTTTGTCTTTCACCGGATTAATATTAGCCACCGCCAAACTGCCCAAGATAGCAATGTGACGGCCTGCTTCAGCCAGGGTAATACCTGCAATTTGGCTATTGTCAAATAGTTCCTGCTCAAATGTAGCTGTAACAGTTCTGTCTTCCGTGTGAATATCCTTCAACGAATTGTAAGGATACGTGACTTCAATCAGTTGATTCAAATCTTTCATCAATCCTAAAACCTTAAGTTAATAAATAAGATCTGAGATACTCACATCCAAGGCTCTAGCTATTTGTGCCAATTTTAATATGGTTATATTGTATTTCCCGTTTTCAATATACCCCATGTATGACCTGTCTATTCCCGCTTTAAAAGCTAGTTTTTCCTGGGAGTATCCTCTTTCCTTTCTTTTTTGTCTGATATTATCCCCAATTACATCTAACATTTCTCATCTATCTTTTGGCAAATTTGACATTTATAAATACTCCAATCCACAGAGTATATTCGGTATTTTATGCCCGAGCAATATTATCATAATTTTCTAGACGGATCATAAAAAAAGCCACCCCCTAAGGGAGTGGCTTTCTGTACATTGATATTTTATTGTTTATTTCACTACTCTTATACCCAATTACACTTTAAACGCATTTATATGCTTATTCAGTTCATTAGCCTGCTCAAATAAACGCGTAGCACTGGCACTTAACTCTTCGCTACTGGCGCTATTCTCCTGGGTTATCTCATTGAGCTGCTGCATAGAGAGCGATATTTGCTCCATGGCCTTTGTTTGCTCCAGAGAGCTATTGGCAATTTCACTCACCATGGTCATGGTCTTTTGCACTTCAGGCACTGTATCTGCCACATAGCGGTTTGATTCACTGGTGAGAGACACGGTCATTGAGGCCTCTTTGGTAATAGTTTCGGCAATCATCTCAGTGCTCTCAGCCAGCTTCTTAACTTCGCGGGCTACAATGGCAAAACCTCTGCCATGCTCACTGGCTTTAGCAGCCTCAATGGCAGCATTTAAGGCCAATATTTTAGTATTGAGGGCAATCTCATTGATGGACATGGCTTCCTTGTTAATTTTTTGCATGGCGGTGTTGGCCAGCTCTGAGTTATCAGCCACATTTCTTATCCCTTTTTCTGCGTTTTGGGAGATGATACCGGCATTATTAGCATTATAAGAACTCTGCTGCACATTGCTATTAACCTCTTCTATACTGGCACTTATCTCCTCAATATTTACCGCTTGGGTATTGGCAGCCGTGCTTAAGTGATTCGCCGAACTGGACAGTTGATTGCCATGTATCACAATTTCTTCTGAAACCATTTTCATATTGCGAATCATCTCCGAAATTTTGGCAGACATATTTTGCAAATCACGGCTGATTACACCAAATTCATTGTTTTCTTTGGCTAATCTGAGCTCCTTTCCCTGAGTCAAATCACCTTCTTCCAACTTTGAAATGACGGTCTGTAATTCTCTGATAGGCTTCTTAACGACCTTTTGCAATACATAAACCGTTGCAAACAAGGCACCAAGCGCCGGCACAAACAGCCAGTAATTATGCGATACCCCAAAAGAAAACGCTGTTAAGGCCAATATGGCCAGACTGGGTAAAAAGAACATTGCCACTTTCCAAACAATGGAGTTTTTACCAATGTAGTATACCACCGGCAAATACAGCAGCGAACTACCAGTCAACAAGATCAAGTATTCCAAGTATACGTTCATGATACTTTGTGTTAGATGTTGTAATAATGATTTTTTAAATAGACAGATTGTTATTATTACAAATATACATATTACTATTTCTTTCTATTGATAAATAATTAACAAATAGTACGCATTTAATTATACCATCACACAACTCTCTTTAACCTAATTAGTTCCACAGATTAATAAGATTATTTTGGCTTTTAGGATGATAAATAGGCTGTTGCATTAAGCCGTACCATCTATTATCGACCACCAGCATCAATCGCTTTGTTCATGCAGCATTGACCTAACAGACGCGGCACATGGGCCGAAAAAGATGGCATTGCACACCTTTTTCAATGAGTCGCCAGATTTGAAATAGTTGGCATTTAAATACATTTGGGAACTACAAAGACATTTACAGCGAAGGCGACCTGCGGCCGCCTTCGCTGTAACATTCTACCTAACTAAAAGGCAATCTATTTAATTACTAAAATTATAAACCCACACAAACCTGCCCCCTTCACCAAGCTACCCTTTACCATTATTATTGTTTAATATACTCATGGCTAGTCTATAACCCTCGTATTTTAATTTAAATCTATCCAGTCC
>NZ_JAGUCN010000044.1 GCF_018271975.1 Carboxylicivirga mesophila
CTCAATCTGTCCTTTTCTTTTACCCTCAACTCTGATCTTTAACATGGTTTAACGATGATTGACACCTCTTCACTATATTAATCCTCATCTTTGTATTGTAGATTTTTTTTCATAGATTTTGGATTTAGTTAACGAACTGATTAAGGGTAAGGACAGGTTTCTCAATCTGTCCTTTTTCTTTGCTATAACTTCAATCAGCGCTTTCTTTTTTAGTCAAATATTCTTACCTTATTGGCTGTAACTAACCAAAACTGCGCAATGGACAATCTGTTTTTAAAATACATGGGAGCCCGCGAAGGCAAGCAGGAAAAACCTCCAAAAAAAATCGGTACACCCGGACCGGTTATAACCATTTCGCGGGAATATGGCTGTCACGGGAAACGCATCGCCGAAAAGCTAGCGGAAATTCTCACTGCAAAAAGCTATGCCAGCGGTGAAAACAAAGAGTGGCGGTGGATCAGCAAAGAAATTCTTGAGCAGTCGGCCAAAGAGCTAAAACTATCAACAACACTGGTAAAGCAGTTGAGCGACTATAAACACAGTAGTTTCTTTAAAGACTTAGCACTGTTCTTCAGTGAGGATTTTTACCCGGGTAATGCTACCATTAAAAACACCATTGCCAAATACATTTATGATGAAGCCGAGCAGGGCTATGTAATTATTGTAGGACGAGCTGGTGAAGCTATCACTAAGAACATTGAACGCTCCTTCCATGTGAAACTGGAGGCGCCTTTAAGCTGGCGGGCAAAAGTAGTAGCAGACGAAGAACACATGAGCGAAAACGAAGCTAAAAAAGAGTGCACCGTGCAAGATAAAAGACGTGCACAATTTCGTGATTACTTCGAAAAGGGCCGATTGGATGTTGATTTTTTTGATGCCAAGCTTAACTGTAAGGCATTAAGCGATGACGAAATACTGGAATTGCTTGTTATCATTGCCGAAACCAGAGGTTTTGTATAAATCAAACTGATATAATAAACAAAAGGCTGTCAGATAACTGGCAGCCTTTTGTTTTACCATTCAATAAAGCTATTTATTCATCTTTCAGCATTGTTTTCTGAATAATATAAAACAATACCAGGCTAGCTCCGCCAAACAATAGCATCATTGATAGAAATGCCATTTCTTCGGGCATCTCAGTACTAACGCTTACTACATTACCCACAATTATACCTACTGCTATTCCAACCAGCAACATACCATATTTCAGGCTCAGGTAATGCTTTGGTTTGCCATATTCAAATATTGAAGCCTCTTTGCCTGCAGCAATCAGTGCAGTGCGTTCCAATCGTCTGTTTTTATAATACGATAATGAAATAATAATGGCTGCAATACTTCCAAAAAATACTAAGGGTACTAATACATCTTCCATAATTCTATATTTTAAAGTTTTACATTTTTCAAGTTCTCTCCCGGAGCGCTCACTCGTTGGACGCCACCTTATGAAGGGCGGTTACAAGAAAAATCAATTCATTTAAAAAATAAAATGCAAAACCCTTATATACTTGCCATTGCAATGCTTTCAGAGTAAATTACCAATAATTGTGTAACCAATTTTGCGCTGAAGGCGTCCTATTTGATGAATGAGTGACCCAAATGACATAAAGCTGATTAAGCTGGTAAGAGCAGGTGATGTAAGTGCCTTTGCTCAAATAATTGAGAAATACCAGCACATGGCCTATACCTTGGCTAATAGTATTGTGAAAAACCATCAGGAAGCAGAAGAAGTAGCACAGGATGCTTTTTTCAAAGCCTATAAGTCGCTCGATAAGTTTAAAGGTGATGCTGAGTTTTCAACCTGGTTATACCGGATAGTATACAACACAGCTATTTCGAAGATTAGGAGTCGTAAAGCAGAAACCATCACACTGGAAAGCCAGGAAGTTGATAAACAAAACACGTTTAATTTTGCAGATAACCTGAATCGCCTGGAGCGACAAGAACGCAAGGTGATATTAAAAAGGGCCCTGAAAGAACTAAAAGAAGAAGATGCCTTTATAATTATTCTGTATTATTATAAAGAGCAAAGCATTGAAGAAATAGAGAAGGCTACCGGCCTTAGTAAATCGAATATAAAAGTTAAGTTACACAGAGGAAGAAAGCAGTTGCAACAAACATTAGAGCAACTATTGCGTACAGAATTAAAGTCTTTTATTTAGATTTAAGACCATGAAAGAGAAAGATAAATATAGCGAAGACATACATGATGAGCTTATCAAAGACCTGTTTAAGGAATATAGCCTTGAGGAAGCGCCGGCATCATTAAAATCGGAAACTATGAACCGGGTTTTCAGTGACTGGACAGAAAATGCCCTCAGCTATAAACCAATTATCAATAAACGTAACCGTTTGTGGATGATTGGCGGATTTGCGGCTTTGCTGGCCATCAGTTTCCTGATAGACGCTTCGGTAATTATAGACTATTGGAATAAGATTAATGTCAACAACTCAATCATCGACCTTTCTAAAATATATAAACAAATGGGAAGCCTGGGCACTACCATGAACAGTTTACCTTCCATTATTTACTTTACCATTGCAGGCATTCTGGCCCTGCTGGGTATCGATCGCTTCTTCAATCGCTTGGCAAATATTTAAATTAACCGGCATATAAAAAGCGAGAGCGAACCAATTCATGGCCCGCTCTCGCTTTTTTCATTATTTCGAACTTACTAAACTATTCCTAAATAAGCCATTAACACAAAAATGTAATGGGCTGAAATCCCTGCAAACAATCCACCAATAGTGTGAGCCAGCAAGGCCTTCGAAGTTAATTCCCTAAACTTCAAGGTATCGAGCATAGCCGTATGTGTACTTAAATAACCACTCCAGCACATGCCCATTGCTGTAAACACAGCAATTTCGTTACCACCTACAATACCTTGTGCAATAAATGCTTTCACCATTGAAAGAGCGGCTCCAACAGCTCCCAGTGAGGTTACCGGAAAGGCTATTAGCTCAGGATATTCAAAACCAAATAACCAATCGAATAACCAGTCAACCGAACCAGCCAGCTTTGGTAAAATAGGTACCCCTTCATAAGCCAGCCCCTGATAACCAATAGCCGCATCAGCAGGTTTGAAAGTAATCACCATCACAATAGTACTAATCACCAATACCCCTGGTATAATGGCTAAACCAAGTTGAACACCCGACTTACCTCCATCCAGCATGGCATTTAAAAAGCGCTGGAAAGTACTCCCTTTCGACTCAAATGAAATCTTTTCCTCATCCCCTTCGCCTTCAAATTCTTTGTCGGCAGGAATACTGTTTTTGATAAAAAATTGCATTAAACGTGTGGAGATCACAGCACCAATCACCGCACCCGACAATCCTATCATAGCCCCGGAGAAATACCCCAACCCGGTCATAAAAGCCAATACGATCAGTCCCATACCAAAAGCGGTTCCGAAGTTGGTTAATGAGATTAATTCGTGGGTTTTAAAGTAGCGACTGAAATTTTTATCATTTGATAAGCTAATAATGGCTGGATTATCTGAAAAGAAAGTCATTAACCCGGCCAAAGCACTTACTCCAGGTAAATTAAACAGAGGTCGCATCAATGGAGCCAGCAGCACCTCGAGCAGACGAACCACACCAAATTCAATCATCAAACGGCCCAGCGCACCAGTCAGCACAGTAATTCCCATAATGAAAAATACGGTATTCATCAGCAGGTCGTGAGCTGTACGCATCAGCGTATTCAACAGGTTGGTCACTCCCATCACATGGCCCAGATAGCCAAAAAAAGCTCCAAAGAATAATAAGAAGAATAACGCCTCATACCGACGTCGTTCCAGGTAGCCTCTTTCTTTCAATTTTTTTAACGCACTCATTTTGTCATGTTTTACGTTTCAAAAATAGAAAGCCACCCAACGCGAAAACAAGACTTAAATCACGATTTAAAGATTTTTTTCATGAAATAAATCAAGGTATTTACTGATTTTTTCTCACTTTTTAACAGTAACCTTTTTGCAAATGCCCATGAATAAAGGCATATACCTTACCTTTGCCCATTAGCTATTACAACATCCTTATTACATAATATGCAAAACATCGAACCATTTAGTCGCTGGGAAACCGTTTACCTGGCCAATCAGGATCCACAATCTATCTATTTTGGAGATGTGTTTGATGCATTCTTGTGTCGAAACACCATCTACAACCATTACATTCACCCCAAATGGGATGAGTTTGGCTCAAAAACCCTCTACCTGAAAATACTATTTGTGAGTTACGAACAGAGCTTTGCTATCATAGAGTTGATGGGCGAATGGAACGATTGCCTGTATAATGATATAATGCATCTTAAACGGACCGTAGTGGAGCACCTGGCAGATAAAGGCATATCCAAATTTATTCTCATTGGCGAGAATGTGCTTAACTTTCACTACTCAGATGATGCTTATTACGAAGACTGGTTCAACGATATTGAAGATGGCTGGATTATGGCTGTCAATTTCAGACAGCACGTGCTGGAAGAGTTTGATAAAATTAACCTCAACTATTATATATTATATGGTGGGCAACTCAACAGTGTCAAATGGCGCACTTTATCACCTCTGAAGCTCTTTGCTGCACTCGACCACTATGCCAATTCTGCATTAAACCCATAAAATATCAGTGCATAAAAAAGCCTGTCTGGGGAGACAGGCAAAGAAACATTCTAAGAAAAAAATTCTAACCTAAACCTCACACACATCCGAATGTTTCTATATTTGGGGACCAGGAGAGCCGTGTTGTTTTTAGATTCGAAAGCTAAATTACGCCCTTAATATTATGGTGTCAAGTGGCTGGGATGAAAAAAAAAGATTTTTAACACTTTTTTTACAATAAGGCGTTGTTCTCCTCCTACTTCTTTTATAAAGCACCACTGTTTTGTTATTTTTGCACAAAATTACAGAAGTGATATATCCAGAGAGTTTCGAAGATAAGATAAAGTTTACCCGCGTTCGTGAGCTGGTGAAAGAGAGTTGCATGAGTGGATTGGGCAAAGAGGCCGTTGATGAGATGAGCTTCAGCACCCATTTTGATGAAGTGAGCCTTAACCTGCAACGCACCAACGAATTTAAAAAAGTATGCCTGGAAGAAGACAACTTTCCAACTGGCTACTTCATTGATGTGCGTGAACCATTGGCCCGTATTCGCACCGAAGGCCGCTTTATGGATGAAAGTGAACTGTTTGATCTGAAACGCTCATTAACGACCATCAATGATATCTGCCGCTTTTTTAATAAAAAAGATGACGAAGACTATCCGAAACTGAAAGAGCTGGTAGCCGAGGTGGCTGTGTTTCCGTTTATTCTGGATAATATTGACGGAATACTCAATAAATTTGGCAAGATAAAAGACAATGCATCACCCGAACTGGCCCGTATACGTCGTGAGATTTTTAATAAGCAAAACAGCATATCGCGCAAGCTGAGCTCCATACTTAAACGCGCCAAGCAAGATGGTCTGGTGGATGCGGATGTCACGGTGTCGATACGCGATGGCCGGGCGGTGATTCCTGTGCCTGCAGCTAATAAGCGCAAGCTGGGTGGTATTGTGCAGGACGAGTCGGCTACTGGTAAAACATCTTTTATTGAGCCGGCCGAAGTAGTGGAAATCAACAACGAGGTGCGCGAACTGCAATATGCCGAGCGCCGTGAGATGACCCGCATACTAATTGAGATGGCTGATGTGATACGTCCGTATATTGATGAGTTACTGGAATCGTACCGGTTTATGGGTACCATCGACTTCATCAGGGCCAAGGCACGCTTTGCTATCAGCATTAATGGCCTGTTGCCTGATTATAAGAAGCAGCAAAACTTCATCTGGAAAGAAGCTGTTCACCCCTTGCTGTACCTGCAGCACAAACCACTTAACAAACCGGTGGTACCTTTAGACATCGAATTGTCGGACCCCAAACAGCGTTTGTTACTCATCTCGGGACCTAACGCCGGTGGTAAATCAGTATGTCTGCAAACAGTGGGCCTACTGCAATACATGTTTCAATGCGGACTGCTGGTGCCAATGGACGAAGGCTCAACCATGGGTATCTTCAAGCACATTTTTATGGATATGGGCGATGAGCAATCCATCGAGAATGACCTGAGTACCTACAGCTCGCACCTGTTTAATATGAAGCACTTTTTGCGCTACAGCCAGCAACAAACACTGATACTGATTGATGAGTTTGGAACAGGGACAGAACCCATGCTGGGTGGTGCCATTGCCGAGAGTGTGCTGGAGCAGCTGAACGAACAGAAAGTGTATGGCGTCATTACCACACACTACACCAACCTGAAGCACATGGCTTCGCAAACCGAAGGCATTGAGAATGGGGCCATGTTGTTTGACACTGGTCGAATTATGCCACTGTACAAGCTGCAGATAGCCCAGCCCGGCTCATCGTTTGCCTTTGAGATAGCCCGCAAAATTGGTCTGCCCGAAAACATCCTGACGAGCGCCAAGGAAAAGATTGGGCAGGAACATGTTGATTACGACAAGAACCTGCGCGAGATAGTGCGTGACAAGCGCTACTGGGAGCAAAAGCGTAATACCATTCGTATAAATGAGAAGAAGCTGGCCGATGTGCTGGAACGCTATCAGCTGGACCTGCAGAACATTAAAAAGGAGCGAAAAGACATACTGGACAAAGCCAAGTCAGAAGCCGAATTCTTATTATCCAAAGCCAATAAGGAGATAGAAAACACTATCCGTACCATTAAGGAAACACAGGCCAATAAAGAGAAAACCAAACTGGCGCGTCAGCAACTGGAGGACTTTAAAGAGACGGCTGTTGACAAAAAGCTGAAAGACGAACAGATAGAGCGCAAAATACGCCAGATTGAAGAGCGCGAGAAGCGTAAAGCTAACCGCAAAAGCAATAAGCCAGATGAGGCAGCAGCCGCAGCAAAACTGCGTCCTAAAGCCAGTGAAGCTCCTCTTGAGGTGGGTGATAACGTCAAGCTCAAAGGACAAAATACGCCCGGCGAAATTCTGAAGATTCAGGGTAAAGAAGCCACTGTGGCTTTTGGCAGCCTGAGTACAACTGTGAAAATTAACCGCCTTGAACGTGTGAGTAACAAAGCGGTTAAGCGGGCCAACATTACCAACCCTAATGCTTCGATATCCAATGTGGGAGATAAGGTACGTGAGCGTAAACTGACTTTTAAACCAGATATTGATGTGCGGGGCAAGCGTACCGAAGAAGCCATTCAACTGGTGCTTAACCACCTGGATGAGGCTGTTATATGCGAGGCATCGGAGGTGAAAATATTGCATGGTAAAGGTAATGGCATACTGCGCCAGATGATACGTGAGCAGTTGAACACCCTGCCTTTTGTCAGCTCGTTTCGCGATGAGCATGTGCAGTATGGTGGCAGTGGTATTACCATTGTTGAGATTGGGTAGGTTGTGGACTGAAGCCGATCGGGCTTGACAAAATGAGTTTCAATCCCCCTAATCCAGATAGACACAAACTGCATTTCTCATCAATCCACCTTCGCCAAGTGGGAAAATCCAACTTCTTGAAGGATTGAATTGTGTCTGAGCATATTTATAGGCATTTATCATTGTTGATGAGTATGTTTTTTTATTACTTAGAGTTGAATATAAATCCATTCGACAATGAATAAACTTCTTACCCTGAGCCTGATGCTTCTTCTGTCTGCTGCATCGGCCTTCAGTCAAAAACAATCTGTTGAAAGCTTATTGCAAACCAATGATGAGAACCTGCAACACCGCCTCGACCGCCTGGAGAAGATGGTGGATGACCTGATGTGGCACGAACGACTAGGCGACATTGCCTATGTTGATAAGGTATATATGTATGGTCCGCCCAAGTGGAAAGAGAAAAACCCCACGGCACTGGGCGCTGGCAATCCGGTTAAGTTCTGGTCGTACCTGTTCTTTCCCAAAAACCTGGATACGAATAAAAAATACCCGCTGATGGTATTACCCCATGGCGGTGTGCATGCCGATTTCACCACCTACTACACGCATATTGTGCGCGAGCTGGTGAACCAGGGTTATGTGGTGGTAGCCGCCGAGTATCGCGGCAGTACGGGCTACGGCAAGGGCCATTACGAAAAGATTGATTACGGCGGATTGGAGATTGAAGATGTATTTGCCAGTAAAAACTACATGCTGGAAAACTACCACTTTCTGGATAAAAATCGGGTAGGCATCATGGGCTGGAGCCATGGCGGACTGATTACCCTCTTTAATATCTTTGAACACCCCAATGATTATACAGTGGCTTATGCCGGTGTTCCGGTAAGCGACCTGGTGGCACGCATGGGCTATTATGACGATGATTACCGCGCCTTGTACGAGGCCGATTACCACATTGGGCAGTCGGCACACGATAATGTGGAGGAATACCGCCGCCGCTCACCGGCGTGGAACACCCATAAATTTAAGAACACGCCCCTGCTGATACACACCAACACCAACGATAACGATGTGCATGTGCTGGAAGTGGAGCACCTGATTAAATCGCTGAAAGCCGACAATAAACAGTTCGCCTATGAGATTTACCAGGCTGTGCCGGGTGGTCACTCATTTGACCGGATGGATACTAAAACAGCCAAAGAGATACGGGTGAAGATTTACAAGCATATGAACCGTTATCTGAAACCTGAAAATCCCATTAACAACCTGCAGGATATTCAAAAAGCAGGCTATAAGTTTTAATTGAACGAAGGGTTTCTTATCACTTTACTTTGGCTAAGAAACCCTTTACCTTTTCCACCCTAAACCACATATTATGAAACTCTTTACTTTCCTGAGCACCTTCCTGCTCTGCCTGGCCACTACCGCCCAAACCACCATAAATGAGGAAAACATAAAACTAAGTACCGACAATGGCGAGCTGTATGGCTCCTTAACCATGGCCGATGCCAACAAAAGCACTGTAGCCCTGATTATTGCAGGCTCGGGACCCACCGACCGCAACTGTAATGCCGGCTTTAGCTTGTACTCAAACGCCTACAAGCTGTTGGCCGAACAGCTGGCTATGAATGGCATCTCAACACTTCGCTACGATAAGCGAGGCGTTGGTGAGAGTGCACCGGCCAAGATAGCAGAAGACGACATGCGTTTCGACCGTTTTATTGATGATGCCGTGCAATGGATAGAACTGCTGAAAGGCGATAAGGGATATAAGAAGGTGTATATTATTGGCCACAGTCAGGGTTCACTCATTGGTATGATGGCGGCTCAACAAACCAAGGCCGATGGTTTTATATCTATTAGTGGTGCCGGGCGCCCCATTGATCAAGTGTTGCAGAATCAGTTAAAGCCCAAACTGCCGGAGAAGGTATATGAGGAAGCCGTCATGCTGTTTGACACCTTAAGAATGGGACAAACCACACAAGCGGTTAACCCCTACCTGTATTCTATCTTCCGCCCCAGCCTGCAAGTTTATATGATTTCGTGGATGCAATACGACCCGGCTGATGAAATTGCCAAACTGGATATCCCGATGTTGCTTATCAATGGCACTACCGATATACAAGTGTCGGTTGACAATGCGCAACTACTGCACGAAGCTGCACCCAAAGCTCAACTGCAACTTATTGAGGGTATGAACCACGTACTGAAGGATGCACCCCTGGAACTAAAGGCGAATATGGCGACCTACTCGAACGGCACGCTGCCGGTTAATACTAAGCTGGTGGAATACCTGGTGGAGTTTATGAAGCTGTAAAAAGCCAATCGCTACAAGCTGATAGCTATTAGCGATTCACATGGCACTTTAAAACTTTAGTCTTGTGTCATCAGTCTTTTGCTTTGATGTAAAACAATCCCCCTCTCCCTGCGGGTTTCTCCCCAAGGCAGTATGGCCTTTCATTTTTGCCTGCAGCAGCAAAAACGAAACAAAAAATGCCGCCGCTGCAGCACTCATTGACCCACTACTTTTTCATTTCGGGAAAATATTTAAAGATGCCCGGCTTGGTGCCAAATATTTTCTCCCTTCATTCAAAAAGCGGGTGCCCCAATATCATTGCTGATGCGGAATCTCGTATATCTACTAATTGAGTTTTTGTCACACTCCACTCGAAACAGGGTTTCGAAGTAGTCGCTCGTCAGGGTGAGTTGATAAGAAGGCGAAATGGCGGCCTTTGAAAAAGGGAAAGCCTGGCGTAACAGATTCATTCCGGTGCGTTGCAATCACCTCTTTCAATAAAGTTTTTGCGTCCTTTTTCAAAAAAGGATGTGCCGGCCCGACATAAGGGCAATTAAGCTTTATACTGCTCAAGCCGCAGGGGCTTTCCCTTTCTTCCTGCAGCCGAAGAAAGGAAACAAAGAAGACCGCGACTAAAGCACTCAATGACCCACTAACATCTCACTATGCATGAGATTTAAAGATGTACAGCTTCATTAGCAAATCTCATTATGCTTCGTTTCGATGAGTGGGTGCCCCATCTGC
>NZ_JAGUCN010000045.1 GCF_018271975.1 Carboxylicivirga mesophila
AAAATTGAGAAAAATGATATGCCCGTTGTGAGTTTGATGGCTTAGAGGCTGAATGGGTGGGTGTTAAAGGGGGAGATTTTTTTTGAGAAAACTTGCATTGCGAATAATTCCTTTGGAATACGGGCCATTACTAAGTAAATAATTGCAATTTTAGCTTTCACAAACTAAACTGTTAAGAAATACATATTATGAATTTTAAGAAACTAATTAAGAATCTGGGGTTTCAAATACTGATTGCCATGCTACTTGGTACCGCATTGGGCATAGCTATGGGGCCTGAGGCCATAGTATTTGCGCCATTGGGTGATGTGTTTATCGGATTGATTAAGATGCTTGTGGTGCCATTGGTGGCTATCTCTATTATATCAGGTGCAGCATCGTTGGGGGCTACCAAATCGGCCGGTAAGATTGGCATCAGTACTATCGGCTACTTTTTAATTACTACTGTTGTGTCCGTAAGCCTTGGACTGATGCTAGGTGAAATCTTTACGCCAGGTAAAGGTCTTGACAAAGCAACCGTACTGGCCATGTTTCCGGCAGAAGAAGCACCTGTACATCAAACAGCTGATTTCTGGACGACGCTTCAATCCATCATTCCTGAGAATCCGATAGAATCGTTGGTTAGTGGCAATATTCTGCAGATAATCTTTTTCGGACTATTCCTCGGTATTGGCATCTCAACCCTGCCAAAGCAAAAGAAAGAACCTCTGATGAACGGCATGAACTACCTTATTGAGGCACTCATCTGGATGATTAAAGTGGTTATGTGGACAGCTCCGATAGGTGTATTTGGTTTAATGGCATCGTCTATCGGCTCCTTTGGCTTTGATTTACTAAAGATGGCACTTGACCTGATGTGGGTGAACCTGATTGGTGGTGCTATAATAATATTTGGTCTGTATCCGCTTACATTGAAATTGTTCTCAAAAGCCTCTATCCGTCAGTTTTTCGCTAAAATGACAAAAGCTCAGATTGTTGCCCTTTCTACCAGTTCATCGATGGCTACCTTACCAATTAATATGGAGGTTTGTGAGGAAGAGCTGGGTGTATCCAAGGCCACCACAGGCTTTGTATTGCCACTGGGCGCCACTATTAACATGACAGGTAGTGCCCTTTATTATGCCCTGGTAGCTGTTTTCTTCGCACAGTTGTTTGGCATAGAGTTAAGCCTGGCACAATACATTGCTATTATTATTACATCAACTGTTGGCTCAATCGGACAGGCAGGCGTGCCAGGCCCTTCACTACTGGTAGTAGCTGTATTGGTATCTGCCGAAATCCCAATAGCCGGTCTTCCATTGCTATATGCATTGGATCGTGTTTTTGACATGCTACGCACCGCCTTCAATATTACGGGAGATGCTGCTTGCGCCATTATTGTAGACCGCTTCAATAAATAACACCGAATACTATTCAAAATGCGCCTTTAGTTCGTTTCACTCTAAAGACACGATGAATATGGATCGGCATTATACCAGCGTATTGTAATATGTAAAGGTGTAATATCCAAGGCCTAAAACAGATCTGACAGTTATAAATATAAACGACGCGTTGATTAAGCTATATTGATAATCTTAATCAACGCGTTGTTCTATCTATTAAATAAGAAACAGCTACAGATAGCCCAAGTAAGGCGCATAACAGTATTTTTCAAACTCTTCTTTGAATGCTGCCAATTCACTTGCTGACATGTAGCCCGGGGATGACATTAATAGCAAATCAACCGGCTTACCATTTCTGCGCAGAGGCAATTGCTGATATGGGTAATGATTTAACTGAAAACCCAGCCGCTCATAGAATCCTATCCGCCTACGATTCATATCACCCACAGGCGGCTCTACCTCAAGCACCACCTTAACACCTGTATCTTTCAACAGTGCCTTAACAATTTGCTCTCCAATGCCTCTACCCCGCACAGATTCGTTCGTCGCCAGATGCTCAATATACACGAGTTCATGAAAGTTCCACCACATAATAAACCCCACCATCTCAGTACCTGCTTTAACTACATCGAAATGATAGCGCTCTTCAGATAGCAACTGGCATTGTAGCTCCAGCTCGCGTCTCTCCAAAATTGGAAAAGCCTGTTCATATAACGACCAGGCTTCAGAGAATAAAGGATCATCGCTATTACTTACGCGACAAAAGGCTATTTCCATCATTATATTGCATTAGTGCCCCAACAACTACTCGTGTTTGTTGCGGCAAGTTTCAATGGCGATGGTCAGCACCTGCTCCAGCACGGACCTATCGACATCGCTTAATTTATTAATGTATAAGCACCCTTTACCAGTTTTATATTTACCCAGCTTTTCAATAGTTCCCTGCAGGCCATCAAGTCCGCACATCAGGTAAATGGTAAGATTCTGCTTACGGGGCGAAAACCCAACAGTAAACCAGTCTCCCGAGCGACCGCTGGCATAGCGATACGTGTTTTTGCCAAAACCTATAATGGCATCGCCCCACATAACCGGCTGTTCACCCGTCAGCTTCTGCATCAGCTGAAGCAATGCAAAACTATCTTCACGCTTTTGCGGGTGCTCAATGCTATTCAGAAACGAATGTACATCGGCCGATGTTGGTTGTGTTTTGTTCTGAGCCATAACTACATTATTATCGTGAGCGAATCCAAATCATTCAATACGAAATATACGGCAGAAATGAAACGACACCAAAACTCAAGCTCATCTTAAAGACCAGCAGATACCAAAAAGGTTGCCACCAAAAAGATGACAACCCCGGTTTAAAGGTTTATTAGGCGTTACTTTATCATATCATCCGGATGTATCTCTTTGATGGAGTTCAGCTCACCGGTGGCTATATCAAATAACCAGCCATGCACAAACAATCGCTGACCTCTGCCCCATGCATCTTTTATGATTTCCATTGATGCAAGTCTGCCAACCTGTTTCATGACACTCAGTTCAGCCAGGCGATTAGCCTTATTTTCATCCCCCTCTATACCGTCTATTTCTTCAATATTATCGTTAAGCGTTTCTGTGATTTCCCCTATCCATTTATCTAAGTACTTATCATCTGTTCCTTCAAGAGCCGCCTTTACGCCTCCACAATTTGTATGTCCAGCCACAACTATATGCTTCACTCCTAAGGTATTTACCGCAAAACTAAGAGCTGCCATCAGACTGGCGTCCTCCTCGTGCACCAGGTTGGCCACATTGCGATGTACAAAGAACTGCCCCAATTGGCTTCGCGTAATCACCGTTGTGGCCATACGACTATCAGAACACCCAATCCAGAAATACTTTGGCGCCTGGCCTAACGACAGGTTTTTAAAATAGTCTTCATCCACATTTTTGATGGTTTGCGCCCATGCCCGATTAGCTAAAAATATTTGATCGTATGATTTCATAATTCTGTTTTTTAGTGTTTAAACATTAGGCCGCCTTTTTCCTGAACATTGGAAGAACAGCTGTTTCGCTTTGCATAAAGGTAACTTTAATCCCCTTTTGTTCAGCTGTTTCGCAAAAATCTTTGATGGTTGCCAATATATCGTTATCGATAAAGTCTACCTCTGTTCCATCAATCAACAAGTTGATGTTTTCCGGTAAATACTGCAATACTCTGCGCAACTGTGCCTTATTAAAGAAATACAGGTTGCGGGATATTTGTACCATGTAGTTATTACCCACATTTGACAAGGTAATACCCGAACGGAAATTGGAACGCAGAACAAATATGAATCCTACCACAATACCAAAGCTAATACCTTTTAATAAATCAGTCAGTAAAATAACAATGATGGTGGCAAAAAACGGAATGTACTGATTAGCTCCCTGTTTGATGGCACTCTTGTAGATGGATACTTTATTAAGCTTCAATCCTACATGAATGAGTACCGCTGCCAGTGCCGACAAAGGAATATAGTTCAGGTATGGTGCAAAAAACAGTACACTTAACAGTAGTAAGGCGCCATGAAACACTGCCGACAGTTTGCCTTTACCACCTGCATTGACATTGGCCGAACTACGCACAATAACGGCAGTCATGGGCAAACCACCAACCAAGCCGGCTAGCACATTGCCCCATCCCTGTGCTTTCAGCTCTTTGTTGGGTGATGAAATCCGTTTCTCCGGATCCAACTTATCACAAGCATCAAGACTGAGTAAGGACTCCAAACTACCAACAATAGCAATGGTAAATGCCACCACCCATACCTCAGGATTGGTAATGGCTCCAAACTCGGGGAAACGCAATTCATCAATCAAAGAACTAAAACCACTCATTTCGGGCAAAGACACCAGATGTGTTGATCCCAAAGCCATCACAGGCGCTGTTGCTTTAAACATTTCATTTAGGGCAACTCCTAAAACCACAACCACCAACGGACCTGGCACTAATTTAGTTATGGGATTATTTTTGATGGCTTTGGTATCCCACAAAAACAGTATACCCATTGATAGCACACTGATAATGACAGCCCCTGGCAGGATGCCGGCAATCATATAATATAATTCTGAAAAAGTATGATGACCGTAACGCTCATCAAAGGCAGCTGCATCAATCCCCTGGATATCGTAACCAAACGCATGTGGTATTTGCTTAAAAATAATCCCTAGGCCAATGGCCGTCAACATACCCGTAATTACCGATGTGGGAAAGAAGTGCCCGATAACACCGGCTCGCACATAACCCAATACCAGCTGAATGATACCCGAGATAAATACCGCCAGCAGAAAGGCCTCAAAAGAGCCTAAAGTAGCAATGGCAGAAAAGACAATAACGGTGAGCCCGGCTGCCGGTCCACTGACACTAAGCTTTGAATCAGATAAAAACCCAATGACAATACCGCCAATAATACCAGAGATGACCCCTGAGAAAAGGGGTGCGCCGGAAGCCAAAGCAATACCCAAACATAGTGGCAAAGCCACTAAATAAACTACCAATCCGGCCGGAATATCACTCCTGTACGTTTTAAAAAAATCTTTCATAGTTCCTTGTTTTCAATTCGGCTCTATGGAAAGCAAAACATGTGCCAGAAAATTAGTTTTTCTATTTTTTGTGATAGGTTTACTATTTTTAATGCTATTTCCGCTATGTCACCTTGTCCTATAACGACATTAAGAAGCTAAAATCAGCCGATGGCTCCACCTCGTAAGGTGCTTTGCCATACTGAAATACACGCAAAGACAATGCGCCTTTGTAGCCTATTTCACCATTTTTAACAACAAACATACATCCTTCGCGCAAACCGGCTACGGTTGTTTGCTGATTCACCTCTAAAAACTCCATAATACGCTCTTCGCGGGTTTCACCACCGTGACCTTCGGGGTTGGCATCGAGGTAGTGCGGATTAATCTGAAAAGGAATCAAATTCAATGCATCAAAGCCCAGCGGATCGATAATGGGCATGTCGTTGGTGGTTTTGATGGTTGGACAGGCCAGATTAGAACCGGCACTCCAGCCAATGTATTTTGTACCACCCAGTACCTTCTTACGAATAGGTTCAGTAAGTTGATTATCGTGCACCATACGCAGCAACTGCCAGGTGCTTCCCCCACCAACCACAATCGCATCGGCCTCTTCTACAGCCTTCACCGGGTCATCAAAATGATGAATGGAAACCACATCGTGCCCCACCTCGTTAAAACGGCTTTTTACTTTAGCCTCATAATCGTCAAACGACACCGTTACACCTGCATATGGAATAAACAAGCACTTGACTTTTTCTTTACCTAAGAAACCGGCAATATCATGTTTGGGGTAGTCCAGATAGGCCTCTCCGGCCATGGTTGAATTGGATATTAATAGTAAGTTCATAATATATGACTATTAGAGATTAGACTTTTAGATAATAGATTAAAAAAGATAGAGGGGGTTTTGTTTATATATATACAACAGATTTAAACAACAGACCTGACAGGTTTTTGAAACCTGTCAGGTCTAAATTCCCAGAAATTCATTTATTTCGGCTGAATTGATTTTTTCTTTATGGCAGCATTCAAAATCATACCCCCCACCAAACCACTTAATAACTTCATCTCTCTCAAACTTCGTTGATTTGCTACTAATACACGTCAAGTAACTACTCCACCCATATTCAAGCGGATGCTCACAGAAACCATGATGAACTGGGTTTTGATGAATATAAATGACCAGCTTTTTAAAATAGGCCGAATTATCAATTTGCTTTCTTTTAAACGGCCGTTCAAATAAAGCACCGTGTCTATTGTGAAATTTATTGAAGGCCTTCGAATAGGCATTAAAGAAGTTGGAGAAACATTGATGTGGAGCTCTGGCCTCAAAGTCCTGACCCCGAATTTGAACAAGCAAGTGGAAATGATTTGGCATTAACACCCAGGCGAATGTTTTGGCAATTGGCTCAATATGCTTCTCATAGAGATTTAAGAAATATTCATAATTCTCTTCTGATTCAAAGATATTACAGCTATTTATACCTCTGTTATAAATATGGTACAAATGATTTGTAATGAGGGGTTCGGGGTTTTTCATACTAATTAATAGACCCGACAGATTTTTGAAACCCGTCGGGTTTGGATAATATAATTTACAAAGCATTTATCGCCTCAACCGGATCCATGCGCGAAGCTTTCCAGGCGGGTATATAGCCCGATACCACACCAATAAAGGTGGAGATGCCGATACCCTTGAGCACATTGAGTAAGGTAAGAGCCATCTCAGAGCCGGTTATCAGACTAATGGATATGGCAATGCCAAAGACCAGCAGCAGTCCGGCCAAACCACCCAGCAGTGACAAGACAGTACTCTCAATGAGGAATTGCAGCAGCACAAAGCGACGCTTGGCACCCAGGGCTTTCTGTATACCAATAATACGGGTACGCTCTTTTACTGAAACAAACATGATATTGGCAATACCGAATCCTCCTACCAAAATAGAGAAACCGCCAATGAACCAGCCTGCCAAATCGATAAAATCAAAAAGGCTGTCGAAGTTTTTCTGCACCAGGCTGATGCGATTGAGGGCGAAATCATTATCGGCGCTGGGCTTGATGCGACGAATAGCGCGCATAACGCCGGTCAGCTCATCCACCATATCATCGGAGGTATAGCCCTCTTTAGCTTTCACCAGTATCATCGGATTCACCGATTCGCTGCGCAGGTTAAACAAAGTGCTGGCAAACTTAACCGGTATAATAATATTTTTATCGAGGGTATTGCCAAATATATCGGAGCCCTGACGCTGTATAACACCAATAACCAGCAGCTTACGCCCCATCATCTTCACCCGCTTACCAATGGGGTCAGCTCCCTGGAACAGCTCAGCGGCAATTTCGGCACCAATAATGGCCGATGCCATGCCACCGTTGGTTTCGTAGGGCGAAAAGTAGCGCCCCCTGGCAATTTCAAAGGACCAGATGGCGTCAAAATCATCGGACACGCCCATAACGGCCACGTTATCGTAGGAATTGTCTTCGTACTGCAGCATTTTTTGCGATGACATCACATAGGAGACGGCTTCGGCAATCTGCGAGCGACGCTTAATCTGCTCATAATCGTTAATGGAAGGCACCTGCCGGTTCATGTAGCGCCACCACGGATACTCCGATTCCCCTTCGGGAGGTGTCCAGGGCCATTTTTGAATATACACCACATTGTCGCCCAGCGACTCGATGCTGTCGCGCACCTGTTTCTCCAGGAAATCAATCAATGTAAAAACCGAAATAATGGAAAAGATGCCAATGGTAACACCCGAAAGCGTCAGGATGGTACGCAGTACGTTTGTTCGCAAGGCATTGATGGCGAACAGGAAGCTTTCTTTGAAAAATTTATAAACCAGTATCATGGGTTAGTTGTGTTTGGTTAGGCAAGATAAGATAAAAAGACGGAAGCACGAAGACGGAGTCTGGAATTAGTGCATGGTGCGCAGTGCATGGTGCACCAAAGTCCGGAGCACGAGAGTCCGAAGTCCGAGGTTAGTGCGCGGTGCACAGTGCCAGGTGCGCAAAGTCGGGACGCTGAGGCGCAAAGTTATTTATGTTCGCAGTCAGTGCGTATTAAATGTTGGCGGAGATGTAAATCGCCATCAGCTATAAGCTATCAGCCATTAGCATTTATTAGAAGTCCGGAGCACGAGAGTCCGAAGGCCGGGATTAGTGCGCAGTGCATGGTGCGCAAAAGGGATCGTATCTCTATTGACAGCTTTGTTATAAAGATGCGATCCGTGAACTTGACCGAAGACGGAAGGCCAAAGTTCGAAAACAGTGCATCGCCATCAGCCATTAGCTTTTACAACAGGCAGGTCTGAATTAATTCATCCTCTCGGGCTTATTGATGAAATACTTATGTGAATCAATAGTTAAAACTTGCTTAATATAAACCTTCAACCCATATCAGGGTTGTTTTCTCATCATTTTCATACCCCCGCGCTTCGCACGTGGCTATTATTGTTAATGTCCTACGGACATTTTTTTTATCCCGAAGGGATTACATTACAAACAGAACCCCGGAGTGGGTTCAACTATTGATTCGCATTACTTATCTTTAGCCAGAAACTCCCAAACCTCTATCAATGAAACGCAAAGACACCATCCTTCTACTCTTGTTGGTACTGACCAAATTTATCCTTCAGTATGCACTGATAGATGCTACTTACGACTTGCACCGCGATGAATTTCTTCACCTCGACCAGGCGAATCATCTGGCCTGGGGCTACCATTCGGTGCCACCGCTGACCTCCTGGCTATCGTGGGTGATTAAGCTATTGGGCAACGGCGTATTTTGGGTCAAGTTTTTTCCGGCTTTGTTTGGTGCATTGACGCTTGTAGTGGTTTGGCGCAGCATCGGCTACCTGGGTGGCGACTTGCGAGCGAAATTATTGGGAGGATTTGGCGTATTGTTTTCGGTGCTGTTACGACTAAATACATTGTACCAGCCCAACTCCTTTGACATTTTAAGCTGGACAGTGGTGTTTTACTGCCTCATCAGGTACCTGAAGGATGAACAGACAAGGTACCTGTATGCTTTGGCAGTGGCTTTGGCCCTGGGCTTTCTGAATAAATACAACATGGTGTTTTTAATGCTTGGCCTGCTGCCGGCCTTATTACTCAGCTCACAGCGTACCCTGTTTTTGCGAAGGGAATTATACCTGGCCGGCGGTTTAGCTTTAGTATTGGTCATGCCCAATCTCATCTGGCAATATCAGAATGGTTTCCCGGTGATACACCACATGAACGAACTGGCCGCTACCCAGCTGGTGAATGTTAAGCGCTTTACTTTTTTAAGCACACAGCCTTTGTTTTTTACAGGCTCCCTGTTTGTGATACTGGCCGGTTTGTGGGCTTTGTGGTTTTATCAGCCATTTAACAAACTCCGTTCCCTATTCTGGACCATAATTATTGTGCTGAGCCTGTATACCTGGCTGAAGGCCAAAGATTATTATGCCATTGGTTTATACCCTATCTATATTGCACTTGGCGCTGTATATGTAAGCAGCTGGCTGCGCCAGCGATGGGGACAGGTGGTGTATGTGCTGTTATTAGCATCGCCTGTTTTTTACTTTGCCTATACCTACGATGTGTTGTATCCCAACAAAACACCTGAATACATTGTGGCCAACCATAGCCGCTACCAGGAAATGGGTGTGTTACGCTGGGAGGATGGTAAAGACCATGAGCTGCCGCAAGACTTTGCAGATATGCTGGGGTGGCACGAGCTAGCCCAAAAGTTAGACCGTGTGTATGCCGGTTTAGATCACCCGGCCTCTACCCTTGTGCTTTGCGATAATTACGGACAGGCAGGCGCTGTTAACTTTTATGGCAGGGAGGGCATTCGTGCCGCATCCTTTAACGCCGATTACGTGAACTGGTTTGAGCTCGACCAGCCATACACCCAATTGATACGTGTGATTACTGCATCGGTTGTAGAAGAGGAGTTTAAGGAGACGGCGCAATACTTCAACGTGGCTTATGTGGCCGATTCCATTGCCAATCCTTACGCACGTGAGTTTGGCACATCCATCTGTGTTTTTCAGGGCACCGCTGCAGATATTAATGCGATCATTCAACAAGAGGTGGAAGAGCGGCAGCTAAGCCGGCAATGGTGAAGATGGTTTTAGAAAATAAAAAGAGGATGTCCGAAAATGAAGAGAGACACTTTTATACTAATAACCTGAGTTCGACATAAAATTACTGGCTCAAATCGCTTATAAATGTTTAGTTTCAAGGAATATTTGTGAAAGCATAGCGAGCTATGGTGAAC
>NZ_JAGUCN010000046.1 GCF_018271975.1 Carboxylicivirga mesophila
CACTACGCCTAACAACATGCATAATGCATGGCCATCGATGGGGATGACCGCAAAAAAATAAAGATGGCCACAGCATCATGCACTTGTACGTTGGGTTTCATTTTAAAGCATGACGCATAAATGTTAGAATATAAAGAATGGAAAAGTCAGTAATAAAGAAATTGAGAATTGTATTGTGGGCATTTATAATTATCTCAATTCCGGCAGGTTATTATATTTATTCGGCTTCATTACTTGACAAAGCTTATAAAGCATGGGAAGTAGCTTCAATTTCAGATAAAGATGAAGACATCGAATTTGCATTAAATAAAATTGAAGAAGCTGAACCTTTCGCCATATTTGACAAAAATCTTGTCAACATAAAAGTTCAGCTTTTGTATCGAAAAAAAGAATATAGAAAAGTGTTGGAAGCAATTGAAGAAAAAAACTTACTTATTTACAAAGGACTTTTGTATGAACATTTAGACAGAAGTGATTCAGCTGCAATTTGCTATGAAAAAGCAATTCCCATGCTTAAAAACCAACAAAAGAAAATTAAAAAAGATGTTCACTTTGCAAATGAAATTGGACGCCAAATAGCTTTATGCTATACTTTCTTAAGTCAAACTGATTCAGCAAATAAATATCTAACTAAGATTCCTGAAGACTACGACCCTGAATTAAAGGAATGGTTATTACAATACGATTATTACATAGAAAACTATGTTTCTGGTGGCTACAAAGATTACTTAGAGGGAGAAACATTATTATTCGGAACTGACAGTATTTCCAACATGAACATTGATAGTCTTTTTACTGCTAATAGATTTTATTTTGACAACCATTCATCTCGTGGGAACAAACATGAATATGAGATTAAAAAGATATTTGAACAAAAAGCAATCAGTATCGGAATGAATAGAATAGAATAAAATAAAAAACGAAACCCAACACGCCGCTATAGCGCATAGCAGGGTTCGGCTCACTTTGGGTGGGCAGTTTCCCGCCACGATGGTCTCGTCCTTCCGGACGGACAATCTCAACGCAAATCTGCTACAGCGCCATGCGGCCAACCGTTGGGGGCAATGTCGTGACTTATAGAAATTGCTTTTCAAGTACCAACTTTGAGAAAAAAGTGATGTCAGAATAAGTATCTAGCTATAATTATTTAAGAAGTTATTCAGAAGCAATCGGTACTTAGGAATATTTGAAGGCAATATAAGACTTTAGAAAATTATGAATATTTTATTCTCAGCATTTAAAAAACAATTAAAGTTCACATTAATAATGATTTTGATTGGTGCAGGACTTTTCTCTATTCTAGGTTCTATAAACTTGTTTGCTGAAGAAAAGGTGAAGAAAGGAATAATTGAAAATGTTGACATAACTGATAATGAAATCAAAATAAAATTATTCAATGACAAATTAGAATATTATGCTTCGCCAAATAATTATGAAATTCTGGACATTTGTGATACAACCTTGATTAGAGAAAACAATGAAGCTGAAATAATTTATATACAACGAAGTTTAATAGCGAATGTAATTATAGAGAATAAATATGCTATAAAAAAAGGGGTACTATATAAGGACCATGTATATAGTATTATAGGATTTCCAATAATTTGGATAGTTGTATTTGTATTTTATCGACAATTTGTAAAATATAATAATTAAGAATAAATCACTGCCCCCAACACGCCGCTATAGCGCATAGCAGTCTGGCTCACTTTGGGTGGGCAGATTCCCGCCTCGATAGTCTCGTCCTCTCGGACGGACAATCTCAACGCTAATCTGCTACAGCGCCATGCGGCCAACCGTTGTGTTGAATTTAAAAAACGCAAAATCAAGATAAATAAAACATGAAACCATTTAACCTATTTTTTCTCGGATTAGTATTTCTTGTTAGCTGTTCGAAAGAAAACCAAACTCAAGATAACCACATTTTTAGTGAAGGTCCAGTTGTTGTAAGAGGACAAATTCTAAATGCGGAAAGTAAAACTGTTCAGTTGGAAAATTTAGAATTGACAGGTCGAGTTAAAAATGTTGTAAAACTAGATAGCTTGGGCAATTTTGAAATTAGTATAAACATTTTAAGTCCTCACGATAATTTCTTAATTCATAACGGACAAATGTTAACAATATTTACTGAACCAAATGATACAATTATCATTTCAGCAGATGGCAGAAATTTTAAAAAAACGATTTCATTTTCAGGAAGTAATGCGATTTTTAATAAGAGCTTAAAACTATTTTTTGAAGAATTTCTAGAACAACTTGAAACAAATGAATTTTTTATAAAGAAAAGAGACTTATCTCCAAGTGAATTCAAAGTATTTGCTTATGATTTTTTTGAACTGATGGAAACAAAAATTGATTCCATTATTAAAATTACTCAACCTCAAGAAAATGCAATCGAGTGGATGAGAAATTATGTAAAATATAGGTTAGCAGAAGACCTTATTGAATACGGTAATCATCATAAAGAAAATTTGACGCCTGATTATTATGACTTTGAAAATGACTATCTTCTAACTGGAGAATTTGAATTACAATGTTCTCAATATTATGAAGATTTTATTAATAAATATTATTTGGGATATAAATTAAGCCAAGTCGATGGATTTAAAGAAATGGCTACAAATTATCGTGAACAAACTTATGATGGACTAAAATCTTCATTTGAATTTATTGATAAAAACATATCTATCCCAATCGTCAAAAACCTTTCTATTACAAGATTCTGCAACATGTATGTTGAAAAGGATTACCTAATTGTTGATTCTATTTTTAATACATTTACAACTTATGTACATGATATAACATGTCAAAATTT
Organism: Carboxylicivirga mesophila; assembly: GCF_018271975.1. Lineage (GTDB taxonomy): Bacteria > Bacteroidota > Bacteroidia > Bacteroidales > Marinilabiliaceae > Carboxylicivirga > Carboxylicivirga mesophila. The sequence goes on from NZ_JAGUCN010000046.1 coordinate 2,816, forward strand.
CATTCTTAAAAGACTTGATAATAAAAAAAATAAAATTGCCTTGGTCGATAACTTGGAGGAATTGAGCAACACTGATTTTATTGGTGAAATTTTTCAGAAAATACGAAACGAGAATCATGGAAAAGTACTCTACATTGATGTTTGGGGAACTTGGTGTGGTGGCTGTCTCAGTGCTTTTCCAACCTCTAACAAATTATACAAAGAATTGGACAGAAATAAAATTGAATTCATCTATTTGTGTGTTAATTCAACAAAAGAAAATTGGCAAGAAATAGTAAATGAATATGAGTTGAAAGGAAAGAATTATTTATTGACACAAGACCAAAGTGCCATGTTATCTGAGAAATTTAATTTTCATGGTGTGCCACGTTATATAATCATTGATAAAAATGGAAAAATCATTGATTATAATGCAAAACATCCATACAGCAGTGCATTAAAGGTTGAATTACAGGAATTGGCAGAAATATAAAAACTCAACACAACAATATGCATAAATCATAGCCACCCTACGGGATGGCAACGCTTCATGCAACTACCGTTAGGGCTAATTTGATAACGCAAGACTAATCAATGAGTAAGGAGAAAAGAGAAAAACTTATTCAAGAAGAATATGAAAGGCTTAAAGCTCTTGTTGGTGAAAAGAAAGCCAATGAGTATTTTAAGGAATCTAACTACCCTTTTCGTACAATCGGAGAACTTATTATTTTGAAAGCAATTATAGACTTCTATAAATCAATGCCTAGAAATGTCAAAATTATTGCTGTGGTTTTATTCTTATTTATAATTCTTGCTGTTATAAACACTATATGCGATAACCTTTACTAACGCTAAGGTTTTGTAAATTTTATAAATATGAATTTCCCACAGTTTAAAAAACATCTAACAATATGGTTTATTCTATTGATTACCTTGATTATAATTGATTTGGTGTTTGGAAATGCTCAATCAAGACTAGCAGGACGAGCACCTGAATTAGTTACAATATCTGATGTGTTTTCAAACGTTCATATTTATATTGGAAGAGCTTTTGTGTTTACATTCGTTATAGCAGGCGCTACCTATTTGACTGACAAAAGATAACTAAGAATAAATATTGCCAAGAACTAATGAAAAATAAAAACTAGCCCTAACACGCTGCACATAGCGCATTTCGGGATTCGAGCATTTTGGAAAGTCCGTAGCTTCGGTAACCAGCGCCAAAGGCTGATTTGGCTTTAAAATGATAATGTAAAACAAATACAACGCTTTGGCTCAGCTCAATTTGGAAAGTTTGTAAGGATAATATCCCTCACGACGCCATGCAGCGGGACCGTTAGCAGCCATAAAAAATGAAAAACGTACTATTCATATTATTATTAGTTCCGTTGAATATATTATCACAGGAATATCCTAGAGTCGACACTTTGAACTTTGGTAGAAATGTTAAGGAGGCTTTTTTATATCAACACTATTGTCATCAAGGCGATACCAATTTAGTAGAGAAGTATATATATGACGATACCGGTAACCATATTTATACATTTCAAGGTTACAATTACCCAATGCCGACAAGGACAATGTTTGAGTACGAAAAGGGACAATTAACTAAAATAATCAAGCATAAATATACCAGCTCATATAACGACAGTCTTCAAGACGAAATGTGGAATCGATATTTCAAAATACTATCAAAAGGTGAGAATCAAGAAACTGAGAGGAAAGCAGATTCTTTATATCAAGCGTATAAATCAAAATATTTACTAATTGACCCTGAAGGAGTAAATTGGGAACAAGATGGTGTCTTTGAAAGTGAAATTGAAATTGAATACGATTCTAGAAATAATCCTAAAGTGTATAGTATATCCACTTCTATCATGAACGAACCGCCTAGGTTAGATATGGTATTGGAAATCGATTATAATGACAATGGTAGTATAAAAAGCAAACACTGGACAGATATTAAGCACCCAAATTCAATTAAGTTAAGTGCCTTTAAGCCAAATACACTAGAATTAAATGACTCAATTAAGGTTCTTTCAGGCGATATCAGGACAAAGCAATATACTTATAATGCAAATTTAGTGCTTATCGAGTGTTTTCTTAACAAAAAGCAGACTGGAATAGAAAAAGAGATTTATAATCCAACTAAAAGAAAGAAAGATATAATTGTAATGAACCTAACAGGAGATACTCTTTCTTATCGTACAGAAAGCTATGACCTAAATGGTAAAATAATTAAAAAAGAACGCATTATAGAAACAGGATATGATGGATTTGGTTATGGGTATGATTCTGTTGCGGAAGAGCAAAAAGATTACCATTATGATTCTAATGGAAGAATCAACCAAATAATTGGGTACGAAAACAAAAAGAAATATAGTGTGTCAAAATATAAATATTAATTACGGCTGCTAACACGCTAGTATAAAGCATATGGCGTTCGTATCTTTTGGGGAGTGCAGTTCGCTAATCGAACACCGCCAAATCTTTGATTTGGCTTTAGAAATGAAAAAATAAATCAAATAAAAGATTTGGCTCAGTGGAGTTTTGGAAAGTATGGTTCGTTAAATTGCCATACGCTTCATCTAGCCACCGTTGGCAATTATTTAAGCATAACGTAGAATGATTAAGAGAATATTGATTCAAATATTTATAAGTATTGTACTCATTGCTTCTGGATTTGCATTAATGTTTAAGCAAAATTGGTTGCTTGACAACTTTGGAATGTTGACATTATCACTAGGTTTAATTTGCTTATTTGTTCTTCCTGCAAGGACACACATAAAGTATTCTAAAAATATAAATGTCCTTATTGCGTACTTGATTATATTTCAACATATCAATGTTTTACGGCATTACATGGACTTTTATTTGATTCTAGATTTAAAGGAATATCTAGATTTCATGTTTCATCCGCGCAGCACAATATATTTAATCGGACTGACCATTTGGTTGTTTGGTGTAATATGGACTACAGCGTTTATTGTGAAAACAATCAGACGTAACACTAAATACAAAGACATTATAAAAGATAGAAGCTATAAAATAGTAATCGGTTATATAATTTTAATGCTTGTGCTGGAATTACCAATATATAACTGGCATGGTGACTTTTTTGGACAATCACATGGACATAGTTTATGGGACAACTTCCACCTGCATTGAAAATAGAAAAAAACAATTGCCAACAAACCGCTATAGCGCATAAGGCGTTCGATGCAGTTCGGAAGGTTCGCAGCTTCGGCAATCACCGCCAAATCACTGATTTGGCTTTTGAAATGAAAAGTTAAAAACAAAAACACCGCTTTGGCTTTGCTCAACTTGGAGAGTATGTAAGGTTAAAATCGCCTTACGACGCCATGCGGCAGGCCGTTGGCACCAATTGAAAAATGACTAAGAGTTCTACCATAACAAGATGGGTTGTTCCTTGCTATTTCACTGAAGAAAAGCATAAAACAGAACCGATTGAGATTGACCTTTCCAGTCATTTAAAGCTAATGCTCAAAAATGAAGTATGGAATCGTAAATTCGATTTTGGGTTTAGTACTGGACTTCAAAACACTAACCCAAACGATATAAATAAGGCAAAAGCCAAGATTTACCCAAGATTCATTTCAGGATATGTTAATGAAAAAAGAATTCCTGATTTAATTGAAAAAGAATGCGGTAAATTTCCCGCTCATCTAAAATTAAAGGAATACAAAGATTGGTCGCATCAACTTGGGTTTGTCATTTTTGAAATTGAGTATAGAGTAAAAACAAACAATATCCCATCAAAGAAGGACTTGACCGAAGATATTATTCCACATTACGATAGCGATTTCATCGAAAAATATCATCAAAAACTTGCCGTTCTGAAAGAGCTTGCTTCATTTCTTCTCGCAGGATTGCATTTGAGTTTTCCGACAGAATCAATCATGATGAGAACCGATAATCCGATAAATGACGGAATTTTTCAAATCAAGTCTGGACGGTCAACTTATGCATGTAAGGTAAGTTCAAATTCCTTTATGCATGAGGTTCTTATCGAAACCAGCAAGTTATCAAGTAATGTCTTGCCAAACCTAGATGGACTAGCATCAGTATGGCATTACAATCTTTGGTCATTGAAAAGATATCTTAATGCTGTTGAATCTGACCAGCTGTCAATGGATAATCTTCTTGACTTGTTATTTGCACTTGAAGGGCTTTTCGAAAAAAGTACGTCTTCAGATTTTGTTAAATCAATGTGTTTAGTGTCTCTATGCAGAACTAGAAAAGAAGCAAGGAAAATGAAAAACCTTCTTGACGTTGCTTATTCTATAAGAAATGAAATTGCTCATGGCGGTCAATCATATGACCCTTATGACAAAGTAAAGCTAGAAGGTAAAGAAACATTAGCGCAAATGATTTACTGGAAAGTTAAGCCAATCGTAGCAGTTATGATTATTAAGGCTATTTCGAAATTATTAAATGACAAAAACATGAAAAATCTAAGGTTCAATTCGGACGACTTTGTTAATATGACCTTTGAAAAATAAAAACTGGTGCCAACAAAACCTATACGCAATACCCTTCGGGATACTGCGCATAGCCAAATCGTTGGCAACAATAAAAACAGAGACCGTAACAAACGAGTAACAATGAAAAGATTTTTAATACCAATAATGATTATTAGCTTTTATGCTTGTTCAAATTCTCAGAAAAAGGAAAACAAAGAATTGAGTGTTCAAGAAAAGACTACAATTGACTCTTTGACAAATACCGAGATTGTTGACAAAAAAACTAATGAATTAACTTTTAAAGAAGTTGCTGGACAAGCGGTATTGATTGGAGAAAAAATTGAACTACTTGATGAAAATTTAAAGACTCATGAAGACATTTCAAGTCTCACAGGAAAGATTGTTAATATCAAGGGAGTCTCTGATAGTTTATTCAATAATTCCGAAGACATTTGTAAAGCTTTTTGGTATGTAAAAATTGAAACGGAAAATATTAAAGGGATTGTTAACGGCAGACAAGTTTTTGAAATTCAAAATTCAAATCAAGACACAAGTTTTACAATTGACAATAATCATATTGAAATTTTAACAACAGACTTCTTAGGAATGGGCGTTGATTATGAAGGTGACCTTATGGGTTGTCCAGTTGACCAACCAATTCTGATTAAAGACACGAAAAACAATTATTTTGGACTTGTAGACCTGATTCAAAATGAATATTCAAAACAAGCGAGTTGGGATAATGAGTATCCATTTTTTGAAATCAGAAGTGATGATGGATGTTATGACAAGATTAAATCAATTATTGCGGACGGAAACGGAATTAGACTTAAAATACACAGAAGTTGGCAAGAAGGGGTGAATGATTTTGAAGTAAGATTAAACTTTGTGGGTAATAAGTATAAAGCCGAATATCTAAATTTTGGAGAGAGAAAATATGAATAATTACTGTTGCCAACATTTTGTATAAGTAATGGCAGGGAAAGTGCTAAATATCAAGGTTTGTAGCCCGCTCAAACTGCGTAGCGGTTTGACAGGAAACTACCATACAATCTGCCACTACTCATACAATTTACCGTTGTACACTATTTATGGTTTCTGTATCATATTCATCATTCTATTATTAATCTAAATGTCCAATAAATGCCACCAAGACTAACAAAATTAAACTTGATAAATAAGTTTTTTTTATTCTTAATCATTTTTGTATTGTCATCCTGTTGTGGACTTCATACCGAAGTAGACTATAAATACGAAGATGTTATTATAAAAAGAGTAGATGTTTGTGGTAAGACAACTTTTCATTATCAGAATAAACTAAATGACAAAGCTGGTATAATATGGGTTAATTACTCAGGCATCAATGATGGTTTTTCTGGATATTTAGTTTTTAAAGAAAATGGAAAAGTTGAATTATTAGCGGGAGATGGATATTTTCAATCAGCAAATCTTGATACTACAGTTTTCTCTCTTGGGGAAACCGTTGCATACGATAGGCCCAAAGACACTTCGAACATTTGTGTAATAAATCTCGCGACTCGTTATGAACAAGAATTTAACTCCAAAAGAAAATCAAGAATAGAATTTAATTACCAAATAGATGAAAATGAATGGTGGTAATCGAAATATAAAAAACAGTGTACAACACGCCGCCATAGCGCATAGCAGTCCGGCTCTCTTTGGGCGGGCAGATTCTCGCCTCAATAGTCTCGTCCTCTCGGACGGACAATCTCAACGCAAATCTGCTACAGCGCCATGCGGCCAACCGTTAGAGCGTAATATGGAACGACATGACGAC
>NZ_JAGUCN010000047.1 GCF_018271975.1 Carboxylicivirga mesophila
GGACTGGATAGATTTAAATTAAAATACGAGGGTTATAGACTAGCCATGAGTATATTAAACAATAATAATGGTAAAGGGTAGCTTGGTGAAGGGGGATGAGTTGTTCAGATTCATGGTAAGAAGGTAGCCGGGGGATTGACACCTCATCAGACACGCCACCCAACAGTAACCTCAACACAAGCTAATTCAATCAAAGCCATAAAAAACCCTTGTGTTATTAACAAAGGCACATTAAATTTGACGCAGGGAGAAAATTAAAAACTTTGACCCCATGGACGAATGACAAACTATGCTATTATTGTTGCCGGTGGCAGCGGCACACGTATGGGAAGCGCCATTCCCAAACAGTTTCTTGAGATTAACGGTCTGCCGGTTTTAATGCACACCATTAACACCTTTCACAATTTCGATGCTTCGCTACAACTAATACTGGTACTGCCCGAGGACCAGATTGTTTATTGGCAAGACTTGTGTCAAAAGCACAGGTTCAGCGTGGCGCATGCCATCACACCTGGGGGTGCTACACGCTTCGAGAGTGTGAAGAACGGCTTGCAACTGGTGAAAGAGCCGGCCCTGGTGGGTATACACGATGGGGTACGGCCATTTGTGTCGCCCGATACCCTGAAACGCTGCTACCACCATGCCAAGGCCTTGGGCAATGCCATACCGGTGCTGGATGCCTTTGAGTCCATCCGGCAGATTGAAGAGGACTGCAGCAAGGCCCTCGATCGCTCAACCATTAAGCTGGTGCAAACGCCACAAGTGTTTCATACCGACTGTCTGCTTCCGGCCTATAATCAACCTTATACGCCCCTATTTACCGACGACGCCTCGGTGGTGGAAGCCTATGGCAGAACCATTCACCTGGTGGCCGGCAACCGCGAAAACATAAAGATTACCACCCCCTTTGACCTGGTGCTGGCCGAAGCCTTTATTAAAGCCGGCTTTGAAGAAAGCAAGGAAGAGGAGGAAGACGAGGTACCTATGAATAATGCCTGACAGACACTTGTCAGATTAATTAACCGTACAACTGAAAAGGCGAATAGCTTGCTGTTCGCCTTTTTGTGCTGACAATTGTGACCTACTTCTCCAGCACCTCTATGGCCTCTTTATACAGCCCCGACAAGCTTATTTCCTGACCGGTTAACTCACGTAGCCGCAATTGCAGCTGCACCAGGGTGCGGTCTAGTTTGGTAATGTCGTTGGACTCGGCAGCGAACAGGTAATCTAATAGCTGGATGGTGGTGCGATCGAGTATAATGGCCTGTAAATCGTATACCAGGGTAAGCTGCTGGATGGTTTCAAAATCAAACTCGGTGATAATGCCGGTGGCCCTGGCCGATTCCCAGGCGGTATTGGTCAGAAAGGCATCTATCAGCACTTCATTGTTGGTGAGCACCCCCAGGTTAAGGTAATCGTATTGCTGCAGCTCGCTTTTCAGGCTGTCGGCCTGGCCCTCAATAACGCTGGTGAGACGCTGCTTAATGGCAGTATGCTTCACCTGCCAGTTGGCCAGTATGGCCTGGTTAGCGCGCAGCTCCTTAAGGATGCTTTCCTGTGCAATGGTTTTCTTTTGATGCGTGCGGTAGTCGTCAAACGACTGATTAATAAACAGGGCAAAGAGCACACTAAAAACAATGAGCAGTCCTTCGCCAATGTACTTTTTAAGGTTGGGGTTTATTTTCATAGATACGTTGTGGGTGGGCTATTCTTAACCCATACATGCTCTTTTAAAGTCAATATATTAAACAGCACGGTCATTAATATACATAAAGGATTGAGGAGGAGATGCATTGAAGTCTTCTTTTATGCATAATGATTTCTTATATTTTTTTGTCTTCTTTATTTTAATAGCATATCCTTTCTCTTTATTACGAAAATAATCAAAAAAGAAATTCTCTGTAATGCCTGAGAAATCCTTTGTTATGCTCCATAATCGCTGCAAGTCATCATTCAATATTGAATCTATCTCAAATTCACCAATAACTCTTTGAACTGGAGAAGAAGCATATACCACAACTGTTTTCACATTTTTGTTCTTAAAAACAGAACGTCTGAATTCAAATTTTTTAGTTCCCTCAAATATTTTCTCCGCAAATTCTGGTTTAATCGATAATAATACTCTCATTTGTTTCTGTTTCTTGCAATATTAACTCAAATTGTTCCCTAGATATTCGTTTGAGACCCCTCAACTCATCTTTTGTTCCTGCAATGACACCTAATTCCAAGAGTCTTTGCCTGTTAATTCTTTTTCCTGTTGGAAAGGAGTGAGTATACAAAAAATTTATAATAAACGGTCTATATCTTGGATTCCAATTCCAGTATTTTTTTAATTCAATATCAGAAAAAATACTCCGCTTCCGACATTTTAAGATGAAATCATTCTCATCTATAATATCGGTGATTTTTCCTTCTGCGATCGCAATGGTCGTAATTACACTACTATAATATGCCGACCTATCTTTTGCGGCAGTCCTATAAAATACTATTATATCCCCTTTGTTAATATTTCTCTCAATAGACCTAGAAATATATACCTTACTAATTGCATTTCGATGCGGTTGATTCTCGACAAATTCATATGGGGATTCTGTTGTTAAGATAGAATCAGGTAAAAGTTCTGTATGATAATCCGGATAAATTGGGATCATAAAGATATTAGAACTCTTTGATATATATGGGAATGATAATTTTGGATTATCTGAAATAAACCTTGGTGTGAAATCTCTAACATAAACCAATTCATCGCCATTATCAGTCGATTTTGAACCATGCAACTTAAATCCCCAATCCTCTAATAAATTTATTAAACGCCTCTGTTCTTCCCTCTTCTCAAAAATTGTCACATATATTTCTTCCACCTTATATTGAATCGCATTGTCAAAGATTATTTTCATAAAACGTTCACCCAGACGAACACCATTACTTATTACTTTAAAGGTTCCTATTTTTAACCTTTTCTTAGGGGAGAAAACGGGAGTTAAATCAGAATAGTTTTCTTCCTTATCTTCAACTTTTAGAAATAAAAATGATAATATATTACCTCGATTAATCGTAACATATGCTGTTTCATCAGACTTTTTTAGAAACCATTTATCAAAACCATTATAATCCTCTTTAAAACTATCAAAGAAGGAATCATTTAGATTTATTTCACCAAATAATTTCTTTGTCACAGATAAGACCTTGTAATCAACCAAATCTGGATTTTCAGATACAACTTTCTCTAAAAATGAGTCAATCTTAAAAACCCTATCAGCAATTCCAAGCAATTCAGCTTTCTTATGAATCTTCTTATCTTCAGTAATTAAGAATTCTACTCTTTCACTAAAAACTTCATTTAATAGGATTGTATCATTTTTATCATTTTGATTTACATCAATTTTGTCTGAAACAGCAATCACTTCAGGCCTTAAAGGCGTTGTTGTTTTTAAGACCTCATAACTTTCCAGCTTAATACTAAGAGTATCAACGGTTTTTTGATTACTGTTTTTTTCAATTTCCTGCACTGTTACTGGGTGTACACACTTAACATACTTACCCTTATCAAGCCACCTGAACAGAACCCCAATATCAACATTTAAAATCCTACTGGCTTCTCTATGTATTACAATATTTGTATCTAATAACGCTCTCATTTCTTAGTTTTTGTGCTTCTAAGTGATATAAAAGTTGAAACAATTCTAGGCCAAGTAAAATAACCTACAATTAATAATCCTATAAAAATTGACAGATATACTTCAAAAGGAAGATTTTGCCATAGTTCTTTTGAAAAGAAGCTTGCATGGTATTTTTCTCTAATGGTAGGAATTAGCAGTAATATTGCACAGACTAAATTTACTAATACCGCCAAAGCAAACTGCCCTGGACCAATTCGCTCTTTTGAAAAGATAGAAAAGAAAGCATAACTATCCTGTCCTTTCTTCTTATTAAAAACAACTACTAATTCATCTTTCTTTACACGATTATCACCCAAATACTTTTTAAATGAATCAAACTCCAACGTTCTAATATTCCTTAATGTACTTGTATCGAAAAAAGTTAAATCATAAGAATTGGGCAAAATATTAAATGCAAAACAAGAATTAATACGGCACAGTCTCAACTCCTCCAAATCAATGTCCGCCTCTTCCGGTAGATTTCTTCTTTCATTTAATTTCAAATCATAAATAATAGTTGATCTACTAATCCCTGTTTTCCTAGTAGAAAGAAAATTAATTTTTGGCTCGATATAGAAGCGAAAATATAAACTCGTATCATCAATTTTATTTAACTTTTTTAAATTCCTCAAGTTAATCTTTACCGTAACTATCTTCTCTGAGTGATTTAAAGAAGATTCAATTGGGATAATACAGAGAGGATTACGAGTCTCAAATTTTTGAATGACACCATTTCTTTTTTGTCCTCCATCTAAAAACACATGACCAGAAACTGAATCATTAAAAATAAATCGGCTATTCTCTGACTCCTTAAGTTTGTCATAAAGGTCATTAATTACGTGATTATTTGAAATCCATGGAATATAAAACTTTAAAATAATCTCTTCTTGATTTAAATCAAACGCATTTTTGATTTCTCCACCGAACTCAATTAATGCAGAATTATTTTTGAACTCCCATGTGCAAATATGAAATCGCTCTAACTCAATTTTGCTTTGCTTTTCAGTAAAAATGAAGTAATTGTTTCCCATGCGTTTATACTATATTTCGTGTATGTAATGGTTATAATTGCACACTTGATAATTATACGATTGTATACCAACATTTGCTCCCTATATCAAAACAAGTTGCCACACATCATCACGCACTTCCGCACGCCACCCTAAATTATCCTTACTATTTACCGCCCCTGTTATCGACTCTCATACTCACCAGGCAGTGAGGGGCAGCTGTTTTCCGATTAGCAAATGCTAAAATAGCCTTTTCGCTTAGAAATACATTATTATGTTGATAGAATATTGGTATGCATTGAGCAATGGGGGAAAAACAGAGGTTAGGGTTGTGGGTTTAGAGTTCCGGGTTTTGAATTTAAAGTTGAGGAGTTGAGTGTTGAAAAGTTGAGAATGGGGCTGGTTGCTTATGCGTTTGTTAGCACTGTGCCCTAATCACTGATTATCTGCCTCTTACCATCTTACAAGCTAAAAAAGTAACTCTATGCAAATCGTTTCATCTAAAAAGGTTAAACCTTTTGGTCGCTTCCCTTAAACCTTTTCACCTAAAAGGTTTAAGCTTTTGGGGCAAAAGGTTTAACCTTTCCAGCGTAAAGGCTTAACCTTTTTACTGCTTTCCTTAAGGGCTTTTTACCAAAGGGTTGAAAGCAAAAGCATCCTGCCAGCCATAGACTGCAACAGGATGCCATTTTGTACAGTTTGCGAACCTAATTATTCCTTTTCAAATTTGGTTTGCGTCATTTTCTCTTTGAGCTCAACAGCCGGACGAAATCCAACGCTAACAGCCGAAATGTTATTAACAGTGGCGTCGGCTTCGTTTTCAACACCTTCGCTTTTAACACGAATGCTCAAAGTACCAATTTCGTTGAGGGCCACATTATACCCTTCGGTAAGGTAGTCGCCAATCATATCGCTTAAGATGGTTAATGCCGAGCGCACATCGGCTTTACTCAGCGATGTTTCACGTACTATCCTTTCTTCTATCTTAGCACGGCTAATGGTGCCTTTGCGGATAGGTTGCATGTAAAACTTCGACTCAGTTCGGTTTTGTGGGTTGATTTTCGACACCACTTTACACTTAATACTCATTGTAAGTAATCATTAATATTCTATCTTGCAAAAGCTCCGCCGGCTTCCTCTCCCCATCCGCGTGTGCAAACCTGGTAGGTTGATGACCAGCCGGCGGTTTACTTTCGAAGACTTATGATAAAAGTAGTTGTCTTTAGCCATTTGTGAATAAACCGGCTCCCATAAAATCCAATAAATTTGTTTAACTGCACACTACTACTGATAAACGCATTGTTTTACAGGATAAACCAACTACCTGCTTGCGTGTACTAGCTTGAATAAATGCACGTTAAAGAGATATTCAGTTTAGCAGATGCTGGTATTTACTTTGTTTGATTGAGGCTAAAGTGGGGTTGTAGATGGACATAATGTTTAATAAGCGTCCTTAAGCCGGACGGGCTGCTTCTTTTTGCTTGATAACAAAGAAGCCAAAAAATCAAGACTGCGTTACAGGGGTATAAGACTACCTTTCTCGTGGGTATCTCTCAACAGAGAATCTTCGTCAATCAATCCCCCTGTTTCTTATATAGAAAACACTTCTATAACTCATCCCCCTTCGCCAAGCTACCCTTTATACGCTTTATTGTTAAGCGGAATGATTTTATATAAAGGATTGATAATGAACGAATAAAGTGCTCATATTATTTCATAAGCAATGT
>NZ_JAGUCN010000048.1 GCF_018271975.1 Carboxylicivirga mesophila
GGTGCAACAGTCACAACTTTTGGTGTAGATGGTGCCTTTGTTGATAAGCAAGGAAACTTACTTTATCCGGTCATTTCCTGGCAATGTCAACGCACAGCCCCCATCATGGCTAACATTAATCAATACTTTCCTTTAAAGGAGCTTTACCAGAAGTCAGGTGTTTACCCCTATGCCTTCAATACCATTAATAAAATGATTTGGTTGAAGGAGCACAGGCCCGAAGTGATTGATAAGGCCCATCAATTCCTTTTTATCCCCTCTTTGCTGATACACAAACTATCGGGTGCGATGGTGAATGATACCACCATGATGGGAACATCCATGATGAGTGATATAGAGAAGCGCGATTTTTCGGAGGAGATTTTAAATGCGATTGGTATCGACCGTGGTTTGTTTGGCGAACTGGCTGAACCGGGAGAGCAGGCAGGGAGTATTAGTCAATCTGTTGCAGCATTGACAGGACTGCCAGTAGGAACTCTGGTTTTTGTGGCCGGCCATGATACACAGTTTGCCATTTTCGGCTCAGGGGCGCAGTTAAATCAACCGGTATTGAGCTCAGGAACCTGGGAAATATTGATGACACGCAGCCAAGGGTATCGTACCACCGAAAAAGAACTGGAAAAGCATCTGACAACAGAGTTGGATGCTACCAAGGGGGTGTTTAATATCGGTCAGAACTGGTTGGGCTCAGGTGTACTGGAATGGTTCTCAAAAAGTTATTACTCCGAATTGACGGGGGACGAATTGTATGAAACCATGATAAGTGAAGCAGAGCAGGAACTGCCAGGGGCTAATGGCATTATGGTTGATCCGGCTTTTTATGATGATGGAACCAGTGCTAATGGTGGTACGATTACCGGTTTAACTATCAACACCAAACGAAGTCAGATTTATCGCGCATTCCTTGAGAGTATGGCCTTTCGCCTGCGTGAGGCATTGGAGGCACTGGAGGCGGCCGGGGGTTTTAAAGCTGAACGGATTATTTGTGTTGGTGGTGGTTCTAAAAACCGTTTGTGGAACCAGTTACGCGCCGATATCTGTAACACACCCATCCAGTTTATTGAGCAAAAAGAAACGACCGTATTGGGCGCTTCAATGTTTGTGTTTGCCGGAGCCGGAAAATATAAATCGGTTGAAGCAGGCCGAAAACAGATCGATTACAATGAACAGGTGATTTATCCTTCTGGTAACACTGCTATTTATGAGTCACTTTATGGAAAATACATTGCCTTTAAAAGGCGTTAGAATCAGCCACATTGCTTATGAAAAAATAACTCTTTAATCATGACGAAAAATCCAAAAATTGTTGAAAAAAAATACTTGGTTCCCTTTATCCTCATAACAAGCTTATTTGCTTTGTGGGGCTTTGCAAATGACATTACCAATCCCATGGTGGCTGCCTTTAAAACAGTCATGGAGATTTCTAATGCCAAGGCATCGCTGGTGCAGTTTGCTTTTTATGGGGGCTATGCTACCATGGCTATTCCGGCCGCACTATTTGTACAAAAGTTCAGTTATAAAAAAGGTATTCTGTTGGGGCTGGCATTATATGCAACCGGTGCATTATTGTTCTGGCCAGCAGCTCAATACCAGGCGTTTGGCTTTTTTCTGGTGTCGCTTTATATCCTTACATTTGGTCTCGCATTTTTAGAAACTACAGCTAACCCATTTATCCTGTCTTTGGGTAGTGAAGAAACGTCTACCAGGCGATTAAACCTGGCTCAGTCTTTCAATCCGATGGGGTCGTTATTGGGTATGTTTGTCGCATCCCGAATTGTATTGGCCGCTTTAGAGTCAGATAAGCGCAATGCGGCCGGCGAATTGATATTTCCCACTTTGGATGAAGCTAGTAAAGCGGCTATTCGTGCATCTGATTTAATGATTATCCGCAATCCTTATGTGGTTTTAGGTGTAATTGTTATTGCCATTATGGTGGTGATTGCATCGGTCAGGATGCCACAGTCAGGTCATGCCAATCATATCCACCCCATGCAGTCTTTCAGGCGATTGGTTAATAATAAGGTCTATCGCGAAGGCGTTATCGCACAGGTGTTTTATGTGGCTGCGCAAATCATGTGCTGGACATTCATCATACAATATGCGGACAACCTTGGTATTGACAAAGCTACTGCCCAGATGTATAATATTGCTGCTATGAGTATCTTCTTAGGAAGCCGCTTTATCAGCACCTTTCTAATGAAGTACGTTAATTCACGTAAGTTGTTGATGCTGTTCGCTATTGGTGCATTAGTTACCATTAGTGGTGCTATTTTGATTGAAGGTATGGCTGGCCTCTATTGTTTGGTGGCTACATCCGCCTTTATGTCGCTAATGTTTCCAACTATTTACGGCATTGCCCTCGAAGGTGTTGGAAAAGATGCAACACTGGGTGCAGCCGGTTTGGTCATGGCCATTGTTGGTGGTGCCTTAATGCCACCATTGCAGGGAACCATTATTGATATGGGAGAAATTGGCTTTATGAAGGCCGTTAATTTCTCGTTTATTCTACCATTTATCTGCTTTATAGTGATTGCCATTTATGGCTATCGATCCTACAAAGCACAATTATCAATTTCATAAATCGTAAGTATTAAAAAAGTTAATAATAAAACTATGTCAGTTAGAAATTTAGATTTACTACATCCGCGTGATCAAATCATCATGATCATTAACCGGATATATAAAAAGGGATTAACCACTACTTCGGGCGGTAATATCTCAATCATGGATGAGAGTGGGGATATGTGGGTGACGCCATCGGGTGTTGATAAAGGTTCGTTAAAACCAAGAGACATCATGTGTGTAAAGGCTGACGGCACCATTGAAGGGCCTCACAAGCCATCAATGGAATACCCTTTTCACAAGGCGATATATGCGGAGCGACCCGATTTAAAATCAGTAGTACATGCCCATCCTCCGGCATTGGTGGCTTTTAGTATTGTTCGCCAAGTACCAAATACCAATGTCATTCCGCAGGTTAAATCAGTCTGCGGCCCTATTGGCTATGCCAAATACCATATACCAGGAAGTAACGAGTTGGGAGATTCCATTTCGGAGCAATTTAAAAAAGGGTTTGATTCGGTAATCATGGAAAACCATGGTGCAGTGGTTGGCGGAAAGAATGTTATTAAGGCCTACGAGCGCTTCGAAACTTTGGAATTTGCTTGTCGCACGCTAATTAATTCTAAGATTATTGGTGAGCCAAAGTTTCTGACAGAAGAGCAGCTTTCTTCATTCAATAATCAAGTGCCGGCCGATTATCCAAAGATGAGTGATGTAGTTTACACATCTGACGAGAAAGGAATACGTCATAAGATAAAGGACATGATGCATCGTGCCTGTGACCAAGGCTTGATGATGAGTGCATATGGTACTATTTCTGTGCGATGGAAAGGCAATGACTTTTTGATTACACCAACGGATGCTACACGTTGGGATATGCAAGAGAGTGATATTGTGCAGATAAAAGATGGCAAATGTGAAGCTGATAAGGTGCCAAGTCGTTCAACCTGGTTACATCAGAAGATTTATGAGACGCATCCCGAAATTAATGCCATTATTTTAACGCAACCAGAATACCTGATGGCTTATGGTGTGACACACAAGAAACTTGATGTCAGAACCATTCCTGAAAGCTGGATTTTCTTACAGGATATGGCCAATGTGCCCTTTGGCAGTCATTTCGCCAATAATAACTCTCTGCCCCAATTACTATCAAAAGACAACCCGGGAGTTATCATTGAAAATGATTCGGTACTGATGACCGGTAATTCATTATTGCAGGCCTTTGATCGTCTTGAAGTAGCCGAGTTTAGTGCAAAATCATTGGTGATGGGTACATCGCTGGGCGATTTTGCACCCATGAATGATGGTGAGATAGAAGATTTGCGTAACGCATTTTTTTAGTAAAATAAAGCCTCCATCACAGGAGGCTTTAAATTTCGTATTAGAATACCTAACCAATCTGTCAGGAAATAAATGCTTACGTAAGCAATTGCAGATGGCGCTCCAAGGCGTGTTCCTATTGGCTATGGTAAAACTGACATTCATTTATCTCAATACCTGCAAACCGGGCCATTTTATAATGTAAATTTTAGTGTGAACAGGTTGTAAGGCAAAATGAAATCTTGAAACATCAGTTGCGTCGGTAATGCAGAAAATGTGACTAAATAAAAAATCCTAACGCTTATAACCAAAGTGTTAGGATTTATTTTGTGCCCAAGACTGGACTCGAACTATCTTTTTAATGCGCTTAAATACAGTGTTTTGTATTTGTCAAAAACCAATGGGTCTCGTTAGGGTCTCACTTATAATATTTGACTATAATCAAAGGTAAGGATAATTTTTATAACACTACGGTTAGGCATGTTCGTTATTACTTTCTAAGATAAATATTTCAGGATTATAGAAATGTCACCCTTATTGTAAAGTGATTAATGGTAAGGGTGACTTATTCGAATAATCTCAGTTGAGTTAATGGAATAGGTAACTGTTCTGACAGAATTATCACTAATTCTATGTTAAAGGTCTAGGAGTTTAAAAGGGAGAATATTCAAGAATATTTAATTCCGTGAGTTAATAATACTCAATCAGTGTGATGATCTAATAGATTATGAGTCAATACTAAACTCTTTTTTGTATTTGGCAGGAGAGTAATCAGTAATCTTACTAAATATGCGTGTAAAGTGGTAACGATCTGCAAAGCCACATGCTGAAGCTATCTCTTCAATAGACATATGTGAGTGATGCAAAAGAATACAGGCTTTATCAATTCGTTTCTTTTTAACGTATTGCTGAGGGGAGATGCCTTTTTCCTTAGTAAACAGCCTTGTAAATGCATTAGTGGCCATTTTTGCAATACCTGCCAATTTTGGATTGCTTAAATCGGAAATGAGCTGTCTTTCTATATACTTGATGACTGTTATAATACGATGATCTCCTGTTGTATCATCCCAACTTTCTTCAGGTAGTTTTGATAGCAAATGGTTGACAATTGTGTTAATGGCTAACGTTGAGTAAAAGCTAAACTTGGAATGTTCGTAGTTCAAATGCTTTTTAATGGCAGAAAGCATTGTATCCAGTTCCTTATTGATGGGTAAAGAATGAACACCTGGAGTCGCATTGTCGTAGGGCATGCCCAGGTTAAAATGGATAAATAAGTGAAGAAGGTATTGTTCATTGGAGGGGGACATATGACTGACGCGCCCTCCTTTTAGCGAATAGCCGGATTGAGGTATAGGGTTATTATACATGTAGGTGGAGTACGAAGTGTTAGGGGCGATGAGAATCAACTTGTCAGGTGTAATAGGTATCCTTTGATCGTTGTAGATAATAGCAGCGCCTTCAAAACTATTGTGATACACTCTCCAGAAAGGAAAAGAGAGGTTGTTAAATTCCCAGTTCTGGAGCCACCAGTAACGACAGCAATGAATCTGAATCTCATATTTAGGAAATACTTGGATGATCTCAGAGGGATCTCCCTTTAGTGGCCGATTATCTGTAGTATTCATGTCTAGTGTTTAAAATAGACACAAAATTATTAAAAATAGACATTTATTAACGATTTTATTGTGGGCATTTTTGTATTCAGAAAGTTTTAATAAATACGAAATTAAAGATATTTAAAATGGCTAACAGGTTAATAGGCGATTTGCCCAAGGTTGGAATCAGACCGGTTATTGATGGTCGCGAAAACGGTGTGAGAGAGTCACTGGAATCGCAGGTGATGGATCTTGCAAAAGCAGCTGCTAATTTTATTGAGGAAACACTTCGATTCCCAAGTGGTGAAAAAGTAGAATGTGTCATTGCCGACACTTGTATTGGTGGTGTGGCTGAAGCGGCCATGTGCGCCAATAAATTCAAGAAAGAAGGAGTTGGGGTTTCATTAACTGTAACGCCTTGCTGGTGCTATGGTACCGAAGTAATGGATACCGATCCCTTATTGCCCAAAGCTGTTTGGGGTTTTAACGGAACCGAGCGTCCGGGGGCTGTATACTTAGCGGCGGCCTTAGCCGGTTACACGCAAAAGGGATTGCCGACCTTTGGTATTTATGGTCGTGATGTGCAGGATGTGGGTGATACAACTATTCCTGCTGATGTGCAGGAGAAGATCATTCGCTTTGTAAAAGCCGG
>NZ_JAGUCN010000049.1 GCF_018271975.1 Carboxylicivirga mesophila
TGCACATAGCAGGCCGTAGGTCTGCAACAATAATAACCCCGGGTAAACGCAGTGCCACCCGGGGATACGCCAATCTAATCAAAAACCGGTGCAACTGTGCATTAAATAATGTAGGATGTCATTTGCACCGGAATAGCCAGTCATATTTTATGCCCCCGTATCTGCCTATGGTAAAAGCTCTCAAGGGAAGCGTAAAAGCCCTTTTTACCAAAGGTTTGTTTGCATTTACACGCCTGCCTCGGATATGTCTTTGTCCTCAAGCCGGACGAGCTCCAACTTTTCCCTTCAGTCGCAAAAGTTGTCAAAAGGTCCGCTGACTGCAGCACTCATTGACCCACTAACAACTTACTTCGCATGAGATTTAAAGATTTACAGCTTGGTGCCAAATCTCATTTTGCTTCGTTTCGTTGAGTGGGTACCCCAATGTCGTTGCTGATGTCAGAGGGGCAATTATATGGGTATTGTCCTAGGGATAGAAGGCTGTAGGCCTGCCACATAAATAGCCCGGGGTAAGCGAAGCGAAACCCCGGGATACAATACGCCAACCAAATACCGGTGCAACGGTGCATTAATAAATGTAGAATGTATTTTGCACCGGAATAGTCAGTTATATGTTATCCCCCCTCAGGCCTGCGGCCAGCTCCCCCGGTGGAGCATTGGGATATTGCTATTTAAGAGCAGAGGAGAATGAAGTACTTTAGTACATGAGTGAGTAAGCAACGTTTCACAAAAATTGGCTATTCCGCTAAAAGGCACTAGCCGTTCTAATCATCTTTTTACAAATACAAAATTTGATTCGTCTAAGGCTTCTTCTCCGCTATAACGATAGGCCGCCAATCGGCCGGAACCGGTTACGCAGGCATCCACACAACACACATTATTGGTTGGTATCATCGGTCCACGCCCCATGCAATAGTGCCCTATAAATACAATGGGTGCATTCTCAGGGTAGACTTCATACTCATCAATTATTTCAGTGGGTATGGTATAATCGGGCAGCTCAAATTTATTCCCGTAGCTGAGTGATTTAAAGGTTTTACCTTTGGGTGTCATCCACCATTTCACCCTGAAATTGTCACGTTTGATATTCTGTTCATCTTTAATGATGAGATCCTTTGGCATGGACAACTCAATACCTTTGATGGTTTCAAAAAACGCTTTACTGAGTCCATCATCACCATTTAGCAAATGTTTAAGCATCCCTTTCTTAATTCGTCCATCGGCATACAAGCCCTCCAGCTGCCTGATATGGGAATCGTTCCAATAGGCATGCACCACCCTGATGCCATTTAAACAAAGGTGCAGGGGTAAGCTGCGTAACCATTTGATATCACGCTTAAGCGCCTCTTTATTGCCATTGTATTCGCGGGCAAATTTATAGAGTAGTTTGCTATTGTTATTGCCTGGTATGCGCAATGGTTGTCCCTCATCATCTTTTGTGAAGTACAGGATGGCATTCACCTCATGGTTACCCAGAATAGCCAGTGCTGTTCCTGCATTAACCATGTCACGAATGATTTGAATAACACCTTTACTATTGGGCCCTCTGTTTATGAAATCCCCAACAAACACTGCTACTCGGTAGGCATGTGACCAAACACCGTTCACCAGGGTATAGCCCATTTGTAACAGTAGTTTTTGTAATTGGATATGATGTCCGTGAACATCGCCAATTATGTCGTAAAAATGTTCATCTTGGTGTGCTTCGTTATGTCTGGCGGTCATTCTAACCCTATTTTCCTTACATTTGAAATTGATGGTTTAAAAATAGACAATTTTGAAATTCATCAATCAATTATTATCAAAACAAAAGCACATAATATGAGTTCACGTCGAAATTTTATCAAACAAAGTGGGTTGGCATCACTTGGATTAATAGCTGCAGGCAGTCAATCCGGCCAGGCCGCTGTTCGCAAAATAAAACCCGGCAAAATAACCAAACCGTTAGCCATATCGACTTGGAAAAATGGTATGCAAGCCAATGTGGCCGGGTGGGAAGTCCTTAAAAATGGCGGTCGTGCTCTGGATGCCGTTGAGCAAGGTGTTAAAGTGGTAGAAGCAGATCCAAACGATATGAGTGTGGGTTACGGTGGACGGCCCGATAGAGATGGTATTGTAACGCTTGATGCCTGCATCATGGATGAGACAGGTAACGCAGGCTCTGTATGTGCACTCGAAAATATTAAGCATCCCATATCGGTGGCACGACGGGTGATGGAGAAAACACCTCACGTAATGCTGGCTGGGGCAGGCGCCTTGCAGTTTGCCAAAGAAGAGGGCTTTGCTGAAGAAAACCTGTTGACAGAGAAAGCCAGAAAGGAATGGCAGGAGTGGCGTAAGACATCCGATTACAAGCCGGTTATCAATATTGAAAACCATGATACCATCGGCATGTTGGCACTGGACCAGAATGGTGATATATCGGGAGCATGTACCACCAGCGGTTTGGCTTACAAAATGCATGGACGGGTAGGAGACAGTCCGATTATAGGTGCCGGTATGTATTGTGATAATGAAATAGGTGGTGCCGTTGCAACCGGCATGGGCGAGCTGGTGATGAAAACGCTGGGTTCATTCCTGGTGGTGGAATTGATGAACCAGGGACTGAGCCCACAAAAGGCTGTTGAAGAGGCTATAGCCCGTATTGTTAAGAAAATACCAGGTTATCAGGATTTTCAAATTGGTTACCTGGCTATTAATAAAGCCGGTGAGGTAGGCGCCTACAGCTTACACAAAGGCTTTAACTACGCACTTTATGCCAATGACAACAACCAGCTGATTGATTCGGACTACTACCTGAAATAAGCTTATTATAACAAGGATTGAAGAAGGATCGCATCTTTATCGCCATTGCGTGCATAAAGATGCGATCCTTCTTTGCAATGAAGAGTATTTATCGCGTACCGACCATGCAATTTTTTCCGGAAAACCTTATATTGACATGATTCAAACTGGAGGCTATGCTAAAACAAATCAACTGGGGAATAATCGGCTGTGGCAACGTAACTGAAGTCAAGAGCGGACCAGCATTCAATAAGGTGGAAGGAAGTACACTGCGGATGGTCATGCGAAGGGATGCTGATAAAGCTAAATCATATGCTCGTCGCCACGAAGTACCACAATGGACCAACGTGGCGGATGAATTAATTAACCATCCGGATATCAATGCGATATATATTGCCACACCCCCAGGCTCACATGCCGAGTATGCCATAAAAGCCATGGAAGCTGGTAAAGCAGTATATGTAGAGAAACCAATGGCCGCCACTTATAAGCAGGCGCTGGCCATGCTCGAAACCAGTCGCTCAACTGGTGTGCCCTTATTTGTGGCTTATTACCGGCGTACCCTGCCAGGTTTTCTGAAGGTTAAAGAATTAATAGATTCCGGAGAAATCGGGCAGACATTATATGTTAATATGCGATTGATTAGGGCAGCAAGACCATATGAGAAAGAGGCCCGGCTGGATATCTGGCGTCTCCAGACTGAGCATTCAGGAGGCGGTATTTTTTATGATCTGGCATCTCATCAGCTTGATTTTTTGGATTACCTCTTTGGGCCCATCAAAACAGTCTTTGGTGTGGCAGCCAATCGTGGTGGTTACTATGAGGTAGAAGATACGGTTAGTGCCTCGATGCAGTTTAAAAATGGTGTGGTGGGCAATGGTATCTGGTCATTTGTAACGCACGAAAATGCCCAGGAAGATATTATCGAAGTGGTGGGCACGGCTGGTAAGATACAGTTCTCAGGCTTTGAACACACACCCATCATTCTTTATAAAGATGGCGAAGTGATGGAATACCCTTACCTGAATCCTGAGAATATCCAGTATAACCTCATTAAACAGGTGGTGGAAACCCTGCAGGGTGTTGGACAATGTGTTAGTACCGGCGAAACAGCCATACGTACCAATAAGGTGATGCAGAAGATTGTTAAAGGTTTTTATGAGTAGGGACGCTGCACTGTAGCCTATTAGCGACGCCTTCGGCTATACAATTTAAGCACGATAGCAGAGTGCTCTCTAAGGCTTAAAAATTATTACCGCAGAGTGAAAGGAGGACACGGGAATGACTTTTTTTAGTAGTTGCGAATAGCAGGCTGTAGGCCTGCCACAATAATAACCCCGGGTAAGCGCAGCGCCACCCTGGGATACGCCAATCCAATAAAAACCGGTGCAACCGAAAATTAATAAAACGTAGGATGTAATTTGCACCGGAATAGCCCTGACTCTAAGGCTTAAAAAAAATTACCGCAGAGTGAAAGGAGGACATAGAGAATGACTTTTTTGTAGTTGCGAATAGCAGGCTGTAGGCCTGCCACAATAATAACCCCGGGTAAGCGCAGCGCCACCCTGGGATACGTCAATCCAATAAAAACCGGTGCAACCGAAAATTAATAAAGTGTAGGATGTAATTTGCACCGGAATAGCCCTGACTCTAAGGCTTAAAAATTATTACCGCAGAGTGAAAGGAGAACACGGAGAATGACTTTTGTTAGTAGTTGCACATAGCAGGCTGAAGGCCTGCCACAATAATAACCGCGGGTAAGTGAAGCGCCACCCTGGGATACGCCAATCCAATAAAAACCGGTGCAACCGAAAATTGATAAAGCGTAGGATGTAATATGCACCGGAATGGACACTGAAGTTTGCCAGCTCGCATCTTAGTGTACAAGACGCTTATTAAGCTAAGATCCTAAGGTACATGGCAATGCTTTCGACTTTGGAAATAAAACGCTCTAACGAGCTAAAAAGAAACTATAAATCACTATAAACCGATCAACTATGAAAGTACTGGCCATTAACGGAAGTCCACATAAAAAAGGTAATACTTACCTGGCATTAACTATTGTATGTGAGCAATTGAATAAAGTGGGTATCGAAACTGAGATCATCACCATTGGACACAGAAAAATACAAGGATGTACCGCCTGTAACGCTTGTGCAAAAAGTCTGGATGAACGCTGCATCATCGATGATGTGGTGAATGAATTGATTCAGCAAATGAAAGTGGCAGATGGCATTCTGTTTGGTGCGCCCGTTCACTATGCCGATATTGGCGGCACCATGAAGGCCTTTCTGGACAGGGCTTTTTATGTGGCAGGTGTCAATCATCGTTTGTTCAGACACAAGGTGGCGGCAGGTATGGTGGCCGTGCGCCGAACAGGAGGTATGCCAGCCATTAATACCATTAATAATTACCTGCAATACAGCGAAATGTTTATACCTGCATCTAACTACTGGAATGTGATTCACGGACTTAAACCCGGTGATGCCCTTAAGGATGAGGAAGGGGTACAAATCGCCCGTGTCCTCGGTAAGAACATGGCATGGCTGCTAAAGGCTGTCGTTACACATAAGCAAATAGAGGCCTTGCCCGAAGTAGAGGAGAAGACTTATATGCATTTTATACGGTAGTAAGGCCTCGCTTTAGCAAAAATGCTTATTTTATTAGCTCGGTAGTTGAACGGTCTCTTTAATCTAATAGTTTTTAATACAGGTAAATATAGGCTCATCTTCCCCTTGGGGAAGTAAGCGTAGCGGGATGGGGGGATTGGCAGTGCATTCAATCTTTCGGACTATAAAATTTTACCGCAGAGTGATATGAGGAAACAGAGATTGACTTTTATATTTTTAGTAGCTGCACATTGCAGGCTGTAGGCCTGCCACACAAATAGCCCGGGGTAAGCGAAGCGACACCCCGGGAACCGAAACAACAGTAAAAACCGGTGCAAGCGTGCATTAAATAATGAAGGATGTAATTTGCACCGGATTATCCACCTATTTAATGCCCCCTCATCTAGCTCAGGCGGAAGTTCTCATGAACATGTCTCAATTAACAGCTCATAAGGTAATATGGAAGCTGCCAATAGCAGGCCGTAGGTCTGCAACAATAATAACCCCGGGTAAACGCAGTGCCACCCGGGGATACACCAACCCAATCAGAACCGGTGCAACCGAGCATTAATAAATGCAGGATATGATTTGCACCGGA
>NZ_JAGUCN010000004.1 GCF_018271975.1 Carboxylicivirga mesophila
TGTGAAATGATTCCGTTTTTCAATTCCTTGCCTAGAATATCATACAGTTTGTAAGCTAATTTGTTGTTAATGCCTGAAATCTGAATAAGCTCTGTCGCAGGGTTCGGGTAAACACTAATGGTATTGGGCGATGTCACATCCTCAACGTCTGTTGATACAAGATTAAGCTTCACTATTTTGCCGTCTTCCTTTGAAATATACAGATCGTTTCCATTGTGAGCAATACCTAAGGGTAGTGACAGGTAGCTTATAACATCAATTACATCAGGATTCGTTTGTGTTACATCAATCTTGGAAACTTTGTTATGCTCATAGCGTGCAATATACAGTTCATCTCCTATGAAATGTATATCTTCTAAATAACCTAAGCCACTGGCTATGGTAACGGCATCAGCAGAAGGATTGGTAGTGGTAATTTTGATTATAGTTCCGTTGTCATACTGAGCAATATATAATTCATCATCTCTGAATGCTAATCCGGCAGGTCCTGATAAACCAGTCTTAACATCTGTAGCAACCGGCGTTGGGTCATTAAGGTTGATTTTAACTACTTTATTTCCTTGATAGAGTGCGATATAAAGTATGTCATTGATAAGAACCAGACCATCAGGTTCTGTCGCACTTCCAAAGCTCATAATTTCAGTGGCATTTGGAGTGGAGATGCTTAAGTCCATCTTGATGACTTTAAATTGAGAAGCATCGGCTATGTATAATTCATTTCCTCTATATGCAAGTCCCCATGGTTTAAAAACTCCTAAGATATCGGTTATAACCGGATTAGGACTGTCAATATCAATTTTGGAAACTTTATCATTATCAGCATCTGCAATATATAGTTCATTTTCAATAAAAATAATCCGTGTAGGCTTGCC
The DNA here is from genome assembly GCF_018271975.1 of Carboxylicivirga mesophila. GTDB lineage: Bacteria > Bacteroidota > Bacteroidia > Bacteroidales > Marinilabiliaceae > Carboxylicivirga > Carboxylicivirga mesophila. The sequence goes on from NZ_JAGUCN010000004.1 coordinate 873, forward strand.
GAATCCATTAACAACTTCAGTAACCTGAGCAAAAAGGCTATTTGTAGTGAAAAGCAAGGTGATAATAAGTGATATTCTGAAAATATGACGAGGGTATATAATGTGTTTCATATTGTATATTTTTAATAAATGGTAATATGGCTCTAATGCCAAAAAAACAAATCGTTTTACTGTCAATTTATTTTCCAGCATGTGCATCTGAAAATCTGGTGTACATTGATTTTATACACGATACCTGTTTGCTTCGCTTTAACTTGTCAGAGCAATGTTATGACTTTTGTTGCTAAAGCTTAGTTGTATTGTGCTTTACCGTTTAATACCAAGTTCTGATGCATAATAGGTATTTAATGCATGCTCTGTTGCGAGGGCACAGTAAATCCGGACCGGTACATAATAGACCCGGCACCGGCGTGTTATGGTGCGTAATGCATTAAATTGAATATGGAGGGGCCCGAAGTGAAGTGGTATTACGAAACCTCTCAGGCGGTACTTTTTTGTTGATAGCAGCCGCGTATCCGATAGTTTTTTTGATAACAAACTTTCTGGCTGGACTATGATTTACAAAAAAGAGCGAAGGTTTATCCTCTGCTTCATTGTTGACCGAACTGATTGAAAAAAAACAAGTTTTACAATCATGTTTTTCATGTTCATGCTCCAGGTGAGAGCAAGCATGGTGTTTGAATAACAGGTCGTTTAGCGCATCGATAGCATCGCAGCATGCTATGGTTGTATCAAGTGCAACCGGCTGATGGTTATGGGGTATTACATTGTATGAAAATACAATGCCGTACAGCAGTAACAAAACCGAGGATATGTTGGAGCGCCATAAAAACATTTTGCAAGTATACTCTTTTTTTGGCTTGATACAAACATCAAAAGGCCTTGTAAATACTGCTGATTATAAAAAGTTTAGTCCTTCAAAAATGGTAGGAAATAGCCATGGAAGTTGTGCAGAAAGGGTTTTTAGCTGATTATCGAGTGATTCATCTTACCTGTTAACCTTTCAACTCTGTTTTATAAGCTTTGGGTGACATATTCATAACTTTCTTAAATATTCGGGAAAAGTAAAAAGCATCCTCGTAACCAACTTTTAAAGCAATTTCCTTGATTTGTAAATCACTATGGTCGAGCAGGTGGCAGGCCTGTTGTATGCGTAGGTGGATGAAGTAGTCAAGTGGCGGTTTACCGGTGTTTTTCTTAAAAGCATAGGAGTAGTGGGAGGCCGACAGCCCAACGTTTTTTGCCAGCTTATCCAGGGTAAGTTTGTCACCAAGGTGCTGACGCATATATATAATAGAACGATCAATCATGTTAGTGCTTTCTTCGTTGCTTATTTGCCTGAACTGGCTCAGGTAGCGAAAAGAGCCAAGCAGATACCACAAGCAGATGTTGGCATAATTGATGTTGTCAGGACTAAATCCCATCTCAATGTTGGCAAATATTTCACTAAACAGGCGCAGCCGGTCTTTTATTCTGTCGTATGAAGAGGGGAGGATGTTTTGGGCAGACCTGCTGTTGTTTGAAAAATGATGGGCAATACGTCCATTGTAGTGAATCCAATATATTGTCCATGGATTATCGTTGTTAGCTGCATATGAATGCGCTTTTCGGGGAGGTATTATATAGTACTGGTTGGCCGTGAGCGTCACCTTTATGCCATCTACAGATACCCATCCGCCACCTTCAGTACAATATATCAGAATATACTGGCTGCAGCCTTGTTGACGACAGCGATAGTGGTTGCTCGCTTTGGGATAGAATCCTATATCCGTAATGTATAGCTGGCCGTTATGAGGCTCCTCTTTAATGAGCTCAATAATGTGGTCTGGAATAACAAAAGTACGTTCGCCGTCAAAGCCTTCTTTTTTGATCATCACAGGGAATAATAAGTGTATTGGCGAAAGTAATAAAATAGTCCATGTATTTAGTAGTGAAATCCATTTTAAAGCCCGGTTGCTATTAGTTTTTTTGTCTATGTCAGAAGCAATAGAAAAAACTAAATAACAGCACAAAGATGAATTCGGTTAATTACAATATAAAATACATTTTCGCTATATCCATGGTTTCGGCCATGGGAGGCTTACTTTTCGGCTATGATTGGGTTGTAATAGGTGGTGCTAAACCATTTTATGAGCTGTATTTTAATATCTCTGATTCGACCTCTCTACAGGGGTGGGCCATGAGTTGTGCATTAATTGGTTGTTTACTGGGAGCTATAACGTCGGGGGTGTTGAGCGACAGGCTTGGGCGTAAACGCCTGTTGCTGACTTCTGCATTTCTGTTTGCTTTGTCTGCTATCGGAACCGGTGCCACCAGTCAATTTAGCTTATTTGTGTTTTATCGTATTGTTGGTGGAATAGCCATTGGCCTGGCTTCCAATTTATCGCCAATGTATATAGCTGAGGTTTCGCCGGCTCATTTGCGGGGTAGATTTGTGTCTCTCAATCAGCTAACTATTGTGGTCGGTATTTTGGCTGCTCAGCTTGTTAACTGGCAGATAGCAGAGCCTGTGCCCCTGAATGCCGATAGTTCAGCTATTCTTGCTTCCTGGAATGGACAGGTTGGTTGGCGATGGATGTTTTGGGCAGAGCTTATACCGGCCGGTTTGTTTCTCATTTTATTGTTTTTTGTGCCTGAAAGTCCCCGTTGGCTGGCAAGAGCAGGCAATGAACAGCAGGTTAAAGGCATCTTGGCGAATATAGGAGGGCAAAACTATGCCCGAACCGAGTACCAGAATATTGTTTCTAGCCTTGATGCCGATAGTGATAAAATAAGTTGGCGAACGCTTGTTCAGCCTCGGCTGAAGAACGTGCTGTTGATAGGGGTGGTGCTCGCTGCTTTTCAGCAATGGTGCGGCATCAATGTCATATTTAATTATGCCCAGGAGGTGTTTGCCGCGGCAGGGTATGGTGTGTCCGAAATTTTATTCAATATTGTGGTGACAGGCAGTGTCAACCTTATATTTACATTTCTGGCTATTTACACGGTCGATTTATTTGGTCGGCGTGTTCTAATGTTGGCCGGTGCCGGCGGATTGGCCGGTATCTATCTGTTGATTGGTGTGGCTTATTACTTTAATATTATTGGATGGCCATTACTTCTGTTGGTTGTGGCGGCCATCGCCTGTTATGCCATGTCATTGGCCCCCATAACCTGGGTGGTTTTGTCAGAAATATTCCCCAATAAAATAAGAGGAGCCGCAATGGCGGTGGCTACTGTTTCGCTCTGGTTAGCCAGTTTTCTGTTGACCTATACATTTCCGATACTCAATAGATGGCTTGGCGCATATGGAACCTTCTGGTTATATGGGCTGATATGTGTGGCCGGGTGGGTGTTTATCTATCGGAAACTGCCTGAAACAAAAGGAAAAACCTTGGAAGAATTAGAAGAGGAATTGGTTAAGTAAGTCGCGTTCGATTTCGTGTTTTTAACCAGTACGCTTACAACCGTAATTATTTAGTGTGTTTAACTATGTGCAGTTGGTCCGATTGGCCATATATCTGGTTGTGCAACTGTATGTAAGACAATATAAATTTGAAGATGAATAGTATAGTTAAGGCCTGGAGCCAGAAAATAATTATCCCAACCTACGAAGTGGGGCAACCAGAAAAGAATCCGATATTTCTTGAGAAAAGGGTATATCAGGGAAGTAGCGGAGTTGTATATCCTTACCCGGTTATCGAGAAGATTGAAGATACTAAGGTTGATAAAGAATGGAATGCTGTTTATCTGGAGAATAAATACCTGAAGATAATGATACTGCCAGAGCTTGGTGGGCGCGTGCAGATGGCTTATGATAAAATTAAGCAGCGTCATTTTGTGTATTATAACCAGGTTATCAAACCGGCCCTGGTGGGCTTAACAGGTCCATGGATATCAGGAGGTATTGAATTCAATTGGCCACAGCATCATCGCCCGTCCACTTATGAACCTGTAGATTCATGCATTGAAAACAATGCCGATGGCAGTGTTACAGTGTGGTGCAGCGAAGTGGAACGGATGTTTCGGACCAAAGGCATGGCGGGATTTACTTTGTATCCCGATAGGGCCTATCTCGAAATAAAAGTTAAATTGTATAACCGCACTGCGCATCCTCAATCATTCCTCTGGTGGGCAAATCCGGCTGTTAAAGTCAATGATGATTATCAGTCTGTTTTTCCTCCTGACGTGGATGCGGTGTTTGATCATGGCAAACGGGATGTATCCAGTTTCCCAATTGCAACAGGTACCTATTATAAAGTCGATTATTCGGAAGGAGTTGATATTTCGCGCTACAAAAATATACCTGTCCCCACCAGTTATATGGCCATTGCTTCCAAATATGATTTTGTTGGAGGATATGAAAATGATACCCAGGGCGGGTTGCTTCATGTGGCCGACCATCATGTGTCGCCCGGCAAAAAACAGTGGACCTGGGGCAATGGCGACTTCGGACAGGCCTGGGATCGCAACCTGACCGATGAAGATGGGCCTTATATTGAGCTGATGTGTGGGGTTTACACAGACAATCAACCCGATTTCTCGTGGTTGCAACCATATGAAGAGAAGAGCTTCAACCAATATTTTATGCCATACCGTGATTTGGGTGTGGTCAAAAATGCGACCAAAGAAGCGTTGCTGAATCTTGAAACAAAGGATGGAAAGACACGCCTGCAGGTGTATGTGACAGGTGAGTACCAGGGGGCGTCTATCACTCTTATAAAAGATAAAGAGCCGGTGTTACAGGAAACACTGGACTTGTCACCCGACAGGGGCTATGAACGTACGCTCGAAGCAATGGATATAGTGCCTGGCCTACATGTTTGTGTGCGGGACCATTACGGGCGGGTACTTGTGGAATGGGAGCCTGAGCAGGAAGAGCTTAAGCCCATCCCGGATCCGGCAAAACCGTCAAAAGAGCCGAAGGATATTCAATCCGTTGAACAATTATTTCTGAGAGGACTGCACCTCGAACAATACCGTCATGCCACCTACAGTCCACTTGACTATTACCAGGAAGCTCTGAGAAGAGAGCCGGGTGATGTGCGTTGTAATAATGCCATGGGACTATGGCTGATGCGAAGGGGGCAGTTTGCCAAGGCAGAGCCCTATTTCAGAAGGGCTATTGCAACGCTTACAGAACGAAATCCTAATCCGTATGATGGAGAGCCCTACTATCATTTAGGTTATTGCCTGCGTATGCTAGGCCAGCAGGAGGAGGCTTATGGCGCCTTTTTTAAGTCAGCGTGGAACGGAGCATGGCAGGACAGTGGCTTTTTTAATGCAGCTCTCATCGACTCAGAGAGAGACGATTATGTCAAAGCTCTGGAGTTAACTGACCGGTCGCTGTGGCGCAATTGGCTCAACCAGAAAGCACGTCATCTGAAAATTGTGTTGCTGCGTTTGTTGAACAGGCAGGAGGAGGCCCTGAGAACAGTGGAGGAATCATTGGCCTTGGACCAGTTTAACTTTGGGGCAATCTATGAAAAATACCTGTTGTTGGATGACAGCTCCGTATTAGAACAGCTGCATATACTGATGCGCGGTAATGTTCATAACTTTATTGAGTTTTCTTTGGATTATGCCATGGCCGGCAGGTGGCAGGAAGCCAATGCCTTTATTTCGATGTATATTGAGGCATGCAAGGGCGACATCTACCCGATAGCCTCTTACTTTAAGGGCTATTACCTGATGAATGCAGGCAACACAGCTGAAGCTAAAGCAGCGTTTGAAGCAGCCCGTAATGCCAAAGCCGATTTTTGCTTCCCTAACAGGCCTGAAGAGTTAATGGCATTGCAACAAGCAGTATGTATCCATCCTGAGGATGCGAAAGCCTACTACTACATGGGTAATTACTGGTATGCCGGACGTCAGTACAACGAGGCCATTCAATGCTGGGAGAAGTCACGTAGTCTGGATGCAACGTTTCCAACCGTACATCGTAACCTGGCATTGGCATATTTTAATAAGCAGAATAACAGTCAGCAGGCTCTGGATTCCTTAGACAAAGCTTTTGAACTGGATACAAGCGATGCGCGTGTATTCATGGAATTGGATCAGTTGTGCAAAAAGCTGAATTTATCACCTGAAGAGCGCTTGCAGAAGCTTGAAGCATATCCGCAGTTGGTACTTGAGAGAGATGACTTATACCTCGAAAGGGCCACGCTGTACAACTTACTTGGGGAGCACCATAAGACCCTGGAGTTGATTTCGAGTCGCCAGTTTCACCCCTGGGAAGGTGGTGAAGGTAAGGTTACCGGGCAGTTTGTGATGAGCCATATCGAAATTGCCAAAGAAGAGATTTCTAAAGGAAATGCCAGTGAGGCTATCAGGCATCTGGAGGCAGCCCGTATCTACCCGTTCAACCTGGGTGAAGGAAAGTTACCCGGTACACAGGAGAATGATATTGATTATTGGATGGGTTGCACCTATGAAATGTTGGGGGAGCATGAAAAAGCAAAAGAAGCCTGGGAGGCTGCTTCAACAGGGTTATCCGAACCCTCAGTTGCAATGTATTACAACGATCAACAGCCCGATAAGATTTTTTATCAGGGACTCGCACTCCTAAAACTGGGAGATGAGAAAAGGGGCAGAGGCCGATTTAATAAACTTCTTAAGTATGGCGAGAAAAACTTGTTTGTGCCATTTGCCATGGATTACTTTGCGGTATCGCTGCCCGACCTCTTGATATTTGAAGATGTGTTGCAGGAACGCCATGAACAGCATTGCTATTATTTAATGGGTTTGGGCTACCTGGGACTTGGAGAGAAGCACAAAGCCAATGCTGCCTTTGAGAAGGTGTTAAGCGGCAATGTTACACATCCAGGCGCATTAATACACGTCAAAACATTTATTTAGGATACTTATTCGATGCAATTAAAAAAAATTAAATACAGCACAATGAACAGTAAAATAGTAATGCTATTTGTTAGTTTCCTGCTAGTTGGTAATATATACGGTCAGTATAGCATCGACTTGCAGGGGACCTGGAATGTTGAACTTGATACCGAAAATGTCATCTTCAAACAGACAGATAATACGTTTAAAAAGAGCGGCACAATACCTTTGCCAGGCTCTCTGGCTGAAAACGGATATGGTGAAAAAACAGTAGGATCGGATTATGGGGTGCTTACACCCGAATACAAGTATATTGGCAAGGCCTGGTACACGCGTACGGTAGATATACCTAAATCATGGAAAGGTAAGAGGCTAACCTTGACTCTTGAGCGGGTATTATGGCAGTCCAGAGTATTGGTGGATGGTCGGGAGCTGAGTGTGCAGGATGCCTTGGGCACCCCACACATCCATGAACTGGGTGCCATATCTCCGGGGCGGCATGAGCTGACAGTTATGGTGGATAACGAGATGATCTTCAATATTGGTGATAAAGGGCACGCTTACGGCGAGTACACGCAAAGCATCTGGAACGGGATGACTGGCAGGATGGAATTAAGCGCCAGTGACCAGGTCCGGATCGATGCCGCTGATACCTATTCTGATATCACACAGCACAATCTAAATATAAAGGTGCAGGTGCAGTCAGCTCTAAACACCTCAGGGACTATGACGTATGAGATTCGATCGGTGAGCACGGGAGAAGCCCTTATCACTGGTGAGGCAGCGTGTAATTTTACCAAAGGCGCCAACGGATTTGATATTGATGTGGATGTGGCCAATAAGCTGACTAAATGGAGCGAGTTTACGCCTGAGACCTATGTATTGCAACTTGATTTGAAAGCAGGTAAGGAGAAAGGATCGTTTGAGACAGAGTTTGGTTACTGCGAGATAAGTCATAACGGCACACATGTGCTGGTTAACGGAAACCCTGTCTTTTTGAGGGGCAATCTCGATTGTGTTCATTTTCCACTTAAAGGATATGCATCATCTGACCTGGACGACTGGATAAGAATATTCAGAATATATAAGGAATACGGATTGAATCACGCACGCTTCCATTCGTGGTGTCCGCCTGAGGCTGCCTTTAAGGCGGCTAACCGGGTAGGTATCTATCTGCAGGCCGAGGCATCTATATGGATAGATTGGTGGATGAGTGTTGATATGACTAAAGAAGGACGCCCCGAAATGAACACCAAAGGCTTTCCAAAGGGACTTGGGCATGATAGTGTGCGTGATAGTTTTGTTGTGGCAGAAATGAATCGCGTGGTCGACGTATATGGCAATCATCCATCCTTTACAATGTTTTGCATTGGCAATGAACTGGGTAATTCAGATTTTGAAGCAATGAGCCAGTGGGTTGCCGAGTTGAAAAAGAATGACAACAGACGGTTGTATGCGGTTTCAACTGCCAGAACAATAACTGACGTGGATGATTACTGTGCAACGCACTACATACAAGGTGTTGGGGGCACACGAGGCCTGAAGGGTGCTCATACAGATTGGGATTTTGAGAAAGTGTATTCGAAAATGAATATTCCCATTATTGCCCATGAAATTGGTCAATGGCCTGTTTATCCGCAATGGACAGAAATTGAAAAATACACGGGTGTGCTGAAAGCTAGGAATTTCATGGAATTCAGAGAACAGGCGGAGGAAAATGGCATTGTAGATCAGGATTATGACTTTGCAATGGCTTCCGGTGCATTAAACCAGATATTGTATAAATATGAAACAGAATCGTTTTTGCGCACAAAAAGCTGTGCCGGTGTTCAGCTACTAAGCATGCAGGATTATCAGGGACAGGGTGAAGCTCTTATTGGTTGGCTGGATGCACACTGGGAAAGCAAAGGCATTGTTACCCCCAAAAAGTTCAGGGAACATTTTAATACCACCGTTCCCTTGTTGCGGATGAAGAAGTTTGTTTGGTCGGCCGATGAACGTTTTGAGGCAAGTGCTCAGTTGGCTCACTTTGGCAACGCGGAGCTGTTGGCTGATTGTATATGGGAAGTTAAAAACTCATCAGGTCAGATGGTACAGGCGGGAGTGTTTAAGGGTAAACAATTTCCTATGGGCTCATTAACCGATTTGGGAAAAATTAATATCGACCTGGATGGATGTGACAAGGCTGATAAGCTGACTGTGTGCATCAGATTAGAGGGAACAGAGTTTCAGAACGGCTGGGACATATGGGTGTACCCTAAGAGTGTGCCAGAAAAACAGACAGGCGACGTGTATGTAACGGAGACGCTTGATGACACCGTCAAAAGCATGCTTGAAAAAGGAGAGAAGGTGCTGCTGATAGCCAATGAGCTGGGTGTGACTGAGAACTCTGTAAACGCCGGCTTTTATCCCCTGTATTGGTCCTTAACTTTTTTCCCGGGGCAAGGCAAAACAAATATTGGTCTGCTTGTGCAAAATAATCACCCTGCTTTTGCATCATTTCCCACTTCCTATCATTCCGACTGGCAGTGGGAAACAATCAGCAATGATTCAAAAGGGTTTATTTTAAATGAGCTGCCTAAGGCCTATAAGCCAATCGCACAACCCGTTGACGATTTTCATCGCAATAACAAAGTTGGTTCCATCTTCGAACTAAAGGTGGGACAGGGCTCTTTAATGGTGTGTGGTTATAACCTAAATGCGTCGCAGCCTGTGGCCAGACAGCTAAAGCAATCATTGCTTGACTACATGAATACACCTGAATTTAGTCCGTCGCAGGAGGTGAGCTACAAATGGCTTCAGCAGCTGCTGCCGCATGTGCCCAAAGCAAAAGCCGCCAAACTGCCCAAAGAGTTTGACAATGCAATATTGTATGTCAATGCAGCTGCAAAGGTGACCGACAAGGATGTTGATTCGAAATGGACAAAAGAGGCCGATGAGGTGAAGATGGCTGATCATACAGATTATGCGGTTGAGGCCGGTGGTGTTTGGAAAGATAACGATGGCGCAGCATGGTATGGTGCTCAGATGGAAGTGCAAATTGATGTGCCTGGTGGTATACTGGGAACTTTGTATGTGCATTTTCACGATTGGAACAAGTTAAACCGAGGCGGAATTGTGGAGTTTGAGGGGCGTAAGGTTAAACTGGAGAAACATGCAGGCAAAGGGCAATGGGTGCAGTTTCATGTTATGCGCGAAGATAGCAATGATGGTAAATTGGTGTTGAAGTCGAACGCTGAAACGGGGCCCAACTTAATGATTACCAAGCTTGTGTTGGTAAAGGAATAAGGGCGTATTAACTGAGGCTTATCACTGCACAACAATAAGCCTGTTGCACGCAGCCACATGTGCCTTGTTTGGTGCAATGGGCTTTGCTACGGCTGCTCGCCTGTGCTACGTGTGTTGATAATAGAATTAAGATGAGTAGTGTGGTTTATTGCTCATTGGTCAACAATAGGATGGTTTTCTTCGGGGGCTATTGGTTTTTAATAATCGATAGACCCCGATTTAGTTTACCCTTATTTGAACATTGTCGTAATGAGATGAAGATAAAAACAACAATAATGTTAGAATTGGAAATTTTCGCGTGAATCAAGCCTATTCATATAGCAGAACATGTGGCTAAGGTGAAAAGGGCTTAGTAACCGTTGCAGATGAAACTGAAGAGTATGGTGGTGTGAGAAATTTTCGTATTAGCAATAGAAAAAAAACAACGTAACCTCTTATCAAGTTGTCAAATAAGTTCAAAAGACCTTCTGAACTTAGCTGCATTCATTTTGAACCAAATCAAATTGTTATGACACTCAAATCAGAACGCGACGTCAGCTATGGGCGTGAAAAAATTTTCCGTGACCAGATAGTCACCATCGGCGATTTAAAAGACTTCAAAGAGGACCTGTTGCAACAGCTCAGCAAGATTGTAGCTGACAACCTCACACCCACCAAGAAGTGGATAAAAAGCGCCGAAGTGAGGGAGCTGTTGGGCATCTCACCCGGTACATTGCAGAACCTGCGCGACAATGGCAGTCTGCCATACACCAAAGTAGGCGGCACCATCTTTTACGAAATCAAAGACATCCAGAAGATGATCAGCAAAAACAAAGTCACCGCCCTAACTCGTTTTGAGCGATGAACTACATCCGGCACCTGAATCAGGTCTTGGAGAGTTTCACATCGGATAAGCGCATCATACCGCGTCATATCAGCATGTATATGGCGCTGTTCTTTCTGTGGAATAAATTCAAATTCCCGGAAACCATCTATTTTGCGCGTGGCGAACTGATGCCCTTATCCAAAATAGGCTCCATGAGATACTACCACCTGACCTTGCATGAGCTGGATGAGTGGGGCTATATCTCTTACCAGCCCTCCAAAAGCATGTACAAGGCTTCCTGTGTGACAATCATAGCATGTTGCAATAGTGCTACAAGTGGTGAAACATGCAGTGCAACTTCTACTGCAACATCTGGTGCTGGTAGCACTGGAACAAGTAGTGATTCATCCACTGGAATAAGCAGTGCTACAACTAGTGAAGCCATTAAAATAAACACTAATAATACAGTATTAAACACTATAAACAATCAGAAAACACTAGAAAACCTTAATGAGCACGCACGCGATGCTCACCCCGCACCAATCGATAACGAAGTGCAGTCAACCAGGAATGCCGCTGGCGAAAAAAGACAGCGCTTTCAGAAACCCACCCTGGAGGAACTGGAAAATTATTTTCAAAGCCGTGAAGGCCCGGTTGAAGAAGCGCAGCGCTTTTTCAACCATTTCGAGTCCAATGGCTGGCGGGTAGGAGGCAAAAGCCCCATGAAGGACTGGAAGGCGGCTGTGCGTAACTGGCTCCTGAATAGGAATAAATACCAACGCAATCATGCTGTTGGGAGAGATAATCCACTGGCTACCTTAAACGATAAAGACTATGGCGAACCCCTCTAATACCATCCGGTGGCAACAAGATGGCTGGATACACTATAGCTTTTCGGCCTCATTGGCCTGGATAGAAGCTGCAGGTAAGCAACGCTATGGTGCTCATTTTAGCTTGCAGGAGAAAGATCACCCCATCCTGTATAAACTGCTGATTTATGCCATTGGGGATAAGGATAATATGGCAAAACAGGGCCTGAATCCCGATAAAGGCTTGCTCGTATCCGGTCCCGTTGGTTGTGGCAAGACCAGCCTGATGCAACTGGTCAATTACTTTTTTCCGCCCAGGCAGCGCTTTACGATGCTATCCGCCCGACATCTTTCTTTTAGCTTTATACGGCAGGGCTACCAGGTGCTGCACAAATACACCGAGGGCTCTTACCAGTTTCAGTTTGGTTGCTATCAACCCAAAACCTATTGCTTTGATGATATCGGCATTGAACGGCCCGTTCATTATTTTGGCAATGAGTGCAATGTGATGGGTGAGATACTGCTCAGCCGCTACGACCATTTTGTCCAGAAAAAGATGATGACCCATCTGACTACCAACCTGTCTGCTTCAGAGCTCGAAGGGCTGTATGGCAACCGCCTACGCAGTCGTATGCGGGAGATGTTTAACCTGGTTAGCTTCGACCGTAGCTCGGGTGATAAGCGGCAATGAAAAATTAAAAAATCCTGATTAATTTTACGGCATGAATAAGCAGGAAGCGGATTTTACAGAACTGGTAAAAAAACACATCCAATCCATTGATGAGACAGCAGAAATTATGCTGTTGTTTCCACAAGGGAAGCGCCATGAGGAAGCCATTCAGATTTATGTACTGACTGCCGGTAAAGTGACCTTTGAAACAGAACAATCCTACTTCAAAGCCTGTTACCAGCTGGAGCTGGCCAGCACTTACAACTTTTCCATCTATATCTATGCCAAAGACAAGTGGCACCAACAACTTAAGAATACCCCTATCTATCAAAAGGTCACCAATGAAGGCATCCTTTTGTAAGCCAATGCCCCGGGCCCATTGAGAAAAGCCAGCACAATAGTAGCCATCTGTTTAATTCAATAGCAGCCATCATTCCCCAAAGCGCCCTTTTAGGCATAATAGCCTGATAGTCTCACCGACTCGCTGAGTTTGCCTTAGACCCATCCTAACCATACTCAGCTCATCGCTTTGACAAACAGGTCCGTATTAGCAGCTGATAGACAGTGATGCCGTTTTTTAAGCCATGACATCAGATATCGCGCCCGCAAAGGTATTACGGGAGGTGTGATGTGCAAAAGCGATTCTTGGCACCACAAAATTGATGCGCCTGCTATTGGCTGATCAAACGGGTGAAACACAGGTGGATTTTAGCAAAAATGGTGTGCTACGTTTCATTTCACCGAAGAAGCGAAAATAATCCACCTAAGTTTCCCACCGAATGAGGTCATGCCCATCAATTATTGCTCACTGCCAGAATTTCCTTTTGCAAATGACACCAATCCCTATTTATAAAGTGGCTTACGCGATATCAAAATGCCCCAATCCATATCAATAGAAAAGAATTTCTATCAACCTGTTAGCAAGTTGTCAAGTTTATTCAATCCAGGGTTGAAACTTTGTATCATGGTTGTTCTGAAAGCAGAATCGGACCATTGCAAACAACGATTTACTAACGCACAGCCCATGTTTGGATTAGAAGACATCACCCACTGGCAGTTTGCCAAAGGCATCCTACTCTGTTTGACCGGTTATTACCTGGTCATAGTGCTTTATCTGGCTTTGAAGAAAGGTAACCAACCACAAGAGACCAGCTTTGAAGCAGAAGCGCATCAAGTGCATCATATGGCACAGCCCAGAGCCATTAGGGCAAGCGACTACCCATCGGCACCCGCTCATTATGAGCTGAGGGATGAGGATAGCCTCCAGGTGATTATGAACGAGGAGCCTGACTTTAGCGGCTACGTGTTGGATGTGCTCCAGGGCTCGCAACTGGAAGATAAGGACACCTTTCTCAGCAACATCGAATACGAGCTACAGCAGAGCTAACGAATCCCCCATCTCTCTAACAGAATAAACAACATCACAAATCATAAACGCCTTATGAAACAACTAAGTAATCTCAGAAGAAGCCTGTTGATAGCCGGGCTGCTTGCCCTGCGCATCACCGCCACATTGGCCCAATCGGCACAAGGCATCGACCAGGCCACCTCCGAAGTCCAATCTTACGTTGACCCCATTGCCAACCTCATTATCGCCATTGGAGCTGTCGTGGGACTGATAGGAGGCATCCGCGTCTACATCAAATGGCAGAGTGGCGATCAGGATACTCAGAAAGCCCTGATGGGCTGGTTTGGCGCCTGTCTCTTTCTGATATTAGTGGGCGTGGTGATACGGGCCTTCTTTGGCTAGGATATGAAGGGCAAGCCAGTCTATCGCATCAGCAAGGTAGATACCCGCATCTATGTCAAAGGCTTTAGTGGTGTGCTTGTGTATAAAGCCATGTATGCCATCCTGATAGCCCTGGGTGTATTTGTCGGGCTCTACCTGCTGACCAGCCCTTTTATCGCTTTACTGGTCGTGCCCCTTTTACTAGTGGCGTTGTACCGACTCAATAAGCTACAACAGACACTGGGACCGGACGGCTATCAGAAAAGGCAGATCGCCAGACAACTACCGGCCTTTATCAGCATTAAACAAGAAATCAAACAGCTGTTTTAATCAAATCACTGCAAATGAAAGTCAAAAGTATTAGTGAGACGCTTCCTGTTTTAGGGTTTGATGGTGATATCCTCTTATCAACCAACCTGGATATGACCATTGGTTTGGAACTACAATTACCCGAGCTATTGGCCTGCAGTGAGTCCGATTTAAGCAAGCTGCACGATACCTTTCGGCGATTGTTGGCCATGTTACCGGCCGGTACGCTTCTGCACCGGCAGGATTATTTTATTGAGCAGGCCTATCAATGTCAGGATGAAGCGCAATCCTTTCTCAGCCAATCCTACCTGAAGCATTTTAAAGGCAGGAGCTGCCTGGAACATAAAGCCTACCTGTTTATCAGCCTTTTGAATACAGGACTATTGAAGACTTTTCTGGGCTCCAGTTTGATTCAGCCGGGAAGAGTCAGACAGAACGCCCGACAACAAACCGACCAGCTGGAAGAAATCCGGGACAACGTGGTGGCCCAGCTCAGGCAGGGCGGTATACCAAGTCAATGCCTTAGCCAAAGCGACCTTTGTAACCTAATGCAAAACTACCTGGGCATGAATTTTCAGAAGCCAACCCACATGCTGGGGAACCTGGATTTTCGGGATCACCTGAAAGTGATGAACCACTTCGTGGAGTGTTATAGCCTAAGTGACTATAATCATGTACCCTCAGAGGTTAGTTTTGCCTCTGCCCATGAGGGCACCCGGCTCCCTGTCTCCATGGTTTATCCCATTAGTTTTGGCTTGCCCTTTTCACACATCACCAACTGTTTCATTTACAAAGGCCCTCAAACTGCCATCAAAGCCCAATTGGAAGCGGCCCGTAAGAAAATCTATTCGCTCAGCAAGTTTTCGACAGAGAATAAGCTCAATGCCGAGCTCATCAGTCAGTTTCTGGAACAAGTGCAACAAGGGGGTGAGCCTATTGTGCAGGTGCATGCCAATCTACTGCTCTTTGATGAGTCTTTGCAGGGCTTGAAGGAAAAACGCAGCGAAGCCGGCACCGCTTTCTCACAGATGAATTGTTTGCCCTATCGCCATAGCTTTGACCTGCCCTTGATGCACTGGGCCAATATGCCCGGCAGCACCCAGCTGCCTGAGACCGAGCTGATGCTGATGCAAACAGGGGAGGCCTGTTGCTTTTTAAACTTTGAAGGGGCCATTAAAAGCAGTGATTCTTCTTTTTACATCCATTTCTCCGACCGACAGAATGGTTGCCCGGTGAAGGTGGACATCTCCGATGAACCCATGCGAAAATACCAGATACACAACCGCAATAAAATCATCATCGGCGGTTCCGGCTCCGGCAAATCCTTTCTGACCAACCACCTGATGCGCCACTATGCTGAGAGTGACAGTTGCCATGTGGTCTTGCTGGATGTGGGCCGTAGCTACGAACTGCTGGTGCATTACCTGAATGACTACCTGAAAGACAAAGGAGGCGCCATGCACGTGGAATTCACGGAAGCAAGCCCCATCTCCTTTAACCCTTTCGTGCTGACGGATGGATTGAGTACCGAACGCAAGCAAACCATCCTGTCGGTGCTCTATACCATCTATAAACCCAATTTATCGGAAATCGATAAGGACGTCATTGCCCAATCGCTTACTGCCTATTACAAAGTACATAACACGCAGCGCAGTTTTAACAGCTACTATGAATTTGTGCAACAGTGGATACCCCAACTGGTGAAGGACAAAGGCCTCATGTTCAACTGTGGGGAGTTCTTTTTTATCCTGAGTAAATACTATGAGGGAGGCGAGTACGACTACCTGCTGAATAAAGAGATGCAGACCGATGAATTCTTTCAGTGTCCCTTTATTGTTTTTGAACTGGATAACATCAAAGACCATCCCATCATCTTTCCGGTGGCCACATTGATCATCATTGACATTTTTATGCAGAAGATGCGCCGACTGAAGGGCACGCGCAAGGTCATCTGCATTGAAGAAGCCTGGAAAGCCATTGCCACGCCCCAGATGGCCGATTACATCAAGTATTTTTTCAAAACCATCCGCAAATTCTTTGGTGAAGCCATCGTCGTTACCCAGGAGATAGAAGATGTCATATCCAGCCCCATCATCAAAGATGCCATCATCAACAATGCCGACACCAAGGTACTGCTGGACATGCGCAAGTTTGCCAATAAGTTTGAGACCATCAGCCAGGTGCTGGGTCTGACACCCTTTCAGAAAGAACAAATCCTGTCGGTCAATAATAACCTGCCCACCAAGCGTAAGCTCAAAGAGTGCTTTATCGGCCTGGGCAGTTACTCACGTGTGTTTGCCGTGGAAGTCAGCCAGGCAGAATACTACTGCTATACCTCCGAAGAAAAAGAGAAGGAACACATTAAACAGCAGCTGCCATATTATGACAGTTTTATTGAGTTTCTGGCAAGTGTAGCAAGCTCATAAAGCATTACCGTTCTAATATAGCTCATTGCCTCTGCGATTCTCTGTTTATTTATTAACCATGTAAATCATTAACCATGTAAATCATTAACCATGAAAACCATCTACACCATTATTCTAACAAGCGTATTACTCATTGCAAGCCATCAGCTACATGCCCAGGCGGCCGTGAGTGATGTGGGAGCCGGCATCCAGCGGGAAGCCTTGTGGACACAGGAAAAAGGTATCCTGAGCAAGATGAACTGGTACAACCTGCTCATCAAAGCCCTGAACGGTGATATCAAAGGGCTCACCGGTGAGCTGCTGGGCATCGACCAGGAGCTGTTGGATGCCGTGGAGAATGTGTCCGGCCTGATAAAAGATTATAAGCGCATTCAGGAGACACGTCAGATGCTGAGTAAGATACTGGATATCTACACCGAGAAAGTGCCCCGGCTGATACAGGACCACAACTTCACACCCCAGCAGGCCGCCGCCATCCTCCAGGCCTTTGATATTATCCTGACGGACAGCCGTGACTTGGTGACCGAGGTGCTCAATACCATCACCATTGATAAAGCCTTTCTGATGGATGACAAGGCCCGCTACGATGTGATAAACGGCATCTATCGGCAGGTGCACCGTCATTACGGTACCATCTGCTACCTCTATAATAAAATCCTGTATGCCTCTTACATGAAAAGCTACCAGCTGGGCGACCTGAAAACCTTTGCCTTTTACTACAGCCTCTACGAAACCAATTAAACCATCCGTCATGAGAAACAAAGTACTACCACTACTAATCGTCTTTTTATTGATATCGAGTGCAGCCATGGGGCAAGGAGCTTTCGCCATCAAGAAATGGAAAGGACGCTACCCCCGCATGAACAATGACTACCCCTTGGCCTTTGTGAGCTGGAAGGGCTGGTTGCCACCGGTACCGCACTTTTTTGTACGGCTCTACCCCAGCCATTATTACTACTACCTGACTTCATTACCCGTGATAGATGCCAAGAGCTATCTGGATATGGGGCTATATGGCGGATTAAAGATGGTATTGAAAAACATCGATAAGGACGCGCTGTATCAGAGCCTGCAGGCCATTGAAGGAACTCAGCTCAATCAAATGGCCCATGAAGAGATAGCCGCCTTTATGCGGCAGAGTCGTTTGGTATCTATGCCCGATATCTACCAGACCAGCCTCTGTTTTGATAAGGCCATCCAGGCCCTGCATGACTTAAAACAGCAGGATGCGCCATCGGCTATCCACGCAGGTTTTGAGCAGGACATCCGTCATTACCTGGAGGAGCTACTCATGATCAACCAGCTGGATGCCAGGCAAGGCGATAAGCTGCAAGCCATGGCAGAACTGAACCGGAATGTGCAGCAATTAACCGGCACCATCCATTACACAACACATAAGATTCGGGCCTGCCAACACTGCAATGAAGAATGGCCATCCAACCTGGGTTTCCTGGGGAAACTGTAAGCAAACATATCTCCAAATACCATCATTACAAAGACCACTACCATGAACATCGAGCACTTCTTTGAATTTACCAACGGCCTGATACAGACAGGTATTGACCATGCCCGCCTGCTGGTGGATATGGCCCGGGCCATAGGGGGCATCGCCGCCTTTTTATTCATCGCCAAACGCATTTTTGAGCAGCTGATAGCCGATAATCCCATTGTGTTATTGCCCTTGCTGAGGCCTTTTGCATTGGTCTTGGTCATTACCTTCTGGGGCGCTTTTATCCAGCTGCTGCTGGTGCCCACACAAGGCCTGACCCACCTGTCAGAGGAAATCTATAATGGCCAGCAACCTCTGGTGGCAGAAAAGCTGCAGGAGAAGCAGAACGCCATCCTGATGACCGACCTGCCACTGTTTGTTGAGAACCAGGAGAAGGAGGCCGACCTGTGGGACAAAGGCATCAATGTGCTGCTCACCACCTATAATATTTTGAGTGGACGGGCGCTGCGCAATCAGATCAGCTATTACATCATGGAGGGGCTGCGGCAGGTTGCAGAAGTGGCTTTTGAAGTGGTGGTTTACCTGATAGCCTTTTTGCGCACCATCTTCTGTGTGCTCTTGGTCATCTTTGGTCCCTTGGTCTTTGCCATCTCCATCTTCGATGGTTTTCAGGAGAGCTACCTGCAATGGATAGCCCGTTTTGTCAATGTGAACCTTTACCTGCCCATTGCCATGCTTATCCTGTCACTGACGCAGCACCTGCTGATATATGTGCTGGATTTTGAGATTAACCTCATTAACTCCATGGGTATGTACCAGTCCTCCCTCTTTTTTGTGTCCGGCCTGATAGTGCCGGTGTGTGGTATCTGTGGCCTGGTGATGGTACCCAAGATTGCCACCTGGATAGTCAATGCCTCCGGCACCAATACAGGCGGCAGCCGCATGCTGCGTACAGCCGCCATGATGGCGGTCTCCAAAGGCACCCGTGGTTAGGAACCACAGCCAATAATTGATTTACATGATGTATAAAATGTAGCATGTCTAATAATGTGATGTAAAGTAATATAAAAAAACTCTGCGTCTCAGTGTCTCTGCGTTAAGCATTAAAAGTCAACATCTATTAATCTAAAAATGCAACAACTCATCCATATACAACGGCAGTTTCGAATGACCGTTTATGTGCTGCTGGCCACCACTATGCTGTCCATTGGAGCAGGTTTATATACCTATATCACTTCGCTTCAAATGGTGAAGGAGTCGCGCCAGAAAATTTATGTGCTGGATAACGGGCAGTCGCTTTTGCTGGCGCTCCGGGCCGATATATCAGAGAACCGCTCTGCCGAAGCCCGTCACCATGTGAAGCGCTTTCATGAGCTCTTCTTCACTCTGGAGCCTGACAAAGCCTATATCGAAAACAATATCCGCGAAGCCCTTTACCTGGCCGATAAAAGTGCCATGAAGCAGTACCGCACCTTCAAAGAAAACAACCTGTATAACCGGGTAATTGCTTCGGATATCAGCATGACGCTGCAGAGTGATTCCATCAGGGTGGACTTCTCCACCTATCCCTATCGCTTCCATTATTATGGCAGGCAGAAGATTGTTCGTAAGTCCAATACCACCATCCGGCAACTCATTACCAGTGGTCAATTGCGCAATATATCACGTACGGATAACAATACCCATGGCTTCTTAATCGAAGGCTGGATGATAAACGATAACAGTGATTTACAAACCACCCGGCGCACTAATTTTTAGTTGCTTAGGCAAACCTATCGGATATGAAAAACCAGATTAAGAAATATATCAAGGACTTGTTACAGAGAGCTGACGAACAAGATAAAGGACTCAGTCAGCAAAAGCGAAAGATTAAATGGATGGTCATTCTGGGCATCCTATTCATGTTCTATGTGCTGTCATTTATGCAATCCCACCTGTCCCTTAACCACCATTTGATGAAGGCCCCAAGCGGAGAGCCGGTGGCAGATTCCTTGGGCAATGACAGCACCCAACGGCCCCAAAGCCCCTTTGCCTTGCCCGTCGATTCATTTGAGCAACTACTAAACCAGCAAATCCATGAAGAAGCAGATTAAACAACACAAAGCCCTTTTTATCCTGCCATTGGCACTCTTACCCTTTATCGTACTGATATTCTATATTCTGGGAGGAGGGAGTCCGGTGAGTGACACTAGCCAAAGCGCGAGCTCAAGCGGTGCCAACTACCAATTGCCCGATGCCAACAGGGATATTGCCATCATGGACAAGCAGGAGGCATACCGGCAACTAGGGGAAGAAACGGTGGTAAAACCAGTCCAGTTGGATATTGACACGACCATGGTGCTCAATCCTCTAGAATTGACAGAGAACATGCCTGAAGAGCAAATCAATGAAGTGCTATTGGCACATGTCAAAAAACAGGAGGCACAATCCCGGGAAGCCTTGCAAGGCCAAAATCACCTAATGCCCCAAAGTCCAACAACGCGAAGGGATAATACAAACGCTGAACCGGTGACAAAAGAGTCGGATACCTATCGGACATACACTGGTTCACCTAAAGCGAGAAGAAGTTCCTATATATCAAACGATATGGAGCAACAGACCCTGACTCAATTACTAGAGGAGCACGAACGTTTACTTCGCCAGAATGACTCCTTGAACCATCAGCTTCAAAAGGCGACTGCCAATAAACAGGCGGTAGAGATTCAGGCCAGGTTGGATGTGCAAATCAACACAAATAGCGGCTTTGAGCCTGTGACACAGTCAAGGCAAGGTATCAAAGCCCTGGTCGTGGAAGATACCAAGGTATTATCCGGTAACCGGGTCATGCTGCAGCTGATGAACGATGCAGTTATTGGGGATAAGACCATTCGAAAAGGCACCCTGATATATGGCCTTTGCAAAACAGAGAATGAGCGCTTGCAGCTAGTCATTACCAGCGTTCCCTATCGGGATGCGTTTCTGCCGGTCAAGCTGAGCGCGTATGACCTGGATGGCATCAGAGGGCTTTACGTGCCGGATAACGTGCAGCGCAAGGCCTATAAGGATGTGGCCGGTGATGTGAACCCATCCGTTTTATTGTCACCATCGGACCATCCCTTGTCATACCTGGGGGTTAGTGCAGCAGCTGACCTGAGCAAGACCATGGTTAAGCGGGTCAGGCTAAAGCGGGTCTACCTGAGAAAAAACACGGTCCTGATACTTAAAAATGATAAATCCCTTAAAAACTAAGATGATGAAACTATCACTGCTATTGCTATTATTCCTTATGCTTCAATTTGAAACATTCGCACAAAACCATATTCAGGTGGCGGAGCACTCAACGGTGCATATCATCTGCCCCGAAGCCGTCAGCTACGTGCAGGTGGGCAGTCCTACTAAACTATTGGCCGAAGCCATTGCAGATTATCCCCATCTAGTGCGCATCAAAGCCCTGACTGCCATTAGCGATACCAGTTCGTTAACCCTGGTGTGCGGCAATGAGCTTTATGCCTTTCAGGTGAGCTACAACAGGCAATGTGCCTTACAGCTGAATCTGGACGATTTTAAAGGTGATGCGATACAAGAACAACAAGGAACTACCATGCCTTTGCATCAATTGCTGGCGTGCATGCGACAATTACAAGCTTCTAACAGTCGTCGAAAGCCCATCAAGTCAAGCAAACAGGAGCGGATAGAATTACTATTAGACGATATCAGGGTCAGGCAGGAACTACTGTTTGTTAAGATCACGATAAAGAACCACTCCAACCTGGTGTACAAAGCCAATGTGCCTGTTTTTATGATGCGCAATAGACAGCCAAAGAAAGCCGCTAATGTGCAGAAATACCTGCTGGAGCCCTGGCGTGTCTCTGAATCTGAGCTGATGGTTACACCACAGGAAGCAAAGACCGTGGTATTTGTTTTTAAAAGCTTTTCTATCCCCAAACACAAACAAGTGGAGGTCCTCCTGCAGGAAGAAACAGCCGCTTACACCGGGCGTGACCTGAGCCTCACCTTTGACAATAAAGCCATTGTCAAGGCGAAAGCACTTTAAACAGGAAGGCAAAATAGAAGGCACAAGGAACACAATACTCTAAATCTAAACAAAAAAAATGTCACAATCCGAAGGCATACAATTGATACGACTGCATGAAGCCTTTCGCTTTATCAGCTACCTGTTGTTACTGCTATCGTTTTACCTGACCTGTCAGGATTATTTTGTGGCGCAAAACTTTTATTTGAAAGGATTGGACTTTGTCTTTGAAAAGCTGCAGCAATTAAGCTTTCTCTCCCAATTGATTCCTTCCAAGCTATTGACCCTGGGCGTACTGCTCATCACCTGTATGGGCACCAAAGCACAGAAACAGCCGGACTTGAAAGTAACGCTGATAGTGCTGCAAATTCTATCGGGCTTAACAATATACTGGGCGAGTTTATGGTTACTGCCTCAGCAGCCATTGGTTTATATGCTCAGCTCCCTAATTGCCTTTGTGATGGTCAACGTAGGTTTTGATAACGTCAGTAAGCTCATCAGTGTCAACCTGATGAAAGACCGCTTTAATACGGGCAATGAGAGCTTTCTGCAGGATGAAGCATTGAGGACCAACGAATGGTCGGTGAACCTAAGAAGTGAGTACGTTTATAACTGTAAAGCCCGTCATGGCTGGATCAATGTGGTCAACCCCTTTCGGGCCAGCATGGTCATAGGTACGCCGGGCTCAGGTAAGTCCTATAGCGTGGTGCAGCCCTTTATCTCGCAACATCTGCGAAAAGGTTTCTCCATGTGCGTTTATGATTTTAAATACCCCGATTTGTCCGCCTTGGCCTATACGCAATACCTGCGTGGCAAAGTCAATGGACGCCTGCCGGTTCATACGCAATTTTGTGTTATTAACCTGGATGATATCCGTAAGAGTCAGCGCTGTAATCCGCTGGCGCCAGAGCTGATGGATAGTCCCATTGATGCCTTTGAAGCATCCCGCACCATTCTTTATAACCTGAACCGCGAATGGATACGCAAACAAGGGGAGTTCTTTTCCGAATCCGCCGTTACCTTCTTTGCTGCGGTAATTTGGTTTTTAAAACGCTACGAAAAGGGCAGATACTGCACTTTGCCTCATGCCATTGAACTATTGCAGCTGGACTATGATGAGCTCTTTGATATCATGGCCACCGAGCAGGATGTGGTGAACATCATCAACCCCTTTATCAATGCCCATCAGCGAGGCGCCAGTGAGCAGCTGGAAGGGCAGTTGGGTAGCCTGAAGATTGCCATCTCCAAAATCATCACGCCTGAAATCTACTGGATTTGCTCGGGCAATGATTTTACCCTGGATATCAATAATCCGGCATCCCCCAAAGTGCTTTGCCTGGCCAATAACCCCTTACGCATCGAAATCTATGGAGCCGTGCTCTCTCTGTTTATCACCCGCATGCTGAAGATCATCAACAAGAAGGGGCAACGACCATCCTCCTTAATCTTTGATGAGCTGCCCACCATCTATTTCAGAGGCTTGGACACACTCATTGCAACTGCCCGTAGCAATAAGATATCGACATTACTGGGCATACAAACCATCGATCAGCTGGTGAGGGACTATGGCAAGGAAGCGGCCAACGCCATCCTGACCAACATTGGCAATGTATTCTCCGGCCAGGCTACAGGCGATACGGCGCGTTACATCCAGAGCCGCATGGGTAAAGTCTTACAGGAGCGGCAGTCGATAAGCATTAACCGGGCCACTCAGTCCTCTACCATCTCCACACAGATGGATTACCTGGTGCCGGAAGGGAAGATAGCCACCTTGCCGCAAGGCTATATGGTGGGGCAGGTGGCTGATAGTTTTGAGCAGCCCATCACTCGCAAGAGCTTTAACGCCCTTATCAAGCCACAGATGGTGAATACCCAAAAAGAAATAGCCATGCCGGATTATTACGCTTTTGATAATAAAGAGAAGGTGCTGGAAGGCAATCGGCTGCGCATCTATAATGATATCCAAAGTATCTGCAGGCAGCGGATATCACCAGGTTGAAACCGACTATTGTTAAACCCTTAAATACAGAAATGATGGAACAAAAAACACGTTATGGACTGGATGAAGTGCCCATGGACAAACTGGAAAAGATGGGCATCAAAAGAGACTTCATCGACAAGATGGAGCAGAAGGAATTGACCGATTTTTTGAATGGGTTTCGTTCGCAGAAGTTGTATACGGTCAGTGCCAGAATCAATGACGAAAACTACCGCATACCGGCGAAGATAAGACTTCAGCGAGAGGAGGGAGAGATCAAAGTACGCATCCACCCGATTCAACGCCTGCATATACCGGATAGCTTTATGGGGCATGCCTTTTCAAAGGAAGAGAAGGCGGCCTTGCTGCAGGATAAAAACATCGGGAAGACGATTGAACTGCAGGATTTCTCCGGAAAGAAAGATAAGTACTATATCGGCATTGACGCCAAGACCAATGAGATTATCCCCCTAAAACAGAAGAATATTCAGATAGCAGATGCAATCAAAGGGGTGACCCTGACCGCTGCTCAGAAGGAAAAACTGTCCAATGGCGAGAAGGTGCAGCTCAAGGGTATGACCGGCCGTAACGATAAGAAGTTTTCAGCTACGCTGCAGATTAATCCGGCGGAGCGGAATATCGGGTTCAGCAATTTCAAGCAGGAGAAAGCTGCGACACAGACACAAGAAAAATCCGAAACACAAAAGCAGGGAAAAACTGCCAAAGTGGGTGGATGATTATAGCTGATTAATAGTCGAAAGGAAAAGTGGAAACGTCCTCTTTTCCTTTTTTTTAGCACTTATTTTTAACCCCAAAGAAGAGCTGATAGATACCTCTTACGAAGTGGAAGCAAGATGTGTTTTTTAGTACCTAAAAAACGAAAGGACTTGCCCCGTGGGACCGAAATGAATAAGAGTGAAAAAACAACAAAACCTTAATCATGACACCAAGAAAATCCCCAAAACAGCTGCGGACTATTCAGTTTAAAATCTACCTGACGGAAGCGGAGAAGCAGAAGATTATAACCAGCGTTAAGCAGGAAAAACACAATTCCATCAGCGACTATGCCCGTGAACGACTCTTGAAGGATCGTCTGTCAAAACGGATAACGGTCAGTGCCGAATACATTCGCATTTTTAAAACGATGGATTATAACCTGACCAAAATAGGCACCAACCTGAACCAGGTGGCACACAAGCTCAATGCCTACAATACCTATATGCTGACCGATGAGGATGGACAAACCTTCAAGGCATGCTTTGAACACTTAAAAAACTGTTATGTCTTATTGGGGCAGCACCTAAGAAAGATCAACTAGTGGTTATTAAAATCCACCAGACCGCCTCCACCAAAGACGCCTTTTACTACAATGAGCAAAAGGTAATGGAGGGTCATGCGCAATTTTTTCACAGTAAGAACACCACTGAATTAAGGCCTTTTGCTTATCCATCATCTCAACGTTTAGGGCAATTACTGGCAATAGAGAAAGGCAATAAGCGTTGTCGGAACAAGTGCTTTCATGTATCAGTGAATCCGACAAACGAAGAGTTAGTGAAACTCACCAAAGAAGGCTTGAAAAAGGAGATAGATGCTTTTATGCAGCACATGGGCTATGGCCATCAGCCATACTTTGTGTACGAGCATGCAGATTTGAAACGCACGCATTTTCATATTGTATCTACACGCATTGATGTAAAAACCAGCAAGAAGATAAAGGACAATAATGAGAAGCGTAAAGTCCATCAGTTTATCCAGGGACTTCAGCAACGCTATGAATTGGAAACGACAGCGAAGCTGGATAAACTACAACTCATTCCAACCATCAATAGTCCGAACCTACATGAAGGGATTCAACAAGTGTTTAAACTGCTCAATCTGTCCAATATTCAAAACCAGCAGGAATACCTGGATATTCTGAAAGCCTTTAACCTGGAACTCTACCAGACGGATAAAGGTCAATCAGTTATCATTAAAGACCAGGACGGTCAGATTTTGCGCCATCCCATAGCACTATCTCAGTTTAAGGAGCCACCCAACCTAGATACGTATCAGACGCAAAAAACTAATGAAGAACTGCAGCGTGAATTGAGACACAAAGTGGAGAGTCTGCTTAAGGAGCTGAATAGAAACTACCGTTTTTACACCATCCATGAATTGCGAGAGGCGTTTGTAAAGAATAACCTGTTGCCGTATCAGCTCTCAAAGAATGGCAATCTGAATATCTACGCACCATTGGACAAAACGGTGGTGGATGCGCAACAGTTATTAAA
Organism: Carboxylicivirga mesophila; assembly: GCF_018271975.1. Lineage (GTDB taxonomy): Bacteria > Bacteroidota > Bacteroidia > Bacteroidales > Marinilabiliaceae > Carboxylicivirga > Carboxylicivirga mesophila. The sequence continues at coordinate 27,435 of NZ_JAGUCN010000004.1, forward strand.
AAGATACAGGATGCGTTTACAAACCTTTGTTTTAAGCAACGACCAGTTTCACAGTATGATTCGTGAGTTGACCCATCAACTAGAGCAAAAACATGTCAATATTACTGAAGCCATACTTGATAAAGAACAATCGACTATAGGCGATTGTGAAAGCCGAAATCTTGTATTAAAAGAGCTGAATTTAAACGATTGTGAAGTCTATAATCACCTGGTGTCGCAGCTTGATAGTCAGGAGCAGGCAACCGTTCTTGAAGCCATCAAATCCCATTTGATATTTATGATGAATAAGGCGATTGATAATGCACATTCAACTTCCGAGTCCTACAACAATATACAGGATAGAAGCCGATGGGAGAAGTTTAATCACCAGTTTATGATAGAGCTGTTGAATTATCGGGATTGGGAAAACAGAAGAGATAAAACTCAACGGAAAGGATTAAAGAGAGCCTGGCGCAAAAAGGGACTAAGAAGGTAATAATAAGGTAAAATAAAATTTCCAAAAAGTACTATATTTGTAAAATATATTTTACTGTATGCCCAAGAAAAAGATTGTCATATTACCCAAAACAAAGCGTATTCTTACGGAAATGGGTGAAAACATTAAGTTAGCCCGCTTACGTCGGAAATTGAGTGCGGAGCAGGTAGCGGAGCGTGCTAATATAAGTCGCCCGACCTTATCAGCTATTGAAAAAGGTAGCCCCACAGTGAGTATGGGTGCCTATTTAATGGTTTTGCAGGTGCTTGGTCTGGAAAAGGACCTTGGTCTTTTGGCAAAGGATGATGAATTGGGTCGAAAACTGCAAGATGCAGAAATAAGCACAGCCAAACGGGCACCGAAACGATAGGATGAATAATGATGGATGATAAAAGAGAAATACTGGTTTATGCACATTGGACTGGGATGGACGAGCCACGGCCGATGGGTATATTATACTCAGATCGGTTAAAGGGCAAGGAGCTGTTCTCATTTGAATATAATAAACAATGGCTGAAAAATGAAGCTGTACAAACGTTAGACCCGGGTTTGCAACTGTATTCAGGCCTGCATTATTTAGGTGAAGAGCAATCAAATTTTGGTATTTTTCTGGATTCATCGCCCGACAGGTGGGGACGTATCTTAATGCGCCGCCGGGAAGCAGCTTTGGCTCGTAAGGAAGAGCGTGAGGAGCAAAAGTTATTTGAAACGGATTATTTATTGGGTGTTTTTGATGAGCACCGCATGGGCGCTATACGCTTTAAGTTACATGAAGATGCCCCGTTCCTAAACAATAACAGGGAGATGGCAGCTCCTCCATGGACTTCATTGAGGGAGTTGGAGCAGGTGAGTCTTCGATTGGAGCAGGATGATGTGATGGATGACCCTGATTATTTACGTTGGTTAAGCATGCTGATTGCACCGGGTGCTTCATTGGGTGGTGCCCGTCCCAAGGCAAGCATCCTTGATGACAAGGGTGCACTCTGGATAGCAAAGTTCCCAAGCCGAAATGACCAGGGAGACATTGGAGGCTGGGAAATTGTCACCTATGAATTGGCTATTGCGGCCGGTATAAATATGGCAGAATCAAGAGCTCAAAAGTTTTCGTCTAAACATTATACGTTTTTAACCAAGCGATTTGACCGGACGCAAGGAGGCGAGCGCATACATTTTGCCTCAGCGATGACCATGTTAGGCTACACTGATGGGCAAGATCATGCGGACGGTATCAGTTATCTTGAACTGGTTGAATTCATTCAAAACTATGGTGCAAATGTAAACAATGATTTGGCTGAGCTGTGGCGACGCATTGTCTTTAGTATTTGTGTATCTAATACAGATGACCACCTTCGTAACCATGGTTTTATACTTACAAATCAAGGCTGGGTGTTGTCCCCTGCCTATGACATCAATCCGGTTGAAACAGGAATGGGCTTAAAGCTAAATATCTCGGATGAAGATAATGCGCTTGATTTGGATTTAGCCTTAGAAGTAGCTGAGTATTTCAGGCTAAGCGAACAACATGCACTTGTAATTATTGACGAGGTGAAAAATGCCGTCAGTAAGTGGAGAAAAGTGGCTGACAAATATGGTCTTTCCAGAACAGAACAAGAGGTAAAAGCCATGGCATTTCGAATGGCTGAATTGTGATTGTAGTGTTTTTATAACAAACTATTTTATGCAGTAATTCTGTTAAAGGAGGTGCTTTGTAATCTGTTTTCTGACCCGTTTTGAAACACCACTATCATGAGCAATTGAATCCCAATGGCTTATGGCTTCACGCACTTCTTCGATAATTTGGTTTGCCTTTTTAACTTTGAATGTTTCGGCCAGTTTGAGCAAGTGTTCTTTGTCTGGGTTTTTACTTTCACCGGCAATCATCGTACTATGAAAGCCATAGGCTGAATGAGAAAAAGTCAGGTCATAGGCCGGGGCAAAGCGCCATTGTCCTTTCCCATTCATTAAAAAAGCAAAGTTCTTACTGTGGTCATCGCGGTTATGCGCAAACACATTGAAGGCGGCCAGGCGAAGGACTTTCTCGTAGGCATTTACATGGCGCTCCAACTGAAAGGCACAATCCATCAGGTGGCCGTAATCCATGGTACTCATCCGAAAGTTGTCGTGCATGATGCCACTGGCGGTATGCATATGTAGGCGATGTCCCTGGATGCGATCAAAACGCTTGGTGCCAAAATAGGCTTGTCCTGATTGGCCATGAAATAACTGACATTCATTCATTTCAATTCCAGCAGCCAATGCCATTTGATAATAAGCATATTCAATATGGGCTATCTCCTGATTATCCGAGAAGGATGGGAATTTAATGATCCAATCTTCAAATCCTTCCGGCAAATCATTGACACCATGAATGAGTTCTGAAGAATTCTTATTATACCCAACCAGTATTTTGGGGCGTGCACCACCTGAAGAACCACCGATTGCAAATAGCTCATCTAAAAGCTCTGTACTTTCACCTTTTAGCACGTGTGACATTTCCTGAGCCACCATATCTAATTCTAATTGTTTCTGATACTCTTTATCTTCAAATTGTGGCCTGTAGCTTAGAGACCCCATGCCTTTATCGCCCACATAAGCCAATCTGTCCAAAGGTGTTAATCGATGAATGTCAATGCCTTTAGAGCTGAGTGTTCGGTCTAAAAGCAAACGCCCCCAACCATCTGGCAGTGAATCGTTGAATACACCATAGAGGCCATCAAAGGGCTCTTTACTGGTAGTATTAATCTCACTATTAAAGGGCAATCGGATTGGGGATATATTTAAGCCGCTTCTAATAAAATCAAGATGATAGCGAAAGTAAATAGTTTGATTGTTGATGACCAATTCCCCAACTTCATAGACCTTACCTTCGATATTCAGTGAGACCAGTATGTTGCTTATCTGATCCATCATTTAGTGTTTTGTTGAAAATAATCGTTCCAACTCCTTTTTATCCTCTCGGGGTGTGAAAATAGTATCAAAATCAGATAAACGATTAAGCAGGTTGGCCAGTTTCAATAGGGACTCTAATGAAATCTGTCCGGTCGTCTCAAAACGCTTTAAACTTCCAAGAGATACACCGGCTCGATCAGCCAACTCGGCTTGAGTCAGTTTGAGTTGTTTTCGCAGAGCTTTATGGCGCTTGGCCAGTTCTTTACAGACGCTGTCAGGAGTGGATGAAATAGTGTACATACGGCTAAAATATTAGCTAATATACTATAAATATTTCAATATTGCTAATATGTTAGCTACATATTTAAGGAAGAAGGAGTAGAGGTGATGGCAAAAAGAACTTACTTACATCAATGATTTTGACAGGAACTACAGAATAGAAATTGAGGTAGTTATTGTTTAACCCATATAAATGAAACATTTTTGACTCAAAAAGGAGGCTTCCGATTGGAATTGCCTCCTTTAATTCGTTAAACCGAACCTTAGTTAATACTATCATCCAGAGCTTTACCTGCTTTGAATTTAGCTACATTCTTAGCAGCTATCTGTATTTCTTTACCTGTTTGAGGGTTTCGGCCGGTGCGGGCTGAGCGCTCAGAAACAGAGAATGTACCAAAACCAATTAATTGGATGCTTTCTTTTTTAGCCAAAGTTTCTTTGGTTGTTTCCACAAAGGCATTGATTGCTTTTTCGGCATCTGCTTTAGTTATGCCTGCTTTTTCAGCAATAGCTGAAACTAATTCTTGTTTATTCATATCTAATCATATTTAAATTTACTAAAGGTATATATTTTTTATTCATCTTAATCTGATGCTAGTTTATAAACAAATTAGGGTAACAGTCTAATTGATGAATAGGTATAGATACTAGATAAATTACCTATGTAAATCGGTATTATGCTAATTTGTTTTAGGTAGTCAAATTTTGATATTTGCATTTATAACACTCATGGTTATCATATTTAATCGAAAATAGCCTTAAAGTTATTTTGGGAAGATACCGGAATATTTTGGGGATCTTAAAAGGTGACAGGTGGGTGAACATTGTTTGCCCACTTGTTTTGTTGGCTTCTTCTTATCGGGATAGTCTTTAAATAATAAATGGTTTAAGGATGGTAATGAATGAAGCATATATACAAATCGCTCAGGCCTTAGAAACTCAGCTTGCTGAGTTGCAGTACAAAGAGCAAGAGCCACTGTTGCTGATGGAAGAAGCCATTGGACTGATTATATTTGCACTTCTTGAAATGAAAGAACAGGTATTAATTGAGGGATTTAATTGTTCTAAAAGCGAGGTTAATTTTTTTAAAGAAGTAAAACCAAGGGTGTATGGTCAACTCATTTATTATCTCAAATTGATGAAGGTGGAAACACTTCGTTTGGCATTGGCTAATGATGGACAAGTCCATTACTTATCATCAACAATTAAGGAACTTGAACAGTATTATATAAAGCATGCTGATTTATACCGGTATTATCGCTTGAATATGGATTACATGGATGAACAATATTTCTTGCGTACCTGTAACAGTGAGGTGAAAGATTTTGATCATATTCATCAAATGTTGGATGCCCAGTTCACTACCGCTCAAGACCAGGTGTGGGCTACATTTATAGCTCATGAACAATTAATTCGTCATCTTGAAAGTGAGTTGACGCAAGTTAAACAAGGAAGAGATAAGCGTAAGTTAGATAAATATCAACTATTAGAAGATTCTTCTTTATCTTGGACAGATTCAAAGGTTGCATTGGTAGAGCTAATATATGCGATGCATAGTGCTCGGTCAGTCAATGATGGGCGTTTCGAGATCAAGAAGATGGTGCGTTTGTTTGAACTTATATTTAATATTGAATTAAGTGATGCCTATCGGGTGTATATTAATATCAGGAATAGAAAGATTGAACGCACTCGCTATCTGGATCATCTAAAGCAAAGCCTTATCAATCGCATGGATGAACAGGACAATAAGGATATAAATAATGCCTAACATATATTGGAGTATCCCAATTATTAAATAATTTTGTGATGAAGAAAAGACTTAGTTAAATTAAAATATAGCTTGTAAGCTTTTATTCTGCGTACTAGAAAATCGTCAAAAATAATGCGTCGCAGGAATATTAGCAGATCACGCATGGCTTTGCGTGGACTGTTCGTATTTGCGACGCTGGGTGTTTGACGATACCTCTAGTACAGATATTGTGACGGTTCCACGCTCTTTTTTTGCCATCCTTATCTAAGCTATATGAATTCACTAAAAAAAGTAGATTTTTCAGGTGCTGACCTTTTTGTACCCATGTTAGAGTGTTTACATGGTCAGGTCATTGCCAATTGTCCTTTTAAGAAATATTGGAACTTATCAATACAAGAACGACTTAAACTCCTCAAGAATATGGATGATATCGAGCGTGATTATTTAAAGCGTTTTCACCAAGACTGTGTTCTTAATAAGTATCATTAATACTGTATTTGTATTGTCATTCTTTTGTACTATTAGAAATATACCTCACTCCATCTAAATTGCGTCAAAGTTATTCATCGCCGGCTTGAAAAGTCAAGTGCGGCTGAATGTGTTCATTCAAGGCCAGCCGTCCTCCGGAGGCGTTCAGTTTTAGCGATAGCCAAAACTGACATGCCCACTTGACAAGTATCTAGCCGGCTCAATGGTATATGCCAAAATTTAATGGCGTGCCAGAAGCCATAATAAATCTGTAAGGCAGCAGTGAAAACAATGAAAAACTTTGACATTTATGAATCAGTCACCAATCTTATTATTGAACGATTAGAGCAAGGAGTTATTCCCTGGGCAATGCCATGGAAAACTACGGATTCCATTCCAAGGAATCTGATTTCGAAAAAGCCCTATCGTGGATTTAATTTTTGGTATCTATTAAGCTTTGGTTTTGAGCAACCTTACTTTTTGACCTTTAATCAGGTAAAACAATTGGGAGCTTCTGTTAAAAGAGGTTCCAAGTCATTTATGGTTATTTTTTGGAAGCTATTGGAAGTAACAAAGGATGGTGAAATTGAGGAAATACCGATGCTTCGTTATTACCGGGTCTTTCACATAGATGATGTTGAAGGCGTTGATGCAGGTAAAATACCGGATGATTCGGCTTTTATTCATAACTTTGAAAGGATTGACTCTTGCGAGCAAATCATGAAGAACTGGGAAGATGCTCCAATAATTAAACGTGGGATGAATCGGGCTTGTTATTTTCCTTCAATAGATGAAATACACATGCCCGATGCCAAACACTTTTTCAAAGATGAGGAGTATTATTCAACCTTGTTTCATGAGGGAGTTTATCCAAACTAAATTATTATCCTAACATTCACATTTAGATGTCAGATATTCAGCTATATATAAATTTAAGAGTTGAGATAATATTTTTTTTACTTCAGCCCTAAAAAATCTACAAGTGAGTCCGTTTTTTTGACCCTTTTCCACTTTTTCACCATCTTTTTGGCAATATCATCTTCTATTGTCTCCAGGGCCTTTGCTTTTTGTTCTGTAGATACACCAACATATCCCATTGTGGTATTTATATCTTCATGGCCTAACAATTTCTGTATCATAACAATATTCAAACCTTCTTCTAACCAATGGGTTGCCCGTGCATGCCTAAGGCTGTGAGAATGCAGATTCTTTGGGATATCTGCGCATTTTTTGTTTGCTATTGATGTGTATAGTTTCAGTCTTTTATCAACAGCCGCTTGGGTGAGTTTCTTTTTTCCTCCGCCATAATGAGAGAAAAACAAAAAATCAGCTGGATTTGGTGCTGAGCCGTGAAAGGTTTTTATATAAGCCTTTATAATCGTAGCAACTTCGGGCAGGATAAATATTGTTCTACGTTTTGATCCCTTACCCCAAACGGTAATACAATCTTTATTTTTTCCATCAAGATTTAAGGAAGATATAGTTAATGAAAGGATTTCATCTATTCTGGTTGCCGTATGATAGATTAGGTTAAACAGTGTAAAATCGCGTTTCCCTATAGCTGTTTTGAGATTAGGAGCTGCAAACAAAGCTTTCACTGCATCTTTGTTGATTTCATCCTGCCTTTTTTCGGGCTTCTCATCGCTTTTATATCATATACTTCTGCTTCGATTTGTACAAATATTATATTTCTGCGACTCAGGTATTTGATAAAGCATCTCAAGCATGCTAGCCTATGATTACAAGTTGAGTTGCTGCAATTACGCTTGTCTTTTAACCATATCATCCAGGCTTGTATATATGAGCGTGAAAAACAACCAGATGACAGGTTGTTGGGTTTGACTGATTTCTCATCTTCCAGGAACCGGATGTATAAAGTCAACGCTTCGCGGTAGGCTTTTAGCGTATTTGTACTATTCGCCCTTACTTCAGGCAAATATGAGCCAAACCAATCATGCATGGCTGTAGCTATTATTATGGATTCAGATTGTGTCTTCATTAGAAAAATAGTTTGTTAAATCAGGTAATAACTTGTGATATTCTTCAGCTGTTAGTTCTTCCAGTTGTTCTGCAAACAATGGTGCCAGCTGATAATAGTAGCAAGTACTGCTTATGTTACGATGTCCCATGCTGCGGCTTAGATATAATAGTTTGTCAAACCATTCGGGACCGGTGTATCTCCAGTTATTAATATTTTTGACTGCATAGTGGCTACGGAAGTCGTAGCATCTTGCATAATCATTTGAAACTAAACGCCACATACGAACAAAATTATATGACTCCCACAACCGGTTGTATGGTTCATCATATTCATTAGGAAAAAAGTAATTACGATCAGGCATAAGTGCCGCCATTGCTTCATCATATCGTATCAATAGGTCCCACATCGTTTGGTGCAGTGCTATACGATGTTGGTCTAAACCTTTTGACTGGCTGACATTGATGACCCCATTCTTTAAGTCAACATCACCACTCTTTAATAGCCTGGCTTCCATCGTACGCATTCCGGTACTATAAAGCAATCGATAGAAAACAGGGATTTCAATCTTCCTGATTTTAGCAACTTTGTCACTCACATGTTTTGTATCCTTGAACGAGTCTGTAATTTTGAAGAATGCCTGCAATTGCTCCGGTCTAAAAGGATATGGTGTGTATTGCTTCTTTGACCAAGGTAAAAATTCCGGTAATCTTACGTCTGTCCAGCCGCGGCCATTTGCATACCTTAAAAATGAACGTATCGGTGATATCCTTTTATTATGGGATTCTGACGATTCTGTAATACGTTTATCACACCACCCGTTAATGATATTTTCAGTTATGGTTGTTGCGTCCTGATGGTGTGTTGCACAATAATCGTTAAAAAATCGGAGGTACTCCAGGGAGCTGTCACCCATTGCGTTAGATGCTTTCTTGTAGGACATGTACTTGTTCAGTAAATCGGACACTACAGACGAAGGCAAGTCTCTGTCTGATACAAAAATACGGTCAGGTCTCCTTTTTCGTAAGGATGTCGGGAGCCTGAGTGCCGTCAAATTATATTTATTCGTATATCTCAGGAATGACCGCATAACTACAACACGTGCATTACGGGATAGTATCGTTTCTGTTTCACGTTTGGCACACCACTTGGTCACCATTTCATCACTTAACTCTTTAGCCCCCGGATAATATTTGTGGCATAAACTATTGAACGAACTCAAATTTGCACATGCCGATATTCCAATACCACCATGTGCCTTTCTATATGATACATACTTATCCAGCAGACCGGATATTACAGAAGGATGATTTTTCATGGTAATACCTCCTTTCCCAACGGAAACATTTCGATACTTAAACCGCATTCCCTCAAACGTTTCAGGTCTGCATCAATATAAGGGTTAATTGATTCAGCAGAAAGGTGTCCAAGTATGTCACTAATGACCCTTACTTGCGCTCCGTTCTCTAATAATTTGGAAGCGATGTAATGACGAAAGATCCTAACTCCCCGCTCGCCGCCATTCGTTCTGATATTTAGCTTTGCTAAGAAACGAGCGGCAACACATCCAATACTTCTGATTTCAAGAACCTTGTCGGGACAATGTATGTTAACGAATAAATTGTTGATGGTTTCCCTGTTAATGCGTTCATGCTTAATGTAATCGAATATAGCATTACCTACAACTGCACGTAGTGGCAACTTCAGAGGGGCTCCTGTCTTTGACTGGGTCAGTGTTATTTGGTCTTTACGCCAATCAATATCAGAAACGCACATCCGGGCAATATCACTACCGCGCATGCCTGTATACATTGCTACTGATATGATGGCTTTGTCTCGTAAGGAGATCTTTTCACTACCATCATCTTCCAGACCACTCTTTATCTTTGCAATCTCATTGTCTTCTAAAAACTGAAAATTCTGTCTTCTCTTTTTTATTTCCGGTAGGGATCTAATAATACGGTTGCATTCTTCCCAGGATTCAAAGCCTTTGTTCGCCTTAAGGACGGCTTTTATATTCTCTCGATAAGATTTTGATCTTATCAGGCGTTTCCCGTCGTGAAAGAACATCAGTATCTGGGATTCTGTTATCTCAAACAACTTACTGGCTCCCTGTTCCTGCATGGCACACAGGAATGCAGCGCAATTAAGTGCCTCTGCATGGATTGTCTGCGGGCGCTTTTCAGTTTTTGACGCTGCTAATTTGTAGTTATCTACAACAGCTTTGAAGTCATCGTTAATTCGCGTGTACCCACATTTACGATAAAGAGTAGGACCAAATGAAATCTTGTTCGGGTAATGTTCAAATTCGTCAAAGCCTTGAATCGTACGCGTCATAATTCTGCTAAATTTCAAAGATCTTTTACCTGAATACAATCCTTCCTCTGATATACAGTTTCTATAAAATTCTGCATAGGTTTGGAATCGGTTCTCATTCTCAAAAAGAAGATTAAGGGTCCTTTTTATACCCCTAATATACTGGTTGCTATAACCATGCTGAACCAGATAGTTTAGCAACTTCGGATGTGATTTTTTCAATTGTGTTATGTTCATATCGTTGGTAGCTGTCCTTAGTTACAGCTACTAATAATATAGCGAATGAATTGAAATATTATCCGAACTTTCGATGCTTATAGCGTCTGTATATAAGAACATTAAAGAAAATGTTGGGATAATAATTTAGTTGGGATAAACTGCTTTATCCAAAATTTAGGATAAGGCAGTCCACAGCACAGGCCATCGCAAGCGTTTAAATCGCCATCAAAAGTTTCCCAATCTTAATTTTGGAAGTAAGGACTATAGTATCGAAGAATTAGTAGCCGAAATGGGAGCAGCTTACCTCTGCGGTATCAGTGGAATTGAAAATGTCACCATTGATAACAGTGCAGCCTATATCGAAGGATGGTTGAAAAAGCTGAAGAGCGATAAGAAGTTCATTGTATCAGCAGCCAGCTTGGCACAACATGCAATTGATTACATTTTAGGTCAATAGCCAAATTAAAACTCCTCGCTATCAGTGTTTCAATAGCGAGGAGTATCTGAATTTTCAGAAAACCGTAAGGTTGTCTTGACAAAGTTACAACATTGCTAGTTAGTTATATACATTCGGTGACAACTTGTTGCCTGCAAATGCCTACAATCTTAATTTTTGCCTTAATTGATTCATGTCCTCTGAAATTTTGGTTTCAAGCACCCTGGCATAAATTTGGGTGACGCTTAGTGAGCGATGACCCAGTATTTTGGAAACCGTTTCGATGGGTACTCCATTGGAAAGAGTAACAGTTGTCGCAAAGGTATGCCTGGCCATATGCATCGTGAGGTTCTTCTTGATGCTACATATGTCTGCCAACTCTTTAAGATAGCTATTGAGACGTTGATTGGAAGCCACTGGCAGAACACGTCCTTTTAGCAGTGCTTCAGGATAATCTGCATATTTACTTAGAATATTTATTGCATTAGAAAAGAGAGGAATGTGACATTTCGATTTTGTTTTGGTTCGGTTGATTACAATCCACAAGTTGCCATCATTTCTTTGTTGAAGATGAGACTTATTGAGTTTGGCAATATCTGAATAGGCCAGGCCTGTGTAGCAGGCAAACACAAAGACATCTCTTACGGTGGCTAGTCTTGCAAGTTCAATCTGCTTTGTTTCCAAACGAAATAGTTCGTCTTTTGTCAGAAAGTCTCGATGAGCCTCCTCTAATTTGACTTTAAATTTAGAGTATGGGTTTTTCTTGATGTGTTCCAGGGATATGGCCAGGTTCAACACCCTGCGAAGATGCTTATGGTAGTTCCAGGCGGTATTCTGGTGGATGCCATATTCAGCTTTAATATACATATCAAATCGATTCAGGAAATCATAGTTCACTTCATTAACCGGAAAATCTTTGCGAGAGAGCTGGTTGTTTATAAATTCACCCAGCTTTGTTCTGGAAACACGATAATGCTTAAGCGTTTGATAGGCATAGCCTTTTCCTAAGTTGGTTTCAATGGTGTTTAGGTAATAATCAAAAATGGTCAGAATTCCAGGTGTCTCATTCACCCCTAAATACCGGCGTTTAATGCTTCCGATGTCAAATGGTTTACCTATTGATACGAGTTGATTGTAGATGTCGAAGATATCCGTAGTCACCTTTGTAAGACGAATGTTATAGACTTGAAATCCCTCAACATCGGGGTTAATTTTTTGAGCAACTTCGTTCCAGCCATTGGGAGAAATAAAAATCCCCGTTGATAATTCCATCCGTTTTTGGTTCAGCGTCAGCCGTATGTAAATCGGGCAGGAGCCATCTTTTTTAGCTTTTGTTTTTTTAATCACATAGCAACTTATTAGTCTCATATCAGATAGTTTTTTAGGGAAGTGAAAATAGGTCTCGCCGATTATGTAAATTAAGGCCGATTTACGCTAACTTCCAAGTTTAAATTATATCAAAATGAGTCAAATAATATTTTGTGAGTCAGTGAGATAGGATTTGGCGAGACCTATTTTGTCTGAAAAAGCAATAGGTCTCGATTTAGTCCCTTTTAACCCCTGTTTTGATGCTTTTTGATGGATTTTTGTCCAAAACAAAAAGCGCTTAAATCATTGATTTTAAGCGCTTTTGTGTTGTTTTGAATTCATTAAAAGTGCCCAAGACTGGACTCGAACCAGCACGGACTAAATCGTCCACAAGGCCCTCAACCTTGCGTGTCTACCAATTTCACCACTTGGGCCAGTTGTGAAATAGTTGAGCGAAAAACGGGACTCGAACCCGCGACCCCGACCTTGGCAAGGTCGTGCTCTACCAACTGAGCTATTTTCGCAAATGCTGGGCAAAAATATAAAATTTACTATTGATTTCACAGGTTTGGGCTATATTTTTCCATTAGAAATTGGCCAAATCACTTGTCTTTTCAGGCAACAGCTACAGTTTAAGTCTGTTAGATGCCTAATTGTTTTTCGTCTTATTCTCAGATTTATTCTTAATTTAACCAGGGAGAATATTAATTGTAAATTTGGATTACCAATAGTTGGGAAATACTATCAGTTTTATAAGATGAAGAAGATTGTTATTGCACCTGACAAGTTTAAAGGTTCCTTATCGGCAATGGAGTTCTGCGCCATTGTTGAGCAAACTATTACAGGTATTTGCCCCGATGTTATCATTGAGAAATGCCCCTTGGCAGATGGTGGTGACGGAACGATTGACGTACTTCAGTACTATATTGGTGGTGACAGGGTAGAGCTACAGGTCAATGATCCGCTATTCAGGCCTGTTAATGCCAATTATTTACTGTCATCGGATTCAAAAAAGGCCTATATAGAAATGTCATCAGCATCGGGTATACGTTTGTTAAGTCATGATGAGTTAAATCCGATGCATACAAGTACATATGGCACAGGAGAGCTGATAAAAGATGCCATAGAAAGAGGTGTAAAGCATATTATCCTTGGGATAGGTGGCAGCTCAACCAACGATGCTGGTATGGGTATGGCAAGGGCTTTGGGCTATCGACTATTTGATGATGAAGAGCAGGAGTTGGCAGGTAGTGGTGCTGATTTGCTTAAGTTGAGGCATATTGACCTTGAACGGGTTTTGCCGAATCTGAGAGATGTTTGTTTTGAAGTAGCTTGCGATGTTGATAACCCGCTCTTTGGCTCAGATGGTGCTGCCTTTGTTTATGGCAAACAAAAAGGAGCTTCAGATAGTATGATACAGCAACTTGATGATGGTTTAAGGAATTTTAATGCTGTCATTAATCGTTTGAATCATATTTCTCTGCAAAATGTACCAGGAGCTGGAGCTGCTGGCGGATTAGGAGGAGGATGCATCGCTTTCTTAAATGCCCGCTTGTCTCCTGGGATAAGGCTTGTGATGAAGGAAGCGAATTTTCTGGCTAAGATTCAGAATGCAGATTGGATAATAACCGGTGAAGGAAGTCTTGATGAGCAGACCTTAGCAGGCAAAGTGGTGAAAGGGATATGTGATGCACAGGTTGCCCAGAAACTGGCTGTATTTTGCGGAAGCAATAAGTTACAAGATGCAACAAACTATTTTGATTATGTGGGAGAACTGATGCAGATTTCACCAAATCAGGAAGAGGCTATTGCCAATGCAGAGCATTATTTAAAAAAAGTAACAGAAGAATTTGTGAGTAAGCACCTTTGTCCCTGAAAAATAAAATCTACTTGACAGCTTCTGCAATAAATGCTTTTCTGTAGGCCTGGCGATCAGCCAGAACATGATAGAAAGAGTCAATCAGCTTAATGCACTCTTGTCTGGATTTCAAATCTAGTGGTTCAAACTCCAGCACTGTAGTTACCAGGTCGTTCTTTTTAGCCTGATAATGAGCAATGGCTTTCTCTAAGGCATCTATCGATACCTTTTTTCCTTTGTAGCGACTTTCAATCAGTTCACGGCCCATGTAAACTTTCATGTAGCAGGCATCAACAAATTCTGACATATCAAAATCGTAGGGTACAGCAATAGGTGGCGCATGGCGTTCGTCTCTTAACAACGCAACATTGTGTAATTTAGGGATGGACCAATCGGTGTTACCAATCATGTAGTTAAATAAGGCTACCTGTAATATATTATCTTCAATGAGTTGCTCTTGTGTTAGGTTAGCCATTTCAATTTCTTCAAGGCCAAGTCGCTCTGCCATTTGTTCAATTGACTCAATAAAGAACCCATATTTATTAAGTTCTTCACCATAGTTGATGTCAATGTACTTAACCTTAACTAATCGAACCCGCAGGCTTCTTTCGCTAATATTATTATATAGTCGGTAAACGAGAAACTCCCGTAGCATCGTTTCCTGCATTGTCTGGCTGGTGTCCCTGCAGTGCGTAACCAGTTTGAGCTTATCCTGACCTTCAAAAGCAGTGTTTATTGCATCGCGCGTTTTGAACTTAAAACGTAACGGGGGAAAATCGCAGTTTTCTTCTTTTAAACGAAAGTTACCTCTGGTCTTAATTTTGACAGGTACGCTCAGTGTGTCATCACCATCGGTGTATTCAATAGACGCCGTATGATATTCATTAGTGCTTCTGTCGCGATCGGCTCTAATAGCTTTAAAGTCCGCTTTAACGCTAATTTGCAATACATCATTACTCTCGAAAAAGCGATTAGCACTTTCCTTTATTCGCTCCTTTACCAATGCATCCAATTCATTAGTGGCACTAATGCTGCAGGTAATAAACAGGCATAATATAAAGAATGGAATCTTCATGGCTACCCCTTTAATTATACAACCATTGCTAATTGACGATCCTCCTGTGCAATTAATCTTTCCACTTTTCTAAGACGCGGCTTGAAGCGGTTATATTTAACTTTGTTATTAAGTGCAATTGTACCCAGACAATATTTGCTGATTGATAATGGAAGCACTCCTTGGTTTTTTAAAGTTCGTGCAAAAGCCGAGTAAACATCTTCTTTGTCGCGCTTTATTTCTATTATGGCACAGTTACCCAGTGAGTAAGTCTCTGATCCTTCATTACTGAAGTTAATATCTAAATCAATTGTGATGCGTTCACAGGCTTTTTTATTAACCAGGGTGATGCGGTTGAATTTGGTAGTTAACTTAGGTTCCAGTTGTTTAGGATCGTAAGGCGTACAATCATTCACCAGGCATTCTAAACCTTTTGCTATAGGATATGTAAATCTATCTATTCTTAAGCGTTGTTTAGCTGTTCTATTCTTGATCTTCTCTTTAACTTCTATGAATTTATCACCAGTTTCCTCGTATTGTCGGTATCTCACTTTGTAGCGATGGTTTTTACCATTATGATGCTCTTTGTACATGGCTAAATCGTCAGTGTCAAAGTAAATGGTATTATATGCGAGGTTGACCTTATTATTAACGGCCAATACTTCGTAGTCGTCAATATGTTTAGATAATGCCTTGACTAATACAGCCGGAGTCACAATGTATTTTGTGTCGACCCTGTTCAATAGCTTAGCCCGGCTCATCTCTTCAAGAGAAGTCGTATCGAAAAAGCTAACTAACTGTAATAAATCGTTCATGGTTGATATATTTTGTACTCTAAACTCAACAATCAATTCTTAAATTTCGCTGCAAAAGACTCATTTTTCATTTTCACGATATATGACTGAAATCATATTTATTGAAAGCTTAGAAAAATTAACACTAATTTAAAAATCAAAATGTGTCAGAGATTTGTAAAAGACAATAAATCAGATGGATGTGTAAACTTACAAATTGATTAAAATGTCACTAAAAAATGTTAATAATCATGAAATACTAAATTCCGTGTGAATGTTTGGTAACAATCTGTAAGTATTTGCCAATCGTTATTAGCTGCACACATACTTAGTGATTCAATAATCGATCCGTAGTTTCTAAGAAGTTGAAGGATAGGTGGTAGTGTGGAAAAGAGGAGCTTTGAAACCGTTCGTAATCGAACAAACGGACGAACACATGCGAACACCCGCGTTTTTTGCATAAAAAAAAGCTCCAAACGCTAAACTTTATCTGGCAATTGTCGTATTATTACTTCTGAACGCCCAAAACGTAAAAAATAATGGCACTATTTTCATCAAGTAAATATCCAAATACAGCTAAGTACGAGGCTGAGCAAAAAAAGAATAAGGCAGATTATGAGCGCTTTAATCAATATGCCAAGAGTGATGAATTGAAGCGTATCAATGAACTTGAGATATTGATTAACTCGGCTGACTTTACCAAGAAGGTGGATAAGTTGAAGAATGAGAAGTTTAAAGATACCGCTGAATTCAGGCAGTTACAGAAATACACAACTCAAAAGAAATCTGCAGAGTTTAAGAAATACTTCAAATATGTAGCTTCGGGTATGCCTGAACGTGTTAAGCAAATTGAGGTATCCTCAAAAAGGAAAGAGCTGGCTGAATTGAATGAGTACGTGCGAAGCAGTGAATTTCAGAGTGCCAGGCAGCAAAAAGGTTTTAAGAAGTCAGAAGCTTACCAGAAGTTTAAGCGTTGTAAGGCATTAACTAAAGACAAGGAAATAAGATTGTTTAATAAGCAAGTTAATTCCTCACTTTATAAAAACTACCTGAATATCCACGATTCAGAGCGATTAAAAACCTACCAGGAACTGGAGCAGGAAGTTACTTCTGAAAAATTTATTTCTTTCAAAAACTGGATGGAAGATAAAAAGAAGTTTCAGAAGTCAGAGGAGTATAGTTTAATTCAGGAGTACAATAAGCTGGTGAAATCACCCGATTATATATGGTATAAAAAGGTGGAGAAGGATAACTCCTTTGGTGAGATTAAAAAGTGGCAACTGCTATTTGAAGATGATTTCTCATCAACTTCACTGAATCGCGAGAAATGGATTACCGGTTACTATTGGGGGAAAGCGTTGCTCAATAAAACGTATGTGCTCGAAAACGAAAAGCAGTTTTTTACCGACAATAACATAAGTATAAGTGGTAAAGGCGTGCAATTGAACACGCGCAATGAGCATGCAGATGGATTGGTATGGGATTCTCAGCGAGGATTTATGCCTAAAGCTTTCGATTTTACAGCAGGGCTTATTAGTACCGGACAAAGTCATCGTCAGCAGTTTGGTAAAATTGAGGCTAAGGTGAAAGTTGATCACGTGCACCCGGTTCGTCATGCATTTTGGCTGGTAGGTGAAAAGATGGCACCACAGATTGACGTATTCAGGTTTGAAGATAAAAATGCTAAAAGCCATTTGGCAGGTTTGCAACTAATAAATGGTAAGGGGCCTGAACTGCAGTCTAAAGCTGTTAAGGGAGCTAAATTTGACAGCGACTATTTTGTGTATTCTATAGAGTGGACAAAGGATAAGTTAAGCTGGTTTATTAATGGTGTGAAAGTTAATGAGCAAACAAATAATATCCCTGATACACCAATGTACCTGGTATTTAGCTCGCATATTACAGATGATGTTGAGAAACTTGATGCCTCGGCTAACATGTATGTAGAATGGGTACGATGCTATCAGCAGAAAAACTAATATAGTCTATCAACTTGTAAAAAAGGGGATTGTGCTCGCAGCATAATTCCCTTTTTTTATAATAACGCAGGTGAGATGGTATTGAGTTATTTTTAAGTTAGTTTTGCTTTAAGTTTAATACAAGTGTATCTGTAATGAATAAACCAAAAACGGAAAATTATAAATTCTGCCAAAATAAGAAATGCGAATACTTTCCTTGTCATAAAGTGAAAAATGAGGAGGAATTTAACTGCCTGTTTTGTTTTTGCCCTCTATACATGCTCAAAGGTAATTGCGGAGGCCACTTCAAATATACAAATGGTGTTAAAGATTGCAGCGGATGTTTATTGCCTCATACAAAGGGTGCCTATGAACATGTAATGAGTAAAATGGGAGAGGTTATAAAAATTGGAAGTGAGCAGGAATGACACTATGTGTTGAACCTTGCACAATGATTACATATATCCGGGGAAATATGATAGCAAGTAGAACTATTCTTAGCAGTAACACCAATTGTTCACTAATATGAAGCATTGTATTTTTTTTCTGTTACTAGGATTTCTTTTTAACACCAGTTTGTTGGCCAGTGAATTGTCGTCATCTTTATTAAAGGCTATAAAGGCAACAGAGCACAAGTATAGTGAGCGTAAAAAGTTTGATGAGGTGAAGGTGCAGCGTATTAATGAACTGAAAAATCAATTGCAGGCGCAAGGTAGTACACTGAATGATTCTCAACGCTATGAACAAAATAAGCAATTATTCATTGAGCTTTATTCTTTCAAGAGCCAGGAGGCATTTAATATAGCTCTGCAGATGGAACAGCTGGCTAACCGGATGAAGTCGTCAGATAAGCGGGTGGAGGCCTTATTGTTTAAAACTGATGTATTGCTTTGTGCAGGTTTATTTAACGAGGCTATCGATGTTATTGCACAAGTGGGAGAATTATCATCAGAACAGTCCAGAGTGCATTATTTTAGCCTGATGACAAGACTGTATGGCGATCTGCTAGCCTATAATGATGTGTCTGCCTACCACCCGGAGTACAGGTTGTTAAATCATGCATATGCCGATTCTCTGTTGCAGGTAGCTAATGAAAACCATGTTGACTATCAGTTGGTGAGAGCACTGAAGTTGATTGACCTGGATATGGCAGAAGACGCTCTTGACCATTGCAGGCTGTTTGTGGAGCAACCCAGTGCATCAGAGCACGAAAAAGCAAAGATATATTCCTGTATGGCCTGGGCCTGCTATCATCTCGGGGATTTGGAAGGACAGGTTCGCTACCTGCTGAATAGTATTGAGTCAGATATTCGCTCGTCAACATACGAAACAACTTCCGGACGCTTGATGGCACAGGTATTGCTGGAAAATGGCGAAATCAGGCTGGCTCACCAGTTTCTGATTAGAGCCATTCAGGATGCAGAGTTTTACGGTGCCCGCCAGCGTAAAGCAGAAATAACACATATTGTGCCCATTATTGAGCTGCAACTGAAAGAAATACAGCAAATACGTTTAGCAGCTCTGGCGTCTATACTAATGGTCGTATGTGTTAGCCTGGTGGTGATCATCTATTTGTGGATGCGACTGGTACGCCGACATAATGAAGTCAAAAGGGGACGTGATATTATAAATGAGCAAAACAGCTTATTGGCCACCCGTAATGAACAGTTAACAGAGTCAAATAAAATTAAGGAAGAATCACTTACAAACTATTTCGAGCTAAGTTCTGTGTATTTCCATGAAATGGAGAAAATGCAGGCAAAGATCAGAAGTTTGCTTCTGCAGAAGAAATACGATGTTATTGCAGATTATCTGACTAAGAGTGGTCCGGGCGATGATAAAGAGCAACTGTTTGAACGGTTTGATGCCCTGTTTAATAGCTTATTTCCTACGTTTGTTGAAAGAATAAATGTGGTATTGGAGCCATCGATGCAGATTGAAGTAACCACACCTGTTACGCTCAGTGCCGAATTGCGTGTATTTGCACTGTCGCGATTGGGAATTGATAGTGCTGAAAGGGTGGCATCAATTCTTGGGATTTCCAGAAACACGGTTTATACATATCGGAACAGGGTAAAGTCCAGGGCTAAAATGGAACCGGATGAGTTTGAGCAATACGTAATGTCAATTCCTTCCTTTTAATAGCTGTGCTTTCGGTGCATCCATATTCCCGTAAACATGTAAATGGTGTAGTAGTGTGGCCAGTCAGGTAGTATTATACCCTGTATTGGATCTGTACTTTGTTTAGTGTAATATACAGAATATCAATGCGTAGTAATTTGTTATGTCTGTACTTAGTGTCTGTTTCTTTCTTTCGATTTGTATCCATTGTATTTTAGCAACATCGTATTACGACAGCTTGAGCTATCATAAATTGATTGGTATAGTCACACAAATTACATTATATACATGAAGACAATCTTGAACATTTCAGCGGTTCTGATATTTACTTTTGGACTGATGAGTTGCGGTCCGGCCGACCAGTACAAAATGGTTTCATCTCCCGATAATCAATTAAGCATTGGTTTTGATTTGAACGATGGAAAACCTTATTATCATGTTTTATACAAGCAGGACACAATTATTTATCCTTCGCAATTAGGATTTACTTTTAAAGAAATTCCTGCCCTAAAAGACGACTTTAAGGTGCTAAAAACACAGGTCAATGAGTATAATTCAACCTGGGAGCAACCTTGGGGCGAGAATAAGAAAGTGGACGACCATTATCGCGAACTCGCGGTTCAGTTGCAAGAGGCGAAAGAGCCGTGGCGTCAAATGAATTTATATTTCAGAGCTTATAACGATGGTGTTGCATTCCGATACGAATTACCTGAGCAAAATAACCTGGCTGATTTCGTGATCATGGATGAGTTGACGCAGTTTGATGTCAAAGGCAATCCGGACACCTGGTGGATTTGGGCTGACTACAATACTTACGAGAAATTATATCAGCAAACACCCATGGATGAGGCATCGTGGGTAGCCACTCCTGTTACCATGAAAGGAGAACAAAACATTCATATAAGCATCCACGAAGCTGCCTTAACAGATTACGCCGGCATGACACTTAAGCAGAAGGTGAAAGGTGTTTACGAAGCTGAATTGGTTCCCTGGGCCAATGGAGAAAAGGTGCGTGGTTCGGCTCCTATGAAAACACCCTGGCGCACCATCCAGATTAGTTCCGATGCTGCCGGTTTGGTGCAGAGTAATATGATACTCAACCTGAATGAACCCAGTCGTATTGAAGATACATCGTGGATTAAACCGATGAAGTACATCGGGATTTGGTGGGGGATGCATTTGGGAACAGAAACCTGGTATCCGGGACCGCGACATGGTGCAACCACCGAAAATGCGATAAAGCACATTGATTTTGCTGCGGACAATAATATCGAAGGTCTTGTTATTGAAGGCTGGAATGATGGATGGGAAAGCTGGGGGGCTAAGGATGCCTTTGATCACATTACGCCGGCCACTGATTTTGATCTGAAAAAGGTAGCAGCCTATGCGCGTGAGAAAGGTGTCATGCTTATCGGCCATCACGAGACAGGTGGAGATATCGAATCATATGAGAAATACATGGAGGCGGCCTATAAGATGTGTCACGATCTGGGGATGCATGCGGTAAAGACAGGTTATGCAGGTGGAATTTATCCGCGAGGAGAGCATCATCATGGCCAGTTCATGGTACGTCATTATCGTAAAGTGGTTGAGTTAGCTGCCAAATACCAGATTATGCTTGATGTGCACGAGCCTATTAAGCCAACGGGGATTCGACGCACCTGGCCGAATATGATGACTCGTGAAGGAGTAAGAGGCATGGAATGGAATGCGTGGAGTGAAGGAAATCCGCCATCGCATACTGTTATAATCCCATTCACAAGAGGGCTGGGCGGTCCTACAGATTATACACCCGGTACTTTTGATTTGCTGTTTGAAAATGCCGGTGAGCGCGTGAAGTGGAATACAGAAGATATAGGCATGACACGCACACATACAACTCTGGCAAAACAATTAGCCAACTTTGTGATATTGTATAGTCCGCTGCAGATGGCCAGCGATTTGCCCAAAAACTACGAAGGGCATCCGGCATTTCAGTTTATTGCTGATTTCAATGCAGATAGTGATGAGTCGCGCGTGTTGAACGGTGAAGTAGGACAATACATTACTATTGCCCGAAGAAGCGGGCAGGAGTGGTACCTGGGAAGCGCTACCAATGAGGAAGCCAGAGCGCTTGATGTCAAATTGGATTTTCTGACGCCGGGATTGAATTATACCGCACAAATTTACAAGGATGCAGATGACGCCGATTGGAAAACCAATCCTCAGGCCTATTCGATTATTGAAGAAGAAGTGTCATCCGAAACTGTTTTAAGGCTGAAGCTGGCTGCAGGTGGCGGACAGGCAATCAGATTTGTAAAAAAGTAACCCATCTTACAATTTTTAAGGTAAATCTCTATGAAAAGAAATCCAGGTATTCTTATAATTTTACTATTAGCCTGTGCACAATTTGTTGCTGCACAGGTAGGCTGGGAAATCAGCACAAATGAAAAGAACAATTATGTGCCCACCTGTGTGGCTAACGGTCAGATAGGTATTGTACCGGATGTAACACCTTTCAGGACTCGTGAAGTAGTGTTGAATCATGTTTTTGACAGGGCGGCACCTTACGATGTGAGTCGTGTCCTCAGTGGAATCAATCCGTTTAATCTGGTAGTGGCTGTTAATGGTGACACCATTCAATTGGGAGATTGTGGTAAATGGGAGCAGGTGCTGAATATGCGCGAAGCTTCTTTGAAGGCTGATTTCTAATTTGATAAGAAAGCTACTGTATCGTATTCAATTGGTGCTTTGCGACAAATGCCTTTTGGCGGACTGATGCAGGTTACCATCAATGCTGAGAAAGATATGGTTTTGGATGTGGCCAACCTCATTGAAACCCCTTCCAATTATAAGAATGTGAGGTCGCTATACCGTATGATGCAGGATTTGGATGCACGCATGCCTGTTTTTCAAACAACAGCCGCCAGTCCTTTTGGTGCACATGATGTTGCTGCTGCATCGGGTTTTATCTTCGAGGGGGAGCGACCTGACTTGCATCACAATGTGCATAACGTCAATCAGGCATATCAATCGTTTAGGGTCAAACTTAAAAAGGGTGAAAGCTATTCATTCAGTTTGTTTGGAGCGGTATGTACATCCAGGGACTTTAATGATCCATATGGAGAATCTGAACGTATGGTGGTTTTTGCCCAACGCGAAGGAGCCGCTAAGCTGCTACATAGACATCACCAGGAATGGAATGCGCTGTGGGAGAGTGATATTATCATTGAAGGCGATCCGGTGTCTCAAACCGACATCCGCTTTGCCTTGTACAACCTGTATTCCTATCAGCGCGTAGATAGCGACTTAAGCATTTCCCCCATGGGACTGTCGGCTCCCGGATATAATGGACACATTTTCTGGGATTCAGAATTGTGGATGTACCCACCTCTTTTATTGTTGCAACCTGCAATGGGACGTTCGATGATGAATTATCGTGTGGATCGTTTACATAAAGCCAAAAAAAAAGCCCGCAATTTTGGATTTAAGGGCGCTATGTATCCTTGGGAATCGGATGACTCGGGTGAAGAAGCGACACCAACCTGGTGTTTAACAGGTACATTTGAGCAACACATAACTGCAGATGTGGGTATTGCTGTATGGAATTATTATCGTCTGACAAAAGATATCGACTGGCTGAAAACGAAAGGATGGCCTGTTTTGAAGGCGGTGGCCGAATTTTGGGCCAGTCGTGTGACATCAAATCCGGATGGAACTTATTCAATTGAGAATGTGGTTGGAGCCAATGAATTTGCTCACGGAGTTACCGATAATGCCTTTACCAATGGCGCTGTTAAAGTCGTGCTAAGTGATGCTGTTAAGGCGGCCGGTTTGTTGAAAATAAATGCTCCGGCTGAATGGGCGATAATAAGCGAACAGCTTCGTATTGAGAAATTCAGGAATGGGATTACAAGGGAGCATTCGACCTATGAAGGTGAAATAATTAAGCAGGTAGATGTGAATTTGCTGGCCTATCCGCTTGGACTTATCACCGACGAAGAAACTATCCGAAAAGATCTTGAATATTATGAGTCTAAGATATCACCGGAAGGACCCGCTATGACTTTTTCGGTGTTTAGTATTTTGTATGCCCGCCTGGGCGATGCCGATAAAGCATTTGAAATGTTTCAGCGGGCTTATATACCCAATAAGCGCTCTCCTTTTGGTGTATTAGCTGAATCGGCTGTTTCAGATAATCCTTATTTTGCAACTGGTGCAGGAGGGATGCTTCAGGCTGTATTATTTGGGTTTGTTGGGCTGGAGTTAACAGATGGTGGAATTAAAAGCGGCAAAGCTTGTTTCCCTGTTCATTGGAAGTCGATAACGGTAAAAGGCGTAGGTCCACAAAAAGAAACCTTTGTCAGATACAATGATTAGTAAAAACATGAAGGTTTTCCAGTGATTATTGTGAGTTGAGAATGCTTGTTAAAAATTAAACGGCTGGTTACAGCTTAATTTTTATATTTGCTACACTCATTTAGTTAAGAAATTCCAGATTTTATGAATGAATACATCAAAGATATTTCATTTGATGATATTTTTAACCTTTATTATCCAAGGTGCATACTATTTGCAACCAAGCTGTTAGGTAATAGGTGGGATGCCGAAGAAGCAGTTCAGGAACTCTTTATCAACCTGTGGGCGAAAGGCAAACTGGACACTATTAATGGTTCGGTGAAGAGTTACCTGTTTAAATCAGTCTTTAATATTTGCATTGATGTGCAGCGGAAAAATAAAGTGAAACAGAAGAATGAAACTGATGCTCCTGAAGCTAATGATGCAGCCATTCCATTTAATAACCCTTTGCTCGAGGAGGAGTTGGAGAAGCACATAAGTGACGCCATCAATCAATTGCCGGAAAAGCGACGACAGATTTTTTTAATGAGTAGAGATGAAGGCTTGAGTTATCGTCAGATAGCAGAAAAGCTGGCTTTATCGGAGAAAACTGTGGAAACACAAATTTCTCGTTCCTTGAAGCAGTTAAAAGCTTCTTTGTCAGAGTATCTGCCAGGTATCCTTTTTTAACAGATTATTTTCTTCAAAAAAATATATAAGAGTGTCAGGGTGGCACTCTTTTTTTTCGTCCTTACTGTAGAAACAAGCATGTTATGATCGAATCGGAAAAAATAGAACTATTAATTCTAAGGCAGTTAAATCAGGAGATTAGCGATGCAGAGCAGATAGTTCTTGATAGCTGGATTAGGCAGAGTGATAAAAATAAAGTGTTTTACCGGAAACAGGTAGAACTATTCAAAGCACAGCAACTGATTTTTTCAAAAAACGATATCGCCTTATCGCGGGAGCAGACCAAAACAGGTGTCATTAATCACTTGCTCCGAAAGTCCAATAAGGTAAAAAACTTTGTGTATTCATCACTTTCTGTGATGGTAGTTGGGCTGGTTGTGTCTACACTTCTTTTTAATACCTCTATTGCCGAGAAGAATCGTTTGCTGGCCGGTGAGTTTAAGATTGTAGCACCGGCAAACAGCCCGGCCAGCTTTGATTTGCCAGATGGCACCAAAGTGATGTTAAATGCTGCATCAGAGCTGGTTTATAGTTACAATGCTGCTTCAAATAGCCGATTGGCAAGTATCGAAGGAGAAGCATTTTTTAATGTGGCACATGATAAAAAAAACGCCTTTCTGGTTGAGGGCTATCAGCATACTGTAAAAGTATATGGCACCGAGTTTAATATGAAGTCCAGCCGCCAATCAAAGCAGTGTGAAGTAACCCTCAGGGAGGGGTCAGTGGGCATACTCAATACCGCACAGCAGGAGATTGCCCGTTTAGAGCCCGGTCAGCAGTTCTTTCTTAATAAAGAAGGTGATGCTAAAATTCAGGCAGTTACGCATATGAACGAGGTGACCGATTGGACCACCGGTCGCTATGAATTTAAGGACGCTACGCTCGAAGAAATAGCCGCCACATTATCTGATTTGTATGGTGTTAATATTGTTATTCAGGATGAAGTACTTCGGAAGAAGCGCTACCGCTGTGTTATACAAAAAGAACAATCGGTACTTAAAACGCTGCAACGTTTTAGTATTATCACAAATCTCGATTATGAAATTAATAATGAATTAATCACACTTAAACAGAAATAGCTAAAAACAAATTTGAACTATGAAAGAAAAGGCTGGAGATAAAACTCTAGTTGAAATCAAACTGACTTAGCCAAAGAAAAACGGGAATAGCTGCAACTACTCCCGATGTAAGGTACAACCGGTCTGCAAACCGGCTATAACTAATTATAACAGTATAATTAAGCATTACAAATTTATGAAAAAAAACAAAACCGTAGTTGGTATCCCCCGGAACCAGCTCAAGAAACTAGCACTTGTTATGAAACTATGTGTTTTATTGATGATCGTGGGAATGATACAAGTGAGTGCAGCTACCTTTGCACAAAACGCTAAAGTATCAATTAACCTTAAGCAATCGACGTTATCCAGAGTCTTCGATGAAATTGAAAAGCAATCCAACTTCAATGTATTTTACAGTAAAGAAGATGTAGACGAAAACCGTCGGGTGGATATTCAAATGCAAAACGGAGGTATTGAAGAAGTATTAGATAAGGTACTCAACCTGGACGAGTACAAATACCATATTATTGACCAGGATATCATTATCACTAAGCGTTACCAGGAAGGACAAATGTCAAATATGCAACAGCAGATAACGATTAGTGGAATTGTTACTGATGATACAGGGGAACCGTTACCTGGGGTTAATGTTTTTGAGAAAGATAATGTAACAAATGGTACCATTACAAGTGTTGATGGCAGTTACAAGCTGACCGTCAGCTCAGAAGAAGCTGTGGTCGTTTTCTCATTCATTGGGTTTAATGAGCAGGAAATGAATGTGGCCGGTCGCAATACTATTAATGTCACATTGGTGTCTGAAGCCCTTGATATTGATGAGGTAGTGGTAACGGCTCTGGGTATTAAGCGCGAAAAGAAAGCACTGGGTTATGCTGTTCAGGATGTAAAATCTGAAGCGCTAACGCAGGCTGGCGATGCCGATCTGATTAGTTCATTGCAAGGAAAGGTTGCGGGTGTTCAGATTAATCAGTCGGGAGGTGGTATTGGCGGAACTTCACGAATTGATATTCGTGGAGCCAGTTCATTAACTGATAATAATGCACCGCTTTGGGTTGTAGATGGCGTGCCATTTGACAATGGTAATGAACGTGATGGAGGCATCTGGGGAGGTACATCCCGTGCAGGAGGTGCTTTCGACCTGAACCCCGAAGATATTGAGTCAGTATCTATTCTGAAAGGTCCTAATGCAGCAGCCCTTTATGGCGAACGAGGCGGTAATGGAGTAATTGTGGTAACTACAAAGAAAGGAACCAAACGCAAAGGTTTAGGTATAAACTACTCTGGCGGCGTTACCTTCTCTGAGGCAGCTTACATGCTCGATTTACAGGAGCGCTATGGCCAGGGAACAGATGGTGTTTATTACAAGGACAGTGAGTGGTCATGGGGTCCTGAAATGAATGGTCAGGAACTGGAATCCTGGACAGGCGAGATGCTGCCGTTTACAGCTCAAAAGGATCGTTTGAAAGATTTCACCAGAACAGGATTGAGCCACAAGCACAATTTGGCTTTTACAGGTGGTAATGATGATGGTACCTTCCGTGTATCATTGGGTAAAGACATTATGAATGGTATTTATGAAGATCATAAGGTTGAAAAAACAACCTTTGACTTTAGAGGAGACTATAACATAAACTCTTGGCTGAATATCGATACTAAGCTTTCGTATTTTGTGACTGAAGGTGATCAGCGTCCTGAGATTGGTAACTATAGCTACATTTCTTATTTCAACGGCATGCCGATGAATATCCGCAATCGCGACCTGAAGCCAGGTTATAATATTGTATCAGGTGAGCATGTAGAAAAGCTTTACACCACCGTTAATGCCAACAACCGTAATCCATACTTCCTGCAGGCACAAACCGATAACAGCGATAGTAAAAACCGAACCTTTGGATACATTGCCGCCAATATCAAGCTACATAAAAACCTGAAAGCAAAGTTCAAATATGGTCTGGATTTCTATCAGTTTAATGCGGTTGAAGGATACCTGTACGCAGATAATGTTGATCCTTCACGCCCTAACTATAACACTGAACAGAGTAACTTTAAGGAAGAGAATTATGAGTTTTTACTTTCATACAACAAAACTTTTAATGACGACTGGGCAGTAGGTCTTAATTTTGGTGCTAACAATATGTCGCGGGTTGACAAGCGTTTGCGCGGTACTTCTGGCCGTTTGGCTTCAGAAGGTGATTATTTCCTGGGAGCCGGTTCAAATATCAATGCAACCGAATCTATTACTGAGTCAGAAGTGCGTTCAATCTACGGATTTGGCCAGATTGCTTATCGCAACAAACTGTTTTTTGATTTCACAGGGCGTAATGACTGGTCATCAACCTTAACATCTGCTGATGCTGATTACGATAATTCTTACTTCTATCCATCTTTAAGTTTAAGTGGTATTATCTCAGATATGGTTGAAATGCCATCATTTATCTCATTTGCCAAAGCACGGGCATCGTGGGCACAGGTTGGTAAGGCTACCGATCCTTACAACACCAGTCAGCTGTATAAATTAGAAAGCTGGAACTATGGTTTAACAACGGGTATTGTTCCTGAAGATGCTGTTATTGAGGATTTAAAGCCCGAAATTTCTACCTCATGGGAAGCAGGTGTTGATTTACGTTTTTTTAATAATCGATTGGGCTTGGATTTTACCTATTACAATGAATTGACTAAAAACCAGATTGTGAATATAGAGGTGGTTCAAAGCTCTGGTTATAAGACGAAATACATTAATGCAGGTGAGATTAGTAATAAAGGTATTGAGTTTATGCTATCTACTATACCTGTTAAAACCAAAGACTTTAAATTAGGATTAGATTTCAACTTTTCGAAGAACGAAGGTATTCTTGAAGCGTTGCATGAAGACCTTAAAGAATATGATTTTGGCAGCAATGTATGGGCTGTTGAAGGTGGAAAACTTGGCGACATCAGAGGCTCTGTTTATGCCCGCAATGAGCAGGGACTGATTATAGTTGATGACAAAGGTTTACCAACATTAGCACAGGGAAGCGACCATGTGATAGGTAATATTCAGGCTGATTGGACTGGATCTGTTAACCTGACAGCTGATTATAAGGGTGTTTACATGTCGGCTTTATTCTCGGTACAGCAGGGTGGTGATATTTTATCAAGTTCAGAGCGTGGCGCTACCTCGGCCGGTACAGCTAAGCGTACCGATGTAAATAATCGCATGGCCTTTTTTGTTGATGGCGTGACAGCTGAAGGCGGTGCCAATAATGTAATGGTAAGTGCCGAAGAGTACTGGCGCCAGGTAGCTAAAGTAGATGAGGAGTTTATGTATGACGCATCGCACATGAAATTAAAGGAGATTGTGGTAGGGTATAATGTACCTAAAACACTCCTGCAGCGAATCTCATCCAATAATCCTATTCAATCGATGCGTATTGCATTAGTTGGTCGTAACCTATGGTATTTGTATAAAGATACACCAGGTACCGTGCCCGATGCCAGTGCTTACAGTTCGGCATATGCGGCTCAGGCCTTTGATTTTGCTCCTGTTCCTTCAACCAGAACCTATGGTTTCTCGATTAATTTAGGATTTTAATCAGCTAAAACATGAAAGACATGAAAAATATATATACAGCATTATTCGCCTTATTGCTCCTGATTACAGCTTCAGGCTGTTCCGATGACTTTGGCGATATGAATGTGCCGTCGGATGCAACAACCACCGTAGAACCAAAGTTCTTCTTCAATAAGATGCAACAGGAAGTATTTGCCAATTATCAGCGAAATGTTAACCTGTATCCCGATTTATATAGTCAGTATTGGGCTAATACTGTGTCTAGCTTCGGTTCACCACGTTATGAGTATGTCGATGGGTGGATTGGTAACCAGTGGAGTGAAATGTATACTCGTCATTTGCGCAGTTCACAGGCTATTATTGACCAGTTTGGTGATAATGAGTTTTATGTTGATGCGCTGGCTATTAATGATATATGGATGTGCTACTGGTGGTCGCGTATGACAGATACCTATGGAGATATTCCATATTTCGATGCCAGTAAAGGCGATCCGGTGCCTTATACAGCACAAAGCGAAATTTATGATGATTTATTTAAGCGTCTGGATGTAGCTGTGAAAGCCATTACAGGTGATACAGAACAGTATAGTTATGGATCGGAGTACGATTTGATTTACAAAGGTGATGTGGAGAAATGGAAACGCTTTGCTAACTCTCTGCGCTTGCGTTTGGCTATGCGCATTGCCAATATTGATCCTTCCCGGGCCGAGGCGGAGGCTAAAGCAGCTATTGCAGGGCCTGGCGGACTGCTGGTTGATAACGGTGATGTTGCCCGTGTGCCAATGTGGAGCGAAGGCTGGTACGATTACCTTCATCAAATGGCCTGGGCCTGGAATAATATCCGTATGTCAAAAACCATGTCAGATTACCTGTATTCTGAATCCACTGTTGATGAAGATCCGCGCACGCCAATATGGTTTGCCTACCAACGTATAGAAAACGATAAGGCAGTTCCTAAAACAAAAGAAGAAGTTGGAGAGGATAGGTATCAGGGGATTGAAAATGGTTACAATCTGGTACCGGCAAATGCTAAAGAGGCCTATGCCACCATTAACCTTGAAGGTGGATACGAAGATTTTGTAGGCAATGGCTCTGATAAGATGTACTGCCCGGTGATGTTTTATGCAGAAGTGAAATTTTTATTGGCCGAAGCAGCCTTGCGTGGCTGGGCATCGGGTGATTATGAGCAACTGTACAAAGAAGGAGTACAGGCATCCATGGATTATGTGGGAGTAGAAGGTGCTGATGCCGAAGCTTATATTGATGGCCTGCCAGCTTTTTCTGGTTCTAATGAAGGCCGCCTGAAGCGTATTATCACACAAAAATGGCTGGCCAACTTTCCCAATGGAGTTGAAGGCTGGGCTGATTTTCGCCGTACTGATTACCCTGATATCACGTTGCCTTTTGAAGGTGTTAGTGGTAGCTCTACGGTAGCATCCGGTACTTGGGTGAAGCGGGTTCGCTATCCGGATAATGAGCATCGTCAGAATGAAGAAAATATGCCGGAAGGTATGCGTTCTGAAGACGATGACAGAATGGATATTAAAGTATGGTGGGATACAGCTGATACCAAAGCGAAGGTGGATGGCTTAATGAATTCTAACTTCTAATAAATCCGAATTAAGATGAAGAAATTATATAATTACAGATTCACAATATTATCAGCAGTATTTGCTGCATTTATGATGGTAGGCTTTGTTTCATGCGAAGATGATGAAACAAGTGGCCCCTGGGATACTAATGCCCTGGATGCATTAATTGTAGAAGCCGAAAGCCTGATTGCCAGTTCCGAAGAAGGTGGTAACCCGGGTGATTTCAAGCCTGGTGCAATCAAAGAACTCCAGGAATGTGTTGATTGGTGTAAGTGGAAAATAAACAATTCAGATAGTCAGGATGATATAGTTGATGCCACTAATAAGTTGCAGATCTACATTAATAAGTTTAAAACAAATACGGTTGCACTTGCTATTCCATGGATTAAACAAAATTCGGATACTTACATACAGATTTCAGATAATATTAAGTCAGTGCTGGATGGTGCATGGACGATAGAAATCGAGTGTTACATTATTGATTTAAATAAGCTTGATTATTCGAGTTATCTGTTCAGCTGTGAACAGTCTGGTCCTGACAGTGGTTTTGGAGTGCGTTATTTCCCTGATGGAAATATTCAAACTGTTGTTGGTAATAATAACTGGGTAGATACAGGTAATCAAGCCGGTGCCGGAACAATGAAAGTAGGGCAGTGGATGCATGTTGCTTTAAGTAACGATGGTTCTCACCAGGTAATGTATGTTGATGGGGTTGAGGTGGCTACTAATGATAATACCCACATGCTATCGGCCGATAAACCTTTTGTGATTGGTAATAGCCCTATGTGGACAAGCAGAGCCTGTAATGCAATGCTTCGTGATTTGCGTGTTTGGAACGGAGTGCGTAGTGCTCAGCAAATTGCAGACAATAAAGATGCCGATATGAAAGGTGATGAGGAAGGTCTGGAAATGTACTTTCCGCTTGTAACTGACCTGGGCGATAGCTTTTCTGATGTAAGTGGAAAATATACCGCTAAATTAATTGGTGATATTCAATGGCAGCTGGATGGAACGCCTCCGGAAATCTCACTTGATTATACTGCCTTAAATGAGTCTATTGCCGAATTGGAAGCTTTTAGAGGTACCATTACAGAGGGAACTAATGATGGGGATTATCCGGCCGGTACAATTGCTTACATTAATGAATTGATTGCAGAAGGTAATTCAACAAAAGAAAACGCCAGTAGACAAGATGAGATAGATGGCAAAGCATCACAGTTATCATCTAAAATAGAGACGATTAATAAAATGCTGGTGTCTGATGCAGTTGGTATATTCGTAGATCGTGAGGATAAGGATGCTGTAGGTTTGCGTATTACACCAAATTACACTCCGCAAGGTGATTATACCGTTGAGTTTGATGTTAAGGTGCGCTCTCTCTTTGGATATGGAACAGGTGAGTTCTTTAACAATGGTGAGTATGGCGTGTGGGTATATGGCTACCAGGAATTAACGGAAGAAAACGTTTTGGCATCAGGTGGCCTTTGGAACTTTACTAATGCAGGTAATGGCTGGCAGGGTCCGAAAACCGATCCATTGGTAATGAAGACTGGTGAATGGCAGCATGTAGCTTTAGTGCATGATAATACTGCTCGTACAACCAAAATTTTTGTTGATGGAGTGGAGGAAGCTGTGTTTGAAGATATAGGAGCACCTAATGTTTCCGGTTGGGGCGAAATGTGGCTCGGCAATGGCTGGGGTAAGATGGATGGTTATATCAAGGACTTCCGTTTGTGGGATGTGGCTCGCGATGCTGCAGACCTGGATGCTGAGATCACCGGAACTGAACCCGGACTGAATGCTTATTTCCCGCTTGATAAGGTAGCTGGGGTTAAATTCGAGGATGTTACTGGTAACTATAAAGGTGAGATGCGTGGTATTTCATGGAATAAGTAGTGTTAACCTAATCTAAAACTGAGTGAAAAGCCGTGATAATTGGGTCACGGCTTTTTTTAATCCTGGTCAAATCTCTTTGAAAAGATGACCACAATGCGTAAGATTTATGCAACAAATCTATACATCAACAGTTTTATCCACCTATTACAAACATAAGGAGGCTGACAGGCAACTAGCTTGGGAACGCGCATTATTATTGTATGGACTTGAACAAACGTCAATTGGTCTGGCTTTCGAGCAGTATTCAAACGTTACAAGCCTTGCACTGCAACAGTTCTCACCTGATTTAGTATATAAAGCAGGAGCTGATTTTATTGTTATAGCATCCGATAAACTTCATTTAAAGGATATCAGTACCATCAAACAGCTTAAATCAGATGTAAGAACAGCGCATATTCCTATTATAGGATTGCTAAAACAATTTTCTGACCTAAAGCATATCAGTTGGCTAAATGCCGGCGTCGATCAGGTTTTTCAGTGGTCAATTGATGTACGTGTATTGTTGGCTAGTGCACATGCATTAATTAAAGAACGTAAACGCCTGAAACATTTGTATCAAAAAAGTGCCACTATTGAATCAGGCAATGGAAATGGTTCATTAGATCAGCTATTCATCAGCAGAGCACGTAATGTGGTACTTGATAATTATTCAGATACAGCATTCAATATTGAACAGTTTGTCAGCCTGATGAATGTAAGTCGTACAATGCTCTATGTGAAAATCAAACAATTAACAGGGAAAACAACAAGTGAGTTTGTGAGAGATATTCGTCTTGAAGAAGCAGCCCGACTATTAAAAGATGGTATGCTCAATGTTTCTGAGGTGGCTTATAAGGTGGGTTTTAAGGATCCCAAGTATCTGTCAAAGAAGTTCAAAATACGATTTGGAACTACACCAAGTGATTTTCGAAGAGGAAGATAGGGCATTATAAATGCTTTGGATGCAACAGCATTTAGAAGTTGTTGAGTGATGTTGGTATTGGTAGTTTTTTTATGTTAATTCCGGTATAAATGAAGGATGAGCTGGTTTATGGCTCATCCTTTATTCTTCTTTTACAAAGAGTTATCTTTTATGAATTGAATGATTTCATCAATGTATCCAAAAGCTACACCAACCACAGTATCAGCAGCCCCATAGTAAACCACTACTTTCTCATCGTCGTTAAGTGCTGCACAAGGAAATACCACATTGGGTACATCACCGGCCAGTTCATATATCTCGGCAGGCGCCAGTAAGTATGGTTGACTGCGGTACAGTACTTTATCCGGTTGCTCCAGGTCCAGCAGCGCTGCTCCCATCGAGTATCGGAAACCATTACAGGTGTTAATAACGCCATGGTAAAAAATCAACCATCCGTCTTTTGTCTTGATAGGTACAGCGCCAGCTCCAATTTTAGTGCACTGCCAGGCGCTGTCCTCAAAGGGGGTTACTTTCATCACACAACGGTGTTCGCCCCAGTATTTCATATCAGGGCTATAACTGAGGTAAATATCGCCAAATGGTGTGTGGCCATTGTCACTCGGGCGGCTAAGCATGCAATATTTACCATTTATCTTTTCAGGAAATAAAACGCCGTTACGATTAAAAGGTAAAAAGGCATTCTCGCATTGGAAAAATTCCTTAAAATCAAATGTGTAGGCGATGCCAATGGTTGGGCCATGGTAGCCGTTGCACCACGTAATCCAGTAACGATCATCAATGAAGGTAACACGCGGATCGTACTTGTAGTCCGAGTCAATCATTTGCGTATTACCAGCCTGCATCTGAATCGGTTCATGATCGATGTCCCAGTTGATACCGTCTTTACTAAAACCGGCAAAGATATTCATCTGAACAGCTTTGTTGTCGCAGCGAAATACACCTGCAAAGCCATCGCCAAATGGCACAACAGCGCTATTAAAAATGCTGTTAGATGTTGGTATGTGGTAGCGTCCGATGATAGGGTTTTCGGAGTAACGCCACATTACGTCTTTACAGCCGTCAGGGCGCTCTTCCCATGGAATTCTGTTAGTCATGATATGCTATTTTAATTAGTTTCATTTTCAGAGTGTACAAAAGGTACAAAGCGTGCCGCTAAAAGCGAAGGTATGGTGGCTATTAGTACCCATATAAAAAATACCTTATAGCCTAACCAATCACTCATCCATCCACTGAACATGCCGGAAGGGATAATGCCGAGGTTCATAATGCCCGAAGCAAATGCATAATGCGCCATTTTGTATTTGCCTGGGGCGATTTGCTGCATCATAAAAAGTATTAAGCCAACAAAACCAAAGCCATAACCGAACCATTCGGTTAGAACAGAGGCATATACCCAGCTTATGTTTTCGGGTCTGAAGAGCGATAAAAGGAAATAGCAAACAAATGGTATGTTAAAAGCAAAAGCAAGGTACATTAACGACCGCTTTAAACCATGCTTCGAAATAAAGTAACCACCAAGTAAGGAGCCAGCAACGAAAGATATACTGCCTGCTCCATACACCGAGGCAACCTTAGATGTGTCAAAGCCTAAGCCGCCATCCGCAAGTGGAGCTTTTAAGAATAAAGGCACAATTTTCAAGGCCAATCCTTCTGCAAATCGATACAAAACAATAAAAATTATGTGCCATATGATAAACTTCTTTTGGAAAAACAACCGGATGACCTCCAATAAAGCCCTGAAGCCTTCTTTTAAAGAAGAAACCTGATGGGTAGAGCTGCCTCCTGAAGGAAGCACTTTTAGATGATAAAACCCCAATATTATCATTAAAGCACCACAAGCTGCCATAGCCCACATCCAAGCCGTGGCAGGCCCCATTGTTTTACTTAGTGTACCAGCCAGGTAGGCAAATCCTGACATGGATATGAACTTGGCAATGTTGTATGCAGCACCTTGCCAACCAATAAACCTAGCCTGATCCTCGCTCGATAACGCGTTGATATAGACGCCATCGGTTGCAATGTCATGAGTCGCACCACTAAAAGCTAATATGGCAAAAAAAGCTATGGAGTATTGAAAAAATGATGGTAAATGCAGAGAAAAAGCAACAAACATCAGTGAGACACCTGTTATCCACTGAGTAATTAAAACGAAATGCTTTTTTGTTTTAAACATTTCCAATAAAGGACTCCAAATAGGTTTAAAAGTCCAGGGTAGAGTGATTAATGCGGTCCAAAATGTAATTCTGGCATCGCTAATGCCCAGGTCTTCATACATAAGAACTGAAGCCATACTTACCAAGGCGAAAGGTAACCCCATGGCAAAGTATACTGATGGAATCCATAGGGCTGGTGCTGTTGTTTTACTCTTATTCATTAATCGTTTGTTTATAGTCTATAACTGAATGACGTGTTCCGGTGGCTTTGCCCTTACTGGGGAGGTTCTTTTTTTGTAAAAAATACAGTTGTGCCATTTCCACGGACGCCCATCCAATATTATTATAAAAAACTGATGGTATTGTTACTGAGTTTGCCGATATTGCAGTAAGTATGTTTAACTAATCAAACAAATGTTTATGGGTGTTAGCTTTTTCGAAGCCGACTTTATTAATCCGGATGGTTTATTGCAATTATTAGTGCGTTTTGCATTTAACTTCATAGTAACGCTTATCCTTGTCAGGTTCCTTTATTATCAGAATGCACGTCGCAAAGACTACTTGTTTACTTTTTTGCTGATAAGTACGATTGTTTTTCTGTTATGTATCCTGCTAGATAATGTGAACCTTCAACTGGGTTTTGCTTTAGGATTGTTTGCTATTTTTGGCATCATACGCTATCGAACTACACAAATACCGATAAAGGAAATGACCTACCTGTTTATTACGATAGGTGTTTCGGTTATAAATGCGTTGAGTGGAGATAAAGTGAGCCTGATGGAATTATTTGCTACTAACTTTTTGGTTGTGGCTGTTACTTTTGGTTTAGAGCGTGTTTGGTTGTTAAAGCATGAGTCGAGTAAGCTGATTATTTACGAGAAGATTGAGCTGATTACACCGGAACGTTATGATGAGATGATAGATGATTTAAAAGAACGTACCGGGTTGGATATCCATAGAGCAGAAGTAGGCCGTATAAACTTTTTAAGAGATACAGCTGAGATCATTATTTACTATTATAATTCGGAGATGAGCAACGTCACTACATACGATAGTAATGATGACGATGATTAGCATATAACCATGCGAAGACATAAAAAAAACCGTCGAATGACGGTTTTTATTTTTTTATCTGGTAATCAGGTTGATGTCATCCATCAGCTTATCCTTATAAGATTTACCGATTGGGATAATTTTTGATCCACCCTCGTAATTAATTATTACTGAGTTATCCTCAATGACTTTAATCTTATTGAGATTAACAATGAAAGAGCGATGTACTCTTACATAGCGGTCTGGTGGCATCTTTTCCGAGATGGCCTTCATAGTAAAGTGAATGGTAAACTTATCTTTGAAGGTGTTTAAAACAACGTAATTTTCAAGTGCTTCTATCCAGAGGATGTCGTCATACTTAACACGCACCAGTGAACTGTTGTTCTTTACAAATATTTCGTTGGTTTCTCTTGTAACACTTTCTTTCTCCTCAAAACGTTCACGCGCTCTTTTAACGGCTTTGATAAAACGTCCGTACTGTACTGGTTTTAGCAGATAATCTGTAACGTTATACTCGTATGAGTCGATTGCATATTTTTCTTGAGAGGAATAAACAATAACCTGTGGAAGTTCATCCAATGACTTTAAGAAGTCAATACCACTCATTTCAGGCATTTCTATATCTAAGAAGATGAGGTCGATAGGCTCAATTCCTTGCTTAGAGAGATAGTTAATGGCACTCACTGCACTATCAAATTTCCCCGCCAGATTCAAATCATCTGTTTTCTCAACAAATTCCTGAATAATCTTTGTTGAGAGTTTGTCATCATCAATAATAATGCAATTCATAGAATCAGATTTTCTTCAAAAATAAAAAAATATCGTCATTATCAGTTGTATCCCACTTAAAATTTTAACACTTAAAAGTCAGTATTGTTTCTTTGGTTGAATTCGTCTACCAGCAAATCGCTTTTTTTAATAGATTTTTTCAGCCATTCAAAATAAAGGCATTTAAGTTCATCATCAGGGAGCTGCCAATTTATATTGCTTTGTTTTAGCTCAGTAGTAACATGTTGTAAGGTAATTGCTGCACAAACTGATATGTTTAAACTTTCAGAGAAGCCATACATAGGTATTTTCATAAACTCGTCAGCTTCTTCTTTAACGATGTCAGAAATACCTTCGCGCTCATTACCAAATACAAATGCTACTTTCCCTTTCGATAAATCAAGATCATTAAGGTTGACATCGTTCTCGTGAGGACTGGTGGCTACAACACGATAACCATCGCCTTTTAGTTTTTTTAATGCTGTAAGGGTGTTGTTTGGTCTTTCGTTATACCGATGCAGGTTGAGCCATTTGGTTGCACCCATAACAACCTGGGGGTTGACATTGAAGGTGTTTTCGTTTTCAATAATGTGAACATCTTGAATGCCAAAACAATCGCATGATCGCAGAACTGCACTGGCATTTTGTGTCTGGTATATGTTTTCTAAAACAACTGTGGCATAGCGTGTACGTTGATTGGCAATATCCCATAATTGTTGTTTTCTTTCTTCAAGTGTAAAATCTTCCAAAAAGTTTAGCAGCTTATCAATCATCTGTTTCAAAATTTTGCTAAAGATTGTGATAAAAAAAAGAGAGTGCAAAAGCACTCTCTTAATATTTTACGGTTGTTTTCTCTTAGTTGATAGCGTCACTTAATTCGCTACCAGCCTTAAATTTAACAACTTTCTTAGCAGGAATTTCGATTTCTTTACCAGTTTGTGGATTTCTACCAGTACGAGCGCTTCTTTCAGAAACACCAAAAGAACCAAAACCTACTAAAGCAACACGACCACCGTCTTTTAATGCATCGCCAGTTACTTTAATAAATGCGTCTAAAGCTTTTTTTGCATCAGCTTTTGTTAATTCTGCTTCGCCAGCAATTGCATCAATTAATTGAGCCTTGTTCATAATACTCCTTAATTTTAGGGTTATCTAATTTAATTCTTAAACTTTCCTCTACAAATATATAGTATTTCCAGTGTTTACCAAATGTTGAGCAAAAAAAGTCTAATAAAAGTCAGGCTTTAGAAAGACTATTATCTTCAATCGAGATTTTTTTCAAAAAAATCTGAATTTTTCAGGCTTTATAGGTTGTTTCGTACTGATTATTGTATATATTTGCACCCGCATTTAAGGAAATGCAAAATGAATTTATTGGAGAGATGGCAGAGTGGTCGAATGCGGCGGTCTTGAAAACCGTTGTACCGCGAGGTACCGGGGGTTCGAATCCCTCTCTCTCCGCAGTTCAGTCTGAATTTCAGGCAATTACAAAATTTACACGTAATGTTACACGCATCACCTTTTCAGGTGATGCGTTTTTTATTTCATTCCCTTCATAATTTGTGGCAATCACGATACAGCTTAAAATACATCTATTATATATTCGTTTCTTGGTTACAGCAAAGCTGCAGATGTCAACCCAAAGGGTAGAATAACGATATTAGCCGAAGGTCAAGAATCCTAGATTTTTCTCAATACACTCGTCACACAAGCATATTATTAGTTCTTTCATGTCGAACCTACTGCCATATCCTACTGTATCTCTGAAAACAGCACCGCCATCCCAAGCCAGATTCTCTGGCTCATCAGAAATAACTCCTGACATCTCTTTTACTGTCTTTTTACAAATAACACATTTTAGTTCCTTTACCATTGTATTTGATTTATATCTTTCAAATTTAATAATTGCATAAGAGCATGTATGGGTTGTTAGCCACTTTTTATATGCCATTCATACATTAAATATAAAAGAAACTCGTGCCCTAATTAATAAAGGGAAATGGTTTTTCGAGCTTTTCTTAGCTTTCTTAAGCTCATAATTTGCTTTATCCAGTAAAACTGTGCTTTTTTGAGTTTAATCGTGCTTATCGTTTGCTTTTTCTTGCTTAACTGCTGTTATTTTTTACTTTAGTCCATTTAATTACCGCTCTGTCTTAGCTTCTTCATGAAAAGGGATTGATAAAACTAGGTTTCATTTTCTCTTCAAGATAAAATTTATAGGCATTTCCACTTATAGCGATTTATTGTTTCTGTGAAATAATAAAATGAATGGTTATTTTTTTAAATCTTGATATTATTGTAGCCTAAAATTAATAATACCCTTAAATTATAGTCTTGAAAAAAGAATTTAATAATCAGAATAGACTATATTAATACGATATAATACCTTAAAAAGGTAGAATGTGATACATTAGTGTCATAGTAATTTTATATAATCTGATTTTGGTATTAAATTTGAATGTGTTAAAACCACTCAAAGGCTGTATTCTTATTTTTTTGGTAGATAAGTCTTATCGTATAAAATATCAGGCTGCGTATGGAAATTGGGAATTTATTTAATGTAGTTTTATTATTGGGTGCTGTTTTATCAGCATTATTATCATTCTACCTATATTTTTATCCAACACGTTTTTTTGCCAATAAAGTATTGGGACTATTAGCTTTCTCATGGGCCTTGACTGTATTTGGTTTTATGATTCAATCACCAGATTTTTTTTCGCGTTATCCTCACCTGTATGCTTCATTAGATGTGTTTGCATTATTATTTTACCCTTTGATGTATATTTATTTAAGAACCTATTTGTATGATGATACTCGAACGTGGAAGAAGAACCTGGTACACTTAATTCCTGGATTGTTATATGTTGTGGTTTTTATACCTTTTTTTATACAAAGTTCCGAAAGCAAAGTGCAGATGATTTTGGAACGTTCATTTCCACAGTGGTATATCTCATTGCAGTTATTTTTTAACCTTTTAATAGTTGTGCAAGGAATATTCTATTCTATATTATCATTGCGTAAATTACACCATTTTCAGTACTTTAGAAGAGTTCGGTTGACAAGATATCAGTTAGGATCATTGAAATGGCTAAAACTATTCATAAGCTTGAATATCTTATTGTGGTTATGCGG
Organism: Carboxylicivirga mesophila; assembly: GCF_018271975.1. Taxonomy (GTDB): domain Bacteria; phylum Bacteroidota; class Bacteroidia; order Bacteroidales; family Marinilabiliaceae; genus Carboxylicivirga; species Carboxylicivirga mesophila. The sequence continues at coordinate 68,487 of NZ_JAGUCN010000004.1, forward strand.
CACATCTGGTATTATTATGGAGGTTTTACAGGTTAATATTAAAATCGATCTTTTCGCTGTGTTCTATTTGGGACTTACCATCTTAACAATCTTTCTTGGTGTATTTACAATTAAACGACCAGAATTCTTCGCTGAGGAAGAAGATATTTTAAAATATATTACCAATAAACCTGTACAGCAAGCCTTTAAGGAAGAGAATACCAATCGTAATGACAAAGAGTTAATATTAAATTATTTCGAAGAAGATAAGCCATACCTCAAAACGGATCTTAAAATGCAAGACCTTGTCAACTCAACAGGCCTTTCTTATAAACGAATATCCGAAGTTTTTAATGTCGAATTCCAGAAAACTTTTTTTGATATAGTTAATGAATACCGGATGAGAACGGCCATTGAACTAATTAATTCAGGTTATCACCGACAACATACCCTACAACATCTTGCCGAGCAAGCTGGCTTTAATTCAAAAACAACCTTTAATCGAATTTTTAAGAAACAAATTGGTAAAACGCCTACCGAGTATATCCAGGCTCATAACTTGTAATGGGTGTTAATTCATAAGTAATCGTTTTAACTATCTTTTGGTAAAAACTTTTTAGAAACAGGTAGTAATTGTTCATTTCATTAAAAAAAACGGGGGCAATCTATGCCCGTATGAGTGCTTTTTAACTTTCTTTTGCACCTTATAAGTACCCTGTTTCCCTAAAGGGTCTAGAAAATAGGTGTTTCAATGGTTGTTAGCTTAAATCTCATATTAATAGGCGTATAGGTGTGAGTTGTACCAATGCGTACCCGCCCGATACCGTCATTGGCACCATACAAATTGCTATGGTTCTTCATTCAATTTATAGTCGCTTAAACTTGTGAACCACTTGAATGTGATCAGGTGTTAAGTAATATTCAAAATTTTTAAAAAAATTAAGCGATGAAAAGAAAACTATTGCCTTTTTTAATGATGGTACTAGTGGCCATTATGGGAAGCTGTGTCGGTGATGACATTGACAGTTTACAAGATCAAATTAACGATTTAGATGATAAAGTAGCTGAACTGGAAAAAACACAGCAAGAAGCTTTATTGGCTGAAATTGCAAAATTACAGGCAACTATCACTACTCTACAGGAAGCTATGGAAGCAGGTGATTCAGATTTGGCTTCACAGTATGATGCCCTGTTGAATAACTTAACATTATTAGAAGAAGAAGTAGCAAATAACAAAGATGCCGTGTATTACGGTAATTTAATTACCGATGAAGATTTTGCTGCATTTATGGCTCAGGGAGCTACAATTGTAACAGGTAAAATCATTGCTACAAGCCAGGCTCACATTGATGCATTAGGAGCTTTGAAATTAGTTGGTGGTAACTTGTCAATTTTTGGAGGTACTGCAGTTGAATTGATTAATCTACAAACGGTTAGTGGAAGCCTGATGGTTGAAGGTGTTAACGAAGAGAATGCTTCTATTAACTTGCCAGCCCTTGCAAGTATTGGTGATGAATTATGGGTATCAGAAAATGAAGGTTTAACATCTTTAAATGTAAATGCTTTAATACTTGTCAATGCATATGCGAGTATCGTTAGTAATATGATGCTTGCAGACCTGAACTTAGGAAATGTAAACTTCAATGACGATGTATTCATTAGTAGTGGCTTAAAGGGTACTTTGACACTAGGTCAGATCAATGGTACTCTTCAACTTATGTATACTGGTATTACCAATGTGGTGGTTAATTCAACTGTTATTGGTGGAGATTTGTATATGAGTGGGAACGGTGCTTTAGAAGCCTATGACATGGATAAAATTACTGAGATTAAAGGTAATTTGACCATGGAAAGTAATGGAGTATGGGGTGCAACGGATACCGAGTTTGCAGCTTTTGCCGGATTAACCACTATTGTTGGAAATGTGATGATTAGTTACAATTATGTTCCAGTCATCGAGTCGTTTAATGCAGTTACATCTGTTCAAGGTAATTCAATTGGTATTTACGGTGATTCGTATTCTCAGGTATCTGTATTTAATAATTTATTGTTTGATAATACACGTCATTCAATTGACATCAATGTTAGAACCGATTGGTTTAATGGCTTTAATGCTTTAAGTAATGCTAACATATTGAACCTTACACTAGAAGGGAATTCGAAGTTTGATGAAGTAACTGGTGAAACAACAATAACACCCAATAAGGTAAATGGCTTCTCAAGTTTAGTTGATTGTAAAGGCATCACATTAAAAGTACCTGATGTGTTTGAATTTGATGCATTTAATGTATTTGATAATTTTTGGTCTGCATGGGGAAAATACTGCCACATCTATGTGCCTTTAGATACCGATGTTGATTTGTGCTCGATGCAGCCTGTTTTAAATAAAATTGCTGCAGGTGATTTTGGAACTGCTGTGGAGGTGAAATTCTATGAAGGTTGGATGGAGTTAACTGATCCTGCTGCAGATATAATTAATAACCGTCTGATTGATGGCTGTAATTAATTAAAGCTAATGATTGCACCCCTAATCTGGGGTGCAATTACCTAATCCTATCCCAAACTAATTGAACAACTAAATTTTGAATCGTATCACATTTCTTGTTGAAGTGTGAATAACTGTAAACCTATTGTAATGAATAAACTAATTAGTGTAATAGTATTACACTTGTTATTGATCAGTCCAATGTTTGCCCAAGAGCTAACGCTTGAGGGAACTGTAGTGGACAAAACTGGGATAGGGCTACCCGGCGTAAATGTTGTGGTAGATGGTACGCAAATAGGCACTGTTACAAATTTAGATGGTTACTACTCGCTTCAAATACCATCCAGAGATGTAACACTGGTATATTCCTTTATTGGAATGAATACTGTAAAAGAAGAGGTGAATGGACGAACTCGCATTGATGTTATCTTAAGCGACGATAGTCAGAAGCTGGAAGATGTAATGGTAGTGGCATATGGTACTACTACCAAAGAAGCCTATACGGGAGCTGCTCAGGTGGTTGATAAAGAGATGATGGAAAACAGACCTGTTACCTCATTTGAAAAATCGCTTCAGGGAACTACGGCCGGGTTACAGGTAACCAGCAGTTCAGGTCAGCCAGGAGCACAGGCCACAGTGGTGATACGTGGTATTGGTTCACTAAATGCCAGTAGCACACCACTCTACGTTATTGACGGTGTGCCAATGGCAGGCGGATTAAATGATATTAACCCAAACGACATTGAAAATTTAACTGTATTGAAAGATGCCGCAGCTGCATCTTTATACGGCTCCAGGGCTGCCAATGGTGTGATTATTATCACTACAAAAAAAGGGAAAGCCGGACAAACCAGAATATCATTTAATAGCCAGGTTGGTATTTCGTCACGCATCTCAGACGGGTATAAGTTGATGAATTCTTCACAGATATATGAACAATCGTGGATGGGACTTTACAACTGGGGACTGCTTTATGGCGAGCATGAGAATGGCGATCCTTTTAACCGCCAGGATGCCATTGATTATGCACATGGTTCAGTGAAAGAAACCGTTGGATTTAATCCTTTTGGTGTTGATAATCCATTGGATGACAATGGCCAAGTGATTCCCGGAACCAAAGTACTAACTGATACCGATTGGAGAGATGAAGTTTATAAAACGGGCGTCATCCAAAATTATAACCTGAACGTAGCCGGGGGAACTGAGAATACAAATATATTCTTCTCATTAGGTTACTACAATGATAGCGGAACAACTTTAAGTTCTGATTTCACCAGATATACAAGTAAAATTAATGTCAATCATAAGGTCAATAGCTATATTTCAACCGGAATAAGCAATAATCTGACCTATTCGGAAACCAATGCTCCTCCGGGAGGTAGCGGCTTTGCCAATCCGGTTCGTTCAGCTGAAGTAATTAATGCAGCTTCTCCTGTATATAATAACGATGGAACTTATAACTGGGATAACAAAGCCATCAGGGACTTTAACCCTGTAGGGTTATCAGAGTTAGATATATATCGTTATAATGATGTCAGAGGTATCTTAAATGCTTATATCAACGTCAATCTATTACCTTCTTTATCTTTTCGTTCAACCGGTGGTGTTGACTACGCCAATAGTAAAGGGTTAAATTACTTAAATCCTTATCATGGCGATGGCGCAGGTGTTGAAGGACGAAGCAGCATGTCGCGTTCCGATAATATGATATTGAGCGTTTCTAACATATTTAATTGGACCAAAAGCGGAGCAGACTCTAATTTTGAAGTGCTGACCGGTCAGGAATTAACAACCGGTAAATCCACCTTTCTTTCAGCAGAAGCTACCAAGTTTCCTATTCCTGGATTTCCTGATTTGAGCTGGGGTGCTAAACCAGAACAGCCCAGCAGTGGTCCGTCAGAGTGGAAGTTACTGTCTTATCTGGGACAAGCTAAATATAATTATGGTGGTCGCTATTACTTTAGTGCTAGTTTAAGAGGTGATGCCAGTACGCGTTTTGGCGAAGACAACAAGTGGGGTCTTTTCTATTCTGTTGGTGCCAGCTGGAGACTATCAGAAGAAAGCTGGATGCAGGATATTGCGTGGTTAAATAATTTAAAACTGAGAGGTAGCTATGGTACCTCAGGTAACAGTTCAATTGGTAATTATGCATCATTGGGATTATATGGTAGTGGTGCCAATTACGGTGGGTTCCCGGGGATAGCTTTTGTGCAGCCGGAAAACAATGATATTGCGTGGGAATCCATTGCTTCTTTTAACATTGGATTTGAGTCAAGGCTTTTTAATCGTCTGGATGTCAATATGGAGTATTACCAGAGAGATTCAGATGGACTCTTGTTTGGCAAGCCTTTATCGGCCTCAAAAGGTTTCTCTGGTATCATAACCAATTTGGGTGCCATGGTTAACAAAGGTCTTGAAGCAACCCTTGATTATGATGCTATCCGCACAAGCAACTTCAAATATGCTGTAAGCTTCAACATTACAAGCAATAAGAATGAGATACTCAACCTTGTAAACGATCGTATCCTGTCAGGATCAAAACTATTGGAGCCCGGGGCTAGTTTGCATCAGTTCTATTTACAGGAGTGGGCCGGGGTTAATCCTGATACAGGACAACCCATGTGGTTTGTGAATGCTGATTCTGACGACAAGGCCGGTAATGTAATTCCTGAATCTGCTTATCTGGATCCACACGGAAGTGGACGTCAGGTAACAAGCAGTTACTCAGATGCTGAGCGTGTAAGAAAAGGAACAGCATTGCCTGATTTTTACGGCGGTCTGACCAATAACTTCAGTTACAAAAATTTTGATTTCAGCTTTTATTTCTACTACAGCCTGGGCAATCAGATTTATAACGATGACTATGCAACAAATATGCATGACGGTTCACAACCTGGTATTAACCTGGCGGCTGATGCACTTGATGCATGGACACCCAATAACCGATATACCAATGTTCCGCGCTATGTAGCTTATTCTCAGGATGAGGGTAATCAAATGTCAACACGATTTTTGGAAGATGCCTCCTACCTACGCCTGAAAAATATTACGCTCGGATACACCTTACCGCAAGCGTGGACAGAGCGATTCCATTTGCAAGGTCTTAGGGCTTTTGTATCAGGTGAAAATTTATTTACACTCACTAAGTTTAAAGGTTTTGATCCCGAAGCAGCCTTAAATGGTCGATTAGGAAATGCTATTCCGGGAGTAAAAGTAGTCACAGTGGGACTTAAAATTGATTTGTAATATTCAAATTATAAGTGATGAGAATTTCAACATATATATATATCGGACTAATATTACTGGCTCAAACATTATTTGTGTCTTGTAATGACGACTTTTTAAACCCACAACCTGAAACATCAATTGGTGATAAGGATGTTTTTAAATCATATGAAACGGCACAGGCAGCTCTTGTTGGCGTGTACGACCAGTTGAGTAGTTATGCTTTCGAAGGATTGTTTGTACCCATTATAAGTGATTTGACAGGAGAGGACGTGATGATTAGTCCTGAGAACAACTATAACTGGTTTGTAGCTCCTTATCAAATGAATACATTGCCTAACTATACGTTCTCAGAAAGTCCTTGGTGGGCTGGTTATAAGGTTATTTTTGATGCCAATATGGTTATTAAATATGCGCAACAAATACCTAATGCTACTCAGGAACAAAAAAACCGGATTGAGGGTGAAGCAAAAGTTATTAGAGCGTTTGTGATGCTGAAACTGGCGCAGATGTTTGCACCAGCCTATGCTGCGGATTCTGAAGCTCCATCTATCTTATTGGCGATAGAGCCGCTTAAGCATGATGATCCGGATATTGGCAGGGCACCATTATCTGCTGTTTATACACAAATGGAGGAAGACCTGCTGTCTGCCATCAACTTGCTTGAATACAAAAACGATATTCTAGACAAGGGCTTCTTTGATAAACGTGCAGCACAAGCAACGCTTGCCAGAGTGTATTTGAATATGCAGGAGTGGGAAAAAGCCAGGGATATGGCTGTGCTGGCACACCAGGATGTCAAGCTGATGGCAATTGGTGAATTAAGTAATGGTTTTTATTACCGTAATTCAGAAACGATTTTTACAGTGGCTTACACAGCTGACGATAATAACGTGTATTTATCTATTCCTTCGTTTTATTACCCGGTATACGGATACAGTTCTATGCGGGCGAATAATAGGTTTGTAGAGCAATTCTCAAACAACGATGCACGTAACTATTATTTTGTAATGGAACCACAAGTTGATAGTGAAAGATATCTGATTGTTAAGTTCTTACATAATCAGCAAGTTGGTAATGCCGAGCGTATCAGCATAAGAGCTTCCGAAATGCACTTAATAGAAGCTGAGTGTGAGGCCGAATTGGGCAACAATAGCGCAGCTCAGGATGCTTTACACGTTATTCGGAGCCGCGCCATACCGGGTGTTCAAAAAAGTTCGGCTGTAGGGCAAGCACTTGTTGACGAAATTTTAATAGAAAGAAGAAAAGAGCTGTTTGGCGAAGGCTTCAGGTGGAACGATATTAAGAGAAGACAGAGCCCGTTCGTACGAGCAGGCGATCATTGGGTGAGATTCGATTTCGAGGCAGGTGATAAGGACTATTACAGGATGACATACCCTATTCCTCAATCGGAAATTGACAATAACACGGCACTTACTAATGAAGACCAAAATATTGGTTATTAGTGCAAGGGCAGGCTTTTAAGGGACCTTTGGCTTGATGCGTTACCTAACGTATCAAGCTGGTTTTAGAAGGCTCCCGTTCAAGGCTTAGCTTGTCGACAAAAAGAAAAATTAAAAGAGATGAAACAAACGATTATAGGAACTTTGTTACTGTTGTCAATTGCATTACTCCATATTGGATGCAATAAAGACCAGGAACCGGTGATTCTCAATCCAGATGCGGGGGGCGACATTCTTAATGTTGAAAATGAAGGATATGTTGTAGGGCTAAATGCTGTTCCGGCCCCTGAAGGACAGGAAGGTAGTTGGAGAATTTACATGGGGGAAAATGGTCATTTTGATGATGAAAATGATCCAAAAACCAATTTTTATGGTGAACCGGGAGAGCGTTACCTGATAGGATGGGAATTGAGCGAACGAGGACAGTATGAGGCAGCTACCATCAATGTATCATTCAAGCCGCTTAATCCTGTTATCTTAAATACAGTAAGTGATACTGTTTACAATAATATATCCGTTTATCTGGAAGCAGAAGCTCCACGCTTTGGTGCCACCGGAGTGTGGAGTATAATAAGTGGAACAGATGCACGAATCATAAATGACATGGAGGGTGAAGCTGAATTTATTGGCGTTAAACACCAGGATTATACCGTAAGGTGGACGCTTAGTTATGGTTCTAAAAGTGTGTCAAAAGATATGGTCTTTACCACGGATGAATTAAAAGCCTTTGCTGGATTGGATAACCTGGATATTAAAACCGCAAAGGGCGTACCAAAATTCTTTACACTTGAAGGCTTTCTGCCTGCCGGAGCAACTGGTAAATGGGAAGTTATCGGTGGTCAGAATGGTATAGTACATACACCTGCAATCGACAACTCATTATTCGAAGGGGTGGTCGATACCGTTTATACACTTGCATGGACAGTTGAACTGGATGGCATCCAATCGGTGGATACAGTGGATTTACGCTTCAGAGGTAAGTGGGGCATGTGGACCGATGAGCGTGATGGACAGACTTACCGCTTTACTGAAGTGAACGGACTTGAATGGATGGCTGAAAACTATAACTATGCAGCTGAACCAGGTTATGGTTCATGGTACTATGGACAAGATGCCAGAAGTATTATTGAAGATGGTTATGCATTAGAAACCGAAGAAGATAGAAAGTACTACGGCCGATTGTACGATTGGCATACAGCTTATAACTACGCGCCTGAAGGATGGCGTCTCCCGAGTTCAGAAGAATTTAATAACATGCTGGTTGCCTTAGGTGGTGCATTGTACGCCGATGAAAGAATTAAAGAAGGTGGTGATACGGGCTTAGATCTTGGTTTTGCAGGATATTATAACATAGCAAGTCCATCAGATCCTGCCTTTAGAAATGCTTTTATTGGGCAAGATATGTCAGGATTATATTGGCTAAATGAATACTATGATTACAATGGCCGGGGAACTGTGTTTGAGGTCACATCAAGTTCCGATACACCTGGTATGGGAAGTTTACCTGTTGACTTCTTTAAAGTGTCGGTAAGGTATGTTCGTGATATTCAAGATTAGTAAGTGGTACCTTGATTAGAAAATGAAAAATATGAAGAATTATAAACTAATATACCTTCTCCTGATTGTCCTGATGTTGGTTCCTAAATCATTACTAGGACAAACTTCAGACATCAATATTGAGAACATTGAGAAAGGTAGAATTCGGATAAAGCTGAAAAAAGAGCAGTTGATCAGTGTCAACTCATCTTTAAAGTCGGCTACAAGTGCATTAAAAGGAGGAGTGACAGGTATTACAAGCCTTGATAATATTAGCAATCAGGTTGGTATTACCCAGATAAGGCGTGTATTTCCATTTTCACTAAAAAACGAAATGAAGCACCGTGAACATGGTTTGCATCTGTGGATTGAATTGGCCTTTGATGAAAGTGTTGATCCACTTACTGTGGTAGATCAATATAAAGGCTTGGAGGAGATTGAAATTGTAAAGCCGGTCTATCGGAAAATAAGGATAGATTCAGATAAAAAAGCCATACCCTATATGATTGAAGTAGTTAGTAAAGCTTCAAAACGGGCCAATACCTCAGCTTCTGTTTCATCAAGCTATACACCATTTTTTGACGATCCCTTATTGCCTAAGCAATGGCATTACGAGAGTGATGGAAGCATTGTAGAAGATGGATATGATATAGATTTATTTGAGGCCTGGCAACAAACATCAGGTAATTCAGATATCATTGTTGCCATAGTCGATCAGGGAGTAGATGTGTATCACGAAGACCTCCAGGCCAATATCTGGCGAAATGAAGCCGAGATTAATGGTGAAGAAGGTGTGGACAACGATCAGAATGGCTATATCAATGACTATTATGGATACAATTTCAGGATGGATGCTTCTGATATTGTCCCCGGAGATCATGGTACTCATGTTGCCGGAACAGTGGGGGCTGTATCCAACAATGGAATTGGAGTAGCTGGAGTAGCAGGTGGTGATGGCTCAGGTAATGGCGTGAAACTAATGTCTTGTCAGGTATTTGATGAAAGGGCTTCGGGCGGAGCTAATTTTGCACAAGCTATCGTTTATGGTGCCGATAATGGCGCTGTCATCTCACAAAATTCATGGGGTTATAATGGTGAAGGTTATTACGAACCTGAGGTGCATGATGCTATCAGATATTTTGTTGCCGAAGCCGGACAATATGATGGAAGTCCTATGAAAGGTGGTATCGTTGTTTTTGCTGCCGGAAATGAAGGTGTTGAAACATTAAGGTATCCTGCTGCTTTTGAAGAAACTATTGCTGTTACCTCTTTGGGACCAAATGGTGTGGCCGCAGCATATTCCAATTACGGAGACTGGGCATCGATAGGTGCTCCAGGTGGTTACCAACCTGATTTTGGTGAAGAAGGTGGTGTTTTAAGTACCATTGTTGATAATAAGTACGGATACATGGATGGTACGTCCATGGCATGTCCGCACGTGTCTGGTGTGGCTGCACTGGCCATCGCTAAGTTTGGAGGTGAGGAATTTACAGCTGAGGAATTAAAAACAATTCTGCTAAACTCAACAAAACGATTCATTTTTCAGCATAACAATAAATATGGTACAGGAGCACTAAACGCCGCCAGTGCATTGGCCGATGATAATCGCATACCACCCAATGCAATTACAGACTTAAGAGCTTCTGATATTTTTCACAATGAAATAAGGATCGAGTGGACCGTACCTGTTGATGAGGACAATGGAGAACCTCGATACTACTATCTGTGCATAGGAGCGAGTGAAATTACCGAACAAAACTTTGATAACCATTCTATTTTCTTGCTGGAAAATGAATTAAAGGCTGGCGAAACATTTAATATTGATATTTCCGGATTTCAGAAGTTAACAGATTATTGGTTTGCTATTAAATCAGCTGACCAATTCGATAATATATCTGATATCTCAAATATATTAAAAGTAAAGACCTCTAATTTGCCCCATTTTATGGAATCAACAAGAAGTGTTGATGTGGCAGTTGATGTCTCGCAAGAGTCCGTTAAAAAAGTGCAGATTGATTTATCCAATATAGGTGATGGAATAGTGTATTACAGCTCTACAGTACGCAATGAAAAATACTATTGGAAACCGGAGGCGCAAATTTTATCAACGCTTGCTTCCTCCATTGATGCGAAAGTGCAGACTGCAGAATTAAATCCTGAGTTGTACGAAACAACACGCCCTTATTCAAAAGATCTGCCATCTCTTAAAGCCGGGGTATCGGGGCAAACCGACTTAACCCATTGGAAGGATGATAATACAGAATGGGTTGCAGGATTAAGCTATCAAAATTCTAATCCACCTGCTAGTTTAGTAGGTTCTGGAAATTCGAATGCCGGATTGATTGCGGCAACACGATTTGATATTCCCTATGATTATTCCTTAAACGTTACACATCTTGAAGTTGCATTGTGGCCTGAAGTAAAGGATAAGCCAATAGTTATTGAATTGCGAAAAGGTTCAAAAGACGTAAAGGGCTCTGAAAGAATTTATATGCAGGAATACTATCCTGATACCACCAATGTATTGAAGTATTATCGTATACCCATATACCAACCGCAGCGATTTGAGGATGGTGAGATATTCTGGGTGGTTTTGCATTTCCCAAAAGAAATGGAATATCCATTGCCTGTCCAGTTTGGATCAATGGAATATGGGTACTTTGTCTTTTCTAAAGACAATGGTGTAAGCTTTCAGGATGGTTTATATTACTTGAGGCGTCCTATTATTCCAATGTTATCTGTTCTTAGCACCGGTGATGATGGTTCCTATGTGTTCCTCTCTCCTGGCTCAGGTGAGATTCCGCAGGGAACTACCGTTAGTGCAGATGTTATTATTGATGCCACGCACCTGACCGAAGGGAAGCATTTGGCATCCCTGGGTATTATTACGAATGATATTCATAAGCCAATGGTGAATATTGAAGTGAAGGTCGATGTGACTGGTCAATTACCAAAGATTGATACCGATAAGATACACCAGTTTAAAGCTTATGTGAACGAAGAAAATAGGCTGATATTCGACCTGCACAATGAGGGTTTAGCCGATTTAAAGGTATATGATGTTATCTCAACTACAGCAGGCATTACCAAGGCTTTTGAAGATACAGTTATTATTACGCCCGATTTCGATTCGAGTGTGCCGTTTAGCTATACGCCTGGCTCAACCGGCGTAATAAAAACAGGGGTTAAGCTGGTTACCAATGTTGGAGAGATAAATCTGCCATGTGAATTTTCAGTGGTTGAAGCTCCTGTATTGAGTATAAGTGCAGATAATAGTGTTGATGTGGTTTATGGCGAGACTGCAACACTTGTCCTTCAGCTGAGTAATGACGGTCTCTCTACTGCACTCGAGTATGATTTGAGCCATTATGACCCACTGAAATTAAGTAAAGGTTTGTTGGCAAATAAATTAGATTATCAGATACTTACTTCAACCGACGTCAATGGCCCTGAAGATAATGCCTGGGACGATATTATCGGTTTTGCAAAGCTTTATAATAATGAGCAGGTAGCGTTTAAAAAATTCAATCTGGGCTTTCGTTTCCCGTTTTATACCGAAAGGATGGAAGATGTGTATATGAATGCCAGAGGGGAATTATTTTTCTACAGAGATGGTATTTTCTCTAACGATCCAGATGCGGAATTTTATGGCCATGCAAAAGGGTGGTTATTACCTATAAAAATTGAGGATCACTATTTGGTGGCTGAACAGGTTTATCACCACACTTTTGGTGATAGAAGCGTGTATACCGTGAATGCTATAATAAGAAAGCCTGGAGATACTCCTGATGAAAATCACGGAGAAATTTCTTACCAGGTGGTGCTTTACCGAAATGGTACCATTGACTTCAGATATCAGAATGTAAGTGATTTAGATGCAGAGTGGCGATATAAAATTGGTGTTCAGGGATTAACCGGAGAAGATCTGCTCATTTACAAGGAGTATGATGATACTGGGAATGTGGTGTATGATGGAAAAGTAATTCGCTTTGAGCCGGTGACCGGCCTAAGCATGATTGTTTCTACCTCTTCAGCACATGGAGTAATAAGTGCCGGTGATGCAAGGTCGGTTGAAGTGACGATTGACCCTGAGGCAATGAGCTTAGTGGCTGGAAGCTATTCGGATAACGTTTTAGTACAAACTAATACGGCTAACAAAGCAGAATACTGGCCATTTACCATTAATGTAACAGGTACACCTGAAGTAGTTACTAAGGATACGATTGATTTTGAGACCGTGAAATTGGAAATGGAAAAGCATGCATTTATTTTAGTTGAGAACATTGGTTCATCTGATGTGTCAGTTGATAATGTCACTTTCGATCACGCTGTGTTCACGTCTAATAGTACATTCCCAATTAGCATCAATGGCCTGGCCAATCATCCCTTAAATGTAACTTACAATCCGGATGCTGTTGGTGAAATTGAGAGTAAGGCACATATTAGTTTGAGTGACGGAACACAAAAAACGGTCGTTATTACAGGGAATGGCGTTGAGGATCCATCTTATGACATTACAATTTCTGAAGAGGTGGTGGTTAATATTAATGCTGGTGACGTAACTACGCTTCCAATTAGCCTGAAGAACCATGATAAAGGAGTACCACTCGATTATACCTTTAAAGGTAATTGGCTATCCTATATTGATGGTATGGAACCTAAACGTGGAGAAGGCGATAATAACTTGGGCTCAAGTTATGGGTATTGGTGGCACATAAGTGATGAGAATACCCCATACCATAAGTGGGAAGACATTAGCAATGACTCTGAAATGCTGCTGATTGAGCAAGATAAACAACAGGAAATTGAGTTACCATTTGAATTTCCATTTTTCGGAGAGTATTATAATGTTATTTGGGTATCTAAAAATGGCTATGTCACAGTTGTAGAACCTGAGGTGGATTATTTCGATTTTGAGTTCCATAAAGATGATGGACTGAGTGGTATGATTGCACCATTCTGGTCACCTTTGTTACCTGATGAAGGTAAGGGTGTTATGCTCAAAATGGAAGACTCACGCGTGCTGCTGCAATGGGATGAGTTTACCCCTGAAGAAGGGGGTAATGGTATTTTAACATTCCAGCTGGAGATTATGAAGGATGGGACTATTCATTTCCATTATAAAAGTGTAGATCCTTTTACCGGAGGTCTTCAATATGGTTTAGAGAGTCCGGATGAAGAGGAAACTGTTGAGACAACGCGCTCATGGATCTTACGATGGTCCAAGCTTTCCAATGAGTGCTCGATAACGTTTGTGCCGCCACTTAAAGGAACCCTTGAGAGTAATGAGCAAGCCGATCTGACTTTGGCCTTAACTGCCGAAAGGGTCTATCGTTCTGGAGTTTATCGCGATACAGTTGAATTGTATACCAATAGCTCTAAGCAGGCCTTACATAAAATACCGGTTCAATTGACCGTAAGCGGCCAACCTGAATTGGATATTCCAACCTCGATGGACTGGGGTGAAACGGTGTTTAGACCAGGACTTGCCCTAACTCGTAAAATTAAGCTGGTTAACACAGGTTATGATGTGCTGAATATAGATAAGGTTGTGCACCAGCAACTGGACAACCTCATACTATATGATGAAAATGGCGTGAAAATTGTCAAAAGCAGTAGTGGTGAATTATTCTCTGATATTGTTATTGCACCATGGGATCAATATATAGTTAATGTGGAAATCCCGGTTAATGAATTTAACGATGTAAATGGCTCTATTAGCTGGGAAGGTGATTTTGAGAGTTTAGTAACACCAGTGACTGCCACCATTGTAGAATCTCCGGTATTTGCATGGAATGCTACAAATCAATCGTATAGGTTGAATAATAAAGAGACTGCAGAATATCAGTTTACTGTTACCAACCATGGAGAAACAACGCTCCATTACGATTTTGCACCAGCTGTTGCCCCAAGTGGAGGAGAAACGGAATTTCCTGTGGTTATCGATGGTGAAAGTAATTATACGTTGGAATATCCCATAACGGTTGATTCGTTAATATTAGAGAAGAAAGAAAAAGCTGATGGCAGCCTGATACCTTTGATAGAAGGTAACAATAAGGGGTTCTCAAACCGTTTTACTGCCCCTGAGGGCGGGTTTTTCTTAACACATGTAAAGGCTTTTACTTCTTTGTTAAATCTTAATGAATATGTACGAGTTGAAATATCCATGGGCGGTGAGTTACCTCAGGATGGTGAGCAACTCTACGAAGAATTCTTTGTAGTGGATCAAATAGTGGATGAAGGTTGGGTGTTTTTCCCATTATCACAACCGATAACTATTCCTGAAGGAGAAAAGTTTTTCGTTACTGTATATCAGACTAAATCCCATAAATATATGGGATTTGAAAATACGAATGATGAAAATTTAAAATCGAATAGTTTTTCAGGAAATCATAATGAAGGAGATGATTATTACTGGTGGGCGCACTATGAAGATATGGTATGGAAGATTAGACCACTAACAGCTGCCGGTGAGGACTCGTGGATTGAACTGGACAATTATTGTGGTGAGCTACAAGCCAACGAATCGGTGCAGGTTAACGCAACAATATTGGCATCAAAAGCTGGACATGGTGAACACACCGGGAAAATTATAGCTTTATGTAATGATGTAGATAATTCGAAGAGTGAGTTTAATGTGTCTTTAAGCGTTAATGGTGCTCCTGAGTTTAAATACTATCCAAATATTTACAAAGATACTTTAAGTGTTGTTGAGACCGAAGAACTGCTTCTCAACTACCTGTATGTTGATCCGGAAGGAGAGACCATGAGTTTTGATTTGGAAAATGCTTATCAGGGACCTCAAGTAAAATATAAGGTAACTGGCAATACAACTGTATCGGTTGAAATCAAAACCGGTTATGATGATGAAGGTACTTATTCATATCCGGTACAGGTTACCGATGCATCAGGCAGTATAGCCAATGACACTATTGTGATTAAGGTGGCAAATAAAAACCGGGCACCAATATTTAATGAGGATTATGCTGTGATTACTTTGAATCTGGCTGATCCAAGGGCTGTGGCAATAGATCCTAGCGATGTATTTACAGACCCGGATGGAGATGATATCGAGTTTTTAGCTGGCAACTATACACCTGATATTGTTGACATGTCATTTGGTTCAGTCTATATCAACTTAAACCCCTTAAGTGCTGGAACAGGTATGCTGGTTTTTGCTGCTGATGATGGTAAAGAAGATGGTTTTGTCATTTATGCAGTGTATGTACAGGTTATTGATGACCCGGATGCATTAGATACGTCACCTGACGGTATTTGGAAGGATAATCCGAATGAAACATTTCAATTCAGTATTTATCCAAATCCGGTAACGAATGGTCAATGTCAGTTAGCCATTAGTACCAAGGAAGATACTAATGCAGTAGTTGAATTATTTAATGCAGTTGGACAAAAGTTGAAAATCATTCAGATGGATAATTTACTTGCAGGTAAACATTTAAAAAGTGTTTCATTAAATGGTTTATCAAGCGGTATATATAATTGGCGCTTAATTATTGACGGAGAGCAGGTAGGAGTAAAGAAACTTATCATTAGATAGGGTTAGGATAAGTAAATAGGATGAAAGCCGGGAAGGTCATTGACCTGCCTTTCCGGCTTTTTAAAGATAGAAGGACGGACTAAGACTCTAATTAAATTAACTAAAAGAAATATGAAAAAAATAGAAGATGAAAAAAGAGCTTTTCTTTATGAAAAAAATGTGATTGAAACCGAAGCTCAAATGGTTATTTACGAGCAATTAAAAAAAGGTAAGCTAGTTTTGACAAACCACCGACTCATTTTCATAAATGAAGATGGAGAGGTGGTTAAATATTTCATGCTAAATAATATAGATTACCTATCTATAAGTAAAGTCCTTGGTTTTATGAGCAATGGATTTCGTCTGTGTTATAACGATTCCCTATATAAAGTCCGGGTAAAATATCCTGATGATTGGATTAAGTTAATATTGCTTCAAAAGCAATCAGACTAATGTTCAACTAATGCACCATATAACCAACATGAGATTAAAAGCCTAATCTCTTAAGAAAATAAACCTAATTGTCAGAGTCCTTATAATTACAATTTCCATTTATCAACTTAATAAGATTAGAAAAAAATAGTTTAAATACAAACATATATATCATTGGTAAATTGCGCGTTACAATACTAATTGGTACGACAGTGGGGCAAGTTTTTGTTTTAATTAGAAAGTTTGATCTTAATTGAGGCTTCTGCCGGTATTACTACCAAAATAGTTATAAGAACCAAAAATGAACCGCTGTTATACCAACTGGAAAGCCGTTTATTAATTCTTATTCTATCAATGATTCTTTGATTCAGTTTATATATACAAAATTAAAAAACGTTATCACTTATAAGTTGAAAGAATGTTTAGTAATAGGAGTATTTTAATGGCGATTAATGCATGTTCTATTGGAAACATTCAATTATTATTCATACACCATTTCAATATCATCAATAATTAGCTCACTACCTATTGCTCCTGCAAAATTTGCTCCATCAAAACTGGAAGAGGCTACAAAGGTTATATGTGTTGGTAACACAAATGTTGCTGAATCTTGGCTGACAAATCCATGCTCAACTGGCATCATGAATCCCGGGTAACTATTATCTAAATCTCCATACACAAATGGAATTTCCAGTGGTGAAAAATCGTCGTGCATTTCATCACTGCGAAACCATGCTGTAGCTAACCGCTGAATTTTACCTCCCTGACGAATTTCAAGTAAAGCGTATATATCACAGGCATCTCCATAATCAAGAATGTTTCCTTTTTTGTCTTTGTTTTCTTCACCCGGATTATAAGAAAAGGTAAAGCGCAGTTTATCAGGACGACCTGTAAAGGGTGTGCCAAATTCAATAGCTGCTTGTGGATTGGCAGGATCAATCTTATCCGGATTAAATACACCAGTAAAAAGTGATCCAGCCGAAATAGGCGCACCAAATGTTCCGGCAAGAGTACCATTATCTAAAGTAATCATTTTTGCCGCCAAATTATCATTTCCTAAATCGTTAGGAATAGTTGCTAGTTTGTTGAGAATCTGAGTCCCCCGATTTCCGGTCCCCCAAATCGTACTTTTTGCATCCAAACCTGGTTCATAATATTGTGATGCAGTTTTATACCACAGATTTAAATTGCCATTATCAAGTTGTGGAGTTGTAGAAGCAACAAAAGCCCTGATTCTCCATCCGTAAATAGTTCCATCTTCTGAAGTTACATTAATTTGTGCTTCTTCATAGAGGTTTAAAATATCGCCTACAGTTTTGTCGGAACTTGCAAATGATGAAATCTCAAAAGATTGGATAGTTATATTAGACAACTCAACACCTCCAGGGATCTCAATCGTAACCAATAAGCTATCAGTAGATATTTTAGCGTTACCGGATTGATTACTTACAACGATATGTTTTATGTTTCCATAGGGAGAAAGACCAAAGTAATCCTCTCTTACACAGCAAGTCAAAGTTAGTGTAAATAGTATTAAATATAAAGATCTCATTCTTAAATGTATTATCTTCTGTTTGCACCAAAATAATAAGCTAATCCAAGTTCCAGTGATAAAATATCAATATCGAAGTCCACATTTTGCCTAATTACTCTTGATTCATTTTCTCCGTTCACTATCTTCTCCGTCGCTTGCAGCTCATATCCCAAAACATTTAATTGTACCTCAAATGCGAAGTTTTCCATCGCGAAAAAGGTAATTCCGGGACTTAATCCAATCCTGAAATTATGTTCTTTGATAAAACTCTTTTCAACTTCATCCAGATTTTTAGTATTTCGCGTTAATGTGTTACCGACACCAAATGTGAATCCGATCTCCGTAAAAAAACTTAAGCGTTCATTAGCTGTCAATGGGACTGAAGAGCGAAAATTTGGAGTTATTGCAAAACCTCTTGTAAAAGAATTTGACTGCAAAGTATCCGGCTCTCTGAAAATAGCTCCTACAAACTTATTCTGATAATAGTTAATATTAACTCCGACCATCCCATATTCACCTGTATAATAACCTCCCTTAAGAAGAATGTTATAGTTTAAACGTTCCCCATCTATTATTTTCTGAATGAGATAATCTGTATTTTGCATTTTCTTATCTTCTATGGAAAAAGCAAAGCCAAGATATATGTTCTTCTTTTTAAATGGTCTAAAATCTTTATTGTAATAGCTAGACATAAGTTCATAAGGAGAATATGTACTGTCAGATTGCGACCAACAAACTAAATAGAATAGAGTAGAAAGGATAGTTAAAAAAATCTTCAGATTCATTTCTTAATTATAAGTTATTAAACCTTTCATTTCTGAAATCGTGTATCTGTAAAACTTTATCTAGTTAATTAATAAAAATCTTTGAGATTTCATGCGAATAATCGATTAACCTTTAAAGTCTGGGAAAAAGCCATTTGAAACAAAACAATCTTTTCACAGAAAAGTCTTCTATAATTAGAGACTAGAGCACTGTTATTTTGCCATTCATAATACTATATCCTGATGAGATGTTATCTGTTCCGTCAACTAGATACAGCTCAGATGTTTTACTTTCTATTTTAAGAACACCCTCCACAGTTACGGCAATAAAACGAGAATTAACTTCAAGTCCTTCTTTTGCTGTCAGAAATATTAATTGATTCTTAGGCGGAGGTGGGGTATGGATGCATGCCCCAACCCATGGAACTAATAAAAACTCTGTTACCTTATTATTGACATAATTCAAGGGTAATAAGTAGCCAGAGATCTTGATACTCTTCAAGTTTAAAGCGTTATTCACCTGTTCAGCCTGCTTTTTTCTCAGTTCAGCTATCTTGTATCGAATGGCTAATAGGCTATCAACATTTACCTGTTCGCTTGTTAATAACGCTACCAAACTATCTTTTACAGCCATTTCTTGCGAACTTAATCGTTTTTCAGAGTTATTCTCCAATGCTCTGAGTTTAGCTACCTGACTTAAATTATAAAGCTGATCATAGCTTAAAAGCTTAAAGGGATCACTAAACTCTATATGTGAAATCAAATCAGTCCAAGAAATATCTTTTGCATTTTGAGCGCTTGTCAATATATTAACTACAAATAACAAAAGTAAAATTAGTTGTCTCATATTAAATTTATTTTTTAACGACTAAACTAACGGCCATAGAGTTTTTATAAGACTTATATGCCGGAATTAAACCTATGATACCTCCCAGCAGGAGTAATAGCATCAGTAAAAATATCTCATTTAAACTAAACCAACCTATAGAAATCAAAACTCCCAGCTGCTTTGTTAAAATTGGTTTAAATAGATACAAACCGGCATATAAAAGAGAAATACCAGTAATAATACCCAAACAAATAATGCCAAATGACTCCAATAATATTAAACCGAAAATATGTTGCGATTTTGCCCCTGCCGAACGGAGAATGGATATTTCACGAATTCTGTCACTTAAGCTGATCATAATGGTGGTAAAAACGCCAGCCATGGCTATAATAAGAACCAAGATTGATATAATTATTAATGTTTGTTCAATTGGTTTCACGATTTCCCAAAGCTCCAATAGAGTTATTACTGGCATTATGGCTGTCAGTGGCTCATTAGTATATTCGTTTATAGTTCTTTGCAATGATAATAGACTAGATTTAGACTTAACACCCAATAAAAAGCTACTTAATGCTTTCGGATTTTGCAATTGTGTTTCATGATGATGAGCATGCCCTGCGTGATTGTGCATTCTATCCAAATCATTAAATACATCATGGCTATTACTATAAAAATGTGAATGGATGGCATCCAAAGTATATATAGACACAAATATACTTTGGTCAACGGGTGTTCCTGTTGTCTCAAGAATACCTGCTACTTTAAATGGCTCATCCTCATGCCTAACAAATTCGTCATGTCCCATCCCATGGGTGACCACCATATTATCCCCAACTGTATACCCCAGATCTTTGGCAGCTTTAGCTCCAAGAACACATTCATATCCATGTACACATGCTTCCCCCCTATTAACCTGTAGATTTAATTTCCCACCATATTCATAATGTTCAAAAAACTGTTCAGTTGTTCCAACTACTGAAAACCCTTTATGAGAATCGCCAATAGAGATCGGAATTGACCATTTTACATCTTGTCGGGTTGAAAAATATTCATATGTCTCCCAGCTTACATTTTGGCTGGGATAGCCTATGTGGAAAATACTCGATAACAAAAGAGGAACATTACCCGAACGCGCACCTACAATCAAATCTGTACCTGAAATAGAACTGGTAAAACTCTCTTCAATAGTAGAGCGTAACCGTTCAACACCTAATAATAATACCACGCTTAATGACACAGATATTAAGCTTAAAATTAAAGTGGCTTTACGATACCTTATACTTTTAAAAGCTAATTTAATAAGCACACTCATTACTGACCTCCAATATTAGTTGTTAGTAGCTCTTTAATACTACCATTCTTTAGTTCAATAACCTTCGTAAAATATTTGGTAAACCGTATATCATGACTCACAAATAATAAAGTTGTTTGCTTTCTTGTACATTCTTTCAACAGTAAGTTGATAAAAGCTTCCTGGGCATCTTCATCAAGTGAGGACGTAGGTTCATCTGCAATAATTAATTCGGGACTGCCTAATAACGCCCGACAGGCCGCCACCCTTTGTTGTTGTCCAACACTTAACTCAGTAGCGGATTTATTTAAAAGATCTGACCCCTCAAGTCCAACAACCTGTAAAAGCCTTTTTGCCTCTTCTTCAGGCTCTATGCCGGTGTTCTTAATCCGTTGAAGCCTTTCGTTTGAGAACTGTATGGGTAACATAACATTGTCTAATACCGATAAATAGGGAACCAGGTTAAAGGTTTGAAATATATAACCCATGTGATTGGCTCTAAACACATCCCTATGAGAAGGCTTTAAAGCATTAATAGTCTGATCAAGAACTTTAATAGTGCCATTTTTAGGAACAATCATGCCTGAAAGCAAATTGAGTAAGGTGCTTTTTCCACTGCCACTGGAGCCTTTAAGAAAAACTCGTTCACCTCTGGTTATATGCAAGTAGTCAATATTTAGTAACTCTTTATCACCATCTTTCCATTTATATGAAAGGTCTTTTATTTCTACCATAAAGGCTTTCGATTTTATTAGTACATACAACAACATTAAAACAGCGGTCTCACATCTCCTTCGCGCAATAAAATTTTACGTTGGGTAATCAACTACTTGTAACATTACACATACAATCTCTGTTGTGAGGCGATTCTCATTGGTTGTATCTAGTGCTCCAAAACTAATATTGTATGTCATTGTTTTTTATGAATTCCTTTTTTAAAAAAGGCGGTGTAAAAATAATGATGCCAAATTCAAAACCCGAGGCGGAACTACCATCAAAACAAGAACCATAGGAAATGGCAGGGATAATATAATCATTCGGTTCCCATCGTAATCCCACCTTATATTCAGTCTTTGAACTAATTTCTCCTTCTATTCCATAAACTTCAGCAACTATACCTGTCCGAGGAATGATCTTATAAATAGCCACTCTTGTTGACCAGGTGAATCCCCAAGCTTTCTTTTTATTACTCCCATAATCAAAATCAACCAATGCACCCGGCATAATATCCCACGAAATAGCATTATTAAATAAAGGGAATGTAATTGGAATAGCTGTCCAATAGTTCTTATGAAAGGCTGAATAACCACTTTGATTATAATAACCCGGAGCTCGACCCACACCCAAGAACATTGCCGCACCACCTGTATTAGCATCATTAACCCAAAACATGTATTTACCAAAAATATTGGTACTGAAATGTTGTGGTGAATTTGCTTTTTTATCTTCCCAAAAAAGTGCTGATGAGAAATTTAACTCAAACTTAGGGAGTAAGCTAAAAGTAGCATACATGGCAGAGTTGCGTTCTCCAGTTGATAAAACAAAGGTACCGGTCCCATGGGGCATGGTCAGATAATTATCAGAGTTAAATTGTTGAGACAAAACTTCATTTCCGGTTATTGGTAATAATACAATAGTGATAAATAATATGATTACCAGCTGTTTGGAATGGTTAGATAACATAGGTTGCACTATAATAATTATTCTTAGTCTACTGATATATTTTAGAACGCATACTTTATCATGGCTTGAATTCGTGAAGCATTTCCTTTTGCATTATCAATGTTATTTCTGTTACCCCATGCATATTCAATACCTGTCATGGCACTTGCATCAATTGTCCACATAATATTGGCATGCCCCATTAAGCCTTTCTTCAAAGTATCATCCGGACGAAAATCTAGGCGGCCTCTGTTAAACTGGGCAAGCGCAAAGTTAGCAGAAAAAGACTTTGATAACTGATAGCCACCACCTACTGCTAGGGTAATTGCCTCATCCAAATGTAAATCTCCTGATGGAGTGAGTACAGCTCCTTGTTCTGAACCCGTAAATATTAATATCTGACTAGCCATTCCACGATTATAGGAGGCGTGCCAGGTGGCATAGAATCTTTGAGTTATTGTTTGACGGCCATTAAAGACCGCACCCCAGGATAAGGCGGTGGCGGTGGGCCCCTGCTTTCTGCCATACCAACGTAATTGTTCCACCTGGGCGCCAAACATTAGCATGCCATTATCTCTGTTATTACTCAGTCGGGCCGAGAACACCGGCAAAACCGGCATAATCTCCCCTGCTTGTTCATTTGGGTTGTATATGCCATCAATCTCAGGCATCTCCAGTGACACACCATACTGCCAATGCTCTTTAAAATTTTGTTCCCAACGTATTTGAACAGATCTTCCTCCAAATAAGGCATCTCCAGCAGAAAAATCCATAATAAATGGGAAAACTCGCAAATCAGAGAGGTTGGTCCATGTCTGGCCAATAACAAGGTTACCATATTTAACAAAGGCATGTCGCAAGCGAGGTTGTCCCGACTTTAATGATTCATCAAAAAAATCGAATTCAATAAAGAATTTAAGAGAGCGACCTAAGCCAGTGGTGCGTCTGATGTCTAAATTAAAACGTGTTTCACGAACGTGCATATTAAAAAACGGACCTGCATCAGCTTCTGGGGTTCCTTCTACCGGTATTTGTCCAATCAATAGCTGATTGCGTGAGCCTGCACCATTAAAATCATAGATGGCATCAATCCTGAAGTACCCACCTATTTTCATATATAAATCGGTGCCAGGTAAATTCCAGGCACCTGGAAAATTCTTGGTCATCAAACTATCCTCTTCGCTTCCTCTAAGTTGCGAATAGGGATTTTGTGCCAACACATTGAGTGAGGCACTTATTGTAGTTAGCACAACTATTAATGAGGAAAATAAAATACGATTGTACTTCATAATATGAGCTTTATTATAATTTTCACCTAACTGTTACCAAGGCAGAGGAACTACGGGTGCAACAGTAAATCTAATCTGATGTTGAGGTCCAAATGCATCTGGGCGAGCAACGTAGTACCAGTACTGTAAACCTAAACGAATAGGCATTTTACCGGCTTTAAGCACTTTTTGTGCACCAGTAGCAATTGGAAAAGTAAATTTATTTCCATCTGTGCCATTATGATTGTAGGAATAAGTCGGTGTGGCATTTATCTGCCATCCATTCTTCAGGTTTATAGTGTAAAAATATTGCCCTGCTGTAACACTGGCATTAGCCGAACCACTGGCCGCAATCCAAAAATCATCAGGTGTTACTGTAGTGGATGTAGCGTCAGGATCACTCGGGTCACCCACTCCCCAGGCATGACTTATGATAATCCCAAGTGCACCAAAACTTGTTAATTTAGCTACCATAAACTCAGGACCTAGAGTCACTTGACTTGATCTCAATGCTTTATTGGTTGCTGTAGGAAACCCTCCAAATACACCAGCCAAGGTTATCCACTTCGATGGCCATGTTTTACCAATAGCAATATCCGCACTTATATTGCCCAATCCACCTTTCGATTCAAAATCACTGGATCCGATAACCGGCTGGGATAAATAGATTGGTATGAGTGGTCTTACGTATAGATTAAGGCCTTCAGACACTGGTATGGGCAAAGAAGGCTGAAAGTTCAGAAGAAAGGCATTTTGATTATTGGCATCGGGTATATCTCCACTATAATGGATATAGTCAATTGGAAACAGCATTTGGCCCAATGTAGCATTGGGGTTCGCTAATTTCTTTGCTAAATCAGAAGCACTTTCTTCCTCCTGGGCAAAACCTATTATGCTAAGAGAAAATATAATTGAAAATAAAAGTGTCTTTTTCATTTTGATTTATATAATTAGGTAAAAAAATGGGCGTAAAGTACATCACACCCATTCATTAATAATATGTCAAAATTATTTGGTGGTATTTTTATACACCTTGCCGTCTTTTATAATTACTACAAAGTTTTTTTCTGGATCTCCAACCAACTCGAGGTTCTTTAGCGGATTACCATCAACAAGGATTAAGTCGGCATAAGCACCTTCCTTTACAACTCCAAGCGAACCTTCCTGGTAGGGATGACGAGGGCCACTCATTTCCAGAAGTCGCGCATTTTCTGATGTGGCAATTTTTAATACTTCGTAAGGAGTAAACCATTCTCCCAAACGAACTAAATACAGACTCTGCTGATAAGCCTTCGAAGCATCTAATAACTGATCGGTACCAAAGGCAATATTAACACCAAACTTTTTTGCTCTTGGGTATAAATCTGCCACTGCATCAGTAACTTGCTTATACTTGGCTGCACTAATTGGATTTGCCCAAACCATATCCTCTTCTTTCATGGCCTGAGGGCTCAGCCAGGCACCTTTTTCCTTCATTAACCTAAGGGTTTCATCTGACGCAAAAAAGCCATGTTCAATACACATAACACCTGCTTCAACAGAAGCGCGTACTCCTCTGTCAGTCATCACGTGAGATGCCACATAAGTATTATAGTTAGTTGCTTCTTCAACTGCTGCTTTTACCTCAGCAATAGAATATTCACTTACATCCAGTGGGTCATAAACAGAAGACACACCACCACCTGTGCAAATCTTAATCTGCGTAGCTCCATATCTAAGAATATCTCTGGTTCTTAGTTGTACTTCTGCCACGCCGTCTGAGGTCATCCCCATCATGTTGCGCTCCCAATAACTCATGATATTTTTATCTCGAGGAGAATCGAGCTTACTGTAAAAATCAGCATGCCCGGCAGTTGGACTCATAAAAGGGCCTGATGGTAGGATTCGATGACCTGGAAATTCACCTGAATCAATTAGTTTTTTTATAGCAAAAGGATTTCCTCCCATGTCTCGTACGGTTGTAAACCCTCGCAAAAGGGTTTCTTCTGCACCTTTCATACTAATGATAGCCACTTCCGCCATATCACCCCGGTTTGCCAAAAGAATTGTTGCTGGTGTATAAGCATAAGTAGTATGCCAGTGTGCATCTATTAGGCCCGGTATAAGCGTACGGCCTTCACCATCAATTTTGGTTACCTTTACCTTTTTCTTTGTGTTTTTTTCAGGCTCGTACACCATTACGGTTTTTTCGCCACGGTCTGAAAAATCATTGGCATAGGCACCAGGCATAGCTTTTAACCCACCTGTTTTTACGTCAATTTCGTAGGCATCGGCAATTTTAATATTCTTATCAATCTTTTTAATCAGATTCTTGACTACTAGAACGTCATAGCCTTCCAGCAGTTTTTCGTTGACACCATCAAATATATTGACATTGGTAATTAACGTGACCGATTCATCTTGAGCATGAGCACTGAAACTCATTACTACAAGCATAAGCACTGATAATCTCAGAGTTACAACTTTTACTTTCATAGAAATTAATGTTTGATCAAAGTTTGACATAAATTTAAAATACAGAACATTTTTGCTTAAACTCTTAAAAGAGAGTCGTAATAAGGCTTCTGTTAGTTGTTAAATTCAAACTTACAATATATTTATCCATTTATCTATAAAAGTTGGGTGGACAAAAAGTAGACACAATTGTGTATTTAAGGTTGATAATCCTACTTATGTATTATCAACTTTAAAAAGTCCGACCTCGATTGCCTTGTAAATAGCATCTGAGCGATTATTTACACCTAGTTTTTTATACATCCTGTATAAAGATTTTTTAACAGAATCGGTGGTGATGCCAATTTCCTGTGCAATTTCTTTATTTTGAAAATTATTGTGAAGCATTTTCAATAAATTTACTTCATTCATGGTGATTTTAACTTTCCCAGACTGAGGGTTAATAAAAGAGGCTTTAGCTAAGCTTTTCTCAGCAAATCGCTTGTTAATATTTTCTTGCAAAAAGGCATTATGAACAACTTCAAAATAAGGGTGCGTAAACCCGTGGTAAATGTAATTTTCAATCAGGGTTTGCATTTGAGTACCAACATCCAGAAAATTGCGAACTACTCCCTTTTCATAAGAAAAATTAAGGGCTTCAATAAAGGCAGCCATGCATTTATGATGATCACCAATAAGGAAAAATAAGAGTGCCTGTAATGGTTTGGCTGCAAGCAAAAGGTTAATACGGTTTGTTCTGATTCCGAAGTCAATCAATTGGTCTAATTCTTTTTTAGCTTTTTGCAGTTTGCTATTTGTTCGTAAATACAGCCATAACTTTATTTGTGTCAGTTGAGGAAAGAATGCGAAACAATAAGGGGGGAAGGGGTTAAAGTCGGCTTCTGCACTTAATTTTCTAGCCATTTTAATATCATTATTAATAAGGCATACATCTGTTTCAAATGCCTTAACAATTGATAATATGGGCGTTTGTGGATAGTTACTTGCAAATTCGTTTAATTGGTTCATTACTGTTTTTAGTTCTGAACGTTTTCCAAGTGCATTAAGAACAAATCCTTTCGTAATTAGAAAATTAAGCCCCCAGATTGGGCGGCCCATGTAAATGTATTTATTAAGATCAATGCCAGATATATTTGCTTCAGATAAATCATTCTTTAGGTATGAAGCTGTTTGGTAAAAGTAATGAGCATATATTTTTGATACGTAAAGATTACTGTTTTTCGACAAAGCGATGCACTTTTTTGCGAAACCTCTAGTTCCATCAATGTCTCCATTAAAAGCATTTAACATGGCTTTTAAGGCGAATAAACGCATCCGCTTATCATTATCTGAAAAAGGAATTGCATTAAGCACGTTCTTATATTCAGATTCAGCTATGCTCTGTTGGTTTTTAGTCTGGAGTGCCAGCAGTTTAAGGAAAAAAGCAACATCTCTCACATAACTTGCTTCAGAAGGTAATTTGTTTAACGCATCTTGACTCAGAGCTATACATTCATCAATTTGTTCGGTCAGATACATTAGTGAAGCATGAGCTACTTTCACCTCAGCCCACCATCTGGCTTTATCACCTGTTAAGGTTTTTTTATACGGAGTACATTGGCTAAATAATTCACTATCCTTCTGCATAGCTACATAATCGGCATTACTATCGTGGAAAAAGATTCTGGTTGCCAGTATTTCAGGTTCATTTTGCTGCCATTGTTCAGGGACAAGGGTCAACCATTTTTGCAATCTTGTAAACTGGTCTTTATTCAACAATGAATGCTTATATTTTTTAAATAGACCAACTACATACTTAACATCATTGGCTTCAATGCCATGCTGGATGGCTTTATCAATATTTTGATTTTGCTCATAAAACAATCCAGCTTTTTTATGCATGCCTTGTATCTCAACCTTGGTTTTTGTTTTCTTTAATAATTCGGACAGAAAATCGAAATAGTAATGATGATATCTATACCAATTACCATATTCATCTAAGGAAATAATAAACTGTGAGGAAGTAACTAATTGTAGGAAGTGTGTTTTTAAATCATTGGGTTTATAATTCGTTTTTTCATTGATTAAGATTGCTTTAAGAAATTCTAAACTAAAGGAAGTGGAAATAGCAGAAACCAACATCAGTTTTTGCACAGGTTTTGATAATACAGCAATTGTTTCCTGTAGCAGGTATTCTTTAAAGTGAGATTTATTTAACTCAAATTTATATTCAAGCGTGTCAGAATTATTCTGATTTGAACAATACAACAAAGCCATCTTCACACCTATAACCCATCCTTCGGTGTAGTTTAATATTGTTTGAGCAACATCTGGCTTAATGCTTCTGTAATGAGTTGATTGTGATAATACTTCTAATTCTTCGTTATTTATTATTAGGTCCGTTACACCAATTTCTTTTAATTCACCAAATGAAAGTTGCTTGCTAATATTAATGTCAGGTTTTTTTCGTGATATTAAAACCAAATGTACTTTAGGACTTGGACTGTGTATCAAGGTCTCGACAAACCTATTTATTTGAGGGTCGGAAATTAAATGGTAATCATCAAATACTAAAATGAATTCCTCATTTACATTACAGAATTCATTAGTTATATAGTCTGCTATTACTTTTTCGGGAGGTAGGTCCGAATTGATATTAGCAGATACATATCTATTGAAAATGCCGGGTAATTTTTTGGATAAACCATACAATAAGTGCCGGAAAAAACTATCTGCTGCATTGAGGTCATCATCAATAGAGAGCCAACAATAGTATTTTGAGGAAGACTCTAACCACTGGCTTACCAAAATGCTTTTTCCGTATCCGGTAGGTGCTATTACAAGTGTTGCTGTTTTATTAACATTGTTCTCAATGATTGAAGATAATCGGTTTCTGGTAATTATATCGTTGTTAATCTTTGGCCTGTGAAATTTTGTATTTTGAATCATAATTTTGTTAGGTTCTGTGGCAATTGTGTATAATGGTAGTGTGGTCTTATGTTTTAAGTCAAAATTTTTGACAAATTTATGCTTAAAATTAAGAGATACTTTTTATTCTCCAAACAGCTAAATCAGGTAAATAATGATGAGCTGTTGTAAACTTTAAGAGTTTTCATTTGCTACTAGGATTCAGCTTTCTTATGCTCCTTATCCTTTCTTGAAGTTTGATTTTTAATTTGCATTCGTTAATGTAGGCGTTGTTCTGTATTGTCTAAATAATTGTCAGATGGTGTTAGCTATCTAACGCTTCATGTCAATACTAATTATGGTAGTAATTGTTAAATGCTAAGCTGTTACGTAAATCATCCAGGCAGAAATAGTTGTTTTGTTTAATTGTATTCTTCATCATCCTGTGATACCACTCAATCTTGCCTTGAGTCATGGTATGATATGGTACTCCCCTGACATGCCTCATGCCAAAATATTCTATTAATTTTGCAACTCATGCAAAATATAGGATGAACTATTGTCCGATAATATACTAGACCTTTCAATCTTCGTGCAATCCGGTTGTTGTCAGAGCCTTATTTATGAAAATTACATTACTAGCCAGACTTTTTTAGGCATGCGTTTTTCAAAATTTAACTCTGACACCAATTGCCTTAGGCCGATGTTCAAAATCTTCAGAAAGTTTACTTCATTAATATTGGCTTCATTCTTGGTACTGCCAGTTAATAGGTATTTGCTGACTTCTAGAAAATCTTTCCTCCGTTTACAGTATAAATTGGCGTTAATTTCTTCTATAAGGCGCAGTTCAGCGATTCTTATTTCGTCTCGTGCTATTTCCTCAATATTGTGCTGGTTTTGAGCATTTATAGCGCTTTTGTCGCGAAAAGTTGATCCAAATGATGTTCGCATTTCTTGATAATATCAAGAATATCTTCAATAGAGATGGTTCCCTTTATGGTAATTTACACATTTCCAATACACTTATCTATGAGATTATTCGTTGAATTATTCAGTCAATAATTTGGTGAAGCTGTGAAATTGTCCTTATTCTTTCGAATTTGATAATTGACTTTTGCCAGTCATTTTTCTGGGTATTATTGTACATCTGAGCGTTTGGCTTCGAACTCTGATGTGCGTAATAGGCAATTTTACTTCATATAGTGCTGTTTTTTACAAAGCGGAGAAGATGCCAGCTTTGTTGTTAATTCTAAATATGTTATTTATCTCTTTCTAAAATAAAGCGAGTAAGCTGGTCATTATTTAAAATTATGTCACCTCTATCTTTCATATAGACCATTGTCCACTCACCTATAGTCATAATATCCATTTGGCCATAGAATTGTCCATATCTACCAGAGCTAAATTTTCTAATCATATCAGCTAGCTCTGAAATTGTTATACCATTGCATCGCATTAGAATATTCAAAGCGCATGTACTAAGTTGTATTTCATTTAACTTTGCATCTTCCTTAATGTTTAGTAAATCGCAAAAGTTAATCAGATATGCAATTACAAAATTTTTTGCCACTCCTTTCCCGTAAATCTTGTCAATTTCGCATAATCTAATGGCAGAAGAATAAATTAACTCTTCTTGTGGTAAGTGGCCTTTATGCTCAATTATGCGAGTATAGTTGGCCGCCATAAAGAAGCTTGTGACAGTTGGGAATCTCTGCTTATAATAGTCTATCATCCATTGCCGCGACGCTGGCAAGGAGGTTTTGTTTTGCTTGTTCTGTGCGGGTAAGCTTTGGTTCTTCAGTTCTATTAGCTGATTTTTGACTTCTGTTTTTATTTGTTTCATGGCTTGTCGCTTTTGTTTGATTGAAAGAAGGTGAACGAATTATCCAGTTTTTTGCAGCCGATTTCCAATTCTGCATTTTACTACTTCCCATCATCCAACCATTCCCTGTATAATGGTTCGTGAATTTTTCAGCTTCTACCTTTGAACTTACATTTTCTAAAAAGAAAGAAATAATGGTTTCAAGTGAGGGAGGGGTAAACTCTCCATTTTCATTATTAACCTTATTCTCCTTATTAACCTTATTGTTAGTGTCGGTTTGATGTTGGTTTGATGTTGGTCTGTTGCCCGTTTGATGTTGGTTGTTTTGATAATGGTCGTAGTTAACAATTGTTAGAATGCTAGTTAGCTTGCTATTTTGTTGACTTATCATGCCATCGCTTTCTAACTCATTTAAGAATCGTTTAACCTTATCCCTTGACCATCCCCACCTTTCTGCAAGTGTTTTCTGAGACCAGCCAAGTTGTCCTCTTGCCAATGGTACTCTAATGCCTCTGACTCGTATATAGCCCGCAGAGTGATTTGTCAGTAATATCATATCAACCCAGGCCTGACCTCTGGTGAATTTTTCAGAAAGCCACAATGAAGAAGAAGTAAGGGTTCTATGCACGCTCACCCATCCGTTAGAATTATTTATAACTGACATGTATTAGCTAAAAAATGATTGGTATATTTTGGATAGTGGCGGCTCTACTGAACTCATAAATGGAGTAACTAATATTTGCGAGCTTGCTATCAGCTTGTTCAATGCCTGAGTTATGCTTCCATTCAAAGAACTGATTTAGGTTGTTAACATCCATATTACCTCCCTCTACATTGATTAAACAACTCAATAGCCTTATTCTTGTCTACAATTATTTTTCGCCCATTCTGCATTACGGCATCCTTAAGAATGGTGTCTTTATATCGTTGTGCAGTGGCGTGCGAGACATTGAATAATCTCCTAATACCAGACAAGCCATAGACATAACTTTTCTCTTCATTATTTATAAAACTCTCCTGTTTTAATTCCACTTCGGCTCTTTGTCCAATCAGTGCCTTTAATTCCCCAACTGTAAGCATTACAATTGGAGTTTCGTCATTATACATCTTTACTAATTTTTATTGAATTAATAATTAGTACACTAGCATACTTTAATTAATCAAATTTGATGCTACGAAACTATAATCGAACAAAGCATAAAAAAACCCACGCAAGATTGGGTTTACGTGGGGTCAGTTGGGGTTTTTCAGAAAAATCACCTCATATCAATCACATTATGAGATATATGACTATCATTTCTTTTGTGGGGTCACTTTATTGGTAAACAATACTCAAATGATAAAAGATCACTTGCTTTGTCTTTAAAATGCAAATTATACTGCGTTTTAAAGAATTCATCAAGAGGCGTATTGACATTGTTCTTTGGATTGTGATTATTAGTCATTTTTCCTTTTCCATTATCAAAAACTGTATTTGCTTTTGCCACATCTAACTTAAATATGTTCGCAACACGAAAGATATCAGTATGCGTTCCATTAAAAGCAATCTTCTTCGAGCTTCTTCCGCTCAAGTATTTATAGACTGCCAATTCCTTTAATTGCCTCCTGGATACATCCATTATTTTATTTTCCCTGCAATAATTATCAAAAGCTTCAATGAACTTGCATTCACTGTCATTTAACATTTGTGTTATTCTATTTTCGGTGTATCCAATAACACCACATACATCTTTAAATGTTACTTTTTCTGCCTTTAAACTTTCAAATGGATTAAGTTCAATATCAACTCCTAAAATAGACCTGTAGAAATATTGAACATTGTCAGATATTTCTTCCACAACACAAAAAAAATCATCGATATACTCTTTGATTATTATATATATATCATTATCAGGATTATCCGAAACTTTAGCATCTACCCGTCTTGAGCATCTTATAAGATGAACTAACACATAGATTAAGTCTGTCTCAATTCTTTTAATATAAATATCTTCAACCACCTCTCTGCCTCCCTTAGATTGGAGAGAAAAAAAGATTGTCTCTAAGGCTGAAAGTATCGCAGTTGGGTCACAATCATCGATATCATAAATAAATTCTTCATTTTCAATCCGTCTAGAAAGCTCCTCGAAATTGTCAGATTTAATCTCTTCTTTCATCATATCGATTATTAAAAGAAGAATTTCAATGCTCTTATTTATTTCATTTATTGCATTATACATTATGAATTAATTTAAAAGTTAATATACTTATCTACCATATTGTCAACATCCTTGCTAACAATATCAATATATGGCTGCATCGCCTTATAATCGGAGTGACCTGTGATTTTCATAACAGCATGGGCTGGCATCCCATTCAATAGAGCATTACAAATAAATGTTCGTCGACCGGTATGAGTACCTACCAAACTGTACTTTGGATAGGTGTTCTCAATCCTTCTATTCCCAACAAAATCAATAGCAGTTACTGGCTCATTGATTTGCGCTAATTCACAAAGCTCCTTTAGGTAATCATTCATACGCTGATTGGAAATAACGGGCAGGGCCTTCTCATCCTTAAAATGAAATTCCTTGTATTTATCAATCAACTCTATCGCTTTTGAGTTAAGTTTAATACTTAACTTATCAGTTGTCTTCTGGGTTACTATCTCAATCTTACCCTTCTTGATATCATGCTTTTGTAGTTTATACACATCAGAATAGCGCAATGATGTATAACAGCAAAACAAGAACACATCTCTCACTCGTTCAAGGTATTGTTTAGATTCCGGAATCTTATAATTGCGCACTAAATCCAGTTCGGCAGAACTTAAATAGATAACCTGCTTATCAGCTGTTTTTAACTTCGGTTTAAAGCCTTGATAGGCATTATTGTTGGTGTGATTTTTTTCTACTGCCCACTTGAGAAACCACTTCAAAAAGCCAAGTTGCTTTTTTATCGTAGTATTCTTCATTTTTCCTTCCTTACGCAGATATTCAACAAGGTCGGTCAATTTCTCTTCATCCAGCTTATCCAGATGTAGCTTTTTGTCGAAATTCACTAAGTGCTTCTTAAGAGATTTGAATTTCGTATAGGTGGGCTGCATCCAATCATTTTGTTTGCCTCTCTCTTTGACAAATAGGTCATATAATTCAAAAAAGCTCAATTCTTGCTCGACTTCCTGATGCTTAACATTTTTCTTCCGAGAAAATTCTTCAGCAAAGTCTACCTTGAGCTTCTCAAGGTCTATCTCTAATCTTTCAATCTGATGTTTAAGAGAGAAGTTATCGAGAAAGCTTTTCTGTAATGCAAGCTTTGAGTTGATAATATTGTATGGTTCCTTTTGTTTATTATGGTATCCCTGCAACACTACCTGACCTTTTTCATCCCATGCTTTCGCATCAATACGATAACCCGTTGACAAGGTAATGCGTTGCCCATTGTGATTAACTGCAATTCGGATTGGCACGTTCTCTATAATTATCTCGCCATCCTTTTTACGCTTTTCTAATGACAGTTTATATCTCATTTTGTGTGTAAAAATGTTACACGCAATTTTACACGCATTATTTGAGATATCAAAGTATATTTTGATAAATTTAATTAAATGCCAAATTTTATTAATACCCACTATTAACGGGATATATGAGGTAGTCTTAATACTATCAAAATTCTAGGTTCGAGAGCCTCTCTCTCCGCTGAAAGCGGAAGCAATTTTAAAAACCCTGTAAGTGAGTACTTACAGGGTTTTTTTTAATGTGTATTAATTAATCATCAAACACTATCTAATCTGGTTATTAGGAGAATACTGTTATCCGTTCTGTCAACAGCTTTTATCTTGCTTAAAACAGTACCTTAAAATTTGCCACCACCTAATAAAGTAGTACTTTCAACACTGTAACTGAATAGAACTAAACGATGAAAAGTACCGACTTATCTAAATATAATAATGACTGGTTTGATGAAGGAGCCGGTTATTTTAAAAGGACCATCTGGTTTTTTGTTAATGCCCTGTTTTTCATCAATCCATGTAATCCATTATCTGGTCTAAAAGTGCGATTGCTTCGTCTGTTTGGTGCCAAAGTAGGGAGAGGGGTAGTGATTAAACCAGGTGTGAATATTAAATATCCCTGGAAGTTAGAGATTGGCGATAATACCTGGATTGGCGAGCGCGTGTGGATTGATAACCTGGATAAGGTTATTATCGGGAAAAACTGTTGTTTATCGCAAGAAGCCTTCATTCTGATCGGCAACCATAATTATAAGTATTCCACCTTCGATTTAATGGTGGCACCTGTTTTCCTTGAAGATGGAGTGTGGCTTGGGGCCAGAAGTATTGTAACTGGTGGTATTACCTGTGGGAGCCATTCAGTTTTGAGCGTTAACAGTGTGGCCTCCTCCTCACTGGAACCATATGTGATATATAGAGGTAATCCGGCTGATAAAGTCAAGGTGCGAACTATTAGTTAGGTGTTTGCATCCAGTTTGGTAACTGAGCAGGTGATGATTTTCGACCATAAAAAAAGTCATCCATCTTAACCGCCCAATAGCGGAAGTTTGGAAAATGTCGAATGCTCCACCTCACCATATTGTGCAGGGTGTTGTTGGGGTGCGAATATGGACAGGTGCTC
Source organism: Carboxylicivirga mesophila (assembly GCF_018271975.1). GTDB lineage: Bacteria > Bacteroidota > Bacteroidia > Bacteroidales > Marinilabiliaceae > Carboxylicivirga > Carboxylicivirga mesophila. The sequence continues at coordinate 104,264 of NZ_JAGUCN010000004.1, forward strand.
ATGCAACGCCCGCAATCGGTGCCGGCACTACACCAATAGTTAAAGCACTTTTCGGAGTTTATTTGCCATCTTTCAACACCATCAATGTTGGTTTTATTCTTTTCTGGTATAGCAGTAGCGGGGCAGTTTTCGGCACACTTGAGGCATTTGGTACAGAAGTCTTCATAACTATTATCATATTTCCGGTTTTCAACTGGTAAAGGCATATCAGTTGTAATAACACCTATTCGTACCCTTGGGCCATGTTCAGGAGTCATTAATAATCCCATCCGCCCGATTTCTCCCAGATTAGCATCACGTGCTACCAGAGGAGCTACCACTTGGTAGTTTCCGTCAATATGGGCTCGTGCATCAAATCCGCAATTGCGTATAAACATGGCTATTTGTGTGGCAATAATACCTGCTTGCAGATATTGATTAGCCGACTCCATGATAATTGAACTTCTGGGAGCGGCAGCAACCATATCATGATCCATCTCAACTGTGAAAGCAATAGCGTTAGCATGTTTACGTTCTATCGTTTTCCCATAGCGTTCGCCTCGTCCGCCAACAGAATACCAATGATAATCCTTTAACTGTGTATAGCCAATGGATACAGCGCCTGATTTTTTCGCCCACTGCTTAATAAACTGACCATAGTTATCTGGGGTAATGGAGTGAGATATGTCTTTGGCTTGGCCTTCAACATACTGGTGTAAGCCATCCACAATATGAAAGAGGGCATCTGTTGCCCCAAACGAGAGCGGATTATAAAATGTAGACTGTGGACTTAATAAACCAGGTAGCTTTCTGAACTTTTCATCATTATCCAGATGGTCGGGATGCATCTGGTAGTATTGTTGGTATTGTTGAGTGTTGGGCTTTAGTTCATTTCGCGAGAACATGATGGTTCTTTCATCAATTTGTCCTGAGGCAAGAGCTTCATTGTATGTCTTAAAAAACATGCGGGGGATAAACAGGTATAGCCCGGCAAGTATAACCATTGAATCAAATGCAATAATCAATCCCTTGTATGTATTGTCAAGGAGGTAAGGAAGGGTTGCAACAACTGTGCAAATAAGCATTAATACAGCTGCCTTAACTACTGCAGGGGTGCGCTTTTCTATTAGTGAGGTAATAAGCATTAATAGCATTAGTCCGGCAAGTGAAGCACCTGTCACGGTCATGAAGATATTGAAATATGGCATGGTCAATGTTTCTATGGGCATGCAAAATACACCTATTGGATCACTAAAAAGCTGATTTGCATCAATAGTAGGCTGCTTCTAATGGTTAATAAATTGATTGAAAAGCGGTTCAAATTCCTCGCGGGATGAATAAGGAACGCCGCCTCCAGCCACAGTAGTGGATAAAGCACCGCTTTTGCACCCCATATCTATGGCTTCATCAGTGTTTTTACCATCAATAGTACCGGCCAGAAACCCTGCCGTAAAGGCATCGCCTGCACCAATACAGTCCACCGGTTTTGTATTTTGGTATGACGAGTAGGAGCGTCTTGTTTTCAAACTGATAAGCTGAACCCCATCACTGCCGCAAGTATTAATAATCTTGGTCTGATAATCTTGAAGCAGCTCTTCGACCTCCAGTTTGTTACCTTTTAGCAGTAATTGAAGTTCCTTCTCATTGGGTAAGAATACATCAACATAAGGAAGCAGCTGCCTGAGGTTGGTATTCCACTTCTCTTCTACATCCCACTGTGGGTCTAATGATGTATGTACCTGATGCTCTTTTATGGCTTTAAAAAACTGGGGCAATACATTTCGGAAGTGTGGTAATACATATGGATTTGACATATGAAAATAAGGTGTTGAGGCAAGCAGATCAACTGGAATATCTTGTGGTGTTAATTGAGCCATTGCACCTGCATGCGTCAGGTTTGCCCGGTCTTCATCCTTACTCATTACTACCGTACAGCCTGTTTTATAAGCTTTTTTTTCAATCATATAGTTGGTGCAAACCCCGTATGAACCAAGCAACTCTTTAAACTGCTGCCCAAAACTATCGGCACCAATGGCACCAATATATGCCACATTAACACCCAATGCAGCCAGGTGAGCTGCTGTAATGCCTGCCGAGCTTCCTAAAACAATATCAAAATCATGAGCTATTACTTCTTCTCCAAAGTGCGGTATCTTATTGAAATTATTGAAAATGATATCTATGTTGCAGTCGCCGGTAACGATGATATCGTATTTTTTCATGGTGGTATTTTGCTTTATACAGTTCTGATGAAATCAATGTTTACAGATTCAATTTTCTCGAGTTTATTTATTAAGGCTTCTGTTTCGGACTGACGGCAACTTAACTCAATAGCACAACGCAAGTTAAAATCCTGCTGATGAACATTAGGATTCTCATCTTTAATAACCTTCATCACATCATTCATCACGCCGTAATCGAAATTTATCAAGTAATGGTCATTAACTGTTTTTTCAATAATAGTGGCATTATTAATGACATCAATACTGGCCTCTTTATAGGCGCGTATAAGTCCGCTGGTGCCTAGCTTAGTGCCACCAAAATAGCGGATGATTACAATTAGAATATTGGTTAGTTCATGTGAGCGTATTTGTCCCAGAATGGGCTTACCGGCTGTCCCAGAGGGCTCTCCATCGTCATTGGCTCTGAATTGTTTGCCATCAACACCTAATTGCCAGGCATAGCAATGGTGACGTGCATCGTAAAATTGTTTTTTGAGTACGGCAATGTGCTCTTTTATTTCATCTTCATTTGTTATGGGGTAAGCATATGCTATAAACTTGCTACCTTTCTCTTTATAAATACCTTCTGATAATTGGGCGATTGTGTTATACTTATCTGGTAATGTCATTGTTTCGCAACCGTTCTGTAAAATGAGTGAGTGAAAATAGTAAAAAAATATCAGGCGGGTCCAATGTTAATTAATCGTTAAGTTTAGTTACTTTTGATATGGAAAGTAAAACTATCATACATGAATGTATACTTTTGTTGCCCGAAAATAATGCTTTATCATTGTTGAATGATGTTCATTAGATTCACACACAGGAACATAGGACTAGACAAAATGAAAAATACATTTGCATTATTGTGTCTGCTGTTGATAGGAGGAGTGACAGAAGCGCAAGAAAATGAAGCTAGCTCAATTAGCTTATCCAATTGGTACGACAAAATAAAAGTTAACGGATATATGCAGCTCCGTTACAATGATTTGTACAAAACAAATCCTGATATGGAAAATCCTCAGGGTGACCGTACTTATGGTGGGTATGACGGATTCTCAATTCGGCGGATGCGACTAAAAGTCAGTGGCCAGGTGCATCCTCGATTATACTTCTATTTTCAGGCCGACTTTGCTTCAGATGGTAAAAATCTTGGACAGTTGCGCGATGCTTATTTCGACTATTTTCTTGATCCGGCAGGCGAATGGAGAATGAGAGGTGGACAAAGTAAAATTCCTTTTGGTTTTGAAAACCTGCAATCGTCGCAGGACAGGCTGGCACTCGATCGTAATGATCCGCTTAATAGTGCTGTTAGGGATGAGCGTGATATGGGAATCGGTATTCATTATGCTCCTCAGGAAATTCGCGAGCGTTTTAAAACGCTTAAAAGTAAAGGAATTAAGGGATCAGGTGATTATGGGATGGCTTACGTCATGTTTTATAATGGTCAGCGGGGTAACAGCCTCGTTCCTGATGAGAAGAAAATTCCACATATAGCTGCACGTTTTGCCTATCCAATCGAACTGAACTCTGGTCAGTTTATGGAATTCGGTCTGCAGGGATATACAGGCAAATACAAGATGACATCGGTTACTGATGGCGTTGTTGTAAGAAATAATGACGGTAGTTTAAGCTCAGAATCGGCTATGGACAAAACCTTTGCCGACCAGCGTATAGCAGGTACGATTGTTTATTACCCTCAGCCATTTGGTTTTCAGGCCGAATATAATTTTGGTGTGGGACCGGAGTTTGCATATGATGCAGCCAATGAAACTGGCTCAATAGGTAAAGAAAAGTTACACGGTGGCTATGCCCAGGTTATGTATCGCATTCAGCATAATAAGCAAGAGATTTTTCCCTTTGTGAAGGGGATGTATTACGATGGAGGTAAAAAGTTTGAGCTGGATGCCCGAAGCTATACCGTTAAAGAATTGGAAATTGGCGTCGAGTGGCAACCAATTAAAGCCTTTGAGGCAGTGGCTATGTACACTATCTCCGATCGCCGCTACGAAGACATGGCCAATCCGGTTAATCGTCAGACTGGTCAGCTAATCAGGATTCAGTTACAGGTTAATTTCTAAACAAAACAAAGCTATGAAACAGTTATTCTTCCTATTACTTGTAAGCATAAGTCTGTGGGCCTGCGGAAGTAAACCGCAACAGGATGTCTATAGTACCGTGAGTGATGAAGTTAAACAGACGATCTTACAGCAGATGGAAGATTCGCGTCAGGCGTGGAATGATGGTGACTTTGAACGATATATGCAGGTGTATTGGCAATCAGATTCACTTTGTTTTATGGGACTAAACAGCATTACCTATGGCTGGCAAAATACCTTGGAAAGGTATCAGAAGGGTTACCCGACAGCCGGGCATCGAGGAACTTTAACCTATCGGTTTAAACGGTTTAAACAATTGGCCGATGATTGTGTTATAGTTATCGGAAGTTTCCACCTTAAACGTCAGATGGGGGACGCTGAAGGCAACTTTTCGCTGGTATGGAAATATATTGATGGTCAGTGGAAAATTATACTTGATCATACCTGAATAATGTAAGAATTGTAAGTAATATAGTCGGAACAAGGGCTCTTCATAATTAATTTGAAGGGCCTTTTTCTTATCTTCGCACTAAAAGTGAAAACAGAATGAGTAATTTCAAGGAAGATTTAATGAAAGTGAAGGCCTTTGTCTTCGATGTAGATGGTGTGTTATCGTCCCAGATGATACCTATGCATCCTTCGGGTGAACCTATGCGCACAGCCAATATTAAAGATGGTTTTGCCTTGCAACTGGCTGTTAAGCTGGGATATCCGGTGGCTATTATATCCGGTGGCAATACGCTAGCGGTGCAAAAAAGGTACGAGGGGCTGGGAGTGAAGCATATTTACCTTGGAATTTCAAAGAAGTTGCCCTGTTTTGAAGAGTGGCTGGAAGAAACAGGTGTGCATGCCGGTGAGGTGATGTATATGGGGGATGATTTACCTGATTATCCGGTGATGAAACGCGTGGGAGTGCCTGTATGCCCATCAGATGCCGTCGAAGAAATTAAGTCATTATGCAAATATATATCAGATAAAAAAGGAGGGGAAGGTGCCGTGCGCGATGTGATGGAGCAGGTATTAAGGGCACACGGTAAGTGGGCTTTGGATTATATTTGGTAACCTAAGCAACCGGACAATGTATATACTAAAACTGATACGCCTTAAAAATCTTTTGATGATTGGCGGAATGCAATATGCATTACGCTATGGATTAATTCTGCCTATTCTCGAACAGTTTGATTTGCATCCGGTTTTATCCCATTTTCGATTTGCTTTGGTGGTGCTGGCTACTTTGCTGCTGGCAGCATCTGGCTATATCATTAACGATTATTTCGACATCCGTATTGACAGGATTAATAAGCCTGATAAGGTGCTGGTGGGTAAGTATATCACCCGCCGGATGGCCCTTTTTCTACATGTGCTGCTGACCATTAGTGGTATACTAATAGGCTTGTTTATAGCTTACGTATCCCGCAAAGAAATTTATGCCCTCATGTTTATCAGTACTCCGGTCATACTATGGTATTACAGTACAACATTTAAACGGCATATTGTTATTGGTAACCTGGTAATTTCCTTCTTAACAGGTATTGTTGTGTTGCTGGTGGTGTCGGTTGAGTTTGCTATGTTGAGTAAAGTGCATGGACAGGCTATAATACGTACCGAGGCTTGCTCAACAGCCTGGTTCTGGACCAGTGGCTTCGCCATTTTTGCATTTATTAGCAATTTTATTCGTGAGATAATTAAAGATACAGAAGATATAAAAGGCGATAAAGCGGTTGGTTGTAAAACCTTGCCTATTGCCTTGGGTTTACCGCTGACCAAAGCTTTTGTACTAATCATTGTGGCTTTCTCGTTATTAGCCATGTGGGGTGTTTATTTTTATGTAGATGATTTTCAGGATATCCCGTATGTATTGCCTTATTTTATAATCGGATTTACATTGCCACACTTCTTATTGGCAGTTAAATGGATAAAGGCCGGTACGCCTGCAGATTATCATCAGGTCAGCAACATCAGTAAGTTAATTATTCTGTTGGGAGTACTGTTTATTCTCATGGCTGGTCAGATGTTTTAAAACACATAGGCTATCTGCGCAATCCAATTTCATTGGTGCGTAATTGTTTTATATTTGCCTTTTGCATATTGATAACCTTAAAATATAGTTGCTCAGTAATGACTAACTACAAATTGATTTTGGCTTCACAATCGCCTCGCCGACAAGAGTTGCTTACTCATCTGAATATCCCTTTTGATGTAATGGTTAAAGAGGATGTTGAGGAAACGTATCCGGATGATATGCCGGCACATGAAGTACCTCTGTACCTGGCCCGGAAGAAGGCGCAGCCTTACGAGACCGATTGCAAAGCAGACGATATATTGGTGATAACAGCCGATACAATCGTGTGTTGTGATGAGCACATACTGGGTAAACCTGCCGGGAAGAAAGAAGCGGAGGAGATGTTGCAGATGCTGTCGGGGCGTGCGCACGAAGTGATAACTGGCGTTGCACTTACCAGCGGCAGCAAGCAATCAGCGTTTACTGTTTCAACCAAGGTGTTTTTTAAAACACTGACGCAACAGGAAATTGACTTTTACATCGAACAATACCAGCCTTTTGACAAAGCAGGGGCATATGGTATTCAGGAGTGGATTGGCATGATAGGTATTGAGCGTATCGAAGGTTCTTACTTTAATGTGGTGGGACTACCTGTGCAGAAATTATATAGCGAATTACAGAAATTTTAAAAATCCTTATAAAATCAACAGAATGATTAAAAGAATAGTATTGACATTGGTGGCGGCATTGTTTTTACAAACTTTTGCCAGAGCCGATGAGGGAATGTGGATTCCGATGTTACTGAAGAAATACAACATCGAACAGATGCAGGAGATGGGCTTTAAGCTGACAGCGGAAGATGTGTACAGTGTTAATCAGGCTTGCCTGAAAGATGCAGTGGTGATTTTTGGCCGTGGCTGCACTGGTGAGCTGATTTCTGATAAAGGACTAATTGTGACCAACCATCATTGTGGCTATGGTCAGATTCAGTACCATAGCTCTGTTGAGCACGATTACCTGACGAATGGTTTCTGGGCGATGTCACCCGAGGAAGAGTTGGTGAACCCCAATCTGACAGTGACTTTCCTGAAACGAATGGAAGATGTAACGGCGCGCGTGCTTGATGGCGTGAAGGATGACATGAAAATAGAGGAGCGTAATAAAATCATTGCCCAAAATATCAAGGCGATCAAAGAAGAGGCGATTAAAGATACGCACTACACAGCTGTGTTGAAGCCTTTCTTTCAGGGTAATCAGTATTTTTTGTTTGTTAATGAGGTGTTCAAAGATGTACGTTTGGTAGGCGCTCCTCCATCGGCTATAGGTAAGTTTGGTGGTGACACTGATAACTGGATGTGGCCCCGTCATACCGGTGATTTTTCCATGTTCCGTATTTACGCCGACAAGGATAATAAACCGGCAGACTATTCAAAGGATAATGTGCCTTACAAGCCAGCCAAGCATTTCCCGGTATCGCTTAAAGGCGTTAATGAAGGGGATTTTACCATGGTATTCGGCTATCCGGGTAGCACCTATCAGTATGTGCCATCATACCACTTGCAGATGCTGACCGAAACAGTGAATCCAAAATTAATTGACGTGCGTACCGAGAAGCTGGCTATTATGAATCGCTTTCAGGAAGCTGATCCGGCAGTTCGTATTAAATACGCAGCTAAAAATGCCCGTATCTCCAATAGCTGGAAACGATGGATTGGTGAAAACAGGGGGCTGGAAATTCTGGATGCCATCAACAAAAAACAAGCTTATGAAGAAGGATTTACAGCATGGGCTAAGGCTGAGGCACCGGAATATGCTGAGTTGTTGAGCAACTATGAGAAAGTTTATAAAGCGTACACAAACTATAATCTTACCTACGGTTACTATCGTGAAATGATACCGTCGAATGGTATTGAGATTGCTAATCTGGCTGGTAAGATGGAGGCTCTGGTGGCCCTTTATAAAGCCGAAGAACTAGATGCTGAAGCTGCACAGAAGCTTAAGGACGGGTTGGTGAAAAGCGTCAAATTATTCTTTAAAGATTACTATCAGCCGCTTGATAAGGAAGTTTCGGCTAAGCTGTTAAGTATGTATGCCGAAAATATTGATGCCGCCTTTCAGCCTGATGTGTATAATTTGATCAATGGCAAATTTAAGGGCGATGTTAATAAATATGTCGACTATCTGTTTGCTAAATCAGTGTTTGATGAGGAAGCCAAAGTAATCGACTTTATCAATGCTTTCTCAGTTAAGTCCTTTAAAGTATTAGAGAAGGACCCTGCTTATTTGCTCAATAAGAGCTTTGCTAATGTATATAGCAATAAAGTGTATCCGCAGCTGAAAAAGTACCGCAGTGAGCTGGCCGATCTGGATAAGGCCTACATGGCTGCTCAAATGAAGTACGAGTCGGATAGGGTATTCTATCCTGATGCCAACTTCACTTTGCGTGTGTCATATGGTCAGGTGAAGGGGTACACGGCACGCGATGCTGTTTACTATAAGCACTATACAACTCTTGAAGGGATTATGGAAAAGGATAATCCGGATATTTATGATTATCGCGTACCGGCCAGGTTGAAAGAGCTTTATAAGAATAAAGACTATGGTCGTTATGAAGTGGACGGAACAGTGCCGGTTTGTTTTGTTGCTACTAACCACACAACAGGAGGTAACTCTGGTAGCCCGGTATTGAACGCCGAAGGCCATCTGATTGGTATTAACTTCGACCGTGCCTGGGAAGGGGTGATGAGTGATTTGATGTTCAACCCAGAGCAGTGTCGTAACATATCGCTCGACATGCGTTACGTGCTGTTTATTGTTGATAAAATGGCTGGTGCTGGTTACCTGCTCGATGAGATGACTATTATTGAGTAATTATTACTCATGCAAGCATATTTCAAAGGCCATCCCATCGGGGTGGCCTTTGCTTTTGGGATGATATGGTCTGCTCTGTCAAATACTAATCGTTTCAGCTGACTTTCGTAAGCGGGTATTCTCTTCCAGCGTCTGGTTATTTAAACGATACATTTGGCTTACTTCAATGCTTATAAAGCCATACTCTTCCACTACTTTGCCACGTATAAGGTAACAGCCTGGCCCTCTGAAGGGGTAGCGTTTAAATGAATGGGCAAAATGTACCGTGTCCAGCCAGTATCCATCAATATCCAAAAAAGTGCCAAATGACATATGCTCACCATTGCTGGTGCGTGTGGGTTTGCGAGTTATCAGGTAGCCCACTATAACTACTGTTTGATTAATGAAATGGGGCAGGTTGGCCGATTTTAGCTGGCTGGGCAACTGCTTTTCTAGGAGCTTAAAGGGCGAAGTCAACGGAAAACCCAGTAATTCCAGTTCGTCAAAGGCATTTTCGAGCTCGTGCTCCCATAAAAGGGGCAACTCAAATTCTCTCACTACTGTTTGAAAAAGGGTAGGCTCGGGTTTGGTCGCTTTTGTGTGGCCTAGCAGGTAGTGAGCATCCCATAGGAGTTCTTTTTTTGTTTTGCCGGTAAATCGGAAGGCATCAATGCGGATAAGTATCAAAAGCTGTTCCAGCGATATGGGTACGCGTGTTACAAAATCGGCCAGGCTTGAGAACTCACCAAACAAACCACGCTCGTTGAGCAATAGTTCTACTGATTTTCGTTCGAGGCCATGGAGCATGAAGAACCCCAGGAACAATCGTTTCCCACTAATGATACAAGGCCAGTCGCTCCGGTTAACACAGGGCGTTTCAATAATAGCACCATGCATGCGGGCTTCGTGCAGGTAAAGCTCAGGGCGATAAAAACCACCACCGTTATTTAAAGTAGCAACCATATATTCGCGCGGGTAATAAGCCTTAAGGAACAGAGCCTGATAACTCTCAACGGCATAGCTGGCCGAATGCCCTTTGGCAAAGGCGTAGTTGGCAAAGCTCTCAATTTGTCGCCATATATCGGCAATGGTTTGCCTGGCATAGCCTTTCTGTTGGCAGTTGCTGAAAAACTTATCGCGCACCTTCCAGAATTCGTTGCGCTGCCTGAATTTCCACGACATACCACGGCGCAACACATCAGCTTCGTCCAGCGACAGACCGGCAAAGTAGTGTGCTACCTTAATCACATCTTCCTGGTAAACCATCACACCGTAGGTTTCTTCCAGCAGGTTGTATAGTTCAGGCAGTTCCTCCCGTGCTTTTTCACGTCGTCCCTCATCCTGAAAGCGCAGAATGTATTCACGCATCATTCCGCTTTTGGCTACACCCGGGCGAATGATAGAGCTGGCAGCTACCAGGCGCAGGTAGTCATCGGCCTTCAATTTGGTAAGCAGCATGCGCATGGCCGGCGATTCGACATAGAAACAGCCAATGGCTTTACCCACCTTCAGTAGTTCTTTAATATGCTCATCATTTTTAAGCCTGGGGATATCATCAATATCAATGTCCTTACCGGCATTCTCGTGGATGATTTCCAGCGTGTCTTTAATCTTGCTTAAGCCCCTTTGACTCAGAATATCGAATTTGTGAAGACCAACATCCTCAGCAATGTACATGTCAAACTGGGTGGAGGGGAAGCCTTTGGGCAGCAGTTCGGTGGACGAGTAGCAGCTCATGGGCTCTTCGGAGATGATGATACCGCTGGAGTGGATGCTGCAGTGGCTGGGAAAACCATCGATGAACTGGCTGTACTTAATTACCCACTCGCCATACTTACTTTCGGTGGCTGACGATGGGTTTTTCTGTAAGGCTACTATCTCGTCGTCGGGCAGTCCGAACACCTTGGCTATCTCCCTGATAGCCGATTTGTATTTGAAGGTAACGTAGTTGCCCAACAGGGCCACGTGCTCATAGCCATAGGTCTCAAAAATATACCGGGTCACATCGTCGCGGTCGGTCCATGAAAAGTCAATGTCAAAATCGGGCGGCGACTGCCTGAAGGGGTTGATAAAGCGCTCGAAATATAAATCCAGCTCAATGGGGTCTACATTGGTGATTCGCAGCAGGTAGGCCACTAAGCTGTTGGCACCGCTTCCCCGGCCAATGTGATAAAAATTCTGACTGCGGGCATAGTCCACAATGTCGAGCGTCACCAAAAAATAGGCGCAGAATCCCAGGTTGCGTATCACCTCCAGCTCTTTGTACATACGCTTGACAACCTCCTCGTTTTTATCCGGAAAGCGATAAGTAAGCCCTTCTTCGCAACGCTTCTTCAGTAGCTCAAAATCTGCTTCTTTGCTGCTGGTGAAAATCTGCTTGTTTTTGTTGGTGCCAAAGCTAAAGTCGATGCTGCACGAGTCCAGCAACTTTTTTGTGTTTTCAATAATCTGCGGATAGGTAGTAAAAAGTTGTAGCAGTTTGTCTTTGGGCAGGATGGTGTCTGCCTCACTGGCCTGCTCGCTTTTAGGTAGTTTGCTCAGCAAGGTGTTGTTGTCGATGGCTCGCAGCAAACGGTGCGCATTGTAATCGTGTTTGTTGCGAAATGTGCAGGTGTGTTTAAGCACCAGTTTATCCAGACGATTTCTCCAGGGAGAGAAGGGAAGCTGTTTCAGCTCTTCCGGCGAAATGCCAATGAACTCATTGTCGCGCAGCTCGTCGTCGTCATGGGTAAAGGGATAGATGATATAGACATTATCAAAAGATGGCGCCAGCGGGTCAAAACTGACCTTCTCGTGTAGATGAGGCGTCAGGTATTCGTTAATTTCTCTAAAGCCTGCATTGTTTTTTGCCAGAGCTATGTATTGCTGCTGCGTGCCGTTTCGAAAGTCCACACCCACCACCGGGCGGATGTTGTGCTGAGCCGCCAGGCGCACAAAATCAATGCTCGCTGCTGTATTGTTGATATCAGTGAGGGCAAAGGTGGTGTACCCGTGATGTGTCAGCACCTTAATCAAATCCTCGGTGGAGATGGTACCGTATTTAAAACTGTAGTATGAATGGCAATTAGTTAGCATGTATTTAGTTTGTAGTTGTATTGTCAGTAGTCAGTAGTCAGTAGTCAGTAGTCAGTAGTCGGTGCATGGTGCGTTGTGCTTAGTGCTCCGGACTTGTATGCATCGCACTCTGCATTGTGCACTGTGCACCGATTGAGGGCTTCGGACTAATAATTGCACCATCCATCTGTCCGTTAAATGGGTTCATCTGTTTTACATGGCGTGCCCGCATGCCCTGAGCGCGTTTGACGGCATCTTCGCCGTAACGTCCACGCAGTTTGTCCATGGCCTGGTAGAGCTTAATCATCTTAAACGAGTCCTCAAACAAGCGTATCTGGTAGCTGCCACCAACCAGGTTGCTAAAGCGCACGCCAATCAGGCGAACCAGTACCCGGCGATTGTATACTTTCTCAAACAGGTCTTTCACCGTTTCAATAAGTGTATGATCCAGAGATGTGTAAGGGATGTGCTTTTGTTTGGTATGTGTTTGAAAATCGGAGTAGCGCACCTTTACCGAAACACACGAGGTGAGTTTATTACTGTTGCGCAGCTGATAGGCCAGACTCTCGGCCATGCCCACCAGTATGCTTTTGAGTGTATACACGTCGGTGGTGTCCTGCTCAAAGGTACGTTCGGTAGAAATGGATTTACGCTCACTCCACGCTACTACCGGCGTGTTGTCAATGCCCTGTGCCTTTTTCCAGATGGCAATGCCGTTTTTGCCCAGTACGCGTTCCAGCAGTTCGGGTGGCATCTCCTGCACCGTGCGTACCCGCTCAATGCCCATGCGTCGTAGCAGATGATAGGTTTTGTTGCCCACCATGGGTATTTTCTTGATGGATAGAGGAGCCAGAAAGGGTTTTTCGTAGCCCGTTTCTATCTGAATGTGGTTATTGGGCTTAGCCTCACCGGTCCCCACTTTGGCTACGGTTTTGCTGGTAGATAGTCCAAATGAAATGGGGAGCTTAGTCTCGTGAATGATTTCTTCGCGTAGTTCTTTTGCCCATAGATAGGTGGTTTTGATGTAGCGATCCATGCCGGTTACATCAATGTAAAACTCATCAATGGATGATTTCTCAAAAAGGGGAGAACGCTCCCTGATGATGTCGGTGATGGTATTGGAATATTCGCTGTAGGCCTGACTGTTGCCCCTTATGACTTTGGCATGTGGGCACAGCTGCCGGGCCATACGCATAGGCATGGCCGAGTGTATGCCGTAAGCGCGGGCCTCGTAGCTACAGGCAGCTACCACACCTCTGTCTGATGTTCCGCCAATCAGCACAGGAACGCCTATCAACTCCTTATTTATCAAACGCTCGCACGACACAAAAAAAGTGTCTAGATCCAGATGCAAAATTGATTTATTCATTTAATTGTCGATTAAATCGTCATTTATCTGACTATAATATAGTCATGTTTCGTATATTTGTAAATCATTCTAGCCTTCAAAATGAGGGTGAGAATGGCAAGCTATTGATAATCACGGTTAAAAAATTTCAATACGGATGGTCTATGTATTTTGCAGATAATATTAAGTTCTTAAGAAAGCGTAAGGGTATGTCACAGAGTGATTTGTCGGTTGTGTTGGAGCTGACTCGCACCACGTTGGCAGGCTATGAAAAAAGTGTGCAGCCGCCATTTAAAACGCTTATCCGTTTTGCCGAGTATTTTAATGTTTCCATCGATGCGTTGGTACGCTATAAATTAGATGCATTGTCGGAGTTTCAGTTATCGCAGATTGAAGGCGGATTTGATATTGATGTAACCGGACAAAAGTTGAGGTTGTTGACTATTTCGGTTAGCGATGAGGGAGAGGAGAATATTGAACTGGTGCCGGTGAAAGCACAGGCCGGCTATGCATCCGACTATGGAGATACTGGGTTTATAGCCTCATTGCCAAAATTCTCCTTACCCTTTTTACCAAAAGATAAAACATACCGGACGTTTCAGATTCAGGGCGATTCGATGTTGCCCATTCCTGAAGGCGCCTGGGTGACGGGCTCGTATATTCAAAACTGGCAGATGATTAAAGACGGTACGCCTTGTATAGTTGTCACGCGCGACGAAGGTATTGTATTTAAGGTGGTGTATAATCAGGTGCAAAGTAAACAGTCGCTGCTGCTGGTGTCCACCAATCGGTTGTATAAGCCATATGAATTAAATGTGAGTCAGATTGTTGAGGTTTGGCAGTTTGAAACTTATAATGGTTTTGAGATTGAGCGATGATGATTGGCGGGTGTTTTATGCACCTGCAACTTGATGCTGCTTTGAAGAAGATGATTATCTTTACTCAAAACCTTAAAATATTAAATGAATTATGAGAATTACTTTATTAATCCTTATGGCAGGATTGTGCTTTGCGTGCAATGACATCAACCAGAATTCAACCACTTTTCCGGAACAATATGTGGGTGCCTGGCAGTTGATATCGTCCGATTATCACAGTAAAGATTCGGTGACTTCGAATATGGTAGATGGGCAGGAGATGATTAAGATTATCACTCCCACGCATTTTGCTTTTTTTCTGCATGATTTACAGCAGGGTAAAGATAGCAGCACAGTCGCCTATATGTCGGGTGGTGGCACAGTGAGCTTTAGCAATGGCGAGTATGTTGAAAACCTTGATTTTTGTACCGCCCGCACCTGGGAAGGTCACTCGTTTAAATTTAAGTTGGAGCTAAAGGGCGATACACTTATTCAGCAAGGAGTGGAAGAGTTGGAAGAGCTGGGCTTGGGTGATGAGAACCTGTTGCTAATTGAAAAGTATGTGCGCGTAAAGGAATAGTGGAGCAGCGGGCAATCCTGAATAAATTTTCTTAGCTTCGTAACATTATAATTAATAAACCTAATATTATGAAGAAACTTAACTTGTTTCTGCTGCTAATTGCAGTAGCGCTGTTTTCATTAGATGTATCAGCGCAAACAGCTTTACGCTATAACCTCAAAGTGGGCGAGACTTATCTGCTTAAGCAGCATACAACCCAGGCCATTGAGCAAAATATTTCGGGGATGTCCCAGAATGTCAGCACAACTATTGCTGGTGATATTTCTATTAAGATTAATGACAAAAGCAGTGATGTTTATACCTCGGAGCTGGTGTTTGAGTCGATGCTGTTTAAACTCGAAGCGGCCATGATGAACATGAGTTATGATTCAAATGATGCCAATGCCGATCCAAACAATCCTTTAAATAAAACTTTTAGCCTGATTGTAGGTCATAAGTTTCAGATGAAATTTGATGAACGGGGTAATGTTTTGGAAGTAAAAGGCTTTGAAGCTGTCTTGGAGAAATTGTCCACCGCCTTTGGTGATAATCCGCAGCAGGCGGCCATGATGAAGCAGCAGTTGTCAGGTCAGTTCTCTGATGAGAGTATGAAACATACGATGAGCAGTATGCTTATTATTTACCCGGTTGAAAAAGTGAAGGTTGGATCAAAGTGGACTACCAATACTCAATTGGTGCAGCCTGTTCCAATCGACAATACGTTTAACTACAATGTGGATGCTGTGAGTGGTAATGAGGTGAAACTGTCGGGTTCAGGCACCATGGCTACAAAAGAAGGGCAGTCGGTTGAGCAAATGGGTATGACGCAGCATTTTAATCTGAAAGGCGATGTGTCGTTTACTGCTAATATTAATGCTAAAACAGGCTGGCCAACAGAGGTAAAGCTCACTCAAAGCCTGGATGGAAACGTCGCAATAGAGTCGGCCCAGCTGCCTGCTCCAATGGAAATGCCGATGAAGATCAAAACCGAGTCGACTTATACAAGTATGTAAATTCGATTATATTAATAGCATAAAAAAAGCCGGTGTAACCGGCTTTTTTTATTGTTTATGTTTTCGAAATCAGAACTGTTTTGGCATTGTCGGCTATCGATACCTTTTCAAGGAACTCTCTGAAGTCATTAAATTCTTCTTTAGGGTAGGTGCCTTTGTTGATTTGAAAATAGCGATGGTAAATGATATGACCATCTTTATTTTCTGCAAAGCTTTCATATTCGCCATATTTTGAGCTAAGCACAGTTTTAGTAGGGAGCGCTTCTATTTCTACATCTGCAGGTAGTGCATATTTTATGGTGTCCGATTCGCTGTAGTTGCGTTTGATGTAAACCGGATTGTTTCTCTTTCGTGCATATTGAGGTACCGAATTGAACGCATTGAACAGATTAAGTTTCAGGATGGTCCTGTTACCCATTTGTGTGCAATAGTTTGAAGCTTCCAGTCGCATATTTTTGGTTAGAGAAGGAGTACTGGTTTTCTCATCTGCCAATTGATAGTCTATCAATTTAAAGTTTGGTATTCTAATGTCTTTAATGATTTTTTTGCGCCTGTCCTTTTCATCAATATGCAATAAGTAGTATTCATCACCGTAGTTGGCCCCAGAATATTTGATCTTGGCATCTATGTCTAATAATAGGTTATCTGTAAATTGAACCTCCCCAATTGTACTTTGGCTATTTACTTTAGCTGAGTAAGATGGTGTTTTAACAAGTTTACCGCCATTGTCTTCGATTAATAATACATACCGATCGTCGGTGAAATCACCAATATAACCACAAGGTGAGGTAGCACTGGTGCATTCAAGCCAGATTGTGTCTTGTTGAAAAGGAACACACAAAAAAGCATGGTTGAAGTTATTTCCTGGGAAATCTGGATTGATTGGGCGTTTACTTGCTCCTGCATAAACCAATGTATATCTGGATTCGATTCCCACAACCTTGAGTAGAGCCTTGGTGTAGTTGGATAACGCTTTGCAGTCGCCATAAGATAGTCGGTCAACTGTCTCAGCCGGGAAAGGTTGCCAGCCACCAATACCAACTTGTACACTGATGTATCTGTTCTTCTTTTGCGAGTATTGATAAATAAGTGCCACCTTTTCGTGAATGTCTGTCACATCTTTTACAAGTTCTTTAATTTCATTTTGTGTTTCTACTGGCAGAATATCCAGGTCTTCGTTAAGCGCGCACATAAAGCGCCCCATGTCGTCCCAGGTTGAGAAATCTCCATCGTAGTTGTTGATATTAAATGTACTGGGTTCGGTTTGCACACAAGGGTAGCTGATGGATGATGGCGGACTGAATGGTTCGTAGTTTATTGCTTTAAAATTATCATGCTTCCACGCATATATTTTTTGCTCACCACTTTGCCTGACCTCTGCCTTTTCTGAGAGATTGAGTTCGTTGTATCTAAGGATATAAGAGTTTGGGGTGGTTACGCTATAGCTTGAGTGTTCAACCGAAATATTATATCCGGGGAAAACATACCATGATGGCATAAAGAATAATGATTTGTAATCTATTGAATAGGAGTATTCAATAGTAAAAGGCAAGGTCATGTATTCAGGATCAATGGCTTTAACACGGTTATCTTCATAAAGGGAGAATCCCTGGATAGCGCTGTAATCCAGAATATCTTCTGTTTTTATTCGTTTAACGCGTTTCCCATTGGCATCGTAAATAATCCCTGAAATATCATTGATCTTAATGTATTTATCATATCCCTGAGCAAAGAATGATTCATCAATGGCATTTTCTTTTAGAATAGTTACTGCATACTTTACCTCTTTGTTGGCTTTGTTTTTAGACAGGATGTTGAGCTTTACTTCATTGATGCGAACCACTGCGTTCGCGTTCTTTAGAAGTTCAGCAGGTATCTTGTCTACTGCATATTGTGGTGCATCTTTGGCTGTAGATATTGAACCAAAGCTGAAGCATACTAATAGTAATAAGATGTATTTATTATAAGCTGGCTGCATCGGAAATAGGTTTTAGAATTACTGGTTCTGCATGTTTTTTTATAATTTGTTCGTATATCAATTTCAATTGAGCATACTCATCAGGTAAGAACATCGTTTTGTTGATGTTGAATTTGTAGACAGTCATTAACTTATTGAACTTTTGCTGATGCTGAATCATAACAGATACTGACTTGTCAGGTGTAACGATTCTTATTGCTTGAGGTAACTCAGATATGGTGTAGCCGTCAGGGATTGTAATGTTTGAAACCAGGTATTTAGTGCGGCAATATGCAAAATCGACCGGGTATTCTCTTTTCTCCAGTTTAAATGGGTTTTCATTTACTTTTTCAAGTAAAAAAGGATTAAGCATTACCATGTCATTAATTCTTTCCACTTTGTTTTTTAGTTCCACTTCGTATTTGTCTCTTACTGGTTGGCTGATTTCTTCTGCATTGTCAATTGAAAAATCTTTAATTATCAAACCATTGTGTTTTGATTCGAGAGCCACCAGATAATCTTCATCACCTGCATATTTTTTAAATTTCTTGCGAAAATCATATGCCGCATAACCGGTTCGACTATAATTAACCTCACCTTCCAGTGTTAGGTTTTCGTCAAGTTGTAGATCATAAAACACCGTTTCATAATCTCTGAAACTAGGGATAATATCAACCCATTGGCCTTGCTGATTGGTAACTATGCGCCCCTGATGGTTTAAACACCTTAGCGGAAGCATGCCAAATTCAAGCTCTTGCTCAGTGGCATCAAGCAGGTAGTTTTTATCATCAATTTTGGCGCAAACCAATGTGTAATTTAATTTTTCATAACTCGGGTAAAATGGATTAAGCATACCATTATTTCGTGTGCTGATTACTACAGGGTAAACCTCAATGTCAAGCTTTTTTAGCAGGTGTATCAGCATAAAGTTGATGTCTGTGCTATTGCCAACTTTTTCTTTAAAGGGCTTTGACATTAGGTTACCCGAAGTAAATATCCATATTTCATTATTCCATTTTACTGTTTTAATGGCTTCAAAAGCCGCTTTAGCTCTATCAATTGGCGATAGATTCTGCGCTTCAATTTCTTTTACAATATCAGATAGGTAACCTCCTCCGCTTTTGAGAGTGCTTCCAAAATAGTCACTTTCCATCAGCCGGTCATTAACTGCTTCCCATGAGGTGGTAAATGACTCGTAATATCCAGGAAAGTTCACACTGAGTAAGTCAAATTCAAATTTGGTGATATAGTTTTCTTTCGAATTGATATATGCTTCAGCTTTAAAGGCAGGTACATTTCTGGCTATAAAGCGTTTGCCGTCGGAATGGTCAATGGGCTCGTATCCAACCATCCTTTTTCGATAGTTAATATAGTTTGATTCTTCAAGTAATAGTTCGCAGTGTTTAACCGGTATAGAGCGCTGAAATGTCCACTCAGTTGGCAGTCCTACTGTTGATGTTTCAACTTCAATAACACTTCCCTCTTTAACATTAGGCAATGCTACCCGATATCGAAAGTATCGCTCAGTAACTCTTTCTTTAAAGATTGATTCACGTTTAAGCTTGTCTTCAACAACTTCACCATCAACCAGATTGTAAGTTCTACCTCTGAAGGTGTCATTTTCTCTGCCAGGAAATATAAACTCGGCATATTTAGTGCCTGATTTTTTGAGAATTTTTATTCGTTCAATTCGAGTAAATTTAAAGTCTGAAGCACTGAAGCGGCCGTATTTGCATAATACAACAGCTGCAGCTGATGTATCTGGTTCATAGGTGGTCATTTCTACTTCTTCTTTGCTGACTTTGCCAAATTTAATTGGCGCTTTTTGGGCATTAACAATTAATGCTGTTAATAAGAACAGTGTAGCTAGAATATTCCTTTTCATAGAGTTGGATTTGAATGAGACAATATTTTTAAATATAGTTAATTATCAAACCAACAGTATAATGAATAGCGAAATAAAGTAGTAGATATGTTAATTTAGAATGATTATATAATAATTTTGATAGTAAAGTTTGTATATAACAGTCGTGTGTTAGGCATCTAACTCAAAAGGCAACTCTTTCTCAATGTTAATTTCATTGGGACTTACTTTTACACGAATTGGAATAATTTCAACACCAGCATTATTTGCATGCTTTAAAGTATAAGCATAATCTGGGTCTATTTCATGTGCTGGGGCAAAAATTTCCACATCACTTCGCTGGATGATGTATAGCATAACAGCTCGTAAGCCTTCTTTCTTGAGTTTGATTAATTCATCAAGGTGCTTTTTACCACGAGTGGTAACAGCATCGGGGAAGCGTGCATATTTGCCGTCCTTCATGGTCACATTCTTGACTTCAATAAAGCAGGTCTCATGGTCGTTTTGTGCCATGATGTCTATGCGGCTATCGCCTGTTTTTACTTCCCGTTGTACGTGGGTGTATCCACTGAGTTTATCAATTGTACCATTTTTAATGGCTTCAAAGGCTATTAGGTTGGGGTGTGAGGTGTTAACACCCACCCATTGATCGTTGATTTTAATCATCTCCCATGTAAACCGGGTTTTTCGCTTAGGATCTTTGGCCGGCGAGAGATAGACTTCGGCGCCTTCTTCAATGCAGGTTTTCATGGAGCCGCTATTGGTGCAGTGGGCAATCACAGTAGTGCCATCATCAAGCTTGATGTCGCTCAGAAAGCGCTTATAGCGTCGAATTAGTGTGCCATGAACCAGAGGTGTTTCAAAAATCATATATCATTATTTTCTCAATCAAAAGTATATAATTAATGGTGAATGCTATATTTTTGCGGCAGTTTAAAAATGCTGATGTAATGGAATGTAGAGCTAATTGTGGGGCCTGTTGTATTGTGCCCAGTATATCATCAAGGTTACCCAAGATGCCGGAGGGTAAGCCAGGTGGCGTTCCATGCCCTCATCTAACAGCTGATTATAAATGCGATATTTTTAACTCACCTGAGCGTCCCGGTGTTTGCGCAGGTTTTATGCCTGAGCCCACTTTTTGTGGTCATACCCGCAGCGAAGCTGTTGAAATATTAGCACAGCTTCAGGGGTTATCAGAATGGAAACATTTATAGAGTATGGCTATTCAATTGTTTTGATAAGCGGAGGGTTTCGCTCAACCGTATTTGCAAATTTATTATGTGGATAACCAATTAGGAGAGCAGCATAAACTGTTTCTGATTGATCGATATTCAATGTCCTTTTTACCTTATTATTTCGTTTGGCCGCGTTAACAATGTAGCCATTGATACATGTGCAAAGATCTAGTAATTCAGCATACAATATAGCCATGCCAGTCCAGATGTTTGCATCATGGCAGGGCATACCCACCGGACTTGTCGGACTGTGTACAATAATCATTGCCGGGGCGTTGTAAGTTATCATTTGCTTGTTTACAGCTTTCTTGTTAAGAAATTTTCGTTTCGATTGTTCCATCTGTGCTAGACGGTGTTGGCCCAAAAGTAAGCGGATGAGTGGTTTGGTAAACGCATTAAGTGAGTTATAGGCGCCAGTTAAGGTGTCTATTGTCAGGTTATTAACTTCTTGTATCTTGTCCTGATTGGTAACAACAGTAAAGTTGAGTGTCTGCAAATTGCTGGCTGTTGGGCTGAAGCGCAGATGATTGATGAACTCTTTAAGTATTTCAGGTGCAACTTTGCGGTTGCTATATTTCCGATGAGAGCGACGCTGTTGCATCAGCAACTCAAAGTTGTAGGGTGATATGTTATTTTGAGTTGCTGTGCCTGGTAAGTATTCAGCATTTATTGCCTTCTGGGGGCAGATAGCACCACAGTGGTAACACTTTATGCAGTTATAACTAATGTTATTATTATTTATATCAATAGCCGATACAGGACATATTTGCTCACACTTTTTGCATCGGCAGCAGTTATCACTAATAGAAGTCATCATTTGTTCAAATCATTTTTGGGAGCCACAAATATACATAACGTGACTGATTTTAATATCAAACACCTGTTGTGCCAATAATTTGAATCACTATTTTTGCATTAAGCTATTTCAAAAATGAGTGTTGAGGGCTTTTATATTGATTAAATAAGTTTTAAAAAGTTGTTGATAACAACCCTGGGGCTGTTTAAATTGATGATTGTAACATGAAGAAATTCGCATACTGGCTGTATCAACCCTACAAGTTCTTTATTTTCATCCCATTATTTGCCGTTTCTAGTCTGCTGTTTTCATTCCTGGCAGCCAGTTTCTCTATCCTTGTCAGTCCCCGAATCGGTAGTTTCTGGGGGGCTACCTGGGCGCGTGTAACCGGTTATCTTACGCCCATGCTGGTAACTGTAATGGGACGCGAGAATATAAAAGAACAACAGTCCTATGTTATTATTGCCAATCACCAAAGTGGTTACGATATCTTTTTACTATATGGTTGGTTGGGGATTGATTTCAAATGGATCATGAAGAAAGAGCTTCGAAATGCACCGGGAATAGGTTATGCGAGTCATAAAGTTGGTCATATTTTCTTGGATCGCTCTTCACCGCGTGCAGCCATGGAGTCCATTGAAGAAGCCAAGCGAAAGCTGGCGAATGGATCGTCTGTAGTTATTTTTCCCGAGGGCACCAGAAGTGGCTCCAACCAGATGGGCCGATTTAAAAAGGGGGCTTTTAAAATTGCTTTTGAACTTGGTCTGCCCATTCTGCCCGTTAGTATTGTTGATACTTATAGGGTGTACAATAAAGGCTTGAATCTTTTTCCCGGTTCAGTAAGAATGGTGATACATGAGCCAATTGATACCCGGCAGTATACCGAATGTCAGAATGATTTGATTGATTTAACCCATACAACTATTCAATCGGCCTTAAGCGTAAATTAAATAAACATTTCGGATGAATAATCGTAGTACTTGCAGTATGAAGTATTTTTTAATTATTCTATTTGCATGCTGCAACTTTGGTTTAGTGGCGCAGAATTACAGTGTTAAATCAAAAAAAGCGATAGCAAGTTTTGAAGCTGCCCAAACAAGTTATGCCAACGAGCGAGCTGCTGACGCATTAAAACACCTGGATGGTGCTATCAATAAAGAAAAAGCTTTTATTGAGGCTTATCTTTTAAAGGCTGATATCTACTTTAATTTAAAGCAGTACCAGAATGAGGTACAGGCCCTAGAAAAGGCCCTGGCTATTGATAGTACATTCTTTGTGCCCGCTTTGTTTAATATGGGTGTGGCTAAATATAATACTGGCGAGTATGATGAGGTGCGCGTGTGGATGGAGGCCTTCATACGGCATAACAAAAATAAGCGTACAAAGCTCAATCCCGAATTTTGGATTGAGAAAGCGCAGTTTGCCAAAGAAGCTATTGTGAATCCTATTTATATAGAGCCATATAACCTGGGAGAAAACATCAATAGTCAGTTTGATGAATATTGGCCCAGTTTAAGTGCAGACGGTGAAACAATGATTTTTACGGTACTGGTACCCAAAGATCCTTTGATAACGGATACGGACGGATTAGCTAAAAATGCCATTAATTTTCGTGAAGATTTTTATGTGTCTTATAAAAAGGATGGAGAATGGTTACAGCGTGAGCCGCTGGTGTCGTTAAATACCAATAGCAATGAAGGTGCGCAGGCACTTAGTGCCGATGGTAATTGGATGTTTTTTACGGCATGCGGTCGCCGTGGTGGAAAAGGGAGCTGCGATATCTGGTTTTCAAGACGCGTTGCGGAAGGTTGGAGTAAACCCGTAAATTTGGGTGCCCCTGTGAATACGCCCTTTTGGGAGTCGCAACCAAGCTTTTCATCCGATGGGCGTACGCTATATTTTGTTAGTAACCGGCCCGGTGGAAAAGGCGGTAAAGATATCTGGAAGTCCACTATAATAGGGTATAAAGAGGATGGTTCGCCATTTTTTGGTAAAGTTGAGAATTTAGGAGACAATATCAATTCTGCAGAGGATGAGAATTCACCGTTTATACACCTCGATAATCAGACCTTATATTTTTCATCAGATGGCTGGCCAGGTATGGGTGCAATGGATTTGTTCTATTCGCGATATGATAGCGTCAATGGTTGGAGTCGGCCTGTTAACCTGGGATATCCGCTCAATACCGAAGATGAGGAAATAGGACTGGTGATTAACGCAAAAGGCGATTTAGGGTATTTCTCTTCTAACGGCCTGGATAATCGTGAAGATAAAGATCTTTATCAGTTTACGATTCCTCAAAAGATAAGGCCAATGCCCGTTACTTATATTAAGGGTAGGGTGTATGATAGTGAAACAAATGAGACACTATCTGCCGACATTAAAATCAATAAATTACCTGGCGGACAATTATCGGTCAATACATTTACAGCCCCTCATTCTGGTGAATTCTTATTTTGTCTGCCGGCTGGCGATACTTATGCTCTAAATATTCAGAAAGAAGGTTACCTGTTTTATTCCGATAACTTTGATGTATCGGGAAATGGGACCATTGAAAAACCGCAGGTTCTGGATGTATACCTGAGTCAGATTAAGGAGGGAGCCAGCTTTGTATTACGCAATGTGTTTTTTGAAACCGACTCTTATCAGCTTAAGGCCGAATCGCATACTGAGCTTGATTATGTAGTTCGCTTACTTCAGTTAAACCCAACACTAAAAGTGGAGATTGGCGGACATACGGATAATACCGGCAGTCGTGACTACAACCTGTCATTATCAGAACAAAGGGCGAAGGCAGTGTATCAGTATATCGAACAAAAAGGTATTGATGTACAACAACTCCATTTCCGGGGATATGGTTTTGACAGACCGATAGAATCAAACGATACAGAAGAAGGGAAAGCTAAGAACAGACGAACAGAACTGAAGGTGATTGAAAAGTAAGAAGCAAAAAAAACTGCCCGAAGGCAGTTTTTTATTTATTTAAATATTTTGACAGAGTATCCATAAGTATTTGTAGGCGAATGGGCTTAGCCAGGTAGTCATCGCAACCAGCTTCCATACACTTTTCTCTTTCGCCCGACATCACGTGCGCTGTTTGCGCAATAACCGGAATAGCTTTATTAATAGCTTTTATTTCACGAGTGGCCGTGTAGCCATCCATAATAGGTAATTGCAAATCCATCAAAACCAAGTCAATTTCGTTGGCTTTAAATAGTTCAATGGCTTCTTTTCCGTCTTTCGCCCAAAGAATTTTAGCATTGGTTTTGCGTAATGCGGCATCAAAAAATATTTTGTTAGTATCCACATCCTCAACTACTAAAATAACCTTATCAGCCCAATCCTGTATCAGCGAATTGTTTATCGAATCACTTACACTCATTTCAATATAGATAGATTAATATC
The DNA here is from genome assembly GCF_018271975.1 of Carboxylicivirga mesophila. Lineage (GTDB taxonomy): Bacteria > Bacteroidota > Bacteroidia > Bacteroidales > Marinilabiliaceae > Carboxylicivirga > Carboxylicivirga mesophila. The sequence continues at coordinate 129,501 of NZ_JAGUCN010000004.1, forward strand.
CTTTTTCGAATTCTAAAATAGTCTATGTTTATCTATTATCCAAAAAAGGTTATGAAAATCCTGTATGGTGTCTATTGGCAATGAATTTTAATTGGTCGTTTTTTCATTTATTTTTTATGAAAAAAATGGGTTGGCTCAACAAAAGCACTAATTTCGTTTACTTGTTTTCTTTGGATAGACCCGGTGTGATGAGAATTTCTATTTTGTTTTATCTTATAAGTTTCTGTGCATTAGCTGTTGATGCCAATGAGCGATTGGATTCATTGTTTAGTCAGTTGTCAATCAGTCAGAAAGTGGATCTTTTATTTATAAAAAGCACCGTTGCAGATAGAAGGGATAGTTTAACAATTGGTGTAAGCTATCCGGTTTGTGATACAAGGATGGGATTTGAAGATGATTTAGAGCTTTCGTATCCTAACGAAATTACAATACAGGCCATTAATGATGAACAGCTGGTTAAACGTTTGTTCAAATGCAGTGAATTGTCCTTCCGACAATTAGGTTATTGTGGAATCGTAATTCCAGGAGCTTCAGCTGGCACGGCTCGATTATATACAGGTGAGCACCTTAATGGGAGTTGTAAAGCCAGTTTTCCTATAATTGATTTTCCATATGATGTATTCAATGATTTAGTTATAAAAGCACGCCTGGGAACCGATGAAGCAGATAACGAATCTGCTATTGATTGGGCGAATATTGGTTTGCCTGCACTTGATATCTGGAAACCATTAAAGCCCAAAAACATTACACTTTCTAATTTTTTACAACATAATTGGTTGTTTTGGGACGCGAATAGTTCGTTTGGCAAACAGCAACTGAAAGAGGCGATTGAGGCAGGAATGGTACCTGTTGATGATCTGAATGTTTGTACAAAAAACGTTTTGAGATGTCTGCTGGAGGTGTCATCCGATAGTATGCCAGCTGATAAAATGCAAGGTTTGATGCGAGAACAGGCTTTCGTCAAGTCAATAAGTATCTATCAGCGCCAACAGATTTTTCCGATAAATAATCTGGCTGACTATAGCACCTCTATTGAAAATAAATGTATTGGCAATGCCGATGAATTCATTTTAAGAGCCGACTTTTACAAGCAGATAGATAGCGCAGCTCCTGGTGGCAAGCATATATGTTTTTTGTTATGCGATGATGAGCAACAACTTCGTTATGTCTTGCGGCGCGCGGAACGAGATAAAGGTGGTCAGCAACAAGTGTTGGTATACGCAGGTAATTTAAGTAAATCAACGCTTTTAAAAGCCATGATGCACTTCGATGCTATTGTCTCAATGCCAGAAAACATTCAACACTCGTGGAGCATTTTGGCACAGGCTGTTTTTAACGGAGTGGGTGTTGATGGTTTCTCGCCTCACCATTATTGGTTTATACAGAATGCTTTTGACAGAGTCATTGCTGCCAAAAATCGGCTTGGGTTCAAAGAATTTCGCCTGAACCATCTGCCCGGCGATTCAATCGCAAAAATTGATAGTATCATCTATGATGCCATTAAGAAAGAAGCAACGCCTGGTGCCCAGTTACTGGTTGCTCATAATGGAGATGTGCTAATTCAAAAAGCCTATGGATATCATACCTATAAAAAACGGCAAAAAGTAGAAAACGATCATCTGTATGATGTGGCTTCAATCACTAAACTGGCGGTCACTTTTCCATTGGTTATGCAACTGTATGAAAGTGGTGTTATTGATCTGGACGCAACACTTGACGAGTACATTGCAGGTATTGATACTACAGATAAAGCAGGTATTACTGTTCGTGAGCTGTTATTGCACCAAAGCGGTTTAACCAGTTATATTCCGTTTCATACCAATGCTTTGGATCGTGAGTCGCTTGGGAAACGTCTCTTATATAGTCGCCACTATACACGGCTCTACAATACTCGTATTGATACGCGACTGTATCAAAACAGGCATGCCCGTTACCGAAAGGATGTATTTTCGACCGAGTCAGATGACGCCTTTAATATTAAGGTGTCAAAAGGCATGTTTATGCATGAGAATTATGTCGATTCGATGTATACAGCTATTTATTCATCAGAGCTCCATAAAAAGGAATATCGCTACAGTGACTTGGGGTATTACCTGTTACAAAAGGTTATTGAAAAGGAAAAGAAAGAGCATTTGGATTCGTTGTATTACAGTCGGATAACAAAAAGTTTAGAAGCTGGTAATCTGGTGTATTGTCCATTAAATCAGTTTAGTGAAAGTGTTATTGTGCCCACTGAAGATGATTTGGCATTCAGAAAAGAGTTGCTTCACGGGTATGTGCACGACCAGGGCGCTGCTATGCTTGGAGGCGTGGCGGCACATGCCGGTTTGTTTGCCAACGCCGGTGATTTGGCCAAATTGGCGCAGATGCTTCTGAATGAAGGAACTTATGGGGGAATCAGATACATCACTCCCGAAACCATTGGTTTGTTTACTCAAACAGCCAATCATGGTAACCGGCGTGGATTAGGCGTGGACAAGCCAGAACTGGAGCCATCAGAAAATAGCCATGTGTCAAAAAGTGCTTCTCCCGCATCTTATGGGCATACTGGTTTTACAGGTACTATCTTGTGGGTTGACCCGGAATACGAATTGATTTATATTTTTCTGTCCAATAGGATTCATCCAAAATCCTATAATAAAAAGTTGATTGAAATGAATGTGCGTACCAAGATTCAGGATGTGATTTACAACTCGGTTAAGTACTGAGGAAGATGTTAAATAATCATGCGAAAGTTTCGATAACTTTTAAATTATTCTAAAATGGTTATTAAAACTTTCTATTTTTTTTATTTTTAATCATTATAAATTGTAAATTTGCATCAGATCTAAAACCAAAAAAAACTTCAATTTAGAGTTGTTATGATAGAAAAATTCAATCAGAAAATCTCCCCTGCCGGGAAATTCAAGAATGAAGGTTATCACGATGATCCCTACCTACGGGCTTTAATTACAAAGCACGAGAAAATATCGACAAAGATATACGGTTCATCAACCGAGGGTTCAAAAGCTGTTGCTTCCGAAATAGCTTCCATTATTAAAATTAAAGAGCTTGAAGGAGGAAAATGTGTTTTAGGATTGGCAGTGGGCTCCGCACCAAGCGAAGTGTACTCTGAGTTGATTCGTTTGCACAAAGAAGATGGATTAAGCTTTAAAAATGTGATTGTTTTCAATGTGATGGAATATTACCCCATTGCACCTGAAGCATTGCAAAGCTTTAACAGAAATATACGTGAGAAATTCTTTAATCACGTAGATATACCGGAAGAGAACATAAACTACCTTGATAGTACCATTCCACAGGAAAGGATCTATGAATTTTGCCATGCCTATGAAGAAAAGATTCAGAAGGTAGGTGGTATTGACATGCAGATTTTAGGAATTGGACGTACCGGGCATATCGGTTTAAACGAACCGGGTTCATCAGGTAATTCATTAACGCGCATTGTGTCGCTTGATAATATAACACGTACCGAAGCAGCATCTGACTTTTTTGGTATTGATAATGCACCGCGCAAGGCTATTACAATGGGGGTTAAAACCATCTTAAATGCCAAACGAGTGCGTGTGTTAGCCTGGGGTGAAGGTAAAGCGGCTATCCTGAAAAAGACGATTGAAGGAAACATTACTGAAGAGATTCCGGCATCATTCCTGCAGCGTCACGAAAACTGCAAAATGATTGTGGATGAGGCGGCTGCAGCTGACCTGATTCGCGTGCAAACGCCATGGTTAATCGACAGTGTTGTGTGGGATGACCGTTTGATAAAAAAAGCCGTATTGTGGTTGTGTCAGAAGGTGAATAAGCCTATTTTGAAACTGACTGACCGTGATTACAATGATAACGGGATGGGAGATATTCTGGCAGAACGTGGTTCGGCCTATCAGACCAATATCCGTATTTTTAATGAATTACAGCATACGATTACAGGCTGGCCGGGAGGTAAGCCAAATGCCGATGATACTAATCGTCCGGAACGTAAGACACCAGCTAAAAAGCGCGTGATTATCTTTAGCCCGCACCCTGATGATGATGTTATTTCGATGGGAGGAACCATGTTGCGACTGGTTGATCAAGGGCATGAGGTGCATGTTGCTTATCAGGTATCAGGTAGTATCGCTGTATCAGATGATGATGTGTTGCGTTACCTTGATTTTATTGGCGACTATACAACCGGTTTAACTGAAGACGACAAGAAAATAAGAGCTGAGCACGATAAAGTGCGTAAGTTTTTGGCTAATAAAAAGCCGGATCAGATTGATTTGCCTGAAGTGCGCCGCATTAAAGGTCTTATCAGGGTAGGAGAGGCAAAGGCAGGCTGTCGTTATGCCAAAGTAAAGGATGAAAATGTACACTTCCTGAACTTGCCATTTTACGAATCGGGTAGTGTGGAGAAGCACCCAATGGGAAAAGCTGATGTGAAAATTGTGGCTGACCTGATTAAGGAGGTGAAACCGCATCAGATTTTTGCTGCCGGTGATTTATCCGATCCGCATGGAACACACCGTGTATGTCTGGATGCTATTTTCCAGGCCATTGATGTATTGAAGAAAGAAGAGTGGATGAAGGACTGCTGGGTGTGGTTGTATCGTGGTGCATGGCACGAGTGGGAAATTCACAACATTGAAATGGCCGTACCAATTAGTCCTGATGAGTTAATGCGCAAGCGTAATGCTATTTTTAAGCACCAGTCACAGAAAGATGGAGCTATGTTCCTGGGTGGTGACAATCGCGAGTTCTGGCAGCGTGCTGAGGACCGTAATCGTGGCACAGCTCAGTTATACAATGACCTCGGAATGGCCGAATATGAAGCTGTTGAAGCATTTGTACGGTACGAATTTTTGTAAGCAATTAAGCTCATAATATTTAAAGGTGTCTCAATGAGGCACCTTTTTTTTTGACAAAAAAAGAGCAACTGCTCAGCAATTGCTCTTCCTCTTCAGAATTTATTGTTCTAATACTACCTGTCTGCCTTAAGTTTTTCAGCCATTGCAACTCCTAATTGCCAGCAGGCTTCGTACTTGTCTTCTTTTAATGCGTGTTTTTCTTCCACGGCCTCTGCTACTTCTTCCCACTTCAGGGTTTCGCCAATCTCGCGCAATTTCTTAACCGATGCGCCAGCCCATGTAAATGAACCTAGGACACCAAAATAGTGGTTGGTAACACCCATGTGCTCCAGTTTCAGAGCAAGAGCTTCCATATTTGGATGTAATTCATTACTATAAGTAGGACTTCCCAGGATTAAACCTTTGAACTTAAAGATGTCTGAAATAATGTACGAAGGATGTGTTTTGCTAACATCGTAAACACGCACGTTTTTAATGCCGCTTTCAGTAATAGCCCGAGCAGTTACTTCAGCCATTTCTTCTGTATTACCATACATTGAAGCATAGGCTACAACAACACCTTCTTCGCCTTCGTACTTGCTCCATTTATCGTACATGTCAATCATGCGGCCAATGTTTTCTCTGTAGATTGGACCGTGCGAAGGTGCTACCATTTTAATATCAAGACCACCCAGCTTTTGCAAGGCTTTTTGAACCGGATTACCATATTTACCTACTATATTTGAGTAGTAGCGACGCATCTCATCAATATAATGCTCAAAATCCAGCTCATCATCAAAAATGCCGCCATCCAATGTGCCAAAGCTACCGAAGGCATCAGATGAGAAGAGTATCTTGTTGGTTTCTTCAAAACAAACCATCGACTCGGGCCAGTGTACCATTGGTACAGTGTAAAAGGTTAGCTTACGTTTACCGAGGTCAATTGTGTCGCCTTCTTTCACTAACTCAAAGTTACCTGTGATACCATAGTAACCTTCAATCATTGGAACTGTTTTTTTGTTTCCAACAATTTTCATCTCAGGATATAGTTCCGTCAAAATTCGAATGGCTCCGGAGTGATCTGGTTCCATGTGGTTAACCACCAGGTAATCCACTGGACGTCCATTGAGGATCGCTCTTACTTTAGCAATCCATTTCTCAAAATGACCTGCTTCAACAGTGTCAACAATAGCCACTTTTTCGTCTGCTATAACATATGAGTTATAGGAAACTCCACGATCGAGCGGCCACATATTTTCAAATAAGTTGGTGCGGCGATCGTTGACTCCCACATAAAAAATATCTTCCGAAAGATTTACCGGTCTATACATTTCTTGTCTGGTTTATATTGTATGTAATTTATTTCGGTATTTGAATGCGCAAAAATAGGAAAAAGTTAGCGAGTAGAAAGAATAAAAATCATCTTATATCCTGACTAATAATTGATGTGTGCAAAAAAGCCGGAACAGGAGTACCGGCTTAAATTAATACTTTAGTTTAAATTATGAGCGACGAATCAACAACCACACATCGTCATATTTATCGTATTTGCTGCGTATGGCGCTGATGCGTTCGCGTGCAGGCATCTCTTCATTATACGCCGAAACGGATACTCTGTACAAGCCATTTTCATTCTCGAGCAATACGGGCAGGAACCCTTCTCCTGACAGTTGTTTTTTATAGCTTTGCGCATTTTCTAATACCCTGAATGAACCAATAATAACGTAGTATTTAAATACTTCAGTTTCTGGCTCATCAACTACCTTTACTTTTTCTTCTTTAACCACAATTTTGTCGGTCTTAGGAGCAGGCTTTTCTTTTACTACAGGAGTGGTTTCTTCCTGTACATAAGGGCTGTCGCTATCATCAAAGCTGGATGACCCATTATTAAGCGATGCGCATGATACAACTACAATTGAAAGTACGGTTAGTGTTAAGATTTTAAATTGCTGCATATGTTTATAGTTTATTGTTATTATCTGTTAGCAAAGCTAATGGCTTCATAAAACTGTTTCCTTTTACGAAAATAGTTCCAATTTTCTTCTGTAGCTACTTCTTGCAGATAATCTTCAAAAATGTTGCTAAAAATATTGGCAAATGTAAAGTGTTCAGATTTTAAATAATCCATCGAATGTATAGCTTTAATACGGGCTATATATTTTTCGATAATTTTTGACTTATTAAGATCGTTCCTGTATTCGCCATTCAAGATACCTTTTTCGAGATTATCACTTAAGCGTTTTTCAATAAAATCAATAATTTGGTTCTGATAAGAATGATATAATTCAGGATTCATTTTTGCGATGAATACATATTTAGCTGGCGATAGCTGACCAAAGCGTTCATATATCTCCTGGCCGCTGATGACCATACTGTCAATGGCACTTTCTGATTCATATTTTTCAAAATCGAGAACTTCAGATATTACAAGGTTTTTAAAATCAAGAATCTGCTTAATCAGGCTATCGGGCGTTGGTGCCCACCGTGTAATGTCAGTTAGTTGATAGCCCAATGCTTTGCATACTTCTGCCAGGTTGATTTTTTCGCTCTGATGTGAGTGTAAATAATCGCGTAGTTGAATAATAAGCAACCGTTGATCCTGTTTCATCGCGCAAGATTTTAACATATTTACAATGCACTATCAAATTAGGCATTTTTGCCATAAAAAATCAAATTATGCATCAGTGCTTTTGCTGAAAACCAGAAGATTTGAACATTTAGGTTACCTGTAAATTCGTTGTTGATTAAGGGCCCGTTGAAACTTAGCTGCGTTTATATTGTGTTGTTTCAGTGTTTTAGCAAAATTATGATAGCCCGAGAAATCTTCTTTGGCGCACATATACAAGTATTGGTGCTGAGTATAATTCAAAACGGCTTCAATACCAGACACTGAAGGGATACGTATTGGGCCGGGAGGTAAACCAGCATACAAATAGGTGTTATAAGGTGAATCTGTTGCTAAATCTTTTGTAAGCACACGCTGTATAGTGAAATCACCAATGGCATATTTAATGGTAGGATCAGCCTGAAGACGAATGTTCTTTTTTAATCGGTTGATGTACAGGCCTGCTACCTTTGGCTTTTCATCTTGTTTAATTGTTTCTTCATCCACAATTGCAGCCAGGGTACTCACTTCCAGTGGTGTTAAACCGGCAGCCTTTGCCTTACTGCGTCTGCTTGCCGTCCAGAATTTCTCATACTCATTATGCATTCTGTCAATGAACTTCTCAGGTGATGTGTTCCACCAGAATTCGTATGTGTTGGGAATAAAAAGTGCTGGACTTGTAGCTTTATTAAATCCCAAATCCTTAATGAGTTCTTCATTAGTAAGAGCCTCTAAGAATGCAGTGCTATCGGCTTCGAGGTATTGGCTGATTTTACCTGCCAGTTCAGGCATGGTTCTGATGTTATTAAACGTTACTTTAACTGCAGATTGGTTACCCGAGCGTAAGGTATTTACCAAATCGTTATTTGACCAGTTATTCACCAACTTGTACCTGCCAGGTTTAATAGTGGTGTAGTTTTTCTTTTGAGCAACCCATTTAAAGGCGTCAACATCTTTTATGTAAGCGCCGTCTTCCAGTGCAACGATTACATCCTCAAAATCGGCACCGGTAGGAATGTAAAAAAATTCCTGCCCACCTTTAATGGTTACGTTGGGTTCAAAAATCTTATTGTAGAAAGAGCGTCCGATTAACACAGCTGCAATGATAACAATAAGCAGCATGTAAAATAGACGCAATAATGATTTATTTGGACGAGCTTTTTTGCTTTGTTGTTTAATAGCCATAACTAATGCTTAAGAGTTTTTATTTATCAGCCATCAAATAATATTGACTTCGGGCTCAATTGATATCCCGAATTTATTGTTAACATCTTGCATAATTGTATGGGCCAGTTCTAGCATATCTTTACCAGTGGCACCTCCTTTATTAACGAGCACAAGTGCTTGTTTGTTATGAACAGCTGCTTTGCCTAAGGCTTTACCTTTCCAGCCTGCTTGTTCAATAAGCCAACCAGCAGGTACTTTAATGAGATCGTGCGCTACCTGGTAAGATGGAACTGAACTGTGCTGTTCCTGCAAAGTGGCAAACTGTTCTTTACTGATTACCGGATTCTTAAAAAATGAACCGGCATTACCCAGTTCTTCCGGTTCGGGCAGTTTACTTTTGCGAATATCAATAATGGCTGTTCGTACATTCTGCAATGTTATTTTTCCCATTTTTCCAACCTGTTCTTTTATGGGGCCATAACTTAGATTGTAGCTTTCAGTTTTATTTAGTTTAAACACCACTGATGTTATAACGGTTTTATTTTTAAGTTCACCTTTGAAGATACTCTGTCTGTAGGCAAACTGGCAAGCTTCTGCACTGAGAGAAAAAGCCTCATTATTTTCAATGAAAATGCCGTTAACCTGTTCAATGCAGTCTTTTACTTCAGTACCATAGGCTCCAATGTTTTGAACTGGAGAGGCGCCCACATTGCCTGGAATGTAGGAAAGATTCTCAAGTCCAAACCAATTATTGTTGACACAGTGTTCCACTAGTTCGTCCCATACTACGCCAGCTTGCACATCCAACCATATGTGTTTATCGTTTTCTTTGAGTATACTGATTTCTTTCATAGCAGGATGAATGACGATGCCATTAAAGTTGTTGCTAAACAAGATGTTGCTGCCACCACCCAAAATCAGATATGCCTGAGGATGATTCTTGAGGTAAGATAAAGCATCTTGCAGCTGTTCATTTGTATGGCATGAGATGAAACTTTTGCAAGATACCTCAAAACCAAAGGTATTGTACGACTTGAGGTTAAAGTTTTCTTGAGTCTGAATCATATGTTTCCAGTTGAACAGGCAAAGATAAAAGAATATGCCATAAGGAATCGCAGGGTTATTTGAAATTACGAAAAAAGGGAAAGCTCCTGCCTTCCCTTATTAACTTGGTCATTGTATGTCTACATACTTACATATTCACTTTCGTCCACCATCTCTTCAAACTCAATATAGGCTTGTTTTTTATTCGTATCAGTATTTTCGGATGGGGGGTGGTTGTTTTCAAAGGATTTGTATTCTGTCTGTTCGGTTTCTTTTACCTTAAAAAACTTCACCATACTATCCAGTTCAGCAGCCTGACTTGATAGTTCTTCAGAGCTTCCTGCCATTTCTTCAGCCGAAGTGGCATTCTGCTGGGTTACCATGCTGAATTGGTGTATAGCTGCATTCACTTGGTTAACACCCTGCTCTTGTTCCAGACTGGCACTTGCAATTTCCTGCACCAAATGGGAGGTGTTGTTAATATCAGGTATAATTTCTTTCAAAAGGTTATTTGAGCTTTCCGATATTTGAGCGCCCTCTTTAGCCAGTTCAACAATCGCACTGGCAGCTTCTTTACTTTTTTCAGCCAGCTTCCTTATTTCGTTGGCTACAACTGTAAATCCTTTACCGCTTTCACCTGCTCTGGCGGCTTCAACAGCTGCATTAAGGGCTAATATATTTGTTTGCTGTGCTATTTCAACAATCACTTTTATTTTAGAGTTGATATTCGCCGAGGCCTCCACACTGTTAGCCGATGCGCTGGCCACATTATTAATAGAGTTGGCTGCTCGCTGTGATACTCGCATGGCTTCATGGGCATGCTCCGAATTTTGTTGGATATTGGCAGTCATTTCTTCCATTGATGAAGAAATTTCCTCGGCGGAGGCTGCTTGTTCATTTACGCCGCTGGATATTTGCTGAGCTCCGGCCGTAAGTTGTTGACTGGCCACCGCCAAATTATCTGAGCCGGTTTTAATATTTGAGATGATATTATTTAGTTGAGTTGCCATGTTTAGCAGTGCGCTGGCCAATTGGCCTATTTCGTCCTTTTGGTTAATGTCTACTTTGGCTGTTAAGTCACCATCAGCTACCTCATTGGCAAATCGAAGTGATTTTTTAATGGGTTTAACCAGGTTGTCGGTAATGAAGAAGGCCAATATTGTAGCCAATACAACCGCTATTATAATAAAAATGATAACAATGGTTTGTGTACCCTGAGCTTTGTCTAGCATCACCTTGTCGGTAAGAATATGCTTTTTTGATTCATCTATTGCCATATTAAATAATTGTCCCATGGTTTCCAGATGGGCCATGGTTTCGTGCTGATAGATATAATTGGCTTTATCCATTCCTTCCAGGTGTTGAGCACTCCAATTACCAAGTTCCACCAGCTCTGCCAGCACATTTTCAGTATTCTTCCTTATGGTAGAATTGAAGTATTTGCGGGCTGCTTCGTTATCACCTTTTCGTTGCATTGATTCGGCCACATAAACACTGGTGTGCAATTTCTCGTGCTTTTCAATAATCTGATTGATGAATGTTTGTATATCAGGATTTTGCTCCACTAATCTTTGTAAATCTTCTGAGTTCAGCCATTTGCCAAAGTTGCATTGGGCCGGATCTTTGTTGACATTAATTACTTTGCTGTTGGAGATAAAAATCGCATCCTTCACCTTATTCATCCAATTGATATGGTCTAGTTCCGCCTGCTTTAACTGCAATGACAGGTGCCAATCCATCTGCTTGAATTCTTCCTGTAATTTAATAGCGGAGGCATGCAGGTGTTTGTGAGGTTCTTCAAATTCATCAAATAAAGGCCTTAACTCGGGTGCCAATTCTTGTGCCTTTTCTCTGCCTTCGCCATAATACCACTGACCAAAGGCACACAGATGATGATCAGTTTGCACACTTAATTCTGTTACTTCGTTATCCGTTAATAAACGGTTCACTTCTTTCGCCCAAATTAGATGGTCAACATACTTACCTTCTAAATCGCTTCTTAGTTTGTTACCATCAATTGTTTCCGATGCATTATCAACAATGCCATTAATGCCAAAAATAGCCCACAAACCGGTGGCTAGCAATAATGAAATAATAACACTGAAAGCAAGAAAAAACTTTCTACTCAGTTTTAAGTCAATCCATTTCATAGATGTAGTTTTTCGTTCTGCTTCCTGACTCTCACATTCCCGCAGCTATAATACGGAAATATACGTAGTATGGCCATTTTTTTTGACGAAAAGAAAATAATCTAATGCAAATACAGATATTAGAATAGATATCTTTTCAACAGGAGGAGGAAGTGGGGTATAGATAATAGAATTGTAATCTTTCACATCTTTTTTGTTTTGTTTAATAATTCTGGTATGCCTCTTGAAGAGATGCTAATAAACAGAATAGCATGTTGCCAGATGATGTGTGGGAATTAATTTCCAATTCCTACAAATATGAACGAAGAAGGTGTCGTAAGCAGTTTGAAGAAGTTTGCAGCAGATCGTCGTACCGTATGATTGACTATCGCAATGATAGAGTTTTGAAAGGCTTTGTTGGCTTTTGGGATTTTGGCAAATGGGTGGTTATTGAGCACTTAGCTGTAAGTAATAATCAGGTTTTTCATGAAACCATGTCGATGTTGCTTAAGCAACTAATTGAACAAGTGGATAAGAATGTGATTATTGTAGCTGAAGTTGATATTCTTTTGGCTCCGGAACATTACTTGTTGAAAAGTGAATATGTCAGTGCCGGGTTTATTGAGAATCCATATGTTTATATTCAACCATCATATCATAAAGGTTGCGCATCATACCCACAGCGGATTATGAGTTTTCCTCATAGTATTTCGTATGAACAGTTTAAGGATTTAAGGAGTTTATTGTACCGCTTTATTTATGGTAAAAACTGATTAATGTGGGCCTGCTAAAAGCTGTTTGAGCTAATATCCATCATATCTGATTCTTTTGTTTTATGGCATTTATTTACTTTTGCAGTAAAATGATTTTATGACAAAAGTACGTGCGTGGGTGAGTGCCTTTAGGTTACGCACATTGCCTCTGGCTCTCTCAACAATAATAATGGGCGGTTTTCTGGCCCAATTTTATGGAATGTTTAAGTGGTCAGTATTTTTATTGGCCATCATTACCACCTTGTTTCTCCAGGTGCTCTCCAACTTGGCCAATGATTATGGCGACACAGTTAATGGTGCCGATCATAAAGGTCGACAAGGGCCTCAGCGCATGGTGCAATCTGGTTTAATCAGCCAGCAAAGTATGCGCAGAGCTATTGTGATTTGTGCATCGCTGGCATTGATTTCAGGTATATTACTCATTTACTTCTCGTTTTCGCAGGCGGCAAGCATTAGTGGCTTAGTATTCTTTTTATTGGGAGTGGCTTCTATTGTTGCGGCTCTAAAATATACTATGGGTAAAAATCCTTATGGCTACCAAGGGCGTGGTGACTTATTTGTGTTGCTCTTTTTTGGCCTGGTGGGTGTTGGCGGTTCATTTTATTTACACGGGCAAATGTTTCATTGGGATGTTTTGTATCCTGCACTTGCCATTGGGTTTTTAAGTACAGGTGTTTTAAACCTCAATAATATGAGGGACAGGCAGAGTGATAAAGAAGCTGGTAAAAATACTCTGGTTGTTAAAAATGGCATCGTTTGGGCTAAGCGCTATCATTATTTTCTGGTGATTGGCGCGTTGTTGCTGTCTACTGTATTTGTTGTTACTAATGGGTATCATATGTCGATGTTTATGTTCCTAGTGAGTACACCACTTTTCATAAGACACCTTTGGGTGGTTAACAAAGCGGTAATTGCCGATGATTTTGATCCTGAACTTAAAAAATTGGCCATAACTTCATTAGTGTATGTGCTGTTGTTTGGCACCGGTTTAATTCTTACATAGTAGTATGCTAACAGCCACTTATAAAAAACAGGAATTAGTGTTTAAGGAAGCAGGAGGAACATCTCGCGGCGTATTAAACACCAAGCCGAGCTGGTTTATTAAAATACAGAATAATCATGGGATTTTCGGAATAGGAGAATGTTCCATTATTCCTGGCTTAAGTATGGATGACAGACCAGATCTTGATGAAATTATTGCAGATGTTTGCATAAATATAAACGATTATGTCCTGGATTATCATCAGCAACTTAAGGACGTGCCCGCATTGCGTTTTGCTGTTGAAACAGCCATGAAAGGATTAGAAATGGAGCACCCTTACGAATTGTATCCAAGTCAGTTTATGAACGGCACTGAACCGATTGTTATTAACGGGCTTATTTGGATGGGAGAAGCAGAAACAATGTTGAAACGTATTGATGAGAAGCTGCAACAAGGTTTTTCTTGCCTGAAACTTAAGGTTGGTGCCATCGATTTTAACGAAGAACTTTCTTTGCTGAGGCATATAAGAAATCGTTACAGTGAAAAAGACCTGGAGCTTAGGCTTGATGCCAATGGTGCTTTTGCACCGGAAGAAGCTTTGTTCAAATTAAAAGCATTGTCGTCCTTTAAAATACACTCCATTGAGCAGCCAATTAAGGCGGGACAGTATGAGGATATGTACCAATTGTGCCGAAAGACCCCTATTCCTATTGCACTTGATGAGGAGTTGATTGGTGTAAATGATATGTCGGCAAAAGAGGAGCTACTAAGGGTAATTACGCCTCAATACATTATCTTAAAGCCCAGCTTGTTGGGTGGTGTAATGGCTTCAGATGAATGGATTAGTATAGCCGATGAGCTCAATATTGATTGGTGGGCCACCTCGGCTCTTGAAGCCAATATTGGTTTAAATACCATAGCGCAATGGGTAGCTACGAAATACAGCTCTCTTCGCCAAGGATTAGGGACAGGGCAGGTTTTCACTAATAATCTGCGGTCACCACTTTATCTTAAAGGGCAGGAGCTGTATTATGATTTGCATGGTGAATGGGAAAATCCTTTTGAAGCTGAATGATGGATAGGATGGATTCATACAAGCAATACGATGAACTATTGGTTGATGGTGAGCAATACTGCGGGATTGCATCCATACTGACTTGGGTTCAAAAACTGGAAGCAACAAACCAATCAGAGAACCTTTTGATAGCGAGATTTATTCGGGATTGGTTTGATGATAAGGCGTATATAAAGCTGCAAACGTCAGGGAGCACCGGGCAGCCAAAAACAATTAAGGTGCATAAACAGTCAATGGTAGCGTCAGCCCATCGCACCATTCGTTTTTTTAACCTTCAACAGGGCGATAGTGCCTTATTGTGCTTGTCAGCCAAATATATTGCCGGTAAAATGATGCTTGTAAGAGCATTAGTGGGAGGATTGGATGTAGTGATAACGAATATCAATTCTAATCCTTTGCAACAGATCAATCGGGTAATTGGTTTTGCAGCCATGGTGCCAATGCAGCTACACAATATTCTATCCAATACTCCAGGAAAGTTACAGAACATCAAACAACTAATTGTAGGCGGAGGTAGTGTTAATCCATTGTTATTGGACCAATTGTCGGGATTGACTACAGAAGTGTGGGAAACCTATGGTATGACTGAGACAGTATCACATATTGCCTTGCGTAACTTGTCAAATGGTGATGAAATGTTTAAGCTGTTACCCGGACTGGTGATTGATGTTGATAGTCGTGGTTGTTTGAAGGTTTTGCCATCTGATATCAATACTGACACACTATTCACCAACGATATGGTTAAGCTGGAGTCCTCAACTCAATTCCGCTTGCTGGGGCGATGGGATAATGTAATTAATACCGGTGGTGTAAAAGTGATACCCGAGCTGATTGAAGCCAAACTTAAATCAGTAATTAAGGAGGATTTTATAATCTCCTGGAAGCCTGATGATATTCTGGGGCAGAGGGTTGTGCTGGTACTGGAGTCTGATTCACAAGTTGGTTTAGATGATATGGATTTGTCTATGATGTCCAAATATGAGCAGCCTAAGGAGGTTGTGGCTGTAAGCTGTTTTCCTAAAACAGAAACAGGAAAGATACAACGGCTTAAATTACGCGAACTGTTGGGCTAAAAATCGTTTGTCCATCGCCAAAATATTATATTTGCTTACTTATTTTTATCGAACACATCAAAGGAATGAAAATATACATTGTTTTTGCTCTGGCGGGTTTATTCTTGCTTACATCATGCTATAACCAGCGACCAGATATTAGTTATTCTACATTTAGCGAGATTGATGATTCAACTCCAAAGAACCAGGAAGAGTGGCTGGCAACGGGGCGTGGTTTGCATTTGTCATTTGGGTCAAAAGATGTTAAATATATGAAGGGGAAAGTGCCCATGCTGGCAGTTGTGAAGGACAAACAAATTCATGCATGGAAAGGTGAAACGGTATCTTTTCAGGCTGTTTTGTGGAGTTCCTATGACGTTAAGCAGGTGGAATGTATCTGGGAAGATTTGGTTTCAGAAGAAGGACAAACAATTGAAAAAGATATTATACAAACAAGATATGTGAGGTATATGCTGAGTGATGCCGGATTTGTAAATGACCAATCATTAGCATCGAATCAGCGTGATTCAACGCTATTGCCCGATATGCTGGATAGTTTGCCTTGTATAGATATGGAGGCGCAAAGTGTCAGACCAATATGGTTTACTATCCAGGTGCCGCGAGAGGCTAAAGCCGGTATTTATAAGACGGCGCTTAAGGTATACTCCAAAGAAAATCCGCCACAAGAATTAAGGCTCAATCTTCAGGTAATAGAAAAAACATTGCCGTCAACAGATGATTGGCGCTTTCAAACCAATATGTGCATCAATCCGGCAGAGATAGCGCGTTGGCACAAGGTTCCATTATGGAGCGAGCAACATTTTAATGAGCTTCAACCATATGTTGAGCTGATGAAAAGAGCTGGGCAGAAGAGTATAACTGCTTATTTGTTCGATCACCACAACGATGTTAACGCTCCACTTGTACAATGGGTGAAACAATCAAACGGCCAGGTAGTGGCTGATTTTACCAACTTTGATAAGTGGATTACTTTCTTGTTAGATAATGGTATAACTTCTCAAATTGATTGTTACGCCTTTGAACCAAACATTAGCAACAGCATAACTATATTAGATGAAGTGACTGGTAAAAGGCAGTTAAAAGAACTGAAGGTACAAGATGATGGCAGGCTGATTAAAGCCTGTTATACTAATATCATCAATCATTTGCTTAAAAAGCAATGGTTTGATAAAACTGTATTTGTTGTTAATGAAGGGCCAACTGAAGAGGTAACCAGGCTGAAGCAGCTGTTGCATGAAGTCAACAAGGATGTGAAGCTTGAGTTGCTGGCACATGAGTGGACATCTGGGTTGCTAAAAGATGTTTATGCTGCAAATGTGCCTTCTCAATTCAGTAATCTGAAGGAATGGTTTCGCATCAGGCACCAAAAAGGTTTAGAAACTTCCTATCATTTGGATGCCAATAGTCCGTTTCCCAATGTTTTTCTACACTCGCCATCGGCAGAATCAGCTTGGTTTGGGTGGTATGCAGCTGCTCAGGGTATTGATGGCATACACATTGAAGCATTTAATAATTGGTTACCAAATCCTTTGATAAATGCACGACAGGAGTTTCGCTCTTCGGGCAGTAACTATCTTATTTATCCTGATGCAAAAAGCTCAATCAGGTTTGAGCGATTGATTGAAGGGATTCAGGATTTTGAGAAGATATTGCTGATGCGCGATGAATTGGAAGGTGTGGATGATGAAACTAGTCGCCGGAAACTCGAATTATTAAATGAAGTGCTAAGTGATTTTGTTATTGAACGGATACCGCGGGAAAGTGCCAGTCAGATGGTGCGAGAGGGGCAGGAGCTGCTTTGGGAACTTCATAATCAATGATTGCAGAATTGAGATTAAGCCATCAATTATTTTATTGAGCTGAATAATATCATTCATCTTTCTGTTCAACTTTATTTAATTTGTCAGCGTCGAAGTTAAATGCATCCCTTTATCAGGGTGTTATCGTTAAATCTATTGCAATAAATATTAGCTTATGAAACTATTATCAACAATGCTGCTGAGCCTGATTTGTTTGGCTGTGGTTGCACAAGACCAAACAGAAGGGTATCAGTTTGAAACAATCTATGATTTAGAGGCGACATGCGTGAAAGATCAGCATCGCTCAGGAACATGCTGGAGCTTCTCGGCTTTAGGTTTCTTTGAATCGGAAATGATTCGAATTGGTAAAGAGCCAGCTAACCTGTCAGAGATGTTTGTGGTACGTCACTGCTATGCTGACAAAGCAGTGAAATATGTGCGCTTGCATGGTTCATTAAACTTTGGTCCTGGTGGCGCATTTCACGATGCTGTTTATGTAATGAAGAATTATGGTATGGTGCCTGAAGAAGCTTATGCAGGGCTGGAATATGGTGAAGAGTCGCACGTGCATGGTGAAATGGATGCCGTTTTGAAGAACTATGTTGATGCTGTAATTTCTAATAAAAACAAGAAGCTGAGTACAGCCTGGAAAAATGGGTTTGACGGTACTTTAGATGCTTACCTTGGTGAGTTACCTCAATCTTTCGAAGTAGACGGCAAAAGCTATACGCCTCAAACCTATATGGAAGAGAGAGTAGGTCTTGATATGGATGATTACATTCAGGTATCTTCGTATACACATCATCCAACCTACGAAACGTTTATTATTGAAGTGCCAGATAACTGGTTGTGGGGTGAAGTATACAACGTAACATTAGACGACCTGATGACTATTTTTGAGCATTCACTTGAGAATGGTTATACAATTGGCTGGGCAGCTGACGTAAGTGAAAAAGGATTTTCACATACTAATGGCGTAGCAATTGTACCAGAAAGTGATGCAAAAGAGATGTCAGGTTCAGAACGTTCGCGTTGGGAAAGTATGTCACGTGCCGACCGTAACAAGATGCTTTATAGCTTCGATAAACCTGTAAAAGAAAAGGTAATTACGGCTGAGATGCGTCAGGAAGCCTACGATAACTATCAGACTACTGATGATCATGGTATGCAGATTACAGGTATGGTGAAAGACCAGAACGGTACCAAGTATTTTAAGGTGAAAAACTCATGGAATACCAACAATAAATACGATGGCTATTTCTATGCATCCGAGGCTTTCATAAAATACAAAACCATGTCAATCATGATTAATAAAAATGCATTGACCAAAGACCTCAAAAAGAAACTTGGAATAAAGTAACCAGATATTGATTTGGTAAACAAAAGGGTGGCGAAAGTTACCCTTTTTTATTTAATTAGGCTCACACTAACTATAGTATTATGAGAACGGTTATTATTCTAACAGTATTCATCTCAAGTTTCACTTATTTAAATGCTCAGGAGCCTGATAAAACAGCACTTATTCTTATTGATATTCAGGATTTCTATTTTGAAGGAGGAGCTGTGGAGTTGGTAGATGCTCAAGAAGCCGGAGAGCAAGCACAGAAGCTTTTGCAGTTATTTCGCGATAAGGGCTTGTTGATTGTTCATGTTAAACACAAGGCAACAAAAGGGAGTGATATTAATAAAGTTGTTTGCCCTTTAGTGAATGAGAAGGTTATTGAGAAAACGGAAGTCAATGCATTTATAGGTACAGACCTGAAGGAATACCTCGATGCTCATCATATAGAACATATAGTGATGGCTGGCATGCAAACGCATATGTGCTTAGAAGCAGGAGTGCGTGCTGCTGCAGATTTTGGGTATGAAGTTGTGGTAGTAGAGGATGCTTGCGCCACCAGGGATTTAACCTATAATGGCTTGGTTATACCTGCGGAACAAGTTCACTTTTCCACCTTGTCCACATTAAAAAGTTACGCCTATATAATGAAGCAGGAAGTTTTTCTGGAAAAATTTTTGAATTAATGAAAAAAGCTTCATATTTGTATTTGTTAAAATGTGTGAACGAAAAGTTCCGGAAACATTTGTAGAATTTAGAATTACAAAATCGCGTTAAAAAAGTTTAAAAGATTGCGTTTAGTGCAATAATTATGGAACTTTATTTATGCGAATTGAGTATAAAGATTTATGAAGCTTTCTTCATAAGTTAGGGTTAAGGTTAGGTTGAAGAAGGAATGTTTGAAAAGTCAAACATTCCTCTTTTTTTTATATATACCCGAAACTATTTAGCTTTAAGTGTGTTCTAATATTAAGTTAAGATTTTTTCATAGATTTGGATTTTGAGTTAAGGTTAGAAGGAAAAAGGAGTTGCTCAGCAACTCCTTTTTTTTTGCCGTTAACTACTGCTGCATGCATCAAATGTTCGATAACTACCTTGTGGTAAGAAACTTTATTTGAATTTTAAACTGATTCTGATAGTTTATTGTATATTTGCCTTGGGGAATTTTAAATTATCAGTATGAATTGGGAAGTTCGTTTCATTCAAAGCATTTTTCTATGTGTTTTGTTGAGTTTTAGTATCTGCGTGCTTGATGCGAAAGCAGAGGGATTATCCAAAAGAATTATTAAATCAGCAGTCAAACTTTCTGGCAACGAGCATGTGAATCTTTCTGCAACAGCAGTTAATAGCTTATTTGTACTCAATTGTGTCTCAGATGGAGTTGTTACACTTACCAATACAGACAAGGATATGAAAAGAGGTGTCGTTACTGTATTCAGCAAAGAGATGAAGGAAATACTTGTGCAGGCTACTCTAAACAGTAATGAATCGACCTCGTTTTATTCGGTAAATAATTGCAGGTGTTTTATTTGTTGGGCTCCGAAGGATCGGAGGGATACGCTTACATGGTCTGTAAAGCAGGATTCTGTTGAAGGTTTGTCGGAGCGAAGTGCAATACAGATAGAAGCAGGTATGCAGGAAGTTAGTCATTTGGATAACATGGATAAGTGGTTTGTGTTTACTGCAGCTAAGAATGGGCAGGTTAAAATCTCAACAGTCGGTTTGACAGGTGAAAATACTACCCTATTTATTTATAAGGATAGTGCTGAGCAAATGATTAGTTCCAGTAATTATACGGCTAATTCATTGCAGTCAGAAGTAATAGTTAGTGTTGAGGCAGGTTGTTCATATCTAATAAAGTGGAGCAGTGCCTTCACTAATAAAAGCTACAACTGGAATCTAACTTATCTTTAATGACGTAAAGGTTAATAAAAAAAATGGTTAAAAAACGGCGAAACTTCAGTGTTTCGCCGTTTTTTTTATTTTCTATTTGGAATGATTATTTTCTGATTACAGCACCAAGTTCGTTTTCATAGGTGGTCATCAGTTTTTTCATAATCTTATCAATTTGCTTGTCATTAAGCGTTTTCGACTCATCCTGAAGAATAAAGCTTACAGCGTACGATTTCTTTCCTGCTCCAAGTTTCTCTCCTTCAAACACATCAAATAATGAGATGCGTTTCAGTAGTTTTTTCTCGGTTTTCTGAGCGATGGTTTTAACTTGCTCAAATTTGATGTCTTTATTCAAAACAAGTGCTAAATCACGTTTTACTTCCGGGAACTTTGGTATTTCTGTATAGGTAACAGTTTTCTTTGCACTTTTCTTCAGGATAATGTCCCAATTAATTTCTGCAAAATAAACTGGTACATCAATGTCAAAGGCTTTTAATAGTTTACCGTTCACCATGCCGTAGTCAGCCACTACCTTATCGCCTTGCTTCAGGCAGATGCTTTCTGCAAATAAGTCTGATTCAGTTGAGACTTCGTCAAAATCAATAAACGTTAATCCTAGCCTTAAGAGGATATTTTCCAATTGATTTTTCAGGTCAAAGAAAGTCACCTTCTGTTCTGGGGTGTTCCAGTTGGTTGCTGCCTTATTTCCAACCATGAAAATGGCCAGACGCTGCGTTTCGTTGTAGTTATTTAAATCGGATTTATCTCCTGTGTTGAAATGATAGGTGTTACCGTATTCAAATAGTTTTAAGTCACTGTTACGACGGTTGATGTTGTGGCTGATTGATTCCAAACCACCAAATAACAAGGTTTGGCGCATGCCATTTAAATCGTTACTCAGTGGATTGGCTAACTCAACCACATGCTGACGAGGGTAAACATCTAACGTTTCATAGTATGATGCTTTTGTCAGTGAGTTACACATGATTTCACTAAAACCCTGAGCCATTAATTGGTTGGCTACTGTGTTTTTTAGCTTATGGTCATCGGGCTTCTGCGAATAAACGATAGTGCTGTTAACCGAAGATGGCATCTCAATGTTGTTGTAGCCATAAACTCTAAGAATTTCTTCAATAATATCAGCTTCGCGTTGCACATCAACACGGTATGGAGGTACCGAAAGCTTCAGACCTTCTTCTGTTTCATTAATAATATCAATATCAAGAGCGCTTAAAATACTTTTAATGGTTGCTTGAGAAAGGTCTTTGCCAATTAAGCGTGTGATATTGCGGTAGGTCACATCAACTTCGAAATTTTCAATCTTAGTTGGGTAGATATCTGTAATTTCGCTTGAGATGGTACCGCCGGCAACTTCCTTAATTAGTAAGGCTGCTCTTTTTAGGGCGTAAATGGTCATGTTAGGATCCACGCCACGCTCGAAGCGGAAACTGGCATCGGTACTTAATGTATGGCGCTTGGCCGTTTTTCGCACCCATACCGGATTAAAGTAGGCGCTTTCCAAAAATACCTTCGTGGTTTTCTCGCTCACGCCGCTTTTCAAACCGCCAAATACACCGGCAATACACATGCCTGCTTCGGCATTGCAAATCATCAAGTCATTTTCCGAAAGTTCACGCTCTTCTTCATCCAGCGTCTGGAAAAGCGTACCGTCAGCCAGTGTTTTTACAATAACCTCGCTGCCTTTTATTTCATCCCCATCAAAAGCGTGTAATGGCTGTCCAACTTCGTGTAGTACAAAGTTAGTAACGTCAACCACATTATTAATCGGGCTCAAACCAATGGCTTTGAGTTTGTTTTGTAACCATTCAGGTGACTCTTGTATGGTGATGTCGCTGATAGTTACTCCGCAATAGCGAGGACAAGCCTCTGTATTTTCAACTGTTACTTTAACCTCGTAGTTGGTGTTGTCAACCTTAAACTCATCAACAGAAGGCAACTGTAGTTTTACATCATCCTGGTGTTGCTTTAGGTAGGCAGCTAAGTCGCGAGCGACACCGTAGTGCGATGAGCCATCAACACGGTTAGGTGTTAAGTCAACTTCAATGGCTGTGTCATTTTCAACCTTAAAATAGTCTTTGGCCAAGGAGCCAACCTTAACTTCGGCCGGAAGAACCATAATACCATCATGGCTGGTGCCTAATCCTATTTCATCTTCGGCACAAATCATACCCATTGATTGCTCGCCTCTGATTTTAGATTTCTTAATGGTAAAGCTCTCGTCTCCGCTGTAAAGCACTGTACCAACAGTAGCCACAACTACCTTTTGACCAGCGGCCACGTTAGGAGCTCCACACACAATGGGCAGTGGTTCGCCATTGCCAATATTTACCGTGGTAACACTTAGTTTATCTGCGTTAGGGTGTTTTTCGCAAGTTAAAACTTCACCAATCACCAGGCCTTCCAAACCACCTTTAATAGATTGAACTTCTTCCATGCTTCCCACCTCTAATCCAAGGTCGGTAAGTATTTCAGATATTTTCTCTGGTGCTAAATCAACGTTGAGGTAGCTTTTAAGCCAGTTGTATGAAATATTCATTCGTCTAAAATCATTATGTGTTGAACATCAAATCGATACATACTATATCGAATAGCATCTTTCAAAAAGAGCAAACAAAAGTAATGATTTTGAGGGCTGTAAACTAATTATTTGATGGTGATTTTATACGTAAAACAGGAGATTGATAGTGATAGAAATGCTATTGCTTAGATTATTCGAAGTTCGAAGTTCTCAAAGATGTCTGGTTCAATAAAAATGTACTTCAGTGTCTTTTTACTAAGGTTGCACTTGGTGCGACGGATAACTATTAAAACGTTAGTGCCTTTTTCATAGAGATAGATGAAGTCCATTTCCTGACCTTTAAAGAATCCCTGATTACGCACAATGTGCTGCTTTATCTCCTGTCGGGTAAAGTTGCCTTTGGGAGGGATGCCTTTGTTTACATCGGGCTCACCATTTTCATCGGTTGTGTATTTTTTGTAAAAATAGGCGATAGAGTGCGACAAATAATCAGTTTCGTATGGTTTAATTAAATTGAAAAAACGATTAGGGCCACAATTGTTCTCGATGAAGTAGTTAATATCTTGCTTTAATATGTAGTTAGAGCAAAACATGCTGGCCGAATCAGCGTGCTTACAGGCTGTCTCAAAGTTCCTGTTTTCATGAGCAATGTAGGCAGATAGTAACTGGGCCCAGGTGTTTCGGGGTTCGAGTTGGCGTAAAAGATGAACATCACTTTTAGCTTCTTCATATCGATGCAGATTATAATGAATCCACGAGCGTTGTTGGATGTAATAGCTTTTGTTCGATAAATTGATAGCATTGGTAATGTGTTCCAATGCCTTTGTGGTGTCAGCCCTGAAAATGTATTGCTGGCTCATTTGCGATTGAAGATACGCGTTGTCGGGCTCTTTGCCTAAAGCTTCACTTAACAGGTGAAAAGCTTCATCGGCTTTCCCTTCGTATGATACTTCTTTGGCTTGTTGGTATAGCTTTTGTGCTTCGGGATTGGCTATGGAAGCTTCCTGCTGAAGGTTAATTAAGCCAATTTTGATGCCTGTTATTGGTGGGCTCTGCTTAATTGCATTCACTATTTGATAGCCCAAACTCATATAGAACGGAATGAACAGCAAGGTTAATATCTGAGAAATAGTTGAGATATTAGACAATATTTGAAGTTCTTTATTTTGGTGTTTGTACCATTGGCGAAGGCCTGCAAGTGACAGTATTATCAGGGCGATAAAACCAAGTGTGAATCCTTTAGTAATCAGGCTAAAGTGAATGGCTAGTAAAAGCAGAATGCCCAATAGTGTTATTGCAATGGTGATAAATCGTTGAGATTGGTGGCGGAAGATTCTTAATGTGTTAAAGAATATAGTGATAAGAAGTACTGCTTGTACATACTCAATGTGAATGAAATAATGCGTGCACAAGCTGCTGGTAATGATTAAAACGAGGGAAAGAAAAGCGACAATGCTGTTCAGTAGATTTGCAGATTTCATCAAAGGTTCAATTTTAAATTTCGGGTAATAAAGGGTAAATGCTTATCAGATATTGTTCATTATATCTATCTTTGATAGGCTAAAATTAAT
Organism: Carboxylicivirga mesophila; assembly: GCF_018271975.1. Taxonomy (GTDB): domain Bacteria; phylum Bacteroidota; class Bacteroidia; order Bacteroidales; family Marinilabiliaceae; genus Carboxylicivirga; species Carboxylicivirga mesophila. Next base: position 154,313 of record NZ_JAGUCN010000004.1, read on the forward strand.
CTTTATATGTCGAAAACAGAAAAGGAACGGCCGCTGATTTTGGTCACCAATGATGATGGTATCAAGGCCAAAGGGCTGGAGTCGTTAGTGAAGATGTTGAAGTTATTTACCGATGTGGTTATTGTGGCTCCCAATGAGTCGTATTCGGGTATGTCACATGCAATTACTGTAAAAACACCACTTTATGCCAAATTGGTTAAAGAAAAGGAAGGTTTGCAACTATATAAGGTTAACGGAACGCCGGTTGATTGTGTGAAACTGGCCATAAATGTGTTGTTGCCGCGTAAGCCTGATTTATTGGTGTCTGGTATTAATCATGGTACAAATTCAAGTATTAGTCTTCATTATTCAGGTACAGTTGGAGCAGCTCGTGAAGGTGCTCTTAATAAAATTCCGGCTGTTGGCTTTTCGCTATTAAATTACAGGCATGAGGCTGATTTTACAGAAGCAGTGAAGGTGGCAGAGCATGTTGTTAAATCTATTTTAGGTGATAAATTGCCAAGTGGTACCTTCTTAAATGTGAATATTCCGGATGTGAGTCCGGTAAAAGGAGCCAAGGTAGCCCGACAAAGTAAGGGGCGATGGGTGGAGGAATTTGTTGAGCGTCAGGATCCGCGAGGAAGAAACTACTATTGGCTGACCGGGCATTTCGAAAATCTGGAGCCTGAAGCCAAAGATACCGATGAGTATTTGCTGGCCAAAGGGTATGCCTCAATTGTGCCGTGTCACCTTGATGCGACAAATTTTAACCTTTTATCATACCTGAAAGAACAGAACTATGAATTGTAAATGTAACAAGCTTTATATAGGCATGTTAGTAGGTATATTATTGCCGGTAATTATGTCTTTTGCCTTGTACTATTTTTTGTACCGGGGCGATTTGAGCTATTGGCCGTTTCTTAATCAAATGGTAAGGATGGGGAGTGTCGGGAAGTTGTTGAGTATAAGTGTGCTTCCTAATCTTGTTGTCTTTTTAATTGCAGTTAATAAAGAGCGTCTTCTGGCTGCTCGTGGTATTGTTACATCTACCATTATATATGCAATTGTGGTTATTGCATTCAGATTTTTATTATAGAAAACAACAGGTAATATGCGCTATTATATCATTGCCGGCGAGGCTTCCGGCGACCTGCATGCCTCTAACTTAATGAAAGCTTTTAAAGAGCAGGATGCTCAGGCTGACTTTCGTTATTGGGGTGGTGATTTAATGAAAGAACAGGGCGGAACGCTGGTGCGTCATTATAAAGACACAGCTGTAATGGGACTTTGGGATGTATTAACCAATTTAAATTCCATTAAAAAGAACTTCAAGCTCTGTCAGGAAGATATCTTGGATTACCAGCCTGATGTGTTGTTATTGGTTGATTATGCAGGGTTTAATTTGCGTATGGCTAAATTTGCCCATAAGCACAATGTTTTGGTATATTATTATATATCACCCAAGATATGGGCCTGGAACCAAAAGCGTGTTAAAAAGATTAAAGCCACAGTTGATCGCATGTTCACCATCCTTCCTTTCGAAACAAAGTTTTTTGAGGAGCATGGGGTAGAAGTACAATATAGTGGAAATCCGGTGCTGGATGCTATAGATAATCGCGACAACAAAGATGAATCTTTTGAAGATTTTGTGGCAAGAAACCAATTGGATAACCGACCTAAAGTGGCACTGCTGGCTGGTAGCCGTAAAGGCGAGATAAGCTATAATTTGCCCGATATGTTGGAGATGGTGGATAAGTTTCCGGAATTTCAGTTTGTTATTGCTGGTGCACCATCATTCGCCGTTGAAGAGTATCAGCCATTTATTAAAGACAAAGATGTGGCAGTTGTATCTGGACAAACATACCAGCTACTTCAGCAGGCCCGGGCGGCATTGGTGACATCCGGAACTGCAACGCTCGAAACAGCTTTGTTGAATTGTCCGCAGGTGGTTTGTTATAAAATGTGGGGCGGTGGCTTTACCGATTTTGTTGCCAAGAAAATCCTGATTAAAGTGCCTTATATATCACTGGTTAACCTGATTTTAGATAAGGAAGCCGTTTTGGAATTGTTTCAAAAAGATTTCTCATTGAGTAAGCTCGAACAAGAGCTTGGATTGCTGTTGCAGGATAGCCGGCGAAGAAATGAGATGCTGGCCGATTATGAGGAGTTAGATCGTCGAATGGGTGGCCCTGGCTCTAGCGCACGTACGGCTGGTCTAATGCTTGAAGCACTTAAAAAAGATAAGAAGCACGCCCGATAAAAAGCAATTTAGATGTTTGCACTGTTTAAAAAAGAGTTAGTCACATTTTTTAGTTCTATAACCGGAGCGCTGGTATTGTCTGTCTTTTTATTGGTAACCGGTTTATTCCTATGGGTTATACCTAATGATTTAAATATTATTTATGGTGGGTATGCTACCATGGAGTCACTTTTTTATTTAGCACCATGGGTTTACCTTTTTTTAGTTCCTGCAGTTTGTATGCGCTTGTTCGCCGATGAAAAAAAGATGGGAACATTAGATGTATTGCTGACGAGGCCAATATCGGAGATGCAAATTGTGTTTGGTAAGTTTCTGGCGGGTTTAGCGGTTGTTCTTATTAGTCTTTTACCGACATTGATTTATGTTTACAGCGTTCAGCAGTTAGGACATCCGGTAGGTAATATGGATATGGGCGGCACGTGGGGATCATACATTGGTCTGGTGTTTCTGGCTGCTGTTTATGTGGCTATCGGTGTATTTGCGTCCTCATTAACTGATAATCAGATTGTGGCGTTTGTATTGTCGGTGTTGCTATCTTTTATGTTTTATTCCGGGTTTGATTCGCTGGCCGCGATGCCTGGTCTTGCAGTATATCGTGATACTATTAGTTATTTAGGAATTGATAGCCATTATCGCTCTCTCAGTCGTGGGGTTATCGACTCCAGAGATATTGTTCACCTGGTATCTCTGGTATTCTTCTTTTTATATGTTACTAAACTATCGTTAATGCGTTCTAAGCGCTAGTTATCTGTTATGAGTAAGAGTATCAATCGTTCAAATAAACTGGTTCAATTAGTTGTTGTATTATTCGGATTAATGGCAGTGGCCTGGATAAGCAAGCAGCTGTTTTTTCGCATTGATCTGACTTCGGAGAAACGTTACACCTTAACAGAAACTACGCGTCGGTTCATGCAAGAACTGGATTCTGATTTGTATGTAAAGGTATATCTGGAGGGTCAACTGAATAGTGGCTTCAGGCAACTGTCAAATGCTTCACGTGAGATGCTGGAAGAACTTAAGGCAGAAGCAGGCCGTAATATGCAGTATGAATTTATAAATCCTGATGACCGTAATAGCAAAGAAAAGAAAGCGCTTATTGCGGAATTGGCTGAATATGGTTTTGAACCACAAAGCGTGTTTGAATCAGGTGAAGATGGTCGGCAAATTCAATCCTATGTTTTTCCATATGCGCTTGTTTACTATAAAGATCGCATAGTTGGAATCGACCTGCTGGAGAATTTGCCCTCACGCAGCGGAGCTGAAAATCTGAATATATCAATAGAGAGCCTGGAGTATAAGTTGGCTGAGGCATTTAAACGATTGGCCAGTGAGGAGCAGCCTAAAATTGCTTTTTTGGAAGGGCATGGTGAGCTTGATGAGTTGGATGTTATAGAGGCGACGGATGCACTATCAGCCTATTATCAGGTGGATAGAGGACGGATTGGAGGTGATGCATCGGTGTTGGAACCTTATGAGGTGGTAATTATTGCTAAGCCCTCCAAACCATTTTCTGAGAAAGATAAATATGTGCTTGATCAGTACCTGATGAATGGGGGGCGACTATTAATTTTTATTGATGCGGTTAATGTAACATTGGATAGCCTGCGCCGAACACCACAAACAATAGGCTTGTATAATGATGTCAATCTTGATGACCAGTTGTTTAAATATGGTGTAAGAGTAAATCCGGTGGTGATTGAAGATGTGCAGGCCGGTCGGATCCTTATGAATGCGAGGCCGCAGGGACAGCCTCAATTAGTGCCGGTTCCCTGGTTGTATAGTCCGCTTCTGTCGTCCGCACAAAATCATCCGGTAACCCGTAATATTAATCTTGTTAGAGGTAGTTTTGTTGGAACCATCGATACAGTTGGTGCAGACTTGCAAATTAGCAGGCAGGTGTTGCTGCGTTCTTCGCAATTTACAAAGGTCAGTAAGACACCGGTCTTTATATCTATGGCTGATGTTAATAAACAGCCAAAGCAGCAGGAATTTCAGTCTCCGCACCAAACTGTTGCCCTTATTCAGGAAGGCATCTTTCCTTCAGTATTTGTTAATCGACAGGCACCGCAGGACTTGGATCAGTCAAAAAGCTTTGTTTCAGAAAGTAAATTCACCAGGTTGATGGTGGTAGCCGATGGGGATATTATTCGAAACGAAGTAAGGTTTAAAGACTCTAATCCGCAAATACTACCATTGGGTTTTGATGAAGGTTCCGGGCAGCAATATGGCAATAAGGACTTTATTGTTAATGCAGTTAATTATCTTTGTGATGATGATGGCTGGATGCAGTTGAGAGGACGCCACTTAACCCTTCGTTTGTTAGACAAACAAAAACTATCTGGAGGTACTGGCTGGTGGAAGTGGTTGAATGTTGCCTTTCCTGTAATATTGGTGATATTCGGCAGTGCTATGTTTACTTACTGGCGCTTTCGTCGGTTTGGCCGATAATTACAAATGTCAGGTGCTCAAAATTGTTATTGCTTTTAGTTAAAACGGGGTGTTAATAACTCATGAAAAGTTAGTGAATTCATCCTTTTGAGCAGTAGTGTTTTTTAGTATCTTGCAACTTACGAATTCATTCATTTAAAAGAACAGATGAAATCGTGTAATTATCTGTTTTTTTGATATATTTGATAAAAACTAATAACAGAATAATCATATGAAATTTGTTGTTTCCAGTACAGAATTACTATCGCATCTGCAAGCTATTAGTCGTGTGATTAGTAATAAGAGTACGTTACCAATCCTCGATAACTTTTTATTCGACCTGAAAGACAATAAGCTTGTTTTAACAGCATCTGACCTTGAAGTGACAATGGTGACTTCGTTGGAGTTAGATAATTCTGACGGGGAAGGTATTATTGCATTGCCATCTCGCATTTTATTGGAAACATTGAAGAAATTCCCTGAACAGCCTTTAAATTTTGATATTAGCATGGATACATTTGGTGTTAATATTATTACCGAGAAAGGTAAGTTTAGCATTGTTGGACAAGATGGGGCTGATTTCCCTGAGTTACCGCAATTGGATGCTGATAAAAGTTCAAATTTACAGGTGGCCATCGATCTGTTGGAGTCAGGAATCAATAAAACATTGTTTGCTACAGCCGACGATGAATTACGTCCGGTGATGAATGGTATTTTGGTAGAGTTATCGCCAGAGAATGTTACATTTGTTGCTTCAGATTCTCATAAATTAGTTCGTTATCGCCGTTTAGATGCTAAAACCGATTATTCAGCATCTTTTATTTTACCTAAAAAACCTGCAGGCTTACTAAAAAATGTATTGCCAAAGGAAAGTGGTGAGGTGGTTATTGAATTTGATGATAAAAATGCCTTTTTCACCTTGCCAAACTACAAGTTGGTTTGTCGTTTGGTGGAAGGTAACTATCCAAGCTACAATGCCGTGATTCCTCAGGATAATCCGTATAAAGTGATAATTGATCGTAATGAGTTTCATAATACACTCGGTCGAGTGTCTATTTTCTCAAACCAGGCCAGTAATCTGGTTAAGTTGAAGCTAACTTCTGGTGAAATGGTTGTTTCAGCTCAGGATATTGATTTTAGCATCTCGGCGCATGAGCGTTTGAACTGCCAGTATGAGGGTGATGAAATGGAAATTGGTTTTAAATCTGGTTTCTTAGCCGATATCCTTGGAAATCTTAATTCAACTGATGTTATTCTTGAGTTATCCGATCCATCAAGAGCTGGTATTCTATTGCCATTTGAAAATGGTGAAAATGAGGACGAATTGATGTTGCTGATGCCAATGATGATCAACGTATAATATTTGTTTGTACTACATATAAGAGCCACTGTATGTTAGCATGCAGTGGCTTTTTGTATACAACCAGCTGATGCTGGTGATGAGTTTGAAATTCATATTTCTCAATAGACAATAAAAAAATAGTATTTTTGTGCGCTAATTGGCAAGAAAGGAGAATAATAGATGCAGAAAAAGAAAGTTGTGATAGGCCTGTCGGGAGGAGTTGATTCAAGTGTTGCAGCATACGTGCTCAAAGAGCAGGGGTATGAAGTGATAGGCTTGTTTATGAAAAACTGGCACGATACAACTGGTGTGCTGAAAGCCGATTGTCCCTGGTTAGACGATCAGTTTGATGCTAAGGCGGTAGCTATGAAGTTGGGTATTCCGTTTCATACGGTTGACTTGAGTGACTTTTATCGTCAAAGGGTGGTTGATTATATGTTTGCTGAATATGAAAAGGGGCGTACACCAAATCCAGATGTGCTTTGTAATCGCGAAATTAAGTTTGACGTTTTTATGGATAAGGCATTGGAGCTGGGAGCTGATTATGTGGCAACAGGGCATTACTGTCGTAAAGAAACCGTTATGGTTGACGGCAAAGAAGTACATCGCCTGCTGGCCGGTAGCGATGATAATAAAGACCAGAGCTATTTTCTATGTCAGTTAAGTCAGGCTCAGCTGGCTAAAGCCTTATTTCCTATAGGTGATATTGTTAAACCCGAAGTAAGGCGTATTGCCAATGAACTGAATCTAATAACAGCGCATAAGAAGGATTCTCAGGGTATTTGCTTTGTTGGTAAAGTGGATTTACCTGTTTTTTTGCAACAGAAACTTGAGCCTAAAAAAGGCCGAGTATTTATAGTTGATAAAGACAGTGAGCTTTTTGTTAGGGACTGGAGTAAAGCTGAGCTTGAAAATCCAGAGGATGAGGTATTGGAAGAACTGTCAAAACCCTATGCTTTTCATCCGAAATATGGCAAAAAGATTGGGGATCATAATGGTGCACATTTTTATACCATTGGTCAACGTAAAGGCCTGAATATTGGTGGCTTTCCTGAACCGTTATTTATTATTGGAACGAATGTAGAGTATAATCAGGTGTATGCCGGAATGGGTAAAGAACACCCAGGTCTGTTTCGTAAGGTCTTGCGGATAATGCCAGATGAAATACATTGGGTGCGTGAGGATCTGGCTATGAATGTTGGGGAATCCCGACGGCTGAACCTGCGTATTCGTTATCGTCAGCCTTTGCAAAAAGGGATTTTGCATTGCCGGGAGAACGGCATGTTTCTGGTATTCGACGAAGCTCAAAGAGGCATAACAGCCGGACAGTTTGCCTCATGGTATGATGAAGATGAGTTGATAGGTTCAGGTGTAATTTCTTAATATGTACTATGAAAAGTTATAATCCTGAGATGCATACAGCTGAGCATGTGCTCAATCAAACGATGGTTCAGCTATTTGAGTGTAATCGATCTTTTTCTAACCATCTGGAGCGAAAGAAGTCAAAATGTGATTATCATTTCAACCGGCCGTTGACCAGTGAAGAGGAACAGGTGATAGTAGGAAAAGTTAACGAGATACTAATGCAGCACCTGGATGTAACAGAGCAGATAGTAAGACGGGAAGATGCAGCTTCTCAGTTTGATTTGGATAAGTTACCTGATGCAACCGGAGAAGAGATACGAATTGTGCGGGTGGGTGATTATGATGCATGTCCGTGTATTGGTGAGCATGTGAAAAATACCAAAGAGGTTGGAGAGTTTGTGCTGGGAACAGCATCCTATGATAATGGGGTTCTCAGGATAAGGTTTAAGCTAAAAAGACCACAATAAGATACAATGCCGTTCAGTGATGAGCGGCATTTTTATTTAAGAAGTACCGTGGCTTTAGAACAATGTGCCCTGCATGGATTGTGGCGGTTGGTAAAACTGCATTTTTGTAGCCATATGTTTTTCGTTACATGCCAATTTAAAGTGATTATAAGCTTTGTTGGTTTGTTCAGTAAAACAATTATGTCTATCACCAAATTGCTTCATATACCGGTCTTTTAAACCCGGAAAATGTTTGTCGAGCTGTTGGTAATAATACTCCCGATTCCCTTCTCTTAATGTCATGCCAAAGCCGCCGATAATGTATTGAGCACCTGCCTGACTGGCTTGAGTTATCAATTGTTCTGTATTTTCAAATGAGTCTGTTGTAAAAGGCAATACGGGCATCAGGGTGATGCCGCAATAGATTCCGGCATCAGACAGTGTTTTGATAGTTTCGAAACGTTCAGAGGGCAGTGGGGCATTAGGTTCAATGGTTCTGGCAAGGGCATCGTTAGCTGTTGTGATTGTAATGGAAACTGCTGCATATACTTTTGCAATGGCCTTAAGCAAATCAATGTCCCGAAGAACTAAAGTGCCTTTCGTGATGATGTGTACAGGAAAACGATAATAAACGTCAAGATCAAGTGCCTGACGGGTTAAATTGAGTTCCTTTTCTATTGGCATATAGCAGTCGTTCATTGAGCCAAAGCCAATAGTGCCGCGTTTTTTCTTAGACCGCAGTTCTTTATTTAGCAATTCGATGGCGTTCTGCTTTACCTGGATGTTATCCAAGTCATCGATCTGGTAGCATTTGCTGCGCGAATCGCAATAGATGCATCCATGACTGCAGCCGCGATATAAGTTAATGGTGTATGATGTACCAAACCAGGGATCTACTTTTGCAGCCGATCCGGTCAATATAGTTTTGGCATTAATTAATCTGGTCACTTCAGCATCTTAGGACTTACAAACCAGTCGATTTTTCCTTCTCGGGCATTAATATCTTCCCAGTTATTAACGTTAAATGTAATAGCAATTGTGCCTGTTGTAGGAAAGTGAAGGTAGTCGCTGTCGGTGAGCGTTATGGCTGTCATGGCAATTTCCGGGTTGTGCCCAACCAGCATAATTGTGTTACAAGTATGGTTATACTGTCCAAGGTAGGTGATTAACTCAGAAGTAGTGTAACAATCATACAAAAACTGCTCATGTACCATTAAGGATTTATCCATGTTGAATGTATCTGCAAAAATGGCTGCTGTTTGTTCGGCTCTTTGCGCTTTACTGGTTATGAGTAAGTCCGGAATGATGTTTCGCTGCAGAAGTTCATTGGCAATAAGCTTGGAATCGTTATAGCCGCGTGGCTTTAATTCTCTTTCAAAGTCAGACTTGGAGCTCATGTAACCCAGCTGCTCTGTTTTAGCATGTCTTGTAAGTATGAGTGTTTTCATTGCCTGGGTATTATTTTTGCTTTTTAGAATCTTCGCGCACAATCGTATCGAGCTGAAGCAAGTATTGGTAGAATGCCTGCTGAGCCTTTAACGGTTTTGAGTTGCTTTCTATCCGCACATTATTAAGGTACTCGTCAATGTTTCTGGCTTTCACATTATCTGCCAGTTGCATCTCCAGCATTGTCAGAATCTCAGCTTTTAGTTCTGGTTGTTCAATGGGAAAGGCTGTTTCAATCCGGCGATTGATGTTTCGGTTCAGCCAGTCGGCCGATGATAGAAACATTTCTGTGTTGTTATTATTACCAAATACCCATATACGAGCGTGTTCCAGGAAGCTATCTACTAATCGCAATACTCTTATGTTTTCACTGTATGGCTGATTAGGCACCAGGCAGCATATACCCCTTACTATCAGGTCTATTTTTACACCAGCCTGGCTGGCTTCATAAAGTTTGCTGATTAGATTTTTATTCTGAATACCATTCATCTTAAGGAGTATATATCCCTGCTTGCCATTTTTAGACAGCTCAATTTCTCTGTTGATGCGCTTCATAATTTGCTTGCGTAAATTAATCTGTGTAATCAGCAGTTTATTTAGCTTAGGTTTAGTGCTTTGGTCCTCAAGGTACTTGAACAGACCTTCCATATCATCGAGGTAAGCATCATTACAGGTAAAGAAACCATGATCAGCATATAGCCGTGCCGTCTTTTCATTGAAGTTGCCAGTACTGAGGTAGGCAAATGAGCGCTTGCGTTCGCCATTGGCTCTTCTGATGGCCAATGCCATCTTTGCATGCACTTTCAGTCCGGGTATGCTGTAGATAATTTTGATGCCAGCCTTCTCCATTTGCCTGGCAAAATACAGGTTGTTTTCTTCATCGAAGCGCGCTTTAACTTCAACAAAAACAGTCACTTTCTTTTTGTTGTGAGCTGCAAATATCAAGGCGCCAACTACCTCTGAGTTACTGGCTACGCGGTATTGGGTAACCTTTATTTCATCTACTTTCTCGTCTGTGGCAGCTTCCCGTAAAAATTGGATAACATAGTCGAAAGAGTGATAGGGGTAATGTAGTACCCGCTCTTTACGCTTAATGGCTTCAAACATTGAGCCGGCCTCTTCCAACTCAAATGGTTTTATTGGTTTGGGAGCCTGCCATTCCAGCTTTGGCGAGAAAGGATTAGGGAACGAAAAGAAATCATGCAGATTTTGGTAGCTGCCTGTTTCAACCAGCTCAATGGGTTTAATGTCAAACGAATCCATCAGGAAGTTAAGCACATCGGAAGGTATCGCTCTGTCGTGATATAAGCCGGCTGGTGTGCCGGTTTTTCTAAGCGCCAGATTTTTTCTGATTTTCTCCACCAGGTCGCCCCAAAATTCATCTTCAATACCTAAATCGGCATTGCGGGTTATTTTTACACCCCAGCTGCCTACTACATCGTAGCCCGGAAATAGTTCGGGTAAACCGTAGCGAAGCGCATCATCAAGAAACATGTAATGGTGTTGCTTATCTACTTGTGGCAGCTTTATAAAGCGTGGGTGATCGTTAGTTGGAACTTTGATTAATGCATAACGAGCTCTTCTCTTTTTATTCTTTTTATCCCTGTTTTTGTGTTTACGGTAGAGTTTTACTGCGAGATATAAGCGGTTGTCGCGCATAAAACTTTTGGTGCCTTTATTAAGCAAAACCGGCTGACAATATGGGATGAGCTCTGTGTTAAAGAAGTTGTCTATAAACTGCATATGCTCGGTTTTGTTTGAGTAACCGTCCAGGTGCAGCGTGATGCCATTTTCTTCCATTAACGGAAGTATTTGGCCTTTGAATATTTTGCTGTATTCAATCCAATGCCGACCAACAATGGTATTGATCTTTTCAAGTGTCACTTTTGCATGAGGGATGTCCGGATAACTCTCTGGGTGCAAAGTGGCGTTGCGATATTCGGCCACTCTTACCTTGTAAAATTCATCAAGGTTGTTGGAGTAGATGGCCAGAAATTTTAACCTTTCGAATAGAGGCAGACTGGTATCTTTTGCTTCTTCAAGTACTCGATGATTAAAAGAAAGCCAGCTGATATCGCGGTTAAAAAATTGTTGTTCGATTGGCATAGTATAGCATCTTATAAGCTTAAAAATATTAAAAATAGGGTAGATTTGGCAATGAATTATAATATTTCGAAGGGGTATGACCAGGATAGGCTTATTATCGGATACACATTCGTATCTGGATGAACGATTTAAGGAGTTATTTAAAGATGTTGATGAGATTTGGCACGCTGGTGATATCGGTGATATTCGTGTACTTGATCAATTGCGGCAGTTGAAGCCTGTACGTGCTGTTTATGGCAATATCGACGGAACAGATTTACGGCAGGAGTTAAAAGCTCATGAGCGGTTCATGTGTGAGGAGGTTGATGTTTGGATGACTCATATTGGTGGCTATCCTGGCAAATACGATAGCCTGATTAAAGGTCAAATTTATGCGCATCCACCGAAGTTATTTATTTCAGGGCATTCACATATTCTGAAGGTGATTTACGATAAAAAGCTTGAACTACTGCATCTAAACCCTGGTGCATGTGGCATTTCTGGATTTCACAGTGTGAGAACAGCATTGCGGTTTGCCATTGATGGGGCAGCAATCAAAGATATGGAAGTGATTGAGTTAGGGCCTAAAGCTGTTAAATAACATGTACGAAAGAAGAATGGTAATGAACATATGTTTGAAATAAATCTTACTTTTGCGCCTGCTAACAATTAAACTTTTATATCATGGCTATATCAACCTTAAAAGTGGGTGCAAAAATGCAAGAAGGCTTTCGCACCGAAATTGAGTGTTCACACAATTTTATTATTGATCAACCTAAACCTGCCGGCACGGATGAAGGACCCAATCCGATGGAAATATACCTGTCTTCCATTCCTGCATGTATTTGTGCCATAGGGCGCATTATTGCCAATCAAAAGCGATTACCGGTTCGTAGTATATCTGTTAAGCTTGAGGGTGATATTGATAAAGATTATTTACTGGGAAAAACCCAGGAGGGGAGAGCCGGATTTGTTGAAATACGGACCAAGGTAGAAATTGATGCGGATATGACAGCAGCTGAGAAAGAGCTTTATCTGTGTGATATTGAAAAGCGTTGCCCAATTGCTGATAATACAATTTATACGACCAGTTTAAAGACAGAACTGGTTGGTTAAGAAATTTTGCCCTGCTGGTATTGGCAGGGCAAAGTTTTTATTGTCTCAGCAGTTTATGGCTTAAAACAGAAGTATCAGACAGGTACCTGGGTAATAGGTGCTCATGGCTAACGCGTATTGGGCAGATGTCAATACCACCCCGTCGTGTGTAAATGCAGCTGACAGCCAGTTCGTCGGGTTTAAAAATATCCCACAGACGCTTGTAAAGCATCTCACAGATTTCTTCATGGAAATGATTCTCATTCCTAATTGAAACAATATACTGTAAGAGACTTTCGCCAGTTGGTAGCTCTTGTCCCTTAATATGAATATACGCAGTGCCCCAATCGGGTTGATTGGTTATCTTACAATTGCTTCGTAACAGGTGAGAGGCTACGTTTAGTTCTCCTGCAATACCCGATGTTTTTAGCAAGTCTGGATTTTCGTTGTAATGCTCAAATTTGATTATATCGGCATTAACCATATTTTCCAGTACTCGATAATCAGCGAAATCATAAGCCGTCTTAGCGCAATCCTGTCGAAAAAAGTGAAGCGAAATATCAGTATCCATAAGATGGCTTAAGTCTTTTTTAATTAATGATAATACTTCTTTCAATCCCTCCTGCATGGTGTTGCCAAAGCGGTGCATATTAAAGGAGTTGAGGTAAAGTTTAAAGGATTTACTTTCGACGATGTTTTTACTTGTGGCAGAATAAACCACCTTAAGCAGGCCCGTTACGGGCAGTCCGTTATTTGTCAGAAAGCTTAGTTCGTAGGCGTGCCATACATCAACACCAATAAATGGTAAACTATCCTCATGTAAATTATATTGTGTGCGATTGAAATGTCGTGGTACAGCTACCAGCATTTCGGGCGCATAGTTTTGTGGATAATCTACCTGTTTGCCAAGAAATTTTCCTTCACTGCTAATCATTGCTTGTTAATTGTATAGTTAAACTCCGGACTTGCTGCCAAATAGCTCAATATGAACACGGGGGCAAAATCGCCAACCATTTCTAATGGCCATCTCAAGAACCAAGGGTGATGACTTCGCTATTTCTTCGCGAGTGGCACCCAAAGGCATTAGCATGATATCGTCTGCTTTCCAGTTTGATAGGTGGCTTAGGAAATCATCTTTTATCTCATTATAATCATCGCTTTTTCCTGCAACAAATTTCAGCTGCAGTTCCTTATTGCTGCTATTAGTCAGGTCGATATATGCTTGCAGTGCTTCAATGTTCCGTCTTTTCTGGTTATGAAACTTGTATGGACCAGCTTCATTGAGTTGGTAAGCTGCCAGTTTTTCGGGGGTAGGCACTGAGTTGCTTAGTTTGGGCGAAATACTAAACAGGTCAATCCATTGTGCCACATTGGCATCGAATAGTGAACCGTTAGATTCAATGGTTATATGTACGTTTAATTCCTCTTTAAGTTTTTGGCATAAAGGGGCTAATGCTCTTTTTTGCAGGAGCGGCTCACCACCGGTTATTACCACATGGTGTATTCCATCCAGATTGTACTTTACCCAATTAAAAACATCGTCAGTGCTTAATTCGATAATTTCATTCGGATGAAATGAGGCGTAAGTGGTGTCGCAACGACAAAAGCTGTTGTCCTCCATTTGCCATATACAGCGCAGATTACAACCCGACAGGCGTATAAATAGTGACGGTACGCCGGCTAATTTTCCTTCTCCCTGGATAGTGCCAGGAAACTGTAAGCCTGTTTTTGGCGCGTCACTTATGTGTTCACCAATATGATTGTAAACTACCGGAAAAACGCCCTCTTTGGCCAATACCAACTTCTCCATTTTTTATTCTTCTCTTATTGTTTATAGTGCCGTATCTGTTACGCCGGCCTCGGCAAATGCCTTAGCTCTTAGAAGGCAACTGTCACATGTGCCACATGGTTTTTCTCCTCCTCGATAGCAGCTCCATGTCAGACCAAAATCGACACCAAGTTCAGCGCCTAATTGTATTTCTTCTGCTTTGGTTTTGTTTACGAAAGGGGCATGAATTTTTATTGGCCTGTTTTGTTCAGCACCCATTACAGTACCCAGGTTAATCGTTTTTTCCATGCTCTCGATAAATTCCTGGCGGCAATCAACATAGCCCGAATAATCGACCTGGCTGACGCCGATGAAAATATCTTGTGCTTCAATTGCTTCGGCTAGTGAAGCGGCTACAGAAAGAAAAACCATATTACGGGCCGGTACATAAGTCACCGGAATGTCCGCTCTGTCAACGTCGCCATCTTCCACTTCCATTGCGCTATCTGTAAGGGATGAGCCTCCCCATTTATCAAGCTTCAGGCTAACTACCTGATGTTCTTTTGCTCCGGCTTTTTCGGCAATTGCTTTCGCCGCTTCCAATTCGCGGTTATGGCGCTGACCGTAATCAAATGATAGGGCATACAGCTCAAAGCCTTGCTGTTTGGCAAGGTATAAAGCAACAGCAGAATCTAATCCGCCAGATAGTAATATAACTGCTTTTTTCATTTTAATTAACTTAAAAACAGCAGCAAACAAAATTGTTATAAAACAGAGAAGACCATGACCATGAATACAGTCACTTCTGAAAAGCAATGTTCAAATCTCCTAGTTTTATTTTACAACAGGATGGTTGCGAACTGTTGGTATCATAATTAATACGGTGCAAAGATATAATACTTTGCTGTATTTTTATGCTTATGAGTTCATTAAATGAATATCGTTTGTGTTCTGACAGGAGGTCAATAGTAATGGTAATAAACTAAAAGTCATTAAATAGGAGAGGCTATAGTCTGATGCCAATTACCAGTACATCATCTATCTGGTCGTTAATGCCTTTCCACATGTCAAAGAAGTTATTGTAGATGTCGCCTTGCTCTTTCATTGAATATTGATGATTTTCAAGGAGCAGGTTTCTAAACCCTTTTTGCATGAGCTTCTTGTCATTGGGGCCGCCAAACTGTGATGGGTAGCCATCTGTATAAAGGTAGATGCAATCGCCCGCTTCATAATTAATGGTGTAATTAGTATATGGCTGATTTATTTCGCCAATAGACACAGGCATGTGGTCGGCTTCGTAAATTTGCATGTCTTTGTTGCGCAATAGCAGCATATCGTTAAAGGCACCGGCAA
The DNA here is from genome assembly GCF_018271975.1 of Carboxylicivirga mesophila. Lineage (GTDB taxonomy): Bacteria > Bacteroidota > Bacteroidia > Bacteroidales > Marinilabiliaceae > Carboxylicivirga > Carboxylicivirga mesophila. The sequence continues at coordinate 169,879 of NZ_JAGUCN010000004.1, forward strand.
ATTCAATCACTTGATGCTTTTTATCGATGCTAACTATGCTGATGTCCATGCCATCTTTCACTTCGCTGCCTTCATCCTGTTTAAGCGATTCGATAACAATTCGTCGCAGTTCGTTGATGATTTCGGCAGGTTGTGTAATTTCATTTTTACCAACCACTTCGTGAAGGTAGGCTAAGCCAAACATGCTCATGAAAGCACCGGGGACACCATGTCCGGTACAGTCAGCTGATACAATAATAAGCTTGTCGCCGCTTTGTTCGGCCCAATAGAAATCGCCGCTTACAATATCGCGCGGCTTAAAAAGTATGAAATGCTCAGGTAATACCTTATTCAGAAAGTCATCTGAAGGTAAACTGGCATTCTGGATTTTTTGAGCATACTCAATACTGTCAGTCAACTTTTTGTTAACGGTGCGTATTTTGTTCATTAGCCGTTGATTTTGGTCGCGGGCCATTTTTATCGATAGCTGTGTTTTGACTCTTGCTTTGAGCTCCAGTATGTTGAACGGCTTGGTGATGTAGTCAACGGCACCTGCCTCGAAGCCTTTTAGAACACTTTCAGAATCGTTTTGTCCGGTAATGAAAATGATAGGAATATCTTTAGATTGCTCGTTGCCCTTGAGTATTTTACACACTTCATAACCATCAATACCTGGCATGATAACGTCTAGCAGTATAAGGTCGGGTTTATTCCTGGAGAAGGCAATTTCCATGGCATCATCACCATTGGAGGCTGATACAGTATTGTACCTGCTGAGTGCCTCTGAAAGGATTTCGAGGTTAACCGCAGAATCATCCACTAATAATATGGTCGGGTCGAGTTGAGTCATAGATTTATCCAACACAAAAGTAACGGTTTATTTACGTTAAAAACGCGCTAAGGTTCCTTTTTGTTACGCTAATACTAAAAGATATTTTTAATAAAATCCTTTTTTGTGTTTGGTTCGAATGATGGGAGTTAAAACATTATAGAGAATTTAAGGTTGAGCCTTCTGGAAGTTAGGTAATTGGGCACTGCGTACTGACGATTGTAAATGTCACTCACCCAATAATACGAAATGGTGTTACTGATATCAAACAGGTTAAAAACTTCGAGACTTACCCAGCAATCTCTTACTATATTGTTATTTTTGTTGAACCATTTTGTTAAATCCTTCGAAAAGCCAATATCAACACGTCGGTAGGCTGGCATGCGGTTGACTGCCATGTAGCGTGGCGACTGTGGTGGGCCAAAAGGAAGTCCGCTGGCATATAGTAAGTTAAGGTTAACTCTGAAGTCAGGATTGTTTGGCAAATAGTCCTGGAAAAACAGCGAAAAGGAAAAGCGTTGATCTGATGGCCTGGGAATATATCCCGGGTAAATTATTGTTTCATTACCATCAATGTCGGTTTCGGTGTAATAGTCATCTAGTATATCCTCTTCAGTTTTCATTAGCGAAAGGTTGGCCCATGATTCAACACCAGGGACAAACTCGCCATGCAGCTTAAAATCAATACCAGTTGCATATCCCTTTGCGTTATTAGTGCCTGAATAGCGTATGCGAACATTGTCTACCTGATAGGGATTAAGGTTAGTCAGATGTTTGTAATAGGCCTCAGTTGTGAATTTAAATTCGCGCTGCATGGCCTCAAATATGCGGTCAAAGCCGCCAACTATTTGAACAGACTTTTGGGCCTTTATTTGCTCGTTGATGGTGCCGTCAGGTCGTCGCATTTCTCGGTAAAGAGGCGATTGGTAATAAATACCTCCAGCCAGTCTGTAGCGGGTGTTAACTGTTGAGTTTGGATAATAAAGCAGGTTAATGCGTGGACTTATCAGAAATTCATTGTTGAAATCCCAGTAGTTGGTTCTGATGCCGGCGTTAACTAACAGAAAACCATCATTAGTATATAGCTTAAAGGCATCTTGCACATAGCTGGTAACACGATTGCTGCTAGTTTTATGATCGGCTTTGTACGAGTATACAAGCTTTACTTCTTTATCAGAGTGTGGTAAGGAGTAATCGGCAGAATCGCGCATTTCCCACTCATTAATATAATCTTTAAAATACTCGTGCTGGTACTTCACTTCCCAGGAAAACAGATGTTTGCCAATATTGTGTTTACCCTGTAAGGCAATGTTTTGTATAATGCCTAACAGGTCGTTGCGAGCATGTTCGAGATTGGTGCCAACACCAATGTTCTGTATGCCGTCTTCCTGTGGGTTGGGTGTTGAGCCATTCGGGTTTTCTATATTCTGTAACCAATATTGCCCCAGTATGTCATAGGTTACCTCTTCATAGGTTCTGTAACCCATCGTGGTTATTTTATATTGGTTGTCGCCGTTAGGGTTGAATTGGAGGGCTACAGCGCCTAAACCTGTTTGGAATACGTCTTTCTCCTGGCCTTCGAAGTATATTTTGAGTTTTTTAGCCTCATTGATGGTCCCAAACGACGTTTCTCTGTCAACAGGCTCAAATTTGTAGTTGTTTTGCGAGTAGTAGCCAAGAGCTTCTAATTGCCAACGGTCAGAAAGTTGGTAAGTGAGAAAGGTTTGAACATCGAAGAAGCTGGGATTGTAATCGCCACTAATATCGAGTGTGCCCAACAGATACTGATTTGTTTTATAGCGTATGCCGGTAATGGCCGTAAAACGCTGGTCTTTTGATGTTCCTTCAATATGTCCGGATGCTCCTAGCAGGCTGGCATTCATGCTTCCACTTAAGGACTGGGGCTTCTTGTATCGTACATCAAGTACCGATGCCATTTTATCGCCGTATTGTGCCTCAAATCCTCCGGGGGAGAATTTTAATGAGGAAATCAGGTTGGGATTGACGAAGCTTAGACCTTCCTGCTGGCCTGAGCGGATTAAAAACGGGCGATATATCTCTATGTCGTTGACATATATAAGGTTTTCATCGTAATTGCCACCTCGTACCCGGTATTGAGAGCTCAGCTCGTTATTCGACGAAACGCCCATCTGGCTTTTGATTAATCCTTCAATGTTACCACCTCCTGCATCTGGTAGTCTGTTAGCAAGCTTGGGGTCAATCTTCGAAAAAGACTGGTCAGCTATTTGTCCCTCAATATTTACTGCATTGAGGTTTTCCTGTTTTACACGTAGTGTAATTCTTATATTTTGTGCTTCAACCGAGTCTTTTACCTCTATTGTTGACGTATGAAAGCCAATTGAGGAAGCCTGCAGTTGAAAGGGCAGGTTATTGGTGGTTGAAAAAGAAAAATGGCCATTAGCATCACTTACGCCACCATCTTTGCTATCAAGAATAATAATGTTGGCAAATGCTATGGCATTGCTGAGAGTGTCAGTTATACTGCCTCTTATTTGGGTTTGCGCATGAGTAATAGTGGGTAGTAGAGTGTATAAAATTACAATTACTAATGGTATAAAATGATTCTTTTTCACAGGTTTAGATATTTCGTCAATGCCAACTTAATTGAGCTAAAGTTAATGCTATACCTCTTATTAAGTGGCGTAAAAATATAAAGGAAATAGTGATATGAAAAATTAAAGATTATCTACTAAATCCCTTTGCTAAATACTAACGAAAACAATCGGTTTTTCGTATCTTTACTATATGGAGACAAAAATTATCGACAGCCATCCTTTCCTTAAAAATACAGAAGAGCGTTTTCAAAAAATGCTTCATTCGCTTGTCGCATCATTTCAGATTGAAGGAATTCATTTTTCAGAAGAAGAGCTTCAGAGTATGGTAATACACGTTGAAGAAGACCTTAAAAAATAGCATTAATAATATCGGTCATCGGCTGGTAGTTTTGTTCGGCTGCCGACTGAACGGCGATGATGTAATCTTTGAACTGTCGCTGTGTGATTTTATAAAATCCTAAAAAATCATAGCCCTGTTTAATAGCCATCATATTGGCCAATATTCGTGCGACTCTTCCATTAGCCTCTCTAAAAGGGTGTATAAACAATAGCTCGGCATGCACCTTGGCTATGTCTACTATTAATTGCTGTTTGCTTTGGTAGTAATCAGGCAGGGGATCTAATATTTGCTGGTCAAACTCATGGCAGATTTTTGGTAAGAACTTGGCTGTGGGGAATAAAAATCCCCCTTTAGTCATGTTGACCTGGCGCAGTTGGCCGGCAAAGGTATATACTTTGTGCAACGATAATTGGTGAATGCGCTGTATGTAATTGAAATCAAATTTAGTATGAGTAGTCAGTTCCTCTAATAATTGGTACTGAGCCCTTAAAAAACCCTCAAACTCAACTTTGTGAATGGCGTCAAGTTTATTTATTCCCAATAGGTTGGGCAGGACTTCATGTTGTCCATTATCGCCGGGGATTTCATATTTAGAATGTAAATAGGGCATAAACTTTTGCGTTGGACTGATCAAATTAGTCTTAAAATCGAAAATTGGCAAGCAAAATGTCATATTGTCTTTCGTTCGTATGGTTTATCTTTACACATAGTAATGAAAATGTTAAAATTCAATGCGTAATATGATGAAGAAAGTACTAATCATGCTGGCGGTTCCCCGTCAGGAGTTTGAGGAGATTCTTCCGGATTGGGAGATTGTTTATCCGGCCAATGAGGCCTTTACCCATGATGAATTAGTGACGAAGGTGGCAAATGTAGATGCGATTGTTACCGTATATGGAAATAAACTCACTAATGAGGTGATTGATGCTGCTCCGAAGCTCAAGATGATTGCCAATTTTGGTGCCGGTTACGATAATATTGATATGGCACATGCTAATGCCAAAGGAATTGTTGTGACCAATAGTCCGGACCCGGTAACAGAACCAACAGCTGAATTGGCTATGGGCTTAATGATTGCTGTAGCTCGTCGTTTAGGGGAAATGAATAATATTCTAAAGAATAAACAGGACCTTAAATGGGGCGTGATGCGCAACTTAAGTACCACCCTTGTGGGTAAGCAGTTGGGGATTGTTGGTATGGGGGCAATAGGCAAGGCTTTGGCCCGAAGGGCTGTTGCTTCCGGGATGTCAGTAGTCTATCATAATCGCAAAAGGATTGATGAATCCATTGAAAAGGAGTTTAATGCTACCTATTTACCATTTGAAGAACTGCTAAAAACATCAGATGTTGTATCGTTGAATATGCCATTGACAGCCGAAACGAAGAAAATGATTGGGGCAAAAGAATTGGCACTGATGAAATCAAGTGCTTATCTGATTAATACAGCGCGCGGGCCTGTGGTTGATGAAGATGCTTTGATTGAAGCATTAAAGACCGATAAAATTGCAGGAGCTGGTTTGGATGTATTCGAAAATGAACCGTTGATACCAGATGCCTTTAGGGACTTGCCTAATGTGGTACTGATGCCACACTTGGGTACCGCAACGCATGAAACGCGCGGTGAGATGTCAAAATTAGTAGCTTATAATATATGGACTTACTTTAGTGGAGGTGTTCCGCCTAATAGGGTAAATTAATGATGATATACGATTTGTGTTATAATTTCATGCTAATGTGATATGAAATAGTAATGTTGTCTAAAGTGTTGAAGCAGTGATAAAACAAATAAAAATAGATTTAGAAAAGCGTCGTCGTGGTTTTCATTTGATAACAAATGAGTTGATAGCAGCTTTGCCCGAACTGCCAAAAGTAGGGATGCTTAATGTTTTTCTGCAGCATTCATCAGCTGGATTAACAATTAATGAGAATGCTGATCCTACTGTCAGGGATGATTTTGAAACAGTTTTTAACAAGATGGTGCCTGAATATGATGCTGATTATAAGCATGTATTAGAGGGTGAGGATGATATGCCTGCTCATATTAAATCATCGTTGGTTGGTACTTCGTTAACTATTCCCATTACAAATGGGAGATTAAACCTTGGTATTTGGCAAGGGATATATTTATGCGAATTCAGGAATAATGGAGGGCGAAGAAGGCTGGTGCTAACGATTTATTATTAAGAACGGTTTCAAATTGTAAGCTGTGATAAATGTCATTAATAAAGGGTTTAGATATTTGTTATTTAGCGAACAGAAGCAAATAAGTAATAATATAAAACCAAATAAGCACAATGCAAAAGTTACTATTGTTAGGAGATGAAGCTATTGCCCAGGGAGCTATTGATGCCGGTTTATCAGGTGTATATGCTTATCCGGGAACGCCTTCTACTGAGATTACTGAATATATTCAGGATTCGAAAATTGCAAAAGAGCGTAATATTCATAGTAAGTGGTCAAGCAATGAAAAAACGGCTATGGAGTCTGCTTTAGGTATGGCCTATGCTGGTAAGCGTGCAATGACTTGTATGAAACATGTGGGATTGAACGTGGCAGCTGATGCTTTTATTAACGCAGCAATTACCGGTGTAAATGGCGGATTTGTTGTGGTGGCAGCCGATGATCCTTCGATGCACTCAAGCCAAAATGAGCAAGATAGTCGCGTGTATGGTAAGTTTGCAATGATTCCAATTTTAGAGCCGGTTAATCAGCAGGAAGCTTACGATATGACATATGCAGCTTTTGAAATGTCAGAGAAGTTCAACGTGCCGGTCATGATTCGTATTACGACTCGTTTGGCACATTCGCGAGCCGGTGTTGTTCGTAAGCCTTTGTTGGATGAGAAAACAGTAAGCCTGCCAAAGGATCCTACACAGTTTGTTTTACTGCCTTCAATAGCCCGTCGTAATTATAAGAAACTGATTGAGACTCGTCCTGATTTGGAGAAGATCTCAATGGAATCGCCATATAACACTTATACCGATGCTTCGGATCGTTCATTGGGAATTATCGCATGCGGTATAGCGCACAACTATCTGATGGAAAACTTCCAGGATAAAGCATTGAATCATCCTGTGTTGAAATTGTCGCAATACCCAATGCCTCGTAAGGATATTGAGCGTATGGTGAATGAGTGTGATAAGATTTTAGTGCTGGAAGATGGGTATCCTGTAATTGAAGAGTTGCTTAAAGGTTATCAGGAAGCCGGAACACCTGTTATTGGCCGATTGGATGGAACTTTACCACGTGACGGTGAATTAAATCCTAATATTGTGGCTGCAGCTTTAGGATTGCCAATTGAAGAAGGGGATGTAGTGCCTGATTTACTGGTTGGCCGACCTCCTGCAATGTGCAAAGGATGTGGACACATTGATGCGTATAAAGCCCTTAATATAGCTTTGGAATCGTATGGTCCGGGACGTGTTTTTGCCGATATTGGTTGTTACACACTTGGCGCTTTACCTCCTTATAATGCAGTGAACTCATGCGTTGACATGGGCGCTTCCATTACGATGGCCAAAGGAGCTGCTGATGCTGGTCTAGTGCCTGCTGTAGCAGTTATTGGAGACTCTACATTTACACACTCTGGCATGACAGGCCTGCTGGATGCTGTTAACGAAGGTACGCCAATTACCGTTATTGTTTCGGATAACTATACTACGGGTATGACAGGAGGTCAGGATTCACAGGCGCTGGGTCACCTGGAGCAAATCATTGAAGGTATTGGCGTTGATCCTGAACATATCAGAGTGTTTAAGCCAACAGCAGCCAACCTCGATGAGATGGTGAATATTATTAAAGAAGAGTTCGATTACCAGGGCGTGTCAGTGATTATTCCTCGTCGTCAATGTATTCAAACACTTCGAAATAAGAGCCTCGTGTTGAAAGTTAAAGAGTTAGGATTGTAAAAAGTAGTGCTCAGCGACTAGTGCGCAATGCACTATGCAGCGAGTATAGTTAAAAATAAAAGAAATGAAATCAGATATAGTTTTAGCAGGTGTTGGCGGTCAAGGTATACTGTCCATTGCTGCAACCATAGGAATGGCTGCTGTAGATAAAGATTTGCACTTAAAGCAGGCTGAGGTTCACGGTATGAGTCAGCGAGGTGGCGATGTGCAATCGCATTTGCGCGTAAGTAGCAACCCTATTGCTTCAGATCTTATTCCTAAAGGAAAAGCAGATATCATCTTATCTGTAGAGCCAATGGAGTCTCTGCGTTATCTGCCGTACTTATCAAAAAGCGGATGGTTAGTAACCAATACGACACCATTTGTCAATATCCCTAATTACCCTGAAATGGAAGTGGTGATGGCAAAGATTGCTGAACAGCCTAATCACATTGCCATTGATGCCGATAAAATTGCTGCAGAAGTGGCTACAAAGCGCTCATCAAATATTGTGATGCTTGGGGCTGCTTCACCTTTTATTGATATTGAATTCAGTGCTCTGGAAGAAGGGTTGAGAAAGATTTTTGGTCGCAAAGGAGATGCTGTAGTAGAGTCTAATATTAGTGCATTACGCGCTGGCAGGGTTGCTACTGAAGAAATTCTGGCAAGCCGCAATTAAGCTCACACAATAACAGACATAAATGAACACCTGGCCAGTTACCTTATGGGTAGCTGGCTTTTTTAGCTACAGGCATATCGGTTGTCACCTTCGCATGCCAACATATGTTTTTGTCATGTCGGTAGGAACACAAATAATATAATCGGCTTTTCCAAGGTATTCATCACTCAGCTTATCAATCTCATCCTGCGATACCGTGGTGATGGTTTTCATCTGAATTCCCGGTTGGTATATTTGCAGGTATTTACGAATGCCTCCATTATCATCGGAATGGAAGCTGCCATTATAATGGATAAACAGGTGTCCGGCAGTGAAATTTTTGGTGATAAAAAAGCCCATTGTTGCATCTTTAATGGCTTGCGCTTTGGCTATTAATAATGGACTTTTGCCCATCATACCGCCCATTTTAGCCATAAGTACCGAGTCCGGGTCAAATTCGATGGGCAATGGGGCAATAAATCGTTTGGCTTCATCACTCAGTTTACCGAGTGTATCAATACCTTTTTTGTGAACAATGGATGCATATCGCCTTGGTATGTTAGTGGCCACAAAGTTTACAGCTGAATCTTTAGCAAAGCGGATGAGTGGCTCATAATCTGTATCGTAATTGCTCCACAAACGGCATTCGGCTTCAAATTTATCTCTGGAGATAAAGTCATTCAAATATTCATCAATAATGAGCTGATTGTCGGCCTCAAACATTTCGGCACCCATTATAAGTTTACCATTCATGGAATCATAAAGCGATTTGGTCACTTCCAGTTCCAGCCAATGGGCTATGGGGTTGTTGTGGTACTCACCAAAAAGCACGACTTCGGCGTTGCTCAGTTGCTGAATCATTTTTTTGTATTTGACTTCCTTGCCCTGTGAATCAAACAGTTTATAAGCGGGTTTATCAGGCTTAAAGGAGCTAAGTGACAGAAAGCAGATGGTTAAAAGCAGGAATGTGTAGTTTTTCATGGTGGGTTTATTTACCTGTGTTATCTATAGGTAAATAAACAATAACTCGGTGAAAAGTTTAGTTGATATGGGTTTCTTCATCAGATATTTACAGGGTTACATGATGAGCCGCTTCACTTTATTAGTTACAGAATCAGGTTTTTGCATCAATGGGTTATCAATCAGTACCAGTTCATCCCACTGCCCATTGTTAAGTTGCTCAAAAGGGAAGGTGCTAATTTGATTATTGTTTAAATAGATATTTGTCAGCTTGGCGGCTTTGATAAGGTGGTGGCAGTCGGTGGTGATGCTATTGTTGGTGAGATCGATCAGTATAAGTTGTTTCATAAGAGCTATTTGGGCGGGTATTTTCTGATACTGGTTTTGCCCCAGGTAAAGCTTTGTAAGTTTTTTCAATTGAACAATTCTACCTGGTAGTGACGCCAAATTATTAATTCTGGCATCCAGGTATTCAAGTTTTGTCAATTTACCGATGTCATCAGGTAATTGTTCAAGCTCGTTTTCTCTGATGTCGAGGTATTGCAGGTGTTTCAAGTCAAAAATTTCAGAAGGTACCTTACCGTTCAATCTAGCTTTGAAGATACTAAGGTGAGTTACCTGCTCATGTTCATTGAGGACATAACCTTTGGTAATCCAGCTAACTTTTTTAATTGGTTTTAATGGCCGCTGGAGTTGCTGGTTAAGGCGCTTGATGGTATTGAGATCTGACATGTATTCTGATAGTTTGTGGTCTAATATACTAAAGGCACATCACGCAGAAAAGTCTACATGCCATTATTTAATGGCTGCAATTTTAATCAATTGCTTATTAAATTCCACTTGATCACCAACAATACATCCTTTCAAAGCCTGGCCTATTGGCGAAGCCAATGAAAGGGCATAATAGGTGGTATTGTCGATAATAATTTTGCCCATAGCTACCGATATGAAGTAATTTCCGCTATTGGTGTAAATTAAGCTTCCAAATTCAACTGATTCAGGTGATTTGTCCGGATTGATTTGTTTCAGCTCATTTTTAATACGCAAGTGCTGGCCAAGTTGATTTTGTTGTTTATTTAGTTCTATTTGCATCATTTCGCGGCCTGTCTCAAACTTGTCACCTGCACTACTTTTAGTGTCATTTTTCATGGCCTCTGAGATGTCTGCAATAGTTGTGTTTAGCGTTTGTATTTTATTATCAACTTGTCGCAGTAATTCCTCTAATATTGATAGTTTGATGGACTTATCTTTTTTCATGGCCAATCTTTTTTAAAGCTTCTGATAGTTGCTTACTATCGGCATAGAGTTCATCGGCTCCAGCTTCGAGCAGTACTTGATCATTAAGTTTACCTGTATTGACTGCAATGGTGTATAATCCGGCAGCTTTGGCAGATGCAATACCCATAGGAGCATTCTCAACCACAATGCATTCGTTTTTATTATAACCACTGCGCTCCCAGGCTTTAAGATATGGTTCCGGGTGTGGCTTGCCCTGTTCAACATCTGCTCCGCTTATTATGCATGCAGCATCAATTGCAAAATCTGTATTAAGCTTACTAACCAGGGCCGGTTGTCGCGAACCGGTAACGACAAATATTTTAATACCGCAGTTCTTTAGCTGGTGTATTAATTCTTGCATGTGCGGGAAGATGGTTGCAGCAGGTCTTTTATTCATTAGTGCTGTTTTGAGCTGGTAGGCAGCTTCTTCCTCTTCTTTGGTAGGTTGTCTGTTAAGGTATTTCTGAAAAGCAATGCGGATGGTTGAATACCCTGTTCGACCTTCATTCATATAGGCTTCTTCAGGTTGGAAATCAATTCCAAACTCTTTCAAACTATTAATCCAGGTGTATTCGTGGTTAGGCATTGAATCGTATAGTACCCCATCCATGTCGAAAAATATGGCTCTAATTGCAGATGCTTCCATGATTGTATTTTTAGCAGGCGCTAAAATACATATCTTCTTTCAAATGCTTCAACTTAGATAGGATGGTTCGTTTTTCTTTTATTTAAGTAAAAGAAGTGTTAAAAATACCTAAATATAGGTGTATGTACCTAGGTTGACAACTACCTATAGTATATCTTGCAAATCCAACTGTATGAATATGGAAGACTTGCGATTAAATATTCAGATTGAAAATTTAATTAAAAGCAGAGCTGAACTTAACCAGGCACTAATTAAACTACTGCGAGAAATTGATGCCATGAATAAAAAAGGTAGAGTGCCTGATGAAGAAAAATTATCTGAAATCCGGAAGGTTATTCTGTAGCCAATTATTTTCTTTATTTCTGCTAGGCAAATCTGGCTATATGGTCAGTTGAGTCATGTCACTGCTCTCTTTTAGTTTGCGGGCCTATGATGAAATATGACGCTTAGTTTAGTATATTTTAGTTAATTTGCGTCATATTTTGCAGATATGACCATTAATATAGACTCGGAATTAAAAGAGAAACTACACGCCTTAGTGCTTGGCGGTATTATTGTTGAGGTTAATGTTACCGAATCGGACGAATTGCAGAAAGTGCTTGCAGGTGAGATAGAAAAGCTTGAAAAATATCATACAGCAGAGTCAATTCGTGAATTGCCTACCGTTAAAGCCAATAAAAATGCTTACCGTACATTAGGTAAAGATCCTAACCGTTATCGGGTGGCTGCCGAAGCTTTATTGCGCAGGGTGGCCAATGGGAAAGGATTATACCATATCAATAATGTGGTTGATATACTTAATCTTATATCAGTGAAAACCGGTTATTCAATCTGTGGCTATGACTATGACACCATCGTTGGTGATGTGGTGATGGGTATTGGCAGACAGGAAGAACCGTATCAGGGAATCGGCAGGGGAGATGTTAATATTGAGCGTTTGCCGGTTTTCAGAGATCAGCAAGGCGCTTTCGGCAATCCTACCAGTGATTCTATGCGTACTATGGTGACCGGTAATACTAAACGCTTTCTGATGCTGATTATTGGTTTCGATGGTCAGGAACCGCTTAATAGTGCCTTGAGTGAGGCGGTGCGTTTACTGCAATTATATGCTCAAGGTAATGAGTTGGAACGGTTTTTTGTACAGTAGAGTTATAGCAAAAAATATATTTAAATGTGGGGAATAATGCGATGTGGTATATTCCCAATTGATTGAAGCAGCAAGGAATGGTTAAAGTTTGTGCGATTGCGTCGGGGAGTAACGGCAATTGTTATTACATTGGAACAGAAAAGGAAGCAATACTGGTAGATGCAGGTATTTCGCGTCGTCAGATTATGAAGCGCATGAAAGAATTGCGCCTGGATATTTCCAGAGTGAAGAGTGTGTTTATATCACACGAGCATTCGGATCATATCAGGGGCTTACGGGTGTTGTGCGATATGCACGGGATTGATGCCTATCTGACCCGTGATACATTACATAAGGCACATCGTAACTATCATCCGAAGACTGCTCACGTTTTCAACGCTGGCGACATAATCAATGTTGGAGGATTTAAGGTACACACCTTTACTAAACAACATGATGCAATTGATCCGGTAAGTTTTCGAGTTGAAGTTGAAGGATTAAGTGTAGGTGTAATGACTGATATTGGTGCTGTTTGTAATAATTTAAAGCTCCACCTGGAGCAGTGTCATATTGCTTTCCTGGAAAGTAACTATGATGAGCAGCTGCTTGAAGAGGGGCCATATCCATACCATTTAAAGCAGCGCGTTAAGTCTGATAAAGGACATTTAAGTAACAAGCAAGCTGTTGATTTAGTCGAGCGGCTTGAAAAAGCGGATCTAAATACCATATTTCTGTCGCATATATCTGCAGATAACAATCGTGTGGAGATTGCCTTAAAAGCCTTTGAACATTTAAGCAAAAAGTACCGTATTTTACCGACCAATCGTTATGCACCTTCTGAGTTAGTGACTGTGGGTGAAGAACAGTTGGCATTGTTTGGTTAGCATTGGGAGCATTGAACTGTCAAATTGCTTTGTGAACATTGGATTTTAAGCTTCGAATAAATCATCTTAAAAATCATCAGATAAATAGTTAAACATACATTATGAATTCAATCATCAACGCAGACCAGCATTTTTTAGTATTAGCAATGGTGACAGGAGCAGCAGCTTTTGGTATCTGGTCAGAGCATAAAAAGTGGTTTGGTAAGGTATCAGGTATTTTAGTCACCATGATTTCCATGTCTCTGCTCGCAATGCTCGGAGTCGTGCCGGTTGGTTCAGGTACGGGTGTGTCAGTGCCTGTATACGATATGGTTTTTGATTATTTTATTCCCATATCCATACCGTTACTATTGTTGAGTTCAAATATTGTGAAAATCATCAAAGAGAGCGGTAAATTACTGTTGGCTTTTATTGTTGGAGCTGTGGGAGTTGTTATTGGATGTTTCATAGCTTTTTATATTATTGATTTGGGTGATGATGCAGGCAATACCGCCGGAGTTATTGCAGCTACGTTAGTAGGTGGTAGTATCAACTTTGTTGCAACAGGCGAAACGCTTAATTTTAGCACTAATCCGTACTTTTCAGCAACCATTGCAGTTGATAATTTTGCAGCTAACTTATATGTGCTGTTTCTTTTTCTAGTGCCGGCACTGGCTTTCTTAAAGCGATTTTGGGCGCCCGTAAAAGAGGATGTTTCTGAGAAGGAATCGGTCGGTGTCAATCAATCGCCTATTACGATGGAAAGAATTGGTGTGACACTATTTTTGGCAGTTTTAATTGCAGCTGGCGGAGGTTTGTTGGCGCCATACTTGCAGCAGTTATTTGGCACCGAACTTAATCTTGGTATACTGGTTATTACTTTGTTGTCGTTGTTGGTGGCTAACCTGTTTCCTAAAAAGCTAATGCACCTCGAGCATACGGCCTTTAGCATTGGCTTGTGGATGATGTATGCCTTTTTGGCTGTCATTGGAGCCTCTACCAATATTTACGAGGTACTGAAGGTGGGGCCGTCACTGTTGCTTTTTTATCTCATAATTATGGTCTTTCATTTTCTGTTTTTAATGGTGACAGCACGTGTGTTAAAGCTCAATGTTTATGAGGTAATCGTATCATCAGCTGCTAATATAATGGGGCCTTCGGTGGCCGCACCCATGGCGGCTTCATTGGGACAAAAAAAGATGGTAACACCTGCCATATTGGTGGGTATCCTTGGGTATGTTATCGGCACTTTTATTGGAGTGAGTATAGCTTTAACATTGGCATGACAATAGCCGCAATCTAAATATAATAGTTATCGTCGAATTATATATTGTTCCTATTTTTCTCATTGAATTCAGTATATTTGGCTTGGCTCTTATTTAGGGATTTGTTACATCCCTGTAATAGCTCTGAGAACCTATAAACTTAAAATATTTTACAATGAAGAAAAATGTTATGGCTTCAATTGCAGCTATTGTGCTAATGCAATTGAGCGTTTCTTGTCAAAAGCCAATTCCGGCCGATTTATCTAAAGTTAACCTTATTCCTGCACCAGTTCAGTTAAATGCTACTGGTAGTTCGTTTCAATTAAACGAAAGTACTAATATTTATGTAACAGAAGGGAATGAAGCTATAAGGAGAATGGCTCAAGTATTAGCTGGCCAAGTAGAGAGTTTGACTGGATTAAAGTTGCAAGTGTCTGAAATTCCTGAGTTACCGGTGAAGGGTATTAGCCTAACTGTTGGAAGTGCGGATAAAGAGCTGGGTAGTGAGGGGTATAAACTATCTGTTAATGAACGACTGGTTGCACTAAATGCAAATGAAGTGGAAGGTGTATTCAGAGGTGTTCAATCGTTGGTGCAGATGCTTGGCGTTAATGGCAAAATGCAGGAGCATTGGTTGATTCCGTCAGGTGATATTACTGACTATCCACAATATGCTTACCGCGGAATGATGCTGGACGTGGCTCGTCATTTCTTTTCGGTGGATGATGTTAAGCGCGTGATTGATCTGGCGGCCATCTACAAGCTGAATGTGTTACATCTTCACCTGACTGATGATCAGGGATGGCGATTAGAAATTAAATCGTGGCCAAAGCTCACAACTATAGGAGGAAGTACTGAAGTTGGAGGAGGAGAAGGCGGCTTTTATACACAGGAAGACTATAAGGAGATTGTTCGCTATGCCAATCAACGTTACATTACAATTGTGCCTGAGATAGATATGCCTGGCCATACAAATGCAGCTGTTGTGGCTTATCCTGAACTAAATGGAAATGGTAAGAAAGCTGAATTATATACCGGCACTGAGGTAGGCTTTAGTACTCTGGCAACGCAGAAGGAAGTGACTTACCAGTTTGTGGATGATGTGATTCGTGAATTGGCAGCTATTACAGATGGACCTTACATTCATATTGGTGGGGATGAGTCACACGTAACCAAAGAGAAAGACTATGTATACTTTATCAACCGGGCTAAAGATATTGTGAAGAAATACAATAAAACAATGATTGGCTGGGATGAAATTGCCCATGCCAATGTGGATGATACTGATATTGTGCAGTACTGGGCAAAAGATGAGAATGCTAAGCTGGGGGTGAAGAAGGGAGCTAAAGTACTAATGTCGCCTTCGAAGCGCACTTATTTGGATATGAAATATGATTCAACCACGCACATTGGATTAGATTGGGCGGCAATGATTGAAGTGGATCAGTCGTATAACTGGACTTTGGAAACGCTGGTTGATGGTATTGGTAAGGAAAATATACTGGGTATCGAATCGCCATTGTGGACTGAGACCGTGGAGACAATGGATGACATCGAATACCTTGTTTTTCCTCGTTTAATTGGCCATGCCGAGATTGGGTGGTCGCCTGCTGCTCATCTTAACTGGGAAAATTATAAACAGCGTTTAGCTAAGCATGGAAATTTCCTGCAAACACTTGATGTCAATTTTTATCAATCGTCGCAAGTTCCTTGGGAGCTTGAGTAAAGCATTTATTAATCTAAAATTAGTTGAAGCCTGTAGCGTTTGTTACAGGCTTTTCTTTTGCGCTTACATTTTAACACTTTTTATATCCTTTTATCAGTTTAAGGTATAACTTTTCATAATACCTGCCGTTATATTTGCAGAATAGGGAATATCAAGCTGTCAGCTGAGTAAAATCCGATAAAACAAACACAATTTCAGACTCCTGGTATATTTACATCGCTAAAATCAAAGTAAAAATAGGTATTTGAATACTTTAAATTCTCATTACTACTTTTACAAGATGATGTTGATGTTTTCGTTTGTTACTTGTGAAAAATAATGAGTTTTAAGGATTGTTAATTCAGCTAATGCTTATTGTAATTAATAAGGGGAAAGTAATATGAGTGATTTAACAATTGAATTTATTAAAACAGGTATCACTATACCGGTTGCAATTCTAATTCTTCGATTGATTTTTAAGAAATCAATCATGTTCAAATTCAGTATGCTAACGGTTTCATTTACCATATTTGTGGTTTTTATGAAAACGATTGAGTTCTATGAAGCATCCTTTTGGCAATATATTGTTACACCGCTCAATGTTTTAGTAGGTATTGTCCTGTTTGTGTATATCAACAAAATGCTTCGAAAGCCACTAGATAAAGCCATTGGTGAGCTTGGTAAACTATCAGATGGTCAGTTGGTGTTGGATATTGAAGAGGTAGATTCAAAAAATGAATTAGGGATGCTCAATAACTCGCTTAAGAAATTGTCAGAGAAACTTCGAGTAGTGCTGCAGGATATAGCCAGCGGGGCTGAAGTAGTTTTACAGGCGAGTCATAAGCTCAATGGTACAGCAGAAGAATTATCCACTGGTTCAGCCGAGCAGGCGTCGTCCCTCGAAGAAGTATCGACCACCATTGAAGAGTTTGCTGGCAATGTGGCTAGCAATACCGATAATGCCAAGCAAACCTCTGCTATTGCTCAACAATCATCATTGGGCGTTGCCAATGTATCGGAAATGTCAGATAAAAGCTACTCAGCTGTTAGTGCTATTTCAGAAAAAGTGATGGTTATTAACGAGATTGCGATTCAAACAAATATACTGGCCTTAAATGCAGCTGTTGAGGCAGCACGTGCTGGTGATATGGGTAAAGGTTTTGCAGTAGTGGCTGGTGAGGTACGTAAGCTGGCAGAGAATAGTAAAAAGGCAGCAGATGAGATTGTTGTAATGGCTGAATCAACACGGGAGCAAACACAATTAGCCAATAACTTGCTTACTGATATGAAACCTCAGATTGAGAAAACCTCTGGTTTGGTAGGGGAGATTGCAGCTGCCAGTTATGAGCAGAACAATGGCGTTGAACAGGTAAATGGCGCTATCCAACAGCTAAACGCCACAACTCAGCAGAATGCAGCTGCTGCAGAAGAATTAGCCGCTAACTCCGAGGAGCTAACGGGGCAGGCCGAAAGCCTTAAGCAGGCTATCGCTTTCTTTAAGCTCTAAGATATTAATCTGAGGGAGAGTTGGCCAGTCTGAATGCATTGGTCAACTAATTTTATTCTTTTACACTGAAAAACGAGAAATGGACCTTTCCATATTTCTTTACCTCTGTGAAGTATGGGTGATCTACGAATGATTTTTTATCTGAATGCTCCAGAATAAAAACGCCATCTTCCTTTAATAGCTTGTTTTCAAAAAAGAGATCGGGTATTTCATCAAAGTTTTTCAGATCAAAAGGCGGATCGGCAAACACTAAGTCGTAGGTCATACTGTCTTTCTGTATATACTTAAAAACATCGGCTTTAATCACCTTAATTGTATCCGATAGCTCAAACTCTTTAAGCATTGACTTGATAAAGCTAAAGTGTTTGTAATTAAGTTCTACAGTGG
The DNA here is from genome assembly GCF_018271975.1 of Carboxylicivirga mesophila. Lineage (GTDB taxonomy): Bacteria > Bacteroidota > Bacteroidia > Bacteroidales > Marinilabiliaceae > Carboxylicivirga > Carboxylicivirga mesophila. The sequence continues at coordinate 187,885 of NZ_JAGUCN010000004.1, forward strand.
TAATGTTGGGGCAACCTCTTGATGCGAATTCGTAAGATATACTTCCTGTACCACCAAATAAGTCCAATACACTTAAATCCTCAAAATCAATTCGATTATTTAGCACATTAAACAAGCTTTCGCGGGCTATGTCGGTCGTAGGACGTGCCGAAAAGCTTTTGGGCGGGGAGAAACGTCTGCCTTTAAGAGTGCCACTGATTATACGCATATAGCCAGATTAAACAGGTTGTGAAACATTAGTTTGTCGCTTTCTTTGATACGCATGCCGTGACTAAATTTAAAGTGTGGTGTTGGAGCCACGGTTTTAGCCTGGCGCAGATAATTTTTTAGTTCTTTATAAAGCGGATTTTGCTTATCACTTAAGCCATGTACCAATACGTTTGTTTTATCAGCCTCCAGCTTTAGCTGCTCAAATGTAAATAGTACAAAATACAGAAAATCGTTAATGTTACTATAGGCATATGAGTTGCACAATGCCATTTTTCGATCTCTGATGACCAATACATCAAAAAACTTATCATGTATACCTATGTGCATAACAGTTTCCTGCTTTCTCTGCTGGCTGGCAATAAGGCAGGCCTCAACAAATGGCGAATAATGCTGATAAAACTCTATGCTCTCAAACTGGGTTTTAACCAGGTGATACATAAACTGCGGAATGCTGAACAGGTTCCACGCATCGGCCATTTTAATCTTTTGTGCAACTATCTCAATAGGGGCTTCTTCTTTTGAATGGTTGAGCGAATAAAGCTCAGCATACCTGCCCGAATCATACAAAGCTGTTGGAACAAGCGTTGCTTTTGCCGACTCATATAGGAAAAATACCTTTTTGTAGGGGAGTTGCAATAGTTCTTCCTTCAACAGAACTTCTTGCGTTTTGATATTATCCTTGCTGGTGTCAACAAAAGGTATATTGGCAAAAGCAATATAAGTATTGGTGACAGGGTCAAGTACACAAAAAGAAAGTCCACCCGATGATGATCGGATGGACAAAAAATATGATGTTGTAATACTTGCGTCAAAAGACGGATCTACAACGTATGTCTTGGTCATATAATTATTCCCAGTTACCAGCGTTATTGTTAGCAGCTTCTAATGAACCAACTTTAAGACCAGGATATCTTTCCAATTTCTCAGTCTTGTCGTTTAAGTTGATTATTTCCTGAGCTTCAAGACCTGCCAGGTAAATGTTGTTGTGCACTTTCGCCTCAAATACCTGTACTTTAACACCAGAACCAGTTTCTACAACACCTGCGCCCATTTCATACATTTTTCCACCTTCAACAAATGGAATGTACTTTAATGAATCAACAGGGTATTCAGCTGGGAATAGAGAGTCTTTTACACTTACACGAATCGTATCACGGCTGATAATACCCAGCGCCAATGCTTTAATTTCTGTCATACCTGCTTCACGCATACTATCAGTTAAACTACCTTCTTTTTTAACCAATGGAAGCGAGTCGTTCAGGATGAAGTTAATCAATGTATCAAAGCTACCTGTATATTTATTATAAACAGATTTATAAGCTACCTGTGCATCTCTTGTTAAAATCAGTTTTTCAACGTTAGCATTTTTTCTAATCTCATGCTGCTCTTGAAAACGGATTGGCTTATTGATACTTTCAACACAGTAGTAACCTAGCGCGATAATTGCAATAGTAAGAACAATCTGAATAACTGTTTTCATTATCTTCGGATTTTTGTTTTAGTTTGAAGTCACAAATTTAAAAAAAAAATCATATTACGGTTTTTAAATAGCTTTTATCTACATTAAAAATGCTAAATAAACATATATCAACCTTAATTAAGCATCAATTTACCTTCGAACCTACCAGTTCACAGGAGCAATTAATCAATGGATTAGGTCATTTTATTACAGAAGAGGCAACTTCTTCCGTTTGTTTGATAAAAGGTTATGCTGGTACCGGAAAAACTTCGTTAATGAAAGCATTTACCGATGTTTTAGAAGATTTGAAGATGCCTTTTCAATTGATGGCACCAACCGGGCGTGCAGCTAAAGTACTAAGCAGTTATACCGGAAAGCCGGCTTATACGATTCATAAGCTTATCTATCGCCGGCAGTCGTCTACTGATGACTTTTCAGCCTTTCACTTAAATTATAATAAAGCTCGCGAAGCGGTATTTATAGTTGATGAAGCTTCGATGATATCTAATAGTAGTCTGGAGTATACTATGTTTGGTACCGGGCGCTTACTTGAGGATTTACTGAATTTCGTATTCAGTAATGAACGGTGTAAGTTGGTAATAATTGGTGATGTGGCGCAGCTTCCGCCAGTAGGTTTTGAGGAGAGTCCGGCCCTTGATAAACTTTATCTGGAAAGTTTAGGGATGCAGGTGCATGAGTATTTTTTAAGTGAGGTTGTTAGGCAGCAGGAGGATAGCGGGATATTATATAATGCCACCAAACTGCGCTTTATGTTAGATGAAGGAGTGTTTGAACCTACTTTCCCAGCCTTGGAAACCAGGGGGTATGATGATTTTAAACGACTAAGTGGAGAGGAGCTGATAGATGAACTAAACTGGTGCCAGGAGAATTATGGTCTGGACGAAACATTGGTAGTTTGCCGCTCCAATAAGCGGGCGAACCTCTTTAATAAGGGAATAAGAGGCAGTATTTTGTATCGCGAAGAAGAACTGACAGTCACCGATCACCTGTTGATAATGAAGAATAACTACTACTGGCTGAAGGATAGTAAAGAAGCCGATTTTATCGCAAACGGCGATATTGCTGAAGTGATTCGTATCAACGGTTATGAGGAATTGTACGACCGGCGCTTTGCTAACGTTACCCTGCGATTAACTGATTACGAACACCTGGAGGTGGATGTGAAAATTATATTAGATGCTCTACATACAGATACAGCTGGTTTCTCGAAAGAAGAGCAGGAGGCCTTTTTCTATAATGTGATGGAAGATTATGAAGCCGAAAAGTCTCAGCGCAAAAAGTATGAGAAAATTAAGGAAAATCCGTATTACAACGCTTTACAGGTTAAATATGCCTATGCCATGACTTGCCATAAGTCGCAAGGCGGGCAATGGAAAGCCGTTTTTGTCGATCAGGGTTATATTCCTGAGGAGCAAATGGGTACCGGTTATTTTCGCTGGTTATATACTGCAATCACCCGAGCCACTGAAAAGGTGTACCTGGTTAATTTCAAAGATGAGTTTTTTGAGGATTGATTCAGGGAAAGTGCATTTGAACAGAATTCAAAATTTTATACAACTAATTTTACCAATTAACTCAAATTGTTTCATTATTCGGAATTGAAAATTGGTGTAATCGCGAACTTTGTGGATAAAAGTGGAAATATAACCGATCGATATTTTAAAGGCGAAATCCCTCACGATTAATTGAGTGAGTTTATCATTGCATAGGAAATTATAAGGGTGTAAAATGTTCATGGGCATTTGCCAGGTCAAAACTGTAATAGATGGCGTGTTGCTGGTATGCCGGGTTTTACATTGATTCTCATTAGAAACTGGTGCCTATAGTTTCGGGTAAGTAGGGGTGTTCCTGTTACTGCTTTTGTCCTGCCTTAAGAAAAGTGTTGATTTTTATGGTAGGTGTTTAAGTTGTTTGATAATGTAAAGCAGTAGTTGGATTAGATTTGCTTTTGGTAGAGCTGTAGGGGTGTAAATATATTTAATAGGTGTATGTAGGTTTATTACTGGCTGTGTGGTTGGTATAATGTGTTAGAGGCTGCATAAAGTCTTGTAAAATAGGGTTTAATGGCTGGTGTGTGCTAGTATCTGTTTCAGTCGGGTTATTTGGTTTGATGTATATTTCTTAACAAAAAAACAGCATCTGATATGATGTTTTATAGTTTGATTTGTATATATTAGATGTTGACATAAAGTTATATGAATAATATAAGTAATATCGAAATTCGATTAATATATAATGTAAAACCAAACCAAATGTTAAAAAATCTAGTTCTAATTGTAATCGCATTAAGCTTTAGTTTAGTGTCATGTAACAAAGATGATGATCCACATCCCATTGTAGGTGCCTGGATAACAATTGATAGTTCCAACGGCGGTGTGAATTTCGAAGAAACTATCATATTTTATGCCTCTAAGAAAGTTGATTTCATTGTGGATTATAGCATCGATTTAGGCGGTGGAGATGTATATTCTGATATTATTAAGTTGTCGGGAACCTACTCGGTGAGTAACAATGTGGTAAAGATGGAGCTTGATGATGAAGTCATAGTGGTGAGCTATAAGATTGATGGAGATGCACTGACTCTTACCTTTGCTGCAGATGGTCGTGAGGTTGTCTATACACGAATAGAGTGATTTTTAGTGGCCAGATTTAATTTTCTTAAGCAAAGTGGAAGTGAGTTCATGCAGATACGCTATGAATATCTATATAACCCTTGTCTCTGTGGTGCCAGTTAATTTATATATCGGTTCTTTAAGCTGGTTTACAATGATGACCGAAATCTCTTTCCTGAAAGAGTTGGTCGCGACGAGCAAACCCCGAAGGCTTCTTTGTGAGTAAAGAAGCTCGTGGGTAAACTCCCACAGTTTCCTTTTTGATGAAATAAGCTGTGTTAGCAAACTCCCAAGGCTTCTTTTTGATGAATGAAGCTCATGGGCAAACATCTAAAGCTTCCATTGGTAAGAATGAAACGGACGTGCTTCACAATTCATGGACAGGCTTTCAATATCCGTTTAATTGTCCATCGAAAAGGTGATGGTAAATAATTCGGTGATCAGGAGGCTAATGACGAAGTGCGTGATGCAAAAATACGCGCCATTCAGTATCTAACGCAGGACTTTTTACATCATCCCGATGCTGGTATTAAGGCCGCTGTCTAGGCTGTTAGCAAGGTTTTTGAAAAATACGGACTGGATATGGTGAGTTAAGCGTATAACGAGCAGTCGGCCTTAATGGTTTCGCTGCTCCGTGAGCTGGAGTCCGATGAGCTTAAGCCCCACGTTGAGGCATTACCGGGTTTGGCTGTTATTATCGGCGAACTTTTGGTGGCCCAAAGCGCATTTGAAGCATCGCAGCTGACTTAACTGGGCAATAAAGCGGATGAAGGCATGCAGCCCAAAGCCACAGAGCTTAAGAGGCAGGTGGTGAAAATCATCAATGGCAAACTGGTGGTGTACCTGCGCGCCATGGTGCAGGTCGATGCGGCCAGGTATGGTAATTTTGGCTGGCTGGTGCAGGAGATCATCTAGTCTAATAACAACACCGTAAAGCAACGTCGGAAGAGTCACGTAAATAGTGAGGTGTAGCCTTAATGTTTCTCAGGATTGCATCCTTCTTGGAAGATGTAAAACAAAGATGTGATCCCTTTTGTCAGGTTACTGAACTATAAACCCCAAAAAACATCTCAAGACTTATTGTTTTAACAATAGCAATGAAACAAATATTAATACTAATGCTGATGTTGTCACTGGTACTTACATCATGTGATAAAGACGAAGAGAAAGAGACAACAGTTGATGTTAATATTATTGGTGCCTGGGAGCGCTATAAAGAATGCACGGGTGTTGATGGTAACTGGTCTGAAGTGTTAGTGTTTAATGATGGTGGCACCGGTTCTCAAGTATATGAGGAGAATTTTAATGGTGAATATACTGAAGGCAAATGAGAGTTTACCTGCATAATAAATGGTAGAAACATGACGCCTAAGTTGTCTGCTATTTTACTTTTGAGGATGAAGTGGTATTCGGTCATTTGAGTGATGAGCCGGAAACATATAAGCGCAAGTAGTTTATTAAGAATGACGAAAGAAAAGGCTGTCTGCACAATGCGGACAGCCTTTTCTGTATTATAGTTTTTGTTTTTGCTTCGTTGGGTTAATGTTATTAATAATTGATACCCATTTATTGCCTGTGTGCAATTCATCCTCAAGTTGGAGGGCGTTTTCGGCCACATAAAGAGGACAAGTGTAATTGGTATCACCTGCCTTGGTCGAGAAGCATAGCTCCAGCCTGTCGGTCACTGTTTCGCTTGTTTTGTCGAACTTAACAGTGTGACTGCTGCTTTGCAGCCAGCATTTTTTCATCTCATTCAAAGGTATGCAGTAGGTGATAGATGCATTGTTTTTAGCTGTTTTTTGTACAAAAAACACATGCTTTTTCGATAAGGCTAGGCCAATGGCAAATTGAGGCTGGATATCGTATTCTGATAGTTCACTCCCTGTTTGAGTGGCTAGTTGTTTCAATGTTGAAAGCAGAGCTTTGGTTTCTTTTTTATTGGATAGGCTCAATATTACAACAGGTATAACAAAAGCACTAAGCATAACAATGCCAATTATGGTTGTTGATAAATCCATTTCGTTTAATTTTATATGATTAATAATGTCAGGGATTGAGCCCGTTTTAAGGCTCTTTTGTTGTTTATTTATCCCTTACGGTAATGGTTGGAGTGTATCGAAATACTCCGATGACGGAAACGGATTACCAGAAGCAGTGGAACGGATAGAGTAGGATAGACCTGAACACCTTAATGCCAATTGCATAATGCCGGTGTAAAAGATATACGTACTGCTTCGTTACGTTAAGGTTATAATTGGAGAGTGCAGCGCTTAAGCGCTTATTGGTTTCTTTTACCGATGAGGTGTGAGTTCCGCGAACAGAAACGGCATGACTGTATTCTGTTTTTGGCGTAATGCCATGCTGATTTAGTTTTAACTGTTCAAAAACAACGCGGTTTTCATCGGGCTGCGAATGACTGGAAGCCTGGATGTTGCCAATGCTCACAAAACAAAATACCCAGCTAAAGGCCATTAATATAGCCTTGTTTACTAGGTTTTTATGTGAGAAGCTCCACTTCATATCATGCTTTTATTTGTAAGCGCAAATGTAGTTTTTTTTATATTCGTTAGCCTCCCGTGCTGCTTTTTTTGTGCGGTTTTTCTTTTGGTTTTACGGTGTATAGCAGGCCATCTCTAACGATTTTTCTAAGATTCTAGACATAAGACACAAGATTACCCCGCTATCGCACATGTCCCCACGCGTGATGTGCTTTTAAGGATTGCAGCTTAAATACAAGATGCAATCTCTAAAATATCCACTCAAAACCCTAAACTATAAACTCTTCATCTTTTAACTCTAAACCCTCAATCCTTGGATAAAAAAAGGCTGCCAATATTATGTGGACAGCCTCATTTATAAGTATTTGAAATCTGTGTTAAATGCCTAAATCCTTCGCGATATTATCGATGATAGCATCGGCCTTTTCATTGGCTGCATAAAATTCATCTTTGCTATTCATTGGCACTCTAACTTCAAAGTAGAATTTGATTTTTGGTTCGGTACCCGACGGACGAACAGACACCTTATAGCCGTTCTCAGTAAAGAATTGTAGTACATTTGATGTGGCAGGCAGGTCAATGGCCTCATGCTTATCTTCACTTATATGGAAAGCGTCCAGCTTAGAGTAGTCCTTAATCAGGCTTACTTTATCACCGGCCAGTGTTTGTGGTGGGGTGCTGCGGAAGTCAGCCATCAGCTGTTTAATTTCATCAGCACCTGATTTTCCTTCGCGCACAATGTATATCATCTTTTCTTTCGAAAAGCCATACTCCATGTAAATATCCTGTAGTACGTCGTATAGTGATTTGCCATTATCCTTGGCCCAGGCTGCTATTTCAGCAGTGATGGTAATGGCTGCTACAGCATCCTTATCACGTACATAATCGCCAGGTAAGAACCCATAAGATTCTTCACCTCCGCAAATATACTTTTTCTCACCTTCCAGCTCACGAATCACTTTGGCAATCCATTTAAAGCCGGTGTACACATCAAAATACTCAACATCATTCTTAACGGCAATATCCTTGATCAGCTCAGACGTAACAATGGTTTTAACAATGTACTCCTTACCGGTTAACATGCCTTTTTCTTTCCATTTTTTCAGGATATACCAAGTGAGTAGAGTAGCTGTTTGGTTACCATTGACCAGTACGAACTCGCCCTTCTCATTTCTTACTGCAATGCCTAATCGATCCGAGTCGGGGTCTGAGGCCATCACAATATCGGCATTGGTTTCAATGGCTTTATTAAGAGCCATTTCAAGGGCAGCAGGCTCTTCCGGGTTAGGTGAAATAACTGTTGGAAATTCGCCACTTACCACATCCTGCTCAGGTACATTTATCACATTCTCAAAGCCGCACTTACGCAAAGCCGCAGGTATAATTTTTACACCTGTTCCGTGTATTGGTGAGTATACAATTTTAAGGTCTTTGTTGCGATCAATTAGTTCCTGATCCAGCACCAGGCTTTTAACCTGATCCAGGTATTGGTTATCCATTTCTTCGCCCAGTACCTCAATCAAATCTTTGTTACCTTCAAACTTAATGTCGTCTACCGAGGCAATTTTGTTTACTTCATCAATTACATTGGTGTCGTGTGGAGCTGTTAATTGTGCTCCATCATTCCAATAGGCTTTATATCCGTTATATGCTTTGGGGTTATGTGATGCTGTAATGATTACACCACTCTGGCATCCTAACTGACGAATAGCATATGAGATTTCAGGTGTTGGTCGTAAATCTTCAAACAAATAGGCCTTGATGCCATTGGCACTGAAAATATCAGCTACTACTTCCGAAAATAAGCGGCTATTGTTACGACAGTCGTAACCAATTACCACGCTAATTTGCTCAATGTCACTGAAATTCTTAAGCAGGTAGTTGGCCAGACCTTGGGTAGCGGCACCTACTGTATAGATGTTCATGCGGTTAGAACCGGCGCCCATGATCCCGCGCAGACCTCCCGTGCCAAATTCAAGGTCTTTATAAAATGAATCGATTAATTCTGTTTTATCTTCTTTGTCCATCATGGCTGTGATGGCTGCTTTGGTGTCTGCATCGTAATTACCGCTAAGCCAGCTTTGGGCTTTTTCAACTACGGTATTTAAAACATCCTGATTTTGCATTTTTTATAAATTGTGGTGTGTTAGATAATCACTTTAAGCGTTAAGTTGGTTCAAACATTTACTAAGACTGTCTTTCCAGTAGGGTATATTCAACTGGTAGATATCTTTTATTTTGGTTTTATTCAATACACTATAGTGTGGCCTTGGCGCCGGTGTTGGATAATCTTTCGATTCTATCGGATTGATTTTGCAAGTTATACCCATTTGCTGGTGTATGGCAAGTGTAAAATCATACCAACTGGCAACACCTTCATTGCTATAGTGGTAGATACCAGACTGAAAAGCAATGCTTTGTTCGAGGTCGCAACGGATAATGTGTAATATGGTATCGGCTAAATCACCGGCATAGGTAGGCGAGCCAATCTGATCGAATATGACATTTAACTCATCACGTTCTTGTCCCAAACGTATCATCGTTTTAACAAAATTGTTGCCATAGGTTGAATACAGCCACGATGTTCTTAAAACAATTGAATCAGGATTGTATTGAATCAGGTTTTGTTCGCCCCCAAGCTTGGATTTGCCATATACCGAGGCCGGACAGGTATCATCATCCTCGGTATAAGGTTTATAATTAGTGCCGTCAAATACATAATCAGTTGATACGTGAAGCACCTTTGCTTTAATATTAGCACTAGCTTGCCCAATAATTTTAAGTGCATCGGTATTAATGGCCTGGGCTAATTCTGTTTCAGATTCAGCCTTGTCAACAGCCGTGTATGCAGTGCAGTTAATAATGTATTTGTATGGTTGTTTTTGAATCGTATCTGCCAGCCTTGCACTATCAGTCACATCAAGCGTTTTGAGTGATGTAAACGTGAACTGGCTGTTTTTCACAGATGCACATCTGTTTTGTATTTCTTGCCCCAATTGTCCTTCGGAACCAATGACCAGGATTTGTATCATAAGGTTTAAATGCTGTAAACAAAGTTGTGTTCTGCTTCTTTAAAAGAAGGTAAAATGCTGTCTTTAGAGGAAATAATGGCTTTCTCAGCGGGTATTTTCCAATCTATATTCAGGTTGGCATCATTGTATGCGATACCTCGTTCTGCTTCCTGGCTAAAATAGTTATCACATTTATAAACTACCACTGCGCTTTCGCTTAAAACAGAAAAACCATGTGCGAAGCCCTGAGGAATATAAAACTGAAGTTTATTTTCCTCCGATAATTCAATAGCGAAGTGCTGACCAAATGTTGGTGAATTTTTTCGCAAATCAACAGCCACATCCAGTATAGTACCTTCAATTACAGAAACTAATTTTGATTGGGAATAGGGAGCCAATTGGTAATGTAAACCTCTTATTACTCCGTAACTCGATTTAGAGATGTTATCTTGAATGAATTGGGCATTAATACCGGCTTCTTTATACCTTTTTTCAGAAAAGGATTCTAAGAAGTAGCCGCGCGGATCAGTGTATACTTCAGGCTTGATTATAATAAGGTTGGGGATTTCCGTATTAATAATTTCCATATAGAATAATTTGGATACAAATATAGGAAGATAATAAGTGTATCTGATGTAGTTTTAACAAATTAAAAGTAAAATGGTGTTAAAAATGATTGTTCATCAAATCTACTCAGCTTATTTGGCGATCTTAATAAGGTATTGTCCGTATTCGTTCTTTTTCAATGGTTCGGCCAGCTTAAGCAGTTGTTCTTTGCCAATGAATCCTTTTGTGTATGCTATCTCTTCAATACATGCTACCATAAGCCCTTGTCTGTTTTCGATGGTGGAAATAAAATTGGACGCTTGCAACAGGCTGTCGTGAGTACCGGTATCGAGCCAGGCGGCTCCACGTCCCAGCATTTTTAGCTTCAGGCGCTGTTCATTCAAATAAAGACTGTTTAGGTCGGTAATTTCCAACTCTCCTCGTTTTGAGGGTTTAAGTGACTTGGCTTTTTCAACCACATCGCTCGAATAGAAATACAGGCCAGTTACTGCATAGTTACTTTTGGGTTCTGCAGGTTTTTCTTCCAGTGAAATAACATTACCTTTTTGGTCAAACTCAGCTACTCCATAACGTTCCGGGTCGTTCACGTAATAGCCGAATATAACAGCTCCATCTTCTGTTTTTGACGCTTCAGCCAGTGTGCTGCTAAAATCAAAGGAATAGAAAATGTTATCTCCCAATACCAATGCTACGTTATCATTACCTATAAAATCTTCACCAATGATAAAGGCTTGAGCCAAGCCGTCTGGTGATGGTTGTTCTGCATATGATATGTCCAGGCCAAGTGATGAACCATCTTCAAAAAGCTGCTGGTATAAAGGCAAATCCTGCGGCGTACTAATGATTAGTATTTCGCGTATACCTGCCAGCATCAATACCGATAAAGGGTAATAAATCATTGGTTTGTTGTAGACTGGTATGATTTGTTTTGAAATACTCTTAGTAATGGGGTAGAGGCGCGTGCCCGAGCCGCCTGCCAGTATTATGCCTTTCCGTTTTTTCATGATAGTATTTGTTAAGTGGGTTCTGCCTGATTTAAGTATTACTGCTCTTTAATAAATTGTCAAAGTACTCAATAGTTTTTGTTAATCCTTCCTTTAATTGTATGTTGGGTTCCCAGTTATTCAACTTCTCCTTAGCCAGGCTAATATCTGGCTGCCTTTGTAATGGATCGTCGGCCGGGAGTGGTAAGTATACTATTTTTGATTGAGAATTGGTTAGTTCAATCACCGCATTGGCTAATTCCAGCATTGTAAATTCATTTGGATTACCAATGTTTACTGGACCAATAAAATCTTCTGTATTCATCATCCGAATCATGCCTTCAACCAAGTCATCAACATACTGAAAGCTGCGGGTTTGTTTGCCATCACCAAATATGGTAATGTCTTCACCTTTAAGTGCCTGCACAATGAAGTTGGATACCACCCGTCCGTCGTTGGGATTCATGCGCGGGCCGTAGGTGTTAAAGATGCGGATGATGCGTATATCTACGTTGTTTTGTTCATGGTAGTTAACGAAAAGGCTTTCGGCGCAGCGCTTGCCTTCGTCGTAGCACGAGCGGATGCCAATGGGATTAACGTTGCCCCAATAATCCTCTTTTTGCGGATGCACCAATGGATCACCATACACCTCACTGGTGGAGGCTTGCAATACTCTCGCTTTGATGCGCTTGGCCAGTCCGAGCATATTAATAGCGCCCATTACCGATGTTTTTATGGTTTTGATAGAGTTGTACTGGTAATGAACAGGGGATGCCGGACAAGCCAGGTTGTATATTTGATCTACTTCCACAAAATAGGGGTGAGTTACATCATGGCGTATTAGTTCAAAGTAGGGGTTGTCCATTAAATGAACAACATTGCTTTTGGCGCCTGTAAAATAGTTATCCATGCAAATAACTTCGTTGCCTTCATTTAACAGGCGCTCACATAAGTGTGAGCCAATAAAACCTGCACCACCGGTTACTAAAATTCTGTTCTTCATTGCTTGTGTCTTTGCACGCTATGCTATTTGTGTATCTTACTTTCTGATAAACTACAAAAGCCTGAAAGAATGTATATAACTTCCAGGCTTTGTTTGTTCTATATTGGGTTTTATTCCTTAATTGTTGGGCGGCCAATGCTGTAATAAGTATAGCCAAACTCTTTCATTTCTTCCGGTTCGTATATGTTACGTCCATCAAAAATAACCTTGCTATTCATCAACTTGTCCATTACTTTGTAGTTAGGCACTCTAAATTCAGGCCACTCTGTAATAAGTATCAGGGCATCTGCCTCAATAAGTACATCGTATTGATCTTTGCCATACTCAATGCTATCGCCAAGAGCATGCTTGGCTTCTTCCATTGCCACCGGATCGTAAGCCTTTACTTTAGCACCCAATTCGGTTAAGGCGTTTGCCACAACCACTGAAGGAGCTTCCCGCATATCATCGGTATGTGGTTTAAATGAAAGCCCCCACATGGCAAATGTTTTTCCTTTGATGTCAGGGAAATGCTGTTTGATTTTTTTGATCAGAACTTTTTTCTGGTCATCATTAACATTCTCAACAGCTTCTAAAATGCGAAGATTATAGTTGTTAAGCTGAGCCGTTTTAATGATGGCTTTTACGTCTTTTGGGAAACATGAGCCTCCATATCCAGCCCCGGCATAAATAAATTTATTGCCAATACGGGTGTCTGAACCAATACCACGACGCACATTAGTTACATCTGCACCAACTATTTCACACAGGTTAGCTATGTCATTCATGAAGCTGATTTTGGTGGCGAGCATGGCATTAGCTGCGTACTTCGTCATTTCAGCAGAAGGAATGTCCATAAATAATATAGGATGACCATTTAACACAAACGGTTTGTATAGTCGATTCATCAGTTTCTCGGCTTTTTCCGATTCGGTGCCGATAACAATACGGTCGGGCTTAAGGAAGTCTTCAATGGCATTGCCCTCTTTTAAAAATTCAGGATTGGATGCCACGTCGAATTCCAGTTCAGCGCCTCTTTTTTCCAGCTCATCCTGGATGGCAGCCTTAACCTTTTTTGCAGTACCAATGGGTACAGTACTTTTGGTAACCACCACCACATAGTGGTTCATATGTCTTCCAATCTGGCGGGCTACTTCCAATACATGGCTCAGGTCGGCACTGCCATCTTCTCCCGGAGGTGTACCAACGGCAATAAAAATGGCCTCGGCATGTTCCATGCTTTCTTTAAGGCTGGTTGTGAAATGTAATCTTTCTTTTTCAACGTTTTTCAGAACCATCTGGTCCAGGCCTGGTTCGTAAATTGGAATAATACCATTTTCCAGATTCTTGATTTTTTTCTCATCAATATCAACGCAGGTAACGTTAATGCCGGTGTCGGCAAAGCATGTGCCGGTTACTAGTCCAACATAACCAGTTCCAACTATTGAAATTTTCATAGGCGATTGTCTAATTTTTATTTAGGGCTCATCAATATAACTCTTGCATATTTTGATGAAAGTACGATTTAATTCAGTATTACAAAAGTCAAAAGTATAATTTTTATTGATGTTTACATTGATGTATTTTAACCAAGGGGCATGATTTTTATTAGTAACTGCAGATATTGCCGGAATACCCTGGTGGCACTGACTGATTCGTACAAGATGGCTTGACGGATGGCAGTATCTGTCTTATTTTTACAATTCGTATTTTTATTTGACTCAGAAGCTTTTATACAATGAAAAAAGTTTCTACTTTTGCACCGATTTTTTCAATATAATGTCTAACTACTAGATTTTTAACATTTAAACAAAAATGACAGAAGAAAAAGTAAATGCTGAGGAGCAGGAAAAAGCTCCTGAAGTGAATGTAAACGTGAATGTTCCAACAGAAGATTTTGATTGGGATAGCTACGAAGCAGGTGACGTTGTAGGCGCTGGTGCTTCAAAAGAAGAGTTAGCAGAAATGTACGATAAGACATTATCTACTATTTCTGAAAAAGAGGTAATTGAAGGTGAAGTTATTGCTCTTACAAAGCGTGAGGTTGTAATTAACATTGGCTTCAAGTCTGACGGTATCGTTAGCCGTAACGAATTCCGTTATAATCCTGAATTAGCTGTAGGCGATAAGGTAGAGGTTTACGTTGAAAGCCAGGAAGATAAAAAAGGCCAGTTAGTTCTTTCTCACAAAAAGGCACGTGCATTACGTTCTTGGGATAGAGTTAATGAAGCGTTGGATAACGACGAAGTTATCAAAGGTTACATCAAGTGTCGTACTAAAGGTGGTATGATTGTGGATGTATTTGGTATTGAAGCTTTCTTGCCAGGTTCACAAATTGATGTTAAGCCAATTCGCGACTATGATATGTATGTTGGTAAAACAATGGAATTCAAAGTGGTTAAGATTAACCCAGAGTTCAAAAACGTTGTTGTATCACACAAAGCGCTTATTGAGGCTGAGCTTGAGCAGCAGAAGAAAGACATTATTTCTAAGCTGGAAAAAGGTCAGGTATTGGAAGGAACTGTTAAGAACATCACTTCTTACGGTGTATTCATTGACCTTGGTGGCGTAGACGGATTGATTCACATCACAGACCTTTCTTGGGGTCGTGTAAATCATCCGGAAGAAATCGTTCAGTTAGACCAGAAATTGAACGTTGTAATCCTTGATTTTGATGATGAGAAGAAGCGTATTGCGCTTGGATTGAAGCAGCTGACTTCTCACCCATGGGATTCGTTGGATGCAGAAATGAAAGTTGGTGACATTGTTAAAGGTAAAGTGGTTGTAATGGCTGACTATGGTGCTTTCGTTGAGATTGCAGCTGGTGTTGAAGGTCTGATTCACGTTTCTGAAATGTCATGGTCACAGCATCTGAGAAGCGCACAAGACTTCTTAAAAGTTGGTGACGAAGTAGAAGCTATGGTATTGACATTGGATCGCGACGAGCGTAAAATGTCACTTGGTATCAAGCAGCTGAAAGCTGATCCATGGGAGAAAATTGAAGAGAAATATGCTGTCGGCAGCAAGCATTCTGCTACTGTTCGTAACTTCACTAATTTCGGTGTTTTCGTAGAAATCGAAGAAGGAATTGACGGCTTGATCCACATCTCTGACCTTTCTTGGACTAAGAAAATCAAGCATCCTGCAGAATTCACTGCTATTGGTGATTCTATCGAGGTGGTTGTTCTTGAAATCGACAAAGAGAACCGTCGTTTAAGCTTAGGTCACAAGCAACTTGAAGAGAACCCATGGGATGTGTTCGAAGGTATCTTTACTGTAGACTCAGTGCATGAAGGAACCATTATTGACATTTTCGATAAAGGTGCCGTAATTGCATTGCAGTATGGAGTAGAAGGATTCGCGACTCCTCGTCACTTGGTGAAAGAAGATGGTTCGCAGGCTAAGGTTGATGAAAAACTTGATTTCAAAGTAATTGAGTTCAATAAAGCTGCTAAACGTATCATTCTGTCTCACTCTCGTATCTTCGAAGATGAGAACAAGTCGGAAGAAGTTGCCGCTAAGAAAGCTGCTGCAAAAGCAACTAAAAAAGGCGTGAAGAAGTTGAATGATAACTTAGAAAAGACTACTTTAGGAGATATTTCTGAGTTGGCTGCACTGAAAAATCAGTTAGAAGCTAACGAAGGCAAGTCTGAAGGAGACAAAGAATAAGTTTAAAAACAACGATTTATGGACTTCAAAATTGATAAATTAGACGATTTTACGCTGGTTCAGGTTCTGAAAGAGAAGATGGATACGCACGTAGCGCCCACCTTAAAATCAGAACTGGTACTACTTTCTGGTAATGGTGAGAAAAACATTCTACTGGATCTAGGTAAGTGTAACTATTGTGATTCGTCCGGTTTAAGTGCAATTTTGGTGGCCAACCGTTTATGTAAAAATGCTGATGGTGTATTTGTATTGGCAGGTCTGCAGCCGGCTGTTGAGCGTTTAATCTCAGTGTCGCAGTTAGATTCTGTATTAAATATAGCACCGTCTTTAGAGGATGGTATTCAAATGATACGTAAAGCCATTGAAACAATTTAATGGCCTTATCATTAACTATTCTCGGAAGTAATTCTGCATTACCAACATCGGATAGATATCCTACCGCTCAGATACTACGTGTATCTGAGCGTTTTTTTTTGATCGATTGTGGCGAAGGAACTCAAATGCAGTTGCGCCGCAATAAGGTTAATTTTTCGAAAATTAATCACATTTTTCTATCTCATTTGCATGGCGACCATGTATTTGGGCTCATTGGGCTTATTTCAACGTTCGGATTGCTTGGTCGTCGAAAATCTTTGACCATTCATGCACATGAAGATTTAAAGGGCTTGCTTCAGCCTCATCTGGACTATTTTTGCACTGATTTACCATATCAAATTCATTTTAATGATTTGCGTTATGATGAGCCTGCTATAATTTATGAGGATAAGAAAGTAACTGTCGAATCATTTCCATTATCACATAGGGTGTCAACTTGTGGTTTTCTTTTTAAAGAAAAGACAAAGGAGCCAAATATAAGAAAAGAGGCTATTGAGAAATATCAGTTGACTGTGCCTGAAATTGTGGCTATTAAAGATGGTCATCCCTTTATTGGAGCGGACGGTAATGTAGTGCCGGAAGAGGATTTAATAACTCCAGCGCCCGCACCATTGTCTTACGCTTTTTGTTCCGATACTAGGTATTTTAGACGAATTATTCCTGTAATACAAGGGGTCAGTTTGTTATATCACGAAGCTACGTTTTTGCATGAGCTAAAAGACCTGGCTAAACGAACGGGTCATACAACAGCGAAACAAGCAGCTGTTATTGCCCGAGATGCTGATGTGGGGCAACTCTTATTGGGGCATTTTTCCAGTCGCTATAAGGATGTTAGCCTCTTTGAAAATGAGGCGAAAGAAGTATTTCTGAATACAACCCTTGTTTCAGATAATACTGTAATAGAATTATAAGATCGCCGCGTATTATTCTTTCCGCTTTAGACTACTTCAGGTTTAATTGTAAAAAAATGTAAATTTTGCTTTCGGCTGTAAACCTTACTGCAGCTGCTTTAGCTTGATATTTTTCATTTCAACAAATATTGCACCAGATTAAAAAGAAATGCAAACGCTTGCATGATAAAATTTGACAGTGCATATTTGTATCAGTTTTTGATAATAATTATCGTTTAACCAAAATTAGATCAAATGAATGAAAATCCAATTAATGGCATAAGTATACCTCTTTGTGTCATGCAAATTGGCAGGCGCTTATTTTTTTTATTGCTGTTTGCTTTGATTTTTTCAACAGTGCAAGTGTTTGCGCAAAATGAGGTGAATATCGCCGGTAATGTGACTGATATTAGTGGAGAAACCTTGCCTGGCGTGAATGTTTCGGTAAAGGGTACTACCAATGGTACTATTACTGATATTGACGGAAACTTTACACTGACAGTATTGCAAAATGATGTCCTTGTTGTAAGTTTTGTCGGGTATAAAACCCAGGAAGTTTCTGTTAATGGACAGGTAAAGTTTGAAATTATTTTAGAGGAAGATGTAACTGACCTGGATGAAGTTGTCGTGGTTGGTTATGGTGTGCAAAAAAAATCAGATGTTACAGGTGCTATCTCAACGGTTAAGCCCGAAGAGTTAGTTAAGCGTGATGTGGCAACAGTAGATCAGGCATTGCAAGGGCAAATGGCTGGTGTTACTGTTACGCAAGGTTCGGGTACGCCTGGCGAATCGCCAAACATTTCCATTAGAGGTTTAGGTTCGCTTAACAATACATCGCCGTTGTATGTGGTTGATGGTATGATGCTCGATGATATCTCACACATCAATGCAAAAGATATCGAATCATTGCAGGTGCTGAAGGATGCGTCAGCATCAGCTATCTATGGTTCGAGAGGTGCAAATGGCGTTATTATTTTAACGACAAAAAAAGGTAAGGCCGGACAAGGAAAAGTAAGTTTTAGTGGTTACTATGGTGTTCAGAATTTTGCACATACACCTGAGCTGACAACCGCAAGTGAATGGGCCATGCTCAATAATGAAGCATTACTTGCATCTGGTCAGGCGCCATTATATGATAATCCTGAGGCTTTAGGTAAGGGAACAGACTGGCTTGATGCCATTACGAAAAAGAATGCTGCGATTCAGAGTTATGATCTTTCATTTTCTGGTGGCACTGACAAGAGTACCTATTTCATTAGTGGGCAGTATTTTAATCAGAAAGGTGTAATCAACAAAACTAATTACGAGAGACTCTCTTTAAGGGTTAATACTGAGCATCAAATTAAAGACTGGTTAAAAGTTGGTGAAAATTTGACTGTTACAAACTCTAATCAATCCACTGTTTTAGAAGGTGACGAATGGAATAACTTGCTGATTACACCTTTGAATATGGAACCTGTAACACCTGTTTATAACGAAGATGGTTCTTATGCTGCTTCTAAAAACCAGGTAAACAACCCTGTTGCTGCTATTGATAATACATTCAATAATGACAAATCCTTCCGGGTTCTTGGTAATGTGTATGCAGATGTTACACTGTTCAAAGGTTTAACATTTAAAACCAATTTTGGAGCGAACTTTTCTTTTGATGAGGGTAATGATTATAACCCTGTTTATTATGTTTCTAACACCGATAAGAATGATGTAAATACCCTTTTTAAGGGGCATGATAAGGAGACATCTATTTCATGGACAAATACATTAAGTTACCATACTACTTTCGGCGAGAATCATGATTTTTCTGCTACAGCTGGTACTGATTATTATGAGCAGAAATTTGAGTGGGATGGTACTACTGTATCCAATCTGCCTACTGATGATGAAAAGTATCGGGTAATTGATAACTCGAGGAATAAAAAAGTAGCTAATTCTTATGGTTCGTTTTTTGAAAACCGTCAAATATCTTATTTAGCCCGTGTTAATTATTCGTATGACGGACGTTACTTATTGACAGCAAATTTCAGAGCTGATGGTTCGTCTAAATTCGGATCCAATGAAAAGTGGGGATATTTCCCTTCGTTCTCTGCAGGTTGGCGCATTGTAGAGGAAGGTTTTATGGATGGTATTGATTGGGTTAGTAACTTGAAACTACGCGCTGGTTGGGGGCAGATAGGTAACCAGGGAGCAATACCCGCATATACACAGTCCACCCTCGCGTCAACCGGATTAAACTATGTATTTGGAATACCTAAATCAATTATTAGTGGTTCTGCATTTCAAAGTTTAGGTAACGACGAAGTAAAATGGGAAACTGTAGAAACCACGAACTTTGGATTGGACTTTGGCTTCTTAAGAGGACGTCTTTCTGGTAGTGTTGAGTACTACATCAAGAATACACGCGATATGTTATTGACGCCTCCTGTGCCTGGACAAACTGGTATTGAAACACCTCCATGGCTAAATGCAGGTGAGATGAAAAATACAGGTGTTGAGCTGGGGCTTAACTGGCAGGATAGGATTGGACAAGTAAGGTATTCAATAGGTGGAAATATTACTACCATCAATAATGAGGTGGTGAGCCTGGGAGATGCCTCGCAAATTGATGACGGCGACTTCAGAAGTTCAGGAAATGTAAATCGTACCGTGGTAGGACGCCCAGTTTCTAATTTTTATGGCTTAGTAGCTGAAGGACTATTCCAGAATTGGGAGGAGATTAATGCTTACTACCAGAATGCAGCTGACGGTGTGCCAGATAATGTAGCTCCGGGTGATATACGCTATCGTGATGCAGACGGAGATGGTGAATATGATTATGATTTTATAGGGAGTCCTATTCCGGAGCTAACTTATGCATTCAATGGTAGTATCTCTTACCGTGGTTTTGACTTTAACTTTTTATTAAATGGTGTTTACAGCATTGATGTTTATAACGGACCTGGTTACTATCAGTTAAGTTCAAGAGCATATTGGAATACAGCTAAAGAGCGCCTGAACCGCTGGACCGGAGAGGGAAGTACCAATGATCCTCGTAATGCACGTATGGTCAATGATGACTCACACAACACGCGTATCTCCAGTCGTTATATTGAGGATGGTTCCTACCTGAGAATTCAGAATGTGCAGCTGGGGTATACATTGCCCGAAAGTGTTGTAGTAAAGTTAAAGCTGGAATCATTGAGGGTATATGTTAGCGGACAAAACCTTTACACTTTTACCGAATATACTGGCTATGACCCTGAGGTTGGCGGCTATGGTACGTCTATCGGACTTGATCGGGCTACTTATCCGGTTCCTCGCACAATTACTTTTGGTATGAACCTAAGCTTCTAATTAGGTAGTTAATTAAAACATTAAAGAAATGAAGAAATTAAATATACTTACAATAGCAATAGCACTTATCACATTGCTGGGCTCTTGTTCGCAGGACTTATTAGATACCCCTGCGCCAAATATTTCAGATGCGTCATTTTTTACATCTGATGAGGCTGCATATGATGTACTGGTTGGTGTTTATGATCCTTTATCGCGTTACAACTATTCACAAATACATGAGTGGATGATTGGTGATGTTGTGTCTGATGATGCCGAAAAGGGAGGCGAAGGACACGGTGACTGGGCTGAGTGTCAGGATCTGAAAAATTTTAGGGCTAACACCGAAAATTCCATTTTACTGGCTCGTTGGCGCGAACCTTATGTAGGAATTAATCGTGCCAATAAGTTGATTGAAGGCATAGATGGAAATGAAAATATTTCGATGGAAGTGCAGAAGCGTTATATCGCAGAAGCCAAATTCTTGAGAGCCTGGTATTATTTTCATTTAGTTAAAGTATTTGGTGGTGTGCCGATTGTTACAAGTGTTTTGCAGCCTTCGGAGTTTACATTGCCTCGTAATACTGAAGCTGAGGTGTATGCACAAATCGAAAAGGATCTCAAAGAGGCTGCGCCAGAACTGCCTTTCAAGACTGAGTTTAAAGATCCGGTAACATTAATTGACCTAGAAGCCGGTCGTGCTACACGCGGGGCAGCTGAAGCTATGCTGATAAAGATGTACATTTTCCAGGAGAAGTGGAGTGAAGCAGCAACTTTGGCTCAAAGCTTTATCGATAATTATGATTGGTATGATCTGGAAGAAAATTATGCAGATGTTTTTACAAAGAAAGGAGAGAATGGTGTTGAGTCAATTTTTGAGATACAACATCTTGGAGTAGAAGGTGATGATGAATGGGGAGATTCTAATGATGGAAATGTCACAGCTATTTATCAAGGCAGTCGTGAGCTGTATAATGGCGACGGAGAAATAGTTAGCGGCTGGGGTTGGGGCTTTAATTTGCCCACTCAGGATCTGTATAATGAGTATGAGGATGGCGATTTGCGTCGCGAAGCTACTATCATTGATGATAAAGATGTGTTGTGGGAGGGTACAGATGATGAAGAAATTATTTGTACAAAGCACATCAATAGTATTGGGTATGACGCTAAAGTGTATCATTCAAAAAAATATTACATTCCGGCAAGTGAGCGCTTGAATATGTCCAATTCATCGAATAACTGGCGTGCAATCCGTTTCGCAGATGTGCTGCTATGGCATGCCGAGGCTAATGCGCACACCGGTGGTGACTGGGAATATGGTGTTAATCGGGTTAGGGCCAGAGTTGGGCTTGATCCAACTAGCTCTGCCGACGCATTGGAAGCAGTTTATCATGAACGTCGTGTTGAATTAGCGATGGAAGGACATCGTTACTGGGATTTGGTACGTACCGGAAGAGGCAATCTGATGAATGGGTATTCGGACAATAAGCGTTTAATGCCAATACCGCAGGCTGAAATTGGATTAAATCCAAATCTTGAGCAGAATCCTTATTAATGATTTTAAAAAGTTATCCAATGAAATATATAAAATACATAGCTACTATTCTGGTGGCAGCTTTATTGGTCTCATGTTCACCTGAGGTTGAATTAAGAGATTTTGGTCCCGATCCTAGCGGTGAAATCAAAGTTGATAAAATTGATGGTAATAATTTTAATTACTCTTTTGAAGGTCAAGATGCATTTTTATTAAACTGGTTCTTTGATAACGGTATTCATTCACAGGAGCAAGAATTGGATGTTTATTTTCCTTTTAAAGGTGAATATGACAACAAATTATTGATTTCAGGTGGTCCTTCCACGGTAGAGTTAAATCATAAGTTAGTGGTTGAGAATACCGATCCAGCAATATGTGAAGTTCCGGAATTAAAAATGTTAACAGGAGGTTGTGAAGGAGAAGGAAAAACATGGGTATTCGCAACCGATCGTCCGGATAGTAATCCTTTTGCGGGTAGTGGCGTTGGCTTGCATTTTTTCATGGTTGATCCGGCTGATTGGACAGTTTTCTGGTGGAATGCCGGTGACCCGGGTTCAGGAGGTTCTGTTGTGTCAGATATTAATGCTGAAATGACGTTTGACTTGAATGGTGGATTCAACTATACCTACATGCATGATGGTGAGGTGAAAACGGGTAGTTTTACTCTTGACCTGGACAAGCAGACACTGTCAATTAACGGCGCTGATTTGGTTGGTGCCTATGGTACGTACCTTGACAATACTAAAGGCGGTAAATATGAATTGAAGAAGCTCTCGGATGATGAATTGATATTATTTCAGACTCATGGCGAAGGTTTCTGCTGGATTTTTAAGCCTAAGGGGCACGATTATAATTAAGTGTTTATCAGATGGGAGCTGCCTAACCCGGCTCCCACTGCTTTACTTCGCTTAATTTTTGTTACTTTGCACTTTTAATCAATAAAAGCAAAATGTCCCCTAAAGAGAAGAAAGGCGAAATAACCATTAATGATATAGCCAAAGAGCTTAATATTTCACCATCAACAGTTTCGAGAGCCTTAAACGATAATGCAAAAATCAGTGAGGCAACTAAAAACAAAGTTAAAGCGGTAGCTAAAGATTTAGGTTATGAGTTGAATTTGGTGGCTTCAAGTCTTTCAAAAAATAAAACGAATGTAATTGGGGTTATTATTCCACATCTTGGTTCGCAGTTTTTTGCCAAAGCATTGAGTGGTATACAAGAGGTGGCCAGAGATAACGGATATAATGTTATTATTAGTCAGACCAATGAAAGTGTGCAGCAAGAGGTTGAAATGACGCGCGTGATGAATTCGGCCCGTGTTGATGGATTGGTGTGTTGTTTAACTATGGAAACAGACAATGTTGACCACTTTAATGTCTTCGTCAAAAAAAGTATCCCGGTTGCTATGTTCGATAGGGTTAGTTATGCTGTGCCCGGACCAAAGATTGTTGTTGATAATTATGAAGCCGGATATGTCGCTACTGAGCATTTAATTAATTTAGGGTGTAAGCGCATTGCTCACCTGGCCGGAGCGGTTTCTTCAAAGGTTTTTGAAGAGAGGTCAGAAGGTTTTAAAGATGCTTTAAAGAAGAATAGTTTACCATTATTGTCTCAATTTTTATTGTCAAGCGATTTGACAGAGCAAGATGCGCGTGATGCTGTTCGCTTGTGGATGAATTTGCCTCAGAGACCTGATGGAATTGTTGCGGCAAGTGCCTCGTCTGGCTTGATTATAGCCTCGGCAGTTAAGGCAATGGGAATTAAACTTCCTGAGGAGCTATCCATAATTTCGCTTGGGAATGAGCGTTGTAATGAGTTTGTAACACCTTCCTTATCGGCAGTTGATATGCCTGGTTATGAAATGGGTAAGGCTGCAGTAACTCAGTTAATAAAATGTATTAACGATGGTGTAACTGATAGTTCAATCACATTAAAACCTATTCAGCTGTTAATACGAAATTCATCATTTAAACATTAGTCAATAAATCTAACGATTAAGAATTTAAACCAGGCTAAATGTTTTTGTGTAAAAAAGTGCAAGCGCTTGCATTAATGCCAATATTTATGCATATTTGCTGCAAACCAAAAAACATTATTAAATGAAACTATCTGTATTAAGTAATTGGATGTTATGTCTTTCAGTTATTGTTTTGACAGGATGTACATCAAGTGAAAAAGCGGAATATATGACAGAGTTGAATAGTAACTGGTTCATTCAGTCAGCAGAACAAGTGCCGGTAACTGGTGCAGAGTTAAGTAAATCTGCCTATAATTCCGATAGCTGGGTGAAAGGGGATATACCGGCAACCGTAATGACAATTTTACGTGAGAATGGAGAATACGATGATTTATTTATGGGCGATAATATTGATAGGGTTGATGATACTCGTTTCAAACAGCCATGGTGGTATCGTAAAACATTCGAAGTAAAAAACTTCGACAAGCAAGCCACTTATCAACTCCGTTTTGAAGGATTGAACTATAAAGCAAATATCTGGCTTAACGGGCATCAGTTAGGTGAAGCTGCTGTTATTGAAGGACCATTTAGCCGATGGACATTTGATGCCAGTGACTATTTGGTGCCTGGTATAAATGTTATAGCTGTTGAAATTATTCCTCCTGTTAAAGGCGATTTAACCATTGGTTTTGTAGACTGGAATCCAGCTGCGCCCGATCAGAATATGGGTTTATGGCGTGGTGTTGAGTTAATAAAAAGTGGTGCTGTATCTATCGAATCCCCTTTTGTTAGTGCAAAGTTGGATGAAAATCAGGCCAATCATGCAGAATTAACGGTGACAGCCTTGGTAACAAATCATTCCGAAAGTCCTCAGAAAGTAACTGTTGAAGCTTTTATTGAAGAGATTGGAAAGGTTGCAAAGCAAGTAGAACTGAAGGCCGGAGAGTCAAAAGACATTGCTATTACATCAAAAGATGCGCCATTGCTTAAAGTCGAGAATGCAAAGTTATGGTGGCCCAATAACCTAGGTGATCCATACTTGTACGCTATGACCGTTAGCACTAAAATTAATGGTCAGGTATCGCAGGAAATTAACACACGTTTTGGTATTCGCCAAATAGAAGAGTACTGGAATGAACAAGGCCATAAAGGCTGGAAGGTGAATGGTAAACCCTTAACTATTAAAGGTGCCGGATGGGTAGATGACATGTTTCTGGCTGATAGTGAAGATAAAGTTCGGGCTCAGGTGGAGTACGTGAAGCATATGAACCTTAATTGTATTCGTTTAGAAGGTTTTTGGGGGCGTGATAAAACGATATATGATGCAGCTGATGAGAATGGTTTACTGATTATGATTGGCTGGAGTTGTCATTGGGAATGGGAACCTTATTGCGGTCGTCCCGAAACTGACTTTATGGCCATTACAGGCAAGGATGAGATTGAGCGTCATGCCTTATCATATCGTGATCAGGTTTTGTACTTACGAAATCATCCCAGTGTATTTTTATGGGTATTTGGAAGTGATAAATTACCAGTACCCGAACTGGAAGCGAAGTTGAATGATTACATTACCACTGTAGATGATTCGCGACCTATATTGGCTGCATGTAAATACCAGGATTTTGGAACAGACCATTATAATCATAGCGTAGTTAGTGGTTCAACGGGTGTTAAAATGTTAGGCCCATACGGCTATGTGCCACCTGTTTACTGGTATATTGATACTATTGCCGGAGGTGCTTATGGCTTTAATACCGAAACAGGACCCGGGCCACAAGTGCCACCAGTTGAAAGTATTAAGAAGATGATTCCCGCTGATAAGCTATGGCCAATCAACGATACCTGGAATTTTCATTGTGGCAGACATCAGTTCGGTTCATTGGATCGTTACTTAAATTCATTCAACAAGCGCTATGGAGGAGCCACTTCGCTTGAAGAATTTGCTTTCAAGTCGCAGGTATCCAATTATGAAGCGATTCGCCCCATGTTTGAGGCTTTTCAGTCTAATAAATTTGAGGCAACAGGTGTTATTCAGTGGATGCTTAATTCTGCCTGGCCTGAAATGTTCTGGCAGTTATATGACTACTATTTGCTGCCTAATGGAGCGTTTTATGGCACAAAAAAGGCATGTGCTCCGTTAAATGCTGTTTACAATTATAAAGACAAGAATATTTATTGGGTAAATGATTACAATACGACGCATAGCAATCACAGTATAAGCATCGAAGTGTATGATATAAATTCCAAACTTTTATTTGCTGAGAAGGTAATGGTTGATATGGATGCGCATAACTCAGGGCTGGCTTTTGAAATGCCAGAAATAGAGGGCTTGTCAACAGCTTACTTCATCAACCTGGAGTTGTACAATGAGTCAGGTAAACTGATAGCAGATAACTTTTATTGGTTATCTACTAAGGCGGATGAGATGTTGTTTGAAGAAACAACATGGGTTTATACCCCTCCAAAGGATTATGCCAATCTTCAGTTGCTTAATTCGCTTCCTGAGGTTAACGTGAATGCCCAATGGACACAACATAAAGATGCAAACTATACCTACTTTGAATGTCAGCTTGAGAATAAATCAGATCAAATAGCATTCTTTATCGAAACAGCGGTGCTTGATAAAGCTACCAATGAAGTAATTGTTCCAGTATTTTGGGATGACAACTATATTAGTATCATGCCCAATGAAACGAAGATAGTTACAGCCCGTATTGCCAATGAGCTCATGCCAGAGTCAGTGGAGTATAGGATAGATGGCTGGAATATAAAATAATCTGAGTAATTGCTAAGAAACCGGCTGATTTTGACTCAACTAAGCCAACCTGAAAATGAGGCCGGTTTCTTCTTTTGCTTCTAATGTATAACTGAGAGATAAACCTTTTTTGCATGAGTTATTTTGAGAGGTAACTGATGTACACTGAATATGCCCGTCAATGGGTGTGCAAAAACAAAATGTAAAATTAATGGAACAAACAAGAACAATTATAGGGGTTGATTTGGGAGGAACGAACATGAGAGCAGGCCTCGTTGTAGGTGATAAAATACTCGAGGTGTCTTCTTGTTTAGTACCCAAAACTGATAATGCTCCTGATGTAACTCAGGCACTCATAAAAACGATTAGAGATGTAATCACGCCCGAAGTGGAAGGAATAGGTATTGGTGTGCCTAGTCTGGTTAAATCAAGCAATGGTGTTGTTTATGATGTGCAGAATATACCTTCATGGAAAAAAATACCGTTAAAAGACATATTGGAGAAGGAATTCAAACTGCCTGTATGCATCAACAACGATGCTAACTGCTTCGCTGTAGGTGAGCGTGTCTATGGTGCTGGTCAGGAATACGATGACTTCGTTGGTTTAATCACCGGAACGGGTGTAGGTGGCGGAATTATCAAAAATGGGCATTTGCTGCCGGATCAAAACTGTGGAGCTGGTGAATTTGGGATGATCCCTTATCTGGAACACGATTATGAATACTACTGCAGTGGGCAGTTTTTTGAGAATAAATACAATGTAAGTGGCAATAAATTGGCGCAGAAGGCCTCAGAAGGTGATGAAGAAGCACTGTCTGTTTTTGCCGAGTATGGTACTCATTTGGGCAAGGTGATTAAAACTATTTTATTTAGTGTCGATCCAAAGGCCATAGTTTTGGGAGGTTCTGTTTCCAGGTCATTTGAGTACTATAAAACAGCCATGTGGAAAGAGATAGCCACCTTTCCGTACCAGTTTGTTCTTGAAAATTTCGTAATTGTACCGTCTGTAGTGAAGGAAATTGCTATTTTAGGTGCTGCAGCTCTTTATATTGATGCTGTTGGTGAAGATTAAACTACTAACTATCCATACCGAAAGATATGATACAAGATATGACAGTTCAAAACCAGTGTGCTGTAGGTGTTTACCTTGGAGGAAAACACTTACGTGTGGGACGGGTTCGAAATAATATTGTGGAGGCATCACTGGCGCTTGAAATCGATAACCATAATTCAGAGGAAGTCATCCTGAAAGATATTATGGACGCCATTGATCAGGTGTTTAATGAGGATGTGGGAGGCATTGGAATTGGGGTGCCTAGTCTTGTTGATGTATCAAAAGGAATAGTGTACAATGTGGAGCATATGCCATCGTGGCGGGAAGTTCACCTGGGCGATTTGTTATCCGACCGTTATAAGGTAGGTGTTTATGTAAATAATGATGCCAACTGCTTTGCTATCGGAGAAAAGTACTTCGGGAAAGCAAAGAAATATGCCAATTTAGTAGGTATTGTTGTTGGTGTTGGACTAGGGGCTGGTGTCATCACAGATAACCATTTATACTCTGGCACAAATTGTGGGGCCGGTGAGTTTGGTTGTATACCTTATCGCGATCATAATTACGAATATTACTGTACAACACAATATTTCGAAACCAAGTATGGTCTGAAGCCAGATGTACTTTACCGAAGAGCTAAAAAACAGGATAAAATTGCTTTGGCTATTCTGGAGCAGTTTGGTTTTGATTTCGGGCAAGCTGTTAAAACCATATTATATGCCTATGATCCGGAATGTATAGTGATTGGTGGTAACGTAAGCCGCTTCTTTCCATATTTCGAAGAGTACATGTGGAAAGCAGTTCGGAAGTTTCAATATGAAAAAACCATTGAAAAACTGAAAATAGAGGTAAGTGAGCAGCCTGATATAGCCGTGCTTGGTGCTGCTGCATTATACTATGATGCCATCTCTAAATAGCTAGTCAATAATTAATTATGTGGATTGGGAATGCTTCGTTATGAGGCTGAATGGGAGAGTTATATCCTTTTGGCAAATAAAATGATGTTGTTAGCAGAAGTGATTTGTCAGGAACCTTGTATTATCAAAAACATTAGATGAGCAAATGAAGCTTTTGAATAGATGATAGCTACATAATTAAGCCAAATACTTAAACCATTATAAACTTAAACACATGAAGAAACTTTTGTACTTAACAATTTTAATGACTTCATTATTATCGTGTAAGAAGCAAACGGCCGATGATGGGATTTTCCTGATTAACCATGTAGGTTATGAGACCGAGGCTTATAAGTCTGCAGTATTGCAAATCAAGTCAGATGTTATTCCTTCAAAGTTCGAGATTATCAATCAGCAGGATGAGCTGGTATTTGAAGGAAAGTTTGAATTGGGTGGCGCAATTGATAACTGGCATACTGGTAATGCTTATAAAGCGCTGTTTTCTGAATTTAAACAGCTTGGTACATTTCGAATAAAAGCTATTGTTAATGATGACTTTGTGCTTTCAGAACCATTCATCATTTCCAGTAAGCCACAGGCAGCCGACTTAATGCCATTGCTCATTAAAGCTTTTCAGCAGCAGCGTTGTGTACCACCCTATGATGATAAAGATAAAGCGATGACGTTTTTTGGTGACCGCAAGGATACGGTGGATGTGAGTGGAGGATGGTACGATGCCTCCGGTGAAAAAGGAAAGTACCTGAGTCATTTGAGTTTTTCCAATTACATGACACCTCAGCAGCTCCCTATGATGGTCTGGAACTTGTTAGAAGCGCATGATGTAATTCAAGACTCTGATATTGCTAATCAACATTTGTTGCATGAGTTGACAAAGGAAGCAGCTCATGGTGCCGACTATCTGATTAAGGTACACGATGATGCCGGTTACTTTTATGCCACTGTTTTTGCCGGTTGGACCAAAGATCCAGAGCAGCGCCAGATTTGTGCGTATGAGGGGCAGGATGGTAAGCGCAATGAACGTTACCAGGCTGCTTTTAGAGAAGGTGGGGGTATGGCCATAGCTGCCTTGGCGCGTTCATACTCAGCTGCTCTTAATGGGGAGTTTAATGCGGGTCGATACTTGGATGCCGCTATCAAAGGTTATGAGCATTTAAAGCAAAATAATCTGATGTATTGTGATGATGGGAAGGAAAATATTATTGATGACTATTGTGCATTGCTAGCTGCCACTGAGTTATTCAAAGCCACACGAAATGATATATACCTGACCGACGCCCGTAACAGGGCGGGTTCACTAAAAGCACGCCTTATGAGTGATGTAAACGGGAAATATTGGTTGCGGGCCGATGAGCATGGTGAGCGTCCGTTTTTTCATGGTGCTGAAGCAGGCCTGCCTGTTATTGCTATGACGCATTACCTTGCCATTGAAAACGATGTGAATCTGCAAGAAGAAGCGAAGGTTTTTATTACTAATGCTTTGAGTTTTGAGTTATGGGTGACAAAAGAAGTAACAAATCCTTTTGGCTATGCACGTCAACTGATCAAATCCACTAATGAGCCAAAAGCTCGAACTGCTTTCTTTCTGCCACATCATAACGAAACAGGTTACTGGTGGCAAGGTGAAAACGCTCGTTTGGCGTCATTGGCTACGGCAATGCTGAAGTCGAAAAGCTTATTAAACAATGAAATGCAGGAGGCAGTCGCTAACTATGCATCTGATCAAATAAATTGGGTGCTTGGCCTCAATCCTTACAATGTATGTATGCTGCATGGAGCTGGACGAAACAATCCAGATTATCAGGAAGACGGTAAGTCGATGAACTATATGGGTGGTATTTGCAATGGCATTACGGGCGGATTTGATAATGAGCAGGATATTGCGTTCAGGCCTATGCCTTATGATGATGATCCTGCACAGAGGTGGCGTTGGTCGGAGCAATGGTTACAACACGGAGGATGGATGATTCCGGCGATTGCCTATACTACAAAATAAATCAAGTTATACCGGCGGAACGCTATTGGCAGAGTGGTAGCAAATCCTTTGTAGCTAGTTGAAAATCTTTTCCTGGTAGCAAGTATTTCTTCAATTGGCATTGCCTTCAACTCCTATTAATAAATAGCGTTCCGCTTTAACCCTGAAATCATGAAATTGAGAGGCCTTTTTATATTGTTTACCAGTTTGTCATTAAGTGCATGTAATTCTGATGAGGTTCCTGTAAGACCCAATGGGCGCTCATTAATTATACATGAACCGTCAGAAGCAATAAAACCATTTCCGCAGGCTCAAACATTTGTAAATAGTATCAAGCCCAATAACCTGAGCCAGGAGGAATTAAATAATGATGTGGTGAACTACTATCAGTATTGGTTAAAGAAGTATATGAGGGAGTCAAATGGTCAGACACCGGGTGGCGGTTATTATGTGCGCATGAAAGGTACTGGGGGTGATGGTTCAGAAATAACAACTTCTGAAGCTCATGGCTACGGGATGATTGTGCTGGCCTTAATGGCGGGTTATGATGTCAACGCTAAAAAGTACTTTGATGGAATGCTTAATATGTGTTATCAGCATTACAGTAGTGGTAATTCAAAATGTATGTCTTGGGTGATTCATGAAAGTGAAGAAAGCCAATACAGGCAAGCTAGTGCTACCGATGGAGATATGGATATTGCATATGCCTTGTTATTAGCTGATAAACAATGGGGATCTGATGGCGCCATTAATTATTTGCAAATGGCAAAAGATGTTATAGCCGGGCTCAGAGAAAGTTGCCTTTCGTCATCTTCCAAACGGATGCTGCTTGGCGATTGGGATAGCGATCCCTATACTACGCGTTCTTCAGACTGGATGACCGGACATATGCGATGCTTTTACGCGATAACTGGTGATGAACTGTGGCTGGAAGCTATTGATGAGGTATATTTAATGATTGATGAACTGACAGACAAATATAGTCCTCAAACAGGCCTGATGCCAGATTTTGTAGTCGGAAAAACACCACAGCCTGCTCCTGAATATTTTTTGGATGAGTATAAGCAAACAAACCACTACAGCTGGAATGCCTGTCGTTACCCATGGCGAATTTCGGCTGACTATTTGCACTTTGGGGGCAGTGATGCGAAAAGAGCTATGACCACCTTAACGGATTTCTTTGTGGATGCGTCAGGCGGTCATCCGGCTAACATTAAAATGGGATATTATCTTAATGGGAAGCCTATGGACAACTATTCGAGTGCGGCATTTATAGCACCTGTCATCACAGCATCAACCACTGATGTTAAATACCAGGCTTATCTTAACGAAGGGTGGGATTGGCTAAACCGGTTTGTTAATGAAACGTATTACAGCGATACAATAACATTGCTTAATATGTTGCTGATATCTGGTAATTGGTGGAATCCGGCTGAATAAGCTCATTAATACACAAACACTATATGAATTCCGGCAAAGCAAGGTTAATTATCTGGCTTTGCCGGAATTGTTTTATAATATCCAGTTGAAGAGATAGCCTAACAGGATAATAAACAGAGTGATGGTTGCGAAGAATATGCCTATCAGCTTCCATTGCATAACCTTTTTAAGCAGTGTGGCTTCAGGCAATGAAAGCCCTATAACGGCCATCATAAAAGCAATGGCTGTGCCCAGGGGAACGCCTTTGGCCACAAATACCTGTATAATTGGCACAATTCCTGATGCACTGGCATATAGCGGAACAGCCATAATAACTGCCAATGGGATGGCATACCATTTGTCCTCAGACAGATACTCTGAAAAGAAATTCTCAGGAACAAAACCATGCATGAGTGCACCAATTCCAATACCCAGAATAATGTATGGAAGTACTTTTCGGACGATGCCCCATCCATCTGCAATAATGGCTGGCAGTCGTTCAGTAAAGCTCAGGTTTTCTGACTCAAAATCAGCTACGTTAGCCGGATTTGCATTGCGCTGTATTTGCTGAACCCAATCGGCCAGGTAGCGATCAAGCTTTAGCTTGCCAAGCAGGAAACCGCCAATGACTCCAAGGAAAATGCCGCTTGTAGCATAGATAAGTGTGGTTTTCCAGCCAAAGAAGCCCAGGAACATAGCTACCGCTACTTCGTTTACTAAAGGCGAGGTAATGAGGTAGGCAAAGGTGACTCCTAAAGGGATACCTCCTTGTACAAAGCCAATAAACAATGGGATAGAAGAGCATGAGCAAAATGGAGTCACAGCACCAAATAATGAAGCAAATAAATATTGCAGCCCATACAGTTTTTTTGTAGTCAGGTAATTTCTTAGTCTTTCTACCGGAAAATAGGTATTAACAAGGCCCATCAATGAGCTGATTAAGAAAACCAGTATAATAATTTTAATACTATCATAGAAAAAGAAGTTTATTACTTGCCCCCAATGGGAATCAGCCTTAAGTGTAAATAGTTCATATGTCATATAGTCGACAAGTGGCTGCAAATAATAGAACAATACGATAATAGCAGGTAGAGCTAATGCTATTTGTGTTGAAATGCTTAAGCGCTTTTGTAATCTCATTACTAAAATATTAAGGTAATCACAAAATAGATACCGACGCCGATAAATAAAATGGCGATAGTACGTCGGAACCAGATTTCAAAATTCTTTAACCTATTATAGAAGCTGCCTATTGAGCCAATACTGTAGGCAATTAACCAGGCAAAGATCATGACAGGTATGCCTGTTGCCAGTGCAAAAACAATGGGTAAATAAAGCCCCTCGGCACTTGCTATAGTCATGGGTATCAGCATGCCAAAGTAGAGTACGCCGCTATATGGGCAAAATGCTAAGGCAAATACGAGACCTAATAACAGTGCTCCCCAGTAACTATTGCCGGCTTTCTTTTCCAGCTTATCGTTTAAGAAGCCCAAGCCTGGAATAGTAAGTTTAATAATTCCGAGCATAAACAGACCTATGATTATTAATAAAGGACCTAATAGTTTTTCGCCCCACTCCTGAAAAAAGCCTGAGAATTGAAACTGACTCAAGCCGAAAAAGAAGATAAGACCCAGTCCGGTATAGGAAATGGCCCGCCCTAAGGTGTAAACAAGACCATTGATAAATACTCGCTTTTGACTTTTGATATCTTTACTGATAAAGCCGATGGCTGTGATATTTGCAGCCAGTGGGCAGGGGCTGACAGCTGTCATCAACCCTAGTATAAATGCTGATAAAATTGGAAGCTGAGAGTTTTCCAACAAATTCTGTAAAACTTCCATACTATGACATTGATTCGATAGTTGATTTAATCAACGATTCCAGCTTTTCTGGCTTTGTACGAGCATTTAAAAAGGCTTCGTTGGTCAGGTTCTTAACCTGATCGCCTTTCAGGATTAAAAGGGTTTGCCACTCTACCTCATATTTCTTAGCCAATTCTTTTTCTACTTCGCGGTTAATTGAATGGAACGGGACAGTAGCATCAAAATATTTAGCCAACGTTTCTTTGGTAACTTTTTCAACAGCTTCGCAAGTGGCACAACGCCTGGTAGCATGAAAATAAACTACATTGACTTTGCTGGTGTCAATGGTTGTAGTACTTGTTTTTGAACTACAGCAGCTTTGGGATTCACATGAACTGCCATCTTTTTCGGTCTTAGATTTTTGCTTATTAGAATTGCAGCCAGCAGTTAATAATATTGTGACCACAACCAAAAAAGTGTAGAATATTTTAGTCATAATAGGAATAAATGAAAAGGTTAGTTGTATTAGTGCTTATAATAAATCCTTGATTTCCTCAACAGAAGGTACACGTCCTTTAACAGCGACTTTGCCATCGATTACTAATGCGGGTGTGGTCATTACACCGTAGGTCATTATCTGAATCAGGTCTTCTACTTTCTCAACATTGGCATCTATGCCTTTTTCTTCAACCGCTTTGCGTGTTATTTCCTCTAATGATTTACATTTTGCACATCCGGTGCCTAGTACTTTAATATCCATAATATTGTGTTTAAATCATTCGTCATTCGTAAAACAACGAACAATGTTTGTAAATTTTTTTAGTCTTCAAAAAACGCTTTCAGTAAGTCCTGCGCCTCGGCCCAGCTGGCTTTATTTATACAGTATTTTATCCTGGGCGCTTCAATTTCTCCTTGAATCAAACCAGCCTCTTTCAATTCCTTTAGATGTTGCGACAGGGTTGATTTGGCAATCGGTAATACCTCGCTTAAATCGCCACTGTAACAGCAGGTTTGTTTGGCCAGGGTTTG
Source organism: Carboxylicivirga mesophila (assembly GCF_018271975.1). Lineage (GTDB taxonomy): Bacteria > Bacteroidota > Bacteroidia > Bacteroidales > Marinilabiliaceae > Carboxylicivirga > Carboxylicivirga mesophila. Next base: position 222,910 of record NZ_JAGUCN010000004.1, read on the forward strand.
CAACACATATATACGAACGGGGTGTCCGAGTGCTTTGGTGTATCTGGCTAATTTTGTTTGTTGTTCGTTAAACATCTGTAATGACTGTTCGTAAATTTACGAACAAAAGTAGTGCTTGTTTTTGAAATACCAAATTTAATAGCTTTAAAAACCAAAGTAATCAGAATGGGGAGGGCATGAGCTGAAAAGCTGCCTTGGTGTCAGACCTGCCAATTTAATAAAGTCATTATTCATATGTGCTTGATCGTAGTAACCACTTTGAAAGGCAACATCTAACAATGACAAATGAGGCCGCTTTGATTTTAAATGAAGTGCGTATTGAAAGCGGATGATATTAGTAAACTGTTTAGGACTGCAGCCCACCAATGATTTAAATGAACGGTCAAAATTTTTTCGACTCCAGCAGCTTTGTTCTGCCATGGATTGAATAGACATCTTTTTAGCCGGATTAATGTGTGGAATAATGTGTCTGACTCTTTCTGATTTGTAGCAAGGCTGTTGTTCAGCCATTTGCTTCATTAAAAATTGTTCTATTAATAAGATTTGTTGTTGTAAGTTGTTTGATTCATACAATTGTTCGCATACTTCAGAAATGGATTGCCCCCAAATTTGTCGGGCACAGATTGTTTGGTTAAATAGTTCACTGGCAGGGTGTCTACAGAGCTGGGCAAAGCCAGAAGGAAGTAATGTGACTGCTAACAGCTTTAGTTTGCCTGAAGCTTGTATGTCGTAAAACGAATTTTGCTGGCCTGATATAAGTGTATGTGAATTAAAATAGCCGGAATCGCTTTGGGAAGTGATTTTATTACCCAAAATAAAAGTTAACTCCGGCAAACCCGTTGGAACAATTCGTTGGTTGTGTACTGCTTTGGCCTTATAACTGCACTCCATAAGCCAGTAGTGCTTTACAATGCCAGCTAATTGGTGAGAGGGGTGTATAATTTTGAAATTCACTATGTAAAGGTAAGCAGGGACTTAACTCCCTGCAAATTTGTACTTGGCTTAATTTTGGCTGTATAGTCCAATTTTATTCCCTTCGCTGTCGATAAAGATGGCAAAGTAACCTCTCCCTTCCGCTTCAATTTTTGTTTTGGGGAGGACTATGGTTCCATTTCTTTCAATTATATGCTCAATGGTGGATTCCATCGAATCTGCAACATTGAAACTTGTCAATACCCCATCTTTCGAAGGATTGAAGTTTTTTGCTTGTGATAAAGCTCCTTCGTCATTGGGAAAGAAGGCCATCTTCTCATTTCCAAAATCCATAGCCTTTAGGGATAGCTTAAAAACAGCGTTGTAAAAGTCGACAGCCCGGTGCATATCCAATACCGGTATCTCAACCCATGCGATTAATTTGTTCATAAAGCTTTGTTTTATATTGTTTGACCATACAAAACTAGCTATGAGCTAACTATATTAATTGGAAAAAAAGGACATTCTGTACCAATTGCAAGGGTAGTGCCAAAAGTATCTGCTTAATGGGAGTCAATACCGTGCAACATTCTCAATGAATGCTCAATCGTTGGTGTAATCTCTGTCAGGTACTCCTTTACGGCTTTAACGCTGCCCGGCAGCACATAAACAAGGGTTTGTCCCATTACTCCTGCCACACTGCGACTAAGTAAAGCATTGGGTTTATCAATGCCGTATTTCATTCTGATGACTTCCATAATGCCGGTAATCTCTTTGTCCAGCAGTGGTTTTATTACATCGGGAGTGATATCGCGCGGGCCAATGCCAGTTCCACCTGTTGTAACAATTATATCAATACCACTTGTCACCAATTGGAGCATGGTGTTTTTCAGTTGTTGTTCATCATCAGGTAGAATGGTTCTGTTAAAACTGTACTGCCTGTTCTGCTCATCAAAATATGAGCTGAGCAGTTTTTCGGTAAACGGACCGCTTTTATCATCATAGATGCCTTCAAAAGCACGATCACTTAATGTGACGATGTGCACGTTGATGATGCGCGGTACATATTTTAATACATCACCTAGCTTTAGCTCACCACCTTTCAGTACACGGCAGAAAATTCCTTCTTTGGGCATTACACAGTCACCTGTCAGTTCCTTTATTTCACAGCCATTATGGCATTTTTTGCCTATCTGAGTCACTTCCAGTTCAATGTTGTCGTTAACAAAACGGTCGAATATTTTGGTGTGATGCAGCGCTAATCCTTCAGTTGTGATGTTTTCGGCAAAATCACCAAAGTTTAGTTTGGTGCCCGAAGCATCCTCCGTTTTTTGGTAGCTTTCGGTACCAAGCAGGCTCACCTGCCGATGCCAATGCCCTGAATGAGCATCGCCATCAACACCCAGGTGGTTAAGAGTAATACTTTTTAAAGGCGTTTTTTTTGTGCCTTTCTTTTCCGATATATTAACTGATTTTATTTGAATCTTCATCTCTGTAGTTTTAACTGATGCAATAAATTAAACGGTCAGACTTTTGTTTTCTCAACTAAACGAATGTCAAGCATTTCCATATCTTTATCAACGGCTTTACACATATCGTAAATGGTTAGTAATGCCACGTTAACGGCGGTTAGCGCTTCCATTTCCACACCTGTTTGCCCCAGGCAGCGCGATAAGGAATTGACCAGTATGCCATCTTCTTTAATATCAAAGCTGATATCAACCTTGGTTAGTTGTAAGGCATGACACAGCGGAATGAGCATATGTGTTTGTTTGGCTGCCTGAATGCCGGCAATGCGCGCAACGGATAATACATCGCCTTTTTTCATCATGTTATTACTTATCAAACTTACAGTATTGGCCTTTAGTTTGATAAAGCCGGTTGCCCGGGCTGTACGCTTTTGAATTGGTTTATCGCCTACATCAACCATGTTGGCTTCCCCGTTTTTGTTTATGTGAGTTAATTTATCAGACATAGTTTAACCTCCAATATTGTAAAACTTATGATTTTGATTAATGGTACCTTCCAGTGGTTTGGCTCCCAGGGCCAATTGAAAAGCTTCTTTAATGCCATGCTGCCTAACATTAAAGCCACTGTTGCTGAAAAGGCAGGGTTTAATATCGCCATTGGCCATAAGGCGAAGACGGTTGCACAGCTGACAGTTGCCACCCTCTCCACCTTCAACAACCGAGAAATCACCGGTTTCCAAATCCATCTGATGAATAAAGCGAATGTTCAGGCCTTCATCAAGGCAGAATTGCTTAATGTCATCAATGTTTTGTTTGTTTGAGAACTTTGTTTTGACCACATTGATTTTAATAGGCGTAAGACCTGCTTCCCGTGCCGCTTTAATGCCTTTTAAAACATCATTAATATTGCCCAGCCTGGTAATGCTTCTGAACTCTTCTGCATCAAGCGTGTCCAGACTGATATTGACACGATTGAGGCCAGCCTTTTTAAGGTCTTTGGCGTATTCACCCAATAAAACGCCATTGGTAGTCATGGCAATTTCCTCAATGCCTTCCACTTGCTTAATCATTTCCACCAACTGAACAATCCCTTTTCTCACCAAAGGTTCTCCACCCGTTAGTCGTATCTTTTTCAGACCCATTTTAGCGCCCTCACGAATCACCTCTGCTATTTCTTCCAATGATAAAATATCATCGTGCTTTAACAGCTGAATACCTTCTTCAGGCATGCAGTAGCGGCATCTTAAATTGCACCGGTCAGTTACCGATACACGTAAGTAGGTAATTTTTCTGTTATAGGCATCTAACATTGACTAAATCTCCATTTTTAAGTTCTTTAACTCCTATAGGTATTTCAAATAGCACCTGCGCATTGCTCAAGCCGTTAATGTGCGCCGAACCATGAAATTCAAGGGGCACCACTTCACTGCTTTCATTGATGATAGCTGGTGCAAAGAGCAAACGAGCGTCTTTCTTCCTGCTAAAATCAGTGTTTAGAGGAAGCATCAGCTCTTTGGGTTTATAAGGATGGCCCATTAAAGCTGATAGAAATGGTCGTGTGTACAATTCAAACTGTATAAATGACGATACCGGGTTGCCGGAAAGCCCAAAGCAGTAACTTTTTCCTTTTTTGGCAAATACCATGGGCTTACCTGGTTGGATGGCCGTTTTATATACTATTATTTCATAACCCAGATTTTGAAGTGTATCCGGTATTAAATCGTATTCACCAACCGAAACACCACCTGTTAATATCAGCACATCATTTTCCTGCAAGGCAATGCTGATTTGTTCGATCAGTTGTGTGCCATCATCTTTAATTATTCCTTTGTAATGGCCATTGATATTGAGCTGCTGCAGCTGGGCCAGTAATTGCGATGAATTGGAATTTCGAATTTGAAATGGCATGGGCGTTTCATGGGGTTCAACAAGCTCTGTTCCACTTGCAATTATAGCTACCTGAGGCTGCCTGTATACTTGAACAGTGCTTTTACCTGCCATAGCCAATAGTGGCATATGGCGTGCTTCTAACATGGTAGATGCCGGGAGCAGTAAATCGCCAGATTGAGCATCTTCACCCCGAAGGCTTATGTTACTCTTGGTATGGATATTGGTGCAGCGGACATGGTTCTCATCAATCACTTCTGCATCTTCAATCATGAATACACAGTCAGCACCATCCGGAACAACTGCACCAGTCATAATCTTAGCGCATTGGTTTTCGCCAATATTGTATTCTGGTTTCTTGCCCGCATAAATGGTTTCAACTAACGTAAGTGTGTTATTCAGATCTTTTTTGCGGCAAGCATATCCGTCCATGGCTGATTTATTAAATGGCGGCATATCCATATCAATGCAAACACCTTCAGCCAAAACGCGATGATAGGCATGCATAAGTGAAACGCTTTCTGATGGTAGCGTTTCAGCTTGATCAATTATTATTTGTAGTGCGTCTTTATACTTTCTCATAATTCCGGATTTTGAACTGAGGCCCATCTGAAAATATAGTTTCAACATTGAAGGCTAAAGCTTCATCAGGCGATAGCATAATTATATTATTTCCGTCTCGCATTGGCTTTTGCTTTGATGAATCTTCTCCTTTGATGTAATACAAAGTGTGAGGATTAATATAGTTGTACAAACCACCTGTTTCGATAATAACCGGCTTATCAATAGTTAAAAAGGCTTGTAAATTGTCAAACATCTGTGGTAGATTTTGGTTTTTGCATTGTACGTATAAAACCTCTTTTGCACCAGCTCTCAGCATCCTTGAACTGTCTTTTCGGGTATCCAGGGTTTCTTTCACAATGCAGAAATCATCAGTGCAGGTTATTATGTGCGCCTCATTATCCAGAGAATGAAAGTGCGATGATATTTTTACAGCGTACACATCGGTAGATTCAGCCAGGTGCTTTATTATGCGGCACGACAGGAGTGTTTTTCCAACATTTCGCCCGTTGCCGGCCACCATTAGTATATTAGGGTATTGTTTCAAATTAAATCCTCCGGTGAGTTAAAGTTTAACAGACTTTTATCATCCTCAATCAAAATAGTTTGAGCCTTTAGCTCTTTTATCAATAGTTGCAGTTTATATTGTCCTTGCTCGATGAATTGAAGAATGACCGGCAAGCAGCTTTTATGGTAATAGCCTAATGTGGGATATATTTTGTTGATAGCAGATACGGCAATAGCGGCTTTATTTTCACCTTTTTCATTCAATAGCTTATCGAATAGTTCGGTGGTGATAAAGGGCATATCGCATGGGCATACAATAACATCTTCATTGCCAGCTTCAGCCAGAGCGGAGTAAAGGCCGCCAATAGGACCTACTTTCTGATACACGTCTGCAATCACCCGAAAGCCAAACTGCTCATATTCCAAATTGTTAGAGCTGATGATAATTTCCGAACACATAGGTTTAAGAGCATTTATGCAGTACTCTAGCAAAGTACGCCCTTTGTATTGGATCAATCCCTTGTCTTGTCCCATGCGTGAGCTAAGTCCTCCCGCTAATATGATTCCTGTTATTGACTTCATCAGGCAAAATAAAAGAGTTTAAAACTGGCAAACAGCAACACAAATGATAGCATATACATCAGGTAGCGGGGTGTCAGCCTTTTTTGTCCCAGTTGCGAACCAATAATACTGCCAATAATTCCAAGAACAATCAAAATGTATATGCTGCTGATAGGCTCAAATCCCTTGGCAATAACACCTAGAATGCCACTGGCCGAATTCAGAAAGATAAAGATGGCTGAGATGGCTGCTGTTTCTTTGATTGTGGCCCAACCCATGAGCAGGAGCAAGGGGCTCAGGATGATGCCTCCTCCGATGCCAATCATGCCCGAGAAAAAACCTAGCACAGCGCCAAAAATCAGTGCTAAAGGCAAATATATAGGCTTCGGCTCTTTCTCTGACTTGGTGAAGAAAAGCATCCTTATTACAGCTATCAATAAGAAAATACCGAGGATAATTTTATAGGTATAGGGGTTAACATCAAGCCGGGCACCAAAAAATGACATGGGGATGGACAAGGCAATAAACGGTAAAAGTAGCTTTAACCTGAAATGACCGCCTCGGTAAAAATGGTAAAAAGAGATACCGGCTACAAACATGTTAAGCGTTAAAGCGGATGCCCGCATATAAATTGGGTCAATGGCAAATAAAGCCATTATTGCCAGGTAGCCGCTTGCACCACCATGCCCCACTGAGGAGTAGAGGATAGAAGTGAAAAATATAGCCAGGTAAAAAAGAAATTCTGTTTCCATTCTATTAATAATTGATACTAAATAAATGAAAGCAGAAAGGGAATGCTATTTAGCTGTTTGAGTGCCTTAGTTGCTGAATGCTAATTAAGCATTATACGCATACACTAACTCAGCATCAAGCTATGCAAATACTCTTATTCCTTTCTCCTTTCCAAGTCATTCTGAGCCATTTCAGAAATCGGGAGGATTGATTGTTTCCGACCAATCCCATCGGTAAGCACCCCATGTCCTTTGATTTAGGAGTAATTACTCGAAGAAACTTCTCATGCTAAAAAGTGGATGCCTGCCCGGTTATTTTCTATTGAACAGGCATCCGGTGTATCTCATGTGTAACTTTCTGTAACTAAAGATACAAAAAGAATTATTGGATGTGTAGTTTAGCAGCCACCTGCCACGCGCTTCTTCTTCGCTCTTTTTTTGATGGTTGGCTTTGGTGCTGATGGCGCATCTTCAGTAGCAGCATTTACGTTGCCGCCACCGAGTGCTGCACTGGCACCTTTCCTGAAATCATATCTTGCAAACTCATCATCAGGACTTGTTGATGCCGGTGCTGATGGATTCATAATGGTTTCAGCATAATGATTTAATCCGCCTTGCATCACATAGTTATTGATATATCCAAGCTGGCGGGTAATCATCCAGGCTTCGTTAGATGAGGTTGTTCCATTGGAGTAGAATACATTCATTTTAACATCCTGGTTAAGGTAATCTTCATTTTCAACCGACAGAAGGTCAGCCAATGGAATGTTAATAGCTCCTGGTAAATGAAATTTATCGTAGCTGTCTTTATCGCGCACATCAATCAACTGCAATGAAGGATCCTTTTGAATCAACATATCTGCTATTTCATCGGTCGATACAAATTGCATCCCTTCTTTTACTTCGTCTAACAGTTGAGGTGCGGTTAGTTTATATGGTCTGGTCGTGTTTTCAGGCACTGCTGCAATTATAATTCCCAGAGGAATGATTGCCATGGCCAGTTTTAATCGCATTTTCATGTCTCTAAATTTTAAATGATTAACATTTAATCCAATTTGTCACAGTACAATTAGTACTCTTCCCTCGGAAACTTGCGCTCGGCCCATTCGCCAACAAAGAACATCCCAAAGGCTGCCAAAATCAGAATGAGGCCAAAAGCGCCACGTGATAATCCAAGCAGGTTATTAATCGTAGGTGTTCCCATGTTTTCGGCATAGAAGAGTCCTTCCCACAGCGGGAAACCTTCAGTGAAGATAACCACGCCAATCACCAAACCGCCAATAAATGTTAAGGCATCCAGTTTGCCAATTGATAAGGCACAGAAGGCTGTTCCCGGGCAGAAGCCACCCAGAATAAAGCCAGCTCCCATAATGGCACCACCTACAATGGCAGACCATAGGAAGGTAGGATTGATGTATATTAAGCTTAAGTCAATCCAACCAAACAGGCTGAAGAATAATAAACCAAGCATCGCTACAATGGCAGCTGTGAAAAATACCTTGAGAACGGTGGTGTCGTAACCATAAAACATGCCGGCTAATTTGCGTGATGAAGAAAAGCCGCTGCGTTCAAGTACAAATCCAAATGCAATGCCAATGATGAAGGCCATCAGCAAATTGGTATTCTCTGAAATATATTCGTATACAATTAAAGGTCCCATATCTGTGTTTTTATTAAATCCATAATTTACGTGCGAAATAAGCTAATGCAAAGGCAGTTCCGAAAATAAATGCCATGGTGATAAATCCGCCGAGGGATAATACCGCCATACCACTTAAAGCCGAGCCACTGGTACAACCGCGGCCCAACTGAGAACCAAACCCAAACAGAATGCCTCCAAGAGCAGCAAATATTAAACGTGTTTTACTGGTGATTTTGGGGCTATGTTCCACTTTAAACTTCAAACGACCAGCAATGGCACCCGAAACAAATCCACCTACTAAAACTCCTAACATTTCCCAAACCAACCAATCTTTTAGCGGTCCGCCACTGTGCGACTCTTTGTAATTGGTATAAAAATCGCTTGCTTCTGCGTGTGCGGGTGCAACTGTTTCAACACCAGCAACCACTGCACTTTTTACAGCACCACTCGCTCCTAATCCTCTGCCCGAGAAATAAAAGGCAGTCAGTAACACAAGTCCTAATAGTACACCTCCCATATATGGGTTCATGTACTTTTTACTTTGTTCTTTATTCATTTATATGCGTTTATATTGTTGATCACTATAGTTTTAATACAACCATCGGCTCATTTGACCAGCATAGGCCATGATGAAACGAAATAACAGACCGCCGAACAGCACCAGTACAGGAGCCACCATGTAGGGTATCTTTTTATGGCGCATCTCCAGTATCTCTAATGCGGCTGGTATAACTAAGCCCATGCCAACCACAAGTACCCAGAAAGGTGCGGTAAACTGACCTCCGAGGAACATGGCTGATGCATCAATTTGCACCTGCGAGCTGGCCCTGAAGCCCATAAACATGTGGATGATAAGAAATAGTTCAATGGCAATGAGCAATAAGTCAATCTTAGCAAAAGTGTGGCGTTCCGCTTTTGATTTGGACAGAATGATAATGGCTGCCGCACCAGTTGACATACCCGACACCAAAAACAGTGGGCCTAATATGGAGGTGTTCCATAGTGGACGGGCATTAAAAGCAGATAGTAGAATTCCCGTATAGATACCAAGTATAACTGAAAGAATCATTATTGCCCATGCTATTGGGGTTTTGTATTCTTCAAGCACTTTTATGGCATCTTTAACTATATCAAATTTCCAGTCCCATTTCGGGAATAATGATTTAATATTAAAAGCAGCCCAAATTGCTGATAACGGCATAATAGCCATCAGTGTCCAGGCACCCCAACTCATAGGTGATTCTATTTTAAAAGCTGTATAAAGTCTCCAGAAATAGAGTTTGTGCTTTAAATCCAGTAGCAGAAATAATAAGCCTAAACCAATAAGTATTGGGGTGAATATTGGAGCCAGTTTAACGGCTGTTGGGTATTCCTCGCTTTTACCTTTAATATAAAAGTAACTCGCAAAGAATAGTATTCCAGCTGCTAAACCACCCAAAAATAAGTAGGCAGGTATGTGCCATTCCCATATTTGTAATTGCGGATCGATATGAGGATTCATGCGTCCGCTTACGATTAATTCTTCTCTCATTTTGTTCTTTTGAATGGTTTATATCAAAAAGTATAATTGAGGATTCGTTCCTGCTTCGGGTATAAGCGTTTTATACTTACGCTTTTTAATTACCCGGCTCACATCTGAATTCGGATCATCTAAATCTCCGAAATACATACACTTTGTTGGACACACCGCCACACATGCAGGTTGCTGTCCTTTTTTAACCCTATGCAGGCAGAAGGTGCATTTATCAACGTATCCCTCAGGATGTGTATAGCGCGCATCATATGGGCATGAGGCAATACATGCTCCGCAGCCAATGCATTTATTCTTGGTAACCATTACAGTTCCGCCATCACTATAATGGCTGGCACCTGTTGGGCAACATCTTACGCAGGGTGAATTTTCGCAGTGGTTGCATCGTTCTGAGCGATGTTCCAGTTCCAGTTGTGGATAAGTTCCGTCTGTTACTTCCACAATCCAGTCGCGACAGTACCCGATGGGAACATTATTTTCTGTCTGACAAGCTACCACACAGTCACTGCAGCCCACACATTTTTTCGTATCTACGGCCATTGCATATCTCATAGCTGTCTCTCCTTATGCTTTATTAAATCTAAATGTGATAAAATTACCTCTCATACCTGTGCCACCCATTATAGGGTCCATCATAACATTGGTGATTAATTCCGAATCACTTGCGCCACGACCAAAAGCACGACTCAGTTTTTTGTTGGCATGTCCAAATCCATGCACCATATATACCGAATCCCAACGAATACGCTCTGTAACTCTTACTTTAATCGGGAATGTAGAAATCACGTTGTCCTGGTTTTGAAGGTATACTTCCTGTCCATTTTTAAGTCCCCATTCTTTCGCCACTTTAGGGTTTACCCATACTGTGTTTTCATCCATCAAATCCGTCAGATTAGGATTGTTGGCTGTACGTGAGAATGTGTGCATTGGAGCTCTTCCGTATATCAATCGGTAGTAGCCTGCAGGAGGTTCAGGGTGAGCTGTGTATTTTGGCATCGGATCAAAGCCATACTCTTCAAGTGATGTGGAGTACAATTCAATTTTTCCGGTATTGGTATTGAACTCAATCTCTTCACCATCTTTATAATACAAGTCATCGTAGGCACGCGGCAGTTTTTTTACGCCTATGCGCTGCATTTCGTCCAGCGATGAACCAACTTTTTTCAGCTGGTAGTCCAATTCTTCTTCAATAGAATCAAACGGGAAGTATTCGCCTTTTCCCAGTCTTTCAGCCAGATTCTTGGCCATCCACCAGGCCGGTTTTGAATCATATTTTGGCTTCATAGCCGGCATGCGCAATGATATGGTCGGTTCGCGATGTTGTGTAACCCTCAGTGAATCATAACGCTCAAGATATGTGCATTCAGGTAAAACCACATCAGCATATCCAGTGATTTCCATTGGCATAGTATCTACCACTACCATTAGGTCCAAGGCATTAATGGCTTCCATGGTATTGGGGCGATTGGGTAGTGTCTCAATCAGGTTAGTCCCATTAACAATCCAGGCCTTAATGCTGCAATCCATTGTTGCAGAAGGAATGGTGGCATCACATACGCCGTTTGCCAATGCCAAGTCAGCCAATTCATATTTACCACCCATGGCATCGCGCCATGTTCTGCGTGGTTTTGGATACGGCGGGTGAGGCACTCCTGGTACTTTGGCTTTATCAGGAATGTAAAAGCCACCTCGGCGACCCCAAGAACCTAATAAGGCATTGAGGATTGCTACAGCTCTTAAGCGTTGCGTGTCATCACCATACCAGGTGACGTGGCGCCCCGGGTGAACAATCGTAGCAGGTGAAGCATAAGACATTTCACGGGCTGTTTCACGAATCACTTGCGGTTTAATAGTGGTTATTCCATAGGCCCATTCAGGTGTCATGTGTTTCACATGTTCTTTCAACTGCTCAAAGCCAAATGTATATTGTTCAACGTATTTCTTGTCGTATCGTTCTTCATAAATCAAAACGTGAATCCAGGCCATTAGCAATGCCAAATCGGTACTCGGCTTAATCGGTAACCAGTATTTAGATTTACTTGCAGCTGTAGAAAAGCGAGGATCAACCGTGATAATTGTAGCACCTTTATCAATGGCATCCGACATTTCCTGGACGTGCCCATTGTGCATATTTTCACCAATGTGCGAACCTATCAGAACCATGCATTTACTGTCCCGGATGTCAGTTGGTTCTGGAGAGCTTAAACCTTCACCAAAGGTGGCAATAAAACCAACTTCTCGTGGACCACGGCATTGTGCATATGATGGTGCGGTAATATTTTGAGAACCGAGTGATTTTAACAAATTTCCGAAGTAGGTTCCTCCGGAGCCGTGTGTGAACAAGGCAATGCATTCCGGGCCATGTTCTTCAATCACTTTTTCAAGCTTTTTTTGAATAAAGTCAAAAGCTTCGTCCCATGTTGCTTTTTTGAATGTTTGTTTTCCGTCGTCACCTGTTACTCTAATGCGAGGCGTTTGTAGGCGGTCTTCGTCATAGTACATGCCAACCCCGCCAGTTCCTCTAGGGCAGAAGCGACCATTACTATTAGGATCATCATCGTTACCAATGATTTTCTGAATCTGACCTGCGTCATTCTTGTAGGTCCACCCAGCGCATTTCCAAAAGCACACTTCGCAATAAGTTGGTGTTCTAACCAAATCATGCGGCATCCGCCAGGGGCCTTTCGGATTTTCCGGGATGACTATTTGATTTTGAGCCATTAAATATCTTGTGCCAGCAACGAGTCCTGCAGCTCCAAGTGCCGAAATCTTAATGAAATCTCTTCTGTTCTTACCCATTGGCTTGTTGAATTAGAATGTTGTATGGGCAAAACTAATAAAATATATAGATAACTAGATGTGTGGATTGGTGAATAATTAGATGTTTGGATTAATCAATATTTAGACTTAATATACATAAGGACAATGGAGCACAAGTCCACAGGAGTTATGGAAAGAAAGCAGATATAAGGATGTAATAGTATTTAAAATTCGTGAGTTAAAGATGTGCGTAGAACAAGTAATGTTCATTTCAATACTAATACTAAGTTTGTATTTTGTTTGTGTGTGGAAGAGTATCTTAGATTAACAAAAATATAAGAAGTCTTCTAAAAAGCATTGGAAGGTTTATCTAAAAATGAATAGTATACAACTTGCCAATAACTTACCTATGCATTTAATATAGGTAACTAATCATTATACTTGAAAACACAACAATCATTTGGTCAAAGCATACTAGTTGTGTTTGGATTCCTGCTTTTCCAGAAATGCCTCAATGGTGTTAATACACCTGCCACAATTAGTGCCGGCTCCGGTTTTATTCTGGATAATCTCAAGAGATGCTATGTCAACACCGTGTATTACTTCAATAAGCTCTTTCTCTCTAACTCCATTGCAAAGACATATTAATTTGCTCATAGTATTTAATTTTAGCATGCAAAAATATAGCTTTCGGGTGTTTTTTTAATGAAGACATGTGAAATATAAGGGGTAAAAGAGAATTAATATAAATTAACAAATATTCATAAATATTTTGCTTTTAAAAATCTAAAAAGTATATTTGACTAGCTCTTTGATTTAGAGGAATTAATGAAAAGTGATTGAAAACATTGTTAAAATTATAAATAGCAATTAAAAGAAATGAATTTGTGATAAATTAATATTTTTATACTTTTGAAGCGTCAATTTCGCCAATTGACACTTTTTAAAAAAATACAACACAATTAAATAAAAGTTTAACCTTTATCGCCATTATTAACTTTTAAACCTTTAGTCATGAACACTAGAAACCGTATTTCAAAAAAAAACATTCCTATTTATTTTTATTAAGATCTCACTTTGTTGTTCTGTCTAGGAATATTCGCCAGTATTCATGTTTAGACGGATTCATTGTGTGACTCTATGAATTAATTAGCGTGTTTCGCGCTATAATTTTATCACTATTATTAACTTAAACCTTTTGTTTTATGCGCAGATTAGCATTAATCGCGTCCCTGATTTTATTCGTGGGACTGAACGCAATGTTTGCTCAAACAACAACCATTACCGGTCTTGTAACCGATAGTGAATCTGGTGAACCAATGCCGGGTGTGTCAGTTGTTGTGAGAGGAACAACTATTGGTACCGTTACAAATGTTGACGGTAACTATACTTTAAGTGTACCCGATGATGCAACAAATTTGTTGTTCTCATTTGTTGGTATGAAAACACAAGATGTCGTTATTGGAGGTAGAACCACCATTAATGTGGTACTTGAATCCGAAGCGATTGGAGTGGATGAAGTTATTGTAACGGCTTTAGGTATTTCGAGAGAAAAGAAAGCGCTTGGTTACGCAGTACAAGATGTTAAGGGTGATGAGATTACCAAAGCTAAGGAAACTAATGTAGTAAATACATTACAAGGTAAAATTTCAGGAGCTCAGATTACAAATACATCTGGAGCTGTTGGTGCCTCATCTCGAATTGTTTTGCGAGGTGTTAGCTCCTTAGATGGTAATAATCAGCCATTATTTGTTGTTGATGGTGTACCTATTGACAACAGTAACTTTGGTAATACTGGTACTTCTGGTACAAACCGAGGCTCAGGTGTTCAGGATATTAACCCTGATGATGTAGAATCTATGTCAGTGCTTAAAGGTCCTAACGCTGCGGCTCTATATGGATCAAGGGCATCAAATGGTGTTATTGTAATTACTACCAAGTCGGGTAAAGGTACTAAAGGGATTGGAATTGATTTTAACCACTCTACCACATTTGAAACTCCTCTTCGTTTACCTGATTATCAAAATAAATACGGACAAGGTTCTGCTGGACAGTTTGAATATGTTGATGGTTCAGGCGGCGGTGTTAATGATGGAACAGATGAAAGTTGGGGGCCTCAGCTTGATGTTGGTTTAATGATTCCACAGTTTGATTCTCCTGTAGATGAAAATGGTGTTAGAGAAGCTACGCCTTGGGTTTCACATCCAGATAATATTAAAGATTTCTTCGAAACTGGTGTTACATCAACTACTAGTGTGGGTTTTAGAAAAGGCTCAGAGAATGCCTCTTTTAGGATAGCTTACACAAATATGAACCAAGATGGTATGTTGAACAACACTGACTATAAAAAGAATACAGTTTCTTTTAATGGACAAATTGATTTAACAGATAAATTCAAAGTATCATCATCTGGTCAATATATTGGAGTAGAAAGTGATAATATGCCTGGATATGGGTACGATGCAGATAATGTTATGCAACAGTTCGTATGGTTCGGTCGTCAGGTAGATTTATCTAAACTAAAAAATTATCAGAATCCTGATGGCTCTTGGTATAACTGGAACTATAATTACCACAACAATCCGTATGCAACGTTAAATGAGAACTTAAATACATTGCAAAGGGAGCGTTTAATTGGTAATGTAATGGCCAGTTATGAATTTACTCCTTGGCTAAAAGCTTTCGTTCGTTCGGGTATTGATTATTACTCAAACTGGAATACCACTCGCAGGGCAGTAGGAATGCAGGACTATCCTAATGGGTTCTACAATGAACAAATGACTATGCACAAGGAAACAAATACTGATTTCCTCGTTACTGCTAATAAAAAATTTGATGCTTTTGAAACATCGTTGAGTGTTGGTGGAAATAGAATGGATTATAAGCGTTCATGGGATTATGTTGAGGCTCCTGAACTAGCTGTTCCGGGTGTATATAATGTGAGAAATTCACTTGTTCCACAAGTTGCTGATAACGCTCAATACACAAAGCGTATTAATAGTTTATATTTCTCTGGACAGGTTAGTTATAACTCATATCTATTTTTAGACTTTACAGGAAGAAATGATTGGTCAAGTGCTTTGCCAGATGGTAATAATTCATATTTCTATCCATCTGTTACACTTAGTGGAATTCTTACAGATATGTTAGGTATGAGTTCTTCTACAATGAATTTTGCAAAACTTCGCTTAGGATGGGCAAAGGTTGGTGCTGATACTGCTCCTTACCGCTTATATCCAACATTAGCCTTTGGTGATGGTTGGAATGCAAGTACTAAGCTTCTTAATCAAGCTGTTCCTAATCAATTACCCAACGCTGAGCTTAAACCTGCTTTTACAGAGTCAATTGAGGTTGGTGGTGAATTCGCATTCTTTAACTCTCGTTTGCGTCTAGATTTAACCTATTATAATAATAAGTCGACAGATCAGATTATTGCTACTCCTATTTCTCCTGCTTCAGGTTATACTTCGAAAGTTATTAATGCTGGTCGTATTGACAATAAAGGAGTTGAAATATCTCTAGGAGGTACCATTATTGATTCTCCTTCAGGTTTGCAATGGGATATGAATGTTAACTGGGCTAAGAACACAAATGAAGTAGTTGAATTAGCTGAGGGGATTGATCAATATGAACTTGGTTCATATTGGAGTATGAAGGTGATGGCTATACCTGGGCAAAAATATGGGGCTCTTTTTGGTTATGATTTTGAACGTAATGACGATGGAGAAATTATATTCCGCGATGGTTTACCTCATCAGGGTGATTTAAAAGTTTTAGGGAACTCAACTCCTGACTGGACTGGAGGTATTAATAATAATTTTAGGTACAAAGGCTTTGATCTATCTTTCTTGATTGATGCAAGATGGGGTGGTGATATGTACTCAATGACAACTACGTGGGGTCGTTATGCAGGTGTTCTTGAAGAAACTTTGATTGGACGAGAAGGCGGTGTTGTTGGTAAGGGCGTTAAAGAACTATCTGATGGTACTTATGTGCCTAATGATGTTGTAGTGTCTGCTGAAGACTTCAATAAAAATGCTTACTCGAATGATATTGGCGTATCAAGTGTATTTGATGCGAGTTTTGTTAAGCTTAGAGAAGTACGTTTAGGTTACACTTTTAAAAAGATAGGAAATACTCCAATTAAGGATGTTAACTTATCTGTTGTGGGACGTAACTTAGCGATTTTATATACAACTGTTCCTCATGTCGATCCAGAATCTGCATTTGGTAATGGTAATGTACAAGGTCTTGAGTTTGGACAAATTCCATCAGCAAAAAGCCTTGGTTTCAGCTTAAGTTTTAAACTTTAATAAAACTACTTGAGAAATGAATAAGATATTTAAATATTTACTTATAGGTGCATTGTTAGTAAGCATTGGTAGTTGTACTGATGAGCTGACAGAAATTAATGAAAACCCTAATGAACCTGCATTAGAGCAGGCTGCACCGGATATGTTATTGACCAATGCCATAGAGCAACTGAGTGATCGAGTTCATAACATCTTTTTAGGTCATGAAATGGGCTCTTGCTGGGTACAGCACATGGCTAAGGTGCAATATACTGATGAAGATCGTTATATACCTCGTGTTTCTGTTATTAATGCGGCATGGAGTAGTCTTTATGCGACATCTGGTCAGGATGTGGCCTTAATTAAGCAGGTAGCAGAATTAAGAGAGAATGATAATTATAAGGGAGTTGCGCTCGTGTTAGAAGCGTACATAACCTCATTATTGACAGATCTATATGGTGATGTTCCGTATACACAGGCTTGGCAGGGGTCAGCTTCTGAAGCTATTGTATCACCAGTTTATGATTCGCAAGCATCAATTTATACTGCTCTTATTGCCAACTTAGAGACTGCTAATTCTTTATTGGATGCAAGCGGGAGCTCTATTAAGGGTGATATTCTTTACGATAACGATATAGATTCATGGAAGAAGTTTGCTAACTCTCTTCGATTGAGATTGTTATTGAGGATGTCTGCTAGAGATGAGGGATTTGTTACAACTGAGATGACAAAAATGTTAAATGCTCCAGAGACTTATCCAATTTTTACGGGATTTGTTGATGATGCGCAATTAAATTATCTGGGTTCGGCTCCAAATAACCATCCAATCAACGAAAACAGAAAGACCAGAGATGATCATAGGGTATCTGCATCCTTAATTGACTTATTGTACACTGATGCACCTAGTGCTGATTATCGTGTAGCTATCTATGCTGAATTAGCAGAGGCTAGTAGTGATTTTGTTGGTTTGCCAAATGGCATGAAATCTTCAGATGCAGCTAACTATTTAGGTAATGGATTAAAGCAGACTTCTGAATTAGGAGAACTATATACAGAAGCAACAGCTCCAGGTGTATTAATGACGTATTCTGAGTTGCAATTCATTTTAGCCGAAGCCGCTCACAAGGCTTATATTCCTGGTGGAGAAGCAAAAGCTGAGGAATATTACTATGAAGGAATTAAGTCATCATATTACAAATATGGAGATGAGTTAAGCGAAAAGCTTGAAATGTATTGGAAAACTGCATTTATTTCATGGGGTTGGGATCAAGTAACTCCAATATTAGATTATGGATATCAGGATTTTATTGATTGGGGTGGATGGGCTTATGATCCAGCTAATGCAATGGAGCAAATTGCCACTCAAAAGTGGGTAGCTATGTTTGATCAAGGATTACAATCTTGGATTGAATGGAGACGCTTAGACTTGCCTGTATTAACACCAGCTGTTGATGGAGTATTAAGTGGTCAGATGCCAATTAGAGTTTTTTATCCATCTGATGAGTATTCTAGAAATAAAACAAATGTTGAAGCAGCTGTTGCTTCTCAGGGTAAAGATGATTTATTAACGCCTGTATGGTGGGATGTAAATTAATAATGTATTAAAAAAATAGTATCATGAATAAATATTTAAAATATACACTTAGTATTCTGACGCTATCATTGGTGGTTTTCACTTCATGCTTAGATGGAGATGATTTAATGACTGATGGAGTTAATACAGGTGGATACATAGAAGCAACAGGATCTGTGCCATATAAATTGGGAAGTACACCTTCTTTTGATGTGACTATTGATATTCCGAAAGGTCCTGGGATTGTTTCACTAAAAGTGTTAAAAACTTTTACGCATAACGCCTTAGAAGAGACCTCTGGAGAAGTTTTAATGTCAACAATGGATATCTCAAGTGGTAATGTAAACGAAAATTTATCATCTAAATTAACGCTTACTTATTCAGATCTTAAAGCTGGAATCTCTATCCCCGGATATGAATTACCAGATGATGAATTACTTTTGAATATTGGTGACTATTGGACTTTCCAATATGTTGCAGTAATGGAAGATGGCAGAGAAGTTGTAAATAACTCAAAAACAACTGTTGGGGTTGCTAACTTCTTTGCAGGTAAGTATGATGCGGCTATAACATATTGGCATCCAACTGCCGGTGGCGGTCCTGATACAAATGTTGATGAGCCTTATATAGAGACTACTGAGACAAAGGATTTAGTAGCAATTGATGCAAAAACTTGTAAAACATGGTTTGCCCGCTGGACTGATGCTTATATTTATATTACAATTGAGGATGATAATAGTATTTCAATTACTACAGAAAATTGGGATTACGACGTTTCTTTAGGGGATTCATATCAGCCTGATTTAGAATCAAGGTATGATCCTGAAACGGGTACAATTTACCTATATTATAAGTATATGGGTTCTGGAGGTTATAGGACTTTCCATGAGATTTTTACGCCTGCTCAATAGGTAAAATGAAATATCATAAACTTTTAAGCTGTGATGGAACGTAGATTAAAGGTTTAGTTGTGTGAGGAAGGGGTGTCAGGCGGCACCCCTTCTGATTTTTATTAGAATTACACCAGATTTTAAAAATTTAACGAATAAATTAAAAATAGTTAAATGTTGTTATTTCGTATTAAATGATTAAATTAGTATTTCGAATGCCTTAATTGGTTGTTCGAAACGACGATTTTTATTTAGTCTATTAGTTGAAATAACAATTCATACGAACAGATAAAATCGTATTAACTTAAACCAAAATCTAGTCCCAATAGATTTTAATTATTCCTTTTTCGAAAACTGAATAAACCACGAGTTTATAGGTTATCGCTATGCTAAAGGTTTAATAGTTGTGTGAATTATAAAATATTAATTAAGCCCTAGTGGCACTAATCGCAATTATTAATTAAAACCTTTAGTCTATGCAAAGATTAGCATGTCTACTGTCCGCAATTCTACTAGTCGGACTCAACGTTATGTTTGCTCAAACAACGACCATTTCAGGTAAAATAACCGATAAAGAAGATGGTCAGCCAATACCGGGTGTATCGGTTGTGGTGAAGGGCACATCCATTGGTACCGTTACTGGTTATGACGGTAATTACTCTCTAGCTGTACCCGATGATGCAGTTACGCTCATATTCTCATTTGTTGGTATGAATACGCAGGAAATACCAATTGATGGCAATACTATTATTAATGTAGAAATGGAAGGTGATGAAGTGCAGGTTGGTGAGGTGATGGTGGTGGCTTATGGAACCGCCAAAAAGGAATCTTTTACCGGCTCAGCTGAAGTTGTAGGAGTTGAAAAACTGGAGAAACGTGTTGCGTCTAATATTACAAAGGCTCTGGAGGGGCAGGTTGCAGGTGTGCAAACCACCTCCGGTTCGGGACAGCCTGGAGAAGGAGCGACCATTCGTATCAGGGGCTTTGGTTCCATTAACTCCAGTAATGCTCCTCTTTATGTGGTGGATGGCGTTCCGTATGATGGTAATATGAATGCCATAAGTAACAGCGATATTGAATCTGTTACTGTGTTGAAGGATGCCTCGGCAGGTGCTTTGTATGGTTCACGTGGTGCCAATGGTGTTGTACTTATTACAACCAAAAAAGGTAAAAGTGGCAAAACATCTGTTGAGCTTAAAGTATCCCGTGGTATATCAAACCGCGCTATCAGGCCTTACGAAACGCTGAATGCGACAGAGTACATCGAGACAGCCTTTCAGGGCTACAAAAACCAGTTGATCTATCAGAAGAATGTGGCACCTCATTTGGCTGGTGAACTGGCACTTGCTGAAATGGTTAGTAACAATGGTATCTTTGGTTCTGACGAGCAATACAATTTCTATGATATGCCGGTGGCCAGCCTTATCGATCCTGCAACAGGTAAGGTAAATCCTAATGCTAATCTGCTTTTTGAAAGTGACTGGCAGGATGAGATAACCAACGATAATGCAGTTCGTCAGGAGTACCAGATAATGATTAATGGCGGTACTGAGAATACTCAGGTGTTTTCTTCTTTCGCCTATTTGGAAGAAGAAGGATTATTGAAGAATACCAACTTTGAAAGATTTTCTGGTAGAGTTGGCGCTGAGTTTGAAACGAAGCCATGGTTTAAGTATGGTGGTAATGTGAATTTTGCCAAAACCAAAACCGACTACCTTTCATCAACAGGTACGGCTTCTTCCAACGTATGGTATTCGGCACAGTTTATGCCTTCCCTTTATCCGGTTTATCAACGCGAACGCAATGGTGATTTAATTTTATCGGAAACAGGTGAGAAACAGTTTGACTACGGTACAAACCGTCCGAGTGGGGCCAGTGCTAATTTCAACTCTGTGGCAACACTTTATGAAGATGAGAGTGTTCGTAATTTCGATAACCTGTCAGGGCGTTTTCATGTGGATCTGATTGGTGACGGTATTGGTGGTTTTGTTAAAGGTCTGAGTCTGGTTACCAACCTGGGATTCGACTATGTTAATGAAAACCGCTATTGGTATAATAATCCTGATTTTGGCGATTATGCATCTGCAAAAGGCTACTTGTTCAAGTATAATATCAGAACCTTTGCTTATACCTGGAACCAGTTGCTACGTTATAACAAAGACGTAGGCGAACATAGTTTTAATGTGCTGTTGGGTCATGAGAATTATGCCTATCAATACAATTATATGCGTGGTGAAAAGTCTGGTTTCCCATTTGCCGGTATTACTGAATTGGCGCCTGGTACCACTACCAAAGATTTAACTTCATACGAAGATAATTATGCCATTGAATCGTATTTTATGAATATCTCCTACGATTTTAAAGATCGCTATTATTTAAGTGCCAGTTTCCGTGCAGATGCATCATCCAGATTCCATAAGGATAACCGCTGGGGTAATTTCTGGTCACTTGGAGCTTCATGGCGCATCTCTGAAGAAGGCTTTATGGATGGCGTGGAGATGATTGATAACCTTAAGCTGAAGGCCAGTTATGGACTGCAGGGTAATGATAATATCAATACCGTGGATGAAGATAACTACTATGCCTGGCAAACGTTATATGACCTTACCTGGCCTAATGCCACGCTTGGGGGAGCTCGTTTAGCTGACCTGGGTAATGAGAATATTAAATGGGAGGAAAACCTGAACTTTAACATTGGTGTTGAAGCTCGTATATTCAACCGGGCCAACTTTACATTGGAATACTATAATCGTAAAACCATTGATATGCTGATGCAACGACCAATGCCATTGTCAAGCGGGTTCCGCAACTACTGGGATAACGTAGGTGAAATGTCCAATAAAGGTATCGAATTTAGTACGGCCGTGGAAGTCATCAAGTCAAGCAACTTTGAATGGATTGCTTCAGGTAACGTTTCAACCGTAAAGAATGAGATACTGAAACTGGATGGTGAAAAGGAACAGATTATCAGTGGTATCCGTATTAACCGTGTGGGTGAGGAGATTAACTCATTCTGGCTGGCAAAGAGTGCTGGAGTTGATCCTACTAATGGAGCTCAGCTGTATCATGTATTCGAAGAAGATGAGGATGGCAACCGTATTTACTCCATTTCTGATCAGAAGAGTGAAGCGGTTAATTCAAGTGTTATTAGCGGTAGTCGTATTCCTGATTTTTATGGTTCATTTGGCAGTGAATTCAGGTTCCTGCGTAACTTTGATGCGTCGTTTTTAACTACCTTCTCAGTGGGTGGTAAAGTTTACGATTACCTATACCAGGATTTATTGAACCCCATCTATGTGGGGGCTAATTACCATAAGAATATTAAAAGAGCCTGGAAAGAGCCAGGTGATATGACAGATATTCCACGAGTGGAAAACGGAACCGGGTTTGCACGCGCACAAAATGATGCTGGCCTGATAGATGCATCTTATTTTGCTATTAAAAATGTGACGCTCGGATATAGTTTGCCTAAAGACCTTGTGTCATCGGTAGGTATCGAAAAAGTACGCCTGTATGTAACTTTAGATAATATTGCCCTGTTCTCTCACCTCGATGGTTTAGATCCGCAATATAACTTTACTGGTACAACTGATTATGACTATACGCCGGTAAGTACGACCCTGTTTGGTATCGATGTTAAATTTTAAAAACTGAAAGAATGAAGAAACTTAAATATATTATACTAGTTTGTTTAGCCATCGCTATTTCTGCTTGTGAAGATAATCTGGATACATTCCCAACGGACCAGGCAGGTGGTGCAGAGTTGTTTTCTGATGTCGATAAAGCGATGAGTACCATCAACGGACTTTATCGCGCGATGTATGTCACTGAGTGGGGTACCGGATGGGAGCATGAGCAGTTTGGACATATCTCCATTGTGCATTCGGGTAACCTGATGGCGGAAGATATGGTACAGGCCGAAATGGGTAGTGGTTGGTTCTACTACGACTATATGTACCAGGTGAAATCGGATTTTACCAATACACAAGGGCGTCCGTATTCGAGCTGGAACTTCTACTATACTTTAATTACCAATGTTAATTCTATTCTGGCATCAAAGGATGAGTTGCAGGGAGCGCCAAGTAAAATTAACTCCTTAATGGGGCAGGCCTTTGCTTTAAGAGCCTTTTCATACTTTTACCTGGCCCGCTTCTATCAGCAGTCAATTGCTGTTGGAGGTGGCGATTTACCGGGTGTGCCTATTTACACTGAGCCCACAACCATTGAAACTAAAGGCGTTGGCAGAGGTACATTAAACGATGTATATAAGCTTATCAATGCTGACATTGACAGTGCATTGGTGCGCCTGGATCCTGATAAAGCGCAGGAGCGAGTGCATATCTCTAACTTAGACTACTATTCGGCTAACGGATTGAAGGCACGCATTATGCTTGAGCAGGAAAGATGGCAGGAAGCGTACGATGCAGCTACTGAAGCATTAAAAGGTGGCTCTTCGATGCTGCCTGCAGGTGATATATCGGGAGGTTTTGCCTTTAATGATGCCAGTAAAAATTGTGTTTTATGGGGATTTGAAGTATTAGACGATCAGGTAGCCGGTGCCGGTAGAGCGATGCTGTTTGGCCATATGGATTCCCGATCGTCTGATTATTATGCCAGTCGTGCCCGCGTTTGCGTCAGTAACTGGCTCTATGATCAGGTGGATGTAACAGATGTTCGTAAAAACTGGTGGTACGGACCATTGGCAGAAGAAGATGAACAAGCCACAGGTACAGAGAAGAGTTATAACCAGTTTAAGTTTCAGTTTGCTAATGTAGCCACAGGTGCTGGCGACTATATTTTTATGCGTCATGAGGAAATGATGCTGATGCAGGCGGAAGCTAAATGTATGCTGGAGCAGTATGCCGAAGCCCGCACAATTCTGGAGAACCTGATGAAAGAACGCCAGGATGGCTACGATATCAGTGGCTTAACCGATTCTAAAGCGCTTACTACCAATAGTGATAATGGCCCTACTACGCCAGCATCGGGTAGCATCACTTTAATGGATGAGATTATGCTGCAACGCCGCATAGAGCTTTGGGGTGAGATATCACGAATTTATGATATTAAGCGACTGGGTACTGGATTTACCCGCAACTTTGATGGCAGTAACCACAGTGAATTAATACCATATATTAATCCCTTAGATCCGCTTTGTCCTGATTGGGTGATGTCTATTCCACAGGCCGAATTTGATGGTAACGATGCCTTGGATGCCACTGCAGATCAGAATCCATGGTAGGTTTAATCAGATTCAATGTTTCACACAATTTAAAAACAAAATATAAGCAGATGAAAAATATATTATTGATTTTAATGATTGCTGTCGTTGCATTAACGGCCTGTGACCAGGATAATGTGATGACCAAAGTAGATACCGGAGGTGTTGATTATGTTGC
This sequence comes from Carboxylicivirga mesophila, assembly GCF_018271975.1. GTDB lineage: Bacteria > Bacteroidota > Bacteroidia > Bacteroidales > Marinilabiliaceae > Carboxylicivirga > Carboxylicivirga mesophila. The sequence goes on from NZ_JAGUCN010000004.1 coordinate 247,625, forward strand.
TGTGTCGCATACGGCCATCGATGCACCTTACATGCTGAATGCTGATAATAATTATAGTATCTCATTCCCGATTCACCGGACCTATAAGAATGTGAGCGGTACGGTGGCTAACCTTGAGATGACCAGTAATGATGACACCGGACTGTTTGAACTGGAAAGCACAACAATAAGCTTTGCTGATGGTGAGGCAGTAGCTTATGCGGTTGTATCAGCCACCAATCCATCGGCCATTGACCCGGCTAAAATTTATTCATTTGAATTGACTGTAACAGGCGATAATGCATCACCTCTGTATAATACGGCCGAATTTAACGGCCAGCTGGAGTTGAAATTTGTGTCGATGGGAACAGCCAGCTTTGTGAGTACATTTTTTGGAGAAGCCTGGACAGTGGAAATCTTCAAAGCAGAAGGATTGAGCATTTATAAAGCCGAAGCCTTATATGAGGATGGATATGATATTCTTATTATTGAGGATGAGGGTGCAGGCATTGTTTCGGTACCGGAGCAGAAGGCCTGGTTTCAGACTGATGTTGAGCTGCCTGCTCGTATCGCGGGTAGTGGAACTGTTTCAACCAATGGCGACGGGAAAAAGGTATTTGCCATGGAAATAGAGCATTATTTACCAGAATATGATCATACATGGGGAGTCTATGATGAGGTATTAACTATGCCATAAGTGGCAATTGATACGATTGAGAAAGGTGCCTGCTTGTGCAGGTGCCTTTTTTTCTGAAAGTCTCAACGACTTGCTAAGCAAGTTTTCTTTCATACCAGTTGGTGTTTCCCTGTATCATGAACGTTTTTATGCCTTTTAGTTGATTGTATGACGGTAGCAGCTATCCATGGTGCTTTCCTGTTGCAGGAAATCTCGCCCAATTAAACAGGCTGTCTTTCCCATGACAGGAAACACCATCGGATGAAGAAGACAGGCTTTCCCATGGTAGGTTTTAATGAACGGCAGAAAAGTTATGCTTTCCCATGGTGGGATCAGGAGCCTGACTGAAAAAGTAAGCGATCCCATGGTAGGAACAGAAAAGGTATTCATTGAGCTTATCAAAGTGTATTCTCTATGAAGAGAGACAATTTTAATACTAACAATCTATAACTTCATCACCTCATCCCGGCCTTTCCGCTATGGCGGAATAAATCCTCCTCAAGGAGAAGGTGACTTCACAAATAAAGCAACAGTCTCTAATATAGAATAATCTTGCTAAGTCAGGGCATCCTCTCCTTCAAGGAGAGGATTGGGGTGAGGTGTTGCTTACGAATTATAAGGTTGTTACGATCTTTTTTTGATTTTCAGGCACCCTCTTATTTCACCTTCACGGCAATACCCGACACCATAAGAACCACCTCATTGGCGCTTTGGGCAATGTGCTGATTCATCCAGCCTTGCAGGTCGGTAAACTTGCGTTGAATTGGGTTCTCGGGCATGCCGCCCAGGCCTATCTCATTGGTGACAAATATAAAGGTGGCATCCTGCTGAATCAGTTGGGCAAATTCACTTTTTGCTTCTTCCAGCGACTGGTCGATATGGCTGTCATTGTCAAAAAAGAAGTTGGTTAGCCAGAGGGTGACACAGTCTATCAACACCACCCGGCCGGTAAAATCGTGCTTCGACAGGGCTTTTTCTTCCTCAATGTTGGTCCATTCGGGGCCTCTGTCTGCCTGATGCCTGATGATGCGTTGCCGGTGCTCTTCGTCCCAAATGCGTGACGTGGCCAGGTAAACCGGGTTGGGAGATAGCTGCAATGCCAGCTGCTGTGCGTAGTTGCTTTTGCCCGAGCGTTGGCCGCCTGTGATAAGTGTGATTTTAGCCATCTTGTATACCTTTTTTTTATAATTAATAACCGATTAAATATATATTCAACCTCGCTGAGGTTGATTGGTTATTTACATTGCACCTATCTACAAATATTTATCTCCGCTGGAGATAATAAAACAACTTCGGAGAAGTTGAATATTTATAGAAATAATAAGCCTACCCTATTAATAACAAT
>NZ_JAGUCN010000050.1 GCF_018271975.1 Carboxylicivirga mesophila
TCCGGTGCAAATCATATCCTGCATTTATTAATGCTCGGTTGCACCGGTTCTGATTGGGTTGGTGTATCCCCGGGTGGCACTGCGTTTACCCGGGGATATTATTGTTGCAGACCTACGGCCTGCTATTGGCAGCTTCCATATTATCTTATGAGCTGTTAATTGAGACATGTCCATGAGAACTTCCGCCTGAGCTAGATGAGGGAGCATTAAACAGGTGGATAATCCGGTGCAAATTACATCCTACATTATTTAATGATTGCTTGCACCGGTTTTTAATTTTGTTTCGTATCCCAGGGTGTCGCTGCGCTTACCCCGGGCTATTTGTGTGGCAGGCCTACAGCCTGCAATGCGTAGTTTTCAGAAACTGCTAAAGAAATCACTCCATCGCTGCTAACGAGCTCTCTTGCTTCAGCAAAGCGTCCTATTCCCTAAGCCCTAACACCTATAACCTATAACCCAATCCCGCTCCGTGTACTTCCCCATGGGGAAGATGACATATATCTGATTTTGATTCAAATTATTAGCTTAAATGCCTCATCCCGCTAAATGCTAATGAACTTTTTTGCTAAATCCGAAGGCGTTGCTAACCTGCTAAAGTGCAGCGCTGCTAATATGCGAAAACAAAAATACTGGCTATATTTGTGATATACTAAGTCGAAAAGCATGGACGAACTAAAGGACATTCGTTGGCAGCAACGGTTTGCTAATTTTAACAAGGCATTTGGTCAATTAACAAAATTTATCCAGCACAATCAACTAAATGAATTGGAGGAACAGGGACTTATCAAAGCCTTTGAATACACCTATGAACTAGCATGGAAAACCCTTCAGGATTTACTCAGGCACAAAGGTTATGAAGACATTGCCGGACCTAAGCCAGTGATTGAACAAAGCTTTCAGGATGGTTATATAAAGGATGGTAAAGGGTGGTTACGAATGCATAAAAGCAGAAACCTGGCATCTCATACCTATGATGAAGCTACCGCCACTGAAATTATTGAGGCCATCCGGTCAGAATATGTAGCTCTTCTAAAATATTTGAAGCAGCGTTTGGATAAAGAGCTGCTTAATCCCCAAACCACTGTGCTTGATGAGTAAGCTGGCAAGTACCGGATTGAGCCGGCAAGATGTTTTTAGCATCGTTAATGTGTTACGCTCAAATCCTAAAATTCAGAATGCTGTTTTATTTGGATCCAGGGCACTGGGTACGTATTCGAGTGGTTCTGATATCGACATAAGCCTGCTTGGTGCCAACTTGTCTTTGAAGGATGTTTTGGATGTATCCATAGATTTAGAGGAATTAAACCTTCCGTATAAATTTGATCTAATTATCTATGAGCGTATTAATGAAGAGGCCTTAAAGGAGCATATTCAACGAGTAGGCATCCAACTGTATGAGTTGTAAATAAAACTACCAACAAACTGTCCTTATTCGCGCGTTAGAGCGGACTTCGTCCTTTTAGCACATTAGAGAATTGGAGCACGGCGCTGCTAACGTGCTAATATGCGCCCCTGGGGGAGCTTCCGCCTGAGGCGAATGAGGGGGTATAAAATATAATGGGTTATTCCGGTACAAATCACATCCTGCATTTATTAATGCTCGGTTGCACCGGTTCTGATTGGGTTGGTGTATCCCGGGGTGGCACTGCGTTTACCCCGGGTTATTATTGTGGCAGGCCTACGGCCTGCTATTGGCAGCTTCCATATTACCTTATGAGCTGTTAATTGAGACATGTCCATGAGAACTTCCGCCTGAGCTAGATGAGGGAGCATTAAATAGGTGGATAATCCGGTGCAAATTACATCCTTCATTATTTAATGCACGCTTGCACCGGTTTTAATTCACATGGTGTGTCCCGGGGTGTCGCTGCGCTTACCCCGGGCTATTTATGTGGCAGGCCTGCAGCCTGCAATTGGCAGCTACTAAAAATGTAAAAGTCAATCTCTGTTTCCTCATATCACTCTGCGGTAAAAATTTATAGTTCAAAAGATTGAATGCACTGCCAATCCCCCATCCCGCTTCGCGGACTTCCCCTTGGGGAAGATGAGCCTATATTTACCTTTGTTAAAATCAATTAGATTAAAGGGACTGTTCAACTACCGCTTTAATAAGTTTTTTGCTAAGAGCAGAGCAATTCTAACGAGCTACAGCGAAGCGTCGCTAATAAGCTACAACCATGCGGTGCAAACACCTAAAACTCAACCCTCACCTCTTTCTAATCCAATAAGCACTCATTCTCATCTCTCACTCTTATCTATACTCTTCTGCTCCCAAAAACACCTAAAACCAGCAACCCAAAACCTGTAACAAGCAACCAGCAACCAAACTCATAACCCTAAATCCACAACTCTCACTTCTCCTATCTCACCGCTTTCTAATCCTTTCTATTTCTCTTCCTTCTTCGGTCATCTTAATCATCTCTCTTCGATGCTTCCTCGCAACGCCTTTGATTCATCTTCGTACCCGCTTCGTACCCTATTCGCCAACGCGCGTAGCCGAAGCAAACCCGAAGCACCTTCGAAGCGCTATCGAAGCAAGTACCTAAAACACCCAATAAACAGAGGAATTACCCTTAACAAGGTTGGTTTTCACCAAAAAATGCCCGCTTGTTGATGAAATTGCCACTAAAATACCTGGCATACTGTCATTTTTGACCAAAACCTCACTATTATGATAGATGAAAAATGTCTTACATCCAGATTAACTGCCTCTTACAAGTGTTGCGTTCACGGTAATATTACCGTTATTTCCCATCTCAACAACGCGTTTTAAGTTTGTTGCTACATCCGGCCGGATTTTAAAACAGTCCGACTGCCAAGGGTAGTCATTCACTTAAAACACAAAGTTATGTTAGAACTGAGAAATTTTATGCTGGGAGCCTGTGGCACCCTGGGCATACTGGAGGTGACCAATAGCGAAGCCTTGCTGCCCACTGAATCGGAACCGGAAGTGCTGGTGGTGAAAGCGCTGATCACCCTGTTGGTGGGTGGTTTATCGACGGTGGTGACGCGGGTCATCCGGCAACGGCAGGATCGTCAAAAGCGTAAGACGCCAACCAGGCGCAGGAAACAAGTAAGCAAAAGTCAAACCATAAAAAACTAATACCATGGGACGATTTATTAAAGGCATCATGGGTGGATTTTCCGGCAAGGTCGGAAACATTGTTGGAGGCAACTGGCGAGGCATTAGCTATATGCGTTCCCTCTCCGAGCGCCGTAACTACACCCCTACCGAGAAACAGTTGATGCAGCGAGCCCGCTTTGCCTATGCGGTAAGCTTTCTGCAACCGATTCACCCGGTGGTGCGGGTGGGCTATCGCAACCAGGCCAGCCAGCAATCACCACTTAATGCAGCGCTGGCACATGTGCTAAAAAAAGTGGTGGAGGGCGAATACCCCGACTACCGCATCAATTATGCCAGTCTGGAGATGGCCAAAGGTCTACTGCCCGGCCCTCAGCACCCGGCGGTGCAATTGCAGGATCAAACCCTGACTTTTACCTGGCGCGACGGGGCGGCCATCCTCAAAGACTATGGAGATAACCAGGTATTGCTCCTGGCCATTGGTGACGGCATCTATCCGTCTTACTCCATTGGGGAAGCTGTCCGAAACGATGGGCAGGCCACACTGGCAATACCCGATGCCCAAACAGGTACGGTGCTGCATACCTATCTGGCATTCCTGGCTGTCAATGGCAACAGTGTCAGCAACAGCTATTATGTTGGTGAGGTAAGTCTGTGATAGATAATCTGTGGAGTCGCTGCTGCGGCAGCGCTCCTTTTTAGTGTAGTAGAACGTAGCAGATTAGAACGGGCTTTGCCCTTATTAGCGCGTTAGAGCGGCCTGACGGCCTTTTTTTAGTAGAATAGCCTAATTGCTAAAAACGAAGCGTTGCCAATCTGCTAAGAGCCGAAGGCGTTGCTAAAAAGCTAAAAGCGCAGCGTTACTAACGTGTTATTTTGCTAAAGCCAAGCCGTCGCTAATAAGCTAAAGCGAAGCGCTGATAACATGTAAAGAGCGCAGCGTCCTATTCCCTAATACCCTATCACGTAATCCCTGTTTTAATGCCCCTTATTTGCAATTACTATTAAATTGTTATACATTATAGTAAACAAACTTAACCTAAACACCATGCTTTATCAATTATACCGTTTAGCCATCCCGCTATTAGAACGCAAAAAATCCAACTGGCAGGATATCAGTCAACTTGAGGTGGTGCCGGTGCTGCAGCTGCAAGAAGAGTTTTCGGAAGAACTGTTTCAGTGCCTGCAGCAGTTGGAGGAAGCAAGCATTAACTGGAGCTATGTATATCATAAATACCGCAGCTTACAAAAGCTGAAGCTACTGCTGGACGAGGACCCCTGGTGCAAGCCAGCCACCAAAGAAGCTGATCGCATGAGTTGTTTTGTACACGATTTACTGATTTACCTGATGATATGCAGCTTATTGCAACAAGCCACCATCCTTTTTCAGGGGTTTCTGGAAAGCGATCAGCAACCCTCATCCATGGCTTTATACCACCGGGTGAAACACTCAAATAGCTGGTTGCTCACTGTTTTCTCCAAATACCTGCCGGATGGTGATTGGCTGCGTCAGTTACTGCATCAGCAAACACCTTGTTTACTGCGCGAGGATCACCAGCTGCACAAGCTCATCAAAAATGGTTCATTGCCGGCTTGCCTGATTCAATTGGTGCGTGACACCTGGGAACCCTTAACGGCCTGTCCGGAGAATCGCAACTATGAATACCTGCTGCTGCAGGATATCAAAGACCTTAACCGGTATCTGATACGGTTCCGGCAACATCACCGTTGGGAAACCTTACGGGATATTATCCACGCATGCCTGTTGCGTTCAGAGAGTCATTCATTTTTTGTGGAGGACTATGTACTATTACTGCGCAAATACCAGTCAGCTAAGTATTATAAGGACGAGCTAGATTACTGGAAGCAGGCCAAAAAGCAGTTTATGGCCGCACACAACAGTGAGCTGATACAGCTGACCCCATCCTACCGCTTGTACAAACGCATTATACAGACCTGTAAAGCATTACAGTCGGATCAGACAAAAGACGACTGCCGTCAGTTGTGCCAGTATCAAATCGATTGGATTGGGCACCCCATCACCTTACTGCGCCTCTTGCACCCCTTGATCAGTAAAGGCCAATTGCTGATTAACGGCGCTTGTGACTTAAGTACCTTTGCCCGCTTTATTGCATCGCTTGGTCGAGTAAAAAAAGTACGTAGCGACGGCTATTTGAGTGAGAGCAGCTTATTGACTTACCTGAAAAAACTAAACAGCGGCGACATTGATTTGGAGCAGGTGCATTAGCAGATTGGAACGGACTTCCTCCTTGGAACATAATAGCTCGATAGAGCGGCCTGATGGCCTTTTAGCAAACTAGCATATTAGGGAGTACTTTAGCTAACCTTCTAAA